>CAVCGL010000007.1:0-138558 GCA_963601915.1 bacterium | reverse complement strand
CTGATGTTTTCGTGATGCCCTCTCGTTGAGTGCCTGAATAGAATACACCTTTTTCATCACAAAGTCAACTCTTTTTTCGCTTTTATTTGCGTTTTTTTGTGTAACTACGCCACTTTTCCTTATTTTATACACAAAAACAGATCTTCTACACGCAAATGCAAAAGATCTGTTTTGTTTACGATTGAATCTCTCGTTTTTTCAGTAAGATACCTGCTACAACAAAAAGCACGGTCAGCCAGGCAATACATATAACAAGAAAGATTGTATACTGTCCCGCCAGCATATCGGCTTTTTGATTGGAATTCATACCGACCTGCATAAGTGAATACGGCCACCATAATCCACGCCCTCTACTCGCCATAATGGTTCCGCAGACACCACCAAACAAAGCGATAAACACCGGCAAAGCGAAGCTGCGAATCAACATGGATAAGATCATTTGTGCCGCAATGACCGCCAATCCTCCAATAACACCCCGCAGCAGAAAAATAAGTGTATCAATCGGAGGAAGTCCGGAAAAATGTGCAAATACTTTTCCGCAAAAAATATACAGCGCAAAAGTGAATGCCTGCGTCAGCAGCACCATCTTAACGATAACCAGAAATTTCGCAAAGAAAATATCCATCCAATGAACCGGCGCAGAGGCAAGCAAATTCCAATTATGCCCGAGATGCTCCAATCTCCATAAGTACGCCGCATAAATTCCTACCATCGTCGGAAAGAAAAACAGAGAATAAAACAACGTGTGTTGTGTCCAGAGGCTATACCAACGTTCGTGCAAAATCGAAAGGTTTTGCAAATAATTAAACGTTCCATATGCTGCCGAAATAATTGGCAAAACAAAAAACAAAATCCAGATCGGTGAAGCATGCAGCTTTCGATTTTCTGCAAGAATACATCGTTTGAGCATAGAATCATACCTCTTTCTTTTGAATTACGCGCCAAGTAATCACAAACAACGCGCCCATAAGTACCAATACCCAAATCAGCAATGGCCATTGATAGCCTTGTACACCATAAATGACAGTGTGTGTATCTCGACTCCAATCTTTTATATAGTAACTGCTGAGCGGAATATAATATCCCCACGGCACAAACAAGCTGCATATTTTGGGCATAAAAGCAGAAAAGAGCCCGACAAGTGCCCCCGCTATGCCCACACATACGGCTGGCAATGGATTTTTTAGCAAGATTGTCAACAGAAATTCAAAGAAAAATAACATGCCGTTTACAGATACTGTACACAACAGGTAGTACGCAATTTGCCCAGCTGGCAAAACGTCAGCGTATTGCTGTAGGTGTCCATTCACAGCAAACAACGTCATTTCAATTCCTGTAATCAAGAATATCTCCACGATACCGAGCAATGATTTCGCAGCAAACAAACTGCGTCTGCTCTGCAAGGTATACAATAATTTCGGCGCATTTCCTTTGATTTCTACATCCCACAAGCGACTTGCCAGCATTGCCATGGCGACCGGCATAATGACGGCATGCATTAACGTTGAGGTAAACAGCAAGGAAGTATATGCTTCTGCCGCCTCTTGCGCTGTTTTGGGTGCGGCCTGATACTCCCATACAAACGCAACAAACGAAACCAATATACAGATCAAGAAATCATGCCGCCGCTTTGCCTTGTGCAGTTCACAACGAAAGCTGTTCATTTTTTCCGCACCTCCTGTGTTGATTCCGTTAAGCTCAGGAAAATATCTTCCAGCGATTTCGTGTGTCGAATGAGTTCTACTACGCCCGCGCCGCTGTCTGCCAATTCCTGCACGATTTCTGCCAAACGAAAATCCGGCATTGGCGGAAGTGTCAGCACACCGTCTTTTTGCACAATCGGCAGTCCCCTTTTTCGTAAAATAGGCATTGCTTTCAGCACATCCAACACACGAAGATTCAGATCACCTTGGCTATGTTTTCGCAATTCTTGCAGAGAGCCATCAAACAATGTCTTTCCATGATTGATGATGCCTACCCGATTCACCATTTGCTCCATTTCTCCGAGCAAATGGCTGGAAATCAACACAGTGGCACCGGTTTTCTCCGGCATACCCGCAATCAGCGCACGCATTTCTTGAATGCCCGCCGGGTCTAATCCATTGGTCGGTTCATCCAAAATTAAAATTTCCGGATTTCCCAACAACGCCATGGCGATACCCAACCGCTGCTTCATGCCCAGCGAATACTGTCCGACCTTTTTATCTTTGTCCTGTGTCAGATGAACAATATCCAACACGCGTTCAGTTTCTGTATGCTTGACGTCTTTTAAGTCTGCAATAATTTGCAAATTTTCCTGCGCCGTTAAATGCAGATAACCAGACGGAGATTCGATGAGACTTCCGGTATGGCGCAGCAATCGAATCCGATTTTGTTCTGTCATTTCTTGTCCCATCAACCGCACACTGCCGCTCGTCGGATGCACAAGCCCCAACAGCATTTTCATGCTTGTGGATTTACCTGCTCCATTCGGCCCAATAAAGCCGTATACACATCCTCTTGGCACACAGAGATTCAAATGATCTACCACCGTACGATTGCCATATGTTTTGCAGAGGTCTTTTGTTTCTATCATGTTTTGCATAAAACCCGCTCCTTTTCTCTCGCTGTTTCTTGGAACGATGTCAGTATAGCAAGCAATTCTTAATCTCCGTCGTGTCCCGCCTTAAGAATACCTTAATTTTGCCGCTGCTTTCTGGCGATGCCCGAGCAGACACAGTATAATAATCATGAGGTGAATCACAGTGAGAACAATTTACGAAGCAAAACTTCTTTTGATAGATGACAATCCGGATTTGATTCAATTGTTATGTGAGCAATTAAATCACGCAGGCTATACATGGATTCAAACAGCATCCAACTGTGCAGAAGCCCGCACTGCATTTTCAGAGCAGCGTCCAGATTGTATGATATTGGACATCAATTTGCCGGACGGAGATGGATTTTCTCTTTTTCGGGAGCTGCGCGCGCAGGCAGATATTCCCACCTTATTCCTCTCAGCGCGAGATGCCGATGCCGACCGGTTGTTTGGTCTCGGTTTAGGTGCAGATGACTATTTGACGAAACCGTTTTTGATGCAAGAACTTGTTCTGCGCATCCAACACTTATTGCAGCGCACCTATCGGGCAGAATTGCGCCAAAACATGTCCAGTCCGATACAAATTGGCTCTCGAAAAATCCTACTGTCCGATGCTTTGATTCAGCTGCCAGACGGCAGTACGCTATCTCTGACGGCAACCGAACGCACCATTCTGCAAAAACTCATCGAAAATCGTGGCCATATCGTCACATACGATGCTTTATGTGAAGCGGTTTGGGGTGATGGATATTATGGATATGAGAACAGCTTAAATGTACATATCCGCCACTTGCGCGAAAAAATCGGAGAAAACGTCGGCAAGCCCCGGTATCTCATCACAATGCGTGGGATTGGTTATAAGCTAACGGAGGCGCGTTGATATGAATACATTTGCACGGTTGATTCGACGGTATGTTCTTGCCGCTATCGGCATCTTACTGTTTCTCGTTGTTCTTTTTATTACATCGTTATTCTGGTTCGGCTACAACGCCGGTTTTAACTGGCAAAGCCATATGGCATATGGCACCGGCGAAATCGCCGATGCCATCATACAAAAGGACAATTCCCTGCAATTAGACGATGTACACACGCCAGAACAATGGATGGAAGGATATTCTTGGGCGATGGTGTTAGACGACAACGGCCAGATCATTTGGCAGTATCAATTACCAGACGATCTAAACCATTCCTATACCACACGCGAAGTTGCCGGATTTAGCCGGTGGTATTTGGGCGATTATCCGGTATTTTGTCACGCAAAGTCTTACGGTTTATGTGTCATTGCACTGCCGCGGAATAGTATCTGGCGGTACAGTGTCTCCTGCTCTCTCAGTCTCATGAACGCAGTACTGCACGGCATGCTTCCTGCTCTTCTCATGATTGTGTTTGCTATTTTATTCTGTTGTCTGCTGTTCAGTTGGCAGGGTGCGCGTTCCCTACAGAATATTGAGCGCGGACTGGACACGCTTTCAGAAGGCGAGCCGGTTTCTCTGCCAGTATCCGGATTTACCAGCGATTTGGCGAAAAAACTCAATCAAACCAGTGCACAGCTGCAAAAGCGCAATGAAATTATCTCTCGCAGAGACACCGCCCGTACCAATTGGATCGCAGGCGTCAGCCACGACATTCGCACGCCGCTTTCTTTAATTCTCGGTTGGGCAGAGCAATTGGAGCACGATCCCGCGCTCGCTGTGAAAACACAGCAAAAAGCACAGAAAATCCGGATACAAAGCGAAAAAATCCGTTCTTTAATCGAGGATTTAAACCTGACCAGCAAATTGCAGTATGGCGCACAGCCGCTTCGCTGCCATTCTGTTATCCTCGGGCCATTCTTGCGTCGTATTATTGCCGAATTTTATGATTCGCCGCTCGCGAACGGCTGTATCATTGATTTGCAGCAGGCAAAAGACACGGAAAATTGTTCTCTCTGCATAGATCCCGCTCTGATGACGCGAGCTATCGAAAATCTATTCAACAACAGCATTCGGCACAATCCCGCTCCGATCCATGTCACCGTTCAAACACAGCGCTCCCACGATGTTTTGCAAATCATGATAACTGATACCGGCATTGGTTATCCTCCCGCCGTCCTGCACGCGCTATTGCATGGCGAGGGAGAAAACACACCGCACATTTTAGGTCTTCACATTGTTGAGCAAATCATGGAAGCACACGGCGGCGAGGTGCTGTTCACGCAAAACGTGCCGAACGGTGTAAAAACGATTCTAACCCTTCCTCTTGTATAACAAAAAGATCCTGCGCCAGCAGGATCTTTGTTCTATGTATTAACATTTCTGATGTAGGGTTCGATATGTTGCAAATCGAAAATGGCGATCCATCCAATTGCCAACGATGCCGACGCCTTTTCCCATGGTCAGCGCCGCAACAACGGTTCCGATGCCAAGTCCATCCAGATGTCCCAAAAAACATACTGTCATCACACCAGTAATCAGCAAGCAGGTTGCGTCAAAGCCAATCTTGATCTTCGGATAACTAATCTTCGTGATGTCTTCCAGTTCTCGCGGGAACAAGTCAGTCGGAACAATTGGCATCTGACAGCGATTAGACAGCGCGATACCAACGCAGATAATCAGATAGCTGAGAATAAAATAGACAATTCTCCAGCTCAGCGCAGTCGGCAGAACGTTAATCCACAGCTCATGAAAATCCAACAGTTCGCCAAAAATAAAGCCAACCACAAAGCTGAACAAATACGGCAGTACAAATCGTTTTCTCATAACCATCAGGCTGAAAATCAATAATCCTTGGAACAAATATGTCCACGTGCCCAACGTCAAGAACGGCAATACCTCAGAAAATGCAAACGGCAAACTGGAAATCGCCGAAATGCCCGCCCCGGAGTACAGCATCAGAACAACGCCGAACGCATCGATAAATACGGCGAAAATCAGCGCCAGCTCTCCGCGAATCAAGATTTTATTTTCTGTTGTCATACAAACAGACCTCTTTCTATTGTGAAATTTCCTCTGCTCCTACTGTATCGCAGGTGATCCAAAAGAACAAATGAATAGTTTGAATCAATAGATAGTTTTTATCTATGATTCGTGATATACTATCCTATAGTACAGGAGGAAACGTAAATGAATCTAGATTATCTCCGATATTTCGTCAAGCTCGCAGAAATCCAGCACTACACGCGAGCGGCTGAACAGCTGTGTATTTCTCAGCCCAGCTTAAGTCATGCCATCCGGCAATTAGAGACAGAGCTCGGTGTGCCGTTGTTTGAAAAGACCGGCCGCAATACGACATTGACGCGGTTTGGCGCGGATTTTTTATCCTGTGCGCAGCGAACGCTGTCTACTTTGGGCGACGGGGTAACCGCCCTGCAAAAAAGTGCGCGAGGTGAAGGATTTATCCGCCTCGGATTTTTGCGTGTTCTCGGCATCAGCTATATTCCTCAGCTTGCCGCGCAATTTCTAGCTGCCAACCCAAACAGGCAAATTCAATTTGATTTCCATAGCGACCGCACACAAGCATTGTTAGATGGATTATCCGAGCAAATGTATGATTTGGTATTCTGCTCCAAACCTGCACCGGAAATGCATATGACTGCGGTTCCAGTCACACAGCAGGATCTTGTACTCATTGTTCCGCCCAACCATCCGCTTTCTCATCTGCACAGCATTGATCTTTCTGAAGCGCTGCCATATCCGATGATTTATTTTGCCAAAGGCTCCGGTCTGCGCGAGGTTGTCGATGATTTGTTCGCTTCCTTTGGCGCAGCACCGCATATCGCTCTGGAAACCGAAGAAGATCAAGTCATCGCCGGTCTTGTCGCACAGGGATTTGGCATTGCCGTCGTTCCATACATGGATTTGCTGCTCAAGCTGGATCTATGTATTTTAAAAATCAGTGCACCGCCATACAAACGGGAATTTTTCATGGTTCACAACACAGATGTATTTCTCCCGCCTGTCGTCGAGGATTTTCGCCAGTTTGTCCTCATGCATGGCAGAAATTCCGCCGACCACACAAAGTATCTATAATTCTATAGATATAATTTATGATGTATGATTTTTCCATATATTCATCGTTTTAACTTTTAGTTAACAAAATTCCAGCACTTTGATCTCGAACATCTGCTTTTTATTCAACAGTTTTATGCATATCGTAATTGAATTATATTATCAAAATACAGTATAATATTTACTGTCCATTATCTTCTAATCGAAGGAAATTAAAATATAGATCTGGAGGGAGTTTATGCGGTCTGTTTTTCAGATTTTTCGGCGGGATCTCCGCCGCTTGCTGCGCAATCCAGCGGCAGCACTTGTCATGGCAGGCGTGTGTCTTTTGCCATCACTCTATGCATGGTTTAATATTGCAGCCAATATGGATCCCTACGGGAATACCGAAGGAATCAAAGTGGCGGTTGCCAACAATGACACCGGAGCCGATACCGATATTCTGTCGCTCAACGCAGGCGATGAAATCATAAAAAATCTAAAAGATAACCATCAGCTCGGCTGGACATTCGTTGACACCAAAGACGCCAAAGAGGGCGTGAAATCCGGTGAATACTACGCAGCGATTGTCATTCCAAAGGATTTCAGCGAATCGTTGGTCAGTATTCTGTCCGGAAAGCTGGAACAGCCGGAGCTTGATTACTACATCAATGAAAAGAAAAATGCCATCGCGCCAAAAATCACAGACACCGGCGCGACAACCATCCAGCAGGAAATCAACGACACCTTTTCCGCTGTCGCATCAGAATCAATCTCGGATATTATCCGCTCTTCTGTTTCCAGTCTGACAGGCGACTTAAGCAGCACCAACCAAGAATTGACACAGTCTATTTCTGATGTGCAAAACAATCTGTCGCAATATCAGACAGCCGTGCAAAACTTTCAGCGCACGGTAGACCAATCTAATTCTGTCATTGATGACACGATGAAAACATTAGATCAAGTGGATCAAACAGCACAGTCCGGTTCCAACGCGCTGTCCAATGTTTCCACACAGCTTTCCAAAAGTCGGACAGCACTCGGTAGTCTTTCCGGACAGGTTTCCGAAAATCTATCCAGCGGAGAGACGCAGCTCAATAATATTTCCCTCTCCGCCTCTTCCAAACTTGGCATTTTCGAGACCAATGCGAACGAAGTACTGACGACGGTGGGAAATGGCATTGATTCTGTCTCGGCACTCAATCAGAAAAATGCGCAAATCATCAACGATTTATACGCGCTGCATCAAAGCATTCAAAATGATTCTGCCTTGTCCAACGCGATTACCGAACAAATCCAGAAATTGCAGGCGCAAAATGCCTCCCTGCAAGAGCTGTTGGATTCATTAAACTCCGGCAATTCTGCCATGAAAGAAGCTGTCAGCACGGCAAAAACCGCACGAACCTCCCTGGAACAGATTGCATCCAACGGAAAATCCTCTTTACAGACCTCACGCGACAAACTAAACGCGCAGGTTTTTCCGCAAATCAACCAATCTCTGGACGGTCTTTCTACGGTAAACGGCGATTTGACCGCCGCATTGTCTGGCATTCCGTCAACAACCAAGCAGGTAAAGCAGATGCTGACGCAGCTCAAAACAACGATGAATGACAGCGCAGATATGCTGGGTCAGGTGGGTCAAACGCTCGGCACATTAAATGAAAAATTAGGAACAATCTCTACCGACTTGCAGTCTCTGCAAAGCTCAAATGCCTACCAACAGCTGCTTTCACTCGAAGGCATTGACGCCGATGCCGTTTCTGATTTCATGTCTTCTCCGGTGTCTATTAAATCGGATGTACAGTACGATGTAGAGAACTACGGCTCCGGTATGACACCATTTTATACCAACCTTGCCCTCTGGGTCGGCGGTTTAATCCTCGTGTCTATTCTCAAGCAAGAAGTAGATACCAGCGGATTACGCAGACGCTTTACGCCAACACAGGGCTATTTTGGCCGCTGGCTTCTGTTCATTGTCGCCGGACTGATTCAAAGTGTCATTGTCTGCGCTGGTGACCTTATCTTGCTAAAAGTGCAGTGTGTGCATCCGATTGCCTTTATTTTCGCCGGTGCCGTCTGCTCGTTTGTATACGTCAATATCATCTACGCTCTTGCATCAACATTCAAACACATCGGCAAAGCGGTCGCTGTTGTCTTGATTATCTTGCAGATTCCCGGTTCTTCCGGCACCTATCCAATCGAAATGATGCCGGAATTCTTCCGAAAACTGCATCCGCTCTTTCCGTTTACCTATGGCATCAACGCCATGCGCGAATGCATTGCCGGATTTTACGACTATCTCTATATCAAAAATCTGCTCTTTCTGTCCATCTTTGTCGTATTATCTCTGTTTATCGGATTGGTTTTGCGCCCGTTGCTGCAAAATCTCAACCATTTGTTCGACAAACGACTGGACGTAACCGAATTGATGCTGTGCGAAACTGTCACAGCAGAATATCAGCGTCCACAGCTTCGCATGTTAATCCGCACACTGGCTCGTGATGAAGCGACCAAGCAAAAGTATTTGGAACGTTCCGTAAGCTTCGAGCGAAACTACTCAAAACGCATCAAATACGGCTTCTTATGCATGTTAATCATTCCACTGATCTTTTTGATTTTGATGTTTAGTTTGGATTCCAAGCTGGTCTTTTTGATCTTGTGGATTGTTTCTCTGATTGTTTTGTCTCTGTATCTCATCGTCGTAGAATACATTCACGACAAGATCCAACGGCAAGCCGATCTCAACGGACTGACATCGGATGAACTGATGCAGGCAATAAAGGAGAACAAGAACCGATGAAAAATATATGGCAAATATTCAAACGAGACGTCTTGCGTATTCGTCAAAATGTCATTGCTATGATTGTTATCATGGGCGTTACCGTTGTCCCCTGTCTGTACGCATGGTTTAACATCGCAGGCAGCTGGGACCCGTATTCCAACACTGGAAATCTAAAAGTAGCCGTCGCCAGTGTAGATGACGGCTACGAAGGCAGTTTGATTCCGATCCGCCTCAATCTCGGCGATCAAGTTCTGTCCTCTCTGCGCGAAAATACGCAGATGGATTGGGTGTTCACCAGCGAAGAAAACGCCGTATCCGGCGTACAATCCGGCGAATACTATGCTGCTATTGTGATCCCAAAGGATTTCAGCAGCAAGATGATGAGTATCTTTTCTGAAGATATTCAAAAGCCAAAAATTATTTACTATTCCAACGCCAAAGAAAATGCCATCGCACCGAAGGTTACAGACAAGGGTGCTTCCGCCATTCAAAAGCAAATCAATCAAACCTTTATTGAGACCGTTTCCGATACCGCTTTAACTGCCCTGCAGTCGGTTTCAAATATGGCAAAGGCGACGGGTTCCGAGTCTATCGCAGACAATCTGTCTAAAAATCTCAACCAGATGGCAACGGATTTGTCCTCTGCGAGCGCAACCATGCAGTCGTTTTCTAACCTGACATCCTCTGCACAGCAGTTGCTCACAGCCACCTCCGATTCTCTGGATCAAGCAAAATCGCAGACTTCCAACGGAAGCAAGGCATTAAACGATACCAAAAACACGTTTTCCCATCTGGATAACGCATTGGACGGAGCGACAGACAGCATCAATTCTGCTCTCAGCTCGGGTGCAGGCTTCTATACGCAGGTTTCCAATACGTTGGACACTGCC
The DNA here is from genome assembly GCA_963601915.1 of bacterium. Lineage (GTDB taxonomy): Bacteria > Bacillota > Clostridia > Oscillospirales > Butyricicoccaceae > Butyricicoccus_A. The sequence goes on along the minus strand of CAVCGL010000007.1, from coordinate 128,343 downwards.
TTTGACACGCAATCCAAGGATGCCTCCGCTGTCGCAGATACGCTCAATACGCTCGCCGAAAAAATAGACAACGTTGCCAGTGCCTATACTTCCATGCGCGACTCTATTTCTTCAATTGGCACCGAGCATCCGGAATTAGCTTCTCTGACTGAGCCGATTGTCGCCAAATTAAACAGCTCTATCACGACACAAACCGATTTGCGCGACAAGCTCAACAGCACATCAACTTCCCTGAAAAATTCTACAACAGATCTAAAAACCGCAAAATCTGAGCTGGATGCCCTTGTGAATCAGAGCGCACAAGATGTCAAACAGGTACAGGCAGACTACGAATCCAATTTGCAGGATTCTCTCAACAGCCTTTCTGCGTCTGTCTCAGATGTTGAGAGCAATCTCGGCGATCTTATGTCTCAAATCGGTGACGGCGTAGACGGCGTCTCTTCTCTGGCAAAATCCGCCAATTCCGATTTGGCACAAATTCAATCCGCTCTGACGAATTCCAGCAGTTTGTTGTCAAACGCTGCCAAAAAGCTCACGGACACCTCTGCCAAGCTGGACGAAATGAAACAGAGCGGTGACTATTCTGAATTGCAGACGCTTCTCAGCGATAACAAGGATGCGCTTACATCATTCCTTGCTACACCGGTTTCCCTGAAAACCCATCAGGTGTACAAAATTGACAACTATGGCTCTTCGATGGCACCGTTTTATTCCACGCTGTCCATTTGGATTGGCGGCATTGTTCTCGTTGCCATGTTGAAAGTAACGGTATCGAAGAAGTGCCTCGAAGGTCTGCGCCGCGTCAAAACCCATCAGATTTATCTAGGAAGATATATCATCTTCTTGCTCGTTGGTCTCATGCAAAGTACCCTGATTGCAGCCGGTGATCTGTGGTACTTAGGGATTCAATGCGAGCATCCCTTCCTATTTCTGTTCGCCTGCTGGTTCTCCAGCATCGTGTATGTCAATATCATTTACACGCTGACGGTATCCTTTGGAGACATCGGCAAGGCTGCCAGTGTCGTCTTGCTCGTTGTGCAGGTAGCTGGCTCCGGCGGAACGTTCCCGATTGAAGTTGCGCCGAAGTTTTTCCAGATGGTATATCCACTGCTCCCATTCGTCCACAGCATGGCCGCCATGCGCGAGACTGTCGGCGGCATGTACGGCATGACCTATTGGATCGAGCTCGGCAAGCTGGGTATTTTCCTAATCCTCTCTCTGATTGTTGGTCTGTTGCTGCGCAAACCAATTATCCGACTCAATGATGCTTTCACAGAAAAGCTGGAAGAAACAAAAATCATGTAACGCAAAAGCCGCCGTATTCACACTGTGAATACGGCGGCTGCTCTATTGGAAATACAAAGAGAGATTACAGGAACGGGCGAGTGGTATCAGCACCCATCTTGATGACGTCTTCTGCGTTCATCTGCCAGTATTCCGGACGGAACAGCTCCAAGCAAGCCGGACCATCGTAGCCTACTGCCTGAACAGCATCGGCAACTTCCTGTACCGGAATTGCACCCAGACCCGGCATCAGGCGGTGGCAGTGGTCGAGGATACCAAGCGGCAGGTCTTCGCAGTCATTGACATGGAAGACAAACAGCTTCTCTTTCGGGATCTTCTTGATGTACTCGACATCTGCGCACTTGTCATGCAGATAGACATTGATGCAGTCTACAGTCAGACCCACGCTGTCGCGATTGACCGCCTGCACGATTTCCAGTGCCTGGCGCACGCTGTTGCAGCACCATTTCTTGTCACCGATCGGCTCAAAGGACAGCTTGACGCCATACGGCTCTGCGATGTCTGCGAGCTGATTGAGCACCTTTACGGAGTCATCAAAGACTTCCTTTTCATTCTTGGTGCAAATCTCCGGTGTTACGGTTGGAACAACGATGATATATGGGTTGCCGATCTGCTGTGCGATTTCACAGCCAAAGGTGAACAGTTCAACCAGTTCTTTCCACTCCTGCTCATTGCAGAAGTTAATATTCTCGATGGAATTAAATGCGAACGGCTTCAGGTGGCTCTTAGCAAAGAATGCCTTGAGATCCTCTACCGTGTGCGTCTTGAGATAGTCCTTGAGCATGTCCAGACGCAGCTCAATATAGTCGTAACCGTACTTTTCGCAAAGCTCCAGGTCTTTTTCTACCGTAGAATTTTCCTTACAGGTAGCTTCGTTATAGCCAAGTTTTAACATGGATGAAATCTCCTCTCTTACATTTCTCCGCGTGCTTCACGCTCTGCCAGATCCTTCATGATCTTCGGGTAAATCTTATCCAGCTTGTAGAATGCCAGAACAATGATTGCAACGATCCAAACGGCAATCGGGCCAAACTTGAAGATTGTGGTAATCATGCTGACTGCGGAATCCGGCTGTACTGCGCCGCCTGCTGTCGAGCTGAGGAAGCCTGCGCCCTCCAGCATCAGGGTCATGACAGCACTTGTGATGCCGGTACCAATCTTGAAGCCCATCGAGCCTGCACCAAATACCAAGCTCTCCTGACGAAGATGGCTCTTCCACTGACCATATTCTACGACATCGCCCATCATGCCGAAAACAACCGAGGTAAGCGGAGCCTGACCGAGAGAACGAATAATTGTCATAGCAAGCAGCCAGCCAACATTGGTCGGGTTTACCATAATCAGTGCATGTGCGACAACGACTACGATACAGCCAAACAGAGACAGATCGCGCTTGTTGAACTTCTTCAGCAGCATCGGGCAAGCAATCGCACCGACAATCAGAGATACAATCTCTGCCGTGTAAATCAAGCTGTAAATGTTATCATTGCCCAGTACATATTTGCAGTAATACGGCAGATCGGTGCCGATAATGGTGGTATGTACACAGGTAACCGTCCAGAGAATCAGGGTTGCCCAGAAGTACGGGTTGCTCAGCAGTGCCTTGATCTGGCGGCCTGCACCAACCTTTTGGGTGTTGGTTGCCTGCTGTTCCACATTGACGGTTTCTTTACAGTTAAAGAAGCAAATCAGCAGCAGAATGACGGCGATGACGCACCAGATGCTCATGGTCTTGATCCATGCAGCCTGGTCATTGCCCATCATCTTAACAACAGGCAGCGTGAAGGTAACTGCGATAATCTTGCCCACCGGAGACAGCGCCATACGGAAGATGGACAGCAAGTCACGCTCGTGGGAAGAACGGGTCATCATAGTAGACAGGGTACCATACGGAACGTTGATTGCGGTATAGCAAACCGTGGTACACAGGTTGTAAGTAATAAAGATATACCAGAACTGAATGGTATTGTTGCTCTGCGGCACGCAGAACATCGAAACAGCAAATACTGCATACGGGATAGCCATCCACAAAATCCACGGACGAGCTTTACCCCATTTTGTCTTTGTCTTGCTGACCAGAACACCCATGATAACGTCCGAGAAGCCGTCAAATACACGGGAAACCAGCATAGCAAGACCGACAGTTGCTACCGCTACGCCTGCATAGTCTGTATAGAACAGCGTCAGCAGGGCACTAATCATACCAAATACAATGTTGCAGGCGGTGTCGCCTAAGCCATATGAAATGCGGGTACCTACGGTCAATCCGCCAGTTTTCGTTTCATTCATATTAAGTCCTTTCTCTTTCCTGCTGTACAGCTCGTACCACGTCCGCCAGCACTTGCGCTGTCTGCGGTCCCAGTGTGCTCGTGTCGATGCACAGATGGTAGTTGGAAGGTTTTCCCCATTCCTGACCGGTGTGATATTTATAGTAAGCCGCACGGCGGCGATCCATCTTAACCGTTTCCGTCACCGGATTCTGATCCGGGTGGAATTTCTTAATATTTTCCATACGCGCCTTCATACGCGAATACAGGAAAATACTATAGCGATTCGGATTATCTTGTAAAACGTAATCTGCACAGCGTCCAACAATTACGCAAGGCTTCTGTGCAAGCTCTAAAATTGTCTGAGACTGTAAAATAAACATGCGATCATCGGAATCGGAAACAACGCCAAAGCCTCCAAGACCAAACGGGAGCGGGTTTTTCGACTGATTCTCCATCTCATTCAGACGATCTTTGTCCAAATTGTGCTGACGCGCAGTCATTTCTACGATTTCGCTGTCATAAAAAGGTACATTCAGCAAAGCAGCCAGTCTTTTACCTATATCATGGCCACCAGTGCCGTATTCGCGGCTAATAGTAATAACCATATCCTGTTTTTTCATATCTCTTCTCCTTTTAGAAGCGGCCCGGATAGAGAATGGACTCTATCCGGGTCGGTTGCTTGTTAGCCAATCTCGTCCAGCTTAACCGGACGGCCTTCCTTCAGAGACTTTGCAGCAGCCATTGCGATCTTAACCGGCTGAATGCCGTCAAAACCATTGACCGGTGTCTCGGTATCATTGAGAACAGCCTCAGCAAAAGCCTTTGCTTCAGCGATAAATGCGTTGTTGTAGCGCTCCAAGAAGAACCAAGTCGGCTTTGCGACTTCTACGCCTTCTGCGCTGGAAATCATTGCGGTATCATTCAGGTCATTGGATACCTGTACGCAGCCCTTGTCGCAATGAACCTCGGTGCGCTGATCGTAACCGTAATGAGCAGCACGGCTGTTGTCGATAACGCCCAGTGCGCCGTTTTCAAACTTCATCATAACGATTGCGGTGTCTACGTCGTCATACTTGTCGTAGCCTGCGCCGGACAGTGCTGCGCCGTAAGCGGTAACCTCGGTTACTTCGCTGCCTGCCAGATAGCGAACCATATCGAAATCATGAATGGTCATATCCATGAAGATGCCGCCGGAAACCTTGATGTAATCCATAGACTGATGGTCTGGGTCACGAGAAGTTACCTTCACAATGTTCGGCTTGCCCAATCTGCCGGAAGCAACGGTGTCACGAACCATCTTGTGGTTGTGGTCAAAGCGGCGAACAAAGCCTACCTGCAGCTTTACGCCAGCTTCCTTCACGGCATCCAGAGCTTCCTGAATCTTGTCCAGATTGGTGTCAATCGGCTTCTCACAGAATGCATGCTTGCCAGCCTTTGCTGCGCGGATGATGAACTCTGCGTGGGTATTTGTAGAGGAACAAATGAACACTGCATCAATGGTCGGATCAGAGAAGATCTTTTCCGGATCATCATAGCATTTTTCAATACCCATGTCTGCTGCCCATGCGCGGGTTGCATCGTTCATGAACGGATCTGCTACTGCATACAGCTCTGCTTCCGGAACAGAATGTGCCAGATTTTCACCGTGCAGCTTGCCAATGCGGCCAGCACCCAGAAGACCAATTCGTACCTTTTTCATAAGAAATCTCTCCTTCTCTTGTGACTCTATGATCGGATTCGATCATACTGTTTTCATTCTCAGCACGCGAGATGATATTGCAAAATACAATTTATTTTTCTTGCCTGCCTTGTTCTTTACTATGCTTTTATTATACGGGATTTTCAAAAAAATCGTTATCCGATTATTGTGTGAAAAGTGCCTATATTTCCGAGATTTTTCGGGATTTTTTTGTATTTATTACAGATTATTGCTATTTCGTTCTGAGTTCCTGTAAATCACCTAGATATTTTTTTCAATCTTTTCAGCGCAATATCCCGCTATTTGCACAAAAAACAAGCAAAAAACCAATATTTAACAAATATATTCGCAAAATATTACCATATATTTTTGGCTTTTCTTCTATAATCTTTCTTATCACCACAAGAATCCAATAGTTTTGTCCGCATCCCCTGTGTGTCATTCCTGTATTGCATGTATTTTGTTCTATTTTACCCGTGTTTTTCATGAAATCAGCCGATAATACGCTTCTTATTTGCACACTGCGATTGTGTCTCAGAGTGTTTTTTCGCAAGATGTTGAAAGTTCCATGAACCGGACCGTGCTATAATAAATAAAACGAGAGAAAGGAGCCATGGTATGAATCCCGCTCATTTTTTATCTACCCATTTGCACAGTGATAAGATTCCGCAGTTTTGCGGCAGCCACTTAATCACAGAAGAGCATAGCAGCAAGCACGCCGTGCTCCCTCATACGCACGAGAATTTTCTCGAACTATATTACGTATACAGCGGCGAAGGTCGTTACATGGTTAACAATCAATTTTACGATGTCAAAGAGGGTAACATTGTCATCTGCAATGCCGGTGTCCTGCATGGTGAAGATCCGAACGAATCGCGCCACTGCCGGTCTTATAGTGTCGCAATTTCCAATGTTTCTTTTTTAGGACTTGCGGAAAACCAACTGTGTGATGCACAAACAGAACCTGTGCTTTCCTGCGGTATGCTGACGCCGCAAGTCGGTGAAATCTTTCATTTGATTTATCTGCTGTCCTATGACAAAAAGAATCTCAATGAGACCTGCAACAGCTTGGCGCTGTCTCTTCTCTTATTGACCTATGAGATGCTGCTCAGCCGCAGTCGGCACGCTGTCATTCGACCGCGTTCATCCGCTTCGGCGACTGCCGATCGCATCCAGCAATTCTTAGATTCTCATTATCGTGAACCGATTACACTGACTGTTGTCAGCAAATCCCTACATATAAACCCATACTATTTATCCCACGTATTCAAAAACGAATTCGGCGTACCTCCGATGCAGTATGTCATGAAGCGCCGCATCGGCGAAGCTCAAAGTCTGCTGGCTGACAGCAGTGCTTCGATTGGCGATATTGCGGATCATTTGGGATTCAGCAGTATTTGCCATCTGAATACCATGTTCAATAAATACGTCGGAATGCCGCCCGGAAAATACCGGCAATCGCGCAAAAATATGCAGGAATAATCAAAAAAAAACGCTGTTCATCTGAACAGCGTTTTTTTGATGCCTTGCATGAGAGAAAAGGAATACAGGCAGTGTCAATTGAGACACTGCCTGTAAACCGATTAAGAATGTATAGGAAATATTCAGAGAGACGCTTTTCGTGCCATTGCCTTTTCAGCTGCTGCAACAATATCCGCTGCCAACAGATGATACTGCTCCATCAGATAGTCCTGCGGGCCTACCTGACCAAACTGTTCCTGAATGCCGATTCGCTCCAGCGGAACCAAGCACTGATCGGTCAGTACATTGGATACAGCAGAACCCAGACCACAAGAAACCTGATGATTTTCAGCCGTTACAATCGCACCGGTCTCCTTGGCAGCCTTGAGAATCAGCTCTACATCCAGCGGCTTCCACGTGTGCATATCAATCACGCGAGCAGAAACGCCCTTTGCAGCGAGCTGTTCTTCTGCCTTGAGTGCCTCGTCAACCAGAATGCCCGATGCAATAATGGTAACGTCTGTACCATCTCTCAAGGTAACGCCCTTGCCGATTTCAAAATCGGAGCCGTCTGCATATACCGTGGTAAAGCCCTTGCGAATCAAACGCATATAGCTCAGCCCCGGCTCCTTTGCCAGCTTCTTGGTCAGTGCATTGGTCTGCGCATAATCGCAGGAATCAATGACAATGGAATCCGGTACAGACATGTACAGCGCACAGTCCTCAAACGGCATATGGGTTGCACCATTGAATGCAGCGCACACACCAGGGTCGGAACCGATGACATGTACCGGAAGCTTAGAATAACCGGCAGCCAGGAATGCCTGGTCAAACATACGGCGTGCAGCAAAGCAGCCGAACGAGTGAATAAACACATCCAGACCGGTAGCTGCCATGCCAGCAGCTACGCCCATGGCATTCTGCTCGGCAATACCTGCGTTAAATGTCTGTCCCGGAAAAGCCTTCAGCAACTTTCCGGTATTGATGCAGCCCATCAGGTCGCAGTCAATATGAATGAGATCTTTATTTGTTTCCATCATTTCCAGCATAGCAGAAACATAACCATCGCGGTTTGCGCGGCTGTCCTTCTCATGCTTTCCAACCAAAGTATAGCTCATTGGTACGTTCCTCCTTACTGTTCTGCCTTAACGGCAGCAAGCTGTGCTTCCGATGCAGCGATTGCTTCATCCCACTGTTCCTTTGTCGGCTGGGAAGAATGTGCGCCGGACGGCTCTGCAAAGGTTGCTCCCTTGCCCTTGACGGTATTGAGAATCAAGCAGGTCGGCTGTCCCTTTACCGTGTATGCCTCTGCAATGGCATCGGAAATCTGCTCTACATCATTGCCGTCCTTGACATCAATGACATGCCAACCAAATGCATCGAACTTCGCGCCGATGCCCTTGCCGTGGCTCATGACATCTGCTACTGCGCCGTCCAGCTGGCGCTTGTTGTTATCGACAAGGCATACCAGATTATCCAGCTTGTAGTGTGCAGCAAACTGTGCTGCCTCCCAGATCTCGCCCTCATCGCACTCGCCGTCGCCGACAGCTACGAATACATGATTGGTGCGTCCCTTTACCTTGCTGCCCAGTGCTGCACCGACAGCTTCACTCATGCCCTGACCCAAAGAGCCGGTCGTCAGATCGACGCCAACCGTCTTGCGGCGGTCGGTATGAGACGGGAAATCGGTTCCCGGCTGGTTCAGTGTATACGCGGATTCCATCGGATAATATCCCTTGAGTCCAAGCGTTGCATACATAATCGGGCCGCCATGTCCCTTGGACAGTACAAACCAGTCGCGGTCATCCCAACGCGGATTTTTCGGGTCAATCTTCATCACATCGCCGTACAGCACAGCCATAGCATCTGCCATAGACATCGAGCCGCCGACATGGCCAAAGCCGCGCGAACCGATGATCTTCAAGGTTTCCAGACGAATCTCCGCTGCAAACACACGCAGATCATGCAATTTTTGCTTGTTCATAGTGTTCTCCTGTCTTTGTCTTGAATTATTTGTCCAACTGTTCCTCATAAGCTTCGAGAATCATCTCTGCCAGCTTGACGGCACCCGTGCAGTCTGCCGCTGTAGCACTTTGCGCCTGTTCTCCCGCCTGTACTTCATTGACAAACTGCTGTAACTCCTGATAGTACGCTTCGCCCCAGCGGTCAAGATAATGATCGATGCATTCGTGCACCTCTCCCTGACCGGTAAACTGTGTTACCCGTGCTCTGCGTGGCGATTCACAGATACGAAGTGTACCCTTTGTGCCGATAATTTCGCTCTCTACATGAGATCCATGCGGTGCCGTGCGTCCGCAGTAGAAAAAGGCTGCCGCGTTGTTGTCGAACTTGACGAGGGAAAATCCATTGTCTACATCATGATTTTTGGCAAAGCCATCAAATACATACGCGCCGCCGCAGGCAAATGCCTGTTTGGGTTCTGCGCCAAGCAGCCAGCGCGCCAGATCATAGTCGTGCACGCCCATATCGACAAACCATTTGCCGTTGGCCTCTGCCCGCGCCACTTGTGCTTCACCCTGCCAGATTGGGTCTAAGCTGTAGCCACGGAAGAAGATCGGTGCGCCAATCTCCCCTGCTTCAATTCGGCGTTTGGCATCCGCATACGATGCGTCAAACCGCCGCATAAATCCAACTGCAAATATTTTCCCGTTCTGTGCTGCCAAGCGTTCGATTTCTGCACATTCTGCCGCATTCATTCCCGTCGGCTTCTCAATAAAGATGTGCAGACCCTTCTCGACTGCCATGCGAACATGCTCCAAATGTACATTGGTTGGCGAGATAATTGCCACTGCATCCAGTTGTGCCTTGTCCAACATGTCTGCAAAATCCGTATAGACTTCCGGTGTTTCCCAATCGCGCCGCACTTCGTCCAGCTTGGACTGGGTGCGTGTGCACACAGCTGCCAGCTGTGCATTCGGAATCCGGTACATCAAATTTTCTGCATGAACCTTACCCAGCGGTCCAAGACCGACCAAACCAACGCGAACCTTTTTCATATCAATCTCCTTAGTCGATGCGAGCGATAGCCTTTGCCAGCTTTTTCTTCATCTCAATGTTGCCCTGACGAGCGATCATGATGCGCTGCGCCTGCGGAGAGCCTGCACCGTGCATGGACTCCGGCAGATAGCCAACAGCTGCGGTACCCATCGTCATGTTTTCAATCAGGCGCAGAACACGCATACGATCCTCTGTCGGAACAGAAGCAACACCCTTCAGATACTTTTCGATGTAATCATGCGTCTCCGGATTGCGATAATCTGCCTCAGACGGCTGCGTTACCATCAGGCCGCCAGCCAGATCCTGTGCCAGACGCGCAATGTCATACGGGAAACGGGTGACGTTCTGCTTGCAGACGTTTGCCAGCAGCAAATCAATCAGATAGTTGCCGGACTTGGTCGGTGCACCCTGAGAGGAACATGCAATGCCGCAAGCATACAATGTTTCGTTCAGATGCGTCATCTCAATGATCTTGTCCTTGACATGAGATGCCTTCGCGCAGCCTGCCATCTCAACTGCCAGCTGTGTAGCGCCAATCAGAACATCGCCTACGCCAACCTTGCAGCCGCCGTAAGACTGACGATGATAACCAGCGAAACGCTCTACCATCATGCCAGCGAATGCGGTCTCGCCATTCAGGAAGATCATATCATTCGGGATAAATACGCGGTCAAAGATAACCAGTACTTCGTGTCCGCCGTACTGCTTGTTGCCGACATCAATGTCGTTGTACTCTTCGGTCTTACGTGTATCGCAGGACTGGCGACCCAGAATCAGCGTGATGCCTTCTGCATCGGTCGGGCAGGCAAACGAAACAGCGTAATCCTCGTCACCCTCGCGCATCGAAATGGTCGGCATAACCAGAACATAATGGCTGTTCAGGTAACCGGTCTGATGTGCCTTTGCACCGGTAACATAAATACCGTCCGTTGTGCGCTCTACGACATGCAGGAACAGATCCGGATCAGCCTGCTTGGACGGAGACAGTCCGCGGTCACCCTTTACGTCGGTCATTGCGCCGTCTACTGCCAAATCTTCGTCCTGAACCATTGTCCAGAACTTCTTAAAGTTTTCGTGATACTTGGTGCCACATGCCTCATCAGTCTCATGGGTGGTAGAATAAACAGCGTTTGCTGCATCCATACCTACACAGCGCTGGAAGCAAGCTGCGGTCTTCTGACCGAGCAGACGCTGCATCTTTACCTTTTTAATCAGATCATCGGTGGACTGATGCAGATGAGTAAAGCGGTTTACCTTCTTGCCCGTCAGATTGGAAGTTGCTGTCATCAGATCTTCGTACTGCGGGTCCTCTGCCAGCTCATAGGTTGCTGCAAACGAATTCAGGGACGGGCGAACAATCGGATCGTCCACAACGTTTTCTACTCGCTTGCCGAAGCGGTACAGCTTCAGATGCAGCTTGCGCAGAGATTCGATGTACTGTTCTTTGGTCATCATAATAGATTCCTTCTTTCTGCTCTTTACTATCGTATTTATGTTTTACACTTCCAGCGTTTCGCCGAAGCGCTTTGCATACTCTTCCGCCAGCTCTGCACGGAACTTCGGATGTGCAATGGCAATCAGGCGCTTTGCACGCTCGCGCAGGGTTTGTCCGCGCAGCTGTGCCACACCGTATTCAGTTACAATGTAATTGACATCGCAGCGTCCTGTCGTAACTGGGCCGCCAGTGGTGATGGTCGTGACAATCTTGGACTCCGATTCGTCCTTTGTCGTAGAATGCAGAGCGATAATCGAACGGCCTCCCTTGGACAGGTTTGCACCGCGTACAAAGTCCATCTGACCGCCGATACCGGAAATCTGCTTTAGACCGATTGCCTCTGCACATACCTGACCCTGCAGGTCAACCTGTACACAGGAGTTGATGGAAACCACGTTGTTATTCTGCGAGATAATCGCCGGATTATTGCAGACATCAACCGGCATCATCTGAATCATCGGATTGTTGTTTACAAAATCATACAGCTTGCGGCTGCCCATCAGGAAGGTAACGCAGGCACGGCCGACATCGCGCTGTTTGCACGAACCGTTGATAACGCCCTTCTCAAACAACGGCAGCACGCCGTCCGAGAACATTTCCGAGTGCAGACCCAGATTCTTCTTATCGCCGAGGAAGGAGCAAACAGCATCCGGCACTGCGCCAATGCCAAGCTGGAGGCAATCTCCGTCACGTACCAGATCTGCAATATATTTGCCGATCTTCTTGTCTTCCTCTGTGATGCGCGGCGGCTTTGCCTCCGGCAGCGGCTCCCAAGACAGCAGGAAGCCATCAATGTCTGTGACGTGAATAAAGCTCTCGCCAAAGGTTCGCGGCATATTCGGATTGACCTCTGCGATCACGGTCTTTGCGGACTTCGCAGCCTGCCAACCGTAGTCGCACGACAGACCGATAGAAACATATCCGCGCTCATCCGGAGGCGAGCAAGTAAATGCAAAAACATCAACCGGCAATTCTCCGTTGCGGAACATGTGCGGTACATCGGAAAAGAACGCCGGTGTGTAATCTGCACGATTTTCCGCAATAGCCTTGCGGGCCGGGCCGCCGACAAACAGTGCATTATGGCGGAAATGCTCTTCCATGCCCGGCTGCAAATACTCACCGGAGCCGAGGTATACCATGTGCGCAACCTCGACATTGTGGAACTGTTCTGCCATCTGTGCCATCGTGCGCTGGAAGATGATCGGCTCGCCAACGGCATGACCGAATACAACGCGGTCTCCGTCTTTGATAACGGATACAGCATCTTCCGGTTTCATCGTATGTTCTTTATAATACGTTCTCCAATCCATGCTTGATCTCTCCTTATTTCATCGTATTTCCTTATTTTGTGTTCCTGTTTTATTGGTTTTAGTGTACCATTTTCACCAAAAACATTCTTTCAACTTCTTGTTTTTTCACATTTCAGACAAAGCCACCGTGTTTTTTATATATCCTTGCTTTTATTTTTTGTGCTTTTCCGTTCAAACACGATTTTTTTGCGTATTCTTGCTTCGCTTTCTTCCAGCATTTCTCCAAAAAAATTGCGTAATTTCTCTTATATCCTGCGAAAGCCAATTTTTACACGCAAAAAAGCCGCTGCTTTATGCCAAACAGCGGCCCTGGTATCCATATTCTTCCTGTTTATAGTGAAAACGCAAGGATAAATTTTTCAAATTCCTGCATTGCTTGCTGCGGACTCATGTTTTCTTCAGAAGTAAACCATCTGAGCAGCAGCGCAACAATTCCGCCGGCATAAAATGTTGCAATGACTGTGAGTGCTGCCGGATATGTCTCCTTGCTGTTTTGCAAATATTCCAAAATATTATCATAGATCTCGTCAGAAAAACTGTCTATAAGCACGCAGGCATCTTCGCTTTTGACGATGCTCGCCACAATCATCTTATGCATCATAAAGAAATCAATACTTCTATGAAACCAATACAAGCAGTGCTGCTGCAACGATTCATCCGCCGTGCAATCGGGATATGTCTGCATAAATTCTCTGCGCGTCTGCTGGACAAAGAATCTCCAGAAATCATATTTATCATAAAAATGCTTGTAAAAAGTTGCACGGCGTACCATGGCACGATCGCACAGCTCCTGCACAGTCACGGCGTCAAACCGTTTTTCCTCCAGCAGTTCCATCAGTGCAGCACATAATGCTTTTTGCGTTTTAATCACGCGAAGATCGGTTTTATTCTTCATATCGTTCCCCTTTTCTATTCGATTGAGAGACAAATTGCATGCATTTGTCAATTAAGCGGCATATGCAACGAAATGTACGTTGCAAATATCCGTTCTATTTTCTATTATTATAATCGAAAATATACAATTGTCAATTAAAATACATTTGTTTTTGATGAAAGGATCTATGAGGCATGAATCGATTCTATGAAAAGGTCATCCGGTATCGCGCTGTGATTATGGCCGTTTTTCTCGCCATTACCATCGGGTGTATCTATTGTCGGCAGTTTATTTCCGTCAATTATGACATGAATGACTATCTTCCGGAAGATACGCCTTCCACTGTCGCTCTGGATGTCATGGGCGATGAATTTGACGGCGAAATTCCGAATGCCCGTGTCATGGTTCAAAACGTAACAGTCGCACAGGCATTGGATTACAAAGAAAAGTTGAAAGCTGTCGATGGTGTCAGCGCAGTCACTTGGCTGGATGACAATGTTCCCATCACGATTCCTTTTGAAATGATAGATCAGGAAACCTTGGAGACGTATTACAAAGACAACAATGCCCTGTTCTCCGTGACCATTGAAGAGGATGCCATTAACGATGCTGTTCCAGCCATCCGTGAAATCATCGGAGATGACAATGCAATGACCGGTTCTGCCGTCAGCACAGCTGTCGCTACCCAGAGCACCGTTGAAGAAATCAAGATCATCGCAATCTGTGCCGTAATCATTGTATTTTTTATTCTGATTTTATCCACAACCTCTTGGGTTGAACCTTTTATTGTTTTATTTGGTCTCGGTGTAGCGATTGCCATCAACGCAGGCTCCAATTTAATTTTTGGTGAGATTTCCTTTGTCACAAACGCCGCAGGCAATATCTTGCAGCTCGCCGTGTCTCTGGATTATTCTATCTTCCTCATCCATCGTTTTGCCCAGTGCAAGCAAACACAGCCAGACTCCAAACGCGCCATGCAGGATGCCTTGGTACAATCTACTCCTTCGATTTTATCCAGTGGTCTTACAACCGTAATCGGATTTCTTGCCCTGTGTCTGATGCGTTTCCGCATTGGTCCCGACCTTGGCTTGGCGCTCGCAAAGGGTGTTGCCATCAGCTTAATTACCGTCTTTTTATTTATGCCTGGTGTTATTTTGCTGACATATCCGCTGATTGAAAAGACATCACACCGGCCATTCTTTCCGTCCTTCCAAAAATTCGGCAAACTGGTTCGCCGTATCTGTATTCCATTGGTATGTGTGTTTGTTCTTTTGATCGTCCCCTCCTATCTGGCAAGCACGCACAACGATTATTATTACGGTTCTTCTCAAATTTTCGGTGCAGGCACGCAGTATGGCGATGACACGGCCAAAATTGAAACCATCTTCGGAGAAAACGACAACTATGTTCTCATGGTACCCAGAGGAAATGATGCGGCAGAGCGCAAGCTGACCACCCAATTAAAAAATATGGATCACGTCACGTCTGTCACATCTCTGACTGGTTTTTTGGGGGCTTCCGTTCCGATTGATATGTATCCGACCGAACTGACCGATCAATTGGAATCTGAACATTATCATCGTATGGTGCTGTCTGTGCAAGTCCCATACGAAGGCGAAGAAACCAATGCCCTCATTGAAAATATCCGGAATACGGCACAAAAATATTATCCGGACTCCTACTATTTGGCAGGCGCAGGCATCAGCACATATGACCTGATGAACACGGTCACAGCAGATATGACCAAGGTAAACCTGTTGGCAATCGGCGCAGTATTTGTCGTTTTGTTGTTCACTATGCGTTCCGTGGTGCTTTCGATTGCTCTCGTGCTGACCATCGAGACCGCCGTATGGATCAATCTTACTATTCCGTATTTTATGGGAACGCCTTTGTTCTATATCGCATATCTCATCATCAGTTCCATTCAGTTGGGCGCAACAGTAGACTACGCTATCCTGCTGACAGAACGGTATAAAGAAGTCAGAACGCAATATAACAAGCGAGACAGTATCGTACAAACCATTTCTCATGTCACTGCATCTATTTTAACCTCCGGCACCACACTTGTCGTCGTTGGCTTTCTGCTCGGCAAGGTCTCTACACACGGCTTATTATCTCAGTTAGGTTATCTCATCGGCAGAGGCACGATTTGTTCTCTGATCTGCGTTTTTTTTGTCTTGCCAGGTCTATTGTATCTGACGGATCATTTATTTATCAAAACAAAGGGCATCGGTTCATAAACCGATGCCCTAACTCTTTGATATCTTATATTTCTTGATTTGCAATCGCGTGCATGGCGTCTGACAAGCTCGGATAGATACCCGTGCACAATTGCTCTAGCTGTGCATCGGGCGGCGTCAGATCCGGAATCATAACCGTTGCGCAGCCAGCCGCTGCGCCAGCACGAATGCCGTTAGTACCGTCCTCAAATACATAACAGTTTTCCGGCGCACATCCAATTTGCCGCGCCGCCAGCAAAAAAATATCCGGTGCCGGCTTGCCATGCTCTACTTGATCTCCACTGACAACAGCATCAAAATAGGAAAGAATGCCTACTTTATCCAGATTGCTCTTTACGGTTTCCCGTTTCGAACTGCTCGCAACAGCGATTTTTACACCCTGCTGCTTGAAATACCGTAAGATTTCAGAAACACCTGTTTTTATCGGCACATGGGTTTGTAATTCCCGTTCTACGCGCAGAATACAATCCTCTGCAAATGCCTTCGCATCTACCTGTGGATAATATTGCAGAATAATTTCCTGCATATGCATCCCGCTCGAACCGCATACTGCCCGTGGAAAATCCGGATTGTGTACCAAGCCAAACTGCTCTGCGGATTTTTTCCAGCTGTCCCGATACATGCGCTCTGTATCCAACAGCAAGCCATCCATATCAAAAATTGCGCCTTGTTTCATGCTGTATTCCTCATTTCTCAGTGATGTCATACGCAGTATATCACAAAACACGGCAATTTCCAACCGAAAACAGGTTATGCTTCCAGACCGTTATATACCTCGTCAGTCACTGCTTCCAGCCATTCATTCGAGGTTTCTTCACCCGGGCACTCCACAGCCAGATGGCTAAACCAGCTGCCAGCCTTTGCGCCGTGCCAGTGCTTGACTTCTGCTGGAATCGTTACCACATCGCCCGGCTTCAAACTCTGTGCCGGTTTTCCTTCTTCCTGATACCAGCCTTCGCCATCCACGCAGATCAAAATCTGACCGCCGCCGGACTTTGCATGATGAATGTGCCAGTTATTGCGGCATCCCGGCTCAAAGGTAACATTTGCGATAAATACCGAAGCGTCTTTCGGGTCCGTCAGCGGCTTTAAGTAGCTGTTGCCGATGAAATACTTCGCATATGCGGTATTCGGCTCACCCTGTCCAAAGAATCCGCCATGCTCCTCCGTACCGCAGTCGTCTGCATACACTTCCTTTGCCATGTTAAATGCAGCCCACGCATTCGGCCAGCCTGCATAAAACGCAACATGTGTCAAAATTTCTGCCATCTCTGTCTTGGTGACACCATTTGTGCGTGCGGTCATCAGATGATATTTCAAGGAATTATCCACAATTCCCTTGCTGATGAGCGATGTGATGGTTACAATCGAACGGGTTTTGAGAGACAGCTTGTCTTCTCTCGACCAAACCTCACCAAACAAAACATCATCGTTGAGCTGCGCAAATTTCGGCGCAAAATCATTCAGAGCATCTCTGCCCGCCGTCTGCTTTACCATAATCAATAACCTCCATGTATATCTTTTTTATCTTACAGCTTTGCCCATCTCATAGGCCTGCTGCAGTGCCGGATGACCCTTGATGTCTCCTGCATCATTGACACCGCCCGCAAAGACAGTTCCCGCCAGATGTGCCTTCTCATAGCAGGCAATCCAGCCGTTTAAACCGTGAATGGCGCCTTCATCTACGCCTTCTTCATCCTCTGCCGCAGCAGTCAGCAGGTAAATGTCACGGAACGCATAGTCCGAAGAAAACAGTGAATTAGCGCGATCAATCAGTGTTTTCATCTGTCCGCTCATCTCGTAGTAATAAATCGGTGTCGCCCAGACGATAACTTCCGCTGTCTTCATTTGCTCGGCAATCGAAATGGCATCGTCTTGGATGACACATCGTCCGAGCTGCTGACAGGCAAAACATCCTCGGCAGAACGCGATATTCTTTCCCTGTAAAGAAATCTGCTCCACCGTGTTTCCGCTCTCCGCGGCACCCTTGGCGAATGCATGAGCCAGCGCATCAGAGTTGCTATTGCTTCTCAAGCTGGTCGTGATAATCAGGATACGCTTTGACATAATATCCTCCTCTGTTTATTGACTTCCTATTGATTCTATGATATGTTTATTATAATACTTAAACTTCACTTTAGGTCAAGTATATTTTTTGAATTTTTTAACTAGGAGCGTGATGGAATATGTATACTATCGGTCAGGTTGCCAAACAGGTCAACATGCCGGTCTCTACGCTGCGATATTATGATAACGAGGGATTATTCCCGCATTTGGTTCGTTCTTCCGGGATCCGCAAGTTCAGCGATCACGAAATTGAAACGCTGCACATCATCGAGTGCTTGAAAAAATCCGGTCTGGAGATTCGGGAAATCAAAAAATTCATGGATTTATGTGCCCAAGGCAGCAGTACATATCCGCAGCGTCATGAACTGTTTCTCAAGCAAAAACTGGCTGTCGAAGCAGAAATGCGTCAATTAGAAAAAACACTGGATATGCTTCGCTTCAAATGCTGGTACTATGAGCAGGCAATGAAGGACGGAAACGAAGATCACATTCAAGAAATGCTGCCGGATCATTTGCCGGAAGCGATTCAAAAGCTCTATGACCATGCACACGAGAGATGAGAAAAGCCCATCGGTTTGAAACCGATGGGCTTAATTTTTACTGTTTTTTTCGATTAAATGTAGTAAAGCTAAAGATGAGCGCAAGGAATGCCGCGGCTACACACATCCAGAAAATCAGCGTTTTCGTGCCGTAATGTGCGAACATATCATAATATCCCTTGATATAAATAATGATAATGAGGAACGGAACGCCAAATCGAACATACGGGTACACAAATTTCGGATAGCGAATACCTTCGCCAGTATCTGCTTCTTGCAGGAAATTGTTCCAACCCCAGCCGTTTTTCTTCGTACAGAACAAAACCGCAAGCAGGCTGCCCAATGGAAGCAGGTTATAAGAAACGAGGAAGTCTTCCAAATCCATAATCGTAGAGCCTGCGCCAATCGGCTGAATGCCGGACAGCACATTGTATCCCAATACCGCCGGCATAGACAGCAGAATAACCAATACAATATTGCGCTTGACCGCTTTCTTTCGATCCCAGTTGAAAATCTCCATCGTCATGGACAGAATGTTTTCAAACACCGCAATAACCGTAGAGAGTGCCGCAAACGTCATAAAGATGAAGAATGCCGTGCCCCAGATGCGGCCGCCTGCCATGTGATTAAATACATTCGGCAGCGTGATAAACAGCAGAGACGGGCCGGAATCCGGCTGTACACCATACGCAAAGCACGCCGGAATGATGATAATGCCAGCCATCAAAGCGACAAAGGTATCCAATCCCATAACACTGAGCGCTTCACCAGTCAATCGTCTGGATTTGTCCAGATAGCTGCCGAAAATCTCCATCGAACCAATGCCTACGCTCAAAGTAAAGAACGCATGAGACATTGCCGCAAACAGAACATTGCCATAACCGATCTCGGCAAACTTGCTGATGTCCGGAATCAGATAGAACGCCAGGCCTTCCTGCATATTCGGCAGCAGCAACGAATGTACTGCCAAAACAACCATCAGGCAGATCAGCAAAATCATCATGACTTTTGTGATGCGTTCTACGCCGTTTTGCAGGCCCAACACGCACACACCGAATGCCAATAATACTGCGATGACCATGAAAATCGTCATCTGCACCGGCGAGGTCAGCATCGTGCTGAACTTGCCAGCGATCTGATCCGGTTCTAAGCCGTGCAGATTGCCAGACAACATGCGCAGTGCATAGTTCATCATCCAACCGGCAACCATCGTATAGAACATCATGAGCAGATAGTTACCAATGACGCTGAACCAGCGGAATCTGTGCCAATGGGTGTTTTTCGGTTCCAAGTCATGAAACGCCAGTGCTTCACTGTGGCGGCTGGCACGGCCGATAGCATATTCGCAAATCAGAATCGGCCAACCCAAAATTGCCAAACAAATCAAATACAGGACGATAAATGCTGCGCCGCCGTTTTGTCCGCAGATATATGGGAATTTCCATACGTTTCCCAGTCCGACAGCACAACCGGCAGAAACCAGAATGAATCCCAGTCTCGTGCCGAAATTTTCTCTTTTTTCCATCTCGTTTATATCCTTTCGTGGTGTTCCTACAGTATAACACAGCTTTTTGAACTTTGGAACACTTTAAAGCAAAAAAGAATTTGGAAAAAATTAGAACTGACCGAAGTCAGTTCTAATTTTTCATTATTTATCCTTTGGTTTGCCCGATGCAAAGCTGTAAATCAAAGCAAGGAATGCAGCAGCTACACACATCCAGAAAATCAGTGCAGTCGTGCCGTACTTCGAGAACATATCGTAGTATCCCTTGACATAGATGACAATGATGAGCAGCGGAAGTACAAAGCGTACATACGGCTTGATAAATACCGGATACTTGAGTCCTTTGCCGGTATCTACTTCACGGATAAAGTTATCCCAGCCCCAACCGTTTTTCTTCGCGCAGAACAGCACAAACAGCAGGCTGCCCAACGGAAGCAGGTTATAGGAAACAAGGAAGTCCTCCAAATCCATCAGCGTAGAGCCTGCGCCAATCGGCTGAATGCCGGACAGCACATTAAAGCCAAGAATTGCCGGCATCGACAGAATAATAATCAGCACGATGTTGCGGCTTACCGCAGTCTTGCGATCCCAATTAAAAATCTCCATTGTCATAGACAGAATGTTTTCAAATACGGCAATAACCGTAGACAGTGCTGCAAATGTCATAAAGATGAAGAATGCTGCACCCCAAACACCGCCGCCTGCCATGTGATTAAATACATTCGGCAGTGTGATAAACAGCAGAGACGGGCCGGAATCCGGCTGTACACCATATGCAAAGCACGCCGGAATGATAATAATACCGGCAGTCAGTGCGACAAACGTATCGAGCAGCGTTACGCTGACCGCCTCACCTGCCAGACGATTGGTTTTATCCAAGTAGCTGCCGAAAATTTCCATAGCACCGATGCCAAGGCTCAGCGTAAAGAACGCATGAGACATCGCTGCAAACAGAACATTGCCAAAGCCAATTTCTGCGATCTTGCCCAGATTCGGTACCAGATAGAACGCCAGACCCTCGCGCATATTTGGCAGAACCAGCGAATGGATTGCCAGTACAATCATCAGGCACATCAGCAACAGCATCATGACCTTGGTAATGCGTTCGACACCGTTTTTCAGTCCCAGCGCACAGATACTAAATGCGATCAGAACCGAAATAATCATAAAGATTGTCATCTGTACCGGAGATGTCAGCATGTTGGAAAATGCGCTGGCAATTTCATCCGGATTTTTGCCCTTTAGATTGCCAGTCAGCATACGCAGTGCGTAGTTAATCATCCAACCACACACCATGGTGTAAAACATCATGAGCAGATAGTTGCCCGCTACGCCAAACCAGCGATACCGATGCCAGCGCGTGCCCTTTGGCTCCAGCTCATGAAATGCCTTTGCCGTACTGTGGCGGCTCGCACGACCCACTGCATACTCGCAGATCAGAATCGGCCAACCGAGCAGTGCCAGACAAATCAAATACAGCACAATAAATGCTGCGCCGCCATTCTGTCCACAAATGTATGGGAATTTCCATACATTGCCCAGACCAACCGCGCAGCCGGCAGAAACCAGAATAAATCCCAGTCTCGTGCCGAAATTTTCTCTTTTGTCCATGTTTGTTTTTCCCTTCTGCCGCTGTCTGAAACCCTCTTTTCGACAGCGTTACTTAAAAAATCCGAATATTAGTATACCACAGATTTTCTCAGATGCAAACGCAAATTTGCTGTAATTTCTTGATTTTTTCGTCGGTTTCCTGCGCAGTCCATGCGATTGCTATGCGCTTTTCCCGGCTGTACAGCAAACACTGACCGTGTATTCCGTTTTTGACAAAAAAGCTCGTAGATCGGATCGGATAGACATCCAATCGCTCTCGTTCCATCTCCTGCACCCAAGCGGCAGATACTATCTGTTTTTCTTCATATGCGCCTTGATTGACAAGCAGCCATCCCAGCTTTGTCACATCCTCTGCTCGCAGATACGCGCCAGTCGCACCAATGGTATGCTCCCGCGGGCAGCGCATCCATGCCGTGGGCTGACAGTGCAGCGGCTGTAATATACTGCTCCGAATCATTTGATCTGCCGGTGCGCCTGTGATGCGCTGAACAAGCAGGGATAACAGATAGTGCGCACAGTCGGTATACTTTCGATAGGTTCCCGGTTGAAATTTGGGCGGATACTGTAAAATATACGCCAAATAATCATTGGTGCCATACTTCCGTGTGTCATCCCGATCGATGTCAAAAATT
Source organism: bacterium (assembly GCA_963601915.1). Classification (GTDB taxonomy): domain Bacteria; phylum Bacillota; class Clostridia; order Oscillospirales; family Butyricicoccaceae; genus Butyricicoccus_A. The sequence goes on along the minus strand of CAVCGL010000007.1, from coordinate 106,318 downwards.
CCATCGTCCAGTCCCATCCGATGTGTGAGTGCCCGTCGAATGGTCACCGTGTTCCATATCTCCGGATAGCGCTTCGGAAGATATGGCTGCAAAAACGGCAGCAGGTTATCATCCAGAGCAAACGCTCCCGCATCCGCCAGCATTCCAATGCAAACATTGAGAAACACCTTTGTTATCGAATAAACAGGCTGACAAGCACTGGCAGGCTGTATTTGCTGTGTCTGTAAGCCATGATCGGTATATACCGCAAGCTGATAGAGATTCAGTCGTTGTTCTTTGATTTCTTGTACGATTCTCTGTATCATAATCCTCCCTATTGCCAAAAAGAGCAGCCTTTCGGCTGCTCTTTATCGTGTCCATCCATCAATCACGCGTCCTCTGCTGCCTTTTCCGCCTTGGAGAGCAGCTGTGGTGCGAGAAGATTGGCCAAAAACAGTGCGCTGAGACCGCATGCCAGCTTGGCAAAGATCATCGGGACAATCATATTGGAATTGACACCGGCAACAAATCCCAAGTGATCGCCGAACATAAATGCCGCACAAGAAGCAAACGCCACATTCATGAGCTTTCCCTTCGGATTCATGTCCTTCATCATCTGAAATGTCGGGATATTATTCGCCAGTGTTGCCACAATACCCGCTGATGCCGCCTCGTTCATGCCCAATTTGCTGCCGACTTTCGCCAGTGCGCCGCCGAAATGTCTCTTGATAAATTCCACCATGGGAAATGCACCAATCAGCACAAACGCAATGTCACCGAGAATTTCTATGCTGTTTGCCAGCGGAGAAACGCCGTCTGCGCCCGCCTCTACCATCAAATGGAACAGCGGGAACCGAATGCCGGTTTCGTACTGAAAAACAGCAATGGCTACAAAGATAGCAATCAAACCTGTGACAAACGCGCCAAATTTCGCAAATCCATTCATGAGGGCAATCGGCTTAAACCACAGTCCTGCCGCCAAGACAATGGCCACCAAAATAACCGGAAGCAGGCTGAAGAACATGGTTCCGAGATCCATCGAATATTCCGTCATCGCATTCATGACAATGCCACCGACAAAGCAGCCAATTGGTGCCGTGATCACGCCGACCAGAATACCACACGCCAGCAATGGACGATCCTTCTTCTGAATCAGTGTCAGGGCAACCGGAATATCAAACAGCAGGATGCAGCCCATCGTACATCCGACGATGATGCCCGCAAACTGTCCCATGACGACGTCATTTCCTGCCAGTTCTACGGCAAGCGGATAACCGCCGGAATCTGCCAGCAACAGCGTTGTGGCAAAAATGGACGGCGAAGAGCCAAGCAGCTCATAAATCGGGCCAACAATCGGACGAAGTACCATGCTAAGTACGGGTGCCGCCGCAATGACACCAACCATCGCAATCGCAAGCGGTCCCATGGCCTGAAATCCTTCATCAAAGGCCGCACCATAGCCACGCTTATTTCCCATTGCCTTGTCAACTGCACCGAGAATCATAAAGATCATCATAATGGTGACAATCACAGAATTGATGGAAAGATTCGACAGATACGCGCCAATACTTTCCTTACATTGTGTCAGATTGGTTATTTCAGCCAGCAATTCTGAGAACACACAAATCCCCTCTTCCCTTGTGATTTCATCTATTAGTATAAAAGGGAAGAAACCGTGTATATCAACCGTTTGTCTGGTCTTTTGCGCAAAATTTCTGAAAAATGATGGTTACGCGATGGTATTGCGCAGCGTGCCAATACCTTCAATGCTTACCTCTATCACATCGCCATGGGCCAGCCATTTTTTCTGTTCCTCCGGCATACCGAGAATGACACCCTCCGGCGTGCCGGAATAAATCATATCGCCGGGCTTGAGCGTCATATACTGGGACAGATAGCTGACAATTTCCGCACAGGAAAAAATCATATGTTCCGTGTTGGAGTCCTGACGCAGCTCGCCATTGACACGGCAGCTGATGGACAGATAATCCGCATCAAGCTCGTCTGCGGATACCAAAAACGGGCCTGCCGGAGCAAAATCATCACACGCCTTGCCGAGCAGCCACTGACCGGTCTTAAACTGCAAATCGCGTGCGCTGAAATCGTTGCCTGCGGTATAACCAAAGATGCATTCTTTTGCCTGTTCCACTGTGACTTCATGCGCTTCGCGCCCCATAACAATCACAAGCTCTGCCTCATAGTCAAACTGCTCGCCGTCCTTCGGCAGGTGAATCGGATGCTCATGTCCCACCAGCGACGATGGATATTTTGGAAATACCGGCGGAAATTCTCGATCTCGCGTAAATCCAATTTCGTCCATATGTGCCTTGTAATTCAAACCAATACAAATAATTTTTTCCGGCTTAGATACTGCCGGAGCAAACGCAATGTCACCGGCAACGGCAACCGGCTCCAGCTTCTGGTAGGCCTCCAACACTGCCGCATGATCTGCGTTGTTTAATACATCCGTTAATGTTGTCGGCAGCTGTGCTCCGCTCTTTGCTGCACTTGCCTGTGCGTCTGCCAGCACGTCGCCATGGCAGAATCCCAAGCAAATGTTCTGTGCTTTGTCATAATACTGAAAGAATTTCATGCGTTTTCCTCACCGTTTTCTCTTGTCTAAGATTGCTTTTTTCAAATAGGTCTGCGTCAGCTGATTTTGTTCTTGCAGTCTTTGATTCTCTTTCTTCAAATACGCAAGATACTCCCGCGCCAAACGCACGCCGTCACGTACCTGCAAATCTTCATGTGCTTCCATTTCCGTCAACCACTGGTCAAGCGAATGTTCTCGCAAGTCGCGATAGGTCGTGTCTTCTTTTTGCCACATAGCAAAACCTCCTCTGTTCTCTCTCAAAAATCGAGGTATCTCTGTTTAGTATACCATTCATGGGAACAAAACGGTACTATTTTTAAAAAAGTCTTAAATTTTCTATGAATGTTTCCTTTTTCCAGATAATCTATGATATGATATACATAAGAAACCATGCAAAATTCGACAGAAAGGAGCTGACATATGAAATTCACCTTAACTTGGCAGGAGCGCCGTGCACTGTGTCAACTGCTGCGTCCTTACTTAAAAAACAGCAAAGTGCAGCAGATGAACGCATATATTCAACACGGTTCCGTATCCACCTTACAGCACTGCAAATATGTAGCGGAAGTAAGCTGCTGGCTCAACAACCGGTTTCACCTCGGTGCCAACCGAAAAGCGCTGATTATCGGTGCATTGCTGCATGATTTTTACTTGTACGATTGGCATGTGGACGAAAACCACGAGCACCCCCTGCACGGTTTTAGCCATCCGGAAGCTGCTCGCAAAAACGCACAGCACTATTTCCGCATCGGCAAACAGACACAGGATGTCATCCGCTGCCACATGTGGCCCTTGACCTTGACACAGGTTCCGACTTCTCGTGCTGCCATGATCGTATGTATCGCAGATAAATATTGTTCTTTATATGAAACGCTCTTTCTTCGCAAACGAAAGGAGCGTACACACGCATGATTATCAGCCGATATTTCGTCTGGTTCCTCGTCTACAGCTTTTTGGGCTGGTGCTTTGAAACCGTGTATTGCACAGCAACACAGCGGCAATGGGCCAATCGGGGATTCTTATACGGCCCGATCTGTCCAATCTATGGCTTTGGTGCGATTGCGATTTCTATTATCATCGACCTCTTAGATTTCAATCATATTCCAACCCTCACCGTGTGGCAGGTATTCCTTATCTCTATGGTCGGCAGCGCGATCATGGAATACCTCACCTCTTGGGCATTGGAAAAATGGTTTCACGCATACTGGTGGGACTACAGCAATTTACCGTTCAATCTCAACGGAAGAATCTGCCTTCCAGCTTCGCTGTTATTCGGCTGTGCCGGTGTATTCATCGTATTCAAGCTGTATCCCTTTATCAGCTCGCACACAACCAGCATTCCGCCGCTTGCCATGGAAGGTATTTCTCTGGCGTTAATGGCGTTGTTTGCTGCCGATTTGGCTCTGACGCTGTCCGCATTGACACGATTGGACGCTCTGATGAAGGACGCCGAAGAAACCATCAACCAGCACATGGAACAGTTTGTCTCCAATCTCACCGAAAAGCAGCTGGGCTTGAGCCAGCGCATTGCAGAAGAAAAACAGCGATTCTCTCGCCAGAATTTCGAGCGCATGACTCGTTCCATCAATCCGGCACATCGCCGTGCGCTGTCCCGCATCAAGGGCTTCCGCCCCAATGTCCAGAAGCATCCGCGTGAATACTGGGATACGCTGTTGGAAATTTTGAAAAAACAAAAGAAAAACAAATAAATAGAAGGTGTTTATTGTATGTATTGCAGAGAATGTGGAAAAAAGGTCGATCAATGGGTCAAATATTGTCCCTACTGCGGTGCAGAGACCAATTTTCCCGAAGAAATAAAAAAAGAGGAGCAGGAAAAGAACAAACAGCCTGCCCAAGAGGAGGAAAAAAAGCAAAAACAAAAAAAGCGAAAAATTAAAATTTCTGTCAAGAAAGAGAAATCCAGCAGCGGTTCCTCTGCTGCGTACAGCGGCATCACATCAATCTGGCTGCTGATTTGTACTGTCGCACATGCGCTGTTCGGCGTACAGGCACTGATTCATGTTGCGTTGATTTCCGTTCTGCTCAGCCTTGGCTCAGCTGTCTGTTATTTTCTGCTGCGCAAGACCGGAAAATTCATCCTATTTTATGCAGCCTGTACGCTCGGTGTCGCCACGCTGGTTCGTTCCGGCGGCGAAATGCGTGCGACCTTCGGCATCGCTGCTCTGATTATTACGTATTTTCTGCTGCGCGGGAAACTGAAGATCCCTTCCGGCAGCTCTTCGTCCGGCAGCAAGCCGCTCTTCTCCGGAAAATCCTTTTCAATTCCCACCGGTTCCTCTATCTTTGGCAAAAGCGATTTAGGCCTGATTCAGATCGTGATTTCTCTGATTTGCGCCGCACTGATCTGCTTCTTTTTGTTCCAGAATTGGCTGGGACTCAATGTTGCTTCGGCGAGCGGTACATTCAGTTTAACCAGCATGTCTGCGTTGTCTTCTGATCTCAATTCTTTGGTCAGCTGGCTGATTCCGCAGAGTGATCCAACCATGGTATCGCTGATTATTCGCATCGCTCTGTTTGCTCTTTCCATTGTCGGCTACATCGTCGTCGCATTGGAAGCCCTGCATGTGGTCGCACTGTTCGTCCTGCGTCCGCAGGCTCGCTTCTTCGGTCACATGGCAGCAGGCCTTGCTCTGCTGATTGCCGTCATTTTCTTTGCCTGCTATATCGGCAGCAATGTCTATCTCATCACACAGATGGGCGGCTCATTCCAATCCGTCATTCGCACAGAGATGGCTCCGATCATCGTATTCTTTGCCGCCATTGTGCAGAGAATCATGACAGCAAGATAACCGGCACAATCTAAAAACAAAGCACACATCCCCAGCCCAAGCCGTCTCGGCTTAGTCTGGGGATGTTTTGTCATATGCTACAATTCAGCAGCTCAACCCAGCTTGAAGGAATTGCAGTCGGTGCATTTCTTCTCCGTCGGATTCATCTCGTGGGTTCCAATCTGTACACTGTCCAGAGAGCAGTAATCCGATGTGCTGCAGTGATTTGCGCACTGGTTGACACTACAGTGAATGCTCTTGTTTGCATGACATTTTTCCATGTTCATGTCCTCCTCTTCATTGATTCGCTAGTAGCATTCCCTGTCGCGCACGTTTTATGCATCAGTATTTTGCTCTTGTGTTTTTTGCGCCGAATAATCCTCTTGCACAAGTTGCAGAAATTCCTGCCAACGATTGGTCCCAATGATCGTTGAGGGACAGATTTTTCCGGAGAAATCCTGATGCTTTTTGACGGCATCTATCGTCAAATTGTATTTCAGCAGCAAATATGCTGTCAGCTGGGCGGCATTGTGTATGGTCTGGTCAAAATCTCCGCCTTGATTGACACACAGCTCAATGCCGATGCCATTCCGATTGCCGCCTTCTTTCCAGCTGCTGTCGCCTGCATGGTATCCCACTTCCTTATCCGGAAGATGATGCCAAATTTCATGGTCATCGACCGTATAATGCCAGCTTTTCTGTTCCTTCCAGCAGTTTTCCTGTAAATATTCACTATGCGCTTTTGCTGTCGCATGAGCCCCCGTATTGTCGGTCTCATGAATGACAATATAATGAATCTCGCGTTTGCGTCCCGAACGCGCCTGTGAATCTTCCGGAATGTATTGGGTATGTACCGAAATCCCTGCAATTTGCTCTGGTGCATCGGAGGATTGCTGTGTGTCTGGCTGCTGAAACGAAAGGTATAAGACACAAGCTGCCGCGGCGAGCAAAAAAATCGTCCAGCGCAGGAGTCTTTTCTTTTTTTTAGAAAGTCGATTGCGTCGTTTCGCCAATCCAATCACCTCTATCTGTCAAGTATATGCGCTTGTTTGATGAAAAATCCCGCCCAGATCGCTCTGGACAGGATTTGCCATTTATCTTTCTTTTGTTTTTTTCATCTTGCCAAACAGAGCAAACACGCCCTTTGGCTGTGTCTCCGGATACTGCTTGATGCGTGTCAAATAGAAAATGACGGCAAGAATCACGGACAGGTAAAACGAAGCATTCGGTCTGCGCAAAATGCCCGCTGTATTGTACGCGTTGGCAAGTGCCAGCAGGAACGCCATACCATAGGCGCCCGCTTCCAGAGTAAAATACTTCTGTATATTGCGAACCAATGCGATGACAATCAGAACGGCGAAATAGGCAAGGAATATCAGAAACAGCGCCAAACCGACTGCACCGTACAAGAAATAAATGCCATGGAAGTCGTTCTCAACGTCATAGCTTTCTCCCTTATAATTCATGTGATCGCGTTCTATGCCAAACAGCTTAGAAGTTTCCGGCATCTCATCCATGAGCAGCTCACAAAAGATAATTTTTGTTTTGCGCGCTGCAGTCATCTGAGACACATCATTGGAAAAATTACATTTTTTCATTACACGCTCTACGCCAAAGCGCTGAACCAGATCCGAGCGGTAGTAGCAGTAAATCTGATTCATTGTGTGCAGCAATTCCAGCGAAGAATTTCCCTTTTCTGCATCCTTCACTTCCTCTTTCGTAACCGTTGTACCGCGGTCTGCACTCATAGAGTTGAGTACGGTCTGCTTTTCTTCCATGAACTGCGAATAGGTCTGCTGGTGCTGATACATCGGAGACTGCTTCACGCCCAGTACGCAGACAACAGCGACAAGCAGCAGGATGCCGCAGCGCAGCTTCTTCCCTTCTCCACACAGAACAGCGACAAAAATTGTGCCGAAAATCGAAACGAAAATCGCCATATATGCCAGTCGTGTGCCAAGAAAATACAGCTGTGCACACGACAGCACGGCGGTTGCCGCAAACAGCCAAGTTTTCTCTGACCGATACGCCATGCCAATCAAAATCGGCGTCATCATGCTGACAATGGAAGCCTGCGAATTGGTCGTGGAAAACCAACCCAGAATGCCCATCTGGTCATCGACATATGTATACGGATTGGTTCCCGTCACAACGCTAAGCACTACGACAGCCGTGATAATGGCAAAGGATACCGCAAAGCCGACACCAACCCAACGATAGCTGTGTGTATCTGCCCGCAAAAACGTAATCAAGCACAGCGCAAAAATCGGAATCTGAATGACGCGAATGTAGTTGGTCAAATCCGCAAACGGGCTGATATATCCGGCGCGCGCGCAGCTCACAGCATGGCATACAAAAAATACTGCACAGATCGCCGCCAGCGCCCAATAATATCGTTTTCTGTCAGATAAGCAGAAGCCGATCAGCGCCGTCAAAGCAAATACCAACATGCGAATCAGCAGCGTCGGCGCGGTGCTCATGCCCAGCTTATCCAGCCAGAAGGAACAAATATCCATCAGCGGCTGTACCGCAAACAACAGTACGATAATGGCCGCGAGATGTTTTCTTAATAGTTCCCTCCAGCGTTCAAATATTGCTATCATAGTATAAGTCCTGTAAATCCTTTCCATTCCGTCCATTGACGGAACTTTTTGTCGCATTTATCCCATATAGAACGCCACACATTATACCGTTTCATTCGACAAAAGTCAAGGTTTCGGCTGTGCAGGATACGTTCATATTTTCACCAAGTAATACATTACTGCCAGCACGACCGAAAGATAGAACGATGCATTGGGTCTGCGCAGAACACCTGCCGTGTAATAGACATGCAGAAGCAGCAAGCATAAGGAAACGCCAAAAGCACCGGCTTCCCATGTCATATATTTCTTGAAATCTCGTAACAGTGCTCGCAAAATGAGAACCGCAAAATACAGCAAAAATACAACAAACAGCGCCAGACCAACTGCGCCGTACAAATAATATATACCATGGAAGTCATTTTCAACGTCAAACGTTCGATTCTCCCATACCATATCCTGTAATTCCAAACCAAACAGCTTAGCCGCTGTTCCGGCATCTTCCATCAAATACGTACAGTAAATAATCTTCATACGCCGGGCATCTTTCAGCTCAGATACATCCGTTGTATAGCCGTAGGTCTGCATAACCCGTTCTGTTCCAAACCGATCCATCATTTCGCCAAGATATTCTTGATAAAGCGGAGTGAGGCACTGTTCCGGCGATTGTTCCACCGTTGTATGGTATTGTTTTTCCGCATCGTGAATCATCGCATCCGCTTCCAGCTGCTTTTCTTCTGCAACGTTCTTCTGCGCTATTCGGTTAGCATACATCGGTGATACCGTAAATCCCGCTCCGCAAACAACTGCACCAAGCAGCAGAATAGCGGCTGTTCTTCTGTTCCAGACTCGACTGAGAAGCATAACCAGAATCATACCCGCTGCTGTAATAAAAATGGCAAAGTATGCAAGTCGTGTAGCAAATAGATATAAGGTGCCAAACCCGACAACTGTTCCAGCCAGCAGATAAACAGACTTTGTTTTGCGCATGCACTGCATCAATACGACGGGGACAATCGCACACAAAATCGCGCTCTGCGCATTGGTGGTGGAAAACCATCCCAGCACGCCAATTTGTTTATTCGCATAGGTGTGCGGATCGGTTCCTGTCACCGTGCTGAGGATCTCCACCAGCACAATCAAGCCAAAGTTGATGACAAAGCCCCGCTCGATGGTCTGATAGCCTTCCTCGCCGGTCTCTCGCAAAAAGGTGATAAAACACATCGTAAACAGCGGGATCTGTACAACGCGAATATAATTTGTCAAATCATAGACCGGATTTTGCCAGCCCTCATATCCAGCGGACAGGCAGGCCCATCCATGCAGTGCAGCAAATGCAAGCACGATGCCGCCAAACAGCAAGTATATTTTTTTGTGCCTGCTCAAGGCAAAGCCCAAAGCCGCTGTCCCAAACAGGACAAAAAAGCGCAAAAGCAGAGAGACTGTATTGCTCACGCCGCATTCTGTCAGCCAATATGACAAGACATCCATGACCGGCTGTATGACAAACAGCACCAACAGGAAGAGCGGCAGATACGCTTTTCGTCCCTGCTGTGTACTTTTTTGTTGTTTATCCACCATAGTTTTTGTTCCTTCCTATCAAGAGACGATTTTGCGCAAATTTCCCAGCAGTTCCGCTGTCCGAAATCGAATTTCGCATGATGCTCCCGATTGATGAATGAAATTTCTTTCCTCCTCTGTCAAGGTTGTTTCCCCGTTTGCCGCATCAAAGCACAATGACGGATACACGACGCACCACCAATTGTGCCCGCGGGCTTCTCCAATGCGCAGCTGCAATCCGTCATACCATCCCGCCGGAAGCGAAAAAGTATCGTACTGTCTCGTCGGATACCATTCCCGTGCCAATCGTGCTTTCACCAACTGTGTACCGCCGCAGGAATAAATCTCTTGCTGTGCCGCATTAGTGATTTCCTGCATATGCGCCTGCAAAAGATTCTTCATGTCCTGCTGATCGGTCGCTTGCGCCTGCAAAGGCCGTACAACCGTAAGTACTCGATCACGCACCCGCAATTTAACGGCTTGGTCAACGTCCGTATCCGAATTGGCGATGACGCGCAGGCGAAATACCTCTTGCGAAAGTTTCTCCTGCTGCGCACCGCAAAATGCCGCATAGCATACAACAAAAAACAGCGTCAGCGCAAGCGTAAGCTCCCATTTGCGCCGCAGAGCAATGGTATGATACATGGTATCGACTCCTTCCAGATTTGTGATACTGGAAGTATAGCCGGTTTTACCCCTGTTTAATCTGACCCGCGCGACTGAAATCTGTGAGGAATACTTCTTGATACGTCTGCGCGAGCAGCTGTTTCGTGCGCTCTGCCCGCTGTTTGTCTGCGAACAGGCCAAAGACAGTCGGACCGGAACCGCTCATAATCGCATGGAGCGCGCCCTGTTCCTGCATGGTCTGGCAAATCTCGTCAATCTCCGGATGCATCTGCGCCGTAATCGGCTGCATGACGTTGTACAGTTGACGGGAAACCATCTGCAAATCGCCGCTGCGCAGCGCATCGAGCATCGCTGGTGTATCCGGACGCTTGGCAATCTCTACGCCATCAATCGCCTGATAAATCGCCGGTGTGGACACGGCTACCAGCGGTTTGCACAGAACGACAAACGCCTGCGGAGCATCCGGCAGCGGTGTGAGAATTTCTCCGATGCCTTCCGACAGCATTGTGCCGCCTGCTATGCAAAACGGAACATCCGCGCCGAGCTTTAATCCCATCTCCATCAGCTGCTCCCGGGTCAGTCCTGTCTCATACAAGTCGTTGAGCAGCGTCAATACAGCTGCTGCGTCCGTACTGCCGCCCGCAAGGCCTGCGGCAATCGGATTATGCTTTTCAATATGAATGTGTATTCCGTCCGACTCCTTGTGCGTCGTGTGCAAAAACAGCTCTGCCGCCCGATATGCCAGGTTGCTGTTATCTGCCGGTAAATCGCAATGAGAAATCGTCAGTTCTATCGCCTGCGCGCCGGTTCCTGTTGAAACCGTGACAATATCATGAATGCCGATAGATTGCATGACCATGCAGACATCATGATACCCATTGGGCCGTCTGCCCGTCACATCTAGTGTCAGATTGATTTTTGCATGTGCTTGTACGGACGCCTGTTTCATTGTCCTCTCCCGTCATAATGCATGTTGGATGATACGTTTCTTGTCAAAGTCCGTGACAAATCGGAAACCTGCTGCCCGCAGCCGCTCCAATGCACGCGGGATGCCGCGCGCCACGGTTTCCGGCGCATGAGAATCCGAACCAACGGTAATCAACGTACCGCCCAATTCTTTATATCGCGTCAAAACAAAGTCTTCCGGGCCAACCTCTTTTTGCCAGCCATATAATCCCTTTGCATTGCTCTCCAGCGCAATATCCTTTGCAATCAGCAGCCGAAGAACCTCATCGACGTAATTCATATATCCTTTGAGCGACGGCTGATTGTGCGGCAGCTTCATCACCCGCAGCGGATAATCTAAATGCGCGAGAATCTGAATCTCCCCAAACGCGAGTAATTCCCGCACCTCGATAAAGTATTTTTCCCAAAATTCATCCGGATGAATGCATTCATACCGATAAAAGTACAAGTCCATATCATCAGCTAACTGGTGAATCGAGCCAATCACATAATCAAACGGATACGTCTGAATCAGTGCATGTGCCTGTTCCGGTGCTGCGTGCGGCTGTCCGATCTCCACGCCTGCACGCAGTGTAATTTTACCCTGATATACTTTTTGCGCATCCAAAATATCTTTTTGCTCCGCCGCCAAATCCGGCATAATGCTTCTCCCGGTTCGGAACGGCGCAATTTCCTCTTGATAGCCGGAAAAATTCACGGTATCCGGCGCAAAATCCGATGCTTGCAAGGTGTCCTTTCGGAAAAATTCCACATGCTCGGTAAAGCCTAAAACGGCAACACCTTTTTGCACAGCGCTTGTCACGTGGTCAAGCACAGGCTTATTTTCCGCATCGTAAGAATACTTTGTATGGGTGTGCAGATCTAACAGCATTCTGTTGTTCCTCATTTCGTCAAACAATATAGTTATTATACTGCCAGACGCCCAGAAACACAAGCGCAGCATGTATAGCCATGCGAAAAATTGGAGAAACTGCAAACAGCATGGAAAAGGAGGTTTCTATATATGGACAAATTTATCCTGACGCTCGTCATTATCGGTGCCATCAACTGGGGATGCATCGGTTTTTTCGGGCTGGATGTCGTCGGCGTGTTATTTGGCGGACAGGGTTCGTTTGTCAGCCGCGTGATTTATGCACTGGTCGGGCTTGCAGGATTGTGGGCGCTCACATTTTACGCAAAACTGCGCAGCGGCACATCCAATTCATAAATCCGCAGAGCACACAAAAAGGGGCAGGAAGAAATTCCTGCCCCTCATTTGTCAATTCCTATCCAGAATTACTTTGCCTCGTTTACCAGGCGCTGGGTATCTTCTGCGATTACCAGCTCCTCGTTGGTCGGGATAACCAGAACACGAACACGTGCGTAGTCAATGGAAATATCCATCTGACGGCCACGGTACTTGTTCTTCTCCGGGTCGATCTTGATGCCCAGATACTCCATGTGCTCGCAAACGTCCCAACGAACGGAACGGTCGTTCTCGCCTACGCCAGCGGTGAATACGATAGCATCAACGCCGCCCATCTCAGCGATGTAGGAGCCGATGATCTTCTTAACGGACAGGTTGAACATGTCCTTTGCCAGCTTTGCGCGCGGGTTGCCTTCTTCGATAGCAGTATCCAGATCACGGAAGTCAGAGGATACACCGGAAATACCCAGCATGCCGGACTTCTTGTTCAGAACATCAATGATTTCATCTGCGCCCTTGTGCTCATGGTCGCACAGGAAGGAGATGATAGCCGGGTCAATGTTACCGGCACGAGTGCCCATCGGCAGACCAGCCAACGGGGTAAAGCCCATGGAGGTATCCATCGACTTGCCGCCCTTGATGGCAGCGATAGAAGAGCCGTTGCCCAGATGGCAAGTAATCAGGCGCAGGTTCTCGATCGGAATACCCAGCATCTCAGAAGCCTGCTGAGAAACGTACTTATGGGAGGTGCCGTGGAAGCCGTAGCGACGGATCTTGTACTTCTCATAGTACTCATACGGCAGAGCGTACATGTAATGATCTGCCGGCATGGTCTGATGGAAAGCGGTATCAAATACAGCTACCTGCGGGATATTCTCGCCCATAACGTCCTTGCACGCGCTGATACCAATCAGGTTTGCGGTGTTGTGCAGCGGTGCCAGCGGTACGCAAGCCTCAATTGCCTTGATAACTTCATCATTGATGAGAACGGAATCAGCAAAGTACTCGCCGCCGTGTACGACACGATGACCGACAGCATCGATCTCAGACATAGACTCGATAACGCCCCACTCCTTGTCAATCAGGATGTTGATGACAGCGCGGATTGCATCAGCATGATCCTTCATCGGAATCTCTGCCTTGTACTTCTCTTCCTTGTTCGGGTTGGTGTGAGTCAGACGGCCATCAATACCGATTCTCTCGCACAGACCCTTAGCCAGAACAGCCTTGTTGTCCATGTTGAAGAGCTGATACTTCAGGGAAGAGCTGCCTGCGTTGATTACCAAAACATTCATTTCTCTTTGGTCTCCTTTATCCAATGATTATTTCTTGCAAGAATATCGCCAAAATAGTACAATATACTTAATTCTATTTTACACCGCTTTATCAAATTTCTCAACTGTTTTCTCAAGAAATTTGGAGGTTTTTATGAAAGTTTGTGCTGTTATTACAGAGTATAACCCATTTCACGCCGGACATCTGTTCCAAATCCGAGAAATTTTGCGCCGAATGCCGGATTGCTGCATGATTTCCATCATGAGCGGCTGCTTTGTCCAGCGCGGCGAACCAGCGCTGTGGGACAAATATTTCCGTGCGTCCTGCGCCATTCGCGCAGGCGGGCCGGATCTCGTCTTAGAGCTTCCGATCTCTGCCGCGCTTTCTTCGGCAGAAGGCTTCGCTGAAGGCGGCGTTCGTTTGGCGGCATCTCTCGGCTGTGTGACACATCTTTCGTTCGGCTGTGAGAGCGGAACCGAGCAGACGCTCATGCAGCTGGCGCAATGGATGGACAAGCCAATCTTTGCACAGACCTTGCGCGAACATCTTGCCAGCGGCATCAGCTATGCGCAAGCTGCACAGCAGACCGCACAGACGCTGTGTCCGGAGCTGGCACCGCTGCTCGCGTCTCCCAATGATTTACTCGCCGTGCAATACTGTCGTGCGATCCGCAAGTATTGCCCCCATATTCAGCCGATTGCTGTGCGCCGCATCGGCGCAGCGCACGACGGCACGCCGATAGATAATATTCCCTCTGCAAGCTATATCCGCGCGCAATTCCATGCCGGAACGGTACAAACCGCTATGCAGCTTCTCCCGCCTGAGTATCGAGAGCCAGCTGTGACGGCGCGCCGCCACAGCTGGCAGGATCTCGCACCGGCTGTCCTGCCTTATCTGCGCCGCCTGACACCCGAATATATTGCCCAATTGCCCGGTGTATCCGAAGGTCTGGAACACCGATTCTACGCCGCGTGTCAAGTCTCTCAGAGCTTAGAGGAGCTATGGGAACGCACGCGTTCTCGTCGGCATCTGCTCAGCCGGGTGCGCCGTTTGACGCTGTGCGCCTATCTCGGCTTGACGCAAGACATCGCGGCGGCGCCGCTCGCATTCATCACGGTTCTCGGCATGAACGCCCGCGGACAGCAAGTATTAAAAGCGATGAAAAAAACTTGTCCGCTCCCTGTTATTGTAAAGCCAACGCAGGCGCGAAAGCTGTCCGATTCCGCGCAAAAGCAATGGAATTTTACCGTGCACGCCGATGACTTATATTATTTCCCCTCTCCTGCGGGGCAAGACTGGAAGCAGACGCCATACATCGAAAAGCCTTTATAAATACCACTCCGGCCGTCTGGTATGCAAATACGGCTTATTTTTCTGCCAGCGCTTGGATTCTTCTAAATCAATCTCACAGGTTATCCATTGTTCGGTGTCATCCGCTTTCTTAATAACCTCTCCGCTCGGGTGCACAACGAGAGATTCTCCCGCAAAATGCATGGTGCCCTCTACTCCCACACGATTGCACATGGCAATAAATACCTGATTTTGCATGGCCTGCACGCGAATCTCCCATTCAAACAATTCCATCGGTTCCGCTTTGGTATTGGCTGTCGGAATCAGAATCAAATTGGCACCCATCAAAGTACATGTGCGAATGCTCTCCGGCAAGTGTCTGTCATAACAAATGACAATGCCGATCTTTCCGAACGGAGTGTCAAACACATGAAATCCATCGTCAGACGGCGTATAATAATCCTGTTCATAAAATTGTTCTGCCTGCGCGATATGTACCATTTTGGCCGCGCCTGCCAGTGTTCCATCCGGTTCAATCCACAGCGACGTGTCATAGTTTCCCGTGTTTTGCTGTAAATACAAATTCGGGGAAAGATAGAGCTGATGCTGTTTCGCCTTTTTGCAAAACGCCTGTACCTGCTCGCCGTCCGGCTGCATCAGGTACGCACTGACATCGCGCTTTTCGTACTGCGGAAAAAATGGCGTACACTGAATCTCCGGAAAGAATAACAGGTCAGATTCTCTCGCCGCGTCGCAAAAATCCAAGCTCTTTTTCAGATTCTGCGCCGGATTTTCACTCATGGACATCTGTGCCATAGACAGTTTCATGCTATCATCTCCTTTTCGTCTATCATACGATATTTTCTGCCGGACATCTATACAAATCTGCATCTATTTTCATGCTTCTGTTATACACCCTGACGAAATTTGAAAAATTTCAAAAAAGCACTTATCTTCTTGCAAAATCCATGCTATAATAAATGCAATTAATGGTAGTCGCAGTGAGCTAAACGAGACGAAAGTTTCCCGTTTAGCTCTTTTTTATTGCGAAAATATCAAATACAAAACGATTGGAGAATTTGAAAAAATGCCTCAAAACAAATTTCAAGACGCTATCTTTACGATCATCATGGCAGGATGTATGGTATACGGTATGATCTGCTATAACGTTGCACTCAACATGGGCGGCGTTACCGGTGCAACCTTCCTTGCCGCTCTGCACGAGATGCCGATTATGTGGCCGGTCGCTTTTATTTTGGAGTTCTTCGTTGTCGGTAAGATTGCTCCGATGCTTGCATTCAAGGTCATGCGCCCGACGGATCGTCCGCAGTTCATCACCTATGCGATTTCCTTCTGCATTTGCGCCATCATGTGTCCGATCATGAGCCTGATTGCAACGATTCTGTTCAAGGACAATCCGTCCTTTGTAACCTTCATCCAGACCTGGGGCATGAACCTTCCTGCAGCCTTCCTGTGGCAGTTCTGCTACTGCGGCCCGTTCGTCCGTCTGGTGTTCCGCACCATCTTCCGCAAGCAGCTCGCAAACGGAAACGCTGGTGCACCGGTAGGCGCTCCGGCGGAATAATAACTGCATAGCAAAACTCCCTATCGTCGGATTTTATCCTCTGACAGGGAGTTTTTCTCATTCTTCCGTTTCGTCTACTTCTGTCACAATAGCGTCATAGATTTCCGTTTCTTCTTCGTTTTCTTCGTAATTCAAATTGGAAAGTTTTGTATCCCTCAAATTATCTTTCAGTCTGTCACAGCACGGTTTGAAAGAAGCATATGTAATTCCTCCACCAACAACGCCACCGACAACCGGTATTGCCTTCTTGAAGAAACCTGTAAAAATTTCCTTCGTCATGCGCACATGAAACCATTTCGCAATACTCTTTACAATCGGATAAACAGTTCCTTTTGTGAGCGCCTGTTTCATCAGCTGTTTTTGTACACCATTTCCCATAGCTTGTGCCATTTTTCTAATTGCACTATTGGCACCTGCTACGCCAAACATGACACCCATCGCAATAATCAGCAAATTCATCGTTGCAGAATCAATCTCTGTTTCTTCTTCACTCGTTACAATCTGCGGGAATCCATACAAATACATCAATTTTTGTGCTGTTCGCAGCATATATCCGTAATATTGAATAATATCTGCCGCCATTGTAGCAGGCACAGCTACACCACCCGGTGTGCCTAGCACCGCAGAAATACCAGATACGCAGTATCTCTCATAACGAATAACATCATCAGCAATTTTGTCAATGTCATCAGCTGGGATTCCTGCAATTGCCGGTGTTTTTTCGATAGCTTGTTCTACCATTTCTTCACTATAATGAATCTTAAATTCTTTTCGCAGAAATGCTTCACGGTCGACACGTACTCCCGGCGTTTTCAATCCAAGCGTAATAATATCTGCTATATCTACGTTTCCATCATGATTCATGTCCAATTGATTCATAACTGCATCAGTAGCATTTTTTCCCACTGAAGTAACTGCTTTTGTTCCCTTTGCGACAATTTCCCCAGCATTTTCAGCCGCATCCATAACGCCTTTTCCAATCTGAGGAGCAACACTCTCCCCAAAATCCTTTACCCCTTTTTGAACAGCTTTTAATCCCTTATCTAACCATTTGTTTGCCATATCATTCCCACCTTTATGATCTTTGACCCCATAATAGCATATGATCAGCTCTTCGTCAATTTAAAAAGGCATCTAAGTATCTCTACCTAAATGCCTTATTTTTATGCTTTATGAGCAATCAGAGCGCAAGATTATCTCTCGTACTCAAATTCCATTTCGCCAATAACAACCGGATCGCCGTCCTTGATGCCCATCTCTTCCAGCTTATCAAAGACACCAGCGCTGCGCAGGCGGCGGTCGAGATACTGGCGGGACTCATAGTCATCAAAGTTGATGGACGCGAACAGGCGGTCAATCCACTCGCCCTCAACGATATAGTACTCGTTCATGCGGCGATACGTGATGGATTCCTCCGTAACCGGCTTGTCCACCGGCTCCGGCACGAATTCCGGCTCATAGACGAGTACCGGCGGCAGCTCTTCGAGCGCGTGCCATGTCATATTCATCAGCTCGCGCACGCCCTGATTGGTTGCCGCAGACATCTCTGCATAGGCAAAGCCGTGATCTTCTGCCCACTGGCGAATCTCATCCAACTTGGAGTGATCGTCATCGTAGAACAGGTCGATTTTGTTGGCAACAACAATCTGCGGGCGGTTTTCGAGATCCATCGAATACTGCGCCAGCTCGTCATTGATCTTGTTCAGATCGTCAATCGGGTCGCGGCCTTCGCTTCCCGCTGCATCGACAACGTGCAGCAGCAGGCGGCAGCGGTCAATGTGACGCAGGAAGTCATGACCCAGACCGGCGCCTTCCGATGCACCTTCAATAATGCCCGGAATGTCCGCCATAACGAAGGACTCGCCGTCACCAATGCGCACCACGCCCAGATTCGGAACCAGCGTGGTAAAGTGATAGTTTGCGATCTTCGGACGAGCTGCGGACGCCATAGACAGCAGCGTGGACTTGCCGACGTTCGGGAAGCCAACCAGACCAACGTCAGCGAGCAGCTTCAGCTCCAGACGAATTTCCAGCTCCTGTCCCGGCATTCCCGGCTTGGCAAATCGCGGTGTCTGGCGGGTCGGGGTTGCGAAGTGCACATTGCCCCAGCCGCCGCGGCCGCCCTTTGCCGCGATAAACGGCTCGGAATCCGACAGATCCTTGATAACCTGTCCGCTCTTTGCGTCGCGCAGAATCGTGCCGCGCGGCACACGAATAACCAAGTTCTTGCCGTCCTTGCCGGTGCAGCGCTTGCTGCCGCCCTGCTCGCCCGGCTCTGCTTTATACTTTCTCTTGTATCGGAAGTCCATCAGTGTGGACAAATTGTCGTCTACCTGAAAGACAACGGAGCCACCGCGGCCGCCGTCGCCGCCGTCCGGGCCGCCGGATGCAACATACTTTTCACGGTGGAATGAAACCTTGCCGTCTCCGCCCTTGCCGGACTGGATCCAGATTTTGGCTGTATCAATAAACTGTGGCATGTGGGTACTCCTTTCCCTGTCCGTTATAGAAAAAGCACCTCAGACGGTGGAATGAAACCTTGCCGTCTCCGCCCTTGCCGGACTGGATCCAGATTTTGGCTGTATCAATAAACTGTGGCATGTGGGTACTCCTTTCCCTGTCCGTTATAGAAAAAGCACCTCAGACGGACTGCCCGAGGTGCCTTTTGCAATCAAATATCTTACTGCTCGATTTCGTAAACAGAAACCTGCTTGCGGTCGCGACCCAGACGCTCAAAGCGAACTACGCCGGAAACCTTTGCATAAAGGGTGTCGTCGGAACCAATGCCAACGTTTACGCCCGGATGGATGTGAGTGCCGCGCTGGCGAACCAGAATGTTGCCTGCCGGTACAACCTGACCATCAGCACGCTTAACGCCAAGTCTCTTGGACTCGGAATCACGGCCGTTCTTGGTAGAACCTACGCCCTTTTTATGAGCGAAAAACTGTAAGCTGATCTGAAGCATGACTTACACCTCCATTACTTCGATAAAATCCTGATAACGTACCTTGAGATTGATTAAATACAGCATCAAGGCACTAAGTGCGTTCTGCGCCTGCGTCTCCTCCGCCTCTTCCAGATCGTTCGGAAGCTCTATGCGGATGCGAGCGTTTTCTTCATCGACTTCTGTCCGGATCGCTAGACCCATTACATCCTCGAGCAGACAGCTCGTGAGATCCAGGTTCGCAGATACCGCCGCACAAACAATGTCCTCTCCTTCTTCTGCATATCCTGCATGTTCGGAGACCTCCACTGCATCGATACGGCTGCCTGTTAAATAAAAACGGGCGGTAGTCATCTCTTACGCGTTGATAGCGCCGATGGTTACCTTGGTGTACGGCTGTCTGTGGCCCTGCTTACGACGGTAGCCCTTCTTCGGCTTCATCTTGTAGACGATAACCTTCTTCTGCTTGCCAGTCTTCTCAACAGTACCAGCTACGGTAGCGCCTTCAACGTACGGAGCGCCAACCTTCAGCTCAGCACCTTCGCCAACTGCCAGAACCTTGTCGAATGTAACGGAAGCGCCGTCTTCAACGCCGAGCTTCTCAACGTAGATTACGTCACCTTCGGATACCTTGTACTGCTTGCCACCGGTTACAATAATTGCATACATTGCGGTAGCACCTCTCTTTCTATCATAGAGTCACGCTCTCACGGGGGATGTCTTGTCTCAGACATACTTCACCAACCCGGTCAATGCGGCTTCTTGTATGTTACCATATCCAGCCCATGCTGTCAACAATCTTTTTGCTTTTGCCTGTCAAAATTCCGCCGTATTTTCACGGCGTTTGTGCACAGAATTGACAATTACTCCTCGATACCATGGTGCAGCTTCGCTGCCTTCAGGGTATTCTTCATCAGCATGGTGATGGTCATCGGGCCTACGCCGCCCGGAACCGGCGTCAGATACGATGCCTTTTCGTTGACTTCGTCAAAGGCAACATCGCCGCACAGCTTGCCATCCTTGCGGTTCATGCCGACATCAATGACAACAGCGCCTTCCTTGACCATATCCGCAGTGACAAAATCCGCCTTGCCGACAGCTGCTACCAGAATATCCGCCTGTGCGCAGACTTCCTTCAGATTCTTGGTGCGGGAATGGCAGATAGTGACGGTTCCGTTCTTGTGCAGCAGCAGCATAGCCATCGGCTTGCCAACGATATTGGAACGGCCAATGACAACACAGTTCTTGCCGTTCGGGTCAATGCCATACTCTTCGAGCAGCTGCATGACACCCGCCGGCGTGCACGGCAGAAAATCAAAATTGCCAACCATAATCTTGCCGACGTTGATCGGATGGAAAGCATCGACATCCTTCTCCGGAGAGATGGCGTCAATAATTGCCTGCTCATCAATGTGCTTCGGCACCGGCAGCTGGCACAGAATGCCGTCGATGTGCGGATTGTGATTGAGCTCGTCAATCAAGCCGAGCAGCTCCTCCTGCGTGGTTTCTTCCGGCAGAGCATACTTTTCCGAATAGAAGCCGCATTCCTCGCAGGCACGCTCCTTGTTGCGTACATAGACCTTAGACGCCGGATCTTCTCCCACAATAATGACTGCGAGACCCGGGCGAACGCCCTTTTCCTTCAAACCATTGACCTCTTCCAAAATGCTTCCGCGTACCTTTGCAGAAACCATTTTGCCATCCATACGAACTGCACTCATGCTGTTTCCTCCTTGTGATTGCTTTCCTGCGTTACGTTTTTGAGAAACGGCATCTTCCGATTGAGAAAGAAACCGCCCAAGCCAACAATGACACAAATCAGTGCCACAACCTGTGATACTCGAATGCCTGTACCCCACAGATACAGGCTGTCTGTGCGCAGTCCTTCAATGAAGAATCGGCCCAGACCATACCATCCGAGATATAGCAATGTGATCTCGCCGCGATATTTTCGCTTTTTCGAGACAACATACAAAATAAAGAATCCTACCAAACTCCACACCGACTCATAAAAGAAGGTCGGATGATTGCCAGTCGCTCCGGCTTCTGCCAGTGTCTTTCCGATGACCATGCGCCACGGCGCGGTTGTCGTGCTGCCGTATGCCTCGCAGTTGAAGAAATTGCCCCAACGGCCCAGAATTTGACCGATTGGCACGGCAATGGCAAAGACATCCAACATATTCATCAGATCAATCTTTTTGAAGCGGCACACAGCAGCGACAACAACAATGCCGCCCAAAATGCCGCCATAAATCGCTAAGCCGCCATGCCAAATGGCAAAGACCTCTGACAGATTGTTTTTATATTGATCCCATTCAAAAATCACATAATAGATGCGGGCACACACAATGCCCAGCGGCACAGCAAATAGCACGCAGTCATACATATCGTCCTGCTTGACGCCGAAGGACGGACACCGCACAGATGCATAGATAACGGCCAATACCACGCCGCACATAATGAGAATACCATACCAGTAAATCGGCTTGGATGCAAGATAAAACGCGATATTAGAGAGATGAAATTCCAGTCCTAAGCCCGGAAAGGAAACGACCTGTTCCATGTGTTATCCCTCCTTCTGCGGCACAATAACCGCCATGGCTGTTCGATTCGGTTTCGCCCACGCCTGCACGCGCTGTACAACTTCCGCCTGCGTGATGCTCTGAAATACCTCTGCAAAGTCAAACGCCATTGCGCCGGAGAACACCGCCTCTACCTGCATGCGGCACACGCCGCTTGCATCACTGCTGCGGCGAATATACTTGCCATAGAGTGCCTTTTTGGTTCTGCGGAACACCGCCTCATCGATGCCTTCGTCTGCGATGCGCTGCATTTCGTGTTCCAACGCTTCACGCACGGCATCCGGGTCACTGGTCTCGCCGCTGAACAGCGCACACGCGCCGCCCGCAAACGTAAAGTAATCCGGATCAAAGGTTCGATCGACCAAGCCTCGCTGATATAAGGTATCATACAGTACGGTTGACTTGCCGCAGACACACTGCGCCGCCAGCTCGCCCACGAGCTGCTGGCGATACATATCGTCCGGCACAGCATCTTTGCAGCCCAGCATAAAAATGGGACGCGACACAGCCATTCTGCGCTCCCAGTTCGGCTGTGCTGCGGTCTCCGGCTCCTCTCCATACGAACGAGCCGCAATCTCTGCGGCATCTGCCGGTGTGATGCGCTGTGCCAGCTCGACCACGCGGTCAAAGTCATACTGACCGCAGACAACCAATGCCAAATTCTTCGGAGAATAAAAGCCGCGATGGCACAGATGCAAAACAGCCGGATCAATCGGTGCAATGGTCTGCTTGCTTCCTGCGACGGAAATACGCACCGGGTGCACCGCATACAGGGCCTGCAAAACGCCGACATAGGCTGCCCAGCCTGGCGTATCCTCTAACATATCAATTTCCTGACCAATGATGCCTTTTTCCTTCGCCACATTTTCATCCGTAAAATACGGTGTTGTGACAAAGCGCAGCAAAATTTCTAAGTCCTCATAAAACCGATCTGTACACGTAAAATGATATGCCGTCATGGTATGGCTGGTAAAGGCGTTCGGCTGTGCACCGCGCGCCGAAAACTTTTGCAGCGCATTGCCGTCCTCTTCCTCAAACAGCTTGTGCTCAAGAAAATGGGCAATACCCGGTGTGACATCATAGGTTTGTCCATCCAGTTCAAAATGGCAGTCAATCGAACCAAAATTTGCCGCCAGCATGGCGAACGTTTTTTCACTGTCCGAACGCGGAATGCAATAGATACGCAGTCCATTTGGCAAGACCGTCATTTGAATCTGCTCGTCCAGCTGCGGATAGCAACGTGTTTCCATCTTATGCACCCACTCCCTTCAGAAAATAAACGGTATCCGGCACGGCTTTTTTAGCTGCTGCCGTCACCTGTTCCCGCGTGACTGTCTCAATACGGGCAATCAGCTGGTCCAACGTCTCTTCACTGCCAAGCAGCGCTTGTGTCTGATAAAAATTCTCCAACGCAAACGGAGAATCAAACATCGTGTGCAGCGAAGCGCAAATCGAACGCTTGGCATTGTCCACTTCTTCCTGTGTCAAGCCTCCCGCCTGAATGTCGGATAACTGACGCAGAATTTCCGTCCGCGCTCTTTTCTCACTGTCGTTTTCAATACCGGAAGTGACAGCAATCACGCCCTTGGTCTTTTCCGTCTGAGAAGAGGCGTAATAGCACAGGCTCATCTTTTCTCGCACATGGCAAAACAATCGAGATGCGGTACTGCCGCCGAAACAGGAATTGAATACGATCATTGCCGGATATTCCGGATCATTTGCGGTAATGCCTGTCCGCAAACCAATCGTCAATTTGCCCTGCGATACCGCTTCTTCTTCTGTAATATAGCGCAGTTCTTGATGTGTCGGCACGCGCAGCACCTGCGTTTCCGGTGCAAGCGGCGTATCTATCTCCGGCCGCTCTGCAAATGCCTGCGCCAGCTGCTGCGCTGCCAGCTCCGCATCCAGCGAACCGCAGTAAAACAGCTCCAACGGTGCAGTCTGCAGGATGTTCTGATAGTGCTCTGCCAGCTGTTCCGGCGTGATGCGGCGAATTTCCTCTATATCCCCTAGCTCTACCAGACGAAACGCTTCTTCGTCGCACATGTGCTGATACATCCGGCGAACCACCCATGTCCGTTTGTCATCCGGCAGCGCCGCAATGCGCGCACAAAGCTGCGCAGCTTCTCGCGCGACATGTTCCGCAGTAAATGTACCCGGATGCAGCAGAATATCCGCCATCATCCGCGCAGTAGCCGCAAACAAGCCGGTATCTCCCCGCATGGCAAAGCGTTCGTCGATAACATCTGCCGCAAAGCCAATCAGCTGCGCTTCACCGCGCTTGCGGACGATGGGTTCCACGCGCGCACCGTACAGCTCGTCCAGCTGTGCTGCCACCGCCTGCTGTCCCGGAAAATCCCTACAGCTCACGCGCAGCACATACGGCAAAAGGGCAGATAAACTGCGTCCTTCGCTGTTTAGCGGCAGCTGAAACATGGCACTGAGACACGCAGTTTTGGACTGCGTGCTTGTCACACAGGTCAGCCCCAATCCTTTTTTCAATAAAAATCTCTTTGTAGTATGCATAATATTCTCCCTACTGCCCAGCCCCCAAAATCGGTTCGGACTTCAGACAATACGTATTATATCGCTGTTTTTCCCGTTCGTCTACCATTTCATACAGGATTCCCTATGGATTTTTCATTTCTGTAATGTTCCACATTGCATTTCCGTATGCTGCGTGTTATCATGGGTAATCAATAAAGAAACGAAAGGAGAATGATTGCGTTGAAACAAAAAAGACCCCGTTCTCTCGCAGTAACTGTATTTTTATGGATTTGTCTCATTGCGTATTTGATCCTACTACTCAAAGTCATCCTATTTAAATTTGATTACAATACCATTATCAATATCCTCAATGACAAAGATGAGTTAAAGCTGACGCGCGTCAATCTCATCCCATTTCAAACCATCCGCTTCTATTTGTTTTCCGGTCGCGTTTCCGATACCATCGCCTTTCAAAATATCGTCGGCAACATTGTTGCCTTCATGCCCATCGGCGTCCTAATTCCTCTGCTGCGCCGCAAGCTGAGCTTGAAGTTCACGTTTTTCTTCAGTCTTGCCCTGAGCGGTGCCATTGAAATCACACAATATTTCACCGGTCTCGGCTCCTGCGATATTGACGATTTGATTCTCAATGTGCTCGGCGGTATGTCCGTTTCACTGCTTTTGCTGTTCTTGGATTGTATTTCTTTTGTCATTTTGACCATTCTGAAAAAAACGCGAAAAAAATCCCGAAAAAGATCTTGACAACAGGGGAATTCTGCGGTAAAATAGCAACCGCAATGTAAAGGCAAACGCCTTTACAAAGCAAAAAGCCTTTACAACCCGCGCTGACTGAAGGAGCTGTTATGAAGAACAAAACATTTGAGATGTGTATGCTCTTCGATTTTTACGGCGATATTCTGACAGACAAGCAAAAGGAATTGTTCGATCTGTATTACAATGACGATTTGTCCCTCGCGGAAATCTCTGAGCACATGGGAATTACGCGGCAGGGCGTGCGGGATGGCATCATGCGAGCAGAACATACCCTGCGTGCCACCGAGGAAAAACTCGGCTTGGTATCCAAATACGGTCAGACACAGGCAAATCTGGAAAAACTGGCCGATATTGTATGGGATCTGCGCGGCATGAACAATACACGGTATCATGACCCGAAGATTGCTGAGCTGTGTGAGCAAGCCTTGCAAATCACAAGACAGCTGTCTGAATAAGGAGAAATCATGGCATTTGAAGGTCTTTCTGAAAAAATCACTTCTGCCTTTAAGAAGCTCAAAAACCGTGGTCGGCTGAGCGAAGCCGATGTCAAGAGCGCCATGCGCGAGATCAAGCTGGCTCTGCTCGAAGCGGACGTCAACTTCAAGGTCGTCAAGCAGTTCACCAAGACGGTGACGGAACGCGCAACAGGTGCTGAGATTCTTGAAAGCCTTTCCCCTGCTCAGCAGGTTATCAAGATTGTAAACGAAGAACTGACCAAACTCATGGGCGGTTCCAATCAGAAAATCAACATTTCCCCGAATCCACCAACAGTGATTATGATGGTCGGTTTGCAGGGTGCCGGTAAAACAACAAACGGCGCCAAGCTCGCAGGCCTGCTCAAAAAGCAGCAGCAGCGCAGACCGCTCCTCGTTGCCTGTGACGTTTATCGTCCGGCAGCAATCGAACAGCTGAAGGTCGTCGGCGGAAAGTTAGATATTCCCGTTTTTGAAATGGGACAGGGCGATCCGGTCGAGATTGCCAAAGCAGGTGTCGATTACGCAAAGAAAAATGCGTATGATTTGGTTTTGCTGGATACAGCAGGCCGTCTGCACATTGATGAAGCTTTGATGGATGAGCTGAAAAACATCAAAGCCACGGTAAAGCCGTCTGAGATTATGCTGGTTGTCGATGCGATGACCGGACAGGACGCTGTCAACGTAGCTTCTGCGTTTGACGAAGCGCTGGGAATCGACGGTATTTTGATGGCAAAAATGGATGGCGACGCACGCGGCGGCGCTGCCCTTTCCACCAAAGCGGTCACCGGCAAGCCGATTAAATTCATCGGTACCGGCGAAAAGCTGGGTGATATTGAACCGTTCCATCCGGATCGTATGGCTTCCCGTATTCTCGGCATGGGCGACATGCTCACGCTTATCGAGAAGGCACAGGAAAACTACGATGCCAAAAAGGCAGCGGAGCTGGAAAAGAAGGTTCGCGCAAACCGTCTGACCTTGACCGATTTTGCCGATCAGCTCGGACAGTTTGAAGATCCGGAAAAAATGCAGAGTATGCTCAAAATGATTCCGGGCATGGACGCAAGTGCCCTGGCTGGCGCACAGGTTGACACCAAAGCAGTTGGTCACACCAAGGCGATTATTCAGTCTATGACGCCAAAAGAGCGCGATAATCCGTCCATCATCAACTTCAGCCGCAAGAAGCGTATTGCGGCGGGCTGCGGTCTCAAAATCGAAGATGTCAATCGTCTGCTCAAGCAGTTCGAGATGATGCAAAAGATGACTCGTCAGTTCAACAACATGTCCAAGAAGGGACGCAAAAAGGGTGGTATGGGCTTCCCTAGTCTCGGCAATCTTGGCAAGCGCGGAGGCTTCCGCTTCCCGTTCTAATTTAATTTTGTGTAAAGATATTTACAATAATCAATTCACAGGAGGTGAAAACAATGGTAAAAATCAGACTTCGCAGACTGGGTGCTAAGAAGGCTCCTTTCTACCGTGTCGTTGTCGCAGATTCCCGTTTCCCGCGCGATGGTCGTTTCATCGAGGAAATCGGCACTTACAACCCGCTGACCGATCCGGTTGAAATCAAGATTGACAGCGAGCGCGCACAGCAGTGGATCAAGAACGGCGCACAGCCGACCGACACTGTTCGCGTACTGCTGAAGAAAACCGGCGTACTGTAAAAATCAAGTGAGGTTGTTTTAGATGAAAGAACTTTTGACCTACATCGCAAAGAACCTTGTTAACGACCCGGACGCCGTCAATGTAACCGAAACCATGCAGGGAGAGGAGATCGTCTTCGAGCTCCGTGTTGCTCCTGATGATATGGGTAAGGTCATCGGCCGTCATGGTCGCATAGCGAAGGAAATTCGCACCTTGATGAAGGCGGCCGGTAATCGTCAAAATAAAAAGGTCACTGTCGAAATTGTCGACTGAATCTTTTCAAGAGCCGCGGCGCGGCTCTTTTTTTCTACTCTTTTCACCTTGGAGGATTCTCGATGAAAAAGCAATATCTGGAAATTGGCAAGATCGTAAACACGCACGGCATTCGCGGTGACATCAAAGTACAGCCGTGGTGCGACTCCCCGGATTTTTTGGCTGAGTTTGACACGCTGTATCGCAAGGATCAGTCTCCGATTACCATCACCTCAGCGAAAGTACACAAGGGCTGTGTGCTCATGCATCTGGAGGGCGTAGACACGGTAGAACAAGCGCAGGCTATGCGCGGCATGACGCTGTACATGAACCGCGACGATGTAGAGCTGGAGGAAGGCGCTTTCTTCATTCAGGATGTCATCGGTCTGCCGGTATATGACGAGCGCGTTGGACGCGAAATCGGTGTAGTCAAAGAAATTTCTGACGGCCCAGCCGGTGATTTGTACGTCATTCAGGACGGCAAGACCCAGCACATGATTCCGGGCGTGCCGGAATTCTTGAAGGAAGTTGATTTGGAAAATGGCCGTGTCACGGTTCACACGATTGAAGGACTGTTGAGCGATGAAATTTGATATTTTAACGCTGTTTCCAGAAATGATTGATGCGGTCATGCAGACGAGTATCATCGGTCGTGCACAGCAGGCAGGGCTTGTGAGCATTCAGGCGACCAACATCCGTGATTTTACCTTAGACAAGCACAATCGCGTCGATGACACGCCATACGGCGGCGGAAAAGGCATGGTTATGCAGGCCGATCCCCTGTTCCGCTGTCACCAGCATGTAACCGGCGGCAAGCACGTGCATACCGTCCTGATGAGCGCACAAGGCAAGCCATTTTGTCAGGAAAAGGCTCGTGAACTGCTGGCACACGAGCATATCGTTATCGTGTGCGGTCACTACGAAGGCATTGACCAGCGTTTCATTGACGAATGTGTAGACGAAGAGATCTCCATCGGTGATTTTGTCCTCACTGGCGGCGAAATCCCCGCTATGGCGGTCACAGACGCCGTCTGCCGTATGGTTCCCGGTGTACTGGCAGAAGAGGTCTGCTTCACTGATGAAAGCCACTGGAACGGCTTATTGGAGTATCCACAGTACACCAAGCCAGCTGTCTGGCACGACCGAGAGGTTCCGGAAGTTCTGCTGTCCGGTCATCATGCCAACATTGATCGATGGCGCAGAAAGCAGAGCCTTGCGCGCACGCGCAAGCAACGTCCGGATCTCTTCGAGCAATTTGAACCACAAGGCAAACAGGATCAAAAGATCCTGGATGAAATTTATTTGGAAGACGGTATCGTCCGATTTTAATCGCATGAAATCGCATAAAATGAAGACCATGCAGTTCATAACACTGCATGGTCTTTTCTTGTGCATAAAATAAAAAAATCACTCATTTTTCCAATGAATGATTTCCCTCAATTGTCTTTTTTACTTTTCGCTCTGCGGCTGCTCATCACCGAAGATCAGATCATCAATATCCGGTACATCCGGCTCGCAATGAGAATAGTCCCGAATCTGGAACATACCTATCACCTCCTACTCTCTCTTCTCTTTTGTTCTCCCCTATTTTGCCCCATACACGGACAAAAGTCAATGCGTTTTCCCAACATCTTACGCATGACTTACAAACAAATTACACAGCATGTAGCATGTAAATTTCCGATACGCCAAACCGCCCTTCTCCGAATACAGGAGAAGGGCGGTTGTCATAGTATTTGCTTTTGTGTTGGTTTTGCCCGCTCAAACAAATGATGCAGAGCAACCGAGCACCCGCTTCCCGCAACAAACAAGTAAAAGCTGACGCCGCGGCTGAGCAGCATCGCGTTGTGCAGTGCTGCTCCCGGAATAAATGCACGAAACAGCAGCAAAAAAGCACCCTCACTGGCACCGATGGAGCCGGGCAGCGGCAGTGCCGAAACACTGACATACAAAACCGCTTCCATCGCCGCAATAGCAAAAAACGAATGTGCCATGGCCGGATACAATGCCATGGCAACCCAGCACGGAATCGTATAAAATGCAACGGTCTGTACGATGGTAATCCCGACAACACGGCACAAAATATGCATATTTTGACGCAAATACTGCGTGCCGCGATGGTACAGCTCCAATTGCTCTGACAACTGCCGCTGTATCTGCTCGACCTTTTTATAGCGTATCAGCGTCAGCAGCTGTACGACCAAACGCAAGAGGCTTTCACTTGCCCGCTTAGAAAAAATAATTGCCAATGTGATGACAAGCAGCACTGCATTGACCGCTGTTCCAAGCAGAAAAGCATATCGAAACGCGCCGCCCTCTTGCACCAACTGCGCATATTGGGTTCCAAATCCAACAGCGGCAAAGGCAATGGTGACACACTGAAAAACAGAAAACTGCACCAGCAGTGCCAAGGTTGCCGTCGGAACCGCGATCATATCTCGATGCATATAATAGAGCTGCATTGGCTGTCCGCCACTGGCAGACGGCGTGACAGAACTAAAGAAAAAGCCGACCAATGCATAAAAAATATTTCTGCGCAACGTATTGCGGCAGCCAAACAAGCGCAAGCACTGCCATGTAGCGATCCCCTCACAGAGCACGAACACGCACATGCATCCAACCGCAATGGCAATAAACGACACGCGCGCGCTGCGCACTGCCTGCCAAAGCTCTCTCGGATTTTGTCCGCGCAGCAAAAAATAAAAGGTAATGGCAATCAATCCGACAAACAGAAGTAAATTGCCTGCAATCTGTTTTCCTGTCAATTTATGTTCCATAATGATCCACCGTATCAAATCGGTATCCCTGCTCCAGCCACTGCGGAATCGTTTTGCGCAATGCCGCAATCGTTCTTGCCGGTGCATCGTCTTTGCCGCGTCCATCGTGCAGGCAAATGATACTGCCTCCTGTCGTGCGCTGCAACAGTTTGGTTTCAATGCTCTTGGCAGTCTCTGATGCACTCCAATCCTGCGCCATGACATCCCACAACATCGGTTTCATCCCAGCGCGGCACATCTGGCAAGCAGATACCACATTCCAATGTCCCCATGGCGGACGAAAATATTGGACGTTTACACCCAAATGCTGTATGGTCTGCCGCGCTTCTCGAAAATCGCTGTATGCCTGCCACGGCGTTTGCAGCATTCCATTTTTATGTGCCAATCCATGGACACCGACCAAATGTCCCTCGTCCTGCATGCGCTGAATGATAGCTGGATTCTGTGCGGCAAACTGCGCCACAACGAAAAAGCTCGCTTTGATGTTATACCGCGCAAGCAGACGCAGCAATTGCGGCGTATACAATAAATCCGGTCCATCATCAAAGGTCAAATACAAGGTTTTTCCGCCGCGCTTACGGCGCACGCGGTGCACAATCTTCGCCGTATACGTAGGGATAATGCTGTATGCCAGCACAGCCGTACAGGCGCCAAGCAAATACCACGTGTTCATGATACCGCCTGCCCTTCGTTTTCTTCATAGGCGGCAGCAGGGCAAGTTTCTTCCCAACTGCGCTTTAGTTGCTTCATGTGCTGTTTCATCGCGTGCAGCCGCTGCACATCCTGCGCCAACACCAAGATATTTTGCGGAATGGTTTGTGTCTTTTTCCATGCCACACAGCCAATTTGATGCTGTTCAATGAACTGCGCATTGGCAAATTCCTGCATCAGAAACGGCTGCAGAATATATAGCGGCGTCTCGCTGTGTATCGCTTCAAATGTCGTCGCACCGCCGGATTTTGTCACCAGCAAATCAGCCTGCCGCATATACTGTGCCACGTGTTCGGTATATCCAACGACGGTGATCTTGGGATATTGTGCGCGCAGCTTGTGATACAAAGCCTGATTTTTGCCGGTAATCACCGTGACATGTACGGTTTTGCACTGCTCCAAGACAGAGAGGCAGGCGTCTACCGACGGAAGAAGTCCCAGTCCGCCACCCATCAGCAAAATTTCCGTCTGTGGTTTGTATGTTTCTTGTGCTGCATACAGAAAATCTTGTCGAACCGGAATGCCGCAAACGTGAATGCTTTGTGCCGGAATGCCTTTGACCATCAATTCCAGTTTGGTTTCCTCTGCACCGACGAAATACAAATCTGTGCCGGAAACAATCCATTCGTCCTGTGCGCCAACATCTGTTATGTACGTGTACAGCTTCATGGATGGCTGATATTTTTGTTTATACGCTGCCGCAAACTGCGAACACATCGGGAACGTAGACACAACAATCTCCACGCCGTCCAGCAGCTGTTTCATCTTTTCTGCGACCCAAACTTGCATGAATGTATTGCATTTTCCCGCCATTTTATTGAGTTGATTATAAATACCGGGACAATAATTCACCATCTGTGCAAAGCTGCGATAAATCATTGATCCACCGTTTGGAAACAGCTCATCAATCAGATCTACCACTCGAACCGAAATGCTGCTGTCCATCTTGACCAGCTGCTGCCGAATCGCCTCTGCCACACAGCAATGTCCCATGCCAAATTTGCCAGTTAATACAATTATTTCTCTTTGTTTCATAGTTTCACCTCTATCCCCTTGCTTTTACTGAGTATACCGGGTAAATATTAGGAAACTATGGAGCAAACCTTAAGATCACCTAAAGAATACTTAAGATTTTCTAAAGAATTTACCGAATAGGCCAAAAAACGGTTTGAATGCTGCGTAAAACACGACATTCAAACCATTTTTCTTGTCATTTTCTGTTATTTCTGCGGGAAATCGACACCGATTTTCTGCATCAGCTTGCGATAGGCTTCCAGTTCCTCTGTACCGTTCTGGGCTTCCTTTGCCAAGAATGCCTGCATATCTGCCCGATTCATGCCGACAGATTCTTTCATCGGTCCAATTGGTGTTTTCTCATCATAAGATTCCAAGAAGGAATGCTTGATGCCGCGGCTCTTATAGCCGGCAAACGTATCAATAGACACCGCATGAATGCCGTTGAAAATGCTCTTTTCAATATACGAATTATCTCGCTTGAATCGGCGAATCAGCGTCTTGATTTCCTGCCGTTTGGATCCGCCGCCGCCATTGTCACACATGGTGCAATTTTCCGTAAAGCGACATGCGCACTGAATAAACTCCAAATCATTGTAGTTTTTCCATGCGATAATCGACTCCTCATGAATGCCATACATCGGACGAATGACCTCCATGCCCGGGAAGTTATCGCTGTGCAGCTTCGGCGGCATGGTCTGAATCATCGAGCTGTAGAACATACCCATGACAACCGTTTCAATGACGTCATTGAAGTGATGGCCAAGTGCAATTTTGTTGCAGCCCAGCTCTCGCGCCTTGCTGTACAAATGACCGCGACGCATCCGCGCGCACAGATAACACGGATCTTTTTCCGTCTTATTGGCTACTGCGAAGATATTGGTCTCAAAAATGGTAATCGGAATGTGCAGCAGCTTGGCATTGCTTTCGATTTTCTGGCGATTGATTTCATTGTATCCCGGATCCATGACAAGATATACCACATCAAACGGCACTTCACTGTGACGATGCAGCTGCTGAATCAGCTTTGCCATCAGCATGGAATCCTTGCCGCCGGAAATACAGACAGCGATCTTATCTCCCGGCTGAATCAGCTGATAATCCCGCACCGCATGGGTAAACGGATTCCAGATTTCTTTTTTATATTTGGTAATAATACTGCGCTCTATGCGCTGATATGGCTCAAATTCTCGGCTCATTTCGTTAACTCCTTATAACATGCTTCAAACGCAGTGAGAAATGCATTGAGTTCTTCCTGTGTTGTCAAATGACTCAAACTGATACGCCAAGAGGACATGGCTGTTTTGCGGTCATGACTGACGGCAAATACCGCTCTGGACGGCGTATTCGCCACAGAACAAGCGGATTTTACAGAAACGCATATTCCCTTTTCATCCAATGCCTGCTGAAAGGCAGAGCCTTTGACATCCTGTACGCTCAAATTTAAAATATGCGGAATTGCCTGCTTCGGGCTGTTGATGCGCACCTTTGGATAAGCAGCCAGCTTTTCTCTCAGCAGATCGTTCCACGCCTTCACGACAGCTTGTCTCTGGGGCAGCTGTTCCAGCGCGAGCTGCAAGGCTGTCTCCATAGAAGCAGCCAGAGCCAGTGCCGGTGTGCCGCTGCGATAAATCGTCGTGCTCGCGCCGCCATGAATCAGCGGCTCCAGAATAACGCCTTTGCGTTTGACCAAAATACCGCAGCCATTGAGGCCATAAAACTTATGCGGCGCGATACTCATGGTATCGATTCCCTCAAAGCTGACCGGCATTTTTCCCACTGCCTGTGTGGCATCCACATGCAGACGGCAATCCGGAACCTGCTTGACCAGCTCTGCAATCTCACGAATCGGCTGTACAGTGCCCAATTCACTGTCCACAGCGCACACTGCGACCATAACTGTATCTTTGCGCAGCAGTTCACGCAGATGCTCTAAATCCACCTTGCCCTCGCGGTCAATATCCACTAAGTCTATCTCATAACCGCGTTCCTGCAAAGCAGTCAGCGTGCCGCTGACAGAGGAATGCTCCAATGCTGTCGAAATGATATGCTTGCCGACATGACGGCTTGCACGCGCCATGCCCTTAATTGCAAGATTGTTGGCTTCACTCGCACCGGATGTGAAAATCAGTTCATCCGGCTGCACGCCTAACAGCTGTGCCGTATGCGCTAAGATTTCGTCCATGCGGGCATGCGCTTCTCTTCCCGCTGCATGCGTGGAATTGGCATTACCGATATAGCTCTGTTCTGTCTGTACAAAGGTCTGCAAAACCGCCGGATCTGCCGGTGTATTGGCAGAATAATCCAGATAAATCATGCGCAGCCTCCCGCACCAGAAAGATCCTTAATAACCTCTCCTGCGACAATTAAGCCGACAACAGACGGGACAAACGCATTGCTGCCCGGAATGTCTCGGCGTTCGGTACACTTTCGCGCGGTTCCCGGCGGACAAACGCAGTGATTGCGGCAGCTGATGGCCATATCTTCAATTGGACGCATCGGCGGCTCTTCCGAATAAACAACCTTTAATTTCTTGATGCCGCGCTTGCGCAGCTCATGACGCATGACACGTGCCAGCGGATCAACCGATGTCTGATAAATATCTGCCACGCGGAACGCCGTCGGGTCCAGCTTATTGCCTGCACCCATCGAGCAGATAATCGGTGTACCCGCCTTGTGTGCCTGCATAACCATTTCCAGCTTACCGGTAATGGTGTCAATTGCATCGACAATGTAATCATACTGCGTAAAATCAAACTGATCCGCTGTATCCGGCATATAAAAGGTCTTATATGTATTGACCTGAATGTTCTGGTTGATGTCACGCAGACGCTCTGCCGCTACATCGACCTTATATTTTCCAATGGTGCTGCGCAGAGCAAAAATCTGGCGATTGATATTGGTCAGACATACCTTGTCGTCATCAATCAAGTCAATCGTGCCGACACCGCTGCGAGCCAGTGCCTCTACCGTAAATCCGCCGACACCGCCGACACCAAATACGGCAACGCGGGCATTTGCCAATCTGTCCATGCCCTCTTTTCCCAATAAAAGCTGTGTTCTAGAAAACTGATTTAACATAACTTCCTCACTCTGAATGATTTTATCTTATCTCTGTTGATGAATCGCACATTCCAATCGCTGCATCGCTTCCTGCAGCGTCTTGCGCGGACAAGCAATATTGATGCGTTCAAAGCCTTCGCCGCCCTGTCCAAACAGGGTTCCGGTATCCAGCCACAATTTGGCCTCGTCAACGACGACCTGTTTTTGTTTCTGGGCATTCCATCCCAATTTTCTCAAATCCAGCCAAACCAAATAGGTGCCTTCCGGCTCAATCATCGCAATTTCTGGCAGATGCTCGCGTAAATATTGCCGCACATATGCCAGATTATCCGTCAGATACCATTTGAGCTGTTCCAGCCATTCTGCTCCGGCTTCATATGCCGCCTGACATGCCGCCATGCCCATGCAGTTCGTGCCGCCGCAGCCACAAGCGGACAGTTCTTTTTTATAGGCGTGCCGCAGTGCACGATTGGAAATAAAAATATTGGAATCCTGCAGTCCTGCCAAGTTAAATGTCTTACTTGGCGCTGTGCACGTGATCGTAAAATCTGCAAATGCGGGTTTTATCGACGCAAAAACATGATGAGTGTAGCCCGGATAGGTAAAATCCGCGTGAATCTCATCGCTGACAACCAGCACGCCGTGTTTTTGGCAAATTTCGCCGACGCGCAGCAATTCTTCTCTTGTCCAAACGCGTCCGACTGGATTATGCGGACTGCACAGCAAAAACAATTTGACATGCTGCTCTACGATTTTGCGTTCCATGTCCGCAAAATCCATTTCATATCTTCCATCTTTTAAAACCAATGGATTGACTACCAATTTCCGGCCATTCTCTGTGACTTTATTGGCAAACGGATAATATACCGGCTGCTGAATCAAAACCGCATCGCCTGTTTGCGTGAATGCCCGAATCGCAGTCGCAATGGCAAATACGACGCCCGGTGTGGTAACCAGCCAGCTGCGCTGTGTCTGCCAGCCAAAGCGAGACGCATACCAATGCTGTACGGCGGCAAAATAGTCCTCCTTGACACCGGTATAGCCGAAAATACCATACTGTGCCAGGGATTTCAGCCGTTCTGTAATCGCCGGTGCCGTTGGAAAATCCATATCGGCAACCCACAGCGGAAGCACATCCTCCGGCATCCCCATCTCTCGCGCGAAATCATACTTCAAGCAATGGGTTCCTCTGCGCTCTATGACTGTATCAAAATCAACCGACATGGCATTCACCTTTCCAAAAAAGTCTAACGTATATAGTATAGCATAATTCCCACCGATACAATAGGTTACTTTTACACAAAATCCCCTGTCTATAAAAACCGGCAGCTTGTCCTATTTCTCAGACAAGCTGCCGGCTACGAAATGCATCGTTTCTTTCTATTAAATTACGTAATCTGCTGCCTCACCGTTGCGGAAAACAATCTTGCGGAAGGTCTCAAAATGCAGCAGCTCATTGAGCTTGGTCTCGTCCTGTGCAACCGCAGTCAGATACTCTTCCAGAGCATCCTGTGTCGATACGGCAATCTCATTGCCATATGCATCGACCAGCGGCACACCGTCAACCCGATACTCTGCCAGCGGCAGAACCTCTGCATAAATGCCGTTGATAATGCGAACAACCTGCTTGCTCTCACGAGCGATGATGTCAAAGCTGTCCGGATATGCATAGCCCTCACCAGTCAGCGGCAGCTTATCACCAATCTTGAACTGCACGCCCTGCGGATCGTAGCGGCCAACCAGACCGGAATCCAGCTGCATGTAAACCGTCTCAAACAGGTGAGTCTTAACGGTGCCATCTTCACTCTGGAACTGTACCGTGCGGTCTGCGGAAGAATCCTGTACCAATGCTTCGACAACGCCGCACGCAGAGGTCATGTTGGTGACACGGTCAATAAACAGCACTTCGCCCAGCGTCTTGTGGTTCTCAAACGTATCTACCGGAATCTCTTCTGCCACGGTAATGTCGCAGTAAGCAATCTCGTTCTTCTTCAGGCTATGTGCCTGAACCTGCTCGCCGGTATTTACATCGGTCTTATAGCGAATCGAGCGAATTTCACCCGGAATGGTGCGGGTACCGACCTTGACAAAGTATTCCTTGCCCTCTGTCAGTGCATCGTCATCCATCCACAGCAGGGTAGCCTGGAATGCCTTTGCGCAGGAAATATGGCTGTCCTTGGTCAAAACGCGGCCACGGGAAACGTCAATCTCGCGATCCAGCTGAATGGTTACCGGCTGACCTGCGCGAGCGGTCTGTGCATCCTTATCGCCGATCAAAATCGACTTGACATGGGCAGTCTCTTCACTCGGCTGTACATGAATCTCGTCACCGACAGAGATTGCACCTGCTTCAATCTGACCCTGGAAACCACGGAAGGTATGATTCGGACGGCATACGCGCTGTACCGGCATATAGAAGCCTTCCTCATGCGATGCCTCATCAATATCTACGTTTTCCAGATAATCCAGCAGCGTTGTGCCGGTGTACCACGGCATCGCATCGGAATGCTTGGTCAGGTTGTCACCGGCCGTTGCAGATACCGGAATAATCTTGACGCTGTACAGCTTGAGCTCTTCTGCCAGTGCCTGAATATCCGTCTCAATCTTGCGGAACTTCTCCTCGCTGTAATCAACAAGATCCATCTTGTTGAGGGCAAAGACGAAGTAACGAATGCCCATCAGTGCACAGATGCGTGCATGGCGGCGGGTCTGAACGAGCACGCCCTGCGATGCATCGACCAGAATGATTGCCAGATCAGCAAACGATGCGCCAACAGCCATGTTTCTCGTGTATTCCTCATGACCCGGCGTATCCGCTACGATAAAGCTGCGGTTGTCCGTGGTGAAATAGCGATATGCAACGTCAATCGTAATGCCCTGCTCGCGCTCTGCCATCAGACCATCCAGCAGCAGCGAATAGTCGATTTCACCGCCGCGGCTGCCGACCTTACTGTCCAGCTCCAGTGCCTGTTCCTGATCCGTGTACAGCTTCTTGGTGTCGTATAAAATATGTCCGATCAGTGTGGATTTACCGTCATCCACACTGCCGCAGGTAATAAACTTTAACAGATTCTTCATTAGAAATAACCTTCTCTCTTTCTACGCTCCATGCTTCCGGCTGCTTCCTTATCAATCACGCGGCTGGTTCGTTCAGAGGTAACGGCGGATAATGTTTCAGAAATTACTTCGTCAAGGGTTGTTGCCGTGGATTCTACGCCGCCAGTCAGCGGATAGCATCCCAACGTGCGGAAACGCACGCTCTTCATCATCGGCTTTTCGCCCGGCAGCAGTCTCATGCGGTCGTCATCAACCATGATGAGGTTGCCGTCACGCTCGACAACCGGACGCTCTGCTGCAAAGTACAGCGGTACGATGTCGATGTTCTCGCGCTGAATATACTGCCAAATATCCTTTTCTGTCCAGTTGGACAGCGGGAACACGCGAATGCTTTCGCCCTTGTGAATCTTGGTGTTGTACAGCTTCCACATTTCCGGACGCTGATTTTTCGGGTCCCAAGCCTGTGCTTCGTTGCGGAACGAGAAAATACGTTCCTTGGCGCGAGATTTTTCTTCGTCTCGACGGCCGCCGCCGAATGCTGCGGTAAAGCCGTACTTCTTGAGTGCCTGCTTGAGCGCCTGTGTTTTCATGATGTCGGTGTATGCAGAACCGTGGTCAAACGGATTGATGCCCTTTGCCACGCCGTCCTGATTGGCGTAAACCAACATGTCAATGCCGAGTTCCTTTGCCTTGCGGTCACGGAATTCAATCATTTCCTTGAACTTCCAGGTAGTGTCTACGTGCAGGAACGGGAATGGCGGCTTTTCCGGATAGAACGCCTTCATAGCCAGATGCAGCATAACCGAACTGTCCTTGCCGATGGAATACAGCATAACCGGACGCTCACACTCGGCTGCCACTTCTCTCATAATATAAATTGCCTCTGCCTCTAATTGGTCGAGGTGGGAAAATTCACTCATCGTCTTCAACTCCAATCAATATTGATTCGCATTTCGGCTATCTACGGTAATGGTCTCCTCCGAC
Source organism: bacterium (assembly GCA_963601915.1). GTDB lineage: Bacteria > Bacillota > Clostridia > Oscillospirales > Butyricicoccaceae > Butyricicoccus_A. Next base: position 67,127 of record CAVCGL010000007.1, on the reverse strand, counting down.
GCATCCGGTCGGCTGACGATCCAGTGCAGCAAACTGCCGTCTTTTTTTACTGTCATGCGGCATCCTGCGCCGCCAATGTCTGCTCCTAAGTACAGGGAAATCGCATGTGCCGGACATTCCTTGACACAGGACGCGCAGCCCCAGCATTCCATCGGGTATCGCATCTCCGCTTTTTTCTGCGTCATGCGAATCAATGTGCCGGGACAAATCTCTGCGCACTGACCGCAGCCAACACACTTTGTCCGGTCAATTTGAATGCTCATAGACTTCATACCTCCCTGTTAACTCTCGATGAATCATATGAATTTCTCCATTTTCATATCGAGAATTGACATATTTCAGCCAGCTGTCATCTGTTTCCGGATGATCCAGATTCTCCGCAAAGCAGTGCCAGCGCGTTTCCTTTCGATCTGCCAGATGGGCAATCACCACGCGGCATACGAGCAGTCGTTCTTTTAGCTCAAACAGACGAGTCAGCTCCTGCATATCCGAAACATGCACGCTGTCGCTCAAGGCAATCAGGCGCAGGATCTTTTTGTCTGCCAGAGCCAAACCGGATTCTGTAAATCCATAGTCGGTTCGGATACCGCCTGCATACTGATCCATGACGCCCTGCATCGCCTCTTCCAAATCCTCTGTGGTAAACATGGATGTGTTGGAAAAATACGATGCAATCTCGGTCTGCTTGTCATGAATAAACGCGTCAGGAATGCTTCCCTGCTCTCCGGCAAGATAGGCAGCCGCCGCTTCACCAGCGATTTCGCCTTCTGCCAGCGCACCGGTTACATACTTCTGCGGGCTTCCGCCAGCGACATCACCGGCTGCAAACAAACCGTGTACCGTCGTCATGCGTTTGGCATCGACCCAATATCCGCTCGCCGTATGTCCGCCAATGATATACGGCTCGGTGCCTTCAATTTCTACATTTTCTTCATCCGGTGAGCTGCCATTTTCCAGCCACTTGAGCGTCTGCGAAGGAGCCATGTTGAGATATGCTTTTTTCAAGCTGTCTGCCTGCTCTTTCGTGATGCCCTTGGTGCGCAGATAACAAGGACCGCGGCCCTCTCGGTTTTCCATCACCGTGCCGTATACACGCTGAGAAGTCGTCAGACCGTATTTCTGCTCGTATACTTCGCCGTGTGCGTTGACCTGCTTCGCGCCAACGCCCTGTGCCAGCGTGCCGGTCGGTGCGATGGTGTCCTTGCATCGCAGAGCGATAAACCGCATCTCAAACGTCGTCATTTCTGCACCGGCACGAATGCCCATGGCATAGCCAGCACCTGTGTTAAACGGCGGATACCACATTTTGTGGCGGGAAAATCCCGGATTGTTTGGACGATACAGACCAGCCGCACCGCCGGTAGCACAGATACATGCCTTACAGCTGATAGCGTACAGCTTTTCTTCCAATACGCCGTTGGCAAACACGCCTTGAATCGTATTGTCTTTTACAATATAGTCAATGGCATTGACATGATTGAGAACCGTGACATTCGGACAATTCCGAACAGCATCTGCCAAAATCGTCTTAATATTTTCGCCGTTGATCTTGATGTTTCGATTGCCGCGTGTGACATAATTTCCCTTTTCATCTTTCAGAATGACTAAGCCCAATTCCTCCAGATGATGGGTCACTTGATTCAGACGTTCGCTCATGCTGAGGAGCAGATCCTCTCGCACGATGCCGTGTGCATCCTTTTTCGCATAGTCTACGTAAAATTCCGGCGTCTTGCCCGGAACAATATACGCATTGAGTGCATTGACGCCAGCTGCCAAGCAGCCGCTGCGGCGAATATCTGCTTTTTCCAGAATTAAGATCTTTGCATTTGGTGCCTGCTTCTGTACAGTCATCGCTGCGTAGCATCCCGCTGCGCCGCCGCCGAGAATCAGAATATCTGTTTCCAATTGAACTGTCTTCACAAAAACACCTCCTGTTAGATAAATACGGAATCCGGCGATGTCAACGCCGCATTTTCAATGACGTATGCCTTTTCGTCGTCAAACGCATACGCACGATAAATAAATACTTTGACGCTTTCTCCCACTTCAATCGGTGCTTCGTCCAGCAGTCGTTTTGCTGTGAGCACGCTGTCCTTTACGCGAATCTTCAGCTCAATTTCGCTTCCGCGGAACGCTGTGGATTCTACCACGCCTTCTTCCGAACCGATTGGATATTTGAGGTATTCGCCCTGTTTTGTCACCGTGATATACTCCGGTCGAATCGCCGCGTGCTTTGCACGGACATCCGCATTTTCAAAACCGGAGAACTTTTGGAAGTCCTCTACGACAGAGGACTGTCCGATAAACTGCGCCACAAATGGGGTGTGCGGCGTCCGATAAATGTCTTTTGGAGAACCAATCTGTTCAATCTGTCCCTGATTGGTAATAATAATCTGGTCGGCAACTTCAATGGCTTCATCCTGATCGTGGGTGACGAAAATACTTGTCACACCGACCGAAGAAATCATCTCACGCAGCCAGCTGCGAAGCTCCAAGCGAACCTTTGCATCAATCGCTGCAAACGGCTCATCAAGCAGCAGCAGCTGCGGCTGCGGTGCCAGCGCACGGGCAAACGCAACTCTCTGCCGCTGTCCGCCGGAAAGCTGGTTTGGATACCGATTTTCCAAGCCCTCCAAGCCGACCAGTTCCAGCATCTCGTGCACGCGCTCTTTGATGCGCTGCTTTGGCCACTTCTGAATTTTTAGGCCAAACGCAATGTTGTCATAAATCGTCATGTAGCGGAACAGCGCATAGCTCTGAAAGACAAATCCGATGCCTCGCTTGCTCGCCGGTACATCGTTGACTACTTTTCCGTCAATCAGGATGTCGCCGCTGTCTGCGGTTTCCAAACCTGCCAGCATACGAAGAATGGTTGTTTTACCGGAGCCGGACGGACCGAGCAGACCGACGAGCTTGCCTTTTTCAATTCCAAAATTGATATTTTTTGATGCCTGAAAGCTGCCAAAGCTTTTATTGACACCTTTCATCTGCACGTAATATTGTTTTTCCATCGCTTACTCCTCGTTCTTCTTTCCTCGGTACTCCAGCACGCTGCGCAGAACCAGAATGATGATTGCCATCACAACCAAGATTGCCGACATGGCAAAGGCACCGGTAAAATCATAGCCCTGATACAGCAGCTCAATATACAGCGGCATCGTATTGGTCTTGCCTCTCAGATGTCCGGAAAGAACCGATACCGCACCGAATTCGCCCATTGCACGGGCTGTGCACAAGACAATGCCGTACAGCAGTGCCCACCGCATATGCGGGAAGGTCACTTTGCTGAAAATCGTCCAGCCCTTTGCACCCATCAGTGCAGCGGCTTCTTCTTCCTCTGTTCCCGCCGCCGTCAACACCGGAATGATTTCACGGGAGATAAACGGAAACGTAACAAAGACGGTCGCCATAATGATGCCCGGAACAGCATAAATAATCTTGATGTCCATGCTCTTGAGGAGCGGATATAAGCTGCTCTGTCTGCCATAGGTCAAAACAAAGATCAAGCCCGCGATAATCGGAGAAACCGTAAGCGGAAGATCGATCAGCGTAGAGATCACTTTTTTTCCACGGAACTGAAATTTTGTGATGCTCCATGCAGCGAACAATCCAAAAATGGTATTGAGTACCACGGCAAACAGTGTCGCTTCAATTGTCAGCTGCACAGATTTCAGTGCATATTTGTCCGTGACCGCTGCCAAGAACGGCTGAATGCCCTGACGGAACGCGGTAACCAACACGTATACCAGCGGCAGGATCAGCATCACAACGAGAAACAGGACGCTCACTGCGATCAGGAGCCATTTGACAGCTCCGGATGATTGTTTTTTCACAGCTTGTTTCCTCCTTACTCGATACCGCTGATAATTTTAGACGAGCGGCTCTGCAAAACCGCATTGATAAACAGAATCAGGAATGCTGCTGCCAGCATAACGAGTGCAATGGATGTCGCACTGGCATAATCAAATTCCTGTAATTTCGACATGATAAGCAGAGGGGTAATCTCTGTTTCATACGGTGTATTGCCTGCGATAAATACGACGCTGCCGTATTCGCCGAGGCTGCGGGCAAATGCCATTGTAAATCCCGCAATCAGTGCCGGAAGAATTTCCGGAAAGATGACATGGCGGAACGTGTATCCGCGGCTGGCACCCAGAATGCTCGCTGCTTCTTCAAACTGTCCATCCAGCTTTTCCAGCACCGGCTGTACCGAACGAACGACGAACGGAATACCGATGAATACCAGCGCCAGCGTAATGCCTGTGCGGGTATAGGCGATGTCAATGCCGAAATGGTCATGGAAGAAGCTGCCAATCACACTCGTGTCTACTGTCATATGTGTCAGCGCAATACCGGCAACCGCTGTCGGAAGGGCAAACGGAACTTCGATCATGCCGTCTATGATTCGTTTGCCCGGAAATTCATACCGTACCAGCACCCATGCGATGATGAGTCCCATCACTGCATTGATCAGCGATGCCGTGAGTGCCGTCAAAAAGCTGACTTTGTAGCTCGCCAGCACACGGGGGCTGGTCACGGTATGTATAAAATCAGAGAGAGAGAGGTGTGCGGAAAACACAACCAGAGAACACAGTGGGATGATGACGATGAAACTGAGGATCGCCACTGTGATTCCGAGCGACAATCCGAATCCCGGAATGACCCGCAATTTTTTTCTTCTTTGTTTCATAATCAAAATCCTTCTTGCTCATTATTTTTCGTAAATCTGGTCAAAGATCGCACCGTCTGCAAAGTGCTTTTCTGCTGCCTCTGTCCAGCCGCCAAAATGGCTGATATTGGTCAAATCCAGATTCTTTGTGACAATCCACTTGCCATCCTCCGGAATTTGTGTAATCGTGTTGCTGTCGCTCTGCGAAGCATACTCGTTCAAAATGTCCTGATTGGACGGACGATAGAAATTCTTCGCTTCAATGCGCTGCGCTTCATCGGAGTACAGATAGTTGAGATACTCGGTTGCCACATCGCGGGTGCCGCGGTCATCGACAACTTCATCGACGACAGCAACCGTCGGCTGGCACAAAATCGAAGCGGACGGGATGACAACTTCGTAATCATCCGGATATTCTTCCAGCGAGAGGAAGGCTTCATTCTCCCAAGCAATCAGGACATCGCCCTGCTGGTTTTCAACAAAGGAAGTCGTCGCGCCGCGTGCGCCGGAATCCAGAACCAATACGTTCTGATACAGCTTCTTGATGCTTTCCTTGATTTGGTCTTCGCTCTGACCCTGCTTTTCAAAATAGTACCAAGCAGCGAGGTAATTCCAACGCGCGCCGCCGGAAGTCTTCGGATTCGGTGTGATGACACCGACATCGTCGCGGAGCAAATCGTTCCAGTCATGAATGTTCTTCGGATTGCCCTTGCGAACCAAGAATACAATGGTCGAGGTATACGGAGAACTGTCATTGTCAAACTCGGAGGTGTATCCGTCTTCGATGAGTCCTGCATTTTTCACGGCGTCAACATCGCCTTCCAGTGCGAGTGTGACGACATCTGCTTCCAGACCGTTGGCAACCTCCAACGCCTGCTTGCCGGAGCCGCCGTGCGACTGGATAATATCTACATCCTGACCCGTCTTTTGCTTCCAATGCTGTTCAAATGCCGTGTTGTACTGCTGATACAGCTCACGGGTCGGATCATAGGATACGTTTGTAATCTCTACGGAATCGCCGGACGCGGAACCGCTGTCGCTGCTTCCTCCGCAGCCTGCCAGAAGGCCAACGCTCAGAGCCGATGCCAGAAGAATAGCGGAAATTCTTTTCTTATAACTCATTGTTCTTCTCCTTTGTATCAATCGAATGTGTGTTGTCTTTTCTTTTCGCTGTCAACAGCAACACATTCGTTTGTACAAGCTCTTGCAGCGGTGTGAATCGATCCATATCATGATCTATCGCCTCCTATATTCTATATATCCTATTTGTCTAATGGGATATATATGTTTTGCATGGTTGTTATTATAGCCACTCTTTGTGTACAGTGCAAGTCTTTTTTTCCAATTCCGAAAAAAATCATGGATTTTTCCAGCAATCAGAAAATTTTTCTCGAAAAAACAGCGGTTTTGTTATTTTTTTGTACGTATTTTTGTGATATTTCCTCACATTTCCAGTGAGAAATCGTTTTCTCCAAAAAAATATCCCCTGTCATATGACAGAGGATACGCAATTAAATTTGATAGTCCAGAGAGGTATTTTCTTCCGCACGGCTCTGCTGCCGGTACTGAGAAAGTGGTACACCCATCTTTTCCCGAAACTTTCTGGAGAAATAATTGACGTCTTTATAGCCAAGCAACGCGCTGATCTCATAGATTTTTTTAGAAGAATACCGGAGCAGATATTGTGCTCGCTTCATCTTCAGCTCTGAGGTATAAGCATGGTATGTCATGCCCAACTGACTGCGAAACAATTCACTGAGCGAAGGATTGCTAATATAATGTGCAGCGGCAACATCCTTCTGCAAACAGCCGTCATCAATATGCTGGAGCAAATACTGCAAGATTCTGCGCAGCTTTTCATTTTCCGTCCGAGGATACAGCGTGGCAATCGCGGCACTCAGTGCACATAATCTTCTGCGGCAAAAATCCCAAACCATATGCTTGCCGCCGGACAGCCAGTCAATCGACAAATATTCCTCTTTCTGTTCAAACAAAGCCAGCCACGTCCAGGTCTCAAAGGTCTTTTCCACCGTGCTCTCATATAGATGCTGGATAAAAATGTCTGTCTGTACCGCATCCGGCATTTGCTGGGTATACTCCTGCACGAGCGCGTCAAAGCAAGCGGACAGTTGCTCGGTTCCCATGTGCTGCACAAGGGTGTCACAGGCTTGCTGCTGCGCCGCCTGTTCTCCCCACAGCTTTTTCCTGACGCGGACAAGCAGCTTTTGCAGCATCTCGACGGTCAAGGGACGAAGCAAATAATCGAATGCACCATATAAGATTCCCTGCTGCGCATACTGAAAATCCGGAAAATCGCTGGTCAACACGACAACGTCGCACAAATTTTCTCGCTTGATGCGGCGCAGAAGTTCCAGACCATCCAGTCCATTGAGCATCAAATTGACAAGCACCAAATCAAAGTGTTCCTTTTGAATTCGTTGATAGGCCTCTTCTCCTGAGCGCACGGTACAAACCGTCGTATCCGCAGACAGCGCATCCCAAACGTCCGCCCGCGGCTGGTCAACAGCTTCCAAAATGTGAATCTTCCTGTGCATAAACAAACATCCTTTTCCCCTGCAAATGTTTTATTATTATACTGCAATCAGATATTTGCGTCAACTCTTGCGGTTAACTCTTGACTTCTGTAACAATCTATTTTACAATACTTACACCGAATTGAATGACTCGCGGTCAACGAATTATTTTTCTATTTTCACACACAAAGAAAGGGGGATTTTCTCTATGAAAAACAAATCCATCGACCTCACGCAAGGCTCGATTACGCGCGCACTGCTCCTGTTCGCCTTGCCGCTGCTGGGCACCAGCATCATCCAGCAGATGTACAACACGGTAGACTTGATGTTTGTCGGCAATCTTCTTGGACAGGATGCGTCCGCAGCTGTTGGAACCTGTTCGTGGCCTATCAACTGTCTCGTCGGTTTCTTTACCGGCATGGGTGTCGGCGTCGGCGTACTAGTCTCGCAGGCATACGGCGGAAAGGATTTTCCGCGACTGAAAAAAATCCTGCATTCAGCCATGGGACTCGCTGTCATTGGCTCTGCCATCCTGCTGCTCATCGGCTGGCTGTTTGCCCCCACCATTCTGCGCCTTATGAACACACCGGATGAAATTTTGAATCTTGCGGTGACCTATGCACGCATTTATTTTCTCAGCATGTTTTCCATCGTCGGCTTTAACTTCAGCTCCGGCATTCTGCGTGCGCTGGGCGATTCCCGCCGTCCGATGATTTATCAGCTCATTGGCGGTTTCGCCAACATCTTGGGCAACACCTTATTTATTTACATCTTTGATTTCGGTGTTGCCGGTGCGGCAATGGCTACCTTTTTATCTCAAACCGTTGCAGCGGTCTTGACCATTCGCCGCCTGCGCCACCTGCCGGAGGAATACCGTCTGCATCTGCGCAAAATTCGCATCGAATCCGAGACGCTCAAACGAATCTTTTCCGTGGGTGTGCCGGTCGGTGTACAGACAACGGTTGTCTCTCTGTCTTTGGTTTTGTTACAGTCACAGATCAATACCATGGGTGTCACGAGCATGGCAGCCTACACCTCCTACGGCAAGCTCGAAGGCTTGGTCTATTTCCCAATGTGGGCAGTTGGTCAAGCCGTCACGACATTTGTCGGACAAAATCTCGGCTGCGGACAGATCAAACGAGCTGAAAAAGGTACCAAGGTCGGCTTGATTACCGGCATCATTATCACGCTTTGCATCACGTTATCGCTGACGGCATCCTCCCGCATCGTGATGCATCTGTTCTCCAGCGATCCAGAAGTGATTGAGCTGAGCAGCAAGATCGTTGTTCGTTTGTTCCCTCTGTACTTTATTTATGTATTTGTGGAAATCTTCGCCGGAGCCATCCGCGGCGCAGGCAAGGCAGCTTCTGTGATGTGCCTCACACTCATCAACATGTTTGCCATCCGTCTGCTGTTCCTGTACATCGCCATGCAGCTGTTCAACACCGTATACGATGTCGCGCTCATTTTCCCTGCAACGTGGGTAACGACGGCACTCTGCGTCTCCACGTACTATTTCTCCGGAAGATGGAAACGCGGCTGGACAGAACATGCACCTGCCGACCCGGCAATTGCATCATAAGATTTTAAACACAACAGCGACCCTCCCGCCAGCACCTACTGGTGAGAGAGTCGCTGTTTCATTTCTTTTCTTACTGGTTAAAAACCGTATCTCCGCTCTTAAAGCCAAATGCCGGATGGAGATCAAACTTAACCGCTCCAACGGCAACGTCCGGACCAACAACCTTCTGAATGCGTGCAATGCCTTCATTGCCGAAACCTGCACACAGCTCAATGGCAGTGCAGCCCTTCTCTTCTACTAAGCTCTTTGCCACAACCTCTGCCTGACTGTATGTAGAGCAGCCATAGACGTACAGATCAATGGATTCGCCCGGAATCACTGCGTTCTGCTGCTGCGGATCGCAGTTCGGTGCAACGTAAATAAATCCTGCATTGAATTTCATCGTGTTTGCCTCCTATAGCATTTGATAGTTTCATTATACGAAAAAAATTTCTTCCTTGCAACAATTATATGCATTTTGTTTGACCCCTCTCACAAATCGTGTTATAATTCTTAACGCTTATATGCGTTCCAATTCATTTTTATTCGTGAGGGGAGGCACATTGTGTCAATCATTGTTTCAATCAACTCATTTGTCAACGGCATTGTCTGGGGACCGTACATGCTGGCGCTTCTGGTCGGCACCGGTATTTTCCTGACAATCCGCTCCGGTTTCATGCAGTTCCGTCACTTCGGAACCATCTTTAAAAACACGGTGGGTATTCTGCACACGCCGGAGGCGCACAAAAAGAACGAATTTGGTGTATCGCCGTTTCAGGCTGTTATGACTGCGCTGGCATCCACCGTCGGTACAGGCAATATCACCGGTGTTGCCACAGCGATCGCGCTCGGCGGTCCAGGTTCCGTATTTTGGATGTGGGTCAGCGCCATCTTTGGTATGATGACCAAGTTCTCTGAGGTCGTTCTTTCTGTGCATTTCCGCGAAAAGAATCAGCGCGGTGAAAACGTCGGCGGCCCGATGTACTATTTGGAAAAAGGTCTGAACCTCAAGTGGCTGGCTGTTCTGTTCGCTATCTTCGCCGCCTTTGCTTCGTTCGGCATCGGCAACATGACGCAGTCCAACGCGATTTCCACCGCACTCAATTCGACATTAAACATCAATCCGTATCTGACCGGTGCTGTCATTGTCGTGATCGCAGCAGTTGTTCTGCTGGGCGGCATCCAGAGCATCGCAAAGGTTACCTCTACGCTGGTGCCGATTATGGGCTGCGCCTATGCCCTGTTCGCTATCTTGGCTCTGATCGCCAACGCACCGGAAATTCCGCACGCATTTGCTACGATTTTTGAAGGTGCTTTTCATCCGCAGTCTATTGCAGGCGGTGCAGCCGGTTATACGGTTATGATGGCAGTTCGCTTCGGCGTTGCCCGCGGCGTGTTCTCGAACGAGGCTGGTCTCGGCAGCGCGCCGATTGCACACGCTGCCGCTGTCACCGACAGCCCGGTCAAGCAGGGCTTCTGGGGTTCCTTCGAGGTATTCTTCGACACGCTGGTCATCTGCACCCTGACCTCTCTGGTTATTGTATCCTCCGGTCTGTACAACAACGGCATGCAGGGCGCCGACCTGACCATCGCTGCTTTCGGCAAGTCCATCGGCCCGCTCGGCACCTTTGGTGTTACTTTGGCAACCGTCCTGTTCGCTATTTCCACCATTCTCGGCTGGTCGTACTATGGCGAGAAATCCATCGAGTACTTATTCAAGGGCAAGAGCTATACCGAAAAGCTGACCAAGGGCTATCGCGCCGTCTTTGTTATTCTGGCATTCGTCGGCTCTGTCAGCAGTCTGACACTGGTATGGAGCATTGCTGACACCCTGAACGGTCTGATGGCAATTCCGAACTTGATCGGTCTGCTCGGTCTGAACGGTGTCGTCATCAAGCTGGTCAGAGATTATTTTAAAGAAAACTAACCAACAAACACTTATAAGCACACGACAGAGCATTCCATGTCCGCATGGAATGCTCTGTTTTTCTTTTGTAAAGAAAGGTTCTCTATGCCGCGCGTTCTCGTATTTTCCCTGTACAATGTTGTTCAAATGTTTGTAAACTGCATTGAAACCGTCAAAATTCAGTGTTATACTCCGCTTGAACAGGTTTAAAATCGTAAAAAATGAACAGGAGTGAAAACAACATGAAGGTTAACAAGCAAATTGCCGCGCTGGTTTTGACCGGCGTGCTGGCAGCGAGCAGTTCTCTGTCTGCCTTTGCCGCCGCAGCGCCGGACGGACACACCGATGCCTCCCAAACACCAGCCGCAGCAAACGGTGCCTATGCCGCATGGCAGGAGCGCTGGGAGACCATGAAAAACGATTGGACGCAGGTATCTCTTTCCCCTGGCTCCGATGACACCCAAATGAATTTTGCTTGGTACTCCAAGACACAGACCGCCTCTTTCCGCGTTGCCACAGATGCAGCCATGACGCAGAATGTACAGGAACAGACCATTACCGGTCAGTCCGCTGTTGTGGACAGCGAGGGAACGCAATATTATTCCTGCAAGGCAACCGCCTCCAACCTCAAGCCGGGCACATACTATTACCAGATCGGCAATCAGGCAGCGACAAAATTTGAGGTACAGGACAGCAGCGACGGATTTTCCTTCATTTATGTTGGCGACCCGCAGATTGGCTCTTCCAACTCCGCCAAGGGACAGGACACGCCGGAATTCTACGAGGCACAGTCTGCATCTGTCTGCAACGACTCCTTTAACTGGAACAATACGCTCAATGAGGCGTTAAAGCGTGATAATACAGCCAGCTTCGTCCTGTCTGCCGGAGATCAGATTCAGACAACGAAGAAAAAGGCACCAAATCAGGATGCCACCAAGAGCGAAATCGAATACACCGGCTATCTCTCTCCGGACGCCTTAGACTCCCTGCCGGTTGCAACAACCGTCGGCAATCACGACGCCGACAACGCCAACTATACCTATCACTTCAATACCGCCAATGCCAGTGAGCTGGGCTCCAACGGTGTCGTGGGCGGCGACTATTACTTTACCTACGGCAACGCGCTGTTTCTGATGCTCAACACACAGAACACCAACACAGCAGAGCACAAGCAGTTCATCGAACAGGCAATCAAAGCCTGTCCGGACGCAAAATGGCGCATTGTCACCCTGCATCAGGATATTTATGGCTCCGCAGAGCATTCCAACGAGCCGGAAATCACCAATTTGCGCTATCAGCTGGTTCCGTATTTTGAGGAATATGACATTGATGCCGTTATGACCGGTCATGACCATGCGTACTCCCGCTCTCAGATTCTGAAAGGCGGCAAAAAGACGGTAGAATACTCCAGCAGCGATTTCAAATCCATGTTGGCAGTGGACTCGGACGCCGGCGAAAATCCGGAAAGCCGCTTTGTCGCACCGGAAAACATTCTGCCGAATGCCACGGATGACGCGCAGCGCACGTATCTGGATTATTTGCAGGCTGTTATGGATAAAGACGCCGTGCAGGAAACCGACAGCAACACCGTTGTCAATCCGGACGGTATCTTATATATGACCGCAAACTCTTCTTCTGGCAGTAAATACTATGATCTGGTTCCGCGTATGCAGTCCTATATTGCCAAGCGCTGGCAGGAAGATGTCCCGACCTATTCTATCGTGAATATGACAGACGATTCTCTGACCATCAACACCTATCGCACAGACAACGGTCAGGCAATCGACGACTCCTTCACCATCAAAAAGACGGACGAAAGCACGCTGCCGTTTACAGATGTCCAGAAGAGTGATTGGTTCTACAACGCAGTGGAATATACCTACCAAAACAAGCTGTTCGCCGGTTTGAACGCAACGACATTTGCTCCAAACATGTCGATGTCCCGCGCAATGCTTGTTCAGGTACTGTATAACATGGCAGGTCAGCCGGAAGTTACCGGAACCTCTTCGTTCCACGACGTCGGCAACGCATGGTACAAAAACGCTGTGACTTGGGCTTCGCAGAATGGTCTGGTCTTTGGCACCAGCAAGAACACCTTCTCCCCAGAGCGTGATGTCACCCGCGAACAGACTGCGATCATCTTGCAGCGGTATATGAAGATGATCGGAAAGGATACCTCTGCTTCGGCAGATCTGAGCCAGTATCCGGATGCCGCTTCGGTATCTCCTTGGGCACAGGATGCGATGCAATGGGCAGTCGGCAGCGGATTGATCGCCGGTGTCAAGCATGACAGCACGGTTACCCTTTCTCCGCAGGCTTCCTCTACCCGCGCACAGATCGCACAGATGCTGACAAACGGTTTGAAGTAAGAACACAAACAAATGACAGCCGGAGAACGTTGGTTCTCCGGCATCTTTTTATGGAAGGACAAACATCATGCAAATACAAACAGGATTTCGCAAGCGGCTGCTGCTCGTCATTTTCGCTGTGGTTGTCGCCGTTTGCTTTTACACCATCTCTCAGGTTCATCGCGTGCCGTTAATGGAAAACGGCGGACGCAGCTTCGTCAAAGCACAGGTCACCTCTATTATCCAAGACCATGAACAATCCGGCGATGTGTACATTGGAGACCAAACCGTACAGCTGAAGCTATTGAGTGGAAATCATGCAGGCGAAAGCGTAGAAGCCACTAGCTCGTCCGCGTATCTATACGGCGTACACTGCACCGTTGGCATGAAGGTCATTGCCATTGTCAGCGAATCCAACGGAGAACTTGTGACTTCCGTCTACGGCTATAATCGTGCTCCGGCACTCTATGCAATCGTCGCTCTGTTTTTGCTCTCTATTGTGGTCATTGGTGGAAAACGCGGACTGTATTCCGTCATCAGTCTGGTGTTTACCTTCATCAGTATTCTTTGGTTCTTCCTGCCCGCCATTTATCGCGGCTGGTCTCCGATTCTGGCGGCTATTGTTGTGGTTATTTTGACTACCTTGGTTACGATGTATCTGGTCGGCGGCTTTACTGCCAAGGCAACTGCCGCTGTCCTCGGTACCATTTTAGGCGTGCTTGCCGCAGGTGTGCTTGCATGGATTTTTGGCAAAATCACGCATGTCACCGGTTACAATGTGTCTGATATTGAAAATCTCATTTACGTTCAAGAAGAAACCGGTATTCAGGTCGGAGAACTGCTGTTTGCCGGTATTCTGATCGCTGCACTCGGTGCCGTCATGGACGTCAGCATGTCCATCTCCTCTACGCTGCAAGAGCTGCACGAACAAAACCCAACCATGACAGCGCGGCAATTATGCCGCTCCGGCATGACCGTGGGACGCGACATGATGGGCACGATGTCGAATACCTTGATTCTCGCATTTGCCGGTGGCTCGATCAATACCATCGTCATGTTCTACGCGTATGACTACGAATATCTGCAGCTCATCAATCTGTATGATATGGCCATTGAAATCATTCAAGGCATTTCCGCCAGCATGGGTGTTATTTTAACGGTTCCCTTCGTATCCTGCATCGGCGCATGGCTCATCGTCAAGCACAGAGATATTTTTTAAAACAAATCTTTTATGCATTGCTTTTTGTGTCAGCAAACGCTATAATGTCTAATAACGTATTTTGTTGCGATTTCTTTGAAAAATGCACCAAAAGTGGTATTTTCAATACACTTTAAGGAGGATTTTCATGCGTTTGTTTGATATTCTAGGCCCTATTATGGTAGGGCCTTCCAGCAGCCATACCGCCGGTGCGGTGCGCATCGGGCTCACTGCCCGCAAGCTGCTCGGTGAAGCGCCGGTGCACGCAGATATTTCTCTGCACGGCAGCTTTGCTCTCACAGGTCACGGACACGGCACAGACTGTGCGCTGATTGCCGGTCTGCTCGGGATGCAGCCGGATGACTTGCGTATTCCAAACAGCTACGCCATTGCGGAGCAGGAAGGCCTGTCCTTCACGTTTTCCACAGTACAGCTGCGCAATGCGCATCCAAACACAGCTCGGCTGCAGTTAACCGGCATCAGCGGCCGCACGCTGGATGTCGTTGCCGAGAGTATCGGCGGCGGTCGCATTCGCGTCAGCTCGATTGACGGCATTGAAGCCAACTTTTCCGGCGAGCACAACACACTCATTGTGCACAATCAGGACACGCCGGGTCATGTCGCTGCTGTCACCTCTGCTCTGATGCAGAGACATGTGAACATTGCCACGATGCAGCTATTTCGCAATGCGCAAGGCGGCTATGCAGTCATGATTTTAGAATGCGATCAGCCCATCCCAACCGATATTGAGCAATGGCTGTCTCACATTGATGGCATTCAAAAAATTACGATCTTTAATCAGGAGGAACCGTCATGAGCTTTCCCAGTATCGCTTCCATGCTGGAAGCCGCAAAAACAGCACAAAAGCCGCTGTATACCGTCATCTGCGAGGATGATTGTCAGGAAAACAATTACTCTCCAGAGGCATCTCATCGTCAGATTGAAACACTGTGGGAAGCGATGCAGCAATCCAGCGAACAGTATTGTGCTTCCGACCGTTCCAACAGCGGTTTAATCGGTGGTGACGCAGAAAAGCTCCGATTGGCAGCCCAAGCCGGTACATTGATCGGCGGCACCTACCTTCTCCGTGTGATTGAAGAGGCACTCAAGGTCGCAGAGTGCAATGCCTGTATGAAGCGCATTGTCGCCGCGCCAACCGCCGGAAGCTGCGGTGTTCTCCCTGCCGTACTCCTTCCACTCGCAGAAGAAAAAGAACTGGACACAGAAGTAATCTTACAGGCCTTGTATATTGCCGCGGGCTTCGGACAAGTCACGGCAACGCGCGCCAATGTCGCCGGTGCAGAAGGCGGATGTCAGGCTGAGATCGGCACCGCCAGCGCGATGGCAGCCGCTGCTCTGACGCATATTTTAGGCGGAACCGCAGAACAGTGCTCCCATGCGTTTGCGATGTCGCTGGGCAATCTGCTCGGTTTGGTCTGTGATCCTGTCGCCGGTCTCGTGGAAATTCCATGCGTCAAACGCAATGTCATTGGCGCAGTCAATGCAGTCAGCGCTGCCAATATGGCGCTTGCCGGTATCACCTCCCATATTCCGGCAGATGAAGTGATTGATACGATGGGAGAAGTTGGTGATACCCTTCCGGCAAGCCTGCGTGAAACCGGTTTGGGCGGACTGGCTGCCACACCGACCGGTAAAAAAATCACCGAGCAAGTGCTGCATCACGAATAATCCGCCGCATCTTGTAAACCGAGAAAATAATCAAGTTGACATTCCGTCTCGCGGCTCGTATAATAGTAAACTAGTAGGATAAAAACAGTTTACTAGCATAGGAGTGAAAGATATGGACGCATTGACACTGGCACAAGAAATTATCAACGGCAGACGAATCACACGAGAGGATGATCTTTCCTTCTTTTTGACCTGCGATCTCGACGAACTATGCAAAGGCGCTGACCAAATTCGCGCCCATTTTATCGGTGATAAAGTAGATCTCTGCTCAATTATCAACGGCAGAAGCGGCCGCTGTCCAGAGGATTGCAAATACTGTGCGCAGTCCGCGCATCATCATACCCAGTGCGAAGTGTACGATTTTCTGCCGGAGCAGGAAATTATCGAAGCCTGTCAGATGAACGAGCGCGAAGGCGTTGACCGGTTTTCTATCGTCACTTCCGGCCGCTCGCTGACCGGCGAAGAGTTTGACAAAGCCATTCACGCGTATGAAACCATGCACAAGAACTGCAAGATTGACCTGTGCGCATCCATGGGCTTTTTATCTGCCGAGCAGCTGCACCGCCTGCATGAAGTCGGTGTGACCAGTTATCACCACAACATCGAAACCTCTCGCCGCAATTTTCCCAATATCTGCACCACACATACCTATGACATGAAAGTAGAAACCCTGAAAAAGGTCAAGGCGGAGGGCATGTGCGCTTGCTCCGGTGGTATCATTGGCATGGGTGAAACGTGGGAAGATCGATTAGACATGGCAGTCAGTCTGGCAGAATTGGGGATTGATTCGATTCCGCTCAACGCGCTAATGCCAATTGCAGGCACACCGCTAGAGCACTTGCCGAGGTTGACGGAGCAGGACATCCTGCGCACGGTTGCTTTCTTCCGCTATATCAATCCGCTCGCAAATATTCGTCTTGGCGCCGGTCGCGCGCTGCTGACCAATGACGGCGAAACCGCCTTTCAGTCCGGTGCATCCGCGACGATTACAGGCAATATGCTGACAACAGTCGCCTGCGCAACCATCCGCAGTGACCGCGAAATGTTGCAGGATCTTGGCCGCGATGTGACACCAGAGTACTGGAAGCAAGATGAAACACACTAAAGTTCCTCTTGTTCTCCGCTGTCGAAGATTTTTTCTTGCATTTCCGGAAACAGTGTGCTATGATAGATAAGCTAAGTTGTTTCCGGGTGTAGCGCAGCTGGTAGCGCGCTTGACTGGGGGTCAAGAAGCCGCAGGTTCAAGTCCTGTCACTCGGACCATAAACCCGCCTTTTCGTTGGAAAGGGCGGGTTTTCATTATATTTGAATTAAACATAATAATCTGATACAATTAATATGACAAATCAGAATTTTACAAACTATTTTAAGTCTAAGTGTGATCTGAAAGGAAGATTAAGATGAAATGTTTAATATGTGAGACTGAAATGGAAAAAGGAACGGTAGAAGGATATGCACAAGGCGGAGCACATATATATATGAATTTACATCTGATGCAGAAAAAAAGAAGACGGGTATAAAAGGATTTTTGTCTAGGGAAACTGTTTCTATACTACCATATGCTACGGAGCAACCTGCATGGCATTGTCCACACTGCAAGAAGATATTAATGTGGATGGATGCTGTTAAATAATATATAAACTCAAGTCTTCTGAGCGTTTTTATCAAAAATTGACAGACCATAAAAATCATGATACCATATTGTTACAAAACATATCCATACATTCTATCATGCAAGACAGGGGGAGGATTTTTATGAAGAAGCGAATACATACCATTCTGGCATCACTATTTCTCGCTATTGTGCTGACTGCCTGCGGAAGCACCGCAGAGCCCGCTGATACAAAATCTTCGACACCGCAAACCGCGGCATCTTCACAGCAAGACGGTTCCGCTGAACATATCGACACCTCTGCACAAGCCGATTCCATCGCGCGCAAGGCGCGGGATGCCGCCAATTCTGCGACTGACGAAGATATATCGACTGCATATGAATACATAAAAGCCAACTACACCGACTGTTTCAAGGACAGCACTACCACGGAGCAGATGATGTACTATGGTTGGTTATTGGAATATAAATATGAGGGCGATACGGAGAAACAAGATTACTATACTCTTGGACAAAGCGCAGAACAGCTTGCCAAATATGTCTATCGCGGCTCGGATACTGCTGACAGCGATAGTACCAAGGCGAATATAGAACAAGTCGGTAAATCTATTGATGCCATTGAGCAAGCGAAAGCTGCTGCCGAAAAGGCCGCCGCTGAAAAAGCTGCTGCCGAAAAAGCTGCCGCCGAAAAGGCCGCTGCGGAAAAAGCTGCTGCTAAACAATCAGAAGCCAGCAACAGCACAGATACTTCTTCCACCGAAGAAAACAGCCAAACCGTTTATGTCACCGAAACAGGCAAAAAATATCACTATGCCAATCCGTGTGGCAGAGGAACCTATTATCCCTGCACCTTGGCAGAAGCAAAGGCTCGCGGTTTAGAGCCTTGCGGAAAGTGTGTGCTTCGCTAAATAAACAATCCCCTGCATGTTCATTGCAGGGGATTTTCTCTGTTTATCATAGTTTAGTGACAGCCGTGATTGCCACAGCCATGATCTCCGCAGGTATGACCTTCGCCGTGCTCATGGTCATGATGCGAACAGCGTACATTCGGATTATATCCCAGTGTACCTGCCAGAAGTGCCTGTACGGCTTCATCTGCATCCCCCGTCACGCCGCCATACAACTGAATGCCTGCCGTCATCAGTGCCATCTGTGCACCGCCGCCAATGCCTCCGCAAATCAGCGTATTCACGCTATTTTCCGACAAAAATCCCGCCAATGCACCATGTCCGCTGCCGTTTGTCGGAACGATAACGGAATTTTTAACGACGCCGTTCTCTACATCGTAAATCTTAAATACTTCTGTGTGTCCAAAATGCTGAAAAATCTGTCCATTTTCATACGTTACCGCAATTCTCATTGTTTGATTTCCTTTCTGTGGCAGTACTGTCTGTGTTTGCTGTTGTGTCCTGCACGAGTTTCTCCGGCTGCAGCCGCATTTCTGACACAGCTGATACGATCCGCCCGCAATCTGTAATTGTTTACCATTGACGATACAATCCGCCAGCTTAAACCGCGCCGATTCATAAATTTCCGTCACAGTGGTGCGGGAAATCTGCATCTGCTGCGCCGTTTCCTCATGCGTTTTTTTCTCAAAATCCACCAGCCGAATCACTTCGTATTCATCTACCGACAACGTAATCTGTTCTGGTGGAGAAATGCCGTCCGGTTGGAAATGAATATAATCCGGCTCCCAACATACCCTTCGTTTTCTCTTGGGTCGTGCCATTCCATCACCTCGTTTTCGTTATATGTCGATAATAACACAGTGCAGTTGCCCCGTCAAGCAAACACGACACTATGAAATTTCATAGTATGGGACAATAAATTTATTCCATACCTAAAAAGCGCAAATATTCTGGTGTAGACAACAGCGGCATAGACAGATCTTGTTTTGTCTCATCACAGACATATCCTTCAGAAGCCAATTCATATCCCGCCTGTTCTACGACGGATAAATATTGCGACACGATGTCCTGTACGGATTCTTGTTTGGAACGCAGTAACTTGCCGCAGTTCCGATAAATCTCTAAGCAAGGCTGACAGCAGGAAAATGCAGCTTGTATCACAGAGAAATTATTTTCTCCGGGAAAACCGCAATTAGAAATGGCTACATATTTCTGTTCTCGTTTGGCTGTATCTTCCATATCAAAGTTTCCCTTATGCTGCGTAACAATCGGACTTTTTAATGGAATCAAACGATCGACAAAATTTTTCAGCAGTGCTGTCATATTCCAAGAAAAGACCGGTGAGCCAAAACAGACTACATCAGCAGACATATATGCACGCAATAATTTCTCCATGTCATCATGAAAGACGCATGTCCCCGGTGTTTGAAACCAGCAAGTAAAGCATCCTTTGCATTGCTGGATTTCGTATTCTGCAAGCTGATAAATTTCTGTTTCCACCCCAGCACGTGATGCGCCGTCTAAAAATGCCGTCATGATTCGGTTGGTTGCGCTCTCCATACTGGATGGGCTGCCATTAAATGCTACAAATTTCATGTGAAAGTCTCCTATAGATTCGTTTTATATTATTTTTTCTCATTATATAGGTTCTTTTCACGAAAAGCAATCCACGCTCCGTAGAGTTAGAAACCAAAAAGGCAGACACGCATGTGTCTGCCTTTTTATCATGATTCACAGCTTTCAATCTGTGTACAAATTCCGTTTTCCAGCGTGAGAATGCGCTGGTTGCGGCTGCCGCGGAATCGCAGCATCAAATCTCGTTGTTCTTCGATAAATTCGCCATCTACGAGAATATCAATATACGAAAGCATTTCCTTAGTGACGTCTGTAAACACAGAGCCGCCTTCTGCCAAATCCGTATCATAGGTATAGCCCGTATAACACCAGACGGTCTTTTCCGGCAGTTCCGTCTTAACCCGCCGCAGCAGCGCCGTCAAGGCAGGCTGATTCTCCGGCTCAAACGGTTCTCCGCCGAGCAAAGACAGACCCGTGATATAATCCGGTTTTAAACCTTCTATGATGCTGTCCTCTATCTCCTGCGTGTACGGTTCGCCATAGGCGAAGTCCCATGTCTCTGCATTGAAGCAGCCTTTGCAGTGATGCCGACAGCCGGAAACAAACAAGCTGACGCGCACACCGGTTCCGTTTGCCACATCATAAAATTTTATCGTCGCATAATTCATATGTATTCTCTCTTACAGATGCAGGACGCGATCCTTGATCTCCTGTGTTCTGCCCTGATTCCAGAACTGTGTGCCGATATATCCGCAGGTTCTGCGGGCAACAAACAGCTGATTCTGATCACGATTGCCGCAGTTCGGGCACTCCCAAACCAGCTTGCCTTCCTTATCGGTCACGATCTGAATCTCACCGTCATAGCCACACTTTTCGCAGTAGTCGCTCTTTGTGTTCAGCTCGGCATACATGATATTATCGTAAATAAAGCGCATGACAGCAAGTACCGCTTCGGTGTTATTCTGCAAATTCGGAACCTCTACATAGCTGATTGCACCGCCCGGAGACAGCTTCTGGAATTCCGACTCAAACTTCAGCTTGCTGAATGCATCAATGTGCTCGGCAACATGTACGTGATAGCTGTTTGTGATGTAATTCTTGTCTGTGACACCTTCAATGATGCCAAAACGCTTCTGCAAGCACTTCGCGAACTTGTATGTCGTGGATTCCATCGGCGTGCCGTATACGGAATAGCTAATGTTTTCTGCTTCCGACCATTCCTTGCACTTGTCATTGAGCTTCTGCATGACTTTCAGTGCAAAGTCTCTACCTTCCGGCGAAGTATGTGTCTTGCCAATCATGCGTACACACATCTCACACAAACCGGCATATCCCAGCGAAATCGTTGAATAACCGCCAAACAGCAGCTTATCAATGGTCTCACCCTTCTTCAAGCGTGCCAGCGCGCCATTCTGCCACAGAATCGGTGCGACATCCGAAATGGTGCCGAGCAGACGCTCATGACGGCAGCGCAGCGCACGATGACATAGATCCAGTCGTTCTTCGTAAATCTTCCAGAACGCATCCATATCGCCGTGAGACGAGCAGGCAACATCGACCAGATTGATGGTGACAACGCCCTGATTGAATCGTCCGTAATACTTGCGGGAGCCATCCGGCTTGCGCTGGCTATCTTCTACCGTAAGGAACGAGCGGCAGCCCATGCACGGATACACATCGCCCTTCTTGAGCGAGCGCATCACCTTGGCAGAAATATAATCCGGTACCATGCGCTTTGCTGTGCACTCTGCGGACAATTCAGTCAAATACCAATACTTGGAATCCTTAGTGATATTATCTTCATCCAGCACGTAAATCAGCTTCGGGAATGCCGGCGTAATCCAAATACCCTTTTCGTTCTTGACACCCTGCATACGCTGGCGCAGTACCTCTTCGATAATCATGGCGAGGTCATCTCGTTCCTGACCTTCCGGCACTTCATCCAGATACATAAACATCGTGACAAACGGTGCCTGACCGTTACAGGTCATCAACGTAATCAGCTGGTACTGAATGGTCTGAATACCGCTCTTTACTTCGCTTCTCAGGCGGCTTTCTACGACTTTATTGACAATACGGTCATCCAGCGAGTCTCCACATGCTGTGCGTTCTTCGATGACCTGCTTGCGAATTTTTTTACGGCTAATGTCAACAAACGGAGCCAAATGCGACAGCGTAAAGGTCTGACCGCCATACTGATTACTTGCAACCTGTGCAACAATCTGCGTGGTGACATTACATGCTGTAAAGAAGCTGTGCGGCTTTTCAATCATGGTCTCGCTGATGACCGTGCCGTTTTGCAGCATGTCCTCCAGATTGATCAGGTCGCAGTTGTGTTCCTTCTGCGCAAAATAATCCGAGTCATGGAAATGAATGATGCCCTCTTCATGTGCCTTGACAATATCTTCCGGCAGCAACACACGCATCGTCAAATCCTTACTCACTTCACCAGCCATGTAATCGCGCTGGGTCGAGTTAATCACCGGATTTTTGTTGGAATTCTCCTGCTTGACATTTTCATTCAAATGGTCAATCAGCGCCAGAATTTCATTGTCTGTCGTGTTCGATTTACGAGCCAGTTCCCGCTTATACCGATAGCGCACATACTTCTGTGCCACTTCATAGCCGCGCATCTCCATGATACCGATCTCTACCATATCCTGCACATCTTCCACATGCGTGATATGCGGCAGCGATTCCAGCTTCTTTTCCACAGTATCTGCAACTGCCTGAATCTGATACTCATTCAATCTATGAATCGGCTCAACCTCAAGATTGGCAGCCTTCACGGCATTGACGATCTTCGATAAATCAAATGGGACTTCTTCACCATTTCTTTTGATAACTTTCATCGTAAATCCCTCCAACTGCGGCAAATGATTTGCCGCCTATCTATTGGTTTCCACTGTCAATATATAGTGTGAGAAGTGCACGCATCATACTATATATTGGCTATAGAATCGTACCCCCTGCGGCGAACATCTACTATTATATAATTTCTCTTTGCAATCCGCAACCGACCTGCTATAATATTCTCGGATAATTTTCATACAAATCGGAGTACATATTTATTATGAATCAACAAAAAAACAGAAATTTCATCGGAGGCATTCTGATTTTCATCGGCGGTGCTCTCTGGGGTATGATCGGCCCATGCATTCAAATCATGGAACAGCTCGGTTCCGATTCCATCTTAACCAGCTTCTTACGTGTCGCATTCGCCTTTGTTATCATGCTCGTGTTGACCGTCGCGCGCTATGGCATTCGCTCTCTCAAAATAGACCGAAACGCCCTGATCGCTTGCGCTCTGCTCGGATTGATTTGTCATGGCATTTATAATATCTTTTACAGCCTCGCTGTCAATCTGGCGGGTATCACCATCAGTGCGGTTCTGCTCAACATTGCCCCTCTATTTACCGCGCTATTTTCTTGGATGTTATTTCACGAACACATCACATCGGGAAAAATCTTTGCCCTTGTCATCAACATCTTTGGCTGCGTACTCGCCGCAACCGGAGGAAATTTTTCTGTTGCTTCGTTTTCTCTTATCGGCATTGTATGCGGCATCATTGCAGGACTCTGTTATGGTCTCACCGCTATTTTTGGAAAAATCGCAGGAGATCAGAGCAATGCTTTTGTGATGAGCACTTACAGCTATCTCTTCGCGGCGATTTTTCTCTTTTTTTTCTCCAAACCATGGCAGTCCGCCGCGATAGCGAATTTACCGCTGCTCGGCGTCGGTTTCTTCTATGCACTTGTCCCAACCGCTGTCGCGTATCTGCTATACTATCAGGGCGTGCAGAACATACAGGAAACCAGCCGTGTTCCTGTACTCGCCTCGATCGAGATGGTCATGGCGGGCATCTTCGGTGTCATGCTGTTTCACGAACAATTACACGGCATGAATCTGTTGGGCATGGTCTTGGTTTTGCTTTCCATCGTGCTGATGAGCGGAAAGGCCAAACAATCCGCTCCTGTGTAGTGCATTTTTTTGCTATTTTATGTACAATCCTACCCTCTTTCTTCAGAATCCTTGACGTTTTTCCTCCTGCTTCTTACAATAAAAGAAACCCTTTGCAGGAAAGAGAGGACACCCTATGCATCCAATCATACAGAACATGAAAAACAGTCAAAAATCCGTTCCGTGCTTATTTTATCCAGCCATCCTGCGCAACGGATTTACGGTAAAAGAGGTATTAACCGACGCGCAAAAACAGGCGGAGCTTTTGCAGCTGATCGCACAGCAATATCCGGTCGGTGCTGTGATCCGCATGTCTGAGCTATGGTGCGAAGCCAAAGCGTTTGGTGTAGACTGCACGTTCCCTGCGAACGGCTTTCCCACTTTGGGCAATCCCCTATGCGAAGAAGCAGAAGAACTCAACGAATTGGAAATTCCGTCTATTGACAACGAAACACTAACGGTCATGCTAGAAGCGGTGCAGCTAAGTGCCGGAAAGCTGAACTGTCCGCTGATTGCCGGTATCACCGGTCCCTATACACTGGGAACAGTTCTTTGTGGTTCTGAAAATTTTATGATGGCATGTATGACGGAGGAAGAGGAAACTGCGGAATTTATGCAAAAGCTCTGCGATTTTCTAATTGCCTATGCCAAGGCTTACAAACAAGCCGGAGCCAATGGCATTATGATTGCAGAACCTACCACTTCCATGATTTCTCCTGCTATGATGTCGGAATTTTCCAATCAATATATTTTCCGTATCATTGATGCGGTGCAGGACGATTCCTTTGCCGTGATTTATCACAACTGCGGCGCAGTCAATCCGCATTTGCAAACCATTGCAGAGCTCCCGGCAGCCGCTTTCCATTTCGGCAGTGAAGTGGATCTCACTCGCGCAAGAACGTACATCGCTTCAGATGTCCCCATCATGGGTAATCTCGATCCGCGTCTTATGCTGCACGCCACGCCGGAAAACATCTCCGCCAGTATGCAAACTCTGAAAGAAACCTATCGCAATCTGGAAAACTGGATTTTATCTACCGGATGCGATCTTGCCCCAAAGGTATCGGAGGAAAATCTAACTGCATTTTTTGCTTAAACGGAAAAAACACCGCCGTTTCTCACGAAACAGCGGTGTTTTTGGTACGCCCGGTGCGATTCGAACGCATGGCCTTTGGAGTCGGAGTCCAACGCTCTATCCAGCTGAGCTACGGGCGCATATCTCGGTTGTCGTATACCCGATAACCGTTAAATAGTATAGCAGAATCCGTACCAAAAGTCAACGGATAAATCAAGAGGGTCTCTATCACAGAGACCCTCTTCGTTATATCTGTCTTTATTCTCGAATCGAGCCGTCACTCAAGCGCTTGAAATAGCTGCGTGTCTCAGCAGCAACTACACCGCTCAGTGCCAAAATTGCCACCAAGTTCGGCAGCGCCATCAAAGCATTGAAAATATCTGCAATCGTCCACACAGCGGATACCGTGAGGAACGGACCGATAAATACAGCCAAAATGTACAGCCAACGATATACTTTCATGGTCAGCTCGTGCTTGCCGGTCAAATATTCCAAGCAGCGCTCCGAATAATAATCCCAACCGAGAATCGTTGTAAACGCAAAGAAAATCAAGCACAGCATCAAAATGCCTTCACAGACCTTTGCACTAAACGGCAGACCTGCCTGGAATGCATAAGCGGTAACAGCAACGCCTTCCAGTCCCTGTGTGTATGCGCCAGTCAAGACAATGGACAAGCCCGTCATCGTACAAATGACAATCGTATCAATAAATGTACCTGTCATGGAAACCAAGCCCTGACGAACCGGCTCATTGGTCTGTGCCGCAGCTGCCGCAATCGGCGCACTGCCAAGGCCAGCCTCATTCGAGAAGATACCGCGAGCGATACCCTTCTGCATTGCGATAATGATCGCACCCAGTGCGCCGCCAGCTGCGGCACGTACACCAAATGCGCTCTCCATAATCAGCACAAATGCTGCCGGAATCTTTGTGACATTCATAACCAGCAGCAGGACGCAAAATACTACGTAAATACATGCCATAAACGGTACGATAATCTGCGATACGCTTGCAATACGCTGAATGCCGCCGATGATAACCAGTGCTACGCATACGGTAACGACAATTGCCGCAATCAAAACGGTATACGAGTAATCGGTTCCAAACAGATTAAAGGTCCAAGTGTTATCGCCGTCAAAGAAGTTGTTGACAGCAGAAGCAATACCATTTACCTGTGTGATGGTACCAATACCCAAAATGCCAACGCCAACGCCAAAGAAAGCAAACAGCTTTGCCAGCCACTTCCACTTCTTGCCCATACCGTTTTCAATGTAGTAGAATGGGCCGCCGAGCGCATGGCCGTTTTCATCCAGCACGCGATACTTAATGGCCAGTACGCCCTCTGCAAACTTGGTTGACATGCCAAACAGTGCTGTAATCCACATCCAGAACAGTGAGCCCGGACCGCCGGCAACAACTGCCGTGGCAACACCAACGATATTGCCTGTACCGATAGTCGCAGACAAGGCCGTACACAGCGCACCGAACGAAGTGACTTCGCCTTCGCCATTTTCTTCATTGCGCACCATGTATTTCAGTGCTTTCGGCAGCTTGCGAATCTGCAAGACGCGCAGGCGGATGGTCAAATAAATGCCAACTGCCAAAATCAGGACGATCAGCGGGACACCCCACACCCATCCGTCAATCATTTCTAAAAATTGAGTAAACTGCTCCACGTTCATTTCTCCTTTCATCGTGCATCAAGTGGTTGGCATACCCGCTCTTCTGCCCTGCACCAAATAAAAATGCAAACAAAAAAGAGTTGATATTTCTACCAACCCTCTAAAGAGAATACATAGTTCCATCTGTCCTTTTGCCTGAGAGATTGGTACATCGCTGTACCGTACACCTTCGGCGCTCGTTCTGTGAGACTCTCCAGAGTTTATCAATTTTTAAGTACAAGCATCAATATAGCACAACTGCGGTATAAATGCAACTCTGAAGGAGAAAGATGTGATTTTTTTGTGTATTTCGTTGTTTTTTCGTATTATTTTCGGAGACGTCTCTTTTTGATGAGGGAAACCACTGCACACACGGCAATAATCGCCAACGCCATATATACCACGCGCTGCGCCGCCGCCTGCGGTGTCTGATTTCCCGCCATGATGTCATCCGGAGACAGCGTGAGCGTATATTCAACTTCGTGCGGCACGCTCATCGCTGTGGTATCTGCAATGACCGTCATCGGCTGCGTAAAGCTCGTGACCGGAATTTCAAACGTCGAATATCCCTCTTCATTGACGCGCTCATACCGAACGCCGCCAGAAATCATATAATCATAGTTTTCACTGCCCCAAACCAGCGTCAGCACGGCCGTACCATCGGTAATTTTGAGTGCTGCCGGTGTTGTCACAGACGCTTTGCCGGATCCGCCCTCCAAAGCAACCGGAATCGCATAGTCGCCGTCATCCATCTCGATAAACGCAGGCTGAGCCGGTGTATTGGCAGCACTGTCCGGCAGCTTGGTGTCGTCGCTGTCCGCCGCCAAACAGACGGGCGATGCCAGCAGTATCGTGAGTGCCGCCAAAATTCCTTGTCTGATTCGTTTTTTCATGATACTGCACCTCATAGATTTTCTTTCTTATACACAAAATACAGACCTGCGACAATAAAGACAAGCAGATAGACCAGCAAAATCAAAATGCCTCGGAAATCTGCCGCTTCTCCCGTCGCAATCGCACGAATCATTGCACTGGTCTGCGACAGCGGCAGTGCCGCAATGACTTCCCGTGCGCCGTGCGGAATCGCAGATGTCGAAAAGAAGGTATTGCACAGATAAGACATCGGCATGATGATGTAATTGGAAAATCGCGGCACATCCGCATGATTCTTCGCCAAGAACGAGACGACAATGCTGAGTCCTGCGAATACAGCACCATTCAAAAACAAAATGATGACAGACTGCCAATTAAACACCAAGCCTGTATGAATCGGCAAAATCAGCAGCAAAATAATGCCCGCGGAATACAAACCACGCAGAGCACCCGCGAGCACCTGACCGACGATAAACTGCCACAGCGGCGTCGGAGAGATAATGACCTGATCGAACGCTTTTTCATATAACCGCTGCACATTCAGATTTTGCGCAATGGCGCTAAAGCTGCCATTCATCGTCGTCAGCGATACAACACCAGGAATCAAATAATATAAATACGGCTGACCATTCATCGTTGTGCGAATGCCCCAACCGAAAACGATCAAATACATAAGCGGAGCAATCAGCGCCGCCAGCGTGATTTTAGAAAAGTCCCGCAGGAATTCACGCCATTTTTCCCACAGAATTGTGATAATACCCATAGATTTAAATGCCCTTCGTCAAATGTTTGCCCGCTTGTTCTACAAAGACATCTTCCAATGTCGTATCGCGCAGCGTGCAATTTCCTGTCAGCTGTGACAGATAGGCAATGGCTTCTTCGCGCGAAGCAAAGTATTTGCTGTGTACACCGTTCGGATGCATTTCGTCCACCGCATAGGCTCCCAATTTGTGAATCAGATTGTCCGGTGTATCCAAATCCTCCAGCTTTCCGCCGTCCATCAGTGCCACACGGTCGCACAACGCCTGTGCCTCTTCGATATAGTGTGTGGTGAGCAAAATCGTCAAGCCTTTTTCGTTGAGCTGCCGCAGCAAATTCCACATCTGTCTGCGAGAAATGGCATCCATGCCCGCTGTCGGTTCGTCTAGCAACAGAATTTCCGGTTCCGTCAGCAGCGCGCGACAGACCATCAGCTTGCGCTTCATGCCGCCGGACAGCTTGCGAATCGTCTTTTTCCGATGGCTGGTAAGACCGGCAAATGCCAGCAGCTGCTCTGTCTTTTCCCGAATTTCTTTGCGCTTCATAAAGTACAATCTGCCCTGATACTCCATGATTTCGTCCATATTCATGTCCTGCCGCATCGAGTATTCCTGCGTGACCACACTGACCTTGCGCTTGATGTCTTTCCGCTGTCGGGTCAATTTCTCGCCATCAATATAAATCTCGCCGCCGCTGGGCAGCAACAGCGTCGAGATCATACTGATTGTCGTGGTTTTTCCCGCACCATTTGGGCCTAACAAGGCAAAAAATTCTCCTGTCTCGATGCGCAGACTGAGCCCATCCACCGCCTGAAAGCCTTCAAACTGTTTGGAAAGATTTTTGATTTCAATCATGCGTTCGGCTCCCGTGCGATAATCAGAGAATAATAGCCTGCATCATCCGGAATTTCTTCTACGCCGTGATAAATTTTTTCTTCTGGCATGCCACAGTTTTCCACCATGACAACATCGCGTCCGCTTTGCTTGAGCTGCTGCTTGACCTGCTCCATTTTTCTGCCGGATTTCATCAAGATACAATTGCCGGAATAGGTCAAGTCGTCCTCCAAATTATGACGCGCCGGTAAAATATGCAATGGTTCGTTCCATTCGGACAGCGAAACATTCATGCGAGCCGCCGCCGCACAAAACGAAGTAATACCGCTGACCGTTGCCGTCTCATAGCCGCGATCCTCAATCAGCTTTTTGACATAGCTGAACGTCGAATAGACCGTCGGATCTCCCAGCGTCAAAAACACAACATTCTTGCCGCACTTGAGCTGCTGTTCTGTCGCGTCTGCGGCAAGTTTCCAGTTATTTTCCCGTTCTTTCGCATCCATCGTCATCGGCATGTACAGCGGCAGCAGTGTTTTGTCCGCCAGCTCCGGTGCAGCCTGTACGGCAATCTGATATGCCACGGTCTCTTTGGGTTCTTTTCCCGGCACAGCAATCACTTCATTCTCTCGAATCATGCGTACCGCTTTGAGTGTCATCAGTTCCGGATCTCCAGGTCCCACGCCAACACCGATCAGTTTTCCATTCATATTATATTCCTCTCTTTCTATCTAATAATTTTCCTTGTTTTTTTGCCAGCTGCATCAGCTGCTCATTTCCTGCATTCATACTTCCAAATCGTTCCAAACAGCACAGAACCCCCTCACAGGACTCTATCCATGCTTTTGCTCGAGCAAGCGCCTGTTCGCCAATCGGTTCAAACGCCTGTTCCGTAACGATCTGAGCGGCAAGTGCCTGCGCCGCGGGCAAATCCATATCATTTTCATGCAGCACTCCCGCCGCAAACGGAATGCCTTTGCGCTGCAGCTGCCGATAAACCGGAATGCCGCTTCCGCCGCCGCCAATGACAAAAATCTTTGGCGAACCTGTCGGCTTTTCCAGCTCCATAAATCCGTAAACCGTATGGTAACTGCCGCAGGAAACCTCATACAGCTGCTTGATATATGCATCGGTAAAAATCTCATCCGGCGTGCCGCATTTGTCAATGCGGTCTCCTTTGACGCAGACGACCCGATCGGATAGCTTTTGCGCCAAATCAATCTCATGCATTGAGACAATCACCGCAATGTTTTTTTCCAGCACAAGCTGTTTGAGAATCGCCAACAGCTGTAATTTATGGCGAATATCTAAAAATGAAGTCGGCTCATCCAAAATTAAAACTTCCGGTTCCTGACAGATGGCACGCGCCAGCATTACGCGCTGCCGCTGTCCATCACTGATACAGTTGAAGCTGTGATCCGCCAGGTCTCGAATGTGAACCAGCTCCATTGCCTCGTGCACCTTTTTTCGGTCTGCATCCGATAGAACGCCAAACCGCCCAGTATACGGAAATCTGCCGGCTTCCACAACCTCTTCACAGCTCATGAGTTCCGGTTCTAATCGTCCCGTCATCATGACGGAGACTTTTTGCGCCAGCTCTTTTCCACTAATTTGAGACAAAGATTTTCCCGCCACGCAAACCGTGCCGCCGAGAATTTCCAGTTGTTTGGTAATGCTTTTGATAATCGTCGATTTTCCCGCGCCATTCGGCCCAATCAGCGTCAAAATCTCTCCCGGGCACACGGCAATCTCAATGCCTTGAATGAGTACCTTCCGGTCATATCCGACGGAAAGATTGTTGGTTTGTAAAATTGCGTTGTTCATGCTTTTTCCTCAATGCCGTTCCTTGTCCCGATGCAGCATCATCCAAATAACTACCGGTGCACCGAATACGGCGGTCACAGAGCTGATGCTAAGCTCTGTCGGCGCAAACAGTGTCCGCGCCAACAAATCGCAAAACAGACAAAATACTGCGCCGCCTAAAAATGACGCCGGAAGAATCAAAATCGGTTTGGAGGTGCGAAACAAGCTCTTGACCAGATGCGGTACGGCAATGCCGACAAAGGAAATCGGCCCTGCAAATGCGGTAACCGTCGCAGAAAGCACACTGGACAGCAAAATCAGCTGTGCTCGAAACAGCTTCACGGGAACACCCAAGCTCTGCGCATACACCTCTCCGAGACGAAATGCGTCCATCGGTTTGGACAGCAGCATGGTCAAAACCATGCAAACGACGGTCACAACCGTCATGGTTCCAACATTTTCCCAGCTCACACCGGAAAAGCTGCCCATCGACCAGTTATGTAAATTGACAATATTAGAATCATCTGCAAATGTCACGGCAAAATCCGTGATTGCCGAGCAAATATAGCCAATCATGACGCCGCAGATAATGAGCAGCGACATTTTCTTGACTTTGCCGGATATGAGCAGAATAAATCCCATCGAAATCATGGAGCCGACAAATGCCGCCAAAATCATTCCTGTCGAATTCATCACCCATCCGTGGCTCAAACAGCCAATCATCGCCATGGCAACCGTCAATTTTGCACCGGAGGAAATACCCAAGACAAACGGACCCGCAATCGGATTAGAAAAGAACGTTTGCAGCAAAAAACCGGAAACCGACAGCGCGCCGCCCAAAATGACCGCCGCAATCAAGCGCGGCAATCGAATCTCCCAAATGATCGCCGTATTGGCTGAGGTTTTGCCCAGCAAAATGCCAAACACCTCAGCAGGAGACAGCGACACGGTTCCTATATTGAGATTGAGTAATACCAATAAGCACAGCAAGATGGCGAGAATGCCATATCCCGCTGTGCATCGCATGACTGTCCGCTGTTTCATCGCTGTCTCCTTTCATCTCTTGCCCTCATTTCAGTCGGTGCAGGAAGGTCAGCTGATCAGTTTGATCTGCTTGTCCTGTCACAATGCGGTTAAGATCTTCAATCATATCCGCCTCACCCGTGGTCTGCTGAAACATATTTTTCTCTGTACACCAAACGTTTCCGCTGCGCACCGCCTTGAAGTCCTTGAGTAGGCTGCTCTTCTCCGCCAGCTGGCTGATGCTCTGTAAATCGCCCTCAATGGTGCTATTGTAAATGATATAATCAGCATCCTTTGCCGCCGCATAAAACGCTTCCATCTGCATGTTCATGGTAGACAGCGCATTGTCCTCTACGTTGAGCTGCTGCGCCGTCGGCACATAAGAACCTCCCGCCATGTCAATCATTTTGGAAATATAGTCGCCCGGTTTCCGAACGTTGACAGAGCCCGTCGAGCTGATATAGAAAAACGCAACGGTCTTTCCGGTATCCGTCGTCTGGATGCGATTGACCTGCTGTACTTTGTCATCAAAAAACGTTTCTGCTTCCTCTGTCTTTCCAAGCAGCAAACCATACAGCTTGATCCATTCCATCCGTCCCAGCGGGTGCGCTTCATAGCTCGAATGCTCCACGAGCACCGGAATATTTAATTTTTCCAGCTGCTCCTTGACCTCCGGATTATGGGTAATCATCGTGGATTCTACGGCAATCTGGCACTTTTTCGCCAATAACGTTTCATAATCCGGCGTATTGTATTTTCCGACATACTGCAGTTTGCCCTGCTGCATCGCCTGTGTCACATGCGGCAGACTCCAATCCTTTTGCGCCGTACTGGTCATCTTGATGCAATCCAGCGCGTCCAGCTCATCGAACAAATCCATCGCAGAGGATGCCGCCAAATAAATATTATCCAGCGGCTGCTGCAGCACTGTAATTTTGCTGCTTAACCCCTGTGGTGCCTGTTTGCCCTCCGGCACCAGCAGATACTGATCCTGATCCGCAATGGTAATCAGCGCATAGCCGCCGTCATAATAATCAACAGAAAACTGATCGGCATACTGCAAGTCCATGCTTCCCGTCGGTTCCCAGTCGGAAAAATTCGATGCGGATTCCTGTGCGCCGCAGCCGACGAGAAAAAAGCACGCACCGAGCAGCAAACTGCCCATGAGATATTTTAATCGTCGCATGGCATTACTTTGCCTCAATGGAATCTGGGTCAAATGTCAACGTGTAGTCAATCAGATACGGCTGGCTCATTGCCGTTGTATCTGCCTGTACTGCCATCTTTGTGCCAAATTTTGTGACAGGAATTTCAAATGAAGAGGTGTCTGTGCCTTCTATCGGCTCATACTTGGTATCTCCAACCATCATATAATCATAATTGGAGCTGCTCCAAATAATTTCTGCTGTTGCCACGCCGTCTGCAACCGTCAGCTCTGTCGGAGACTGGATGCTTGCTCTGCCAGAGCCGCCAGCTAAAGTGACATTGACCGTATAGGTGCCATCCTGCAAGCCGAGATCGGCAAGCGTCTTGCTGCTTCCGCCCGTCACAGCGCCTTCCGGCAGAGAATACGAGCGAAGCAGAATGGTTCTGTCGTACCACTGCTGCTTATTCTTGCTAAATGCCGCACAAGAAATACCCTGATCCAACGCTTCCACCGGAATTGTGAAGGTATCTGCACCGTCTTTATTGGTCTCAGGGAAAATATAATCCTCCGGCTTCGCCTTGGATGCCTGCTCCCCAGTGCCCAAATAAATGCAGCGATAGCCTGTGCCGCTCATTGTCATCACGGCTGTCATTGCCCCGTCTTTTACTGTCAGTTGGCAATCGGTCACATGAAACATCTTCGAGCTGCAATCCACCGCAACAGAATACGTGCCATCCTTGACCTGTTTGCCGGAAACCGCTTCCATGCCGTCCTCGCCGACCTGCTCGACGGTTGTCATATCCGCGGAGCTTGCTACCTTGCTGTAATCCGTCGTGTCCTTCTGCGTCTGTGCAGCTGTTGTGCCGGAGGCAGATTCTGCCGCCTGATTGCTGCCGCAGCCGGTCAATACGCCCGCCAGCAGTGCCGCACACAACGCCGGTGCTAAAAATGTTTTCTTCATCTAATTTCACCCTTTCAAAACGAGAGCGGCACGAAAACCCGCGCCGCTCCGTCTGTATATCCAATTGTCGTGTATTACTTCAGAGAATCAATCGCTGCCTGTGCATGCTCTACATAGATCTGGCGAATGGTTTCGTTTTCGCCCAGACCGCGCAGCAGGCACTCAACCTGATAGCCAGCAGCCTCAAACTGGGACTTCCAAGAATCCTTGTCGTCGCCTGCCATATCGTTGTTCGCATGGTCGCCAGCAACTACCATCAGCGGCTCCAGAACAACTCTCTTGTATCCGCCCTTCTTGACAGCAGCCATCACATCATCCAGAGACGGAGTTGCTTCTACCGTGCCTACAAAGTAGTTGGTGTGGCCGTCCTTGGTCAGCAGATCCTGCATCTTCTGGTAAACAGCGTTGGAATCTGCGGATGTACCATGACCCATGAAGACAATTGCGGTCTCGCCATCGTCATAATCCTTGGTCCAATCGACAATGGCGTTCTCAACACGAGAGAAGTCCTCATCGCTGGACAGCAGCGGCTGACCGATTGCTACCTTATCAAAGGCATCAGAGTACTGCGCAATATCGCCCTTCAGTTCGTCATACTCCAAACCATTCATCAGATGGGTCGGCTGAACAACCAGGTTCTTTACGCCATTGTCAACGGCACGCTGGAGCGATTCATTGATGTCATCAATCTTTTCGCCATCGCGCTTCTCTACGTGGTCAATGACAATATTGGCAGTAAAGCCACGGCGTACCGAGTAATCCGGGAAGGACTTCTCCAGCTGATCCTCAATCGCACCGATGGTCAGACGACGGCTGTCATTGTAGCTGGTGCCAAAGCTGAGTACCAGCAGCTCATTCTCGCCAATGTCATCCTGATTGCGCGGATTGTCCTTCGAGGCATCGCCGGTGTTGTAGTTTTCTTCTTCCTCTGCCTCTTCACCAGAACCAGAGCCGGAGCCAGCCTTTGTAGAAACCGTTGCAGAACCAGTGTCCTTTGCAGCGTCCTTGCTGTTGTCGTTGGAAGAGCCGCAGCCTGCCAACATACCAGCAGCCAGCACACCTGCCAGCAGCATTGCCGTCAACTTTTTCATTTTCATTTTCTTTACCTCCTGTGGTATCCTAGGAACGCTTCAATCGCGGTTTCAGAACTATTTTCGCGTATACCACAAGAGCGCTTCTCTCTGCCGAGAAAAAGTGCTGATCTCCCCAGCCCACAAAAGGCAGGCGAACGGTACAATCAAGAGCTCGTGATTCGGAAATATTTCCTGTACCAGCATTCGGCAGGTTTCCTGACTTTGGCTCATCGCAGAAGAACAGCCTTACCAGTCTCTGCAGACCAGTGACCGCGCCGAAACGCCTTGTTCTCCGCTCCCCGTTCACAGTGACGAGATCGCACAGGATTATTCACCTGTTTCCCTTTTACCCTCTTGCTAAACACAAGAGGCACCGAATCCTTTGATTCAATTGTTCCAATTCTGCTTATTCGAGCATTGACATCATTGTATCATTTGCCCTATAACTTGTCAACTGTATCCTTGTTCCCCTCTCAGCCAAGCAAACAACGCATCCTGTGTGAGAACACGTCCCGTATGCTCAAAAAATCCAGCATTCCAAATGGCAGATGGCTGTTTGGTCTCAGAAATCATAAACCGAATGCCAAAGGCAAATCCTTCGTATTCCAATCCGAAAACCGTATACGGGTGCTCTTCTACTGCAACGATTTGTGTATTTCCTCTGCAAAAACGCGGATACTCTCCGGAGAAACCATGTGCACGCAGCTGCCGCTGTACGTCTTTTCGCTGAGCCTGCATTTTTGTGTGCAGCACAACGCCATAATCCCGCGGCGGATAGCAAGACGATGCGCGCGCTACCGCCCGACAAATGGTCTGATACAACGCGCCCCGTTTCGGCTGCTGCATCATGGCAATCAGCGCGGCAGCATCCTGCGTCTGTCGATACCGCTGTATTTCTGTCAAATACGCAGTATCTCCTGCCAAACGCGCCAAATGCTCCATACAATCGGTACCTTCTGTTGTGTCCGGATACCAGTCATCCAGTGATTCATGAACCGGAGACCAATATCGAAACGGTGCAAATGTCACGAGCGGCAGCAGTGCCTTTTCCTGTGCATTGCAGCTGTGGTCACCCAGATATTGATATTTATCATACATCGTTCCAATCTGATAAACCAATTGCCGCCACTGCTCGTCCCCTTCGCGCCAAAAATGACCGATTTCATGATACGGATAATAGTGTTCTTCCCAACGACAGGCAGTAAATTGCAGCGTCAAGAAAGTGCCGTCCGGTCGATGCAGCGTCACACGATACTGTCCCTCCGCTTCTGCTCCGGTCACCTGTGTGCCAACCGGAAAATACGCGGTTAACTCTCCCACTGCTGTGCAATGCGTGAGTACAGCATACAGTTCCACGGCATCATTCATCATATACGGAACATACATATCATCCGGGTCTTGTTCTGCGCAGCGCAAAAGTTCCAATGCTTCACAGTCAATCAACTGTTCCAACCGCTTTTTTAACAATTCTATTGGTTGTGTCATAGCTTCTCCTTGTATTTATTCTACCGCATTTCCTGCATCGTGTAAACAAAAAGAACTTACTTACCGAGTATTGGGCAAATAAGTTCTTTTGCTTTGAAGTATCTTATTATTTATCCAGCAGATACTGCATGTGCTTGAGGGCGGACGAACGCTTGAGTCCCGACAGCACCAGGCCCGCTGCAATTGATCCGACAACCGTTGAAATTAAGAACGGAATAATGTACGCATAAAATGCAACCGCTCCGGCATCCGTTCCCATAAACAAAACAGCTACCGGATAGGCACACAGTCCGCCGAGAATGCCGGTGCCAAAAATCTCTGCGGCAACCGTCAGCAGCAGCTTTTTGGTCTTCCAATACATCAGACCACAGCACAATGCACCGATCATGCTGCCCGGAAACGCCATCAGACTGCCCAGTCCAAACAGGTTTCTCAGCAGGCTGGCAAGAAAGGCACAAGCCACACCGTAACCAGGACCAAGAAAAACAGCACAAATAATATTGACCATGTGCTGAATCGGCGCACAACGGGAACCCAAAATCGGGAACGAAAACATACTGCCGACTACAGCAATATCTGCCAGCACCGCACAAAGAACGATTTTTTTAATACGAGCACGATTCATCATTTTTCCTCCATTAAAAACGAGAGCATCACAAAGAATCATACCCGCGGTGGTATGCCCCTTCGTGACGCTCTCGCGTTACTCTGTCTGACAGAATATCACATGTTTCCTCACTTGTCAACCGATTCACGCGCGCCAAATCGCTGATCCAGATACGCCACTACCCCTTGCAGTGTATTGTGATTGTTGTCAGCCACGACGACATCTACCACGTCAAGCACTTCCTGTCTTGCATTCTCCGGTGTAAAACTGATGCCTGCGCTGCGCAGCATCGGCAAATCGTTCTGGCTGTCTCCTACCGCGCAAATCAACTCTGGTTTGACACCGAGATATTCCGCTGCCTTTCGCACGCCATCGCCCTTATGTCCGCCTTTGCAGGTCATCTCATAATAGACCGGCGTGGAAAACGTCAAATTGTACTTGTCTTTGACTCGGTCAATAAAGGGACGCGCCGCGAGCACCTCGTCATGCTCTCCGGTAAAATTGATTTTTCCCCATTCATGCGTCGGCTCCGGAATTTCATCCAAGCTGCACAGCGTATACGGAATGTCGAGATTGGCAAAATGCTGCCGTGTCACCTCGCACATCTGGCAGACATAGGAGTGGTCAAGCAAAAACACCTCTACGCCCAAATGCGGATACTGTTCCATCACTTCCCGCGCCAACTGTTTTGCCCCGTCATCCAGACCTTCCATGTATACGATGCTTTCCTGCGCTTCATCACAGATAATCGCACCATTCAAATAGACACCCGGTCCATTGCACGGCAGAAGCTTGCGATAGGCAGCTGTTGCCGGACGCGTTCTTCCCGTCGCCAAGGAAAAATAGCCGCCATTGCGTGTGAAATATTCCAATGCCTCGATGGTTTCCTGTCCAATGGTGCGTGCATCATCAAGCAGTGTGCCATCCATATCTGAGGCAATAAAAATACCGTCAAACTTGCCCATACTGATTCCTCAATTTCTGTAATACCTGTTCAAAATATTCCGGCAGCGGTGCCTCAAACAGCATCCGTTCTCCCGTTGTCGGATGGGTCAGCTCCAGCTCTCCTGCATGGAGACACTGTCCCTGCAATTTCCATTTGTCCTTCGCCGGCCCATACAGCGGATCACCGATAATCGGATGACCGATATGCGCCATGTGCACACGAATTTGATGCGTGCGGCCGGTTTCCAGACGAAATTTCATAAACGTATAGCCCTGATACTGTTCCAGCACCTCGTAATGTGTAATAGCTTCGCGTCCGCCTGTAAGAACGGTCATTTTCTTTCTGTCTACCGGATGACGGGCAATCGGTGCACAAATGGTACCGGTTGCTTCTTTTGGACATCCATAGACCACAGCAAAATAGCGGCGGCCCGCGCTATGTACTTTGATCTGTTCCGCCAACGACTGATGCGCCTTGTCATTCTTGGCAACGACGAGCAGACCGCTGGTATCTTTATCAATGCGATGAACAATGCCCGGACGAATTTCGCCGTTAATACCGGACAAGCTGTCTCCGCAATGGTACATCAATGCGTTGACGAGTGTCCCGCTCCAGTTACCCGGTGCCGGATGGACAACCATGCCCTTTGGCTTATTGACAACAATAATATCATCATCTTCATATACAATATCCAATGGAATATTTTCCGGTTCAATCGCAACCTCTTTGGGCTCCGGCACCTCGACAGCAATCACATCTCCGGCGGCAGCCTTGGCATTCTTTTTGACTGGCTTATCTCCCAGCATCACGCAGCCCTCCTGCATGAGATGCTGAATGGCAGACCGCGTCAGATCCGGCATCTGTTCTGAGAGCAACTTATCAATGCGCTTGCCGACATCTGCTTCTGTCACCTGCACAAGTTGTCTCATTTTTCCTCGTCCTCCGGATCTTTATGGATAAAGAGATAATAAAAGGCAAACAGTGCAATGCCAACACAGACGTAAATATCCGCGATATTAAAAATAGGAAACCGAATAAATTCCAGCTGAATCATATCGACAACATAGTGATTGACAATACGGTCAATGACGTTGCCGATCGCGCCCGCAGCCACGACGAGCAGGCTGATTTTTCCAATTGGCGCTTGAATTTTATCTTTGCTCAGCGCATACACAATGGCGCACAAAATGACAGCAGCCAGCGCGACAAACAGCCAAATTTGATTTTCTAAGATGCTAAACGCGGCACCACGATTTTCCACATAAGTCAGCGACAGCACTCCGGGAACGAGCGGAATGGTACCGATAGACGCCAGCATCGTCACTGCCCAATATTTGACGGCTTGATCCACGATGACCATCATGAGAACCGCCAACAGATACATAACCATAGACACAGGAGATTCCTCCCTTCACAAAGAGAGGCAGAGGACAATTCCTCTGCCTCTTCGTCACGAATCATACATTCGATGATAGTTGCTTTTACTTGTGGCTGAGCACAGAAGCGCAGCGTGCGCACAGCGTCGGATGCTCTGCATTGCTGCCAACAGTCGGATCATAGATCCAGCAGCGCTCGCACTTCTCGCCTTCCATATGGCTGACAGCAATCTTCATGCCGCCCAGTGCCTCGTAGGAATCGCCTTCGCCCTCGCCAGTCTGTACGTCAACGGCAGAAACAATAAACAGCTTTGCCAGATCCTGACCGCAGCCGTCCAGGAATTCCTTTGCGTTCTCGGAAGCGGTGATGGTAACCTTTGCTTCCAGCGGCTTGCCGATCAGCTTAGAGCCACGAGCCTGCTCCAGTGCCTTGTTGACATCATCACGAACTGCGATGATTTTCTCCCACTTGAGCGTTTCTGCATCGGTAAAGCTCAGGGCAGAATCGTACTCCGGCATGTCATTGAGGACAACGTTGCGCGCGTCATCGCCTTCTGCGTGCGGCATAGCGTGCCAGATTTCGTCTGCGGTGAAGCAGAGAACCGGAGCCAGCATACGAACCAGTGCATCCAGAATGCGGTAAATCGCAGTCTGTGCAGACAGACGGCTCAGACCGTCATCACAGTACAGACGATCCTTGATAACGTCCAGATAGAAGTTGGACATATCGACAACGCAGAAGTTGTGGATCGCATGGATAACGCCGTGGAACTCATAGCTGTCATATGCTGCGCGAACGCGGCCGACCAGCTCGTTGCACTTCATCAGTGCCCACTTGTCCAGCTCCAGCATCTGGTCATACGGTACCATCTGATCCAGCGTGAAACCGTTCAGGTTGCCCATGATGTAGCGAGCGGTGTTGCGGATCTTCAGATAGTTCTGAGACAGCTGCTTGAACATCTTCTTCGAGATCTTCATATCCGCGCGGTAATCGGAGGAAGATACCCACAGACGCAGAATATCTGCACCATACTGCTGGGTGATTTCCTGCGGGCTCATACCATTGCCCTTAGACTTAGACATCTTCTGGCGCTCTTCATCGACAATCATGCCATGGGTGATAACCGTCTTGTACGGAGAAACGCCCTTGGTAGCGATAGATGTCAGCATAGAAGACTGGAACCAGCCGCGATACTGGTCGTTGCCTTCCAGATACAGATCAGCCGGATAAGCCAAATCCTCGCGCTCCTCCAGCACTGCTGCATGGGAAGAACCGGAGTCGAACCATACGTCCATGGTATCGGTTTCCTTGATGAATTCGGAGCATCCGCATTCACACTTTGTGCCAGCCGGCAGAATGTCGGCAGCATCGGTATCAAACCAAGCGCTGGTGCCCTTCTCGCGGAACAGAGCAGCAACAGCGGAAATGGTGTCGTCGTTAATCAGCGGCTTCTTGCACTTCTTGCAGAAGAAGATCGGAATCGGCACGCCCCAAGTGCGCTGACGAGAAATACACCAGTCAGAACGCTCCTGAATCATAGAGGTCATGCGGTCTTCGCCCCAAGCCGGAATCCACTTGACACCGTGGCAAGCCTCGACAGCCTTTTCCTTCATGGCATCGACAGAGCAGAACCACTGCTCGGTTGCGCGGAAGATAATCGGCTTCTTGCAGCGCCAGCAATGCGGATACGAGTGTTCGATGGTCTCAACAGCCAACAGCGCATTCTTCTCGGTCAGATCGTGCAGGATAATCGGGTTGGTATCTTCATAGAACATACCAGCGTACTTGCCTGCATCCGCAGTGGTCATGCCCTTGCTGTCTACCGGAACAATCATCGGGATTTCCGGATACTTCTGGCAAACAACAAAGTCCTCTGCGCCAAAGCCCGGTGCCGTGTGTACACAGCCGGTACCAGCATCCAGCGTAACGTGATCGCCAACGATAACCAGCGACTCACGATCCATCAGCGGATGCTGTGTCGTCACGTACTCCAGCTCGGAGCCCATGATGGTGCCCAGAACCTCATACGATTCAATCTTTGCCGCAGCGATAACAGACGGAATCAAGTCGGTTGCCAGAACGTAAATTTCACCGTTCGGTACCTTAACGAAAGAATACTCAAAGCGCGGATTCAGAGAAATCGCCAGGTTGCCCGGCAGGGTCCACGTAGTAGTCGTCCAAATTACGAAGTATACGTTCTCTGTCGTGCCAATCACAGAGCTGATCTTGCCCTGATCGTCCTTGACTGCAAACTTGACATAGATAGATGCACACTTGTTGTCCTTGTACTCGATCTCAGCCTCAGCCAGAGCAGTCTCATCGTGCGGGCACCAGTATACCGGCTTCATGCCGCGGTAAATATAGTCCTTCTTTGCCATCTCGCCAAAGACAGAAACCTGCTTGGCAACAAAGTCATTGGTCAGGGTCAGATACGGGTGATCCCAATCACCGACAACGCCCAGACGCTTAAACTGGGTGCGCTGCGTGTCTACGTGATCCAATGCAAATTCCTTGCACTTATCGCAGAAATCCTTGTTGCTGACCTTATGTCTGTCCAGACCAAACGCAGCAATTGCCTGACGCTCAATCGGCAGACCATGGGTATCCCAGCCCGGTACATACGGAGCCTTAAAGCCAGCCATGTTCTTGTAACGCACGATGAAATCCTTGAGGATCTTGTTCAGTGCGTGACCCAGATGCAGATTGCCGTTTGCATACGGAGGGCCATCATGAAGAATGAACAGCGGTTTTCCCTCATTCTTCTCCATCAGTGTATGGTAAATATCCTCTTTCTCCCACTTCTCCAAAAACTCCGGCTCGCGCTTCGGAAGACCCGCGCGCATCGGAAAATCAGTCTGTGGAAGATTGATTGTCTTGTTGTAATCCTGCGGCATGTAACCGTACCATCCTTTCTGATTCTCGACGCTGTCCTCTTTTTTGAATCAACGCCGTCCCGCCAGCTTGACGGGATTCTATCCTAAACAGCCGCGGCTGTTTATTCTCCATCAAAATTGCTGCCATCCTGCGAACCGCTCACCTCTACGGTGTACGCGGTCTGTTCCATTCCATCCAAATGAGATGTGTGTTTGGCATCAGCAAAAATTTTTAAAATATCCGTGGGAATGTCTGTTCCCGGATTTTCTTCCGACGGCTTAGGAATTTTTAACTCCGCCGGTCCCTCTACCCGACCTTCAATCGTTTCGCTCGTCGCCTCACTGTAAACCGTGTGGTCTGAGATAGAGGTGAATTCTACGCCCTCTTTTTGCGGAATCGCTGCGATCTTTTCGCTCTCTTCCCGAAAGGCACGTGTCATTTTTTCAATAAAGGAAGCTGCTTCCTTCTGTGCCAGCCGCAGACGCGCCTGCTCCTGAGAAGCCTGCACCTGATACCGTCTGACAATGGCTTCGCACTGTTCTTTGGTTTCCCGTTTGAGCTGTTCCGCCTCTTCGTGTGCTTGATTTCGCGTCTGGTCAGCCTGTTCGCTCGCTTCTTTTTTCGTCTTGTCCGCCATGCCCTGCGCAGTCATCAGTGCCTGTCGAATGCCGCTCTCAATGCGGCGATATTCTTCGATCTTGTCCACCATGACCTTGAGCTTCGCCCGCAGTTCTGCATTTTCCCGTTCCAGAGCCTCCATGTCATCCGCCGCCTGATCCAGCATCATATCGACGCTTCTGGTATCATAGCCGCCAAAGACTGCTTTCTCCGGCGTAAAATCCCGGATTTCTTTTGAACCTAACATGTTACCTCCCTGAAGTCAAACAACCGATAAAAACCGGAAAATGGCCGGGATAAACCCGGCCGGACGAATCCCACGAAAACTTGCACGTTACAGCAGCGCATAGACCAGCCGCTCCGCAAACTCCAAAAGCAGCAGAACAATCACCGGAGAAAAATCCAGCATCATGCCTCGTCCGGACTGAAATCTGCTGAGCAGGCTGCGACATGGCGCGAGCATCGGCTCCGTCACGGTGTACAGAAATTCTCCGACTGCGGATTGCTGTACCTGCGGGAACCACGAGCACAGCGCCCGCACAACAATGAGAAGCTGCAATATCCTGAGTATCCGAATCGTAATGCTTGCAAGAATCATACTGAAACCCATACCTCTCGGTCGGAAAACATCAAAGTTTCATTCCGCTGTTTTCCAGTTCGCTAATCAAATCATCGCCGACAATTTCCACATCCAGCGGAGTAATCAAATACGTGCCGTTAGCCACGCGCTTGATCTTGCCTTCGATGGCATATGTAACGCCGCTCATAAAGTCCAGCATGCGCTTGGATGTTTCCTTGTCTGTTGTCTCCAGATTGAGCACAACGGTCATCTTGTTCTTCAGATGATCTGCGATGTCTGCTACATTGTTAAACTGATCTGCCTTCACCAAAACAACAGCCAGCTTGGTTGTTGCGTTAATATTCACCACTTGATTGTTGCCGCGTGATTCAACCTTCGTACTATGTCGTACCTCAGATGAAACAGACGTTCTTGCTGGCTCGTGGTAGTAGGAAGAGGAGGTCTCTCTGACTCTCGGCTCTTCTACAGGACCTTCGTCCATGTCAAAGTCGTCCTCGTCATCTACCTCTCCGCTGACCCAGCGTTTGAAGTCGTTTACTAAACCCATTTCTGTTTCCTCCCGAATGGAACAAATCTAATTTCTCAGTAATGGCGGGCGCCGAACAATGCCGTGCCCAGCCGGACAATCGTTGCCCCACAGGAAATTGCCTCACAATAATCGGCACTCATTCCCATCGACAAGCAGTCCATGGTGATATTATCGTATTTTTTCGCCGATATGTCAATAAATAGTTGAGACATTCTGTCAAAATAAAGAGTTTTTTCTTGATTTGGCTGCGGTTTTGGTGGAATTGCCATCAGTCCGCGCACATGAACATGCTCCAGTTGAGCAACCTGTTCGATCACAGCGTCAATCTCGTCCGGATCAATGCCCAGCTTGCTTTCTTCTCTGCCGATATTCAGCTCGAGCAGAATATCCTGACAGATTCCAGCCTTGGCAGCCTCCTTGTCAATGACCTTTGCCAGCTTCACCGAGCTGACCGACTCAATCATAGATACCTTGCCAATCAGG
Organism: bacterium; assembly: GCA_963601915.1. Lineage (GTDB taxonomy): Bacteria > Bacillota > Clostridia > Oscillospirales > Butyricicoccaceae > Butyricicoccus_A. The sequence continues at coordinate 22,464 of CAVCGL010000007.1, read as the reverse complement.
TACTTGACTTTGTTCGTCTGTAAGGTGCCAATAAAATGCAGCGGCTTTCCATCATAGGCATGTTGCTCATACTTTTCCAGCAGCTCCTGCACGCGGTTCTCGCCGCAGACATCCACGCCTGCCTCAATGGCAACGCGGACGCGCTCTGCGTCGTTCATCTTTGTCGCAGCGACCAGCGTAATATCCTCCGGCTTGCGTCCCGAAGCAATTGCCGCCTCTGCGATGCGTTTTTTTGCGGTCTGTACCGCTTGTGTGATGTTGTTGCGTTCTTCCTCTGTCATTATTTCATTACCTTCTTGTCATTCACATCTTTTGCTTCCACAATAATATCATCGTTGACAACCAGCGAATCATTGCCGGTTACATTTTGCTCGACAATATAGAAATCCTTGCCCTCGTACAGCGGCTCGATCTTTTTATAGCTTGCCACGGAATTGGATAAAACATAAACGCCCATCTCATCGTTTTCCATGCGCACCGCCGATTTTGGCACTCTGAGTCCGGCATAAGAATCCACTACGACAGTTGCCACCTGCTCTCGCATCGAGACCAGCTCTGCATCCATATCTTCGGACTGAAAAATAACCAGGGTGTTGTCGCTGCTCTCATCATCGCGCACCGCCTGTACCGTTGCGGAGACATCTCGGTTTACCTGTGAAAAGCGAAGTTTTACGGTGTTGCCCTGTTTCAGGCTCTTGGCGTCCGCGTCGCTGACCTTTGCGGCATAGTACCAGATGTATCCCGACACCACTTTTCCCTTGCCAGATGTCGCCTTCGGCTCTTTCTGTCCCAATTTTTCCATGGAAGACAGGGTCAAATTGTCTATCACGTCCGGCGTAAAGATACTCTCGTATCCATCGGCAGACTCACAAAAATAGCCTGCGCACGGAGAATAGATGCTGGTCGTTTTGCCGTCCAGACGGGACTCCAGCGAAGCCGCCTGTTTTTTCAGGCTGGCAAGCTCTTTTTTGATGTCCTTGCTGTTATCGGAAATCGAACCGCTCTTCAAAATCAGCTGACGCAGCTCGGAAGTAATCGAGGTGATCTGCCCCAGCGAACCGTTCTCCACCTGTTCGCACAGCGTATTCATCTGATCGATGATTTTCTGATTGAGTCGGCTGGAATTGGTCGTTGTAGACGATGTTGAGCTGAATGTCTCCAGCTGTTCGATATTGTCATTGATGCTCTTTAATTCCCGGCTGACGGTCAATGCGTCCTGATTGGAATATTCGGTGACGAGCGCCGCACCCTTCGATACTTTATCGCCGTCAGAATAATTGTACTCCACCGTATCGCCTTCTGCAATATCTACTGCCTGCTCTTGCCGAATAAAATATCCGCTCGCAGAGAAGGAGTCATCCAGAGATACCTGCTGTGCCAGTGTCGTCTTGACCGGATTGTAATGACTGATGGCAAATCCAGCAACGCTGTAAACAAAAATAATCACAAAAATGATGATCGGTATCCGAAGTGCTCGGTTGAGTTGCAGTCCGCCGATCCGCCATACATTGGATGTTTGATTGGATGTTTTATCGGAATTCTTCCGCCGAAACGGATTTCCTTTGAATGCCATAGAAAGTACTCCTCCGAACAGAGGGTCTTATGCCGTGACAGCTTCCTTTCTTCCGTTCATTTCCAGCTTGCGCTGCGGAATCACCGTGGAAATGGCGTGTTTATAAATCATTTCCTGCTTTCCATCGCAGTCAAAGAGAATGACAAACGTGTCAAATCCGCGCACCACGCCGCGCAGCTGAAATCCATTGGTGAGAAAGACCGTCAACGGAACTCTGTCCTGCCGTGCCCTGTTTAAAAAGGTGTCTTGTAAATTGATTTCGGTTTTCATTATAATCGAATCCTCCCGTGATGTATAGAGATACTTTCAATATGTTACACCACGTTCAGATAAAATTTCTGTCACTTGCTGAAGAATTCCGGAAAAATCTTCCGGCGCGTCGTATTGCAGCCAGTGCACGCGATTGTCTCGCCGCAGCCAGGTCAGCTGCCGCTTGGCATAATTGCGCGATGCCCGCTTGAGTGTATCCAGACAAACGTCTAAGCTCTCTCGTCCTTCCAGATATGGCACCAGCTCTTTGTAACCGATGGCTTGTCCCGCCGTCCCGACGAGTTTTCCGCCCTTCCACAGGCGCTCGGTCTCTTCGACAAGTCCCTGTTCCGCCATCTGATCGACACGACGGTCGATGCGGTCATACAGCATCTGCCGGTCAGAAGGACAGAGCGCAAATAAAATCGCATCGTATTTTGGCTCTGGCCGTTTATTTTTTTCGTTCCACTCGTTGATCGTCATACCGGTCTGCTCGTACACTTCCAGTGCCCGCACGACACGCTTGACGTTATTTTCATGGATGCGCTGCGCCGACACCGGATCGACAGCGCGCAGCATTTCATGCAGTGCATGAGCGCCTTGTTCCCGCGCAATCGCGTTGTATTTTTCTCGCGCCTCTAAATTGGTCTCATCGCCAGAAAATACACTGCCCTCAATGAGGGCATCCAGATACAATCCCGTGCCGCCGCACACAATCGGAACTTTCCCGCGCGACAGAATATCTTGTGCACAAGCATCCGCCATCTGCTGATATTTTGCCACAGAAAACGTCTCTCCAGCGTCCGCCACATCAAACATATGATGCACGACACCGTCTCGTTCTTCCATGCTCGGCTTTGCCGTTCCAATATCCATGCCGCGATACAGCTGCATGGAATCTGAGGAAATGATCTCTGTATCCAATCGCTTCGCCAACGCAATAGACAATGCCGTTTTGCCGGAAGCCGTCGGTCCGGCAATACAAATAAGCTTTTGCTTCATCACTGATTCACCCGCTTAAACATTTTATCCAGCTCATATTTGGTTAAGCGCACAGTAACCGGTCTGCCATGCGGACAACAGGTCACTTCCGGGTCGGACAGCACGCGGTCACACAGCGATTGCAGCTCTTCCATGCTCGTTTTCCAGCCGCCCTTAATCGCCGCTTTGCACGAAACCGTATGAATCAAATCATCCAGACGGTCGGGCACCGGCGTGCGGCGATCCATCAGCTTTTGCGCCATTTCAGAAACGGTCATGGACAAATCACCGGCATCAATATACGCCGGCGCTTCGCGCACGGCAACACTGTGCTGACCAAACGGTTCCATGACAAAGCCAATCGACTGAATCTGTTCCATGCCGTCCATGATTGCCGCATATTCCTCGCCGGACAAATCAACCACAACCGGCTGCAGCAGCATCTGTGTCGGAATATCCACCTGTTTTCTCAGCTGATTGAACAAAATCCGCTCATGCGCGGCGTGCTTATCAATGAGAATCAGACCGCTTGCATCCTCCGCCAAAATATACGTGTCAAAGCAGCTGCCAATCACATGTGCCTTTGGCATATCATCAAGCAAGGTTTCTTTTGGCGGCACCGGAGCAGGTTCTTTTTCTTGCTCAGGAGCATTCTGAACTGTCGGCTGCGGCTGTTGCGGCTGTTTTTCTATTTGCGATACGCGTCCGGTGAAACCGTCCGGTCGGGTCGGCTTGATGGTCGGCTTTGGTGCGCCAATGTTGCTCAGTACACGCTCATCTCTGTCATCCACATCAATAAACGGCAAAAAGCCGGAACGCTTTGGTGCAGGCGTCGTGCTACCTCTGGACACCGGCGCTGCCTGATAGGTGCTTTCCTGTTCCAGCCGGTCAGCCTTCGTATCCACCTGTTCCGAACGCTGCGGTGTCATACGAATCGCAGAACGCGAAATCACCTCGGTTTTCTCTTGTGGTTCCGGCGGCTGGGGCGACAATACCTCTGCCAGCGTCTTTTGCGGCTTTGCCTCAATTTCCGGAATATTTTCCTCTCCCGCCAGCGCATTTTTTACTGCGGCATAAACAGCAGAGAATACTTTCTTTTCCTCTGCAAATTTGACTTCCGTCTTTGCCGGATGGACATTGACATCCACTAGTCCCAGCGGCAGGTCGAGACAAACACAGCCATACGGGAATTTTCCGGTAATGATGCTGTTTCGATATGCTTCCTCCATCGCCGCCTGTATCAGCTTGGATTTAATAAATCGTCCATTGACGAAAAAATGCTGATAGGTTCGATTGGAGCGCGGCGCATGCGGCTTGGAGATATAGCCCCAAACCCGAATGTCATGAAGTGTATGTTCCGGCATCTCGATGAGATTTTTGGACAGCTCTTTGCCAAATACGCTGAACACCGCATTTTTCAAGCTGCCATTTCCCGGAGAATGGAACACATTTTTTCCATCTCGAATGCAGTGAAAACTGATTTCCGGATGGCTCTCTGCGGCGTGTTCCACCACAGAAAGAATATATCCTGCTTCGGTAAAGTCTTTTTTCAAAAATTTCATGCGTGCCGGTGTATTGTAAAACAGATCACGGATGAGAAACGTTGTGCCGTCCGGGCAGCCTGCCGGTTCATTCGCCGTCATTTTTCCGCCTTCCAACGCCACATGAACGCCCTCCATGCAGCCGGTCTGTTTGGTAAACAGCTCGACACGTGATACCGCACTGATTGCGGCGAGCGCTTCGCCGCGGAATCCCAGTGTGCCGATGGCACTCAGATCCTCTCGCGTGCGGATTTTGCTCGTCGCATGGCGGCGAAAGGCAATTGGCGCATCCTCCGGCGCCATGCCGCAGCCATTATCGCGGACACGCAAATACGTGATACCGCCGTGCTCCAATTCAACTGTGATCTGTGTCGCACCGGCGTCAATGGCATTTTCCACCAGCTCTTTGCACACAGAGGAAGGTCTCTCAACTACTTCACCCGCAGCAATCAAATCCGCCATATGAGAATCCAATTCATGAATCACTGCCATGCAGCACACCTCCCAGTTTCTTTTCTATTCTAAAACTCTGTGCATCTATTATACACGGATTTTTTTGATTATTCCACCATTTTTTGCAGCTCAAATACCAGATTGAGCGCCTCAATCGGCGTCATGGTATTGACATTGACCGCGCGCAGTTTCTCTGCCACATCATCTGACTGATAGCTGGTCAGAGACATCTGCGGTGCTTCTTCCTCTGCGTCTTCCACTTCATGCACCTCAATCTTCGGCGCATGATCCTCTAAGTCCTTGAGAATTGCCTTTGCGCGGCGCAGCACCGGCTTTGGAACGCCTGCCAGTTTTGCCACAGCAATACCATAGCTGTCATCCGCACCGCCCGGAATGATCTTGCGCAGGAACGTAATATCTTCGCCGCGTTTTTTGACGGCGATATTATAATTCTTGATGCCTTCCATCAAATCTTCCAGCGCGGTCAATTCGTGATAATGCGTGGCAAACAGCGTGCGGGCACCGATTTTCTTCGGGTCTGCGATGTATTCTACCACGGCACGGGCAATGCTCATGCCGTCAAATGTGGATGTACCGCGGCCGATCTCATCGAGAATGACCAAGCTAAATCGCGTCGCATGCGTCAAAATATCCGCCACTTCGCTCATCTCGACCATAAATGTCGATTGTCCGCTCGCCAGATCATCCGATGCACCGACACGCGTAAAGACGCGATCAGCAATACCGATACGGGCAGATTTCGCCGGAACAAAAGAGCCCATCTGCGCCATAATCGTAATCAACGCGACCTGACGCATATACGTCGATTTACCCGCCATATTCGGGCCGGTAATGACAGCAATGCGGTTCGCCTTGTCATCCAGCAGCGTATCATTGGCGATAAACATCGTATCGCGCAGCATACGTTCCACGACCGGATGTCTGCCTTCCTTGATGTCGATAACCGGAGAATACTCCACCTCCGGGCAGCAATACTGATACAAATCCGCCACTTCTGCCAGCGAGCACAACACATCGGTCTGTGCCAAGGTCTGCGCGGTAATCTGGATCCGATGTACCGCAGCGGAAATCTGCTCGCGCACCTCTGTAAACAGCTGATATTCCAGATCAGTGATGCGCTCCTGCGCCTGCAAAACAGTATTTTCATACTGCTTGAGTTCATCGGTAATATATCGCTCTGCATTGGCAAGCGTCTGCTTGCGCACATAATGCGCCGGAACCTGATCCGACAGAGAACGCGCGACCTCAATATAATAGCCAAAGACGCGGTTATAGCCGACTTTCAGCTTGGAAATGCCGGTTACCTCGCGTTCCCGCTCTTCAATCGCTGCAATGGAGCCTTTGCCGCCCGATGCAATGTCGCGCAGCTTGTCCAGCTCTTCGCTGTAGCCTTCTTGAATAAAACCGCCCTCACGCAGAGAAAACGGTGGATCTTCGACAATGGCTGCCTCAATCAACTGCTTGACGTCCTGCAGCTCATCCATTGATTCGCACAGCACTTGCAGCATCGAGGACTGGCACTGTGCCAGCTGAATCCGAATTTCCGGCACATGCTCCAATGTCGCGCACATGCTTCGCATATCCCGACAATTGGCAGTTCCATAGACAATGCGGCCAATCAGACGCTCAATGTCAAACATCTGGCGCAGTTCATCTGTCAGAGCAGTACGCCGAACCAAATCATCCTTCAGCTCTCCCACCGCTTTTTGTCTTTGAAGAATCTGATTGGGGCTGCGAAGCGGCTTGCTCATCCATTGGCGCAGTAATCGTGCGCCCATCGCCGTCTTGGTATGATCGAGCACCCACAGCAATGAGCCGCGTTTTTCCTTGGTGCGCATGGTCTCAAACAATTCCAGATTGCGTCTGGCATTGAGATCCAGTTCGAGATACTGTCCCTGATAATACAGCTGCAGCGTATCCAAATTGGACAGGTCTGACTGCTGCGTATCCATCAAATACCGCAGCAGCGCGCCGACCGCACACACAATCATCGGATGATCGGTAACAGTCTCCGCTTCGACACTCGCAGCAAACTGTCTGCGCACCAGCTGCTCGCACGCTGCATATTCATACTGCTCATCCGTCATGCGCTCCAGACCGGAATCCATATGCTCATGCAAAAAGTCAATCAGCACACCATCATCCGCCGCTGCCGGATTGAGCAGCACTTCTTTTGGTGTAAAGCGACCGATTTCATTCATTGCATAAACCGTCATGTCATCGCCGGACATATCCGTCGCAAGCATTTCGCCGGTTGTAATATCCGCAAAGCAGATGCCCGCACCCATCGCGCCGAAATAAACCGATGCAATATAATTGTTGCAGTCCTCCTGCAGCATAGACACTTCAATTACTGTGCCCGGTGTGATCGTGCGAATGATTTCACGCCGCACCAATCCCTTTGCTTTTTTTGGATCTTCGGTCTGTTCGCAGATAAACACCTTGTGTCCATTCTTGACCAGCTTGGCAATATAGCTCTCGCAGGAATGGAACGGGATGCCGCACATCGGCGCCCGCTCCTCCTGTCCGCAATTTTTTCCGGTCAGAACCAAATCCAGTTCCTTCGATGCAATTTTTGCATCGTCATAGAACATTTCATAAAAATCACCGAGACGATACAGCAAAATACCGTCCTGATTCTGATTTTTAATTTCAAAATACTGCCGCATCATCGGCGTAAGTTCAGCCATGATACCCCTTCCTAATTGCTCTGCCGTACAGTGCACGCAGAGAGGTCTTTGTAATGCTCACATCGACAAAATCACCAATATGCAAATCTTCGCCGGAAACCAGCACCAGCAGACCGCCGTCTGTCCGTCCACAGTGCGTATACTCGCTGTCGTCCTTGCCATTGGACAGACCGTCAATCAGGACGCTCAGCTCTCTATCCTGATACGCATCCTGCCGCACCTGATTGATGGCCTCCTGCGTTTCCAGCAGACGATTGAAGCGATCCTGCTTTTCCTCCGGCGTCGCTGCATCCGGCATTTCCGCCGCCGGTGTACCGCTGCGCTTAGAGTACAAAAACGTAAACAGCTGGTCATACTTTCCCTGCCGCACAACGTCCAGCGTTCCTTGAAAATCTTCTTCGGTCTCGCCGGGGAAACCAACGATAATATCCGAGGACAGCACAAGATCCGGCATATATCGCTTGGCCGCTGCAATCAGCTCCAGATACGCCTCCTTGGTATATCCACGGTTCATGCGCTTGAGAATCTGATTGGAGCCGGACTGGAACGGCAAATGCAGCTGATGGCTGATGTGTGTTCCCTGCGCCATCGTGCGGAACAGCTTTTCCGATGCATCCTTCGGATGGCTCGTCATAAATCGCAGACGATATTCGCCCGGCACGGCATCCAGCCGCGCCAGCAAATCGGAAAAGTCTATATCCATGCCCAAATCCTTGCCATACGAATTGACATTTTGTCCGAGCAGTGTGATGTCTTTATAGCCTTCTTCTACCAAGCAGCGCAGCTCTGCCTCAATGTCCTCCGGCCGACGGCTGCGCTCTCTGCCGCGCACATAGGGCACGATGCAGTAGGTACAGAAATTATTGCAGCCGTACATAATGGACAGCCATGCATGACAGCCCTCGCCGCGCTGTACCGGCAGACCCTCAGCAATTTCGCCCTTCGGATCACCGGCAATTTCGAAAATGCGCTTGCTGCCGTTCAAACGGTGCAGCAGCAGTTCCGGAAATCTCCACTGCATATGTGTACCAAACACAATATCTACGCGCGGATAGCTCTTTTTGATTTTCTCTGTGATATGCTCCTGCTGTACCATGCAGCCACACATACAGATCACCAGATCATCACGGGTATCTTTTAAGTGCGTGTACTTGCCCATCATGCCGAACACGCGTTTTTCCGCATGTTCGCGCACGGCACAGGTGTTGACAACGATCACATTTGCTTTGGTGTAATCCTCGGTTCGCTGATAGCCCATATCGCGCAGCATACCTGCAATGCGCTCGGTGTCCGCCTCGTTCTGCTGGCAGCCAAACGTCTGGCAGAAAAACCACTGCTGTTCCGGCAGCAGCGCATTGCGTCGGCTCACCTGTTCGATATAATCCAGCTGGTGCGCAATCTGTTCCTTTGGTATTTGTCTTGAAGTTGTATGTTTCATCCTATATCATCCAGTTTATCGAAATTCGTTGAGTTCTGCGTCATATACCATCAGATGATGATAGTTTGCGCCGTCTGGCGTCAAATCCGGCAAATCGCGCATAATGGTCTTTGTGAGATATTCCGGGCTCAAATTATTGTTGCCCGCTCCAAGGATGGCATAGCAGCGCACGCAGTCTGTATCCGGTTCCAGCGTCAACGCTTTCATGTAGTCCTTGATATTGACCTCTTTTTCTCCGCGCTTGGATTTTTTCATGATGAGAATCTCGTCCTGTGCAAACAGCGCCTGCACACGCTCGCAGAAATCTGCCGGCACGCCGTTGTCAAACTCCCAAGTAATCTCAAACTTGGAGTATGCAATATCGCGTACCTTTCGTCCCGCACCGTTCTCAATGGAATACATCTCCTGCACCGAAATGCCGGACGGGCACACCGCATTCATGCGCTGCACAGCGTCCTCCGGCAGCTGTTCTGCCGTACAATTGAAATCCAAAAATTCCCATTCGCCGGAGTATCCGGTGGATAGCGGCAGGGCAATGGAAATATAAATATGCTGGTTAAATCCCTCTGTGTACCACACTGGCAGCTTGGCGCGGGTGATAATGCGCTGCATACAGTGCATCAAATCTAGATGGGAAATATATGCCGCTTCATCGGTCTTGGAAAATCGCATTCTTGCCTTAAACACTGCACGCACATCCTTTCAACAGGCTGGCTGCGCCACAGCCAGCACATTTTTCCAAACAAGACGGAGTCGGTTCTGCTCTGCGCGAACGCTCCCATTCTCTCTTGAGATGCTCCTTTGTCGTTCCGCATCCGATGTGATCCCACGGGAACACTTCGTCCAACGGACGCTGTCGGTTGGCATAGAATGCCGGATCCAAGCCGACTGTCCGGAAGGCATCCATCCACTTTTCCAGCGAGAAGCAGTCCTCCCAGCCGTCCATCTTGCAACCCGACTTCCACGCCGTATACAGCACTTCTGCCATCCGGCGGTCGCCGCGAGCAAAGGCGCCCTCCAAAAAGCTGGTGTCCGAAGCGTGCCAGCGGAAGGTGACATTTTTGGTTTTCATGACCTGGCGCAGATACGCGGTCTTTTCGTCCAGCTCTTCCTTGGTCGCCTGCGCGTCCCACTGGAACGGCGTCTGCGGCTTCGGAACAAAGCAGGATGTCGACGCGGTAATCTTGACGCCGCGCGCCCGATTCGGCGTGGTCATGCGCCAGCGATACGCAATATTCTTGCACAGCTGAGACATCTCGTCAAAATCTGCATTGGTCTCGGTCGGAAGGCCCATCATAAAGTACAGCTTGACATTGTTCCAGCCGCCTTCAAAGGCATAGGTGCACGCCTTGAGCAGATCTTCTTCCGTGATATTCTTGTTGATGACATCGCGCAGGCGCTGGCTTCCCGCCTCTGCTGCAAAAGTCAGACCGCTCTTGCGCACCTTCTGCACGCGCTCCATCAGCTCCATGCTAAAGGAATCCGCACGCAGCGACGGCAGTGACAAGCTGACGCGACGCTCTTCGCAAATATCCAACAGATCATTCGCCAGCTTTGGCAATTCGGAATAGTCACTGGTAGACAGTGACGACAACGAAATTTCTTCATAACCGGAATTGTCCAGCACAGCTTTTGCCTGCTTGAGCAGGACATCTGCGCTCTTTTTGCGCAGCGGGCGATAGGTATGACCCGCCTGACAGAAGCGGCAGCCACGCGGACATCCGCGGAACAGCTCGACCATGGCACGGTCAAAGACAATTTCCGTCGACGGAACCACAAAGGATTCCGGATAGTACATGTTGTCCAGATCCCGCACGATACGCTTCTGCACAAATGCCGGTGCGCCGTCTTTCGGCGTCACAGCCTCTACGGTTCCGTCCTCGTGATACGTCACATCGTACAGCGACGGCACATACAATCCTTCAATATGACAAGCCTTGCGCAGGAATTCGTCTTTGCTCCAATTTTCCCGCTTTGCCTGACGATACAGATCGGTAAATTCGATCATAATCTCCTCGCCGTCGCCAATCTGAAACGCATCGACAAACGGGGCAAGCGGTTCCGGATTATATGCACACGGGCCGCCGCACACGACAAAGTTTTTCAGCGTCTTTCTGTCGCAGGCGCGCACCGGAATGCCGCCTAAATCCAGCATGTTCAGCACATTGGTGAACGACAGCTCATACTGCAGCGTAAAGCCCAAAATATCCAATTGGGTAATGGGATCGCCGCTTTCCAATCCATACAGCGGAATATCTGCCTGTCGCATCTCCGCTTCCATATCAATCCACGGTGCAAAGACGCGCTCACACCAGATACCGTCCTGATGGTTGAGCAGGCCATACAAAATACGGCTTCCGAGATGGGACATGCCGACCTCATACGTGTCGGGAAAACACATGCCAAATCGCAGATCAATGGTTTCCTTATCCTTGACAATGGAGCCCCATTCTCCGCCGACATATCGGGCAGGCTTTTGGACTCGCGGCAGGATTCGTTTCAGCTTCCGAGAGAGCTTCATAAAATTCGTACCTCATTTTTCATCGTTGTTTGTTCCGTTCAAAAGAAAGGAGCTCTCCGACCGTTGGGGACCGAAGAGCCCGCTCGCTGCAGGGTTCAGGTAATTATTCCTGTTCGTCCGTTTTATCCGGATCGCCAAAAAGACGCTTGCGCTTCTCATAATCCGACTGACGCTCCAAGTAGGTATATTCCAGACGCAGGGTTTCCTTGAGAAATACCTCCAGTTCAGATGCATATGCTGCCAGCTCGTCCGTAGACGGCAGCTTGCCGAAGGAGACAATCTTCATGTATTTATTGACCGCCGTGTGCAGTCGTACCTGCGCGCGGCTCAGCTCACCATATGTCAATTCATTGATGATCTGCTGCAACTCCGCACGCAGTCCCAATGTCATGAGCTGGAATACCACCCGGTCAGCCGGAATGCTCAGACGCACCTCATATCGCGCCAACAGCTGTTCAATGAGCGCATTATTTGCCTCGTGCATCTTGTGCAGATCTTCCATCTTATACGAATGCATCTTGAGGCCAACCGATTCCTCTGTCAGGCGCAGTTCTTCCAGCTCTTCCGGTGTAATGTCCAGATTCTCCGGTACGGCAGACATGCTGTATCGGCCAATGGCTGCTCGCATTGCCTTGTACAGATTTGCCATGCAGTACACCTGTCGCTCGCAGTCTTCAAAATGTGTCTCTGCTTTTTTGAGCAGATCCTGTGTTTTGTTCAGCTTGCTCCGCGCCTCTTTTTCCAGACCATCATAATAGTCAACGACCTTCTGTCGTTCATCTGTCGTCTGCTTATGAATGGCAATGACAATGTCATCCTTTTTTGCAATGGTCTCATTGCGTGCGGCAAGTTCTTCCTCAGCATCCTTGAGCTGCTTCTGTAGCTCCTGTAATTTTGCTTCGGACGCTGCGAGTTGTTCATTAACTGTTTCCAGCGTTTCCCTTGCACTAAGCAGTTCCTTTACATTCTCAAACATGCTGTATCTCCTATTCCATCCGGATAAACCGTCATATCGTAAAAATCAAATCATAAAGCGAAGCCTTCTTCGTATACTTTGCCGCAAACCAACAAAGTATCCGGTGTTCTCGCTCGATTCCTCAAATTAAAATCAAAATTATTGTACTACGAATACACCGGTTTCGCAATAGTTTTGGAGCGTACAAAGCAAAAAAGCCGGAAATTTCTCTCCGGCTTTGCTTTCTGCTGCCGCCATGCTGTCAGCTGCGGCATCCGCGGCATTCATCCTTTTTCGGGTGACAGCCGCAGTCCTTGTCGAAATCGCCCGGTGCGCCGCGTCCGTCCTTCGGGAAAAATTCCTCCACCGGAAATTCAAACCGGTTGAACATCTCGCAGGGGTCCTCCTGCTTACAGCATCCGCCAGCACAGCTGCAATCCTTGGCAGGCATACAGATGTCATACGCCGGCATGAGCAGCTGAATGTCGCGCTCCAAGCGAATGATGGAGAACTGTCCCAACGTGACAAACAGCTTTTTCACGCCGGTATCCAGAATAATATCGTCGCCAAACAGACAGCTGAGCGGTTCCGGCACTTCGCTCAAATCACAACAGCAGCCGCAGCGGCACTCCGGCTCCATGATCTTGGCAGACAGCACCAGCGGGTCAAGTGTTTCTATTTGTGCCGCAGGCTTTTCCGGTTTCAGCAACGGCACGACGGCGTTTGCGTTCGCGCTGTGCGGCTGCAAAGGTTTCCTGCGAAACAATCGCCCACTCTGGACGGGCGTGAACATACCACTGTTCCTGTGGCAGCGGCTGCACGGTTCCCTCCAGATAATCCGTCACCGTACTTTTATGATTGACGAGCACGCCGCAATAAATCGGATTGTCCAGACAGCGCCGGACACCGCGTGCATCCCATTGCTTGCCGCGCTTGGTTGTTTTGCCCGCATGATTGAGCTGTGAAGCAATGCTTGCCGCGCCCATGCCGGTCAAATACAGCCGAAAAATCTCCCGCACAATTTCCGCCTCCCGCGGCTGTTTGCGCAGGGAAAACAGCCCCGTGCGCGTATAGCCAAAAATCACCGGCGGCACCCGCCCGCGTTTCGCATTGATCTCTTTGCCAAATTTAATGCGCTTGGACAAATGCGCGCTCTCTTCCTGCGCCAACGACGCGTACACGGTCAGAATAAATTCCGAATTTCCCATGCATTCCTGCCCCTCTGACAAAAAGCGAAGCTGTACGCCGTACTTTTTGAGCAGCCGCACTGCCTGTAGACAGTCTACGGTATTCCGGGCAAAACGCGAAATATCTTTGACGCACAGCACATCAAACGTGTGTCTCTGTGCATCATCCAGCATATGCAAAAATTCCGTTCGATGCGTTATCTGTCTGCCGGAAAGTCCGGCGTCTGCATAGATATGCGTCAAAACCAGCTGTTCTCTGCGTGCATACGATGCAAAAAACGCCTCTTGATGCGCGAGACTGTCCAGTTGTGCTTCCTTTTGCGTTGACACGCGGCAATATGCCGCCATGCGCAATGGTTCCATGGCATCCCCTCCCCAGTGGCAAGTATATGCAGAAATCCATTGCGTTTTTCCGCCAAATCTTTTACAATAGCAAACAGAAAGCTAGGTGATTTTTATGCGCAATACAACACTGATTTATATTCGACAAAATGGCAACTATCTGATGCTGCACCGCACGAAAAAGAAAAATGACCAAAGCCACGACAAATGGCTCGGCATCGGCGGCAAATTTGAAGACAAGGAAAGTCCGGAGGACTGTATTCTGCGCGAGACCAAGGAAGAAACCGGTCTGACCCTGACGCATTACAAATACCGCGGCATTGTGACCTTTGTTTCGGATGTATGGGAGACCGAATACATGCATCTGTTCTCCGCGGACGGTTTTACCGGAGAGTTAATCGACTGTGACGAGGGAGACCTCGAATGGATTCCGCGCGAGCAGCTGTTGTCTCTGCCCGCCTGGGAAGGAGACAAAATTTTTCTAAAGCTGCTGTTTGACGAAATGCAGCCGTTTTTCTCGCTCAAGTTTATTTATGAGGGAGATACGCTGGTATTTGCATCGAAAGATGGTGTACAGCTGCCGTTGTCCGCTTCTCATTGAGCGGGGCAAATGGTTCAACCACTGCCTCCGGCTTGTTCGTCCGCTCAATGGTCTGTGCATTCGGCGCACCTGCTTGTGAAGTAAAGATTCTTGCCGTTCCTTCACTGCCGTACAAAATCGTCCGTTTGTCAAAATATGCCAAACCGCAAATATCCTGCATCCGTCCGCATCCTGCACTGATTTCCGCAAATACCTTGTAGTAGTAGCGGACGTCCACATGGAAAAAGCCGCGGTTAAAGTCTACCGGCTGTACGTCAATATCCACCCACAGCAGTTCCGCGCGGCGCGGCTTGACACTAGACGAACGCTCCAGCAATTCTTGCGACTGTCGGGTCAAATATACCCGCAAATCGCGGATACACTCTTTGGAGCGACATGCATCATAGACTTTTCGCGTATGCGTGCATACCGCTTCGCGGATGGGCTTTTCTCCGCAAATCGGGCCGGGTGTCACACGTTCACTCATATGTTTTCCCTCCATCTCAGATGTTCTGATGTATTCTATGCCGCAGATGGAAAAAGGTGATTTCGTTTAACCAAAGGAGTTCCTCTATGACCGCTCAACAGTATGAAGCATGGACGCGCCCTCTGCGCAAGCGTCCTTTTTTGACGAAAATACTGCTGTATATCAACAAAGCTTTGACAGCGCTCGTATACGTCGCATACCCTCTGCTATTATTCGTATTGCTACTTCAAAACGATGCGCGCTTTTTGTCCGTGCTGTTGACACCGGCGATTTCCTTTGTGCTGGTGTCTGTATTCCGCAGCCGCGTAAACACGCCGCGTCCGTATGAGCAATTGAATATTCAGCCGCTCATTCACAAAGACACACGCGGACACTCGTTTCCCAGTCGGCATGTCTTTTCTTCTGCCGTGATTTCCTGTGCGTTTCTGTATACGTTTTCTCGTATCGGCATGGTACTGCTTCTCGTCACAGCTCTGCTGGCTGTCATTCGCATGTTGGGCGGCGTGCACTTCCCCCGCGATGTCATTGCCGGTTTTTGCATCGGCCTGCTCGCCGGATGGATCGGCTTCGTCCTGCTGTAAGAATTATCGGAATTTTTTATGCAAAATGCATAGTATTTTTTGCAAAAATATGATAAACTGAAAAAAGTAAAAGTTCCACAACTTGTTTAGAAAGAGGAAGACATATTATGAGCAATGTTTGTGTAAAGAACTGCTGCATCGGCAGCGGAATCCCGAAGATTTGTGTTCCCATCGTTGCCACCAACCTGCGTGAGATTTTCTCTCAGGCGCGCGGCATGCAGCGCAAAAATTTTGACCTGATTGAGTGGCGTATCGACCGCTTTGAGCACTTTCATGACATCAACATGGTTCGCCGCGCTTCTCGTATTCTGCACGGCATCTTGGACGACCAGCCGTTTATTCTGACCTTCCGCACCATCGGAGAAGGCGGCAGCCAGCCAATTGAACCGGAATATTATGTTGAGCTGTATCGCACCGCTATCGAAGAGCATCTGGTGGACATGATTGATGTCGAGCTGTGCATCGGTGACAACATCGTAAAGGAACTGGTGGAGCTGGCTCACAGTCACGGAATGCCAGTCATCATCTCCAACCACGATTTTGAGCGTACCCCGCCGAAGGAAGAACTGGTTGCCCGCATGAAGCGCGCCGAAGCAGAAGGCGCAGATATTCTGAAAATCGCTGTCATGCCGCAGGACAAGCACGATGTCTTGGAACTGCTGTATGCCACCGAACAGATGTCTCGTGAGAGCGAGTGCCCGCTCATCACCATGTCTATGGGACAGAGCGGTATTATCAGCCGTCTGAGCGGCGAAATTTTTGGCAGTGCGATCACATTCGGCACGATTGGTGCTGCCTCCGCACCGGGACAGATTGATCTAGATTCTCTGCACATGGTGCTCCAGCTGCTGCACAAGCACATTTAATTTGAAACGCAAAAAAGCTCTGATTATACCGTTTGTTCGGCACAATCAGAGCTTTTATTTATTTGCTTAAATAAATGGTTCTGTTCGGATAGGTTTTATCTGCATCCGGTGTATCCTTTGTATATTTCTGCATATACGAGCTGTCTGTATACGCGGTATATCCATCTGGCGCGTCGATCAGAACCGGAATGCCATTCGGCACGGAAATCATCTGCTCTCCGCTGTCAGATACCAGCGTGATGGTACGTGACCATGCCGGTGCAATCAAATTTTCTTGAATAAAATCTGCCGGTTTGACCATTTCATCGCTGCTGTATGTCATGCTGCGCGACATCGTACAAGTCTTTTCTTCTCCGTCCGCTTCCTTGACCGTATAGGTTCGGAAAATATCCAAAATGCGCAGCGTTTTTTTCTCCACATCGTATTCCTGTGTGGTGTACGTATAGGTCTTTCCGTTATCTTCCGTGCCGGACAATGCGGAAATATCCGTCACAATGTGATAGGTTTCCCCGCAGTCTCGCAGCGACGTAACGGTCTCTTTGTTATTGTAGGAACCAAATCCATACTCTTCAAACAGCTGTTCTGCATAAGACGGGCTGTTTTCCTGTTTTGCTGCCGCTTTTGCCTGAATGACAAGTGCCTTTTTCTTGATGCTGCCGTCTTTATTGGCTTCTGCATAGGTGTAAAAGTCCTGTCCATCATGCTGGAAATAGTATTTAAACAGCATACCTGTTTCTGTCTTGCGATAGCGGCAAATCGTTCCCAACACATCATCATAATACAGCGTCAGTAAGGCATTGGATTCTTTTTTCTCATTTCCGACGCGCAGACACGTGCTAAATGACGGCTGAATGTTATCCGCTTCATATGTTTCCAACGTATTGGCCGCATAAATCTGTTCCAGCGTCGGTGTTTCTGTCCGCTGTCCGCTGCCTGCACTGCCATCTGTCGACGAACTGCCGCAGCCCGCCAACGTCCAAGCCATGCACCCCGCGAGCAGCATGGCTGAAATTCGTTTTAAAAGCATGTATTTTCATTCTCCAATATTTGACTGAAATTCCCGCAGTTTTGCAGGTCTTTGTCTATACTATCACATTTTGCGCTTTGATTCAAGGAAACGCGGAAATTCAATTGACAGCAAAACACGGAAGGTGTATAGTATATACATCTTTGAATCAGACAGTTCGTTTGCACCATCCTGTCTTAAAACAAAACCAGGGCTGACGAATCATTTTTGTATTCTACAGCAGGCTGGGATGCCTGCTGTTTTTTCTTGAAAGGAAGTTCTTATGTACTATTTAAGAGCGGAGGCGAATTTTGACGCCGCGCATTTTCTCGCGCACTATCAGGGCAAGTGCAGCAATATCCACGGACATCATTGGATTGTCCAAATCCGCATCAGCGGCAGCACCTTGCAGACCACGACACAGGAACGCGGTATGCTTGTCGATTTCTCTCAGCTGAAATCCGATCTGAAGCGCATCGCAGATGCTCTGGATCACACCTTAATTTATGAAACCGGCACACTGCGTGAGGCAACCCGCTGTGCTCTGGCAGAAGATGGATTTGCACTGACCGAAGTGCCATTCCGTCCGACCGCAGAACACTTCGCAGAATATTTTTATCAGCGCATGACCGCGTGCGGTTACACGGTCGCAGAGGCAACGGTATATGAAACGCCGAACAACTGCGCTTCGTACACCGGAGAGGAGCAGGTATGACGACCTTTCATGTAGCAGAGACCTTTACCAGCATCAACGGCGAGGGCACGCACGCAGGACAGCTCGCTGTCTTTGTTCGTTTTTGCGGCTGCAATTTGCGTTGCTCGTTCTGCGATACCACTTGGGCAAATGAACCGGATGTCCCGCATGTCTGTCAGACCACAGAGGAGATCTGTGCCGCTGTCGATGCCACTGGTGTAAACAATATCACGCTCACCGGCGGCGAGCCGCTGCTGCGTGACGGCATGACAGAGCTGCTTACGGCGCTCTCGCAAAAAGAAAACCGATATATTGAAATCGAAACCAACGGCAGTGTTGATTTGACACCGTTTGTCGGCATCTCTCCACGTATCGCATTTACGATGGATTATAAGCTGCCCGGCAGCGGCATGGAAGCGCACATGCGTCCAGAGAATTTTTCCCTGCTCCGTGCCTCGGACACCGTCAAGTTTGTCGCAGGCAGTCAGGAGGATTTACAGCGCGCTCTGGACGTCATTCAAACGTATGATCTGACGCACCGCTGTCATGTATACTTCAGTCCGGTATTTGGTTCCATTGAACCGGCTGAAATCGTAGACTTTATGCAGGCGCACACACTCAACGATGTGACCTTGCAGCTGCAAATGCATAAATTTATCTGGGACCCAAATAAACGCGGCGTATGATCCGCAGAACAGGACGAAAAAATTATGGCTATTGATACCAAAGCAATCAAAGAACACATTCGCGGTATCCTCATTGCATTGGGTGATGATCCAGACCGCGAGGGCTTAAAGGATACACCGGACCGTGTTGCCCGCATGTACAACGAAGTATTTGAGGGCATGAATTATACCAACGAAGAGATCGCGCAGATGTTTGGCAAGACATTTGAGGACGAAATGGATTTTGCCAGCGACTCGAAGGATGTTGTCGTTGTCAAAGACATTCAGCTGTTCAGCTATTGCGAGCATCACATCGCGCTGATGTATGACATGACTGCCACTGTCGCCTACGTGCCGAACGGCAAGGTCATTGGGTTGAGTAAAATCGCTCGTATTGCGGATATGGTGAGCAAGCGTCTGCAATTGCAAGAGCGCATCGGTTCCGATATTGCGCAGATTATGCAGATGGTCACCGATTCAGAAGATGTCGGCGTTTTGATTCAGGGATGCCACAGCTGTATGACCGCCCGCGGCATCCGCCAGACCAATGCCAAGACAACCACAACCACCCTGCGCGGACGCTTCCGCACCGATGCTGATTTGCAGCAGCGGTTATATCAGGCATAAGGAGAACCAATCATGAGAGCACTTGTTTTATCCAGCGGCGGCGTAGACAGCACAACCTGTCTCGGCCTCGCCATCGAAAAATATGGAAAAGAAAATGTCACTGCCTTGTCTATCACATATGGACAGAAGCACGATAAGGAAGTAGAAGCAGCAGAAGCTGTTGCTCGCTATTACGGTGTCGAGCTGATTACACTGGATCTCGCAAAAATTTTCCAGTATGACACCAAATGCACGCTGTTGCAGGGCTGTGCGGAGGAAATTCCAGAGGAATCCTATGCCGATCAGCTCAAAAAATCCGACGGCAAGCCGGTTTCTACCTATGTGCCGTTCCGAAACGGTCTGTTTTTGTCCTCTGCTGCCAGCATTGCGCTGTCCAAGGACTGTTCTGTAATTTATTATGGCGCACACAGCGATGATGCCGCAGGCAATGCCTATCCGGATTGCAGCGACGCCTTCAACGAGGCGATGAAGTCTGCGATTGAATTGGGCAGCGGCAACCAGCTGACCATCAAAGCACCGTTTGTCAAATGGACAAAGAAGGACGTCGTGCGCGAAGGCTTGCGTCTGCATGTTCCGTATCATCTGACATGGAGCTGCTATGAAGGCGGCGACAAGCCCTGCGGCAAATGCGGCACCTGCCTTGACCGAGCAGCAGCATTCGCAGCAAACGGCGTAAAAGACCCAGCATTGGAGGATTAAGAGACATGGAAGGAAGAACCGCAGAAGAAAAGCAGGGCATTACCCTGCTCGGAAATCAACATACCAAATACAAAGATGACTATGCACCGGAAGTGCTGGAAACCTTTGTAAACAAGCATCCAGACAACGATTATTTTGTCAAATTCAATTGTCCGGAATTTACTAGTCTGTGCCCAATTACCGGCCAGCCGGATTTTGCCACCATTACCATCTCGTATGTACCGGACATCCGCATGGTTGAGAGCAAATCGCTCAAGCTGTATCTGTTCAGCTTCCGCAACCACGGCGATTTCCACGAGGACTGTGTGAACATCATCATGAAGGATCTCATCAAGCTCATGGAGCCAAAGTATATCGAGGTCTGGGGCAAGTTCACGCCGCGCGGCGGCATCTCGATTGACCCGTACTGCAACTACGGCAAGCCGGGCACCCGCTGGGAGGAAGTCGCTTGGAACCGCATGGTAAACCATGACCTGTATCCGGAGAAGATTGATAATCGGTAAGAATCTTATATGACAGATAAACAGAAAAAACTAATCTCGCGTATTTTGTTAGAACGGAGTTCTACGTTTATCTTAGTTATTGCTTATTTTTGTGTTGTCATTCTTTTTAATCCTAAAGGAGAAACAGATCCTATCATTCCATATAAGCATGCCATGGCTGTTATGATTCAAAATGTTGCACCATATGGTATTCTTATAGAGTGTAAAGCAATCTTGGATGTATTATTGGATTTTATTTTTCGTTTTTCAACGATTGAAAAAACAATGATAATTGGTACTTGTGGCTATGGGGCAGGAAGTAAAGGTCAGCATGAATACTTATATCGAAATATTGGTTTTTTCTACTATATAGAGCGTGCCTTAGAAATTACAAATATTTACGAGGCAATTTGGTTAGACAAACGGTTGACAGATTTTGATTGTGACCCTGCGCATACTTATCGTATCAAGATGTTAAGATTCAGCCATCTTATTATTCATATATAGAAGAAATCAAAGATACACAATCTATACAAATACAGATAGATGATGCGATGGGTCATATTGAACAACAACAGTTTGATATTGAGTATACGCAAGAACAACGGCATAAAAAGCAAAAAAAGCTCGCTATTTTATATCAAAAATATGCGGATGCAACAGAAGAACGCAAAAAGGAAACTTATCTTGATTATATTGAAGATACAAAAAAAGAAATCGAAGCATTGGATCAACAGTTAGCAGAACAGATCAAAACGCAGCAATTTCATGAGCAACGACAAAAATCGTTGGAAGAAAACCTTCAACAAAAGAAATAAGATACAAAGATGCTCTTATCCGAGGGAGATGTGCAAAACTTCTCGCAAATGCTTTTACATCAAAAGCCAAGCGTGTTCTGCTCACTCTGGCTATCTATCTATAATATAATGTAATGATAAACACAGAGATAATAATTATTATATTGGTAACAGACGTTGTAGGTCTTTGCTATAGAGGTATATTAGGAGACATTTTTAAAGAAAATGTGGGCGATATACGGCAACGCGACATTGATTCATTGCTACCTTGGAAAGTTTGGGCTTGGGGACGATATATGAATCCATATATCAAAAAATATAGAATTCGTTATCGGATTCTTCAATTTTACTATCATATGGCGATAATTATTTCGATCATTCTGTTGTTTTGTATTATTATTGTCTCTGTATCTAAAAGCCCTGACATTGAATCTGGAATTGAAGGATTTACTTATCTCTATGCTATCACGCTAATAGCCGCCGTGTATTTCATCCCTTGGAAATTTTTAGGGAAAGACAATCATATGGAGACGCCACCCAAGCCGACATATACATTTTGTGAAGCATGTGAGCGATTTCAGGCGGCGCATCAAGTCTGGGACAAGATACCGCCCAAAGGGCATCGCATGTTTCGCAAAAAAATCTTCAAGGAACTTCAAAGCCGAGCAATCGACATGCAGCCACCACTCGTGAATGAATGGTTAAAAATTGTCGGCTTGTCGGAAGAAAAACGAGAAACCGGCGTGAAATATGCATGGGATTGTCTGTGCGAAGTGGAAGAACTTTCGTCCAAAATGGGAATGCCGCGAAATATGCAGAAAGAAAGTCTGATCTTTATGACATACGAAGATTTGGAGCAACGCTTTGAACAGGCAATGTCTGATTTACAGCAGACAGACAGCGAAGAAAAACAAAACCGCTGCCGAAAAAGAGCGATTGTCGCAGCTGCTTATTTTGCCCGCCGTATGAAAGAGTTCCACCACAATAACGTAGCGGGACATCGAGACGATTCTTCTGCTATCATCGAGC
>CAVCGL010000006.1:0-142526 GCA_963601915.1 bacterium | reverse complement strand
ACAGGATTCATACCGTTCAGATCGCTTAATTTTTATTTTTGTCTAACAAATGGGGGTCACTTCATTTTTACTTCTTAGCCTTGTTTTGTGTCGGTTTGATGCGAGATTATTCTGGGTCGCGGCCTTCCAGCGCGGCGAGTGCATATTCCAGCGCCAGAGACAGCTTGGCATATGCCTGCTCATCGTGACTGTTTTCCGCAATGCGGTGCATGAAATCGCGCGTTACTGTACCGCGCAGACCGTCTTCATCCTTGTAGCGGTATGGATCCTGCATGGCGGCGGACTCATCCAAGACCTGTGCATGCAGAAAGGTTTGATGCAGAGAACGCGACAGCGCAGACAGATTTGGCTCATACATGCGCGTGCCGGTCAGATGAACGGTCAGACAAATGCGCTCTGCTGGTGTCGGCAGCACTGGCAGAAGGGCTTCTGCCAGTGCGGTATCATCGGACAAGCCGGAAACGGATAACGAAACATCTTCAAATTCGGCTGTGCCGGACGGATGCAGCGTCAGGGCAGCGATGCCCTTGTCAATCTTGCCTGCCAGATAGCCCTTTACACCGGTTTCGTTGGTTGCTGTGGCAGAGAAGCAGCCCGGGCAGCTCAGGGCAGTCTCACCGATGCGGAAGACACCGCTGAAGCGATGGTTGTGTCCCAGGGCAATGTAGTCAAAGCGGCTGCTGATGACGGAGCTTTCCGAAATCGAATTGTAACCGCTGTTTCCGCCCAATTCGCCATGTACCAGACAGATATTCAGCTTGAATGGATCGAGCTTCGCGTCCAGCGGAATGGAGGCTTTGTTGTCCTGAAAGGCGGCGCCCCAAATGATGGTATTGCCGTCTGCAAGCGCAACAGGGGTCAAGGTGCGCGAAGTAAACACGTGCAGATTGGGCGGGAGCGGCTGCGTGGCATACGGAGAAGCGGCATGATAGTAATCATGATTGCCCGGAGAGAGAAAGATCGGACACGGGCACTTGGATAAAATAGAAAATACCACAGACGAAATCTGTGGGCGTACCTCTGGAGAATCGAACAGATCTCCGGCAATGAGCAGGGCATCAGCAGCGCTGGTTGCGGCTTGCTGTACAAGCGCCTTGAGGGCAGTCAGCTGCAAGCGAATGGCTTGCGCGGCGCTCTCTGGCGGAAGAAATTCAAATTTTGCGCCGATGTGAAGATCTGCGGCGTGGATAATATTCGGCATGGAAAGACCTCCCAAATTTACAAAAAACAAAAGAACACCATTGTTTTCTCTTTCGTATTATATCAGGTTTCCGTGGCATTGCCAATAAAAAGGCAAAAAACAAAACAGCCATCCGATTGGATGACTGTTTTGCTTTCGCATACGTTTCACAAAATAAAAAGGGGGTAAGAGAAATTCAAAGATACCGGCATATCTTTTGTATGGACGAGGTGTTTTCGTTCCCTCGTTCCATGCTCATAGTATACCGTATTCGACAGCGGAAGTTGTGAACAAACAGTAAAAGCATTGTTACGTTTTTGTGTTGTGATTGGCAAAAAAATTCCAGAAGGTGCGAGACTTAGAGCCGCTGCTTCTTGCGAATGCGGCGAATATCGCTGCCGATGAAGCGCAATTGTGTGAATTCACCCAGAATCCGTGAGGCAATTGCCTGCGAATAGCGGCTTTCCAGCTCTGCTGGCAGAAGATTGGTGCTCAGAATCGTTGGCTTTCGGCTCATGAGACGTCTGCTGATGAGGTCATACAGACAGGAAATGTGAAATGCGCTGGGCATCTCGGTTCCGAGGTCATCGACGATGAGAAGGTCTGCATGGCGGAAGCGTTCGACAGCATGTGACGCGACAGAGGGATCGCCGGTGCGGAATTTGACGGAATTGTACTGGTCAAAGATGGAAATCGCCGTGTCATACGTGACGGAAAAACCGCGCTCGGTGACTGTGCGGGCGATGCAGGAGGATAAAAAGGTCTTGCCGAGACCGGCAGAACCAAATAGCAGCAGATTTTCATAGGAAGAGCCGAAATGCTCGGCAAAGCTGTGGCATCGCTGTAAATTTGCCTGCGCCATTTGCCGGGGAGAAAGGCCGAACCGGCTGTCCGGCTGAGAACTGTAATAGTCCAGACGAAATGTCGAAAAGGTTTCCTTATCAACGGGCAGTAGCGTGGACAGATTTTGCTTTTGCAGTTCTGCCGCGCGGCGTTTGACACAGGTGCACAGGTGATTGCCATCATAGCCGGTATCTCGGCAAATCGGACAGCTGACCGTGACGGCAAGATAATCTGCCGGATAGCCATTGTCCAGCAATAGCTGCCGCTTTTCTGCCTGCAAAGCGAGATTGCGCTGCTTCAATTGTTCGATTGCGGCGTCGGTGTTGTTGGATTCAAAGGCGATGTGCATGGCTTTTGCCGCCGTGCCGCGCAGCTCGCGGTCGATTTCTGCCAAACGCGGAATGTCCATTGTCAATTGATAGCGGCGGCTCTCCGCTTCCGCTTCGCAGCGGTCGTGCTGCTGCTCCAACTGACGGAGAATCGAAGAGATCAATGCTTTATCATACGCCATGCGCGTTGTCCTCCTTTGTCATTGCGTGGAATTCTGCGAGCCAGTCACGCTCCCAGTCGGCAAGATTTCCATTGTTGGTCGGTGGCGATGGATTTTGCGGCTGCTTGTTCGCAATCGGCTGGCGCAGATTCGGCTCCACCGCAGTGATTTCCGCTGCGGTGTGCAGGCCCTTCTTGTGCCAGTTTTCCAGGATGCCGTTGAGATATTTCCAGCTGAATTTTCCCAAGCGGTCATACATGCGTTCTTTGGCAATTTTGACGGCGTCTGCATCAAAGCCGCGCCGAATAAATCGGGATAAATAGCGGTATTCGTCTGGCGCAGGATCTCGGCCCGCCATATCCAAGGCGCGCAGCATGGCATCCATCAAGGGCTTTTCCTGCTCGCGCTGAGCGAGAAAGGCGGCGGCCGCATCGGCGGTAAAGATTCCCATATCTGCCCAGAGATATGCCTGTGCTTCGATGTCGTGGCGCGAGATGGTTCCCTTGCTGCGGTGCAGATAGGTCAGCAGATCAATAATGACATCTGCAGGCAGACCGAGATAATCATAAGCATTCATGAGCGTGCGCAGATGGGATTCGGTCAGCGGGCGTCCGAGCACGATTTCTGCCGTCTGGCAGACAGAAGCAAAGCGGTGATCGTCATCGCGGCGTGCCCGCATTTCCGTTGGGGAATAGTGCGGCGGCGCGGATGGACGCTCCTGCACAACAGGTTCGTTTGGCGTGTGAACGAGACGCAGGTTGGTGAGGGTGTGCACTGCGCGGTCGTAGCGGTCGCGCGTCAAGTGCAGGTCTCGCATCGCTTCGCGTTCATTAAAGGATTGTCCTTTGCGGACAAGATAGAGATATACCAACGCGCTGTCGCCGTCGCCGCAGGTCAAAAGCGTGTCAACGATGTCGGCGCGTAAGACACAAAAGTCCCCGCCAGCGGGGATCAGAGATGAGAGAGACATAGTTTCCTCCGGAGAAAAATCCTGCGCAAATTTCACAAATGTGCTGTATCATGGGAAAAATGTGCAGTTCTGGTTCGGCAACAAGTGCCAAATCGCGGTATCTCTATTATATCGTGACAAATGTAATAGTGCAAGGGGAAAGAATTCCGCGAAATTTTGTATATTTTATGATGTTTTTTTTCCAAGAACATAGTATAATAAGATTAAGTATTTTCGTGGGGACTGTCTGCCCTTTTTGACGGTCCCGATTGAAGAAAGGATAGCCTATTCATGTCTTGTGAGAAATTGAATACAATTTTGCTCGGCGGCAGACGGGGCAGGGATGGAAAATACCCTGCACAGAGAGAAATTCTCTTTTCCCCGGTCGGACGAATGGTGGCAGACGCGTTGCCTGATGTATGCGATCTGGTCTATGTTCGTCAGGAGAGCGAGGCCGAGCTGGAAGGCGTTCCGTCCATTGTATGCCCGGATGATGCGGACTTTACCGAGATGCTGTGCGCAGCTGCGGAAAAGCTCGACGGAGATGTTATGATTCTGTCCACACCGATGCCGGAAGTGGAACGGGAAGAGTACGAGCGCGTCATTCGCATGCACCGACAGTCTAAGAATGCAGTCAGCATGTTGACGTGCGGCGCAATGGCGGATACTTGGCATTGTGCCGTGTTCCAGAAGCCGGTGCTCAAGGAAATTTTGGACAGCCATCCGATGTCTTTGACCGAATCCATCCGTATTGCCGAGAGCATCAGTGCAAAGACGGAATCCTGCCGCACGGAAGCGCATGTCGCTGTATATACAGCCTATGATGCATACTGTGCGCAGAAGACGATGCAGCGCCGCATCAATGCTGCTCTGATGGACAAGGGCATTAACATGCTGGACCCAGAATACACCTATGTTTCCCCGTATACAAAGATCGGTTACGGCACGACGATTCTGCCGGGCTCGATGATTAAGCCGGGAAGCTGGGTTGGCTGCGGATGCACCATTGGCCCGAACACCATTCTCGACTGTGCGTCCATTGGCGATGAGACCAGCGTCAATTCGTCTCAGGTCTACGAGAGCAAGGTCGGCGCGCATGCAACGGTTGGCCCGTTCGCATATATCCGTCCGGGCTGCGAGGTCGGAGACCACACCCGTATCGGCGACTTTGTCGAACTGAAAAAGGCACATATCGGAAACGGCACCAAGGTTTCCCATTTGACCTATATCGGCGATGCAGAAGTCGGTGAGCGCGTCAACTTTGGCTGCGGTACGGTTGTTGTCAACTATGACGGCTATGTAAAGAGCAAGACGGTAATCGGCGACGACTGCTTTATCGGCTGCAACACCAATCTGGTGGCACCGGTTGAGCTGGGCGATCGTGTCCTGACTGCCGCAGGCACAACGGTAACCAAGAACGTACCGGATGGTGCCATGGCTGTTGCTCGTGCACGGCAGGAAAACAAGGAAGGCTGGAATGACCGCCGCCGCCGGATGCACGGACAGAAAGATTAAAAACTGATAGAAAAATATAGATACTTGGTTCGATTGAGTTCAGAAGCTGGAACCGAAGCGCGGGGCGTTTTCGGTAAATTTTTCAGGATGCAGGAGGATAATCCATCATGATATCTCACGGAAAAAACATTAAGATTCTTGCGGGCAATTCGCATCCCGCACTGGCTATGCAGATTGCATCTGCACTGGGACTGCCGCTGGCAAAGTGTACCGTTGGTCACTTCGCAGACGGCGAGGTTTCTGTTTCCATCTCGGAGACGGTTCGCGGTTCGGATGTATTCCTCATCCAGTCTACCTGCAATCCGGTCAACGACAACCTGATGGAATTGCTCGTTATGATTGATGCATGCAAGCGTGCATCCGCAGGCCGTATTACTGCCGTTATTCCGTATTTCGGCTACGCACGTCAGGACAGAAAGTCCAAGGCTCGTGATCCGATTTCTGCCAAGCTGGTAGCTGACATCATCACCGCTGCCGGTGCTGACCGTGTGCTGACGATGGATCTGCACGCACAGCAGCTGCAGGGATTCTTCGACATTCCGGTGGACAACCTGATGGGCGCTTCCGTCCTGATTCCGTACATTGCCGGTAAGTTTGGCCGCGGCCGTGACGACGTGATGATTATTTCTCCGGATCTCGGCTCCGTTACCCGCTGCCGTAAGTTCTGCGAGAAGCTGGATTACCGTCTGGCGATTATCGACAAGCGTCGTCCGCGTGCGAACGTTTCCGAGGTTATGAACATCATCGGTGATGTCAAGGGCAAGACCTGCATCCTGAGCGATGACCTGATTGATACCGCAGGAACCCTGTGCCATGCAGCAGAAGCGCTGATTAACATCGGCGGCGCAAAGGAAGTATATGCTTGTGCATCGCACGGCGTTCTGTCTGGTCCGGCTATCCAGCGTCTGGAAGAAAGCCCGATCAAGAAGCTGACTCTGCTCGACACCATTCCGCTGCCGGCAGAAAAGCGCAGCGATAAGATTGAGCTGCTGCAGGTTGCTCCGGTATTCACGGAAGCTATTGCACGTATTTACGAGGAATCTTCTGTTTCCCCGCTGTTTGACTAAGTAGGAATTGAAGAGGGGCGGCATAGAGAGATTCTGTGCCGCCCTTTTGTTTAGAGGGAGAAAATCATGAAACTATTGACGGTAGGAGATGTGGTATCTCAGCCGGGGCTGCAAACCGTAGAGCGTTTGCTGCGCCGCATCAAAAAACAGGTCGGTGCGGACTTCACGATTGTCAATGGAGAAAATGCCAGCGGCGTGGGCATCACGCCGAAGCAGGCGGATGCCATTTTTGACGCCGGTGCCGATGTGATTACGCTGGGCAATCACACGTATCGCAAACAGAATATCGTCAGTTATTTAGAGGATAATCGGTATATCCTTCGGCCTGCCAATCTCGCGCCGCAGTCTCCGGGAGAAGGCTTTGGCATTTACGAGAGCAGCAGCGGCTGGCGGGTGTTGGTATTTGAACTGATTGGACGCTGTGATATGCAGTATGGTCCGGACAATCCATTTTTGCGCGCAGACCGTATTTTGCGGGAGCAGGAAGGCCGATATGACATCGCTGTGTGTGAAATGCACGCATCTGCAACATCGGAAAAGCTTGCTATGGGCTTTTATCTGGATGGACGCGTTTCTGCTGTTTATGGCACACACACGCACGTGCCGACAGCCGATGCGCGGGTCAATCCGAAAGGAACCGGATATATCACAGATCTCGGCATGACGGGGCCGAAATGGTCCGTGCTCGGTATACGGAAAGAGCAGTCTATCGCAATGTTCCGCGGAGATCTCACCAGCCGCTTTGAACCGGCTGACGGTGTCTGCGTGCTGCAAGGCGCGGTGTTTGACATCGACGAGAGCACCGGAAAATGCCGCAGCGTGCAGAGAGTGGAAGAGGAATACTTGCCGGGGAAATAAGAAAAAGTCCGCACCGGCTTCTTGGCTCTCCCTCTGGGAGAGCTGGCATTTGCATAGCAAATGACTGAGAGGGCAAAGCTCTAACCAATTCGTATCAGAGAAAATCTGAGAAGTTATGCGAACTGGGATAAGCCCTCTCTGTCGCTGCGCGACATCTCTCCCAGAGGGAGAGACGCGTTTGGTCTGTGCGTCAGGGTAAATGTATATTATCAACAAAAAATCGCTCGCATATATGCGAGCGATTTTTTTATGCTTATGTGGATTGTTCTGCGGGAATTTCTGACGGGTCGGCGGTTTGCTTGGAGCGGGTGCCGCCCTTGGTCATCGTGTCTGTCTTGTAGGTATCATAATCGTAATAATCGAACGAATACAATTGTGTGGCATCCTTAGGGATGAACAGAAGAATTTCGATATACTGCTCGTCATCCTCATCCGGATCGGTATTGCCCCAGCAGGTCAAATCATAATAGGTGTATTGATCCAACGGGTATTTGATCTGAAAATCTTCTGAGAGATAGTCACCGATGTTATCCTCCGTCAGATTGAGCTGATACAGCGTAGGAGAATCGGTTGTGAAGCTGCCGTCTGCGTTTTTCCAAGAGATCACGCCATTGTCGAAAGTCAGCGAAAGCGAAGCCTTGCTGTTTATCCAATTGCCATTGAGAATAGTCGGTACATCTGCCGGCTGATAGGCATCATCGGTGTATGAATCATCGGTAGATTCTGCCACCGAATCAAAGAAATCTTCTACGCCATCCCAACGATTTGTTGTCAATTCCAGTGTCAAAGAGCCGAGAATACTGATGACGATAAAAATAATGATGACAATCAGACAGCCTATGCCGCAGCCGCTCTTTTTCTTGGGCTCAAGCGGATTGCCGTGGGAATGTTCGCCGCGGGCGGCACGCTGCCAAGCGGCTTCAGACGATTGTTTTTCGGTATGTTTGGGAATATCTGCAAAACCGTCCGTGTGTTCTTGATAGGTTTGCTTCCGTTCCGTTGATTTGGCAGTGTAATCGGTTTCTTTGGATTCATGCGAGATACCGAAATCTATCGATTTCTTTTTGCCTGAGACATTTTGCGGGGCACGTTTGCCGCAAATCGGGCATTTCCGTTCTCCATCTGTATAATTGACACCACAATAAGGGCATCGCATGGCCAATCCCTCCTTTTTCTCTTTGTACCATTTATTTTATCATAGTTGCCATGGCGTTGTACAGAAAAAACGACAGCCTGACAATCAAATGTGATGGTCAGGCTGCCGTAGGTTATAGAAGGATTGTTGGATTACTGTAAATTGAGATGACGCTTGAAGATATAATTTGTGATGCAGAAATTCACCAGCATACACGCAACCACAACGATGATGGAAGCGATAATAAAGAAATAGGAAGCGCCCAGGCCGTTGGTGAATGCCGAGTAAGAAAAAAGCCCCCAGTCGAAGCTGAATACATTGGAAATCTTCGAGCTAACAGAGAGAAGCGTAGTTAGAATGATGTTCCATGCGATGGCGAATACGATGAATGCGATGACTGCTGCGCCGAGGCGATGCTTGTTGAACAGTCCGCCGACTGCCAGGCAGGCGTAAATATGCATACAGCTGTTGGCGACATACACAATGCCGAGGACAATCAGCAGGATGGGGAACGTAATCGCATGGATACCGCAGGTTTGTGCGATGTACTGGAATCCCAAATGGATGGTCTGCCAGAAGCTGGCGTCAGCAGTGGAAACCGTTCCGAGCATCAGCGGAATGAGCAAGATGCCGAGCGTGACGATGCACAGAATCGTAGAAACGACCATCCAGATGGTAGAAACAATGCATTTCGACCAGATCAGCTGTGCCGGTGTTGCCGGGAGCGTGAACATCAGATAGCCTTCGTCGCACAGCAGATTTTTATAAAACCGTACGATCATATAGACGAAGGATAAAATGCCGACAGCGAACAGAGATAAGCCGTAGGCGACCAACAGGAGAATCAGCGGAACAGTCAGACGCTGCAAACTGCTGGATAAAATCATAAATACGGAGCTGATAACAGCGAGCGCGATCATGATGCCATAAGCCGGAAAGAAAACCCGGCGCGTCGCCTTAAATTCATGATACATGAGTTTGCTTAACATGCGAATACCTCCCGAAACAGTGCATCGACAGATTTGCCATATTCCGCACGAACGTCATCAACGGTCTTTTGCAGAACCAGCTGTCCCTTGTTGAGGAAGATAACCTCGTCGAGAACCTTTTCAATGTCGGAAATCAAATGGGTAGAAATCAGAACGGTACTGTTTTCATTGTAATTGGTCAAAATCGTGTTGAGAATATAATCTCGTGCTGCCGGATCGACACCGCCGATTGGCTCATCGAGCAAATACAAATCGGCTTCACGGCTCATGACCACAACCAGCTGAATTTTCTCTTTGGTGCCCTTGGACATGCTCTTGAGCGTGTCTGTCGGCTGAATGCCTAAATGTGTCAGCATATCCGCAGCCTTGTTGATGTTGAAATCGGAATAAAAATCCTGAAAGAAGTTGAGCAGATCGTCTGCGGTCATCCAATCGCTGAAATAGGTTCGCTCCGGCAGATAGGATACGATAGCGTGGGTTTCCGCACCCGGCACATTGCCCGCGATGCGGATTTCACCGGATGACGGCGTGAGCAGTCCGTTTGCCAGCTTGATAAGTGTCGTTTTGCCGCTGCCGTTTGGGCCGAGCAGTCCGATGATGCGGCCGCGTTCCAGAGAAAACGTCACATTGTCCAAGGCGGTCTTTTGACCGTAAGTTTTGCATAAGCCGGTGCATTGTAAAATCGGTTCGTTCATGAATTACCCTCCTTCATCGCCTGTTGGATCAACTGCAAGGTCTGTTCGGATGTATATCCCATGTCCTGCATAGAGGAGAGAAAGATGCGAATCTGTTCCATAGCGATTTCCTTTTGTTTTTGTGTGATTTGCTCGCTTTGATCGGTGACGAAGCGTCCGGCGGTTCGCTGGGAATACAGCAGGCCTTCCCGTTCCAGCTCCGCCAGCGCGCGCTGCATGGTGTTTGGATTGACGCCCGCTTCCGCTGCCAGTTCACGAACCGAGGGGAGACGGCTGCCCGCTGCCAGCGTGCCAGAGACGATTGCCGCCGTGATCGTTTCCATGAGCTGCAAGTAGATGGGGCGGTCATCAGATAAATTCCACTGCATAACATACCTCTTGGATAAGATTTTGAATTACTGTACTAATTTGTTAATACAACTATACAATAATACAAGGCGTTTGTCAACAGAAAAAGAAAAAAATTTTCTTTTTTTGAAAAAGTGACAAAAAGCCTGCGATTTCGCGCAGTTGTCCACAGGTTTGCAAGAAATTGATGTGGACAGACACACGACAGTTTGTATTATATAGATCGTGAACTGCAAAAAACAACGCAAAGGAGGAATGCCTATGGCGCAAAGCACCAGCCGCCGCAGACGAAAGAAAACACACAGCGATCAGGTGCGTGAGATTCTGTATGAACACTCTCCGGAAGCGGCGCAATGCCTGTGCAGTATGCTGGAGGATGAAACACTCAGCGGTACGGCGCGCGCGGGCGTTGCAAAAGAAATTCTCGAACGAGCTGTCGGCAAAGGGCAATTGCTGACGCCGGAACAATTGGAAAAGCCGGAAGAAAAGTTTGAGCTGACACTGCGGGTGGTGGAGTAAATGGAGCTTTCCGTGACGCGCAGACAGCTGGAATTCATTCGCTCTACCGCGCGGGAAACGCTGTTTGGCGGCGCGGCGGGCGGTGGAAAAAGCTATGCACAGCTCATTGATGCGCTGATTTTTGCCATGAAATATCCGGCATCGCGCCAGCTCATCCTGCGCCGTACCTTTCCGGAGCTGAAGCGTTCTCCGATTCAGGTCTCTCTGACGCTGTACCCAAAGGAATGGGGAAGCTACGGGGAAAGCAATCATTTATGGACGTTTCGCAACAAATCATGCATTGAATTTGGATTTTGTGACAGCGAAAACGATGTGACAAAATACCAAAGCGCGGAATACGATGTCATTCGATTTGATGAACTGACGCACTTTACCGAGTTTCAGTTTACTTATCTGCTGTCGCGCATCCGCGGAACCAATGGATACCCCAAACAGGTCAAGGCATCGACCAATCCGGGCGGCGTGGGGCACAGCTGGGTCAAGAGTCGATATATTGATGTGTTGACACCGGGCGAAGAAAAAGATGGAAAGCTGTTTCTTCCCGCAAAAGTCCAAGACAATACGTTTTTGATGCGCAGCGACCCGGGCTACGTGGAGCGCTTACAGCTGCTCGATGCGCGCAGCAAAAAAGCGCTGCTGTACGGCAGATGGGATCTGTTTGAAGGACAGTATTTTGAAGAGTTCTCTCCGGATCTTCATGTCGCCAGCCCGCCGCTGATTCCCAATTGGTGGCGCAGGTATCTGGCGATTGACTACGGCTTGGATATGCTCGCCGCTCTGTGGATTGCCCTGGCACCAGATGGCACCGCGTGGGTGTATCGGGAGGTCTATCAATCGGGCTTGATTATTTCCGAGGCCGCAGAGGCCATTTGTCGGGCGGAAAGCGGAGAAGAGAGCATGTTTCAGCGGCTAGCACCGCCGGATTTGTTCAACCGCAGACAGGAGACCGGCCGGTCGGCAGTGGATATTTTTGCCGAGCATGGCTTGTTCTTTGACAAGGCGATGGGCGAACGCATTCCGGGATGGTACGCCGTCAAAGAGTATCTGCGTCCATATTCCGATGAACAGGGCGTGCAAACGGCACGGCTGAAAATCAGTCCGGCGTGTAAAAACCTCATCCGCACGCTGCCAATGCTCGCGGCAGATCCTAAAAATCCCAATGATACGGCAAATACCCCGCATGAGCTGACCCATGCGCCGGATGCCCTGCGCTATTTTGCCGGAACTATCCGATCGGAGGGAATGGACTGGGAGCCGGGCACATATGACAGAGAAATCGGTGCCTTTTTGACCTATCAACGATGAGGAGGGATAGCAATGGAGTATATCATTTGCTGCCTGTGCAGTTTGCTGTGCTTTGTGTGCGGCGTATGGGCAGCGCGCGGCATCAAATTGCCGCATAGAAAACGAAAAAAGCCGGAGGGAGAAATCATGCAGACGCCTGCCGAGGATGCGCTGAGCCGCGACATCGCAGCACTGCTCGCGTATACCGGACCGGCGGAAAAGGAGACAAATGATGCTGATTCTTGAACAGGTCTGGCGGGAATATCAACGCGGTGTGGATTACAACAACCGCATTGATTTATATGATCGCGTTAAGACCAATGAGAATTTTTTTGTCGGCAGACAATGGGAAGGGCTCAACGTCACGACGCTTGACCCGCTGATTTTTAATGTGTTGCGCCGTGTGGTGAATCTGTTTATTTCGATGCTGGTATCCGATGATATTTCTGTGACAACACAGCCGTTTCAGTCGGTACCGGACGGAGAACAGATGCAGAAAGTCATTGATCGCTGCGTGGCATCGGTCATTGAACGCGCCGGTGTCAAGAGCAAAAACCGATATATGCTGCGCAACGCCTGCGTAGACGGAGACAGCTGCTTTTACATTCGATTTGATCCGGACAAAGAGAGCGGTCAGGGCGTTGCCGGAGATATTGAAGTGGATTTGATTGAGAACACGGATGTCTTTTTCGGCAATCCCGCGGTGGATGATGTCCAGCGGCAGCCGTATATCATTTTGTCCATGCGCCGTTCGGTGGACAGCGTGCGGCAGGAGGCGATGCGCCGCGGCTTGAGCAAGAGCGAGGCGGAAAGTATCCGACCGGACAGCTTGCTGGAGCCGCAGTATGATGCGCAGACGGATGATTCCGACAACATGGTCACGGTACTGCTTCGGATGCAGCGCACAGAACAGGGAATTTTCTTTTTCAAATGCACCCAGAATACGGTGATTATGAAAGAAACGCTCACGCCGTATCGCATGTATCCTGTGGCATATATGTCATGGATGAAGGTCAAGAACTGCTATCATGGAGAATCACCGATCACCGAGGCGATCCCCAATCAAATTGCGATTAACAAGCTGTATTCGATGTATGTGCAGTGCATCAAGCATGTGGCGTTTCCGAAGATTATCTATGATGTGACACGGTTTCCGTCCGGTTATTCCTCGGACATTGGCAAGGCCATTGGCATGCGCGGCAACCCCAATGAGGCCATCGTCACGGCATTTCAGGCACCGGAAATTTCGCAACAGGTTATGACGCTGCTGGAACAGATGAAGCGCGACACCATGGAGCTGATGGGTGCTTCGGATACGGCGCTCGGCAATGTCAAGCCGGAAAATACATCGGCTATTGTCACCGTGCAGCAGGCAACCATTGCGCCGCTCGAATTGGTAAAGATGGAATTTTACCGCTTTGTCGAGGATTGTGTGCGTATTTTTGTCGATCTGATGCGCGTACATTACGGCGTTCGTACCGTCTGCCTGACCGATGACACCGGAGAGGAGCAGATACAGCATGTGGATTTCAGCCGTCTCGACACCTTGACGCTGGAACTCAATGTAGAAGTCGGCTCTTCTGCGTATTGGTCAGAGACCATGCAGACCGTCACCAATGATAATTTGCTCGCACAGGGCATTATCACAGATCCTGTTCTGTATGTGGAAAATATTCCGGATAATCAGATTCGCGGCAAGTCCCGCCTGCTTCGTGCGCTCAAGGAACAAAAGGACAGCGGACAGCTGCCGGAAATTCATCCATCTGTAAAGACAAAACAAGCTGGAGATGCACAGGCATCCCAGCAGTAAAAAAGGAGTGTTTCTATGCAAGTGAACAACAAACAGATGCCGCAGGCGGCAGATCAGCAGCAGCCGCAGGGCGCGGAACAGACGTATGCCGTCACAGTGGACGGACAGACACTGGAGCTGACCTTGGAGCAGCTCATTGCTGCTGCCGAGCAGGGGTTATCCCGCGCCAATGATGCGGCAAAGAATGGCCAGAGCGAGGGACTGTCGGCGCAAATGGCAGGCGCCATGCGCGGGCAGCTCACACCGCCCAATGTCTATCAGTCGTTTTTGTCCGCCTATCCGGACATCAACGCGCAGGATATTCCACCGGAAGTATGGGACGAGGCAAATCGTTCCGGCGATCTGCTGGGCGCGTATCGTGCGTATGAGATTCGCAAGCTGCGCGAAGAGCTGGAACAGCTGCGCAAAAATGCGGATAACCGCCGAATGGATGTCGGTTCCGCCCGTTCGGATGGAGAAAACAACATCACAGATCCCATCATTCTCGCTCTGATGGGAAAAGGCTAAGGAGGTAATTGTATATGGCTGTTAATCTCGCGACAAAATATTCCAGTCAAATTGCAGAAGTATTCACCGCTGGCTCTTTCGTCAAGGGAAAGACCTCGACGACCTTTGACCTGACCGGTGTCAAGACGCTGAAAGTATATACGCCGGTGACTGTGCCGGAAGTCGATTACACCCGTGAGGGTATGACCCGCTATGGTACCGTGACAGAAATGCAGGACATTGTACAGGAACTCAAAATGACGCAGGACAAAGCGTTTACCCTGACCATTGATAAGGGCAATTATCTGGATCAGAACATGAGCAAAAAGGCTGCCGACATGCTGCGCTTGCAGATCAATGAGCAGTCCACGCCTGCGGCAGATAAATACGCGCTCAAGCAGTTTGCCAAAATGGCGGGAACCATTGCCACCACGGACAATGCGCCGACAAAGGATACCATTGTCGAGTTGATTTCTACCGGCGCACAGACGCTGGATGACAATCTGGTACCGGACGGCGACCGGTATATTTACGTGACGGCAGAAGTGTATAAAATGATTCGTCTGTCTCCAGAATTTACCGGACTGGAAGGTCTCGGTGTCAAGGCGATCGGCAAGGGCATTTGCGGAGAGATTTCCGGTCTCAATATTGTCCGTGTGCCGAAGAGCTATATGCCGACGGGCTGTTATTTTATCATCACACACAAGAATTCCGTGCTGATGCCATATAAGATCTCGGATGCCAAGGTGCATAACGATCCGGTCGGCGTGTCCGGTGCGCTCATTGAGGGACGCCATTATTATGATGCATTTGTGCTCGGTGCGAAGAGCAAGGGCGTATATGCCCTGGTACAGAAGAGCAGCAAGCTGACAGCACCGATTCTTGCTATCAGTTCCATGGCTGTGACAGCGACTAAGCCGAGCGGCGCAGACGAGATGCGGTATACAGTAGATGGCACAGATCCGCGCTATTCAGACAGCGCAAAAGTATATACCTCCGCGGTGACAATGACCTCCGGAGCAACTTTCCGCGTGGCGGCGTTTGCAGAAGAAAAATTCACCTCGGATGTAGCAGATAAGACCTGCTGATTCAAATTTTGCACAGGCGGGCGCAGCCATGCGCCCGCCGCTCAAAAAGAAAGGAGGTTCGCATATGACCGGAAATGACCTGTTTGAACAGGCGATGATTCTCAACGGTTTGGAAACGGAGGATGCGGAAGCACTCCAGCCGTTTGCCCTCGGGTGCATCAATCAGCTGCTGCGCGACCGCGTGTATGAACAGCAGCGATTGACGGCAGATACAACCGAATGGAGTGAACTGCGTCCTGCTGCCGCCCTCAATGGGTTAGAGGATGAAATTCCATATGAGGAATGCTTCGTGCAGGAGTGCTTTCCGTATGGATTGGCGGCGATGCTGATTGAAGAGGATGACCACAGCAAGTTCAACTGGCTGATGGAGGAATATGAACGCCGCGCCACGTACTATGCGCCATGCGTGCAGACGCCGATTTTGGGAACCGATGTATGAGCAAGGCCTATCAATTTTCTGAGACAGCAGCGAGACAGGAGCTGACAATTGAGCGGTTTGCCGGTGTGGATTTTGCCAATCATCCGACGAAAACTGATTTGTCTCGCTCACCGGATGCCTGCAATATGATTGCGGATGAGACATATTTTCCGGTCAAGCGCACCGGATACCAGACCCGCGCGCGATTTACTGGCAGTATCTATGGCTTGCATCGACTGGGCGAGGAGATCCTGTGTCATGCGGGAAGCGAACTGTGGCGGCTGAAAGCAGATCGCACGACACAGAAGATATATGACGATATGAATTCCGCACGCTCGATATCTTTTTTGATGAACGGCAAGCTATGGCTGCTGGACGGCAAGACCTATCTCGTTTATGATGGCGAAATCGTGCGGCCGGTTCGGGAACAGGCATTTGTTCCGACGACAACCATAGGCAGTCCGCCGAGCGGCGGGGGAACCAGCTTTGAAGCGGTCAATTTGCTGACACCGAAGCGCATCAACACCTTTGTCGGAGATGGAAAAAGTACGGAATTTCAACTGGACTGCCAAGATATTGATGTGGATTCCGTGACCTGTTCGGGCTATACCGTCAAATGGGTGGATGCCTATGCCGGTAAAGTGACCTTGACGCAGGCACCGCCGGATGCCGGTGGACTTGCCAATGTTGTCATTACCTTTTCCAAAACCGTGAAAGAACAGCCGGACATCAATCAATGCCGCGTTTGCAGTCTGTTTGGCGGTCAGAATGACACCCGTGTGTTTGTATCTGGAAATCCCAATCAGCCCAATTGGGATTGGCAGTCAGGATTGTATGATCCGAGCTATTTTCCCGATACCGGCTATACGCGCATTGGCTCGGATGCTTCTGCAATTATGGGATATGTCCGGCAATATGACACGCAGATTGTCCTCAAATCGGATGGTCAGGACGCCAAGCAGTATTTGCGCACGTTTTCTTTGGATGAGAACAACAAACCGGCGTATCAACTGCGGCAGGGAGCGGAAGCTGCTGGTGACGTCAGCCCATATGCTATCGATGTGCTGGCGGGGACGCCGTATTACCTTTCTCCATATGGCGTGATGGGAATTTATGGCACCTATGTCACGGAATATCGAACCATTTCCGGTGTATCTCAGCGCATCAATCCCAAGCTGTGCCGAGAGGATTTGACACAGGCGGCGGCCTGCGTATGGGATGGAAAATACTATCTCGCAGTCAACAACCATTGCTATGTGGCGGACAGCAGGCAGATGACAGGCGGCATACCGGAATGGTATTATTGGGAAAATATTCCGGCACAGTGCTTTTTGCCGGATGCCAATACAGATGGGTATTTGTGGTTTGGCACAGAAGATGGACGGGTGTGCCGCTTTTGTCACACCGATGATCCGCATGCCTACTCGGATGACGGTGCTGCGATTGCTGCGCATTGGGCGACACCGCTTTTGCCGTTACAGGAAGCCAGCAGAACCAAGACGGTGACGTACAGTCAGCCCAGACTGATGCCGTATGGCCGTTCCGGTGCGGAGATTTGGTATCGCACAGACCGCCTGATGCGGTGCGTGCAGCGCGTGGAATTTTCTCAATTTTCCTTTGCCGGGTTGGCTTTTTCTCGCTTTTCTTTTCGCTCTGCACCGACAGCGGTACCGGTTGATGTGCGAAGGCGCGTGCGGCACGCATGGCAATTTCAGCTCATTGCCAAGAACGAAGAAAATGAGGAACCGTTTGGCTTATTGGGCTTGACCATTCGATACAGCGTGAGACATACGGCGAGACGGAGATAGAGGAGGTGAGACAAATGGCTTTGGATATTGATGGATTGTATCGTGCGGCGGAGGACAGCAGACGCAATGCATTTGAAACTGCGCAGGCGGAAAGTCAGCGCAGACTGCGGGCCAATTTGAGCCAGATTCAATCGACATATCGAGACAGTGTGACGCAGGCGCAGAATGCCGCGCGGATTTCTGCATTGGGGCAGGAGGAAAAGCTGGCGGCAGCCGGATTAAACAGCGTCGGCGTGTATGCCGCGCCGACGAGCGGATACGCAGAATCCTCTCGCATTGCCAGGGACAACAGCTTGCGCAGCAATTTGAATGCCTTGTCTGCACAGCGGCTCAAACAGGAACAGGCGGCGCACGGGACAAGCAGTACAGAAATTGCGCAGGCATCGCAGGACTATTGGAACAGCATTGCCGATTTGCGAACCAATCTGGCGCAGGCAAAGACGGATCAGTACAATGCAGATCGGAGCTATGAGCTGTCCGTGAAACGGTATCAGGCATCCCAGTATCAAACGGCGTATAGTCAGGCGATGCAGCGATGGCAGACCTATGGATATGTCCTTCCGGCAGATGCAGCCATTTTGGGTGTCAAAGCGGGCACACAGACCGCGGATAAGGCGTATAAGGAGGCGCAATTAGCCCTCAGCCGGTGGAAGGCGCTATTGCCGTAGTTTATAACAAAACCTGCAAAAAATAAATCCGCAGAGAATGATTTCTCTGCGGATTTGTGGTATTTTAGAATATTATGCTGGCTTTCGTCCCATGACGAGCTTGAGCAGAATCGGGGTAATCAATGTGGTGACAATAACCACCAGAATGACCGGGCCAAACAAGGAATCCGGAACTAAGCCGAATGCAGCGCCCTTCTGGGCAACGATCAGAGCAACTTCGCCGCGCGATACCATGCCGATACCAACGGAAAGCGCTTCGGTATTGCTGAAGTGGAACAGCTTTGCGCTGAGGCCGCAGCCAATGATTTTGGACAAAATGGCAATGACGAGCAGCAAAATGGCAAAGACAAGCAGCGAGAGCGACAGACTGCGCAAATCGGTTTTCAGGCCAACACTGGCAAAGAACACCGGAGAGAACAGCATATACGCACAGATTTCAATCTTCCGGCTCACATAGGCGCGCACGCTCGGCAGGTTGCACAGCAGCAGACCGGCAAAATATGCACCGGTAATGTCCGCAACGCCGAAGAACTGCTCAGAGGCAAACGACAGCAGCAGGCAGAATGCCAGACCGTAAATCGCAACGCGGCGATGCATTTTTTCGTTGAACGCATTGTTGAGGTGTGCGAAATACTTGTACACAAAGAAGCCAACAACGGCGATAAAGACGAAAAACAGAACAATTTTCAGCAAAACTGTATGAATCTGGATGTCTGGATTGGTAAAGCTGGACACTACGGTCAGGGCAATAATGCCGAGAATATCGTCGATGACGGCGGCGCCTAGAATCGCTGTGCCAACGCGTCCTTTGAGCTTGCCCATTTCTTTGAGCGTCTCGACAGTGATAGAAACAGAGGTGGCGGTCAGAATGACACCGACGAATACTGCCTTGAGCGTCGCCTGCGGATCAGCTTCTCCGCGGAACCAGAACAGATAGAGTCCGGCGCCGCACACAAGCGGCAGAATAACACCGGCGAGTGCGATAACGAATGAGGCAAGACCTGTTTTCTTCAGCTCAGCCAGATCGGTTTCCAGACCGGCGGAGAACATCAGCATGATAACACCGAGCTCTGAGATGACAGAAATCGTGTTGTCAACAGACACCACATTGAGAATAGATGGGCCGAGGATCAGACCGGCGAGCAATGCACCGACGACCTGCGGCATATTGACTTTGCCGGACGCAAGGCCCAGAACCTTTGTTGAGAGCAGGATAACTGCCAGAACCAGCAGGAATGTATAAGACAAACCAGCCACCTTCTTTCTTTTATGATACATTTTTGAACAAAATGTCTGAAAAATAGACCGACACATGTCTAGTTTTTCATCGTTGCCATTATACATGCTTTATTTCGTAAAATCAAGGCGGAAATTAACGGAAAAGAAACACGGAAAATGGGAAAATGAAAGAAAGTTAGCGAAATTTAAACGCGGAATTTGCACAAAAGACGAAAAAATAAAAAGAAACAGACCTGCCAAAAAAAGACAGATCTGTTTATAGAGAAAACGGAAATTCCGGTTACAGCGGCTTGGAATTATCGACCAGGGCATCAATATAATCACAATCGTTCTGGATGCAGTGATTGAAATTCGTCAGCAGCTTGCCGTCTACATTGTGGTTGAGGAACATGTCCTCCAGCTTGGCGGTCAACGTGTTCATGAGGCTTGCCGTCTCGATGAACGTATGGAAGTTGCTGCTCTGCTGTGCCTGACGGAACTTGGCGATGTCCTGCGTGATAAATTCTACGATGGACTCTGCGTCAGCCATCTTGCCGTGTGCCAGCGCATACGGGCGCATACGCTGCAGGAAATACTTGTTGTTTTTGGTGATGTTAAAGACGTAAGCCACCTCAAATCCGTTTTCCAGCTGGAAGCGCACGATGTGCATGATGCTGTTGACTTCGCGGATGGACGTTGCGCCCAGCTGACGGAGGCGGAAGTTAATCATATCACCGGAGATAGAATTGGCGTTCATGAAATACACTCCATTCTGCCGCAGGATGCGGCGGGATACCAGCGGTTTTCAAAGCTCTCAGTAACGAATGAGCAGGAAGCCGGTGGAGATAATGATAGAAAGAATCATGAGCGGGAAGCCGACCTTCAAATAGCTCATAAAGGTGATCGGATAGCCGTTCTTGTTGCTGATACCGGACAAAACGACGTTTGCGGAAGCACCAATCAGAGAGCCGTTGCCGCCCAAACATGCACCCAGCGAGATTGCCCACCACAGCGGGGTAATATCTGTGCCGCTCTGACCCATCGTGATAATCATCGGAATCAGAGTCGCAACAAACGGAATGTTGTCGAGGAATGCGGAGAAAATCGCGGACAGCCACAGGAGCAGCAGCATGGTGATGAAAACGTCGCCGTGGGTGACATCCATCAGAGCCTGTGCCAGCATATTGATGACGCCGGTTTCCTGCATACCGCCGACGACGATAAACAGACCGATGAAGAACACGATCGTGGACCACTCGACGTTGGCGATGATGTCCTCTGCATCCTGCTTGCCGATAATCAGCATCACAGCGGCAGCGGTCAGTGCAACGACACAGGACTCGATGCCCAGCGTGCTGTGCATGACAAAGCCGACGACGACGAGAGCGATGAGCACGAGGCTCTTTATCATCAGAGAACGATCCTTGATGGTCTTGCTTTCGTCCAACTCCATGATGAGCTTGGTCTTTTCTGCGTCTACAACCAGCTGCTTGCCATACATCAGACGGAAGCAGACAATCATGATGACGAGAATCAGAATGACAACCAGACCGGTGTTCTCAATAAAATCTACGAAGGAAAGGCCTGCCGCAGAACCAATCATGATGTTCGGAGGGTCACCGATGAGGGTGGCGGTACCGCCGATATTGGATGCCATGATCTGTGTCATCAGGAACGGAACCGGATTGATTTCCAGAATCTGTGTGATGGCGATGGTCATTGGGCCGATCAGCAGGACGGTGGTTACGTTGTCAAGGAACGCGGAGAGAACCGCGGTGATGATGACAAACAGCACCATGATGCGCCAAGGGTCACCCTTTGCAATTTTGGCTGATTTAATGGCAATGAATTCGAAAATGCCGGAATTTTTCACAACTGCCACGAACAGCATCATACCGATCAGGACACCGACCGTGTTGAAGTCGATATAGCTGACGGCGGAATCTACATTCAGGATGCCGATCAGGAGCAGAAGGACAGCACCAGCAGTAGCAGCGACTGCGCGATGGATCTTCTCTGTCATAATAGCGATGATGACTGCCAAGAAGATGACAACAGCAGCGATTTGTGGTGTAGTCACAAGTAAAACCTCCTTATTATTTGTCTCTGTATGTATCTGGAAAAATGAAATTTTATTCATTTTCCTTTGCCAAAACGCATTATACGCGCCAAAACGCAGAATAGCAACTAAATTATGCAAAAAATGCGTTAAAATTCGCGTTAAAAACTTGTTCACATTGATGCAAACCGCCTGTTTCACACGAAAAAATTAACACGATAGAAACAAATAAGAAGGTCTGTGCCGGATTCTTATCATATATCTTTTATAGTATA
This sequence comes from bacterium, assembly GCA_963601915.1. Classification (GTDB taxonomy): domain Bacteria; phylum Bacillota; class Clostridia; order Oscillospirales; family Butyricicoccaceae; genus Butyricicoccus_A. Next base: position 120,824 of record CAVCGL010000006.1, on the reverse strand, counting down.
CCATATCTAAATACAAAGTGACATGGGGTAACAGAAAAAATCTATCGGCAGCGTCTAAAAATGGAAGGAACGGGTAAAAATGAAAAAAGAGATTGTAGAAAGCGAGGGAGGAACATGGAATTTCAAGGACCATTTGACAAAAATGCCAGAAGGGCATTGGCGGCATCCGTGCGCCGCGCGGGCATTTTGGGACAGGATACCGTGGGGACAGAGCATCTGCTGCTGGGACTCAGTGCTTCTGCGGGCGGCACCGCGTCCAAATTGCTGGCGGATGCCGGCGCGGGCGGATGGAAGAGCTTTTATTATACCGCGAGGCTGACGGGCAGTCGCTTTCCTATGCGGCGGCCGCGGCACATCAGTCCGGAATTGCGGCTGGTTCTGGGACAGGCGGCAGGAGCGGCGAGCGGCGGTCCTGCTGATGAGCGGCATTTGCTGTGCGCGCTCATTCGCTTTCGCAGTTGCATGGGTCACCGGATTCTCGAACGCATGCAGGCGGATATTCCGGCTTTGGAGCGGCAAACCGGCATGTCTCTCACGCAGGAACTGCACACCAGACGGGCATCTGCGCGTCCGGCGGCGACAGCGACACTGGATCGGTATGCGACAGATCTCACGGAGCTGGCGCGGACGGGCCGATTGGACCCTGTGATTGGCAGAGAAAAAGAATTATTTCGTCTGATGACCATTTTGCAGCGGCGCACCAAAAACAATCCGGTGCTGCTGGGTGATCCGGGTGTAGGAAAGACCGCGGTGGCCGAGGCACTGGCGCAGGCGATTGCGGACGGCAATGTGCCGGAAGAGCTGCGCCATGCGCGAATTGTTTCCTTGGACATGGCGAGTCTGATTTCCGGCACGAAATACCGCGGCGAATTTGAAGAACGGCTCAAAAATATCGTGCGGGAATTGCGCGCATCCAAAGACGTCATTGCTTTTATTGATGAGGTGCACACGCTGGTGGGGGCAGGCTCCGCAGAGGGCGCGATTGATGCATCCAATCTGCTCAAACCGGCGTTGGCGCGCGGAGAGATTCGGCTGATCGGCACGACAACGGCGGAAGAATATCACAAGACCATTGAAAAAGATGCAGCGCTGGAACGTCGGTTTCAAAAGATTCGCGTTGCGGAACCCAATGAACAAGAGACAGAGACGATCTTGCGCGGCATTGCAAAGAAATATGAACAGCATCATCAGGTGGGCATTGCGCCGGATGCGCTGGGGGCAGCGGTGAGCATCTCCGTGCGCATTCACCCGGAGCGCCATTTGCCGGATAAAGCGATTGATTTGCTGGATGAAGCGTGTGCTGCGGTGCATTTGGAAGGCGGCACGCAGGTGACGGCGCGAGAAATTGCGCGGATGGCCTATCGGTTTGACGGCTTCCGCGCGGCGGAAGAGGGAGATGCGGCGAAGAAGCTCATGCGATTGGAGCAGGAGCTCAGGAAAACGGTGATCGGACAGGAACAGGCCATTGCAAAAATTTGCCGTGCTGTGCGGCGCGGCAGCGCTGGTCTGCGAGATACCGCGCGTCCGGTGGCAGCGCTGCTGCTGACAGGGCCGACCGGCGTGGGCAAGACGTCTGTGAGCTTGGCACTGTCGCGGGTCTTGTTTGGGCGAGAGGGACTAATTCGCATTGATTTGTCGGAGTATCAGCAGCCGCATGATGTCTCTCGCCTCATCGGTGCACCGCCCGGTTACAAAGGATACGGAGAAGGCGGCCAGCTGACGGAAAAAATACGCAGACATCCGCGTTCGGTCGTGCTGTTTGATGAGGTGGAAAAAGCGCATCCGGATGTATTGCGCTTGCTGCTGCGTCTGCTGGAGGACGGCAGATTGACCGATTCTGAGGGCAGGAGTGCGGATTTTCGCCACGCCGTCATTTTGTTGACCTCCAATTTGGGAAGCGGGCAGCAGGGGCGTGCGGTCGGATTTGGCGCACAGCATCTGAAACAGCAGCAGGCAGAGGAAGAAGCGCGCCGCATTTTGCAGCCGGAGCTGGCGGCGCGATTGGATGACTTGATTGTCTTTTCCGGCTTGACCGCACACGACTGCGCCGCCATCGCGGCACAGGAGCTGCAAAAGCTCTCTCGGCGCTGCGAAGCGCGCGGCACGCGTCTTTGCTGGTCACCGGATGCCGAGCAGCGGCTCGGCGTGGTCGATGTCAAACGCGGCGCGCGAGCTGTCCGCGATGAGGTCGCCCGGTGTGTGACAGACCCGCTGGCGGGACTGCTGCTGACCGGTCACGCCGGACAATGCGTAGAAATACAGATTCAGGAACAAGCGGTTCATCTTTTGGTCTCGGATGGCGAGACCATGCTGTCCGGTGCGTAAAAGATCTTACCGCTTTTGTACAAACTGTTGGTTGACAAGCGTTCCGGCGCGTTGTAAAATAAGGACAAATCGAAAAAACAAGCAGAGAAGGGAACGCAGGAGTCCCAACAATCGCGCACCAGAGAGCGGGAATTATAAGCTGAAAGTTCCCGCGGCACATTTGATTCCTGTTACCGTCCCGGAGCTCCGCAGGGGAAACAACCAGTATCCTGCGGCGTCTTATCCGCGTTATCAGATAACCGAGCGGCATTTTTGGCGAGCTGTCACAAATGCAAGCAGGGTGGAACCGTGGGAACCGTTAGCTCTCACCCCTGACAACATTTTAGGGGCGGGAGTTGTTTTTTTGCCCCAAAGAAAGGAAATGGATTGTTATGATTAACATTACCCTGAAAGACGGAACCATCATGCAGGTCGAGGATGGTGCTACCTGTCTGGATGTTGCCAAGCAGATTTCTGCTGGTCTGGCGCGCGCCGCACTGGCAGCAGAGGTGGACGGAAAGACCGTTGACCTGAAAACCCCGCTGGAGAAGGACTGCACGATGAGCGTCCTGACCTTTGACGATGACATGGGCAAGTGGACGCTGCGTCACACCGCTTCGCATGTTCTGGCGCAGGCAGTCAAGCACCTGTATCCGGATGTCAAGCTGGCAATTGGCCCGGCCATTGACAACGGATTCTATTATGATATTGATTCCGAGCACAACTTCACACCGGAGGATCTGGAAAAAATCGAGGCGGAAATGAAGAAGATCGTCAAGCAGGGCATTCCGATGATCCGCGAGGAAGTTTCCCGCGAAGATGCCCTGAACCTGTTCCGCGAAAAGAACGAGCCGTATAAGGTAGAGCTCATTGAGGATCTGCCGGAAGGCGAGCTGATTACGCTGTATCATCAGGGCGATTTTACCGATCTGTGTGCTGGCCCGCACTGTACCGATACATCTAAGGTCAAGGCGTTCAAGCTGACCTCCTGCACCGGCGCATACTGGCGCGGCGATGAGCACAACAAGATGCTCCAGCGTATCTACGGCACGGCATTCCCGAAAAAGACCATGCTGGACGAGTATCTGGCAGCTGTAGAAGAGGCAAAGAAGCGCGACCACAACAAGCTGGGTCGTGAACTGGAATACTTTACCACGGTTGAGACACTGGGTCAGGGTCTGCCGGTTATGCTGCCGAAGGGCGCGCGTGTCATCCAGCTGCTGCAGCGCTGGGTAGAGGATGTCGAGCAGGAGCATGGCTATCTGCTGACCAAGACCCCGCTGATGGCAAAGCGCGAATTCTTCCGCATTTCCGGTCACTGGGATCATTATCTGGACGGCATGTTCATCATCGGCGATCCGTATGATGAAGAGAAGGAGTGTCTGGCTCTGCGTCCGATGACCTGCCCGTTCCAGTATCAGGTTTATCTGAACCGCGCGCGTTCGTACCGCGATCTGCCGATGCGCTTGGGCGAGACTTCGACGCTGTTCCGCAACGAGGATTCCGGCGAGATGCACGGCCTGATTCGTGTTCGGCAGTTTACCATCTCTGAGGGCCACAACGTGGTTCGTCCGGATCAGTTGGAAGAAGAGTTCAAGGACTGCCTGGATCTGGCACATTACATGCTGGATACCGTTGGTCTGTGGGAGGATTGCTCGTTCCGCTTCTCGCAGTGGGATCCGGCAAACCCGAACAACAAGTACGAGGGCACCGCAGAGCAGTGGGAAGAAGCACAGGCTACGATGGCACAGATTCTGGACGATCTGGGCGTGCCGTATGAAGTTGGCATTGATGAGGCTGCCTTCTATGGCCCGAAGCTGGACATTCAGTACCACAATGTACACGGCAAGGAAGACACCCTGGTTACCATCCAGATTGATATGCTGCTGGCACAGCGCTTTGGCATGTATTACACGGATGCAGACGGCCAGAAGAAGCTGCCGTACATCATTCACAGAACCTCTCTGGGCTGCTACGAGCGCACGCTGGCATACCTGATTGAGAAGTACGCAGGCTCTCTGCCGACTTGGATGGCACCGGAGCAGGTACGTATCCTGCCGGTAACCGATCGCGCCGCAGACTATGCGGATGAAATCGGCAAGAAGCTGCTCAAGAAGGGCTATCGCGCAACCGTAGACCATCGTTCGGAAAAGCTGGGTTACAAGATCCGCGAGGGCCGCAACGAGCGCATTCCGTATCTGCTGATTGTCGGTGATAAGGATCTGGAAAACAACACGGTATCCCCGCGTCAGCGCGCAGACGGTGATCTGGGTGCCATGAGCTTTGAGGAGTTCGAGGCACAGCTGGCAGAGGTTGTTTCTACCAAGGCTAAGAAGTAAAAGAAGTTATTCTTCGGGCTGTTCGAGCACGCGGTGCAGCTGGGTATTGGCTTGAATGCGAATTTCGTACAGCACACCAGGCTCTAGCGGCCCGAAGAGAAATCGTCCCTGCGCATCGGTGCAGCTGACACCGGCAACCCTGTCTGGCTCCACGCCGCCGGATGCATACAAGACGGCGAGAGCATCGGAGATCGGCTTGCCGCTGTCGTCCGTGACTGTGCCGAGGAGCACAGGGCGATCCGGTTCACGCAGTGTCACATGGGTCTCTACGAGTTCCTGTGCAGAGGGACGGACATAGAAAATAGACTGCATAAAGAGCACCTCCGGCATGTACTGATGCTTCAGCGTATGCGGAAGGGGCGAAAAGGTGCATACAGAAAGGAAAGATATTCATATGAAGATGAGCAGTATGCTCGGCGCCCGCTTTAAGGAAACTCCGGCGGATTGCCAGTTAGACAGCCATAAGCTCATGATCCGTGGCGGCTATATGAAGCAGCTGACCACCGGCATTTACTCCCTGTTTATGCCGACCAAGCGTATCTGCAAGAAGATTGAGAACATCATCCGCGATGAGATGGACAAGATTGACGGACAGGAAGTCATGTTCCCGGTTGTTATGCCGGCATCTCTGTGGCAGGAATCCGGCCGCTATGAGTCTATCGGCAGCGAAATGGCTCGGTTTAAGGACAGAAGCGGTCAGCCGGTTGTTCTGGGCATGACGCACGAAGAGGCGGCTGTCCATCTGGCACGCGGTACGGCACAGTCGTATTCGCAGTATCCGTTTATGATCTATCAGATCCAGACCAAGTTCCGCGATGAGCCGCGCGCCCGCGGCGGTCTGATTCGTGTTCGTGAGTTCACGATGAAGGATGCGTATTCGTTCCATACCTCGCAGGAGGATCTGGAAGCATACTATGAAAAGTGCTATCAGGCATATGTCAATATCTATCGCCGTGCCGGTGTGCCGGAAGTCATCGCGGTGAAGTCTGACTCCGGTATGATGGGCGGCAGCGTATCGCATGAGTTCATGCTGCTGACTGACTGCGGCGAAGACACCATCGTGCTGTGCGATGAGTGCGGCTACAGCTCCAATATGGAAGCTGCCGACTGCATCGTAGACACACCGGAAACCACCGAGGCTCCGCTGGAGAAGGTACACACACCGGGCACCAAGACCATTGAGGCTGTCTGTGAATTCCTGCACGCACCGGCAAATGCATCGTGCAAGGCGGTTGTCTACCAGAAGAACCTGACCGATGAGTATGTCATTGCCTTTATTCGCGGCGATCTGGAGGTCAATGAGACCAAGCTGCGCAATTTCCTCGGTGAGGAGATTCATCCGGCTGAAATCACCGCAGAGAGCGGTATTGTCGCTGGATTTATTGGACCGGTTGGTCTGCCGGAAGGCGTATCCTTCGTGATTGACAAGTCTCTGGCTGCTCTGAACAACTCGGTTTGCGGTGCAAACGAAGAGGATTATCATTACACCGGCTATAACGTCAAGCGCGATACGCCGGACGCACCGGTTGCAGATTTTGCCAAGACCTATGAGGGCGCAACCTGCCCGTGCTGCGGCAAGAAGTCGATTCGCATCAGCCGCGGCATTGAGGTCGGCAACATCTTCCAGCTCGGCACCAAGTACACCAAGTCCATGGAAATGACCTATATCGGTCAGGATGGCAAGCCGCATTACCCGATTATGGGCTGCTATGGCATCGGTGTTGGCCGTCTGTGTGCATCGGTATGCGAGGCAAAGCATGATGACTACGGCCCGATCTGGCCGATGAGCATTGCTCCGTGGCAGGTACACATCTGTGCCATCAAGGCAACCGATCCGCAGGTACGAGAGACGGCAGATGCGCTGTACAACAACCTGCAGGCAGCTGGCGTAGAGGTACTGTATGATGACCGCAAGGTCAGCGCAGGCAACATGTTCTCGGATGCCGATCTGCTCGGCGTGCCGGTACGTGTCATTGTCAGCCCGAAGACCATCAAGCGCGGCTGTGTTGAGGTATCCAAGCGCGATAAGTCCCTGCGTGAGGATGTCGCTCCGGAAGAAGCACAGGCATACGTAGAAAAGCTGGTTCAGTCCATGCTGGACGAGCTGAAGTAAAAAGCAAGCCAAGCAAAACGGCAGGCAGCGACCATCACTGCCTGTCGTTTTTTATTTGTGGAAAGGAGAACGTCTATGATTTTTCGAGCGCTGAAAACGGCGGCTGGCTCCGGCACCTTTACAACCGACAGCGCGATGGAAGCGACCAACGATGCGACCAATGACGTTATTCGGAGCGTGCAGTCGGTCACGTCGATGATGCACCTGCCGTCGTGGTTTGGGCGGCTGCTGTTTATTGTCATTACCATTCTCGTCATGCTTTGGCTGGTGCGGCTTGTCAATCATATGTTTCGGCGCACCAAGGATGCCATGCTGGCGACGGGAAATACCGATGTTACGCTGCTGTCCTTTGCGCGATATGTGATTATCGTTGGCATTTATTTTATCGGCGGCGTCGTTGTCGTGTCGAGCATTCCGGGAGCATCCGACTCGCTGACCGCGCTGCTGGCATCCGGCAGCATTGTCGCTGTGGTTGTCGGCTTTGCTGCGCAGGACACGCTGGGCAATGTCGCGGGCGGCGTGATGATTCTGTTTTTCAAGCCGTTTATCATCGGTGACTTTGTGCGGTACGTCGATTCCAACGTCTCCGGCGTGATTGAAGAGATCACGCTGCGCCATACGGCGATTCGCACGCCGGAAAACAAGCGCATTATCATTCCGAATGGCACGATTAACAGTGCGGTCATTGAGAACGCCAATTACGCCGACAAACGCATTTGTGAATTGTTTAACGTGGGTATCACCTATGAGAGCGATATGGAGAAAGCCATTGAGATTTTGCGTGATGAAGTCATGCGGCAGCCCCTGCATTTGGATGTCAGAACACCGGAAGAAAAATTGACGCAACCGGAAGTGAAAGTTGAAGTTGTCGAACTTGCAGATTCGGCGGTTATCCTGCGTGCATGGCTGTGGGCGGCGGATCAGGCGAACGCAACAGCATTAAAATTTGCACTGAATCGGTCGGTTAAAAACCGATTTGATGCGGAAAATATTGAATTTGCATACCCTCACGTGACAATTACAAAGTGACGGAAAAGCCGTCATCCCTGCTGCACAATCTCTGCAAGCAGGGATTTTTTTATTTGTTTCCATGTTTATATCGCAAATTTGCGATTGCTTGACAGAACGGGGCTTGGGTTAAAACGCACAAAAACACGAAGCTGCAATTGTGTGAATTAAATAACGAGTAAATCTGGAAATGGTTAAAGTGCACAAAACAAAATATAAAAAATTGTATAGTTTGTTGAGAATTAAGATTGCGCGATTGCGAGAAAGTGTGTATGATATAGGCAAGCTAAAGGAAAGACATCCGGAAGCCAAAACAGACGAAAGTCTGAGGAGCAAATTGAAAGCTCCGAATAAACAAGCGTCATTTCTAAGGCGCACACACGATTACGAATGTTGGAGGTGAGTCAATCGTGAAACGTTCATTCAATCAGATGGCCGATGCTTATGTCAAGGAGCTTCGCAAGAATAAGATTGACCAGGCCGTTATTCATATGTTTGGTAAGTAAGAGTAAGAAATCACATCGCATTATATAGGGAGGAACGAATCATGGGATTCTTTGGAGAACTGACAAGAGCAAGAATGATGGAGCTGTCCGGCGAGAAGATCGCATACGCAGCACGCGCTAAGAAGAACCACTAAGTCGAAAGACATACGATATACGGAATATATAGGGAGGAACAAATCATGGGATTCTTTGGAGAACTGACAAGAGCAAGAATGATGGAGCTGTCTGGCGAGAAGATTGCATACGCAGCACGCGCTAAGAAGAACCACTAATCATACAGAACACATCCTGCTAAATACAAAACCAACGGCAACACATTATAGATAGAGGAGGAACGAATCATGGGATTCTTTGGAGAACTGACAAGAGCAAGAATGGTAGAGCTGTCCGGCGAGAAGATCGAGTGCGTAGCACGCGCTAAGAAGCGTCACTAAGCACGGATAAGCTATCCATACAAAAGAATCGCAGCATCTCGATAATACCGACGTACGGGCGGCAGAGATGCTGCTTTTTTTCGTCAATTTTGGTAAAAACCATGACAGAATATAGGGTTTGTGGTATGATGAAAACACGTGAATACGAAGGAGGCGGTGTTCATTAACGGGATTCCATCAGAAACGTGGCGTGTGCGCCGCAGTGCGGATATTATTGCACTGACAACTCTTGCAGAGATGGGAATCAATTGTCTGCTGTATCCGATTATGCCGCTGTTTCCGCAGGCGGCAGAAGGATCGTTTCTCTATGAAATGGAGGATCTGCTGACCTATTTGCTGATCTTTGCCATTCCGTTTGCTATCGGTGCAAAATTGTCCGGCATGTCCTGTCGCGATTTGATGGGACGAGGAAAGCCGAGTGCAGAAGTATATCTCATGACGTTAGGGCTGACGCTGGGCTGGTCGATTGTTGCCGGTTGGCTGGGCGTTGGCATAGAGAGCGTTCTCAATCAGTATGGGCTGACAGAACCATCTTCTGCCTATGTCTTGCCGGACAGCGGCGAGGCACTGCTCGTGCAGTTTCTCGCCACGGCGATTGTTCCGCCGATTGTGGAAGAGCTGTGTTATCGCGGATTCTTTCTGAATACCGCTGTGCGGTCAATGGGAACGTGGGGCGCGATTGCGTTCACAGCGGTGTGCTTTTGGCTGGCACATGACAGCTTGGAGATTTTTCCGCTGGCGTGCGGATTTGGCGTGATTGGCGGATATATTCGCCGTCGATATGGTTCGCTGCTGCCATCTATGGTGGCGCATTTCGCCGTCAACAGCGTGTATCTTATCATCAATGCAAGCTATGCATACAATCATGCGCTGGGTGCCGTTGTCGCCGTGCCGGTCGATTTGCTGGAGCTGTTTCTCGGCGCTGCCGGTGTGATTTTGTTTGTGCGGCGCAGAGAATGGAAGCCGATTTGGGACGGCACGTTTGGCATTCGCAGTGTTTTGACACCGAGGCGCATGACCATGACCATTTTGACCAGTGTTCCGGTATGGGTTGTTCTAGCGCTGACGATTTATTTTATATCCGGTAATTTGGAGGTGCTGTAATGCAGACAGAACAGGAAAAGTTTATGAAAGCAGCCCTCAAGCTGGCGCAAAAATCGGCAGAAGAAGGCGAGGTTCCGGTTGGATGCGTCATTGTGTGTGACGGAAAGATTGTCGGACGCGGCAGAAATCGGCGCGAGACAAAAAAGACCGCCCTTTCTCATGCAGAGATTGAGGCGATTGGCAAAGCGTGTAAAAAAATGGGCGGCTGGCGGCTGCACAAATGCGATTTGTATGTGACGCTGGAACCATGTCCCATGTGCGCTGGTGCGATTATCAATGCGCGCATTCGCACGGTGTATTACGGCGCAGACGACAGCAAGGCGGGTTCGTGCGGCAGCTTAATCAATTTGTTTGATGTCGCGTATAATCATAAGCCGGAAATCGTAAAAGGTCTGATGAAAGAGCAGTGCTCCGGTATTTTGACACATTTCTTTCAGGATTTGCGCAAAAAACGCAAGGAACAACGGAAATTGCAGCGGCTTTTGGAACAGGAAAATACACAGGGATAAGAAAAGAGCTTTCCGCGAGGAAAGCTCTTTTTTCACATCTGCATCAATGCGCCGCAGACAATGGCGGCTGCCAGACAGATGACAGCCAAGACAGAAAACGTCAGCTGGCGGCGGAATTTTTGATCTGCTTTTTTTTCGGCCTTTTTTGCGTCGATGTCCAGACCCTTGCCCAGCTGCATGGCGCGTCCGTCGCGCTTGGCGGTGGAATTTTCATCCAGCTTGTCGGACTCAGCGGCGAGCTTGTTCCAGTCATGGGTCAGACGGAAATACAAGCCAATCGCGCCGAAAATCAAAAAGCCGACTAAGAAAATAATCATCAGTGTTTTCATACGGATTCCTCCCAAAATAGTATGAGAAAATACAGAAAAGCGGATGGAGAATTTCCCCATCCGCTTTGGTGCTTGTTTGAAAGACTTATCCCATCAGGACAAGAATCAGAGAGACGAGAACGAAAACAACGCCAAAGATCTTGGTCAGATTTGCCAGAATCGCCTCAATACCGGTTGCCTTGTTGGAACCGAAAAATGTCTCCTGCTGACCGGACAGAGCACCGGACATGCCGCGGCTCGGAGCCTTCTGCAGCAGAATAGTAACGATGAGAAACAGGCAAGCAATAACCTGAATCACAGACAGGACAGTAACAACCATGAAAATTCAACCTCCGAAATGATTGTAAAAGCAACGGCACATGCACGCGCCGCGCCAGATATTTTTAGACAGTAAACTAATCATAGCACATGTCTGATGGATTTTCAAGAAAATTTCTCTTAAGAAGGGAAATTCATTGGTTTGCAACGCGCTGTGTGGTCAGCTTGACGCGGTTTGCCAGCGCACTGCCGTGCCGATTGGTATAGCAGATACCGGTATGGATGTCCACAACGCATAGACGGTTGCTGCACCAGCCATATCCATCCTCCGGCTTTTTGCGTTTTTCTTCGTGCTTGTATTTTTTCAGCTGTTTGAGCACATCCTTGTCCGGTTTGCCGTCTGTCAGCACAACCATGCTCAGCATGGAATAGCTGTGGCTGCGTTCGCTCCAAGGGACATACCGTGCCGCCATATCCTCCAAAATATTGCAGTAATAGGCGAGCTGCGCGGCGTCAAATGTGTCGCACACATCAAAATAGCAAAATTCATAGGAAATGGCAGATTTTCCGTTGCGGAACAGCAGGGTAGACGTTTCTTCTATCTGCAGGACTGCATATAACGGAAAGGTTCTGTCCTGATATTCTGCCTGAGGTACCAGATGAAAATGCGGCTGCATATCCTCTTGGAAGGCAGAGAGATAGGCTTGTGCGTTGAGGGATGTCGGCATAAAACCGCCTCCTTTTTTATTCTGCCGGATACAGACCGGCTTCTGTCATGCGGCGCAGAGCATCCACGACAACAGGCTTGTCCTCTTTGTAGGTAACGCCATACCACTGCGCAGAGGTCTGCAAAACCTTTGCGGTGGCCTGACCGTTCTGAATCAGATGATCGACGGCAAACGGCAGATAATATTCACCCTTTGCTGGATTTTTCGGAAGATCTTCCGTCATAAAGGTGTGCAGACCAGATTCCAGCTCATCGAGGAACGACGGGGTAAAGCCCCACATGTTCATGGATACCAACGTGCCTTCTGCGATTTCTCCGGCTTCCGGATCGGAAATCACACCGTTTGCATCGCGGGAGATGGCTGTGCGCTCGACAATATCTGCCAGATAACCGTTTGCATCCGCTTCACAGATGCCGCGGGATACCGTGCCGTTTTCCGTCAGCGTATTTTCTACGCGATAGCCAACCATGCAGTACCGATACTTGTCATCGTCCTGCGCGTCCTTCAGATAATCATATAAGCACTGGAACGCCTCTGCGCCATAGAAGTCGTCTGCGTTAATGACAGCGAACGGCTCATTGACAACACCGCGGACGCAGTATACGGCGTGTCCTGTGCCAAGCGGCTTCGTGCGGCCTTCCGGCATGGTGCAGCCTTCCGGCAGCTTGTCCGGAGACTGGAAGACGTAATCTACCTGCATGAGCTTTTCCGCAGCATTGCCGATGCGCTCACGGAAAGCGTCGAGCAGATCCTCTTTTATAATAAATACGACGCGGCGGAAACCAGCCTTCCATGCATCGTAGATTGAATAGTGCATGATAATTTGTCCGTTTGGATCGACCGGATCAATCTGTTTCAGACCGCCGTAGCGCGAGCCCATGCCGGCTGCCATAACGACGAGTACCGGATTTGCCATGATAATATTCCTCCTTGAATTCCTGCGTTGCGCAGGAAAGTATACTAGTATTATACGTTATTTTTTGTGCATTTACAATAGCAACGCGGCTGCCCGGCTGCACGGTGTCCGGAATAAATTCTAAAATTTATCTTAAATTCACGGCTAGAAGGTTGATTCCGCCGCTTGATGCGTGTATCATGATTTTATGAGCAAAACCCCGTTTGGGAGGACAGATGAGTGAGTCAAAATAGAAGATACAAATATTATGATGAATATGGTCAGCCGGTAGATGAAAAAGGGCGTGCGATTAACCCAAAAACCGGACGAACCTACGAGGAAGAGGAGAGAGAAAACAGAGATTCTTCGCGCAGACCGTCTGGACAATATCGCAAGCACACCCGTTCTTCTAACTGGGAGGAGCGAGAAGTGGAAGCGCGTCCGCGCAGACAACAGCGTTCCCAGCCGCCGCGCAAAAAAAAGCGAAAAAAACGCGGTTCGCTGGTAAAAAAGATTCTGCTTGTTGCGGTGCTGATCCTCGCGCTGGTGATTGCGGATATTTGCCACCTGCTGACGCTGTATACGTATGATGATACCAATGAGAGCAGCTTGGCTGCCAATACCGAAGACGGTATTATGACCGTCGCGTTGTTCGGCGTAGATACGCGCGAAAACGATACATCAAGCGGTACTCGCGCCGATGCGATTATGCTGATGAGTGTTGACCCGAAACGAAAGTCTATCAAATTGACTTCTCTGATGCGCGACAGCTTGGTGGATGTACCGGGACACGGACAGACGAAGCTGTGTCATGCGTATGGATATGGCGGTGCGCAGATGATGCTGCAAACCATCAATGAAGATTTTGACATGAACGTCAAGGAATATATGGTTGTAGATTTTGCAGAAATGGCATCCATTATTGATTCGGTCGGCGGTGTGACTGTCACCTTGACCGATGACGAAGTCAAGGAAACCAATAAATACATTGATGAGTATTGCTGGAAGACGCTGAATATTCCGACACAGCGCATTGAAGGCTCCGGTGAGCAAAAGCTCAACGGCATTCAGGCAATGACCTATGGTCGAATCCGAAAGGGAAATACGGGCGGAGACTGGAAACGAGCAGAGCGGCAGTCCGTTGTGCTCAATCAGGTGTTCTCCAAGGCGACGAGCAACCCGATTACCATGCTGAAATTTCTCAATGGTCTGATGCCCAATGTGACCTCTTCTATGAGCAAAATGGATTTCGTGTATATGGGACTCACAACTCTTGTACATGGTATGCCGACGATGAGTCATATTCGTCTGCCGCTGGACGGCGAATGGCAGTATGGCACGACGAGCAGCGGCGCTTCGGTCATTCGGTTTAGTGACAGCGTGCTGGCTTCTCATCTGCACAGCTATATCTATGACGATATAGACCCGACGAAAAACAGCGATTGATGCAAAGGAAAAGAACGACAGGTGAAAACCTGCCGTTCTTTTTGCTTTGCTATCAATATTTATCCGACGGAATCTTCATCCGGTGTGAAGATAAAGTCAATCATGCCGGTTGTGCCGGAGGCATTGACCAGCGTCACGTTGACGCGCATACCGAGATGATAATTCTGACCGGTATGTTTGCCGAACAGCGTCATTTTGTCCGGATCATATTCAAACCAATCGTTGTGCATCGTGTCCAAACGTACCATGCCCTCTACCATGTTGTCGAGCTGCACGTACACACCAAAGCTGGTGATACCGCTGATAAAGCCGTCAAACGGATGGCCGACAAACTGAGACATGTAGTCTGCCATATACAGCTTTTCGATGTCGCGTTCTGCCTCGGCGGCAGCCTGTTCGCGCACGGTAGACTGGATGGCAGCATCTTCGCAGAATTCCGTCAGCTCACGGGTGCTTTGCTCACCGGCGAGCATTCGCGTCAGCATCCGATGCACGACAAGATCAGGATAGCGGCGAATCGGGGAAGTGAAATGCAGATAGAACTTGGCAGCCAGTCCGTAATGACCAAGGCATTCCGGTGCATAGCGTGCGCGGGCGAGCGAGCGCAGGAGCAGCGTCGGCAGAGCCTGCTGCTCTGGATCGCCTGCTGTCTGGTCGAGCACGCGCTGCAATTGATGCGTGTCGGCAAGATCCTTGTCGCTCAAACGATAGCCAAACAAGCGAGCTTGCTTGGCAAACATGCGCAGCTTTTCCGGGTCTGGATCTTCATGCACACGGTATACCGTCGGCATGCGATGCCGGTACAGCGCTTCGGCAACCGCTTCGTTTGCAATCAGCATAAATTCCTCAATGAGGCGCTCGGAATCACCGCGTTCGCGCTTTTCCACGCCACATGCCTTGCCATCGCGGTCGCAGAGCACAACGGCTTCGGGAATGTCCAGCTCCAGCGCGCCGCGCCGCATACGAACATCGTGCAGGGTTTTGGCGAGCGTGTTCATCTCCTTGAGTACCGGCACGAGATCCGGGTGGAGATTGCATTCCTGCCAGTCATCGGCAAGCATCTTGTTTACCTGATTGTACGTCAGGCGGGCATAGGAACAGATGACAGAGTGATGGAATTCAGCGGAATATCGGGTGCCGTCTTTGCCCAACTCGATAAAAGCAGAGAAGGCGAGACGATTGACGCCTGGGTTCAGAGAACAGATGCCGTTAGACAGCGGCAGCGGCAGCATCGGCACAACCTGATCGGCGTAATATACCGAGGTGCCGCGCTTATATGCTTCTTGATCCAGCGGAGAGCCAGGCTTGACGTAATACGAAACATCGGCAATGTGTACACCGAGACGATAGTGTCCGTTGGGAAGCGTTTCGAGAGATACCGCGTCGTCGAAGTCCTTGGCGGTATCGCCGTCAATGGTAAACAACATTTTGCTGCGTAGATCCAAGCGGCCAGCCCAATCCTCTTCGCGGACAAACATCGGCAGAGAATTGGTCTCATCCAACACTTCCTGCGGGAACGGAACGGTAATATCGTGCTCATACAAAATGGCATCGGCGGAGGATTTTACCGTCAGACCGGAGCCGAAAATCTTCATGACCGTACCCTGTGGGAGATATTTCTCGTTGCCGCGGAACAAAACCTTGAGCGCGACGCGGTCGCCGGGGTGCGCATCCATCAGATGCTTTTTGCTGACAACGATTTCCGGCAGCTTGCCGCTGTCGTCGTGAAAGACGGTCATTTTTCCACGCATGACAATGCGTCCAGTGATTTCATCACGGGTCTCATTGAGAATGCGAAGCACTTCGCCTTCCTGCCGCGTTTGCGGTGCAGGCTTGCCCTGTCTGCCGCGTCTGCGCGGTGGCTGCTCCTGACGAATACGGATGAGGACGCGGTCGCCGTGCCAAGCGTGTAAATCCTTGTGCGGCGGGATAAAAATATCCGGCCCGTCTCCGTTTTCCGGTCGGACAAATGCATAGCCGCGTCCGGTGGCGCAAAATGTACCGGCGGCACAGCCGAATGCTTCCGGTCTGCCGTAACGATTGCTGCGGGCGCGCATCAAATAGCCCTCGTCCACGAGCTGGGCGAGCACACGGACAATTTCCGCATGCTTGGCGTGCGTGCCGCTTTTATTCAGTGCACGGATGATCTCATCCGGTGTGCACACGGTTTGCGTAGACTGAAGAATCAAATCGCGCAAAACAGATGTTTTCGTTTTTGCTTTCATAAAATAGCCTCCTTTGCTGAGAAGCATTTCAGTACTATTATTATACCAGATTTCCCACAGAGAGCATACAGTCTATTTTGAAAAAATACGAAATATCTGTTTTTGGGCAAAAAACAACGGCTCCGTCAATACGAAGCCGTAACTCTTACGAAATATATTCTTTTTATATAAAAATCATCTTGTGATTCATATGGAACACAGGATCACAGCAGAATAACAAAAGTCAATCTGATCGAAAAAATCATTTCAAATGGATGAAATAGATTTTGATATCTTTCCGCAATTCGCACATTCCGTTGCTTTTCTCACTCTACATCTGGAAAAATATCTCGTATCAAACTACTGATGTATCCTCCTACAAAGCTAAAAGTGAATCATGTAAAAGTATAGATTCGCGGTTCATTTGCATCTGCGACACAAAGGTCAAAAGAATTTCGGATCTGCGGTCCGTGCGTTAACCCGGTTTGCCTTTTGGACAAGTGAAAGGAATCAAGAGAAAATCCGGAAGGGGGATATCCTGCTTTTGCGATTGCAACACAGGCACCCAACGGGATAATGGGATACATAATCCAGAATCAGATCTGTCGAAACGAAAATTGCTCTCATGCGATAATCTGGAGATTTTACGATGAAACAGAAACGACAAAGAATAAATTGATATTTTTGATGCTTCTGATATTTTTCAACGCTCACATGGGATTTCCGTCAGGATAGAAACGTAAGCTCTGTGTGGGATTGCTGCTTTTGGAAGGCAATACGCCGGAGGCTGGGAGAACGAGCACTCAACCAGTCTGCTGCGAGTCCTGCTGCTCCAAAAACTGTTCATCTACTGCCATTGGACTCACCTCTTTCTTATGGCGTTTTTATCAGTCGGCTGGAAAGGAAGATGTTTTTTTAGCAGTTTTGCTTACCGAACATCGTTGCCGGGAACGAGAATGCGTGTAACTAACCCATTGGATTCACTACTTTCTGAAGAATAGGAAATCGTTTGCTTGCAATCGGAGTAGACATTCCGATTGGATTGGAACAGTTTGTTATCTGCCCATCGGAGACACCACTTTCTAAAAATTCTGTTGTTTTCTTCAATCCGAAAATGATCGGCATTTGGGAACAAATGATTCATTTGCCCATGGGAAACACCACTTTCTAAAAAGTATATGCAGCAACCGAAAATAAAATAGATGCATAAAAACTGTCAGCTGCTAGGAACAAATACTTACCTGCCCATTGGAAACACCACTTTCTCGTGAATGGAAGAGTACGCGACCGATGATTCGGTCTGGTTCGGCTGTGCGTCAACTACTGGCATCGGCATCACCGCTTTCCATTTGGTTTGAAAGACCAGCCATCAGAATGTCTGATATGTCTTGGCTGTTCTTTATCGTGGTTATATAATAGCACGGAGACGAAGATTTGTCAACATATTTTATAACTTTTTTTGAATATAAATAGATAAAAACTTGAAAAAGAAAAGAATTTTTGAATTTTTTCAAATAGTATTGATTTTTTGTAACAACCATGCTATACTATAAATACTGAGGGCACAAAAACGTGTATACGCATTGTAATTATTTTGATAATTATCATGAAACGTATAGAAAAACGACGGGCGGAACTGGCTGTGCGGCGGAGCGAAAATGGCTTGGCATCGGCATAGCCTGTTTTTGTGTCTACAGACATGCATCGGGTGAAATATCGGCAAGTTGTGGAAAACAACTCGCGGAATTTTCATAAATTTGTTTCCTTTTCTTCTCGCATATGCGCTGCATTTGACGTATAATAGAACAGAATACAATCATGGGCGTATGCCCGATGACTTTACGATACAGAGGTTCTTGATTTTATGAATAAACTGAACGTGATTGTGGTGTTTGGCGGCGTGTCCTCTGAGCACCCAATTTCCTGTATTTCGGCAGCATCCATTCTGCGAAATATAGACAAGGAAAAATATACAATTTATCCGGTCGGCATCACCCGTGACGGTGCTTGGCGTTTGATCGAGTCTGAGGACTTTGACAGCATCGAGCACGACACGTGGGAACAAAACGACAAGTCGGTTCCGGCAGTGCTGTCTCCGGACAGACATACCCATGGCCTGATCGTTATGCGCGAAACCGGCACGGAAGTCATCCACGCAGACTGCGTATTTCCGGTGATGCACGGCATTGGCGGCGAGGACGGAACCATTCAGGGTCTGCTGGAACTGGCACATATTCCATATGTCGGACCGGGCGTTGCCGCATCCGCTTGCTCCATGGATAAGAGCCTGACAAAGGTTATTGTGGAACAGGAAGGCGTGCGTCAGGCTGCGTTCTATCTGGCGCGCAAGCACGCGTTTGAAAAGGATGCCGATGCCGAGTGTGCTCTGGCAGAGGAAAAGCTGGGCTCCTATCCGGTATTTGTCAAGCCGTGCAGCGAAGGCTCTTCCGTCGGTGTATCCAAGGCGACAGACCGCGCATCGCTCAAGGCTGGTCTGGCAGAGGCGTTCAAGTATGATGCCAAGGTTCTGGTCGAAGAGTTTATCGATGGCCACGAGATTGAAGTTGCCGTGCTCGGAAATGACGAGCCGACCGCGACATTTGCCGGTGAGATCGCACCGAGTCAGGAATTTTATACCTTTGAGGCAAAATACGTAGACGGCACATCCGGTCTGTACATTCCGGCGCACATCAGCGAAAAGGCAATGCAGACGGTTCGTGAGGATGCCGTTCGCGTTTATCGTGCGCTGGGCTGCAAGGGACTGTCCCGCGTAGACTTCTTCTGCACCTATGCAGATGACGAAATCGTATTCAATGAGATCAACACCATTCCGGGCTTCACGAGCATCAGCATGTATCCGAAGCTGCAGGAGCACATGGGTCTTGCGTATGCAGATCTCATTGATCGACTGATTTCTTTTGCAATGGAGCGGTATGATGGATAATAGAGCGATCGGTGTGTTTGATTCCGGTTTGGGCGGTCTGACAGCTGTACGCCAGCTGCATCGCGTCATGCCCAACGAAGACATTATTTATTTTGGCGATACCGGTCGTGTGCCGTATGGCTCGCGCGGACGCCGGACCATTATCAATTATACCCGCCAGGATGCGGCGTTTTTGATTCAGCATGATATTAAGGCAATTGTCGTTGCCTGTGGCACGGTCAGCTCGGTGGCACTGGATGTCATCAAGGGAGAAAATACCCTGCCGATGGTCGGTGTCGTCAAGCCGGCATGTCATGCGGCGCTCAAGTATACCAAGAATGACCGTGTGGGCATTATCGGTACGCGCGGCACCATTCAGAGCGGCTCGTATGAAGCGCGCCTGCACACACAGCGTCCGGGCATTGAGACGATTGCCCGTGCTTGCCCGCTGTTTGTTTCGCTGGTAGAAAACGGACGGTTTTCTCCGGACGACAAGGTGGTACAGCTTGTCGTTGAGGAATATCTCGCAGATATTAAGGACTTTGGCGTGGATACGTTGATTCTTGGCTGTACCCATTTCCCGCTGCTGCGTGAAGCCATCCACCAATTCATGGGGGACAAGGTGACACTCATTGATGTCGGCGCAGAAGCGGCAGATTATGTCAAGACGTTTATCGACCGCGCAGAAGAGCGCACCGGAAACACAGAGTATTATGTTTCGGATGATATTGACAGCTTTGACGAGCACGCAGAGATGTTCCTGGGAGAACCGGCAGGTGTGCACGCACAGCTCGTTGATATCACGGCATATGGAAAGTGAGGCGGACGGTATGGAAACAAAGTCGAATACATCCATGAAAAAAGACGTCATCATTACCATTGCGAGCAAGCAGAACTTTGAGGGCTGCGAGCCGGACAACATCAACCTGATTACGGCGGGGCGCTTATACCGCCGCAACGGCAAATACTTTATCTCCTATGAGGAGAGCGAGCTGACCGGCATGGAAGGCACGCGCACGACGCTCAAGCTGGAGGACAGACAGGTGACGATGACCCGCACGGGCACGCATCCGGCACAGATGCTGTTTGCAGAACACAGACGGCATGTCGGTCTGTACCAGACAGAGGTGGGTTCGCTGGCGGTTTCAACCCATACTTCCCAGCTCATTAACAATATCGGTGAGAACGGCGGCAGCTTGTCCATCGACTACACCGTGGAGATTGATTCCAATCTTGCCGGTACACACCGCTTTGAAATGGCAGTGACACCAACCGGCAATATGCAGTAAAAAACGAGTGACGGGCGGAAATTTTGCGTTTTCGCCCGTTTCGGGCGCTTTTTAGGCGCCTTTGATAGGATAGAAACCAAACAAGAAAGGCACGATGATATGAATTTAATCGAACAGGCAAAGAAGCAGGCAGCAGAGGCTGTCCTGAACGCATATCACGCAGCAGTGCAGGCTGGCGAGCTTCCGGAAGCAGAGGTTCCGGCTGTTGCTGTTGAGATTCCGAAGGACACCAAGAACGGTGACTATGCATCCTCTTTTGCCATGCAGTGCGCGCGTCCGCTGCACATGGCACCGCGAAAGATTGCCGAGAGCATTACGGCACATGTTTCGCTGGACAATACGTATTTTGAAGAGATCTCCATCGCAGGCCCGGGCTTCCTGAACTTCCGTCTCGGCAAGAAGTGGTATGCAGATGCCATTGCGCTGGTCGCACAGATGGGCAAGGATTACGGCAAGACCAAGGCTGAGCATCCGGAAAAGATCATGGTAGAATTCGTTTCTGCCAATCCGACCGGCCCGATGCACATGGGCAATGCCCGCGGCGGCGTGCTGGGCGACTGTCTGGCAGAGGTTCTGAGCTGGGCTGGCAACGATGTCACCCGTGAGTTCTATATCAATGACGCAGGCAATCAGGTAGACAAGTTCGCACACTCCGTGGAAGGACGCTATATCCAGCAGCTTAAGGGCGAAGACGCCATCGAGTTTGATCCGAGCTGGTATCAGGGCGCAGACATCAAGGAACTGGCTGCGGATCTGATTGAGATGCACGGCGATAAGCTGCTCGACATGTCCGGCGAGGAGCGCCGCAAGGTCATTGTGGAGTACGGTCTGCCGACCAACATTGCGCGGATGCAGCGCGATCTGGAGCGGTATAAGATTCATTATGACGTGTGGTTCCGCGAGAGCGGTCTGCATTCTTCCGGCTACGTCGAAGAGACCGTCAAGATGCTGGCAGATAAGGGTGCAACCTACGAAAAGGAAGGCGCCCTGTGGCTGCGTTCCACTGATTTTGGCTGCGAAAAGGACGATGTTCTGCGCCGCGCCAATGGTTTCTATACCTATTTTGCCGCAGACATTGCATATCATAGAAACAAGTTTGAGAAGCGCGGCTTTGACCGTGTCATCAACATCTGGGGCGCAGACCATCACGGCCATGTGCATCGTCTGCAGAGCGCACTGGATGCACTGGGACTGGACGGCAGCCATCGTCTGGAAATCGTGCTCATGCAGCTGGTTCGCATGATGCAGGGCGGCGAAGTGGTTCGTATGTCCAAGCGTACCGGCAAGAGCCTGACGCTCAGCGATCTGCTGGATGAGATTCCGGTAGATGCAGCGCGTTACTTCTTCAACTCTCGTGCCGCAGAGACCCAGATGGAATTCGATCTGGATCTGGCTGTCAAGCAGGACAGCGACAATCCGCTGTACTACTGCCAGTATGCGCATGCACGTATTTGCAGCCTGCTGCGCAAGATGGAAGAAGAGGGCGTGATGGTGCCGGAACAGGCAGATCTGACGGTTCTGAGCGAAGAGGAAGAGCTGGCACTGGTTAAGCAGATCAGCCTGCTGCCGGAGGAAATTATCGGCGCAGCTGCTGACCGCGATCCGTCCCGTCTGAACAAGTATGCCGTTGCACTGTGTGCACAGTTCCATCGCTTCTACAATGCCTGCCGCATCAAGGAAGCAGAGGACGAAGTGCGTGACGCTCGTCTGGTTCTGTGCCGCGCTGCACGCCAGACCATTTATAATGTACTGACAATGATCGGTGTAGAAGCACCGGAACATATGTAAATCGCCTGATAGAGGCAGAAGGAGAGAACATGGAACCCGTTCCTTTATGTAGTGGGGAAGTTATTGTAACAGTAGAACACCCGTCGCAGATGATGTCTGTGGACTGGAAGACCTGTCGTGCCAGTGCGATTGTCGTGCCGGATGCCATGAGCATTCCGGCAGTCAAGAGCCACGCGGGCGGCAGACCGGTCGGTATGCTTGTCAACGCAGATGGCTGGAATCCGGAAGAGGACATCGGTGCGGAATGGCCGTCAGAGCGACTGATTGGACGATTCAAAAACATCGTCAGCCGGGCGACGCATGAAGAAGCAGATTTTATCTATCTGCGGATGCGGCAGAATCTGCACGTTTTGCGTGCTGCTGTGCTGGCCGTGACAGATCAGTGCGGTCTGGGCATTCTGGTAGAGATTCCCGTCGATGAGGACAGACGCACGGCGGATAATTCCTCGGCGCTGGCCGTGATGGGCATTTTGCAGCGCATCGGTGTCGCTGGCATCATTCTCGCCGGTGAACCGGCGGATGTCGATGATGCCATTGAAGAGCTGGCACCCTATGCGAATGTCGCACTCGGTGTCTCTGTTGAGCCGCATGAGCTGGATCAGATGCAGCATCTCGAAAGTGTGGAATTTTATCACACGAGCGAGGAGAATAACATCGAGCGCATTTTGCGCCGTGTGCCGATCTGCGATGGAGCCAATGAACCGGCAGCAGATGAGGATTATATTCTCGCGCCAGTAGGTGAGCATGTACATTTTGTCGATGCGACAATTGATATTTCCGATCCGATTGATTTAGAGGATCATTTTGGCGAGACGCTGCTGGAACTGGAAGATCAATGGTCTGGAGCGCTCAAGCTGGAGATCAGCACACCATATGATGTGCAGCTGCTTGCAGAGAGCCAAGTGATGCTCAATCGACCGGTCTGTCTCGAAGCGGAGGATCCGGAGCTGTTGGAAGAGGCACTGCGCGTGTTTGACGGCATTGCGCTGTATGATGGAACGTGGGAGCTGGACGAAGATACATTGGATTATTTTCGCCAGCACTATGGCATGGTATCTTTGTAAGATATGTGGAAGCGCAGATGGGGGCTTTCCCTGTCTGCGCTTTTTAGAAATCAGGAGGAGAATGCATGAATAACTGGACAGAAGTGACCATTTGGACATCCACCACCGGCATTGACGCAGTGACCGGTATGCTGATGGATTTGGGCATTGATGGGTTTGTCATTGAAGACGCACAGGATTTCGAGGATTTTCTGCACGATACCGAGATATACTGGGATTATGTGGACGAAAAGCTGTCGCAGGAAAAGAAGGATGCAGAGACCAACGTGAAGATCTACGTGGAGGACAGCCCGGCGGGCGCAGAAATGCTCGCGCAGGTCAATGCAGGTCTGGCAGAGCTGCGTGCCCGCGACACGGAAAAGGCATTTGGCCGCTGTGTGTCTGAGCTGGCGTCCATCCGTCAGGAAGATTGGGAGAACAATTGGAAGCAGTATTTTAAGCCGTTCCGTGTCGGTGAAACCTTCCTCATCAAGCCGTCTTGGGAGGAATGCGAACCGGAGGAAGGCCGCAGAATTCTGGAAATTGACCCGTCTTCCAGCTTTGGTACCGGCACGCATAACACGACACAGCTGTGCATTTGTGAGCTGGAGCGTCTGGTAAAACCGGGAGACCGCCTGCTCGATATGGGCTGCGGCAGTGGTATTTTGTCTGTGGCGGCACACATGCTCGGAGCAGAAGATGTGACCGCGGTAGATATTGATCCCAACGCGGTGCGCATTGCGGCAGAAAATGCAGAGAAGAACGGCTTTGCCCTGCACACCGGCGTTGGCGATGTCATTGGCGACGCTGAGCTGTCTGCGCGCATCGGCGCAGACTATGACATTATCGTTGCCAATATCGTGGCAGATGTCATCATGGGAATGCAGGACATCCTGAAGAGCAAGCTCAAACCAGAGGGCACTCTGATTGTATCCGGCATCATCGCGCCGCGCGCGGATGAAGTACAGGAGTCGCTGCTCGGCGCAGGCTTTGTGCTGGATCGCCGCGATCAGTCCGGCGATTGGGTAGCCATGACGCTGCATCAGGCATAAAAAAACAATAAGAATGATAACGGAGGGCAGAGATTATGCGGAGAAAACTCGTCAAATGGGGAGCGGTCGTATGCATTATCGCTGCCCTTCTGGCTTTTTTGCATGGGAAGCTGCCGTCAAAGCAGGATGTTTCGCTGGCGGAAACCAGTCTGGAAGCGGCAGATGACCTTGCGGCATCGTATCAGGCGGGACAGAACAGTCTGATGTTTCATAGCAAAGAAATATCGGAACTGGAGGTCTATCATCTGTTACAGGCGGGAGAACCGTATCTGTCCAATTTGGAGACGGCGACCTATCAGAACGGTGCAATCAAATTGACCTGGAATATCCCGCAGAAACAGGAGCAGGATGACGGTTTGGATGCGGCCAGAAAGCTGGGGGCAAAGGCTGTCGAGGGACAGACGACCATTACCGGCAAATTGCAGGCGATTCATGACACCTTGATTCGCACCTGCGTATACACAGAGAACGGCGAGCTGCGCACACAGATGGCAGCGGGGGCGGTGCAGGACAAGCAGGCTGTGTGCGCGGGCTACGCGCGGGCATTTGAGGCTATGTGCGATGGCGCAGGGCTGGATGTTTATTATATAGAGGATGATGACATGACGCACGCGTGGAATGCGGTGCGGCTGTATGGGGAAACCTATTTTATCGACTGCACCTATGACGATCCGGTGCCGGACGGCGGACAGAAGGTCGGACAGAATTATTTTATGCTGACCGCGCAGGAGCTGAAGCAGTCACACCAGTGGAACGAGGCACTGTACGAGAGCTATCTGGACAGCAAGTACCCAGGAAATTTCGCGTATATCCAGCGGATGCAGGATTTGCAATTGGCGGATACCGATCTGCGCGCTGGCGATTGTGATAAAAATGCTTCGCGCAAAGAGATCGAGCGGTTAAATGATTTGCTGGGAACCGAAGTCGCGGACGGCGAGAAAAAAATTTCTCGCGGGGAGCTGTATAAAAAAGGATATCAATCGCTCAGCGAGGAAGTGGACGGAGAAAAACGCATCGAACGGCTGATTGATAATTACACCGTTCCACTGCTTGTAGCGCGCCAAATGGGCTTTTAAGGCAGAAAATAGCAACTTTTTTGATGTTTAAAAATGATACAACAAAAAACATAAAAAACTTTAAAAAAAGTGTTGACATTTGGTGCTCCAGGCTATATAATAAACATCGTCATCTGGCGAGGGCAACGACGAAAGAGAAACAACGAGCCAGGGTAATAAATAGTATGGCGGTATAGCTTAGTTGGCTAGAGCGTCCGGTTCATACCCGGAAGGTCATTGGTTCAAGTCCAATTACCGCTACCACTATGGCCCGTTGGTCAAGCGGTTAAGACACCGCCCTTTCACGGCGGTAACACGAGTTCGATTCTCGTACGGGTCACCAATGGAAGTTTAGCTCAGCTGGGAGAGCATCTGCCTTACAAGCAGAGGGTCACAGGTTCGAGCCCTGTAACTTCCACCAGATGAAAAAGCACTCCAGATGGAGTGCTTTTTTGTTTTTCTCAGAAAAACAAAAAAGGAGGACGGCATGAAAGAAAATTCGACAAGAAAGCGGTGGTTTGCGATAGCAGCCGTGCTGGTGCTTGTCCTGTTTGCATTGGGACGGTTTTTGCAGCACCCGCCGTCTGCGATGGACGTTTTGTCCGGTGCAACCAAAAAGACGCAGACTGCGGAGCTTGCGGATACTTATGCGCTGGGCATGTCGCAGGACATGAAACGCGGCGAACAACAGGCCGTAGCTGCTCTTGCTGCCGGTCAAGAGGCGCAGGACAGCTTGCCGGATCCGGTGCTGCTCACGGTGTCTGAGGAGGATGAGGCGGCACAGAAATACGCGCGCAAGCTGGCACGGGAACTGGAACGCTATGGCACGGATTGCCGCGTGCAGACACAGTCGGATGCGCTGCTGCGTGCGTTTGCCAAAGAAGGAAAATTACAGCTGTTTGTCATTGCACGCGATCAAATCGGACGCAATCAGACACAGGCGTATATCGTACAGGAACTGACACGGAAAGAAATGGAGGCGGTTCGGTGAGAAAGCTCAATACAATCCTGTCGGTCTTGCTGATCGTCATCTTCCTGCTGCATGGCGTGCTGGGCAGCTTTGTGCTGCTGGGTGTCAGCAGTATTTCTGGCAGGGTTCTTGCGTATATCGGTATGATTCTATTGATTCTGCATCTGTACATCGGTGTACGCTTGACGATACAGACCTTCCAGACCAAGAGCGGTTGGGCGTATAAAAAACAAAACGCACTGTTTTGGACGCGAAGAGCCAGTGGACTGGCTATTTTGATTCTTGCGTTTTTTCACATGGGAATTTTCGGCAGCGTCGAAGACGGATTGTATATCCTGACACCGTTTACAACGGTCAAGCTGCTGACACAGCTGCTGCTCCTTGCGGCGCTGTTTGTCCATCTGTTTGTCAATGTACGCCCGTTGCTGGTTTCTCTGGGCGTCATCGCATATAAAGAACGGCGCGGAGATTTGTTTTTGATCTTATCCATCCTGCTGTTGTTTATGGCGGGATCCATCGTACTATATTATATTAGGTGGCAGATATGAAAAAGACACTGTTGATTGTTGGCGCAGGGCTTGCCGGACTGTCTGCGGCGTGGACGGCGGCAGAGCAGGGACAGCAGGCGATTTTGGTGTCCGCGCAGCCGTCAGAGCGCGCTCAGTCGGTCATGGCAGAGGGCGGCATCAATGCGGCGCTGAACACCAAAGGCGAAGGCGATACGCCGGAACAACACGAAGCGGATACGCTGCGCGCTGCCTGTGGACTGGCAGATCCACAAGCAGTACATGGACTGACGCAGGCCGCACCGGAACTGGTTCGTTGGTTGGATCGGATTGGCGTGCAATTTAACCGCACGGAAAACGATGAGATAGACGTTCGCGCATTTGGCGGACAAAAAAAGAAGCGCACGGCGTTTGCACAGAGTGACACCGGCAAACAGCTCGTCACAGCGATGGTTGATGCGGTGCGCCGATGGAAGAGCGAACAACGCATCGTGCGATTGGATCATCATACGTTTGAAACGCTGCTGCTGGATGGGAATGCCTGCGGCGGATGCGTGGTGCGCGATGATTACACAGGAGAGCAGATGCCGATTCAAGCGGATGCTGTCATTATGGCGTGCGGCGGAATGCACGGATTGTTTGGCGATACGACAGGCTCTCTTGCCAATACCGGCGAGGCGGTTGCGGAGCTGTTTCGATTGGGCTTGCCGCTTGCCAATGCCGAGATGATACAGTATCATCCGACGACGGCAAAGCGCGGCGGCAGACGATTGCTCATCAGTGAGGCGGCGCGCGGCGAAGGCGGCAGATTGTATGCACTGCGTGACGGTAAGCCATGGTATTTCATGGAAGAACGGTATCCAGAGCTGGGCAATTTGATGCCGCGCGACATCACGGCGCGGGAAATTTGGCGCGTGCGTCGGCAGACGCCGGTTTATTTGGATATGACGGAGCTTGACAGCGCTGTTTTTGAACAAAAACTATCCGGGTTGCGCGATGATTGCTTGACATACTTGGGATTAGACCCAAAAGAACAGCCGATTCCGGTGGAGCCGGGCATTCACTATTTTATGGGTGGACTGCAGGTGGATACCCAGCACCGCACAAGGATGCGCAATGTCTATGCGGCAGGAGAATGCTGTGCGCAGTATCATGGAGCTAATCGCTTGGGCGGAAATTCGCTGCTCGGTGCGATATATGGCGGCAGAATTGCGGCGCAGACGGCACTGGCAGAGGCGGACGGCAGCACGTGTTCTTGTCCAGTGCATCCGGCGGGAGAAAAAACGTCGGTGCAGGAACAAAAGATCCTGCATGAAACGCTGGCGCAGGCGCTTGGCGTGGTGCGCACAGAGCAGACCATGAAACAAGCTCTGCACACGGTACAGTCTCTGTCTGGCAATTTGGCTCTGTTGGGACAGGCAGTCTTGCTGAGTGCGCTGGAACGGAAGGAAAGCCGCGGGGCACAGTTCCGCGCAGATTATCCGGAAACCAGAGAGCAATATCGTGCAGCTGCCATTACGCAGTTCACGCAGGGGAAGATTGCTGTTACGTGGGGTGAGTTGACATGAACTATGAAATCCGAATCAAACGGCAGCGCAGCGCGCAGGACGCACCGTATTGGCAGACCTTTGTGTGTGAAAACGAAGGAAATGCTTCGGTTGCCGATGTCCTGCGCGAGCTCAATGCGCGGATGCCGCTGTGCGATGCAGACGGAGCACCGGCGCAGCCGATTGGCTGGGAATGCAGCTGCTTGGTGCGAAAATGCGGGGCTTGCGCTATGCGCATCAACGGTGTGCCGCGGTTGGCGTGTTCGGTCTTTCTGCGTGACGTCAAAGGCGCAGAGATCGTATTGGAACCGCTGAGCAAATTCCCACTTGTGCGTGATTTGATTGTGGATCGGCGCGTTTTGTTTGACCGGCTCAAAGAGATGCAGGTGTGGCTGGAGGGTGATGCGGAGAAGCGTTCCCGTACCCATGCCGCGCGGTACCAGTCGGCGCGCTGCCTGCAATGCGGCTGCTGCTTGGAAATTTGCCCGAATTTTTGCGCAGAGCAGTCGTTTGGCGGTGCCGCTGCGGCGGTTCAAGCATTTCGCGTGCTGGATCAGGAGACCGATGCGGCGCATAAGCAGAGACTCGCCGAGCAGTATCGCAGGATCTATTATGAGGGATGCGGCAAATCGCTGGCGTGTCAGGATATTTGTCCGGCGGGCATTCCAGTAGAAGAACTGATGGTGCGCTCTAATGCGGCGGCAATCTGGAAGCGATGAGGAAAAACGGCAGTCTGCGGACTGTCGTTTTTTTGTACTAGAAAAGCAAACGGCATCCGCAGCTTCGACGGACTTTTTATTTGCGCTTCGATATACTGAGGACATGAAACAGGAGGCGCGAATACATATGCTCGAAAAACAGAAACAGCGAAAACAATCAGGAAGTATGCGGGCTCGAAAACGCGGCGTATCTGCGCTGTACGTTGTCGGGGCGGCCTTGCTGTCCTGTGCACATATTACGGGAGTCGGCGCGCCGTTTGGAGTGGCATTTGCTGCGGCGGCGTGCCGAACCGGCTACGGCTTCGGCGCAGTGCTCGGTACGTTTGTCGGCTATTTGCTGTCCATGCATGGGGCGGAAGGGGTGCCGTATGCGGGGGCGGCGCTGATGACATTGGCTGCCGCGACGATTTTTTCCGGTACACAAATTCCATCGGCACGATGGTTTTTTCCTGCGATGTCTGCGGCTTCTGTTGCTGCGACAGGAGCAATTTTTGTTTTTGCAGATGGAGTAAAGTGGGAAACAGCACTGCTGTTTGCGTGCCGCATTGTGCTGGCGGGCGGTGCCGCGTATTTTTATGAAGCGGCTTTGGATACGATGCGCGGGCGGCCGCAGGTCGTTCGCTTTGGCGGAATGCTGGTTTTAGTGGCGACGCTGCTCATGGCGGCGTATCCGTTTTCTGTGGCAGATCTCGTTTGTCCGGCCCGCATTGCGGCGCTGTTTGTCGTGATGGCGATGAGTTATATGGGCGGCTTTTCCTATGGTGCGGCTTGTGGTGTCGGCATTGGCATCGCCATGGATGCGGCGGGCGGTGCCGGGCTGTATTATGCGGGCGTATACGCCGTTTCCGGTATGGCTGCGGGATTTTTTCTGCGTGGCGGGCGCATCGTATTTGCCACGGCGTTTGTGCTGACCCATGCGGCGGTGCATTTGCTGGGCGGAGAAGCTGCGTATTTGTCCGGTATCTATGAATGCTTTGTCGCCTCGGTTTGCTTTGTCCTGCTGCCGGAAGAGCTGTGGGAGGAATGGAAAGAGCGTCTGATTCCAACCGACCCCAAACCGACCGATTATGCTGCGCGTATCAGCCGCGTGGCAAATCAGTATGCATCGGTGACATCGGAGGCCTTTTCAGAGATGTATCAGGCGTTGGCGAACAACGGAAAAGCACATAAAGAAGAGAGCGATCTCGGCGCCGTGTTTGACCGCACTGCCGATCGGGTGTGCCGCCGCTGCTCGGCGCGTGAGACCTGCTGGGAGCGGGATAAGCTATCAACACTGCGCACGCTGGATGCGATTTCCGGCCCGCTTTTGCGCAGCGGACATATTACCGCCAGCGATTTTCCAGGGCGATTTGCGGCGCAGTGCCTGCGATTTTCTGATTTTGTCCTCGCTGTCAATGAAGGAATGGATGCGCTGTTTCAGCGCCGACAGACGCAAAAGAAAAATGAAGCGGGAAGAAAATTGATCGCCCAGCAGTATGCCGGTGTCACTGGGATTTTGAAACAGGTAGGAGAGAGCATGAGCAGCGGCACGGAGATCCTGCCGGCACAGGAAAAAGAGCTGCGCACTTATGCAGAGGCGTTTGGGCGCGTGCGCACCGTGGCGGCATGGAAAGACCGCCGCGGGCGGCTGCATTTGGAGCTGACGGGAGAATGTGTGTCGCGGATTCTGCGCAATCAAGAGGGATTTGCCTCTGGATTGGGGGCACTCATGAATGTATCTTTGGCAAAACCGGAGACGCAGTATGAAGCGAGCGGGATTCGGCTGGTGTTTCGGGAACAGGAACCGTATTATATCACGGTTGGCATCGGCACACGCACGCGCGAGGGACAACAGGTTTCCGGCGACTGCATTCGCTATTTTACGACGGAAGAAGGAACGGCGTGTGTCATCTTGTCGGATGGCATGGGATCCGGGGAAGAAGCGCGGGAGGAATCCGAAAGCACCGTGCGCATGGCGGAACGATTTTTGCGCGCCGGTATTTCCGCGGCAGACTGTGTTCGCACCATTGGTCCGGCACTCAAACTGCGCACGCAGGGCAAAAAATTCGTGACATTGGATATAGGTACCATTGATTTGTTTACCGGTGAGACGGTCTCCGTCAAATGCGGGGCGGCGCCGAGCTTTGTGCGGGCGGTAGATGGCGACGGCAGTGTACGCGTGCGGCGCATTTTATCCAGCACGCTTCCGGCGGGATTGGAAGAAGCGGGTGACATGGATGTCACACAGTTCCGCATGGGCGGACAGGATGCGCTGGTGCTGCTCAGCGATGGTATTGTCGATGCGGATGGAAGCAATGCAGGCTGGGTGGAAGACTTGCTGTCGGACAGTTTGCGGCTGTCTGCGCGGGAGCTGGCGGCGAGAATTGTGCTGGAAGGATCGGCGCGCGGTGCGCCGGATGATATGAGTGCGGCAGTCGTATATCTCGGCAGACGCAAAGAATAACAGGAGAGAAACGCAGGTGTGCAATAACGCCTGCGTTTTTGCGTGTGTGAATAGAATGTAAAACTCTGCACGTGCGCTTGCATCTGCGACAAAAAGAGACTATGATAAACGCAGAAGAAAACGGGAAAGGAGCAGAACATGCTGATGCACATCGCGCCGCTGCTGGCGCTGACACCGGAAATCAAAGAAGAAATATACCCCATCCTGTTGTTCTTTGGTATGTTTGCCGCCGTGTTTGGGCTGGGTGGAAAATTGATTCATCATATGCCGCGCAAACCTGGATCTATGCTGGATGAAATTCTCAGCGAGAAATGGGAAGACGAGGAGGACGAGCCGAAGCAGATAGAGCAAAAGACCGACGAAGAACATACGCAAGAGAAAGAGTAAGGTACCGCGAAACCCGAATCGAAAGTGAGGTCAGGGGAACCGTGGATGTCAATACCATTATGGATTGGATCGCCAAATACGGCGCCGTTGTCTTTTTGGTGATTACTTGTCTGGAAGCGATGAACTGTCCGGGAATGCCGGCGGGCGTTGTGCTGCCTGCCGCAGGCATTTATGCTGCGACCGGCAAAATGTCGCTGCTGTTTGCGATTGTGCTGACGGTTGTCGGCGGCATGATCGGAACAACGGTGATGTATTACATTGGCCGATTGGGCGGCCATCCGCTCATGCACTGGCTCAAGGCGCGTGGGCCGAAAGTCAAACAGGCGTGTGAACGCTGTGAGGAATATCTGCATCACAGGAGCTTTCTCAAAATTTTTATCGGACGCATTCTGCCTGTCGTGCGGACACTGCTGCCGCTCCCGGCGGGTGTCTGCGAGGTGGAACCGATTTCGTTTTTGACGGCCAGCGCGCTGGGAATTGTGTGCTATAATGCCGCGTTTGTCAGTGCAGGCTATTTCTTGGGACATGCACTCAATTTTGTCCACTAAACCTAGAATAGGAAGGGATTTCCGGAAACCGGAAGTCCCTTTTTGCTTGTCAAACCAGCGAAACAATGCTACACTGATAACAAGTATATCTGACACAACGAATAGCAGGAGAAAGCATATGACAGGGTTTTGGATTGGGAATGTGAAGATTGACGGACGATTCATCATGGCACCAATGGCAGGCGTGACGGATCGGGCGTTCCGGCAGATCTGCCGAGAATGCGGTGCGGCGGCAACGATCAGTGAGATGATTTCCACGCAGGCTCTGCTGTTTCAGGACAAAAAGACACGGGAACTGCTTTCTCTGGCTCCGGCGGAAAAGCCGGGATGGGTACAGATTTTTGGCAGCAATCCGGCGTATATGGCGGACGGTGCAAAAAAAGCATTGGATATTTCCGGTGCACAGCTCATCGACATCAATATGGGCTGTCCGGCACCTAAAATCGTTAAGGGCGGCGACGGCAGCGCGCTGATGTGTCAGCCGAAGCTGGCGGAAGAGATTATTCGCGCCGTTGTAAAGGCTGTCGATGTGCCGGTGACGGTAAAATTTCGCAAGGGCTGGGACGCTGACAGTCAGAATTATTTGGACTTTGCCAAGATGGCAGAGGCAGCAGGTGCGGCGGCGATCACGCTGCACGGCCGCACCAGAGCGCAGATGTATGCCGGAAAAGCGGACTGGGAGGCGATTGCGCAGGTAAAGCAGGCGGTGTCGATTCCTGTCATTGCAAACGGTGATGTGGACAGTGCGCAGAAAGCGATGGATATTTTGGAAGCAACCGGCGCGGATGCCGTCATGATTGGCCGCGGTGCGCTGGGCAATCCATGGCTGTTTGGGCAGTGCAATGCTATGCTGGCAGGACAGCCGGTGCCGCCGCTTCCGCCGCTGCATGAGCGGCTGGAAACAGCGCGCAGGCAGATTGTTCTGGCGGCGGAACAAAAGGGCGAGCACATCGCGATGCTGCAGGCGCGCAAGCACATCGCTTGGTACCTCAAGGGCGTGCGCGGAACCAAACGTCTCAAGGCGGGTATTTCGGAATTAAATTCGTTTGAAGAGCTGGATGCCATGCTGACGGAAGCGGCAAAACTGGAGGGATAACGCATGTTTGACGAAAATAGTCTGGTAGAACGAGTTCTCAGCGGAGATGAGGACGCTTTCTCCCGACTGGTTGACCGGCTGGAGCCGCGCGTCTATCAGTATGCACTGCGTTATCTGGGCGAAGAACAAGAGGCGCGACAGGCGACGATTGAGACATTCAATCAGGTGTATCGCAAGCTGCACCGCAATATGGAGCTGCGTTTGTCCATTTGGGCACTGCGCCTTGCGACGGATGTCTGCGCAGATATTCAAAAGCGCAAACGCAGTGCGAAGGGCACGATGGCTGTCTTTCGTTTGCGCGAAATTCCGCACGGAAAGCACGGACACAAGCAGGAACCGATTGAGCTGGATACGGCGATTCAGACGCAGCTGCTGCGCTTGACCCGACAGCAGAGAGAAGTGTTGCTGCTGCGCGACTTGATTGGCTTGAGCGATGCGGAGACGGGGCAGGTGCTCAAACTGGATCTCAATGGCGTGCGCCTGCGTATTTCCCGTGCGCGGCGCAATCTGCGCGAGCTGCTTGTGCGGCAGGGAGCGCTGCCGCAGCCAGAGAAGCACGGAGAAGGTCGAGACTGCTCGCATTTTCAGGAGCTGTGCAGCCAATATGTCGATGAATGCATGGAAGAGGATGACAAGACCGCGCTGCTCGATCATATCCAGGAATGTTCGCGCTGTGCGGCGTATCTCAACGACTTGACGCTGATTGGCCGTGAGCTGTCGCATATGGAGGAAGAGAAAGCGCCGGAAGAGCTGCGCGACGAGGTGGTCAGAAGTGCTGTGCGTCAGCAGAGAGAACGAGCTGGCTGGCGGGCGCTGGGGCTGCGCATTCCGGTTGTGGAGTTGGCGTGCTTTGCTGCGATTTTTGCGCTGTTGATTTGTTCCGGCGTATTGGGCGGTTTGTTTGTCAATACGACCAAACAGGAAGCATCCGTGCAGAAGTCCGGCACGCAGAGCAGCAGTGTTTTATCTCAGGATCTGCGTTTGCCGGAGGCTGTGACGGACATGAGCTATTCCTATGTGATTGCGGCGGCGGGCAATGCCGGTCTGCCGGAGCTGTCCGCGTCGGCAGAGCTGATTGCAGCGGAGGACGGCGTGAAATATTACCGCGTAGACGGCGGGTTGGAAATGATGCAGAGACTGGCCGAGGGCATGGAGTCAGTCGGCTATGAGCTGGAATCCGTCAGCAACGACCAGCTGGTCATTACGCCGACGGCGTCTCAGGGACTGTTTATCGTCATTCGGCAGACACAAGAGGAAGAATAGCAGCGAATAACGGGCAAAAATCCGGCATTTGCCGGATAAATTTGCCTGCTTTGGAAGAAAAACACAAGTGGGCGCACGAAAAGTGCAAAAAATCCGTCAAAAAAACGTGGATTTTCGTGGGATATTTTCTTGACTTTGCGGGCAAGATGTTATAAGATATAAAAGCACTCGCGAGAAGGCGAGTGAGCGATGATGCTGGAGATTGCTGCTCAGGCAGGTAACTTCAGCGGAGTAAGTCCGACAATCGGGCGGTTGAGACAACTGCGAACTACCACCGGTATGTTCCTGTGTAAGCTCGGGCTTGCCAGCGCACGCGCTGACAAGCCGACAGCCGGAACCACTGCGGTGAAATCCAAAGCCGGATTGCATAACTACACGACTGTTTTGCCCGGTTTTTCTTATGCCCAAACGTGATACACACGGAAGGGTTGCAGTTTCTCTCCGAACGCAAGGACACATTTTTATAATGTAGTGTTCGAGGAGGAAGACACACAATGGCTAACGCAGAGAAAATCAGAATCAGACTGAAAGCTTATGACCACTCGCTCATCGATCAGGCATCTGAGAAGATCGTAGAAGCTGCTAAGCGTACCAACGCAAAGGTTTCTGGCCCGATCCCGCTGCCGACCGAGCGCGAAGTCGTTACCATTCTTCGTGCAGTGCACAAGTACAAGGACAGCCGTGAGCAGTTCGAGCGCCGCACCCACAAGAGACTGATCGACATCACCAACGCAGGCAAGAACACCGTAGAGACTCTCATGACTCTGGATCTGCCGGCTGGCGTAGAGATCGAAATCAAGCTTTAAGGAAGCAGCTGGAAAAGCCATCCAGTGATGTGCTGATTCAGAAATTCCAAACATCGCCTAAGCCGCAATAGAGCGGCAAGGTCAAGTTGGTGGGCGGAAACCGCGCATCAACCAATAACCTACAAGGAGGAAACAAACATGCAAAAGGCAATCATCGGCAAGAAAATTGGCATGACCCAGATTTTCGACGCTGACGGCAAGGTAATCCCGGTTACCGTAATCGAAGCTGGCCCGTGCTCTGTCACCCAGATCAAGACAGAGGAGAAGGAAGGCTACAACGCAGTACAGCTCGGTTTTGCCGACGTAGCAGAGCGCAAGCTCAACAAGCCGCAGCTCGGCCACCTGAAGAAGGCTGGCGAGGCTGTAAAGAAGTACCTGAAGGAATTCCGCTTTGACGATATGTCGTCCTACAACTTGGGTGACGTACTCAAGGCTGACGTATTCGCCGAGGGCGACAGCGTAGACATCACCGGCATCAGCAAGGGTAAGGGCTACGCAGGCACCATCAAGCGTTTTGGTGCACATCGCTCCCCGATGAGCCACGGTGCTGGCCCGATGCACAGACATCAGGGTTCCATGGGCTCCTGCTCCGATCCGTCCCGTGTATTCAAGGGCAAGATCATGCCGGGCCACATGGGCGCAGAGCAGGTAACCGTACAGAATCTGGACGTTGTTAAGGTAGATGCTGAGATGAATATGATCGCAGTTCGCGGCGCCGTTCCGGGCCCGAAGGGCGGAATCGTATTCCTCAAGAACACCGTTAAGAACGCCTAAGGAAAGGGAAAGGAGGATACATCATGCCTATCGCATCCGTATTTGATATGACCGGCGCTAAGACCGGTGAGATGGAGCTGAACGCTGCAGTATTCGGCATCGAGCCGAATGAAGTAGTTCTTCACGCTGCTGTCAAGAATTATCTCGCAAACCAGAGACAGGGCACTCAGTCCACCCTGACCCGTACCGAGGTTCGCGGCGGCGGCATCAAGCCGTGGCGCCAGAAGGGCACTGGCCGTGCTCGCCAGGGTTCCATCCGCGCTCCGCAGTGGACTCACGGCGGCGTAGCTCTGGGCCCGAAGCCGAGATCCTACAACTACTCGCTGAACAAGAAGACCAAGCGTCTGGCTCTGATCTCCGCTCTGTCTGCTAAGGCAGCTGCTGGCGAGATCATCGTAGTAGACGGCCTGGACATGGGCGAGATCAAGACCAAGACCTTCGCTGCATTCCTGAAGAATGTAGAGTCCACTGGCAAGAGCCTCGTAGTTACTCCGGAGACTCGCGTCAACGTGGTAAAGTCTGCTGCTAACATCCCGGGCGTACGTACCACCCCGGTAAGCACACTGAACGTATACGACATCCTGAATGCTGACAAGTTCATCATTGACAAGGCAGCAGTTGCAAAGCTTGAGGAGGTGTACGCATAATGAAGTCGGCTTACGATATCATCAAGAAGCCTGTCATCACTGAGCGTTCCATGTCTGGTATCGCTGAGAACAAGTACGTTTTTGAAGTACAGGGCGACGCTAACAAGGTAGAGATCAAGAAGGCAATCGAAGAGATCTTCGGTGTCAAGGTCGCTTCCGTCAACACCATCAAGCTCCCGGGCAAGTGGAAGAGAATGGGCGTTCACACCGGCAAGACCCCGGCTAAGAAGAAGGCAGTCGTAACCCTGACCGCTGACTCCAAGCAGCTGGAGATCTTCGAGGGTATGCTCTAATTTATCCACACGAGGGAATGAAACGTGCCGAAGGGCACACGTTTGAAATCATCTAAAGGAGTTGAAAAACATGCCGATAAAGACCTATACTGCGTCCACCCCGTCTCGACGCAACATGACCGTAGTTGACTACAGCGGTCTTTCCAAGGTCAAGCCGGAGAAGAGCCTTCTGGAAAAGAAGAAGAAGCATTCCGGCCGTAACAGCTATGGCAGAATCACCGTACGTCACCAGGGCGGCGGCAACAAGCAGAAGTACAGAATCATTGACTTCAAGCGCAACAAGATGGACATCAAGGCTACCGTCCTGACCATCGAATACGACCCGAACCGTTCCGCAAACATTGCGCTGGTTCAGTACGAGGATGGCGAGAAGCGCTACATCATCGCACCGCAGGGTCTGTCTGTTGGCGACACTGTCATTTCTTCCACCGGCGCTGACATCAAGCCGGGCAACGCACTGCCGATCGAGAACATTCCGGTTGGTACCGTAATCCACAACATCGAGCTGTACCCGGGCAAGGGCGCTCAGCTGGTTCGTTCCGCTGGCGGCGCAGCTCAGCTGATGGCTAAGGAGAACGGCGTAGCTCAGGTACGTCTGCCGTCCGGCGAGTACCGTTATATCCGCCTGAACTGCATGGCTACCATCGGTGCCGTAGGCAATCAGGATTACAGCAACCAGAAGCTTGGTAAGGCTGGCAAGACCCGTCATCGCGGTGTCCGCCCGACCGTTCGTGGTTCTGTCATGAACCCGTGTGACCATCCGCACGGCGGCGGCGAGGGCAAGAGCCCTGTCGGACGTCCGGGCCCGGTTACCCCGTGGGGCAAGCCGGCTCTGGGTTACAAGACCAGAAAGACGAAGAATCGTACTGACAAGCAGATTGTCAGAAGACGCAACGGTAAGTAAGGGAGGACATGAAATATGGGCAGAAGCATTAAGAAGGGCCCTTTTGTGGCTCCTGAACTGATTAAGAGAGTAATTGCACTCAACGAAGCTGGCGAAAAGAAGGTTCTGAAGACCTGGTCTCGTGCATCGACTATTTTCCCGGAATTCGTTGGTCATACAATTGCTGTTCACGACGGCCGCAAGCACGTTCCGGTATACATCACCGAGGACATGGTTGGTCATAAGCTGGGCGAGTTCGTCCCGACCCGCACTTATAAGGGTCACGCTGGCAGCAAGACCTCCAACAACGGCAAGTAAGGCTGAAGGAGGATCATTAGAAAATGGAAGCAAAAGCAATTTTGAGAAATGTTCGCATCGCTCCGCGCAAGGTAAAGGTTGTTTGTGACCTGATCCGCGGCAAGAGCGCAGCGGAAGCAAATGCGATCTTACTGAACACTCCCAAGGCTGCATCTGAGCACTTATCCAAGCTCCTCAAGAGCGCTATGGCGAATGCTGAGAACAATCACAACATGGATCCGGAGAAGCTGTACGTAGATCAGATCTTCGTATGCCCGGGCCCGATCATGAAGCGCATCCGTCCGATGTCTCATGGCCGCGCATTCCGCATCCTGAAGAGAACATCTCACATCACGCTGGTACTCAAAGAGAAGGAATAAGGAGGAGGTAGACTATGGGTCAGAAAGTTAATCCGCACGGTCTTCGTGTCGGCGTAATTAAAGATTGGGATTCCCGTTGGTTTGCCAAGGACAATGAGTTTGGCGACCTCCTCGTGGAAGACTACAACATTCGTAAGTTCCTGAAGAAGACCCTGTACGCAGCAGGCGTTCCGACCATCGAGATCGAGCGCAGCAACGGCAGAGTAAAGATCTTCATTTCCTGCGCTCGTCCGGGCATCGTTATCGGCAAGGGCGGCGAGGACATCGAGAAGCTCCGCAAGGAGATGGAGAAGATGCTGGGCAAGCCGGTATCTCTCAATATCATTGAAATCAAGAACCCGGACACCAATGCACAGCTCGTAGCTGAGAACATTGCAAACCAGCTGGAGAAGCGTATCGCTTTCCGCCGCGCAATGAAGCAGTGCATGGGCCGCGCAATGCGCATGGGCGCAAAGGGCATCAAGATCAAGTGCGGCGGCCGTCTGAACGGCGCCGAGATCGCTCGCAGCGAGTCCTATCATGAGGGCACCATCCCGCTGCAGACCCTGCGTGCAGACATTGATTATGGTTTTGCTGAGGCAAACACCACTTACGGCAAGATCGGTGTAAAGGTTTGGATCTACAAGGGCGAAGTGCTCCAGGGCGGCCCGCGTCTGAACCGCAACATTGAGGCTCCGAAGCCGGCATTCGATCGCCGTGACCGCAGAGACCGCCGTGACCGCCGCGATCGTCGTGGTGGCTACCGCCGTCAGAGACAGGACAGACAGGAAGGAGGCAACCGTTAATGCTTCTCCCGAAGAGAGTTAAGTACCGCAGAGTACACAGAGGCCACATGAAGGGCAAGGCTCTTCGCGGCAATAAGGTATCCCATGGCGAGTATGGCCTGCAGGCAACTGAGCCGTGCTGGATCACCTCCAACCAGATCGAGGCAGCCCGTGTTGCCATGACCCGTTACACCAAGCGTGGCGGTCAGGTCTGGATCAAGATTTTCCCGGACAAGCCGGTTTCTAAGAAGCCGCTTGGAACTCGAATGGGTTCCGGTAAGGGCGCTCCGGAGTACTGGGTAGCAGTAGTTAAGCCGGGTCGCGTAATGTTCGAGATCGCAGGCGTTTCCGAAGAAGTAGCTCGCGAGGCACTGCGTCTGGCATCCCACAAGCTGCCGCTCAAGACCAAGTTCGTCAAGCGTGAAGAGAAGGCTGGTGAAGAATAATGAAGGCTAAAGAGATCAGAGAGCTGAGTGTTGAAGAGCTGGAAGTTAAGCTCACCGACCTGAAGAAGGACCTCTTCAACCTGCGTCTGCAGAATGCAACCAACCAGCTCGAAAACCCGACGAGAATCGCAGAAGTTAAGCGCGATATTGCCAGAGTCAACACTATTCTCCGTGAGCATCAGCTGACGGAAAAGGCGTAAGGGAGGTAACTACAAATGGCTGATAGAACTTTCCGCAAGACAAGAGTCGGCAAGGTCGTTTCTGACAAGATGGACAAGACGATTGTCGTTGCTATCGCGGACAGCGTACAGCATCCGCTCTATAAGAAGATTATCAAGAGAACCTACAAGCTGAAGGCTCATGACGAGAACAACGAGTGCCGCGTAGGCGACACCGTTGAGGTTATGGAGACTCGCCCGCTGTCCAAGGACAAGCGTTGGAGACTTGTAGAGATCATCGAAAAGGCTAAGTAAGGAGGAGCGCACATGATTCAGCAGGAAACATTTCTCCGTGCTGCTGACAACAGCGGTGCCAAGGAACTGAAGTGCATCCGTGTTCTGGGCGGCTCCGCACGTAAGTATGGCAACATCGGTGACATCATCGTTTGCTCGGTTCGCAAGTGCACACCGGGCGGCGGCGTAAAGAAGGGTCAGGTCGTTAAGGCCGTAATCGTTCGTTCCCGCAAGGGCGTACGCCGTGCAGATGGCAGCTACATCCGTTTCGATGAGAATGCAGCAGTCATCATTCGTGAAGACAAAAACCCGCAGGGTACCCGTATCTTTGGGCCTGTGGCAAGAGAGCTGCGTGACAAGGACTTCATGAAGATCCTGTCTCTGGCTCCGGAAGTACTGTAAGGAGGTCGTCCGTTAATGAATACTCTGCATGTAAAGAAGGGCGACACCGCAGTCGTTCTTTCCGGTAAGGAAAAGGGCAAGAGTGGCAAGATCATCTCTGTAAACCCGAAGAAGGGCCAGGTAGTGATCGAGGGCGTTAACATGCTCACCACCCATGTCAAGCCGCGCCGTCAGGGCGAGACCGGCGGTATCGTTAAGCGCGAAGGCGCAATCCGTGCCTGCAAGGTAATGGCTGTTTGCCCGAAGTGCAACAAGAAGACCCGTCCGGCTCACAAGTTCCTGGAGGATGGCTCCAAGGTTCGCGTGTGCAAGCATTGCGGCGAAGCATACTAATTGAGGAGGTTGTAACAAATGCCAGTATTAAAGGATAAATATCAGGCAGAGGTTGCTCCTGCTCTGATGAAGAAGTTTGAGTACAAGAGCGTTATGCAGATCCCGAAGCTCGACAAGATCGTTATCAACGTCGGCTGCGGCTCCGAAGCAAACGGCAACTCCAAGGTACTCGATGCAGTTGTTCGTGACATCACCACGATCACCGGTCAGCACGCTGTCGTAACCCGCGCTAAGAAGTCCATCGCAAACTTCCGCCTGCGTGAGGGTATGCCGGTTGGCGTTCGCGTAACGCTGCGCGGCGACCGTATGTGGGAGTTCCTCGATCGTTTCTTCAACATCGCTCTCCCGCGCGTTCGTGACTTCCGTGGTATCAACCCGAACTCCTTCGACGGCCGTGGCAACTATGCAATCGGCCTGAAGGAACAGCTGATCTTCCCGGAAATCGAGTACGATCAGATCGATAAGATCCGCGGCATGGACATTGCAATTGTAACCACTGCAAACACCGACGAAGAGGCTCGTGAGCTGCTGTCTGCTCTGGGCGCTCCGTTCGCAAAGTAAGGAGGAGTAGAAAATGGCTAAGAAGTCTATGGTTCTCAAGCAGCAGGCAAAGCCGAAGTTCTCTACTCGTGCTTACAACCGCTGCAAGATTTGCGGTCGTCCGCACGCTTACCTGCGCAACTATGGCATCTGCCGTATTTGCTTCCGTGAGCTGGCTTACAAGGGCCAGATCCCGGGCGTGAAGAAGGCATCCTGGTAATTCATTTTTGTGAAAAACAGCTAACGGAGATCATCGGATCTACCGTTAACTGTTTCTCTATATCATTTCTGTAAACCCGCCCGCGGCTGAAAAACAGATTCAGCCCCGGAAAAGTGGAGAGAATCACTCTCTAACTTCTGTAAGGAGGACAAAGTAATGCAGATCACAGATCCGATTGCGGATATGCTTACCCGCATCAGAAATGCGGGCACTGCACGCCACGCTACTGTTGATGTCCCGGCTTCCGGCATGAAGAAGGCTATTGCACAGATTCTTCTGGACGAAGGCTATATCAAGGACTTCAAGGTAATCGAGGGCGGTCAGGGCACCATCCACATCACACTGAAGTACAACAACAATGAGAAGGCAATCACCGGCCTGAAGCGCGTTTCCAAGCCGGGTCTGCGTGTATACGCAGGTGCTCAGGAGCTGCCGCAGGTACTGCGTGGCCTGGGTATTGCCATCATTTCCACATCTAAGGGCGTTATGACCGACAAGAAGGCTCGCGAGCTGAATGTCGGCGGTGAAGTCCTTGCATTTGTATGGTAAGGGGAGGTACTGAGAATGTCTAGAATTGGTAGAGCACCGATCACAGTACCGGAAGGCGTTGAGGTTAAGCTCGACGGCAACACCATCACCGTCAAGGGCAAGAACGGCACCCTGACCCGTGAGATCCATCCGGCAATGCATGTTGCTGTAGAAGGCAACACCATCACCGTAACTCGTCCGAACGACGAGAAGCAGAACCGTGCACTGCATGGTCTGTCCCGTTCCCTGATTAACAACATGGTTATTGGTGTAACCGAGGGCTTCCAGAAGGTTCTCGAGGTTAACGGCGTTGGTTACCGTGTATCCAAGTCCGGTAAGACCATGACCATGAACCTGGGTTATTCCCATCCGGTAACTGTTGATGAAGTTGACGGCATCACCATCACTGTTGAGGGCACCAACAAGATCATCATCTCTGGTCCGGATAAGCAGAAGGTCGGCCAGTTTGCAGCTGAAGTTCGTGAGAAGAGACCGCCGGAGCCGTACAAGGGCAAGGGCATCAAGTATGCTGACGAACATATCCGCCGCAAGGAAGGCAAGACCGGCGCAAAGAAGAAGTAAAGGAAGGTGTGCCTAAATGGTTTCAAAGAAAGACTCTAACAAGCAGCGTCTCAGACGCCATAAGAGAGTACGCGGCGCAGTTTCCGGTACTGCTCAGCGTCCGCGTCTCAACGTATTCAGAAGCTCTAAGAACATTTTTGCTCAGGTCATCGATGATGTCCAGGGCGTAACGCTTGCAGCTGCATCCACCACCGAGAAGGACTTCAGCGAGTATGGCGGCAACAAGGAAGC
Source organism: bacterium (assembly GCA_963601915.1). Lineage (GTDB taxonomy): Bacteria > Bacillota > Clostridia > Oscillospirales > Butyricicoccaceae > Butyricicoccus_A. Next base: position 77,440 of record CAVCGL010000006.1, on the reverse strand, counting down.
TGCACGCAAGGTCGGCAAGCTGATTGCTGAGCGTGCACTGGCTAAGGGTATCGACACTGTCGTATTTGACCGTGGCGGTTACGTATACCATGGCCGTGTTAAGGAACTCGCAGAAGGTGCCCGTGAGGGCGGCCTGAAGTTTTAATCGGAAGGAGGGAAACAAATGGCTGGAAAGTATGATCGCGGCGCCTCTGAGTACGAAGAAAGAGTAGTCGCTTTAAATCGAGTATCTAAGACCGTCAAGGGCGGTCGTGTTATGAAGTTCGCTGCACTGGTTGTCATTGGTGACCAGAAGGGTACCATCGGCGTAGGCCAGGGTAAGGCTGCCGAAGTTCCGGACGCAATCCGCAAGGCAATCGAGGACGCAAAGAAGAACCTGGTAACCATTAGCCTGAAGGGCAGCTCCATCCCGCACGAGACCATCGGCGAGTTCGGCGCTGGCCGTGTCCTCCTGAAGCCGGCTGCTCCTGGTACCGGCGTTATCGCTGGCGGCGCAGTTCGTGCAGTGGTAGAAGTTGCTGGTATTAAGGACATCCGTACCAAGTGCCTGCGCTCCCGCAACCCGCAGAACGTTGTAAACGCAACGATCGAAGGTCTGAAGAGCCTGCGCACCGCAGAGCAGGTTGCTGCTGTTCGCGGCAAGTCTGCTGAAGAACTTTAATAGGAGGGGTAGTTTCAATGGAAAACCTGAAGATTACCCTGGTTAAGAGCCTGGCTGGCAGAAACAAGAAGCACATTGCCACCGCTCATTCCTTGGGTCTTAAGACGATCAACGACGTAACCATTCAGCCTGACAATGCCCAGACTCGTGGCAAGATCACTCAGATCAGCTACCTGGTCAAGGTCGAGGCTAACGCATAAGGAGGTGTAGAACATGAAGTTACAGGATCTGAAGCCGGCTGAAGGTTCTACTCAGCCTGCATTCCGTAAGGGCCGTGGCGCTGGTTCCGGCAACGGCAAGACTGCAGGCCGCGGCCATAAGGGCCAGTGGGCTCGTTCTGGCGGCGGCGTACGTCCGGGCTTTGAAGGCGGTCAGATGCCGCTGGCTCGTCGTCTGCCGAAGCGCGGTTTCCACAACATTTTCGGTACCGAGAATGCAGTGGTAAACGTATCCGATCTCAACCGCTTCGAGGATGGCGCAGTTGTTACTGCTGCTGATCTGGTAGAAGCTGGTCTGGTAAAGAAGACACTCGACGGTGTCAAGGTACTGGGCAACGGCGAGATCACAAAGAAGCTGACTGTACAGGCAGCTGCTTTCTCTGCTTCCGCAAAGGAAAAAATCGAGGCAGCAGGAGGAAAGGCCGAGGTGGTATAAGGTGTTTGAGACCTTAAAAGCCGCATGGCAAGTTCCGGAACTGAAAAAAAAGCTGATGTATACAGCGTTTATCATTCTTCTGTTTCGGTTAGGCTCCTCTATCCCTGTACCTTATATTGACATTGCACAGCTGGCAACTTACTTCGATTCGATGTCCGGCACCGCGCTGGGCCTCATGAATGTATTTTCCGGCGGTGGCCTCTCCAGAGCGACCATCTTCGCAATGTCGGTCACTCCGTATATTAACGCCTCCATCATTATCCAGCTGCTCACGGTTGCCATTCCGGCACTGGAGCGCATGGTTCGTGAGGAAGGCGAGGAAGGCCAGAAGAAGATTTCAGCCATCACCCGTTATCTGGGTGTTGCGCTGGGTCTTCTCCAGGGCTACTCCTATTATGTCCTGCTCAGAAGCAACAACCTGATTGCTCAGACAGACTTCTGGCACGGACTCGTCATTGTTCTGACCTTTACCGCAGGTACCGCGCTCATCATGTACATGGGCGAGCAGATCACCAAGAACGGTGTCGGCAACGGTATCAGCATCCTGCTTTTCGCAGGCATCGTTTCCAGAGGTCCGGCAATGGCATCTACGCTGGTTGAGCTGGTTCGTGACGGCGGCGTAAGCTACTTCGTAGCAGCACTGACCATCATCGTAGCACTCGCTATCGTAGTATTTGTTGTATTCATCTCCGATGCAGAGCGCAGAATCCCGATTCAGTATGCAAAGCGCGTTGTTGGTCGAAAGATGTACGGCGGTCAGTCCACGCATCTGCCGATCAAGGTCAATGCATCCGGCGTTATGCCGATCATCTTTGCAGCTTCTATCATGTCTCTGCCGTCTACGATCAAGATGATGACAAATGTGAAGGCAGGTGGCGTTGCCTCCTTCATCTTCAATCTGTTTGAAACCACCAATCCGTTTTACATCATTGTGTACATCGCACTGATCTTCATGTTCAGCTATTTCTACGCTGCGATTCAGTTCAATCCGATTGAAATTGCGAACAACCTGAAGAAAAACGGCGGCTTCATTCCGGGCTTCCGTCCGGGTCGGCCGACATCGGATTTCATCAGCAAGGCTCTTGGAAAGGTTACCTTCCTCGGTGCAATTTTCTTGAGCATTGTAGCCGGCGTTCCGCTGGTCGTAGGCGCACTCAATTCCAGCCTGAACAATGTGGCACTGGGCGGTACTTCGGTACTGATCGTTGTCGGCGTTGCTCTTGAGACGGTTCGTCAGCTGGAGAGTCAGCTCATGATGAGAAATTATAAGGGATTCCTTGAGTAAAATTTAGTAAAAATTTTGCTTGCAATTTAAGGAATCAGCGGTTATAATAGAGGAGATCGAAACATGAAACTCGTTTTACTGGGCGCACCGGGCGCTGGTAAGGGTACTCTGGCAGCATATCTCATCGAAAAGATGGGTATTCCATCTGTATCCACCGGCAATATGCTCCGTGAAGCCATCAAGAATCAGACTGAGCTCGGTATGAGCGCAAAGAAGTACATGGATGCCGGCGAACTGGTACCGGATGAAGTCGTTATCGGCCTCATCAAGGACCGTCTTGCACAGGACGACTGCGCAAATGGCTGCATTCTGGACGGATTCCCGCGCAACATTCCGCAGGCTGAGGCTTTGGAAAAGGTCGTTCCGATGGACTGCGCACTCTCTCTGGAAATTCCGGACGAGACCATCGTCAACCGCATGAGCGGCAGACGTGTATGCCTGTCTTGTGGTGCTACCTATAATGTCAACAGTGAAGCTATGGCTCCGAAGAAGGAAGGCATCTGCGACAGCTGCGGCGACCAGCTCGTTATCCGCAAGGACGACGCTCCGGAAACCGTACTTGCTCGCCTGAAGACCTACCATGAACAGACCGAGCCGGTAAAGGGCTTCTATGCGAACCTGGGCAAGCTCAAGAGCATCGAGATCGACAACGATTTCGAAAAGACCAAGAAGCTCGCCTGCGAAGCACTGGAGATTTAAACGAGATGATTAGACTTAAATCCAATAAAGAATTGGAATTAATGCGTCAGGCAGGACGAATCACCGCAGCGGCACGCGCCGCTGCGGCTCGTGTTGTCCGGCCGGGGGTCACCACAGGTGAAATCGATAAGATTGTTCGGAAAACGATAGAAAAAGCCGGTGCAAAGCCGTCTTTTCTTGGCTATGGCGGATTTCCGGGCAGTGCCTGTGTTTCGATCAACGATGAAGTGATCCATGGCATCCCCTCGCGTTCCCGTGTCATTCACGAGGGAGATATTGTCAAAGTGGACGTTGGTGCCTACATCAACGGCTTCCATGGCGACTGTGCCTGCACCATTCCTTGCGGAGAGGTGTCGGAAGAGGCAAGAAAGCTCATCGCAGTGACCCGACAGAGTTTCTATGAGGGCATCAAGTTTGCCCGCAAGGGTAATCGTATATCAGACATTTCCAACGCCATCCAGACGTATGTCGAGGCACAGGGATTTTCTCTCGTGCGCGATTATGTAGGACACGGCGTAGGCGCGAATCTGCATGAAGATCCGGAGGTTCCGAATTTCGGCCGTCCGGGACACGGCGTGCGGCTTCAGCCGGGAATGACCTTAGCCATTGAGCCTATGGTAAATGTAGGAACGTATGCAGTAAATGTCCTGCCGGACGGTTGGACCGTCAAGACGGCAGACGGCAAGCTGTCTGCGCACTACGAGAATTCCATCGCAATCACCGAGGGAGATCCGGTCATTCTGACCTTCCCTACCGACGGAGAAAATTGGTGAGAACGGGGATTCTACACGCAAACCCCATGATTTGATTTTATCCCGCTGCGGCTGCGGAGGAGCGATGCTGCGCTGCTCCATCAGAGCGGGGGCCTGGCAAAACATGCAGGGCCGTAGACTTTCTGACAATTGGAGGAAATTAAGATGCCAAAAGAGGACTTGATTGAACTGGAAGGTACCGTCATAGAGGCGCTGCCAAACGCTACCTTTAAGGTAGAACTGAACAATCCGGCGAAGCCGGTCATTCAGGCTCACATCTCCGGTAAGCTTAGAATGAACTATATTCGCATCCTGCCCGGCGATAAAGTAACGGTACAGGTCTCTCCGTATGACCTGACCAAGGGCAGAATCACCTGGAGATCCAAGTAATCCAGATTCACACCCCGGAATGAGGCATTACAGGCTGCCATTCCGGTTCGACACAACCTTATGGAGGTTATTTCAATGAAAGTAAGACCGTCTGTAAAACCAATTTGCGAGAAGTGCAAGATCATTCGTCGCAAGGGTCGTGTCATGGTAATCTGCACGAACCCGAAGCACAAGCAGAAGCAGGGCTGATTCCCCACTGAACCACACAGGAGGTGCGTTAATAAATGGCAAGAATTGCCGGTGTAGACCTTCCGAGAGAAAAGCGCGTAGAAATTGGTCTGACCTATGTCTACGGCATCGGACGGAAGCTGTCCAATGAGATTTTGAAGAAGGCGGGTATCAATCCGGATACTCGTGTTAAGGATCTGACTGAAGCAGAAGAGATCAAGCTGCGTGAAGTGATCCATGATTATACTGTAGAAGGCGACCTGCGCCGTGAAGTTGCGCTGAACATCAAGCGCCTGGTAGAAATCGGCTCCTATCGTGGCGTTCGCCATAGAAGAGGCCTGCCGGTTCGCGGTCAGCGTACCAAGACCAACGCTCGTACTCGCAAGGGCCCGAAGAAGACCATTGCGAACAAGAAGAAGTAAGGAGGCGTACTGAAAAATGGCTAAGGCACAGAAGAAGGGCGCCGTTTCTCGTAAGCGCCGCGTAAGCAAGAACATCGAAAAGGGTGCGGCTCATATCCGTTCCTCCTTTAACAATACCATCGTAACCATCAGCGACCTGAACGGCAATGCTATTTCTTGGGCATCCGCTGGTGAGATGGGTTTCCGTGGCTCCCGTAAGTCCACTCCGTTCGCTGCACAGACTGCTGCAGAGACCGCTGCAAAGGCTGCTATGGAGCACGGCCTGAAGACTGTTGAAGTCTACGTAAAGGGCCCGGGTTCCGGCCGTGAGGCTGCTATCCGCGCACTGCAGGCTACCGGCCTGGAAGTAACCATGATCAAGGACGTTACCCCGATCCCGCACAATGGTTGCCGTCCGCCGAAGAGAAGAAGAGTTTAAGGAGGATACAGACTTATGGCAAAGAACACACAGCCGATTCTGAAGCGCTGCAAGACTCTGGGTATTTCTCCGGCAGTTCTGGGCGTTAACAAGGAAACCAATAGAAACCCGAAGCAGTCCAGAAGAAAGCAGTCTGAGTACGCTATGCAGCTGACTGAGAAGCAGAAGGTCAAGTTTATCTATGGCGTTCTGGAGAAGCAGTTCAGAACATACTACAAGAAGGCTGAAAAGATGGAAGGCAAGGCTGGTGAGAACCTGCTGATCCTCCTGGAGACCCGTCTGGACAACGTTGTATTCCGTCTTGGCTTCGCTAAGACCCGTCGTGAGGCTCGTCAGCTGACCTCCCATGGCCATTTCACCGTAAACGGCCAGAAGGTTGATATTGCATCTTACCGCGTAAAGCCGGGCGATGTAATCGCTGTTCGTGAGAAGAGCCGCTCCAGCGCTAAGTTCAAGGCTCTGGTTGAAGAGCTGGGCGCTACTGCTACTCCGAAGTGGCTGGAGAAGGAAAAGGACAGCTTTGAAGGCAAGGTAATCGCAATGCCGCAGCGCGATGACATCGACTACGAAGTTGCTGAGCACCTCATCGTCGAGTTGTACTCCAAGTAAGATTTGCCCTCATTTGTTTGTTTTATTATTTCGCCGACTGATAAGGAGGGTATCATTTAAATGATCGAAATTGAAAAGCCCCGTATAGACTGCGAAAACCTTGCAGAAGATGGTTCCTATGGCAAGTTCGTCGTAGAGCCGCTGGAGCGCGGATACGGAACCACCCTCGGAAACTCTCTTCGCCGCATTCTGCTGTCGAGCCTGCCGGGCACGGCTGCAAGCAGCATAAAGATCAATGGTGTGCAGCATGAGTTCTCTACCATTCCTGGTGTCAAGGAAGATGTGACAGAGATCGTGCTCAACGTAAAGGGCATCATTGCCAAGCTGTACTGCGATGGACCGAAGACGGTTTACATCGAGGCAAGTGGCGAAGGCACCGTAACCGCTGGTGATATTCACACCGACGGCGAGGTAGAGATCCTCAATCCGGAACTGTACATTGCTACCCTGATGAGCGACGCGCATCTGTCCATGGAAATCACCCTGACCAATGGTCGCGGCTATGTTTCCGCAGAGCGCAACAAGCAGTATCAGACTGCAATCGGCGTTATTCCGGTAGACTCGATCTACACGCCTGTCTATAAGGTAAACTACACAGTTGAAAATACTCGTGTCGGCAATATGACCGATTACGACAAGCTGACTCTGGAAGTGTGGACTGACCGCACGATCACAGCAAAGGACGCTGTATCGCTGGGCGCGAAGGTTCTGACTGACCATCTGTCCCTGTTTGTTGACCTCTCTGAGGAAATCGGTTCTCATTCCACTGTTGTTGAGAAGGCTGAGACACAGCATGATAAGGTTCTTGAGATGACGATTGAGGAACTGGATCTGTCCGTTCGCTCCTTCAACTGCCTCAAGCGTGCCGGTATCAACACGGTAGAAGACCTCATCAACACTTCCGAAGACGACATGATGAAGGTTCGTAACCTCGGCAAGAAGTCTCTGGAAGAAGTTATTTACAAGTTGGAGGCAATGGGTCTTTCCCTTGCCAAGAATGAAGACTAATCAACCCCAACCATATCGCGGAACCCGGCTCTTTTGCCGGGGGCTCCGCCAGGATAGATAGACCTGTACCAAAGGAGGTAATTTTCTCATGGCTGGAAACCGTAAACTCGGCAGAACCACTGACCATAGAATGGCAATGCTCAGAGCAATGGTAACCTTCCTGCTGGAAAACGGCAGAATCGAGACCACTGTTGCAAGAGCCAGAGAAGTTCGTCCTCTCGCAGAGAAGATGATCACACTCGGTAAGAAGAACACCCTCGCAACCCGCCGTCAGGCAGCTGCTTTCATCACCAAGAAGGATGTAGAAGCTAAGGTATTCGGCGAGCTGGCAGAGAAGTACGCTGACCGCAACGGCGGCTACACTCGCATCGTAAAGATCGGCCCGCGCCGCGGCGATGCAGCTGAGATGGCTATTATCGAGCTGGTTTAATTGATCGATAATCAATGAATCCGAAAGGAGATTGTTTCGAGCGCATGCTATCGGAACAATCTCTTTTTTTGCGTTTTTGTGTAGCTTGCATGAACTGGTTGCAACAGGCAGGGTTCAGTGATATAATCATGTTATTCTAAAATCACGAATAAGGAAGTATTCTATGGCACAAAACAGATACAAAAAGCTGATGGGAAATACCCTGATTTTTGCCATCGGCACGTTCTCCTCCAAGGTACTGGTATTCCTCATGCTGCCGTACTATACCAATATCCTGTCTACAGGCGAGTATGGTACCGTTGATGCACTCATTAACGTCGGTCAGTTGATGATTCCGATTGCCTCTGTGGGAATCAACAATGCCGTCATCCGATTCGGCTTGGAAAAAGGATCGGATAAAAGCAGTGTCTTCAGCAGTGGATTGTATACGATACTAGCGGGCTTTGTCTGCCTGGCTGTCGTCTCTCCGGTGCTGACGCTGTTTATGGACTTTATGTCCGGTTATACGATTGCGGTTTTGGCGTTTGTTCTCGCATCCAGCCTGCGCACGCTGTGCGTTCAGTTCGCACTCAGCATGGGCTATAACAAAATGTATGCAGCCAATGGCATTATCAATACATTTCTTAATGTCATTCTGAACATTCTTTTGCTGCCGCATTTCCGCATCATGGGTTATCTGCTGGCGAATATCCTTGCCGATGTTGCAACAGGTCTTCTGATGTTTGTATTGGCAAAAGAGCATCGGTATCTGATTTCTCCGGTGAGCCGGAAAATGGATCGCGGTTTGTCCAAGCGGATGCGCAAATACGCGCTGCCACTGGTTCCGCAGACGGTTTGTCAGTGGATTATCAATATGTCTGACCGATATATGATTATCTTTTTCATCAACACACAGGCAAACGGTCTGTATGCTGCGGCGACAAAAATTCCGAACATTTTGCTTGTCGTTGCCAATTTGTTCGCGGATGCTTGGCAGATTTCTGCGGTCAAGGAGAGCGATCCCAAAGAACAGGTGGCATTTTTCAGTAAAGTACTCGGCGCGTATTCGTCCATTGCCTTTATCGGAAGCTCGGGCTTGATTATGATCTCAAAGGTCGTCATGACATTTATGGTCGGCAAGGACTTCTTTATTTCCTGGCGATATATTCCGGTTTTGACGCTGGGTACGACATTTGGTCTGCTGGCAACCTTCTTGGCGAGTGTCTATATGCTGCGCCTGAAGAGCAGAAATTCGATGGCTACAACGATGATTTGTGCGGTTGTAAACATTGGCCTCAACTGCATTTTGATTCCGGTTCTGGGCAACAACTTTGGCGAATTCTGGGGTGCTATGGGCGCAGGTATTGCGACTTTTGTCAGCTACTTTGTCCTGTTCCTCATCCGTGCGTTTGACACGCAGAAGTATCTCAAGATTCAGTGGAATGTCAAAAAGACCATCGTCAGCGTGGTGATTCTGTTTGCACAGGCACTGATTATGACGGCGGAAGCTCCGCTCTGGTTCGTCTTTGTACCGGCACTGTTCCTGCTTCTCGCAGCTATCAATGCGCGTGAAATTCTGCTGTCGGTCAACAAACTGCTGCGCCGCGGCTAAAGGAAACCTGAAAATTTTTCTTGCATTGCCTGTGATTTGGTGCTATAATTACAAGTAGTGTAAGAATTATGATCCAAGGAGAGTGGGGAAACCCACTCTTTCTTATTGCTATTGTTGCGGAGGTAATCATGACAGCAAAAGAAGTATGCCAGCGCGTCTGGGATATTAGTGCACCATGTGCCGCAGAAATGGGCATCCATCTGTGGGACGTCACCTTCGAGAAGGAAGGCGGTCAGTACATGCTGACCATTACGATTGACCGGGAAGGTCATACCGATATTGATGATTGCGAGAAGCTGTCCCGTTATGTGGACCCATTTCTGGATGCAAAGGAATTTGCATCGCTTCCGCCGTATACTCTGTGTGTATCCTCGGCAGGCCTGACGCGCCGACTGAGACGACCGGAGCATTTTGCTTCCTGCATGGGCGAGGAAGTAGAACTGCGTTTCTATCGTCCAATTAACGGCAGCAGAACTGCGGTTGGCATCCTGAAAGATTATGACAGCGAGAGCGGGTCTGTGACGCTGGATGAGGATGGCACAGTGACTGTTTATGAACCAAAGGATATTGCGGCTGTTCGCCTGTATGTATCCATCTAAATTCGAAATGTCTTCTCATTTAGGTATGGCGCTGCGCCATGCCGCACACAATAAGGAGTGAATATCAAAAATGAACGCAGAATTTTTTGCAGCACTGGAGCAGCTGGAAAAAGAAAAGGGAATTCCGGTCGATTATATGCTCGATCGCGTATGTCAGGCACTGCTGACCGCGTATAAAAAGGATAACGACGGTCTCAAGTGTGACAACGTATATGTAGAACCGGATATGGAAGAAAAGACCATTCACATGTACGCATCCAAAGAGGTTGTAGACGAGGCGGAGGACCCGCTGACCGAGATCTCTCTGGCAGATGCAAAGAAGATCAGCCCGCGCGTATCGCTGGGTGACTTTGTTCGTGTCGGCATTGAGACCAAGAAGTTTGGCCGTATTGCAGCACAGGCTGCCAAGCAGGTTATCATTCAGGGCATCCGCGAGTCTGAGCGCGGCATGGCTTACAATGAATACAGCTCCCGCGAGCATGAGATCCTCAATGCAACGGTATTCCGCGTGGATCCGGAGAGCGGCACCATCATTGTTGAGGTTGTCAGCGAGGGCGAGAAGATTGAAACCGCTCTGGCGAAGAGCGAGCAGGTTCCAGGCGAGGTTCTGACCGAAGGCCAGCGCATCAAGGTGTATGTGGTAGAGGTTCGCAAGGGTATGCATGGACCGCAGATTTTGCTGTCTCGCACCCATCCGGGTCTGGTGAAGCGTCTGTTTGAGCTGGAAGTACCGGAAATTCACGATGGCGTTGTAGAAATCAAGTCGATTGCGCGTGAAGCAGGCAACCGCACCAAGATTGCTGTCATGACCCATGACGAGAAGGTTGATCCGATTGGCGCTTGTGTTGGCCCGCGCGGTTCCCGTGTAGGCAGCATCGTCAATGAGCTGTCCGGCGAAAAGATCGACATCATCAAGTATTCTGAGAACATGGCAGATTTCGTTTCTGCTGCACTGAGCCCGGCTGACGTCATCAGCGCAGTTCTGCTGCCGGATGGTAAGAGCTGCCGCGTCACGGTACCGGACGATCAGCTGTCCCTGGCTATCGGCAAGGAAGGTCAGAATGCTCGTCTGGCTGCCAAGCTGACCGGCTGCAAGATTGATATTGGTTCGGAGAGCGCTGCAAAGGAACAGGCAGCACAGGCAGACGAAGATCTGCTGGTCGAAGAATAAAGGAGGGCTTTTTCGGTGCAGAAAAAGAAAATACCCATGCGTCAGTGTGTCGGCTGCCGAGAGATGAAGCCCAAGCGTGAACTGATTCGCGTGGTGCGTTCGCCGGAAGGGGACATTGCGCTGGATTTTCGCGGCAAGAATCCGGGACGCGGTGCATATATCTGCCCGGATGCCAAGTGCCTTGCAAAGGCAAGAAAGAAAAATGCGCTGGGAAACGCGTTCGGTTGTCAGATTCCGGACGAGGTATATGACCAGCTGACGGAACAGATGGAGCAAACGATCAATGCATGAGATACTGCGATTGCTCGGCCTGTGCTTCCGCGCAGGAAAGCTGGTCAGCGGCGATGATGCTGTCGCTGATACTGTTTCCGCAGGAGAAGCGCGGCTGCTGCTGTTGGCGGCAGATGCCGGAGCAAATATCACGCGGCGTGCCGAGCGTCACGCCGAACAAAAAAACGTACCGGTCATTCGTTTGACGGATGATGCGCAGGAGCTGGGCTGGGCGCTGGGACGCACGGCAACGTCTATTTGCTGCATTACCGATGCCGGATTTGCGGCAGCGGCTGCACAAAAGGCGGCAAACGCCGATGCACAGTATGCGCCGATTGCGGAGCAGCTGGCGCACAAGAAGCAGCGCATCGAAGCGCGCCGCGGTACGAAAAAAACGCAGAAAAAGTCCGCCGGAAAGCATACGACCGGCGGCAGGAGAAAGTCAACCTATACGAAACGTGGAGGTGAACGCGCATGAGTATTGAAAATAAATACCGTGTACATGAAGTCGCTAAGGATTTTGGCGTAGATACCAAGGACATCACCGATGTGATGGCGGAATACTTCACCGCGCCGAAAAATCATATGCAGGTTCTGGAAAATGATGAACTGAATCTGATTTTTGATTATATGACCAAGAAGCATCCGGTGGATAACATGGAAGAAGTCCTGAATCAGCAGGCAGCTCAGAGAAAGGCTCCGATGACGCAGGTTGTTCGTCAGCAGCCGATGGGCAGAAACCAGAAGCAGGATCGTCGTGATTCTCGCCGTCAGGAGCAGAAGCGCGACAATAAGCCGGAGACCAAGCCGGAGAACAAGAAGCAGGAGCAGCCGAGCGCAGCACCGCAGGAGAAGAAGTTCAACGACAAGAAGAAGAACCGCCGTCCGGCAAAGCCGCATGAGCAGCGTCAGATTCTTCGTCCGCAGGGCTCCGGCGAGGCAGCTACTTCTACTGTGACCACGGAAGAAACCAAGCAGCAGCCGAAGGGCAAGCAGATCCATCGCGTAGATACCCGCGGTGCAGGCAATGTCAATCTGGATCGTTACGATGACCGCATTGATGCACTGGTTCCGCAGAAGGCTGACCGCATGAAGTCCGGCAAGCAGAAGATCACCCGCAAGGCAGATGCACGCAGACCGTTCTCCAACAAGCGCCGTCAGGAGGAGCAGGAGAAGATGAAGCGTCTCCAGCGTCAGCAGGAGCTGAAGAAGATTCAGCTCAAGGTCATGATTCCGGATGAAATCAATGTTGGCGAGCTGGCTTCCCGTTTGAAGCGCACCGCAGCAGATGTCATCAAGGAACTGCTCAAGCTGGGCGTTATGGCAAATATTTCTCAGACCATCGACTTTGATACCGCTGCCATTGTCGCAGAGGAAATGGGCGCAAAGGTCGAGAAGGAAGTACATGTTACCATCGAAGAGAAGCTGTTTGACGAGAGCGAGGACAAGGAAGAAAACCTGGAGCCGAGAAGCCCGGTTATCGTTGTCATGGGTCACGTTGACCACGGCAAGACCTCTCTGCTCGACTGCATCCGTAAGACCGATGTTGCCGCAGGCGAGGCTGGCGGCATCACGCAGCACATCGGTGCATACCGCGTCAAGGTAAGCGGTCGTCCGATTACCTTCCTGGATACCCCAGGTCATGCTGCCTTTACTTCCATGCGTGCGCGCGGCGCGAAAATCACGGATATTGCCATTCTGGTTGTCGCAGCAGACGACGGCATCATGCCGCAGACTGTCGAGGCAATCAACCATGCCAAGGCTGCAGAGATTCCGATTATCGTCGCTGTCAATAAGATTGATAAGGAAAATGCGGATCCGGATCGCGTGCTCCAGCAGCTGACCGAGTACGGTCTGGTACCGGAAGAGTGGGGCGGCGAGACTATCGTCTGCAAGATCTCTGCAAAGCAGGGCATCGGCATCGAAAACCTGCTTGAGATGGTACTGCTGACCGCAGACATGCAGGAGCTGAAGGCAAACCCGAACCGTCAGGCAAAGGGTGCTGTCATCGAGGCGAAGCTGGATCGCGGCCGCGGCCCGGTTGCTACCGTCCTCGTACAGAACGGTACGCTGCACGCTGGCGACACCGTCATTGCGGGCAAGGCGGTTGGCCGTGTTCGTGTCATGACGGACGAGCGCGGACGCAAGCTGGAAAATGCCGGTCCGTCTGTTCCGGTTGAGATTATCGGTCTGGGCGAAGTACCGGATGCCGGCGACATCTTCTATGCGGTTGACAACGAGCGCATGGCTCGTGAGCTGGTTGAGCAGCGCAAGGAGAAGGAGAAGGAAGAGCGCAACAAGGCAATGCAGAAGGTTACGCTGGAGAATCTGTTTGATACCATCCAGCAGGGCAACATGAAGGATCTCAACATCATCATCAAGGCGGATGTTATGGGTTCTGTCGAGGCTGTCCGCAGCTCTCTGCTCAAGCTGAGCAACGAAGAAGTGCGCGTCAATGTCATTCATGGTGCTGTTGGTGCCATCAATGAGTCGGATGTCATGCTGGCAGCGGCATCCAATGCCATTATCGTTGGCTTTAACGTGCGTCCGGAGCGTGCAGCGGCAGATTCCGCACACGATCAGGATGTAGAAATCCGTCTGTACCGCGTCATCTATGACTGCATCGAAGAGATGGAGCAGGCAATGAAGGGTATGCTGGATCCGAAGTTCAAGGAAGTTGTTGTCGGCCATGCCGAAATTCGTCAGACGTTCAAGGTTTCTGGTGTCGGCACCATCGCCGGTGCGTATGTACAGGACGGCAAGATTGTTCGTGCCTGCGAGGTTCGTATTGTGCGTGACGGCATCGTTATCCACGAGGGCCATCTGAACTCCCTGAAGCGCTTCAAGGACGATGCAAAGGAAGTTGCCGCAGGCTATGAGTGCGGCATGGGCATTGAAAACTACAACGATCTGAAGGAAGGCGACATTATCGAGTCGTTTGTTATGGAGCAGATCAAGCCGTAATTGGTTTTCATCCCGTTTACAACAGAAATTTCCGCGGGTGGGGTGCATCTTGATTGCCACCCGCCCGCGGTTTGTTTTTACATGCTTGACAAAAAGGAGGAACGTTTATGTCTCAGAGAAGCGAACGCATCAGCGATGAGTTTCAGAAGGCGCTGTCCGAAGCAATCCGCACGCTGAAGGATCCGCGCGTGCACGAAGCCATGGTTTCTGTGACGCGCTGCGAAGTGACCGGCGATCTGCGCTACGCAAAGGCATATATCAGCGTATTTGGCGATGACCAGCAGAAAAAGGATGTCATGCGCGGTCTGAAGTCGGCTGGCGGATATCTGCGCCGAGAGTGCGCATCCAAGATTCGTATGCGCTATGCACCGGAAATCGTGTTTACGCTGGATGAATCCATCACGCACGGCGCACACATCAATGATGTGCTGCATGAGCTGGAGCGGGAGGGCAAGCTGTGATTGGCACGGTATCCCGCACGGCACAGGTGCTGCGTGAAGCGGATCAATTTCTTATTTTGACCCATCGCCGTCCGGACGGTGATACGACGGGCAGCGCTGGCGCATTGTGTCAGGCATTGCGCAAGCTGGGAAAGACGGCGTATCTCGCCAAAAATGAAGGCGTTACCCGTCGATACGCAGCTTTGGTGGAGCCGTATTACGCACCGGAGGATTTTCAGGCACGAACCATTGTCGCTGTTGACGTAGCGGCGCAGGACATGCTGCCGCCGGAAATGGAGCAGTATGCGGATAGCGTCGATATTGTCATTGACCATCACAAGTTCAATCCATGCTTTGGCAAGACCGACAATTTAATCGGCGGAGAATTTGGCGCCTGCGCAGAGATTATCTGGGATCTGATTGTCGAGCTGGGCATTGCACTGGATGAGAGCATCGCACGAAGCCTGTACATCGGCACGGCGACAGACACCGGTTGCTTCAAGTTCACCAATACGACCGTGCACACGCATCAGGTTGCCATTGCCTGCCTGCAGGCGGGCGTAGACTGCGGAGACATCAACACGGTGCTGTTTGACACCAAGTCTCGCTCTCGCTTTGACATGGAGAAAATTCTGTATGATACCATGCAGTTTTATCACGAGGGAAAGATTGCAGCTGTGCTGGTTCGCCTGAAAGATCGGGAGCGCACGGGTGCGGACTGGGATGATCTGGATTCGATTGCCGGTCTGCCACGCCAGATTGAAGGGGTAGAAGTCGGTCTGACCTTTTCGGAGCTGGAAAACGGTTCGACAAAGGTTTCGATTCGCACGACCAAGGAAGTAGATGCAGCGGCAATCTGCCGAGCATTTGGCGGCGGTGGACACGTTCGCGCCGCTGGAGCAACCCTACCGTATCCTGCACAGGAAGCGATGCAGCGGGTACTGGAAGAGACAGAAAAGGTGTATTGTGGCAAAGAAGCATGAATCACGCTATAATGGCGTTTTAATCGTCCATAAGCCGCAGGATTTCACTTCGTTTGATGTCGTGGCAAAGCTGCGCGGCATCCTGCACGAACGGCGCATCGGGCACGGCGGCACGCTGGACCCGATGGCGACCGGCGTGTTGCCGGTGTTTGTCGGCGGCGCGACGAAAGCGGCAGATATGGCGGCGGCACAGTCCAAGGAATATATCGCAGCGTTTGCGTTGGGCTGGGCATCCGATACACAGGACAGCACGGGAACCGAGACGGCACGGTCAGATGTCCGCGTGACCACGCAGCAGATGCAAGAAGCGGTGGATAAAATGCTGGGGGAACAGGAACAGGTTCCGCCGATGTATTCCGCCGTGAAGGTGAACGGACAGCGGTTGTATGACCTCGCGCGAAAGGGCGTAGAGGTCGAGAGAAAGGCGCGTCCGATTACCGTGCATGAGGCAGAGCTGCTGGCGTTTGACGAGCAGACACAGTGTGGACGCATCCGGTTTCTGTGCTCAAAAGGCACGTACGTGCGCACGCTTGTGCACGATCTGGGCGTTCAGTTGGGAACGTATGCCGTCATGACCGGCTTGCAGCGCACCAAGAGCGGCAGCTATACGCTGGAGCAGAGCTACACCTTGGAGCAGATTGAGCAGGCAGCACAGCAGGATAGCATAGAGTCTCTGCTGCTGCCGACAGACAGCCTGTTTCAGAGGTATCCGGCGGTGAGCATAGACGAGTACGGCTATCAGCGGGCACTGCACGGTGCCTTTATCACGCCGGAGCATGTGACGGATTTCCCGCAGCAGCGAGGTGCTCTGTGCCGTGTGTATTATCAGGGCGAATTCTGGATGCTCGGCCGTGTGGACGAGCTGGACAGAGGCGGACTCGCGCTGTTTTATGAGAAAAGATTCCGGTAAACACAGAAGCCGGAGAGAAGAGGACCAACCATCATGATAGAGAAAGACGCAAAACGCGCCATTGCGCTGGGATATTTTGACGGCGTACATCGCGGGCATCAGGCGCTCATGGATCTGGCGGTCAAGCGTGCAAAGGAGAACGGGGCGATTTCGTCCGTGTTTACGTTTGACACCCATCCGGACACGGTGATTACCGGACAGCGCGTGCCGCTTATCGTGTCAGAGAGCCGACGCGGCGAAGAGATCCGCGAGCGAGGCGGCGTAGACGAGGTGATTTTTGCCCATTTCAATGGCGAGATGCGCAATATGGAATGGCAGAAGTTTGTAGATGACGTACTGGTGGGACAGTTTCACGCCTGCTGGATCATTACGGGAGAAAACAACCACTTTGGCTACCGCGGACAAGGAAATCCGGAGCGGCTCAAGGCGGAGTGTGAACGCTTGGGCATCGGCTGCGACATTGTCAAGAATGTCTCGATTGACGGCATTGTGGTCAGCTCGACCTATATCCGACAGCAGATAGCGATGGGAAACATGGAGCAGGCTGCCAAGTTCTTGGGACATCCGTATGCCCTGACCGGCGTGGTACAGCACGGCAGACAGGTGGGAAGAACCATCGGGTATCGCACGGTCAATTTGGAGCTGCCGCCGGAAATGCAGGCACCGCCGTTCGGTGTGTATGTCTCCCGCGTCATCGCAGACGGACAGGCACATATTGCCGTGACCAATATTGGTGTTCATCCGACGTTTGGATTGGGCGATAAGGCGTGTGTCGAACCGCATATCTTAGACTTTGACGGCGATTTGTATGGAAAGCTGATTGAAGTGGAGTTGCTGCATTTTCTGCGTCCGGAACAGCAGTTTTCAGACACAGAACAGCTCAAGCAGGCAATCGCACAGGACATTGCGGATACAAGAGAATACTTTGCTCGTGAGAAGCAATGAGACAGAGGGATTCTGCGTCCAATGCGGCGGAGAATCTCTTTTTTTGTACAGCAAATCGCGGGTATGTTGATAAATTGCTTGAAATTTTACCATTTGCGCAAAACTTTCTTGAAATACCGAGCAAAATATCATATGATAGGTATACATGACAGCCTTTGTGCTGTCGATAGAGGAAAAAGGAGACAATTTATGCTTGGCATCGTTTTGGTGGAACCGGAAATTCCACAGAATACTGGAAACATTGCGCGTACCTGCGCGGTGACTGGCTGCACGCTGCATCTGGTCGGACCGCTGGGCTTTTCGATTGATGATAAAAAACTCAAGCGGGCGGGATTGGATTACTGGCATTTGCTCGATGTGCGGTATTATGATTCTCTCGATGAATTTTGGGAAAAGAACCCGGATGGCACGTATTTTTACGCCACCAGCAAGGGACAGCAGCGTCACACCGATGTATCCTATCCGCCGAATGCCTATCTGCTGTTTGGCAAGGAGACCAAGGGCCTGCCGGAGCAGCTGCTCGCGCAGCATCCGGAGCGCTGCATTCGCATCCCGATGCGGGAAGGTGCGCGCTGCCTGAACCTGTCCAACAGCGTTGCCGTTGTCGTATATGAAGCACTGCGGCAGAATGACTTCGCGGATCTGTGCAGTGCAGGTCCGTTCCCGGAGGTATAAGAGATGACAGATAAGAGAACAGAAAAGATTTGTATTTTTACCGATTCGGCCTCGGACATCACCCACGAAGAGGCAGAACGTTGGGATGTCAAAGTGGCGCCGCTGCATGTCACCGTAGATGACAAGACGTTTTTGGAATATTATGAAATCAGTCCGCAGGAGTATTGGAAGATGCTGGAGGAGAGCGAGAGCTTCCCGCAGACTTCACAGGTCAGCATGGAGTGGTTTTTGAATCTCTATAAGCAGGCGCATGAAGAGGGCTGCACGCACTGCATCGGCGTGCTCATCAATGGCTCCGGCTCCGGTACCTATCAGGCGGCGTGCATCACGCGCGATATGTTCTATGATGAATATGGCGAAGAGATGGTCATTGAGCTGATCGACTCGCGCTGCTATTCGTATACATACGGCAGAGTTGCCGTGACCGGCGCAAAGATGCGCGAAGAGGGCAAATCCTTTGCGGAAATTTCTGCGGAGATGAACAGCCTTGTCAAGGGCATGAAGGCGTATGTCGGCATCTATAATCTGCGCATTTTGCGCAAGAGCGGACGCATTTCCGGCGGCGCAGCCTTTGTCGGTGATGCGCTGGGCCTGCGGCCGATTGCCGTCGTATTTGACGGCTCCGTCGATGTCATGTGCAAGGTGCGCGGCGACAAGGCGGTTGCCAATAAGCTCGCAGATTTGGCGGCACAGGATGCCGTGGATCGGGAGCATCAGACCGTGCGCGTCATGTACGGCGATGTATCGGAAGAGCAGATTCAGGCACTGGAGAATCAGCTCAGAGAAAAGGGATTTCAGGATATTGAGCGCAGTCCGCTGGGCATTATGGTTACCTCGAACACGGGCCCGAAGGCATTGGGCGTCATTTTTCGGGGCGCACCGCGGGCGTAAAGGAAAGGTTTTGCTGAAAAATTCGTAAAATCGCGTACTTTTTGAGAAAATTATCTTGAAAAGTACGCCGTAAGACGGTATAATTTTTCAGTGGAAACGCAATAATACCTGCGATTTCCCTCTCTATCGAACGTTGTTCCAGTTAAAATAAGGAGTGTTATTCATGGACTACAATAAGAAGAATGTCACGGACATCGACGTAACAGGCAAGAAGGTTCTGCTGCGCTGCGATTTCAACGTCCCGATGGCAAAGGACGGAAGCGGCGTCATCACCGACGACAAGCGCATTCGTGCAGCTCTGCCGACCATCCAGTATTTGCTGGAGCATGATGCAGCTGTTATTGCATGCTCTCATATGGGCAAGCCGAAGGGCGAGTGGAAGCCGGAGCTGTCTATGGCACCGGTTGCAAAGCGCCTGAGCGAGCTGCTGGGCAAGGATGTTATTCTGGCAAAGGACATTGTAGGCGAGGACGCAAAGGCAAAGGCTGCTGCTCTGAAGCCGGGTCAGATCCTGCTGCTGGAGAACTTGCGCTACGACAATGGCGAGACCAAGAACGATCCGGCATTTGCAAAGGCACTGGCTGATCTGGCTGGCGCTGATGGCCTCTATGTATCCGATGCATTCGGCACCGTACACCGCGCACATGCTTCTACCGCAGGCGTTGCCGCTTATCTGCCGGCAGTTTCCGGTTTCCTGATTCAGAAGGAGCTGGAGGTTATCGGCGGCGCACTGGCAGCTCCGAAGCGTCCGCTGGTTGCTATTCTGGGCGGCTCAAAGGTATCCTCCAAGATCGGCGTTATCAACAACCTGCTGGAAATCGCTGACACCATCATCATCGGCGGCGGCATGGCATACACCTTCTCCGCAGCACAGGGCGGCAAGATCGGCGACTCTCTGCTGGAGGAAGACTGGAAGGGCTATGCACTCGAGATGATTGAGAAGGCAAAGGCAAAGGGCGTCAAGCTCCTGCTGCCGGTTGACACCGTCATCGCTGATGCATTTGCAGCTGACGCAAACTCCCAGGTCGTAGAATCTGGCAACATTCCGGACGGCTGGGAGGGTCTGGACATTGGTCCGAAGACCGTTGAGCTGTACTGCGACGCAGTAAAGGACGCAGGTACCGTTATCTGGAATGGCCCGATGGGCGTATTCGAGTTTGAGAAGTTTGCAGTAGGCACCAAGGCTGTCGCTGAAGCACTGAGCAAGACCGATGCAATCACCATCATCGGCGGCGGCGACTCCGCAGCAGCAGTACAGCAGCTGGGCTACGCAGACAAGATGACCCATATCTCCACTGGCGGCGGCGCTTCTCTGGAGTTTATGGAAGGTAAGGTTCTGCCGGGCATCGCTTGCCTCCAGGACAAGTAATCATTTCGTTCAGTCCGTTCCCCTGCCGCGCAGGGGAACGCTGAAATATATTTAATTAGGATTTTTCAGGAAGGGGAAAACCAATATGAATCGCAGATATCGCAAGACTATTATCGCTGGTAACTGGAAGATGAACATAACCCCGAGCCAGGCAAAGGCTCTGATCGAAGAGCTGAAGCCGATGGTAAGCAAGGTCAAGTGGTGTGAGATGGTACTGTGCGTACCGTACGTAGACATCCCGACTGCTGTAAAGGCTGCTAAGGGCTCCAAGATTGCTATCGGTGCAGAGAACATGCACTTCGAGCCGAAGGGCGCTTACACCGGTGAAGTTTCCGCTGATATGCTCAAGGAGTGCGGCGTAAAGTACGTAATCATCGGCCATTCCGAGCGTCGTCAGTACTTCAATGAGACCGACGAGAACGTAAACAAGAAGGTAAAGGTTGCTCTGGAAGCAGGCTTCCGCCCGATCGTTTGCGTTGGCGAGTCTCTGACCGAGCGCGAGCAGGACGTATGGTACGAAGTTATCCGCAAGCAGGTTAAGATCGCTGTTCAGGGCGTATCCGTTGACGACATCAAGAAGGTTGTCATCGCTTACGAGCCGATCTGGGCTATCGGCACCGGCAAGACTGCTACTGCTGACCAGGCAAACGAGGTTTGCTCTGCAATCCGTGACTGCCTGCGCGAGCTGTACGGCGCACGCGCTGCACGTGCTATCACCATCCAGTACGGTGGTTCTATGAACGCAAAGAACGCAGCTGAGCTGCTGAGCAAGCCGGACGTAGACGGCGGCCTCATCGGCGGCGCTTCTCTGAAGGCTCCGGACTTCTTTGCAATCATCGAAGCTGCACAGGATCCGGCTCCGGCAGCAGAATAAGGAAAAAGAACGATGAGAATCGGCGGGCTGCTTTGCGAATTGGTGGTCCGCCGTTCTGCTGTTTTTTGACCCGTTGGCACATGCTGCTGCACTTTTGGTGTCCTGTTGGGTAACCGGCGCGGCACCGTCCCTTTCCGAGGCAGCGTGAAAAAATAAGGATTTTTTGGAAATGAGGTTCAACATGAAAAAACCGTTAATTCTGATTATCATGGACGGCTTTGGTCTGCGCGACAGCGACATGGGCAATGCGATCCATGCCGCAAAGCATCCGAACTTGACCCGTCTGTTTAACGAATATCCGACCACCCAGCTGGGTGCATCCGGTATGGATGTTGGTCTGCCGGACGGACAGATGGGCAACAGTGAGGTTGGCCACACCAATATCGGCGCAGGCCGCGTTGTATATCAGGAACTGACCCGTATCACCAAGAGCATTCAGGACGGCCCGTTCTTTGACAACGAAGCATTCCTCGGCGCAGTGGAAAACTGCAAGAAGAATGACAGTGCTCTGCACATCTTTGGCCTGCTCAGCGATGGCGGCGTACACTCGCATATCGAGCATATCTTCGGCCTGCTGGATCTGGCAAAGAAGAATGGTCTGACCAAGGTGTTTGTCCACTGCTTCATGGATGGCCGTGACGTTCCGCCGACTTCCGGCATTGATTTCGTCAAGAAGCTGCAGGCAAAGCTGGATGAAATCGGCATCGGCAAGATTGCTACCATCAACGGCAGATACTATGCGATGGACCGTGACAACCGCTTTGAGCGTCTGGTCAAGGCATATTCTGCTATGGTATACGGCGAGGGCGAGTACTTTGACGATCCGGTAGCCGCTGTACAGGCTTCCTACGATGCAGACGTTACCGACGAATTTATTGTTCCGGTTGTCACTGCGAAGGATGGCCAGATCAAGGCAAACGATTCCATTATTTTTGCAAACTTCCGCCCGGACCGTGCGCGTGAAATCACCCGTACGTTTGTTGATCCGGAGTTCACTGGCTTTGAGCGCAAGAATGGCTTCTTACCGGTATACTTTGTTTGCATGACCCAGTACGATGCAACCATGCCGAACGTGCATGTGGCATTTAAGCCGCAGCAGCTGGTCAATACCTTTGGCGAGTATATCGCAGACAACGGCCTGACCCAGCTGCGCATCGCAGAGACCGAGAAGTATGCCCATGTTACGTTCTTCTTTAACGGCGGCGTAGAGGCTCCGTACAAGAATGAGTCCCGTGACCTGATTGCTTCTCCGAAGGTTGCCACCTATGATATGCAGCCGGAGATGAGCGCATACAAGGTTTGCGACAAGGTTGTTGAGGAAATCAAGAGCGGCAAGTTTGACGTCATCATTCTGAACTACGCAAACTGCGACATGGTCGGCCATACCGGCGTATTTGACGCAGCTGTTGAAGCCGTACAGGCAGTCGATACTTGTGTTGGCAAGACCGTCGATGCGATTCTGGAAATGGGCGGCGTGGCAATGATTACCGCTGACCACGGCAATGCAGACCAGATGCTGGAGGAGGACGGCGTATCTCCGTTCACCGCACATTCCTGCAATCCGGTTCCGTTCTGCGTTGTCGGCTATTCGGACTGCAAGAAGCTGAATCCGGGTCGTCTGGCAGATATTGCACCGACGATGCTGCAGGTTCTCGGTCTGGAGAAGCCGGAAGAGATGGACGGCGAGTCTCTGATCGTAAAGTAAATATTACTCAGACAAGACAAATATAATAACGGCAGACTGCATGTTCCTTGTTGAGAGGGAACGGCGGTCTGCCGCTTTTTTACATGTGAATCAGCTCGTTGAGGTAGTCGTTGGAGTCGAGAAAGACATTTAAGTAATAATTAAATACCGTTGTGTCCTCTTCGTGACAGACGCCGGTCAGGATATTTTCTGTGTGTTCCTGAGGATCATTTGACAGCCCGATTTTCTTCATGCGGGCAAGATTTTCTTGAGAAGGGCTTGGTGTGGTGTCGATGCTGCAAATACTGATGAGGGCATCGCGCATTTTCCACAGCAGCTGCTGACAGCCGCGCAGATAAGCAACCTGTGATTTTTTGAGAGAAATGTTCATGCGCTCATCCAGCAAAATATTGATGGAGCTGTCCAGCTGGTTGATGTGCTTGCGCAAATCGCGCAGATCGGGAATTCTGCCGAGCAGGACGCGCTCTTTGAGCAGCGGCAGCATGGCTTGCTGCGCACTCAAAATTCCCTTTCTCGTGCGCTCAGCGCCGTTGTACGGACGAATCAGCATGTTGACAGCAAGAGCGATAATGGTGCCGATGACGGTCTCACGGAAGCGCAGGAGGCCGTAAATAATCGTGCCGGACGCCGGAATATCTTTGAGACAGCAGCAGAATACGACACACGCCAAATTGGTGATCGTCGGTTTCATGTGCAGAAGATTGCACACGGAAATCATGATAATCACACCGATAAAACAGGTGATTTCAAAATATCCGGTAAAATTCATGACGAAAATCATAGCGAGCAGTGCACCGACTAAGTTTCCGATAATCATATCTCGCGCAGAGCGGAGGGAAGCGGTAATAGACGCTTCCATACAGCCTAACGCGCCAATGGCGAGAAAGGGAGGATATGGACTGTTGATGACATAGCCCATAGAAACGGCAAGACCGCAGGCGAGTGCGGTTTTGAATGTGCGCATACCGATGAGAAATGGTGTGTGCTTTTTGAGATGCTTCATGACAGCCTCCTTCAAGCATATAGAAATTCATTCATGGAAAAACTGTGTATTTGTTATTATAACACGGAGAGAAAGATCGCGCCAAGAGCTTTACCCAAAATGTGTATAGACTGGCGGATATTGGTGTATTTGCTGTAAAAACACACAAAGAAGATTGGGAAAATTGGGGATATTTTCACGTAGAGATTGACAGATGGGATTTCTGTGTGGTAACATATAACTGATTCAAAATGCGTTTTTGCTCTGCATGGTATGTGAGCCGTTGAGCCGAAAATTTGGCGGAAAAACGTGAGTCAATTACCCCGCGGACACCCGCGCGACAATGAGAGGAAGATTTGATTATGTGCGCAAAGAAAAAGAACAGCAGCCTCAAGAAGAAAATCGGTATTGGCGTGGCAGTTGCTGGCGCTGCTGCTGGTGCTGTTGCCGCAGGTGTAGCAGCATATAAACACAGCAAGAGCGAACAGGTTTACCACGAGGCAGAGCTCAAGGCAATGAGCGAGCTGGATGATCTGAATGCAGAAAATGCAGCCTGTGAAGAATGCGAAGCCGCAAATGAGACCGGTGCAGCAGCCGAAGAACAGCTGAGCATGGAAGAGACCGAAATTCCGGTAGAAGAAGCGCCGGAAGAAACCGAAGAGACACCGGAGGAGCCGGAAGAGACAGAAGAGGAAGCTACGGCTGAAGAGGAAGAAACCGAAAAAGCTCCGACAGAAGCAGCAGAAGAAGAGGAATAAGATTTTCTCTTTGACGGACGGTACCTGTGTACCGTCCGTTTTTGCGTCTGGAAAAGCGCGCAAAAGTATGCTATACTATACCAATACCCCTGAAAGGAGTCATTATCTATGAGATATGAAGGCAGAGTATTTCGTCCGCCGTCTGAGGCTTACAGCCTGATCGTACAGGTTACGGTGGGATGCAGCCATAATAAATGCACATTCTGTGATATGTACAAGGAAAAACGCTTCCATCTGCGCAAGTTGGAGGACGTTTTGGAGGATTTCAACATCGCCCGCAGACAGTACCGCTATATTGAGCGCGTCTTTCTCGCAGACGGCGATGCGCTGATTCGCAAGACAGAGGATCTCGTGACCATTCTCAAGCACATCCGAAAGGTGATTCCGGAATGCCAGCGCGTGACTAGCTATGGCTCTCCGAAAAGCATTTTGACCAAGTCTCCGGAGGATTTGCAGCTGCTGCATTCGCTGGGATTGGAAATGATTTATCTGGGTCTGGAATCCGGCAATGAGCAGGTGCTCAAGCACATCAATAAGGGCGTGACAGTAGAAGATGTCATCCGCGCCGGTCAGATGGTGAAGGATGCCGGTATGAAGCTGTCTGTGACTGCCATCAGTGGTCTGGGCGGCACAGAGCTGTGGAAAGAGCACGCGATTGACACGGCAAAGGCATTTTCCCGCATGAAGCCGGACTATATCGGTCTGCTCACCCTGATGTTTGAGGGCGATGTGCCGCTGCGCCGCGAGTGCGAGGAGGGCAAATTCCACTTGCTCACCGCACCACAGGTGGCCAAGGAAACCCTGCTGATGCTGGAGCACATCGACAGTGAGGGCAGTGTCTTCCGCTCGAATCATGCATCCAATTATCTGACACTCAAGGGCACGCTCAATCGAGATCGCGAAGCCATGTGTGAGCAGATTCGCAAGGCGCTGGAACGCGGCGGATATAAAAAAGAATACTTCCGCGCCCTGTGATAAAATAAGAAGAAATATACAAGCCTCTGATTTTTGTTCAAACAACGGACAGGAATCAGAGGCTCTTTGTGTCATGTTTGTGTCTATAACAATTTGTTAACAAAAACTTCTTCAAAATGCCTCTTTTTCTTTTTGCTGCTTCGTGTTACAATGAACACAACAAAAAGAAGGAGTTGATGCCGATGGATTCTGTGTCCCATACCACGGTCGCACATTACCTGCTGGACTATGTGGAAAATACCAATGGTGTTTCGTTTAACCGGAAAGCGTTTATGTTCGGAAATCTGAAGCCGGATCTCAAGGGCGAATACTTGACCAAGCGGCATTATCCGTCGCTGATGTTTGAAGAAGTCATGCAGCGCATTCGCGATTTTATCGCGCGTGTTCGACTGAACAAGAGCAACGGCCCGAAGATCAGCGAGGATCTGGGCGTGATCTGTCATTACATTACGGATTTCTTCAGCTTCCCGCACAATGATGATATTTACGGGCACTGCTTGCTCATGCATTATATCTATGAAAAGCAAACCAGCTTGACCATCCGCCGCCGAATCAATGAAGCAAAGTTCAATGGCTGGGCACAAAACGTACCGGCAAAGCTTCCGGCAACACCGGATGCCCTGATTGCCTACATCTCTGAGCAGCATCAGAGCTATGTCGCACAGGAAACGCATAACATCAATGATGATATTTCCCATATCTGCCGTGTTCTGACGGCTGTCGTGCTTTCCATCATCGGAATGACCTGCACAGCCATCGAGAGACTGCCGCATATTGGCGAGCAGGAAATGGTGCAGACCGCATAACAACAAACAGGACGATGAGATGGCGGCGTGGCTTTGGTCACGCCGCTTTCTTTATGAGGTATTTTCATGAGTAAATGGACAGAATTGGCCATCCGTGTGCAGAGCTTGGCGCAGGGCGGACTGGCATACAGCGACAATCCGTATGATCGGGAACGATATGAAGAACTGAGAGAGATTGCAGCGCAGATGCTTTCGTATGAGACGGAAATTCCGACAGAGACCATCAAGACGTTTTTCTGCAATGAGACCGGCTATCAGACGCCCAAAATAGATACAAGAGCCGCCGTTTTTCAAGAGGATAAGATCTTGCTGGTGCATGAGAAAAACGGCACGTGGTCACTGCCCGGCGGGTGGTGTGATGTCGATCAATCCGTGGCTTCCAACGTCATCAAAGAGACGAAAGAAGAGGCTGGATTGGATGTCGTTGCGGAGCAGCTCATTGCCGTACAAGATTGGAGAAAGCATAATCCGTGCAATCTGCCATATGGTGTCATCAAGCTGTTTGTTCAGTGCCGCGCCATAGGCGGTGCGTTTGATGAGAATATTGAGACCACAGAGATTCAATATTTTGACAGAGATGCATTGCCGGAAAATCTTGCCGCAGAAAAAAATACCGCCGAGCAAATTCAGATGTGTTTTGATGCCTATCAGAGGAAAGACTGGAAAACCGTTTTGGATTGATACCGATGCATTGCGTTGAAAAATTGGTCTGTTTGCGATACAATAAGACAAAATCACCGCGAAAAGGAGAAAACCAGATGAAGATTGCAGCAGCATATGACAACGGAGAAGTCTGCCAGGATTTTGCACAGACCAAACAGTTTAAGCTGTATACCATAGAGGATGACCATATCAGCCACATGGAAGTTGTTGACGCAGAGGGCGATGCCGCGCAGTGTCTCAAGCAGCACGGTGCGGGCCTGCTCGTGTGCGGCGAGCTGGACATGATGCAGCAGATGTCTCTGATGCAGGCGGGTATTGCGCCGTTTCCGGGGGCATACGGCGAGGCAGATATGCAGGTCGGTGCCCTGTTTGTTCGGATGCTGGAGAGTGAAAAGCAGGAAAAGCAAAAACAGGAAGCCTGTCCGACGCCGGAGCAAGGCGGATGCGCCTCGTGTGCGCATCGGGATCAGTGCCAAGACTATACGAAGTAAACGACAAACCGCCCTGTCCATGGAGACAGAGCGGTTTTTGTATTAGGAGAGAAGAGGTTTACAGTTCACCAGCCTGCTCGCGCTGATGCAGATCTTCCATAATTTTCGGATACATCTTGTCCAGGCGGTACAGCAGCAGGACAACGATTGCGACAATCCAGATACCGAGAATGCCGTACTGATAAATGTTGACAATCATAGATTTTGCACTGTCTGGCTGTACAGCGCCGCCGGTTGCGGAGCTGACAAAACCACTGATGCCCAGCAGGGAAGTGACGATTGCTGCGGAGATACCACTGCCGATTTTAAAACCGAGGGAGCCGCCGCCGAAGATCAGGCTTTCCTGACGAACATGGAACTTCCACTGACCGTACTCTACGACATCACCCATCATACCGAAGATAACAGCGGTAATCGGAGCCTGACCAATGGCGCGAATGATTGTGACACCCATCATCCAAGCGAAACTTTGCTGGTTGACGAGCAGAGCCAACTGTGCGGCAACTGCGATTACGCAGCCTGCCAGACAAAGATCGCGCTTACCAAAGCGCTTGAGCAGGGACGGACAAATGAGTGCACCTGCAATCAGTGTGATGTTCTCGCCCATGTACAGGATGCTGTACAGATTATCGTTTTCAAAGATGTACTTGCAATAGTACGGAGCAAGTGTGCCGACCAGTGTCTGCTGAACAACGGTAACCGTCCAGAGAATCAGGGTAGCCCAGAAATACTTGTTGCCCAGCAGTGCCTTTAAGCTGCGGCCAAAGCCGATTTTCGGAGCCTTGTCGTTTGCTGCGGTAGAGGTGGAAATATGTACGGTTTCCTTGCAGTTGAAGAAGCAGATCATCAACAGGATAAATGCCAGCGCAGACCACATCAGCATCGCCTTGACCCAAGCTGCCTGATCGTTGCCGAACAGCTTGACAACCGGCAGGGAAAGGGTAACGGCAATCAGTCGGCCGACCGGTGCCAGAGACATACGAACGATGGACAGCATGTCGCGCTCATGAGACGAACGGGTCATCATGGTGGACAGCGTGCCATACGGTACGTTGATGGCGGTGTAGCATACCGTGCCGAGCAGGTTGTAGGTGACGAACAGATACCAGAACTGCAGGGTGTTGGATGTTTGTGGGACAGTAAATAGGGCAATGGAGCAGATGACATATGGAATGGACATCCAAAGAATCCAAGGACGCGCTTTGCCCCAGCGGGAATGTGTCTTTTCAACGAGAATACCCATGATGACATCGGATGTACCGTCGAAGAAACGAGAAATTAAGAATACCAGACCGACAGTTGCAATGGATACACCGGCGTAGTCGGTATAGAAGAGAGTCAACAAGGAGTTGACCATGCCTGCCATGACGATGTTGCAGGCGGTGTCACCGCAGCCGTATGCGATGCGTGTCCACCAAGAAAGCGGGCCGTCGCTTTTTGTCGTTGGTGCGGTTGAATGAAGCGTATTTGACATAAGAATCTCCCTCTCTGCAATCAATGGGGTTTTCAAGGTGTCTTTTGTTACACTTAGTATATCGAAGAATAGGCGGAGATGCCAGCTCGCAGGTTGTCGAGTAATATTCATATCTTGCTCTTTGGATTGCTGCCGCTCTAATTAGAAAATCAAGAGAAATTTTGATATATAATGAAGGTGAAATAAGTAGAGCAATTATTGAATATTATTGCGTCATAAATGGCGATTGCGAAACAGAGAAAAATTCGGCATACTAAGTGTAACATCTTGTAAAGGAGAGAAAAACAATGAGACTTTGTTTGAACACAGATGGACTGGGACACCTGTCCTTTGAGGAAATGGTAAAAACCTCCGCAGAGATCGGCATTGAATCGCTGGAAATTGCCTGCGGCAACTGGTCGAATGCACCGCATATGGATCTGGATACCATGATTTCCAGTGCTTCCGCACGCGAAACCTACATGGATACCATCAAAAAGCACGGACTGGTATTGGAAGCGCTCAACTGCTCCGGCAATCAGCTGGAGCCGAATGAGACCGGCAAAGCACATCAGGCAGTCGTTGAAAAGACCTTCCAGCTCGCAGAACAGCTGGGCGTTAAGAACATCGTCATGATGTCCGGTCTGCCGGGCGGCAATGCAACTGATACCTGCGCGAACTGGGTAACAACCTGCTGGCCGATGAGC
Organism: bacterium; assembly: GCA_963601915.1. GTDB lineage: Bacteria > Bacillota > Clostridia > Oscillospirales > Butyricicoccaceae > Butyricicoccus_A. The sequence goes on along the minus strand of CAVCGL010000006.1, from coordinate 47,722 downwards.
TGCCAGGACATGCTCAAGTATCAGTGGGAGGATGTCCTGATTCCGTACTGGGAAAAGACCGTCAAGCTGGCAGAAAACCACGGCATCACCTCGATTGCGCTGGAAAATCACGGTGCACAGTGCGTATACAACGCAGAAACCCTGCTCAAGCTGCGCAATGCGGTTTCTCCGATGATCGGCATGAACCTTGATCCGTCGCATCATATGTGGATGGGCGGCGACGGCATCGAAATGGCAAAGACTCTCGGTGCAGACGCCATTCATCACGTACACGCCAAGGATCTGCGCAAGGAGCGCGGCCGTTTCGCGGCAAACGGCGGTCTGGAGACCAAGTTCTTTGACGATTACAACAACCGCTACTGGAACTATGTCGCTCTCGGCTTCGGTGAGAGCGCAGAGTGGTGGAAGGAATTCTTTGCGATTCTCAGCATGATGGGCTATGACGGTCCGGTTTCTCTGGAAATTGAGGATAAGACCATGCCTGCGCTGACTGCCATCAAGAAGTCAATTGCCTTCCTACATGAAGTCATGCCGCGCGATTTTGAGTAATTGATCTGCATATCCCGCCTTTTCTAGGCTCTCTCAATAAAAATACCGGAAAGCAGGACAGGAACTGCTTTTCCGGTATTTTTTTGCATTAAAACGGTATTTTTCGGAAAGCAGTCGGCGTCATGCCAGCGCGCTGCTTAAACGCACGAATGAAATTAGAGGTGTTGTCAAAGCCGCATTGCTCTGCAACCGATTCGATGGAATCGTGCGTGGTGGCGAGCAGCTGTTTGGCGTGCTGGATGCGCATGTTGATGAAATATTGGTGCGGCGTCATGCCGACGTGCTTTTTGAAGTAGCGATTAAAATAAAACTTACTCAAGTTGACATTTTCTGCAAGCTCGTCCAGGGAAATATTTTGTGTGACATGCTGTTCCATAAAATGAATGGCTTTTTCGATGGATTCGTCGGCGATGGGCTGCACGCCGGAGCAGTTTTCAACCAGTTCACACAAAATCATGTGGATATATACCGACATGCGGTGCTCATTCTGCATGTTCGCCTGCGATTTTGCCAGACGAAACAGATTAGAGAAAATATTGGTAAGTACTTCGGATTGTGCGCCGCGAATGCAGGCGCTTTGATTGAGCTGATAAATCAGGTTGGTATACGCAACGCTGTTGGGGCCGGTGAAATGGAAATAATGGAATTTCAACCCATCTAAGGCATGATAGCTGTGTTCGTACCGGCAGTCGATCAAAACAATATCGCCGGATTTGGCGAGAAATAGCTCGTCGCGGAAAGAAACCTCCAATTCGCCCTCGTCGATAAACAGCATGAGAATAGATTCCCAATACGGATGCGTCACAACATATCGCGGGTCACAGTAAAATACACCGATGTGCTGGATGCAGTATAGCGATTTGGCGGCAAAATCGGAAGGGATGAGAAAGTAAATCTCAGATGGGTCGAGAATGCCTGCTTCTAATTTATGCATGTGATTCACTTCTTTCTAACTTGGGCTATTTTTGAATATTACTAGGCAATCGCTGGAATTGTTTGTGTTATTAGAATAACATATAATAAGCATGCAATCAAGAAAAACACAGTTCAAGGTATTCAAAAGTCTTTTATTCAGTAAGGCAAACAACAAATCAAAATATGCAACAAATATGTAAAGGAGAATTTATCATGGGAGAAAATTATCAGGGCAGACTGTGCATCGCAACAGGTGCAGCACGCGGTATCGGCAAGGCTTGTGCAACTAAGTTTGCACAGTATGGTGCAGACGTTGTCATGGTTGACATCAACAAGGACGTTCTGGAAAAGTCTGCTGCAGAAATCGCAGAGAAGTATGGCGTAAAGACCTATGCATATGCTGTTGACATCAGCAACTTTGAGGCTTGTGAGAAATTCTTTGCGGATGTAAACGAGAAGATCGGCGTTGTAGATGTTCTGGCAAACTGCGCAGGCATCACGGTTTCCAAACACATGATTGATCTGACTCCGAGCGAGTGGGAGCGCGTAATCAACGTAAACCTGCGCGGCATCTGGTGCCTGAGCCAGCTGTTTGCCAAGCAGCTGAAGGCTTCGGACAAGAAGAAGGGCAACATTGTTTCTATTTCTTCTCAGGCTTCCAAGATCGGCGAGTCTGCAAACGGCGTATACTCCATCTCTAAGGCTGGCATCAACTCTCTGACGCAGGTTCTGGGTCTGGAGTACGCAGAGTACGGCATTTCCGTTTCCGCTGTTTGCCCGGGCTATGTAAACACCGAGATGGTACAGGAAGTATTCCAGAAGCGCTCTCTGGTTGAAGGCAAGACGCCGGAAGAGTACGAGAAGGAACTGACCAGCGGCGTGGCAATGGGTAGAATGTGCGAGCCGGAAGAGGTTGCAGATCTGATGGCATTCCTCGCAGGCGGCCGTGCAGACTACGTAACCGGTGTTACGGTAACCATCGCAGGCGGCAAGACCCTGATCTAAGATTACACAACACTCTCCAAGATAAAGCAGGCATCGACCTTTCAGAAATTTCTGATTGGACGATGCCTGTTTTGGTTTATTTCCACCGTTCCTGTACCGTTTGGAACAGCGTGTCATTGTCACAGAGATTTTTACAGCTGAACAGCGCGCAGCCGTCAATGTCTTTGATGCTGGCGGCAAGATCCAGCTGCCGACCGATTTCGCCGCAGCCGTCGTTTGTCCAGACATCGCCGTACTGGCTGTCTCCGATTTTGTAAGCGGCGAGACCGAGCACCAATTGTACATCGGTGCCGCTGACCTGATGGCTCCACCAGTTGGCAAGGGTTTCAAAATCCGCTGCTGTGTCGCCGATCTGCCAATAGATCTGTGGGCAGATGTAGTCGATCCAGCCGTTTTTGATCCATGTCAGAGAATCGGCATAGGACGAGGTGTAGTGCTCAAATCCATGCGTATCGCTGCCGGTAAATGCGTTGATGCCCTTGTTGCGCCAAATACCGGAAGGGCTGATGCCAAATCGGCAGCCCGACTGCATCGCGTTTTGATGGACAGCCGTGTTTACCGCCTGTACGAGCTGATTCACATTGTCGCGCCGCCAGTCTGCCAGCGGCAAATCACTGCCGGATGCTTGATAAGTGGCTGCGTCGTCAAAATCGGTAGACGGATAAAAATAATCGTCAAATTGTATGCCGTCCACAGCGTATTTGCTGACAATTTCCGATACGCCGTCACAGATCAGCTGCCGCACTTCTGCGATGCCGGGATTGAAATAATACCCGCCGTCACAGGAGACGACCCAATCCGGATGCTGCTTGGCAGGCGAAGAGTCCGGCAGAGAATCAAAATCGCTCTGTGCGTTGGCACCGGCACAGATGCGGTATGGATTCACCCAGGCTTCCAGTCGGAGATTGCGGGCGTGAGCTTGCTCTACCCAATACGCGAGTGGGTCGAAGGAATCAGATGGCGCTGTGCCGCACGAGCCGGTCAAATATCGGCTCCAGGGGAAGATAGAGGAGCTGTACAGGGCATCGCAAGACGGCCGGACTTGAAAATAGACGGTGTTCGCGCCGCTCGATGCGATGCGGTCGAGCAGGGTGTTGCACTCGCTGCGCAGGGTATCAGCGTCTGTTGTGGGCTGAGATGGATAATCAATCGCATATGCCGTTGCCACCCAGACACCGCGCGTTTGTGTCTCGGCGGACAGAGAGACGGACTGCGTGGATGGAGTAGATTGCGGCGTTTTCTGCGGCTGCGCGGCAGCGAGGGCAGAGCTGCGCAGAGCGGAGAAAAACGTAAAGGGGGTAATTTCTGCGGAATAGCACACAATGCCGCAGGTGAGGATAAGAAAGAGTGCAGTCAGCATACACAGCTTTTTCATGGACAGTCCTCCGTTTCTGATTCATCCTACGCGGACAGGCTTTGCGATATGCATAGAATGTAAAATTTAGTGTATCATATTCTACGGATTCGAGCAATGCATTGCTTTCTTTTTGCGCCGGTCTGCGGTATAATAGAGGTGAGAAAAAATAACGCGAACCAACAGGAGGAATATAGACTATGCCAGCGTGTCAGCTCTCCAGAGAATATGTTGTGGATATTGGTCAGACCGATTGCCGCGGACTGGCGAGACCGTCTGCGATTGTCGATTTTATGCAGGATCTCGCCACACGCCATGCGGAAGTTATGGGAATCGGCGCAGAGGCACTCAAAGAACACCATGGGTTTTGGGTGCTCTCCCGCCTGAAATATCAGCTGGATCGACCGTTGCAGCCGTATGAGACCATTCGTCTGACGACGCTGCCGCGCAAGCTGCGCGGTGCATCGTGGTATCGAGATTTTCTCTTTGAAGATCAGACAGGCGTTATTGGACACGCTGTCACGGTTTGGGCAACTGTCGATTTGCAATCTCGGCGTCTGCTTTTGCCAAAGAAAATAGGCATTGGCTTTCCGGCGCAGGACACCGGATTTACGGAACAGCTTCGAGCCATTATTCCGGAAGAAATGCAGCCGTGCTTTACGCGCACGGTGCGCTATAGTGATACGGATGTCAATCGGCATCTGAATAATGTCAAAGCAGTGGATATTTTGTCTGATGCATTTGGGCTGGAACAGCATGAGAACCGTTGGGTCTCCGGCTTGCAGGTCAATTATCTGGCAGAAAATCGCTGCGGAACCGAACTCGCCATCAAACAGGGAAAGACAAAAAACGGCACATTTTGCGTCTGCGCCTGCGAAGGGGAACAGGAAAAAGTACAGGCTGAGGTGACTTTTTCCGAGCGATAAATACCAAAGGAGGGAACGCCCATGAAACGCGAGGAACTTCTCAAGGGGGTACTGGCTTGCTGTCGTCCGCGCCGTGTCATTTTGTACGGAGAAAAATTTGTGGTAGGCAGCCATGACATGAAATCGGCAGATCTGTGTATTATTCTGGATCAATGCAATAAGACAGAGCTGCTGCGCAAGCTGTACCTGAAGATCAATATGCCGATTCCGGTGCAGTTTTTGCTGTACCGAACCGATGAATGGCGGGAGCTGCTGAGTGACAGCGGCAGCTATGCATCTGCGATCGAGAAGAAGGGAACGGTGCTTTATGGCGAGACGTCGCAAAGGTAATACAGACAGCCAGTATTATTACAAATGGCTGGAAAAAGCGCTCAGCGACCTGCAAAGTGCCCGCATTCTGTTGACTTGGGGCGGAGACGAAATGGCGGTGGCGTTCCACTGCCAGCAGGCGATTGAGAAAGCACTCAAAGGATACCTGCTGTTCAAGCTGGGCAGACATTTTGACGGACACAACCTCACCTTCCTCTGTCGGCAGGCGGCAATGGTAGATGACCGATTTGTTCGGTATCTCGGCGAGAGTGCAGCGCTCAATAACTACTATATTGAAACGCGGTATCCGACCGATTTGCCGTTTGAAATCACAGAAGCACAGATTCACAATATTATCATTATGGCAGAAGACTTGTTTGGCGTCATTCGGCAGGAGCTGTATGCATCCGAAGAAGAACCCCATGCCATTCTGGCTGCGCCGCAGGCAGAGGAGAGACAAATACAACAAAAAGAAGATCGAATTTTGTGTTAAAAATTTGCGGCTAAATTGGAAATTCTTTTGGATTTTCATTTACATTGGAAAGCAAATTTTGTACAATAAAGGTAGGACTCAAAAGCAAACGATGTGTGATATTTTGAGTAGGAGCAGGAGGGTTTTATCCAATGATTATTACCATAACGCTGAATCCGGCGATTGACCGCACACTGGTGCTTGACGGCCCGGTGGAGCTGAGCACGGTGAACAGCGTTGTAAAGAGCTATGTGGAAGTCGGTGGTCGCGGCATCAACGTTTCCAGAGCGATTCGTGCAATCGGCGGAGAATGCGTAGCACTCGGTTTTACTGCCGGAAACAATGGCAGAGCCTTGAAAAACGCATTGACCGCTCTGGGAATCACGCACGATTTCACCGACGTAACGGGTGAGACCCGTACCAACACACAGATTGTTCATCCGGGCGGTGAGCACACCGACTTTAACGAGCCGGGCACCGCGGTTGAAGAAGAAGATTATTTGCGCTTTATCGAAAAGCTCAAGACGTATCTCGATCCGAAGAACCTGTTCGTTCTGTGCGGCAGAATCCCGCCAGGAATGAAGGAGAAGCAGTATCTGAAGATCATCCGTATCATCAAAAAAGCGGGCTGTTCGCTGCTGATTGATAGTGACGGCGACACGATGCGCAGCACACTGCCATTCAAACCGGACTTCATCAAACCGAACTCAACCGAGTTGGCAAAGCTGACCGGCAAGCCGCGCACCCATGATCCGGAACAGGCGTATGAGTACGTCAAGCCGCTGCTGGCAGAGGGCGCACAGACCATTTGTGCATCTCTGGGACACAACGGTGCGATCTTCGTCAACCATGAGGACAAGCCGCTGTATATTATTGCAAACGCAGGTCCGGTGGCACAGAGTGCGGTCGGCTCCGGTGACGCAATGGTGGGCGCTATTGCACACGCATACAGCCAGGGCATGTCGTATGAAGAGACGGCAAAGTTCGCTGTGGCAATGGGCACGGCGAGCGCAAAGCTTCCAGGCACGCAGATGGCGACCATGAAGGAAGCATATGAGGTATATGAAACATTGAAGGTCTATACCCTGTAACAACAAAATCAAAAACAGCGCTGCAGCAGGGTATGGATGGAAATAGGCATACGCTGTGCGGCGCTGTTTTGCTTGACACAATAGAAATGAGGTGGCAGATATGAAAAAGATTTTCGCTGGATTGATTTTTATTCTGTTCAATGTCAATGTGACGCTTGGCGGGTACATGATTGGACTGCTTCCGGCTTTCCTTGGGTATCTGCTTGTGGCAGCCGGTCTCAAGGAGGTATGGCAGGAGGAAGGCATCTTTGAAAACCTTGTTCTGCTGGCTCTGGAGATTTCCGTCTTTACCGGCGTGATTTACCTGGTTCAGCTGCTGCCGATGACGCGCCGCGAAGGGCTTTTGGCTGTACTGAACATGCTCGCAGCACTTTGCTTCTTCGTCATGATGTATAAAATTGTTGACGGCGTGAAAGCGTTGGAAAAAAAGCATCTGTGCACGCTGAGCGCAAGACGGCTGATTCCGCTGGCCGGTGCATATACCGTCTGCAAGATTGCCGCACAGCTGCTTGCGATGATGAACAATGTGTTGGAGATCGCGGTCGCTGTTGTTACACTCGCTGTTGCCTTTATCCTTGTTGTTACGTTTTATGATACAACGAACAAGTATCGGTACTTACAGCACATCTAAATGCTATCACAGATACATATAACGCCCCGACAGAAGGTTCTGTCGGGGCGTTTGTTGTGTAAAGCTTATAGTTTAACATGAGGATTGACATATTGCCCGTGCCTTTTTGTGTGTTTGCCGTATTGAATCGCAAACTTTGGACAACGGTGCAGGCATCCAAGACACATGACACAGGATTCTTTGACCCATACCGGTCGTTTGTCCTGCATGACAATGGCTTGCACCGGACACTTTTGGGCGCATAATCCACAGCCGATACAGCTGTCTTCTACGAACAGATGCGAGGTTTTCCGAACTGATTTGTTATAAATCAACTGTGCGACAGCGTTGACAAAGAAATACGGCGTGTGCGGCTGCATGTGCTTATTTTTTTGTCTGCTGTTGATGCTGCGAATGATAGATTCTATTTCTGTTTCGGTTGTGCGGGTAAACGCTGCTACTTTTTCTGGTGTAGAAAGATCAAAAATTGGCGTCCAGGTATCCGGCATTCGTATGGAGTAGTATGCATCAATGGTTGTTTCCTTTAATGCTCTTTTTGCCATTTCTCCGGTTGCACCGGGCGTTGTGCCATATGTGGCAATAAAATAGACGTAATCGGCTTGTAGGCGTACCTGCTGTAAAAACTCTTTGACGATGCTCGGAAGCCCCCAATCATAGGTCGGAGAGATAATGCCAATGGTTTTATCTGTAAATTGATACTGTTTTTTGTGAATACAGTCTGTGATGGAATAAATCGTATCTTGCGTGGCATCGGCGATGCGAACGGCTGCATACTTGCAGTTTCCAGTGGCTGAAAAATATAAAATCATGAGCGCTCCTCATCTATATATTACAAAAAAGCCCCGTGTCCGACATCAATTGATGTGGACACGGGGCTTTCTATGCTTTCGCCCTACTGCGTGATTACGCAGTATTGGGGCGAGAAGCATCGTTTCTATACAAATTTATCCAACGTTTCGGAAAGAATTAGATGTCCTTGCCGTACATTTCCTGCAGGTTAAGCAGATGCTTGTAACGCAGAGCAGCCTTGTCCTCGGACTTCGCAAACAGCTCCTTTGCACGCTCCGGGAAGGAACGGGTCAGAGCGGAGAAGCGAGCCTCGCCCATCAGGAATGCCTGGTAGCCGTCTTCCTTCGGCTCCTTGGAGTCGATAACGAACGGGTTCTTGCCCTCAGCCTTCAGGGACGGGTTGAAGCGGAACATGTTCCAGTAACCGCAGTCAACAGCCTTCTTCATCTCGGACTGGCAGTTCTTCATGCCGCCCTTGATGGAGTGCATCTCACACGGAGCGTAGCCGATAACCAGAGACGGTCCCGGATATGCTTCAGCTTCTGCAATAGCCTTCAGGGTCTGCTGCGGGTTAGCACCCATAGCAACCTGAGCTACATAGATGTAGCCGTAGGACATTGCGATCTCAGCCAGAGACTTCTTCTGGATGGTCTTACCAGCAGCAGCGAACTGAGCAACAGCGCCGATGTTGGTAGCCTTGGAAGCCTGTCCGCCGGTGTTGGAGTAAACTTCGGTATCGAATACCATGACATTGATGTCTTCGCCGGAAGCCAGAACGTGATCCAGACCGCCGAAGCCGATGTCGTAAGCCCAACCGTCGCCGCCGAAGATCCATACGGACTTCTTGGACAGGTAATCCTTCTTAGCCAGGATCTCAGATGCCAGCGTGCAAGCCTCGCAGTCGCAATGTGCAGCGCCAGCAGCCTTCAGCTCGTTCATATGAGCGGCAAAGTCTGCTACCTTATCGCCGAATACCTGCTTGCCAGCTTCAGAGTTAGCAAATTCGATGCCCTCATCAACGCCCAGAACACTGTTCTCCAGAGCAGCGATGTAAGCTTCGGTTGCAGCCTGGTTAGCAGCGCCGTCAGCGTAAGTATCCAGCCACTTCTGAGCAGCGTCCTTCAGCTCCTGACGAGCGTGCGGTACAGCGATCAGAGCCTCGGTCTTAGCCTTCAGGTTCTCACGCAGTGCCTTCTGGCCATGATACATGCCCAGACCATGCTCAGCGTTGTCCTCGAACAGGGAGTTAGCCCATGCCGGACCACGGCCGTCCTTGTTGACGGTGTACGGGGAAGTAGCTGCCGGGCCGCCCCAGATAGAGGAACAACCAGTAGCGTTGGAGATGTACATACGATCGCCGCATACCTGGGTAATCAGACGAGCGTAGGAGGTCTCAGCACAGCCAGCGCAGGAACCAGAGAACTCAAGCAGAGGCTGCTTGAACTGGGAACCCTTGACAGTCTTGATGTCTTCCATCTCCGGCTTGCGGGAAACCTTGTTTACGGTGTACTCAAATACCTCAGCCTGAGCAGCTTCCTCATGCTGCGGAACCATGGTCAGAGCCTTGGTCGGGCAAACGCCGATGCAGACACCACAGCCCATGCAGTCGAGCGGGGAAACAGACATGGTGAAGGAGTAAACGCCCTTGCCAGCGCCGACCTTAATCGGAGCAGTCTTGATAGCAGACGGAGCTGCTGCAACTTCTTCCTCGGTCAGAGCGAACGGACGGATGGTAGCGTGCGGGCAAACATATGCACACTGGTTACACTGAACACACTTCTCTGCATCCCAAGTCGGTACGGTAACAGCGGTGCCGCGCTTCTCGTAAGCAGCTGCGCCGTGCTCGTAGGTACCGTCTACGTAATCGGTAAATGCGGATACCGGCAGGGAGTCGCCGTCCATGCGGTCGATCGGCTCCATCAGGTTGGTAACCATCTTGACAGTCTTCTCGCGGCCTTCCGGAGCTTCTGCCGGAGCTGCGTCAACTGCGTTAGCCCAATCAGCCGGAACGTCGATCTTCTCATAAGCGGTAGCGCCCAGCTCGATTGCCTTATGGTTCATATCAACGATGTCTTGGCCCTTCTTCAGGTAAGAATGGGTAGCAGCATCCTTCATCAGCTGGATAGCAGTCTCTTCCGGCATTACCTTAGCCAGGGAGAAGAATGCGGACTGAAGAATGGTGTTGGTGCGCTTGCCCATGCCAATCTTGATAGCCAGATCAATTGCGTTGATGGTGTACAGCTGAATGTTGTTCTTAGCAATGTAACGCTTAGCCTCAGCCGGCATGTACTCGTTCAGCTCTTCCGGCGTCCACTGGCAGTTAATCAGGAATACGCCGCCCGGCTTTACGTCGTTGACCATCTTGTAGCCCTTGACAACGTAGGACGGGTTGTGACATGCAACGAAGTCAGCCTTGTTGATATAGTAAGGGGACTTGATCGGCTTAGCACCGAAGCGCAGATGCGATACGGTTACGCCGCCAGTCTTCTTAGAGTCGTACTGGAAGTAAGCCTGTACGTAGTTATCGGTGTTGTCGCCGATGATCTTGATGGAGTTCTTGTTCGCACCAACGGTACCGTCGCCGCCCAGACCCCAGAACTTACATTCGATGGTGCCTTCAGCTGCGGTGTTCGGGGATGCGTGCTCTGCCAGAGACAGGTTGGTAACGTCATCCACGATGCCGATGGTGAACTGCTTCTTCGGCTCGTCCTTAGCCAGCTCTTCGTATACAGCGAATACGGAAGACGGAGGCGTATCCTTGGAGCCCAGACCGTAACGACCGCCGCAGGTAAATACAGATCTGCCTGCATTTGCCAGAGCAAATACAACATCCTGGTACAGCGGCTCGCCCTGGGAGCCCGGCTCCTTGGTGCGGTCGAGAACGGCAATCTTCTTAGCGGTTGCCGGGATAGCTTCCAGCAGCTTGTCAGCGCGGAACGGACGGTACAGGCGAACCTTTACCAGACCAACCTTCTCGCCCTGAGCGGTCAGGTAGTCGATAACTTCTTCTGCTACGTCGCAGATGGAGCCCATAGCGATGATAACGCGCTCAGCGTCCGGTGCACCGTAGTAGTTGAACAGCTTGTAGTCGGTGCCCAGCTTCTCGTTAACCTTGCCCATGTACTTCTCAACGATTTCCGGAACTGCTTCGTAGTAAACGTTGGAAGCCTCACGATGCTGGAAGAAGATGTCGCCGTTTTCGTGGGAACCACGCATAACCGGATGCTCCGGATTCAGTGCGCGGGCACGGAACTCCTCAACAGCCTTCATGTCGCACATATCAGCCAGATCGTCGTAATCCCATACAGCGATCTTCTGGATCTCATGAGAGGTGCGGAAGCCGTCGAAGAAGTTGATGAACGGAACGCGGCCCTCGATTGCTGCACAGTGAGCAACAGCGGACAGGTCCATAACTTCCTGCGGGTTGGTCTCGCACAGCATAGCGAAACCGGTCTGGCGACATGCCATAACGTCGGAGTGGTCGCCGAAGATATTCAGTGCATGGGAAGCAACGGTACGTGCGGATACGTGGAATACGCACGGCAGCAGCTCGCCTGCAATCTTATACATGTTCGGGATCATCAGCAGAAGACCCTGAGATGCAGTGTAGGTGGTGGTCAGAGCACCAGCAGCCAGAGAGCCGTGTACGGTGCCGGAAGCGCCTGCCTCAGACTCCATTTCTACGACCTTAACGGTGGTGCCGAAGATGTTCTTTCTACCGGCAGCTGCCCACTGGTCAACATTGTCGGCCATCGGGCTGGACGGGGTGATCGGATAAATACCAGCAACTTCGGTAAACGCGTAAGATACGTGAGCCGCAGCGGTATTGCCGTCCATGGATTTCATTTTTCTTGCCATGTTATATCGTTCCTCCTATATAATGTAGGTAACCGCGCACGGATACCAACCCGTATGCGGTAGGTGCTGCCTCGGAGCGATCAGGAGTGGGCTGATACCGGGGAACAGCAGCTGTGCGAACAGCGCAGAGGTGCTATTCGTAACCATGCTTATTTTAGCAAAAAAAGAATGCAATGTAAACACAAAAACGAAAGAATTTGAGCAAAAGGCATAAAAAAGCCGATAGAAAGGCAAAAAAACTCATTTATTGTGCTATTCAGGTGAAGTTTTTAACAATTTTCGGAGAATTTTGCACCAAAAAATGAAAGCGCTTACAGTGTTTCGGTGATATTGCCAAGGTATTTTGATTGCGTTACAATGAAAAAAACAGAGAAAGAGGGGAAGCGGGTATATGATAGCAACGGTATTTTCAGCGGGCATTTATGGCATTGAGGGGTATCTCGTGACGGTAGAGTGCGGGCTGGTCAATGGTCTGCCATCGTTTGAGCTGGTCGGACTGCCGGGCGCAGCAGTCAAAGAGTCCAAGGAGCGCGTCACGACAGCGGCGCGGAGCATCGGCATGGCATTGCTTCCGGCGAGAAAGACGGTGAATTTGGCTCCGGCGGATATTCGCAAAGAGGGTGCCGTCTATGACCTGCCGATCTTGCTCGGCTTGTTGGCGGCACAGGGAAATATCGAAGAACCGTTGCCGGAGGACAGCGTGTTTATCGGAGAGATCAGCCTGCGCGGTGAGCTGCGTCCGATCAAGGGCGCCCTGTCTATGGCGATGGCTGTGCAGGAAGCCGGAAAAAAGAAACTGTTTCTGCCGGAGGACAATGCGGAGGAAGCGGCGCTCATCGGCGATGGACTGACCATCTATGCCGTGCGCCATGTACAGCAGATCCTCGACCATCTGACGGGCAAACAGCTGCTCGAAGCCTATGTGCCGAAAGATACAGAAGATCATACGCTGGAGGACGTGTTGGATTTTTGCGATGTCATGGGACAGGAAAACGTCAAGCGGGCGATGGAAATTGCCGCAGCTGGCGGACACAATATGCTCATGTCCGGCAGTCCCGGCTCTGGCAAAAGTATGATGGCAAAGCGGATTGGAACAATTCTGCCGCCGATGACATTGGAAGAGAAGATGGATGTCGTGCGCATTTATTCTATCATTGGAGACGGCAGTCGGGCGGCGCGGTCACAGATGCGTCCGGTTCGTGCGCCGCATCACACGACGAGTGCAGCGGGTATTGCGGGCGGCGGACAGGGCATCCCGATGCCGGGCGAGTTGAGCTTGGCACATAATGGCGTGCTGTTTCTGGATGAGCTGCCGGAATTTCGCATTGATGCGCTGGAGGTTTTGCGGCAGCCGCTGGAAGATGGCACGGTTTCCATTGTGCGCACCGCAGGACGCGTGACGTATCCGGCGAAATTCATGCTGATTTGTGCCATGAATCCCTGCAAGTGCGGTTGGTATGGACATCCATCTGGCCGCTGCAAGTGCACACCGGCGGAAGTGAAAAAGTATCGGAGAAAAATCTCTGGCCCGCTGCTCGACCGCATTGATATACAGGTTCATGTGCGGCCGGTGCCGCTCAAGGATTTGTCTGAGCGCAAACCGGCAGAAAGCTCGGCGGACATTCGGGCGCGTGTTGTTGCGGCAAGAGAACGGCAGTGTGCTCGCTATGCAGGCACCAAGACGCGGTGCAATGCGGATATGCTTCCGGCACAGCTCGCAGAGTTTTGCCGACCGGATGCTGCCGGACAGGCGTTGCTGGATGCTGCGTTCAAAAAGCTCGGCATGACGGCGAGAAGCTATGACCGTATTCTGCGCTTGGCTCGCACGATTGCTGATCTGGCGGGAGAGGAACAGATTTCCGCCGGACACATTGCGGAGGCGATTCAGTACCGCAGTATGGATCGGGACGGTGCATAAGACAATAGAAAGAGAGGTGCTGTATCATGGGATTTGCTTTGACGTTTGGAGTCATGCAAGTGGTTGTATTTTTGGTTTTTGCCGTTGTTTTGATTGGATTTGTCATCCAAATTGTGCGAGGCGTCGGGACATGGAATCGGAACAATCAATCTCCGCGTTTGACGGTATCTGCACGAGTTGTATCCAAACGGACACAGGTGACGCAGCACACGCATCCTAATGCAGGGGATGCGACCGGTGCGCACGGATTTCATACGACGACATCGACGAGCTATTATGTTACGTTCCAGGTGGAGAGCGGTGACCGGATGGAATTCCGTGTTTCCGGCTCGGAATATGGCATATGTATCGAAGGCGATACCGGCAAGCTGTCCTTTCAGGGGACACGGTATTTGGGATTTGAACGGGAATGAGCGAAAAAAAGCCGCACCCATGACGGGTGCGGCGTGATCGCGACAAATGCCGGTAGTCTTATGATCTATCTATATAGATAAGCAAAGCAGGAAAATTTTTCCGTGCTGCTGAGGGTACAAAAAAACCACGCCAATCTGCGTGGATTTCAAGATGTTTCTCAAGTGTTTACTTACTTTTCAGAAACACGATGCTCATCACCGTAGATCAGGTCGTCAATATCAGGCTTTTCCGGCTGCGGATCATAATTGCGGATCTTACGAATGGTATCCATAACTCAAATCTCCTTTCTATTTGTTTATTTTACACATTATACACCGGAGTGTTACAAATGTAAAGAGTGAAAATGATGAATTTTTTGTAAAAAAAGCGAGAAGAAACAAAAACGAACAAGAATGGATTGCTGTTTTGCTTTGGAACACAGAAGCGCAAAAGAAACCCCGCGCAACCGATGTCACCAGATTAGTAACCTGCACATCTCCTGCAGGTGGGTCTCCTGTCACATACATCTGTGCTTCCAACTTCCGCCGAGGCGGGAGGCCTGCTACTCCGTATGGGAACATCCGGGGTCCCGAAAACTAATTGTGGGTTAAAAAAAGGTGACTGTCAAATCGCGCAGGGGCCTTAGCGATAATTCAGATGTTTATTCCTCTTCGTCCTCCGGCGCATCGTACAGCGCTTCTAGACGGGACATAAACAGATTGTACAGGCGGAGACTTTCTTCCTCGTCGTCCACCGATGCGAGCAGTTCCTCGCCGTCCTCCTCAACGATCTTCAGGATAACGACTTCTGCCTCTTCTTTCAGATTCAGCTCAGCCGGAATGAAAGCCATATAGACGGTGCCGTTGTCTTCCAGCGTGTCAATGTGCTCGAATTCCTTCTCGTTGCCTTCCTCGTCAGTCAGGATGACGTAGTTGCTCTTGTTTTCTTCACTCATAGTACATATCCTCCGGCTGCTGATCCAAGGTTGTTTACCTTGCACCATTATCATAGCCTATTCTCTCGGAAATTTCAACTGTTTTGCCTAAAAAAACGTTGGAAAAATTATCCGATGCGGGAAGGCGTCCCCGTTTGCTCAGGGAAGAATAACATAAAACTGCGCTGATTGTCAAGCGAAAACTGTCGATTTTATGAAAAACAAACCAAGTTTCAAATTTACAGGGATTTTGCCTTGACAGCGCCGAGAGAGGGTGGTATACTAATTGAGCAAAAGAAAGAAGGACACACCGTTCTCACCTTGCGCTTCGGCAGAGAGGTTCAGATGTTCAGCTGTTTCGCGTGAATAGCTGTGGTCGGACGGTGTCTTTCCGTCCGTTTTTTATTTTTCGTTTAACCGTTTGGAGGTGCTTAACAATTAGCAGTATGGAACACCAGATCAACGAAGAGATCCGCGACAAGGAAGTAAGACTGATCGACGCAGAGGGCAACCAGGCCGGTATCGTACCGATCGCAAAGGCACTGGAGGCAGCTGCCGCAAAGAATCTTGACCTCGTAAAGATCGCGCCGAATGCTGTTCCGCCGGTATGCCGCGTCATGGACTACGGCAAGTTCCGTTTTGAGCAGGCAAAGCGCGAGAAGGAAGCAAGAAAGAATCAGCACGTCGTGGAGATTAAGGAGATTCGCCTTAGCCCGGGTATTGATGTCAACGACCTCAATGTAAAGGTCAATCATGCAAAGCGTTTCCTCAAGGCTGGAAACAAGGTTAAGGTATCGGTTCGTTTTCGCGGCCGTGAAGTAACTCACTCTTCGATCGGTCTCGATCTGCTGCGCCGATTTGCAGATGAATGCGCTGAAATCGGCAGTATGGATAAAGCCCCTAAACTGGAAGGCCGTCAGATGATTATGTTTCTCGGCCCGAAGAAGGATGGTCCGAAGAAGGATGCCGGCAAGAAGAGCCGCAAGGGTAAGTCCGGCAAGCCGCAGCAGGCTCCGAAAGCGGATTCGTCTGAATCATAAATGTATTACACTGTGCCGTCCCGGCGCAGTCCCATCAGAGAGGAGAACACACTATGCCTAAGATTAAGACTCACAGCGGCGCATCCAAGCGCTTTAAGATGACAAAGACCGGCAAGATCAAGCGCGCTCACGTTGGTCGCCGCCACATCCTGAACAAGAAGTCCACCAAGCGTCTGAGACATCTGCGTAAGGAAGGCTTTGCTGATTCCACCAACGTAGCACAGGTAAAGCGCCTGCTGCCGTACAAGTAATCTCAGGATTATTAAGAACAACACTTACGATTTGAATTTGGAGGCAATGTTTAAATATGGCAAGAGTTAAGGGCGCAATGATGACGCGCAAGAGAAGAAAGAAGATTCTGAAGCTTTCTAAGGGTTACTTTGGTGCAAAGTCCAAGCTGTTCCGCACTGCAAACGAAGCAGTTATGAAGTCCCTGCGTTATGCATACATCGGCCGTAAGCAGAAGAAGAGAGATTTCCGCAGACTGTGGATCACCCGTATCTCCGCTGCTACCCAGGCTAACGGCATGAACTACAGCACCTTCATGAACGGTCTGAAGAAGGCTGGCGTTGACATCAACCGTAAGATGCTGGCAGATCTGGCTGTAAACGACAAGCCGGCTTTCGAGGCTCTGGTTGCTACCGCTAAGGCTGCTCTGTAATTTTCAGAATGGTTTTTATATCCTCTGTTTCCGTTGGAGACAGAGGATTTTTTTATCCGGTTCTGTAAGAATTTGATAAAAAATAGTTAGCTTTTGCTCAAAAACTGGAATAGCCTCCATTGACATTTGTTTTTGCGTATGATATTCTTTCTGTTGAATTAGTTCAAACTAATTGTTTGACGGATTTAAATAACAAAAGGGGGATCAGAAACATGGAGCTGACTGGTACACATCTGCGGTATCTGCTGCACATGTACGAGATGTCTAAACGAGAGAATGAAATGCGGCTGACGGAGATTGCAAAGGTGCTGCAGGTGAAAAAAGCATCGGTTGCGCGGATTGTCAACGTCTTTCGGGAAAAAGAACTCGTAGATCAGGAGCCCTATGGAAAGGTTCATATGACGGAACACGGAAAACAGGTGGCGGAGATGTACTATCTCCGGATTTCCAGCGTGGCAGATTGCTTGATGCAGACGGGACTTTTCCTGACGCGCCAGCAGGCATTACATGCAGCCTGTACGCTCTTGCCGGAGCTGCCGGAGGCTTGCGTCGAAGAAAAAACGATTGCAGCAAGCTAATAAAATAGAACAATGAGACGGGTCGTATGGGAAGAAATTTTCTCCGATACGACCCTTTTTTTGGCTTTTCGTTGCCGTAGACTAATGCATATATCGTCCAAACGAGAAAAAAATTCCATGATATGGGCTGTTTGAGGTTTAGAAATAAAGTTAATCCATGCATCCTCTTGAAATATCCGGTTATTTTGCCGGAATATTGCAAAAAAGTTTGGACAAAGTACATGAAAAAATCACAGAAAATTTTCTGTATATGCAAAAACTTGTCACAAGAAGTTAACAAAACAAAATCTCTGAATAGCCGGGATAAAACAGGACAATTGCAAAGTAAATTTTGCAAAAATACATATATTTCTCGAATATTCTGGGTATTTTTGAAATACATCCGCATATGTGTTGTTGACAACTAACCAAAAATTTTCTATAATCGTACTATCAATTTTAGGAATGGGTATCGTATCGAAATTTATGTGGTACACTGTTCCAAATTCAAGAAAAGTTAGTACATACTGACAAATACGATTGATTCAGTTAGAAAGGGCGTAACATGAACAAGAACGCGAAAAAGACGCTGCGTGTCCTGAGCGTGGCTACGGCAGCAACCATGATGGTAGGCGGCGCTGCATTTGCAGTGAATTCCGATGACATTCAGGGTCATTGGGCAGAAAAGACCCTGCAGCAGTTCATTGACAAGGGCTGGCTCAACGGTGACGAAGGCGGCATCCGTCCGGACAGCACAATCACTCGTGCAGAGATGGCAGCTGTTGTGAACAATGTCAAGGAATACACCGATGAGGCAGACATCTCCAACTACAAGGATGTTGCAAAGAACGATTGGTTCTATCAGCATGTAGCAAAGAGTGTCAAGGCTGACGTTATGGTTGGTGTTGGTGACAAAAAGTGGGATCCGCAGGGCAATGTAACCCGCGAGCAGGTAGCAGTTATTGTGTGCAAGCTCAACAAGGTGGAACTGGATACCGAGTCCAAGCCAGCTGAGATTCGTGCACAGCTGACCAAGCTGGGTTATACCGATGCAGACAAGGTTTCCGATTGGGCAGCACCGTTTATTCTGGCAGCTGTTCAGAACGGCTATATGGCTGGCTATCCGGATAACACCCTGCGTTCTACTGCAGATGTTACCCGCGCAGAAGCAGTTGTTATGCTGAACAATGCAGGCGTTGCAGAGGAATTCACTTACGTTACTATGAACGTACCGTATGATGATTTCTATAAGGCTGAGGGTGTAACCGCTGTTGACGGCGTTGACGCAGTTACCTCCGCAACCATGAGAAAGTCCCGTATGAATGGCGAAACAGGTCTGACTGCTGGTACTTACTATAAGACCGCAGACGATGAGAAGTCGGATGCCATTCGCGGCGTTGTTTGCACGGTTCGCGTAGCAAAGAGTGACCTGGCAAAGCTGGATACTTCCCTGACTGAGCATGATGACTATTACTACACCGCGCTGGATTCCGTTCCGGAAAACTACAAGGAACTGACCGTCAATAAGGATGGTTCTTATAGCTTCGGCAAAACCACTGCTGCTGTAGATACAGAGACCCTGAAGGATACTACCTTCACGTTTAAGACTTCTTCTAACTATGGCGACTATGAGATGGACTTTACGCCGGATGTTGTCGCAAAGATTGGCCGTGCATATGGTGCTACGGTGACAACTTCCGACGGCACTTCTTATGCAATGCGTTCTCTGGAAAACGTTTGGAATGCTAAGGGAATGCAGCTGGCATGGTCTACCGGCTTTACGACTACTGCGCATGGCAACCCGCTGGTATACGATGACTATGTTTCTATGATGGGCAAGACCATTACCAATGTGGCATTCTATACTGTAGACGGTAAAATTTACAGCCTGGATTGCGAGCAGTACGTTCCGGTTAAGTTTGAGACAAAGAACTTTGCGGTAGAAAATGCAATGGTTGATAGCGGTTCCGCTGCAGTTGAACTGAAGGATTTCCCGAAGGATTATCAGGCTGAGTACAAGGTAACCGATGCAAAGGGCAATGAGCTGGAAGGTGCATCTGTCAAGGATGGCAAGATTTCTTGGAAGGGAACTGCGGCAGCTGGTAAGTACACGCTGACGGTTTCTGATAAGTCCGGCAAATATGCAAGCTATTCCACCACCTTTGAGCTGCAGACCAATGCTGTTGTTGCAACATATGATGCAGAAAACGGTAAGCTGGTAAAGACAAAGGATGCAACAGATGAGCAGTTTGCAAACTATCTGTCCAATATCACGAGTGTAACTGTTGGCGATACCACATACAACGCATCCGGCCGCGGTGCTGTGAAGATCATCAAGGAAGACGGCTCCATTGACTTCTCTGTGACCACTGGCACGGAAAAGACCCCGATCTTTGAGACTGGCAAGGAGTACAATCTGGAAGTAGCTTCCACTGGCTACAAGAAGAATGTTTCCTTCAAGGCAACCGCTCCGGAAGCAAAGATTTACGTACAGATGAACATCCCGTATGCAGACTTCTACGCTGCTGAAATCAACAACGAGGATGCTGTAGACGCTGTAACCTCTGCAACCAATACCAAGTCCATCAAGAACGGCGATGGTGAGCTGGTTGGCGGTACCTATAACGACTACAATGCAGATGCTTGGTCGGCAGGCACTCAGAAGGAAGTACACATCAAGGGCGTTAGCTATCCGGTAGCAATCACTCCGTCCGATCTGGCAAAGCTGACCAAGACCGATGACAAGCAGGCTGATTACTACTACACTGAATTGGAGTCTGCACCGGCTGCATATAAGACAGCAACCGTCAAGGATGGCAAGATTTCCTTTGGCGAGGCACAGGGCAAGGCCACGAAGCTGGAGGCAACAACAGAACTGTATACTTCCACTGCTTGGGGCGACTATCTGCTTGACGTAGATACCGATGCATTCGACTCCGGTAATGTATATGGTGTTGTGATTACCGCTGAAAAGGACGGCAAGACCACCGATTACGGTATGCGTCAGGAAGAAAATATTTGGAGAAAGACCGAAATCGCTTGGTCTTCCGGTATCAAGAAGACCGAGCCGCACGGCAACGTTCTCAACTATGAGCACTATGTTGGTCTGATGGGCAGCACCATCAAGAGCGTGACCTACTACACCGCTGATGGTGTATACACCATTGATGCAGACCACTATGTACCGGTCAAGTTCACAACCGACAATTTCAAGGTTGAGAATGCACTGGCAGACAGCGGTTCCACTGCTGTTGAACTGAAGGACTTCCCGTCCGATTATCAGGCTGAATACAAGCTGGCGGATGCTAAGGGCAATGCAGTTGAAGGCGTTGCTGTCAAGGATGGCAAGCTGACTTGGACTGGCACACCGGCTGCTGGCAAGTACACGCTGACCGTTTCCGATAAGTCCGGCAAGTACGCAAGCTTCTCTACTACGTTTGAGATGCAGACCAATGCCATGCCGGCTGCATATCAGGCAACTGATCTGCGCGTAGTAAGTGCTGACGGCGCAAGCGCAGAGGATCTGAGCAATTTCCTGTCCAATGTTTCTTCTGTTACAATTAACGATAAGAGTTATGCAACATCCGGTCGTGGTTCAGTGAAGGTAGTTGGCAGCAATGGCTTTATTGACCTGAGCACTTCTCCGTTTGCTGGCATGAAGGCTGGCGATACCTATACGGTTTCTGTCAAGGCTACCGGCTATGCAAAGACGCTGGACTTTGAACTGAAGGTTCCGGAAAAGATTTACGCTTACGCATCCCTGTCCTACAATGAGTACTGGGCAAATGAAGGCGTATATGCAGCTGGCAACGATTCCAGCTCTGAGGAACTGGATGGTCATAGCGAGCTGGACAAGGGCGGCTATGATGCAGTATCCCGTGCAACCACCAACCATGGCCTGCATCGCGGCAGCTTCCAGCAGACCGCTGTGATTACTGCAGAGACGACAGACGGCCAGACGGTAACATATGGCGTTGACCATTGGTCTGAGGATGGCTCCAAGTTCTATGAAGCAAATGGCACTGCACATGACTATAGCAAGGGTACGATTACCACTTCTACCCGTCAGGGCACAGTAACTGCAACGCTCAAGAGCTATAAGATTACCGGTATCAAGTACGTTCCGGTTGCTATTGACGCAGCGGATTATCAGGACTTCTGCAAGAGCTACACGGTAGTTAAAAATGGTCAGTCCGTACAGGGTGGTTATAGCGAAGGCGTGCTGTCTTCTTACACCGGCGTTGCTGATGTAAACGCAGCAACCAACGGTCTGAAGACCGCGACTAAGACCGATGCTGGCTATACCTTCAGTGCGCGTCAGACGGGTACTGGCTCTGGTCTGCTGGATCAGGCACAGGCAAATAACGGCGCAGATGTTACCACAGAGGTAAAGACCTACAGCGGCAGCTACGGTGAGTTCCTGCGTGTTGATCTGAATGGCTCCTATGGTGCACTGGGTTCTACTATGCAGACAGTTCAGTGGACGTACTATGGCAATGACAGCACCTATACCACACCGGTTGCAACATACGGCACCAAGTTCGCGGCAGATGACTGGATGCACAAGTCCATGGGCATTCAGCTGGGTCTGACCGATTCGATCCGTTGCCAGCTGCCGGAAGGCACGGATGGTACCGGTTATTGGGCGCTGACTGTTTACGGTCTGGGCACTTCGGACTACACCACCCAGTTCCAGGTAACTGCTGAAAACCTGCCGTCTACTGTTGCAGGCATCACGGATGCACAGAAGACCGAGCTGACCAACCTGATTGCTACGGCACAGGAGCTGTCCGCAAAGAATCCGTCCAACAAGGCTGCTCTGGATGAGCACATTGCAGAGGCACAGGCTATGCTGAACAATGCCGATGCAACGGAGCCGGAAGCTGCTGAGCTGATTACAGACCTGCAGGGTCTCATCAAGGCAGCGCAGGATGAGCTGAATAAGCAGCCGGAGTCCAAGACTGTCACGGAGACTGTAAAGGTCAATCCGGATGAAGATGAGGACTTTAATGCATATGACTTGATTGTTGATGTTGTTGTCAAGGATGGCAAGGTTGAGTCTGTTGCATTGAACAAGGACTGCACGATTAAGAAGAGCAATAAGCAGTATTCCGAGGATGCATTTAATGGCATGAATACCAATCTGGCAGGCAAGACTGCTGCTGAGGTTGACGGCGTAGACACTGTTTCCGGTGCAACCTGCTCTTCCAAGGCAATCAAGGAAGCTGCAAAGGCTGCTCTGAGCGAGTAAGAGAATAAAAGGTGAATAAGATCTTCACTTTTTCATAAGTTCCTTTCAAAGTCCCTCTGGATGGATGTTCCATTCAGAGGGACTTCTTTCTGATCGTTAAGTAAATATGCCGAAAAACAGCGAAAGCAAATGCTAATTTTTTACATAGGAAGAATTGACGGAGTATACGGGATATGGTATACTAAATACAGATTAGTTCCTTCTAACAACGAAAACGAAATATCGAAATGATTTGGCGTTTGCCGCGCGGCAAACGGCTTTTTCCTGCCCACAGCTTTGATTGACAATCCGCTGTCTATGCGGTATACTGAGATAATTTGGAACGAGAACGACGGACTTGTGTGGGAGATATTTCCTGCGCAATTTCTTTTTCTGTTCCTATTAGTTTCTACTAACCATATCAGAAGTTGGGAGTTGTATCATGAAGCTGAAAAAACAGGACATTCTGCTGCTGGCGGCATTGCTGGCGGGCGTGCTCCTACTCGGTGCATTTCTGCTGCTGACGCGAAAGAGCGGTGCAGAAGTTGTCGTGAAAGTAGCGGGCAAACAGGTGACGGCATTTTCCATGAATAAAAATACGAAATATACGATTCATGGTGTCAATGGCGGCACAAATGAGTTAATCATTGAGGATGGTCAGGTTTGGCTGGAAGAGGCGAGCTGCCCGGATAAGCTGTGTATGCATCAGGGCAAGATCAAGTATTCCGGCGAGAGCATTATCTGCCTGCCGAACAAGGTGAGCGTCACGATTCAGGATGAAACTGACACAAACGGCGTAGACGCTGTGGCGCAGTGAGGGACAAGCAATGAAACAGACAAAACGATTGGCATTGTATGGAATGCTTGCTGCACTGGCATTGGTGCTCAGCTATATCGAAGCGATGGTTCCGGCGTTTTTTGCCGTGCCGGGCATGAAGCTCGGACTGACCAATCTGGTTGTCCTTGTGGCCTTGTACCGCATGGGATCCAAACCGGCAGTGGTCATTAACTTTGTGCGCATCGGACTGACGGCGATGCTGTTCGGAACGGTGGTTAGCCTGTGGTATTCTCTGGCGGGCGGACTTTTATCCGGAGCAGTGATGATTGCGCTCAAAAAGACCGGAAAATTCCAGCCGGTGACGGTCAGCGTGGCAGGCGGTGTCATGCACAATGTGGGACAGATTCTGGTTGCCATGGCCATCATGCAGACCAGCGCCATTGCATGGTATTTGCTGGTACTGTGGGTTTCCGGTATTGTTGCCGGTGCCGTCATCGGCTTGCTGGGCAGCTGGATGCTCAAGCGTCTGCCGGAAATACACGAAGTTTAAATTTTCTTTGCGAGGAAGGAACACAATGAAATATCCATGGAAAGTCATGCTGGCATCCGCCGTTGTGGCGAGTATGCTGTTAACGGGATGTCGTTCGACATCTAATACCAATACGAACAATACGGGCAGTGCATCGGAAACACAGACAACGAGTAGCACAACAAGCAGCTCGACAGAACCGGTCAGCCAAGAAATTTTTGCAATGGACACCTATATGACGGTTACGGCATATGGCGACAACGCACAGAAGGGCGTGACCGATGCTATCGCAGAAATCGAACGCTTGGATAGTCTGCTGTCTATCGGCAAGGAGGACAGCGAAATTTCCAAGCTCAACAAGAGCGGTTCTGCGGCACTTTCCGATGATACAGCCGTTATGGTCACAAAAGCGCTGGATTTATACAAGAGCACCGGCGGCGCATTTGATATTACTGTCCTGCCGCTCATGGAGCTGTGGGGCTTTACGACACAGGATTATTACGTCCCGACAGAGGATGAAATTCAGTCTACGCTGCAGCGTGTCGGCGCAGATAAGCTGACATGGGATGAAAGCACCAAGACACTGACGCTGGGAGACAATCAGGAAATTGACTTGGGCGGTATTGCCAAGGGCTTTACATCCAGCCGCATTATGGAAATCTTCAAAAAAGACGGCGTGACCTGCGGCATGGTGTCGCTGGGTGGCAATGTGCATCTGCTGGGCACCAAACAGGACGGCAGTGAGTGGCGCGTTGGCATTCAGGACCCGGACAACACCGATGATATGCTCGGTGTACTGGAAGCGGATGACTGTGCGGTTATCACATCCGGCGCGTATGAGCGCAATTTTGAAAAGGATGGCGTGACCTATCATCACATCATTGATCCGGCGACCGGCAAGCCGTCTAACAGCGGATTGACCTCTGTAACTATTGTCAGCAAGGATGGCACGTTGGCGGACGGCCTGTCCACCTCGCTGTTTGTCATGGGTAAGGACAAGGCCATTGCGTACTGGAAACAGCACGCGGACGAATTTGACACCATTCTGGTGGATAAGGACAGAAATGTATACATCACAGAAGGCATTGCAGACGGCTTTACGCCGGATAGTGTTTCTGCGGATCAGGTACAGATAATTCACAAATAACAAGAAGTATCTCAATCAATTGTACGTTTTACAACGCAAGGAGGCAAAACATGCGTATCTTTTACAATCAATCTGTGGATGCCATTGCCCGCCGACTGGTACCGGGCATTGCTGTTGCGGCGCTGGCAGCGTGGGGCGTTGCCTCCGGCGGTGCCGTGCTGGAAGACATTCCGGAGTTAGCATCTCCGTCTGCACAGGCTGCAAATTTGGGCTCTGGCTCTGGTTCTGCTGTCGGAGCAGCGGCAGACGCCGGTTCCTGGCAGGACGGCACATGGACAGGCACGGCACAGGGATATGGCGGTGACGTTACCGTCAGTGTGACCATTGCCAACAAAAAAATCACTGCCATTGAGGTAGTGTCTGCATCGGGAGAAACCCCATCGTTTTTCTCGAAGGCGAAGGCTTTGATTCCAAAGATTATTGAAGCACAGAATCCGGATGTCGATGTCGTTTCCGGTGCGACCTATTCGTCCAATGGCATCATCAATGCGGTAAAGAACGCACTGACCAAAGCATCCGGCGGCACGGTAACCGAGACATCCAATGGCGGCGCAGCGGCAAACAATGCGGCGGGAAGCACATCTTCTGATGCCTTTCAGGATGGCTCGTATAAAGATGGCACCTATACCGGAACGGCGGCTGGCTTCCGCGGCAACATTACCGTCAGCGTGACAATTGCAGGCGGCAAGATTTCTACCATCAGTGTGGTTTCTGCACCTGGCAACGATGAGCCGTATCTGAGCAAGGCAAAGACATTGATTGCCAAGGTCATTGCCAAGCAGAGCCCGAACGGTGTCGATACGGTGTCCGGCGCGACCTATTCCTCTAACGGTATTTTGAATGCGATTAAGAACGCACTGACCAAGGCGGCAGGCGGCACGGTATCCGAGACACCGAGCAGCACAACAACCGGCGGCGATTCCTCACCGAGCAAGCTGGATCAAGATACTTATACTGGCAGCTATAAAGATGGTACGTATACCGGCACGGGCAAGGGCTTTAAGGGAACGGTGACCGCAAAGGTTACGATTTCCGGCGGAAAAATCAAAACCATTGATGTATCCGGCAGCGATGACGCGGCATATTTCGGCAAGGCAAAGAGCGGCATTATCAATAAGATGATTTCCACGCAGTCCACCAATGTGGACACGGTATCCGGCGCAACATATTCGTCCAATGGTATTATCTCGGCGGTGAGAAATGCGCTGAAGAAGGCACAGACAACCGGCAGCACAACCACCGATGATGATGACAACAAGCCAACGGAAAAGACCTATACCGACACGGCGACAGAGTTCTACGGCATTGGATACGGCTATCGCAATGGCCGCATTGTGCTCAAGGTCACGGCATCCGGCGGAGAATTAAAGGGCATTGATGTCATCGAAAAGAACGATCAGGACGAACCGTATTTTACTAACGCAAGTAAAATTATTGAAAAAGTTAAAAA
Source organism: bacterium (assembly GCA_963601915.1). Lineage (GTDB taxonomy): Bacteria > Bacillota > Clostridia > Oscillospirales > Butyricicoccaceae > Butyricicoccus_A. The sequence continues at coordinate 21,186 of CAVCGL010000006.1, read as the reverse complement.
TGGCAAAAATATCAACGTTGTGGACACCATATCTGGCGCGACCTATTCGTCTAAGGGTATTCTGACCGCATTGACAGAGGCGCTGAACAAGGCAATTATTGCGGAACAGTATATTCCGCCGAAGGAGACGCCGGATACGCCGACTCCGGAACCGACGCCGGATCCGGAAGCACAGACATACACGGAGACAGTTTCCGTTAATCCGGATGAAGATGATGATTTTAATGCGTATGAGCTGATTGTTGATGTTTCTGTAAAGGATGGCAAAGTAGAATCGGTTTCGGTGAATAAGGATTGCACGATTAAAAAGAGCAATGTCATGTATTCGGAAAGCGCATTTGAAGGCATGAATACGAATTTGAACGGTAAAACGGCAGCTGACATTGACGGCGTAGACACGGTATCCGGTGCAACCTGCTCGTCCAAGGCAATTAAGGAAGCGGTAAAGCAGGCACTAGCAAAGGCGGAGGGCTAATTTTTGAAACATCTCGATTTTTGGTCAAGACTGGGCAGTCTTGCGCTGGCCATTGTAGCTCTGTGCATATATCAAGCACATGCGCTGCAATGGCAGGCTGCGGAAGAGGAAAATAAACAGCAGCTTGCTGAGGTGCAGGCGCAAAATGCAGCGGCGGAAGGCGGTGCAGTCAGCTATGTGGACGGCACGTACACCGGCAGTGGTGACGGCTTCGGCGGAACGGTATCTGTCAGCGTGACAGTATCCGGCGGCAAAATTACCGCAATTGATATTACCGAGGCATCCGGTGAGGATGCGGCGTACTTGGATAAGGCGAAGGGCATCATCGACAGCATGATTTCCGCGAATTCGCCGGAAGTAGATACGATCAGTGGAGCGACGTTCTCCTCGACAGGCATTAAGACGGCAGTACAGGCTGCCCTCAAGGATGCTGTGGACACTTCTGCACCGGCAGGCGGTGCGACAAGCTATGCGGACGGCACGTATATCGGCAGCGGAGACGGCTTCGGCGGAACAGTATCTGTCAGCGTGACGGTATCCGGCGGCAAAATTACCGCAATTGATATTACCGATGCGTCCGGCGAGGATGCGGCGTACTTAGATAAGGCGAAGGGCATCATTGACAGCATGATTTCCGCCAATTCGCCGGAAGTAGACACGATCAGTGGAGCGACGTTCTCCTCGACGGGCATTAAAACAGCGGTAGAACAGGCATTGGAGGACGCGGCATGATGGAAACGCAAACAGCACAAAAGACGGCTGCAAAGAAAAAGCCGATGAATCCCATGCAGCGTGTCAAGCTGCGCCGCCGCGTGCGTGCCGTGATTCAGCTGATTTTCTTCCTGCTGGCACCGTCTGTATATACCTCCTGCTTTTCCGGCATCAAGGAAATGGCGACGGCGATTGGCGCAAAGGATCCGATTTCCTATAGCTCCTTCTTTACCACGCTGGTGGTACTGTGCATTTACACGATTATTTGCGGCAGATTTTTCTGCGGATATGCCTGTGCGTTTGGTGCATTTGGCGATGCCGTGTATGAACTGTCTCAGTTCATTCAGAAAAAAGCGAAAAAGAAGCTGCCAAAGATTCCGGACAAGCTGACCGGTTATTTTCAAAAGATCAAGTATTTGATTTTGCTCGTCATTATCCTGCTGTGTGCAGCGGGTGTCTATGACAAGCTGCCGGGATGGAGTCCATGGGATGTGTTCTCGATGCTCACAGCGCCGCGTGCGATTCCGGCGGGATATGCCATTGCCATTGTCCTTCTGCTTGCCATTGTTGTCGGCATGGCGTTGAAAGAACGCTTTTTCTGTCAGTTCTTATGCCCGATGGGTGCGATTTTTGCGCTGCTTCCCGTCATTGGACGCTATACGCGCAATCGGCCGAACTGCATCAACCGCTGTTCGGCGTGCTCGAAGAACTGTCCGGTTTCTGTGGAGACCGATGAGGACAACATCCGCATGGGCGAGTGCATCTCCTGCGGTAAATGCAGCGATGTGTGCCCGCGACGCAACATCAGCTATGCAAATGGCCGCGTACAGGACGGCAATGCGCCGATTCCGGTCATCGTCAAAGCAGTGCTTCTGTTCGCTGTTTGTTTGGCTCTCGGTTTGATTCGCAGTTTTGTGTGACAAAAAAAGCTCCCGTTTGGGAGCTTTTCTTGTTTTATGATGGATTTTTCGGCTTCAAACAGTTAAGAATGCCGGATGTCTGCACAAAGGCATCGTTTACGGTTACATATCCTGTGAGATTGGGGCGGAAGCCGGAGCTTGTGAGCTGATCCTCATATCGCCAAATCGTGGCGAGTGGAATCTGGATTTGCTCGGAGGGATTGCTGCTGTCGTACTGGAAAAATACATTTTCATTGTCTGCGTTGTCGAACAGCAAATGGGTGATGTGATTTTCAGGAAACTGACGGGCAAGCTGAGCGGTCACGAGGTAGCGTACCATTTCGAGGGTCAGATCATCCAAACCGGATTCTAAGATACGAATGCGCTCAAAAAAGCCGAGGAGTGTGTGTTCCAGACGCAGCTTGTAATTGGGAACAAATGGCGTGGCCGCAGGTTCTTTGTCACTGGGCTGGAAAGAAACGAGAAATTTCTTTTCGTCATTGCTGTAAATACAGGTATACACAGAATGTACGCGCGTGCCGCAATGAGGGCAGGTTTGCAGGAACATCGAACCGTTCCTGATTTTTTTGTGGAGCTCCGGCTGCTTTTGCGCGTTGATGACGTTCCATTGCTCGATTTCAAAGGGAGTACCGCAGTTGGGACAGGTAATTTGGGCGATATTTGGCTTGGACATGAGAAATCCCTCCTGTACACGGGAAATAAGATGGTTCTAGTATACCACAAAATATCGTGTGTTGGGTAAAAGTATGGTATAATTTGAACAAAACAAGGAGGAGTCTATCTATGAATACGTTGAGCTTGGTACACGAGCATTTGAAATCGTGGATTTACCCGGGCGATTTTGTCATTGATGCCACGGCAGGCAACGGAAAGGACACGGAATTTTTGTGCGGCCTAGTCGGGCAAGAAGGAAAAGTTCTGGCGTTTGATATTCAGGAGCAGGCGGTGGAGAATACCAGACAGCGATTGCAGGAGCATGGCTGGTCAGATGTCGGCGAGGTGGTGCTGGACAGCCACGCCAATATGGGCAAGTACGCACAGGAAAACAGTGTGGACTGTATCGTGTTTAATCTCGGCTGGCTGCCGGGCGGCGATCATACGGTCTTTACGCACGCAGACAGTACCATCGCGGCGATAGAAGCCGGTCTCAAGCTGCTGCGCAAAGATGGCGTGATGTGCGTGAGCATTTATTACGGCGGAGCCAGCGGCTACGAGGAACGGGATGCGCTGCTGGAATACGTCAAGACGATAGATCCGGCGCAGTATACGGTTCTCGTCACGCAGTTCGCCAATCGAGCGGGCGATCCGCCGATTCCGGTGTTTATTCACAAGGCAACATGAGAAAAGCAGGGGAGTAAGCCCCTGCTTTTCTTCTTGGTTTGGAGAGAAAAACAGAAAAACTTCCACATTTGCTTTGCAAAAATGAGAAAATAAAAAGACGGCAAGGAAAAATCAGTATATGTTAACATTGGATAAAACAAAGCCTTAGCATACCCTAACGGATGAACAAATAGTACAAAAATGGCAAGAGTGCCGGATTTCAAAGCAAAACTGGTTGACAAAGATACGAAAACAAGATATTATACTAGGTGATTAGCAAGAGCTAATTAGCTTTCGCGTGCGCGAAATGTAAAGCTATGCTAAAAACATGGATAAAGGAGGAGCTTATCATGATGCCATTGACATTTGCAACAGTTGGTGAGGAAAACACCATTGTGAAAATCGGCGGCAAGCCGGAGGTCAAGAAACATCTGGAAAATCTGGGCTTTGTTGTGGGAGGAACCGTAAAGGTTGTCTCTGCCATGGGCGGAAACCTGATCGTAAATGTAAAGGAAGCACGAGTTGGTATCAGCCAGGAAATGGCACAGAAAATCATGATTTGATGCCTTCGCAAAATCGAAGGGAAAGGAGAACGCAAAGATGACATTAAAAGAAGCAAAAGTCGGCAGCACATACACCGTAGCGAAGATTACGGGCGCTGGTGCGATCAAGCGCCGCATCATGGATATGGGCATTACCAAGGGCGTAGAAGTGTACATCCGCAAGGTTGCTCCGCTGGGCGATCCGGTTGAAATCACGGTTCGCGGCTATGAGCTGTCTCTCCGCAAGGAAGACGCTGAGATGATTGAAGTCAAGTAATCTAATAAAATAGATTGGTTGAAAAAAGAGTTTTGATTTTTGAAACGAGTGCCGAAAAAAGCGGTTTTATCGGTGCGAGTAGAAAGGAAATGAACGATGAGTTTGACAATCGCCTTAGCCGGCAACCCGAACTGTGGTAAAACAACCCTGTTCAACGGTTTGACCGGTTCCAATCAGTTCGTCGGCAACTGGCCGGGCGTAACGGTTGAGAAAAAAGAGGGTAAGCTGAAGCAGCACAATGATGTTGTCATCACTGACCTTCCGGGCATTTACTCTCTTTCTCCGTATACGCTGGAGGAAGTAGTAGCGAGAAATTACCTGCTCGGTGAGCGTCCGGATGCCATTTTGAACATCATTGACGGCACCAACTTGGAGCGAAATCTGTACCTGACCACACAGCTGACCGAGCTGGGTATTCCGGTCGTTGTTGCGGTAAACATGATGGACATCGTCGAGAAGAACGGCGATAAGATCAACATTGAGGAGCTTGGCAGAGAGCTGGGCTGCAAGGTAGTTCAGATCTCCGCACTTAAGGGCAGAGGCATCATGGAGGCTGCTGAGGCAGCAATCAATGCGGCAAAGAACGACAAGACCATCCCGCAGCACAAGTTCTGCGGCCCGGTTGAGCACGCACTGGCACACATTGAAGAGCTGGTTCTGCATGATATGCCGGAAGAACAGCAGCGCTGGTATGCCATCAAGATCTTTGAGCGTGACAGCAAGGTTCTGGAACAGCTGAATCTGTCCGAGGACGTTCTGGCACACATTGAGAAGGACATTGAGGCTGCTGAGACCGAAGAGGATGATGACTCCGAGTCCATCATCACCAACGAGAGATACGTTTACATTGCATCCATCATCAAGGGCTGCTATAAGAAGGTATCTGCTGGCAAGCTGACAATTTCCGATAAGATTGATAGAATCGTAACCAACCGTATTCTGGCGCTGCCGATTTTCGCGGTTGTTATGTTTATCGTTTACTATGTATCTGTTACCACGGTTGGCGGCATGGCTACCGACTGGGCAAATGACGGTGTGTTCGGCGATGGCTGGCACCTGTTCGGCATCGGCTCTTCCGCTTATTCGGATGTAGCTGACGAATACGACGATGCACTGACTGTTGCAAACGGTTTCGTTACCTACGAGTCCGAGCAGGGCGTGGACACCTCTGCTGTAGAAGCAGCTATGGATGCTGAGTCTGATGATTACGATCCGGAAGCTGCAAAGGCTGCTCTGACCGAGTTCGCTGCTGCTGTTCCGGCAGGCACCGAAGCTACCTATGAGGTAGAGGACGAAGAGACGCTGGCAACGGAAGAGCAGACATCGACTGTTGATGATTTGACTGCTGCTATGGAAGTCCTGGATAAGGACGGCTATGAGGCTCCGGATCCGGCAGAATACGGTATTTGGGTTCCGGGCGTTCCGGTATTCGTTGAAAAGGCTCTGACCAGCATTGGCTGTGCAGATTGGCTGTCCGGCCTGATTCTGGACGGTATCGTTGCCGGTGTCGGCGCGGTTCTGGGCTTTGTGCCGCAGATGCTCGTTCTGTTCATCTTCTTGGCATTCCTGGAGGCTTGCGGCTACATGGCTCGTGTTGCCTTCATCATGGACCGTATTTTCCGTCGCTTTGGTCTGTCCGGCAAATCCTTTATTCCGATTCTGATCGGTACCGGCTGCGGCGTTCCGGGCATCATGGCTTCTCGTACCATCGAGAATGAAAAAGACCGTCGTATGACGATCATGACCACAACCTTTATTCCGTGCGGCGCAAAGACTCCGTTCATCGCCATGGTTGCAGGCGCAATCTTCGGCGGCGCAGCATGGGTAGCAACCTCTGCTTACTTCCTGGGCATCGCAGCAATCATCTGCTCCGGTGTTATCCTGAAGAAGACCAAGATTTTTGAGGGCGATCCGGCTCCGTTTGTTATGGAGCTGCCGGCATACCATATGCCGACCGTAGGCACCGTTCTCCGCAGCATGTGGGAGCGCGGCTGGTCCTTCATCAAGAAGGCAGGCACGATCATCCTGCTGTCCACCATTCTCGTTTGGTTCCTGTCCTACTTCGGATGGGTAGACGGCAGCTTCGGTATGCTGACCGAGGATCAGATCGACTGCTCGATTCTGGCTAAGGTTGGCAGCGCAATCTGCTGGATCTTCGCACCGCTCGGCTTCGGCAACTGGCAGGCAACTGTCGCTTCCATCACCGGTCTGATTGCGAAGGAGAACATCGTAGGTACCATGGGTATCCTGTACGCTGGCGGTGCTGGCACCGTATACCAGAACATGGCAGCTAGCTTCACGCTGGCAAGCGGCTATGCATTCCTGGCATTCAACCTGCTGTGCGCTCCGTGCTTCGCAGCAATGGGTGCGATCCGTCGTGAGATGAACAACACCAAGTGGTTCTTCGGTGCAATCGGCTATCAGTGCGGCCTGGCTTATCTGGTAGGTCTGGTTATTTATCAGATTTCCAGCCTGTTTGGCGGCAAGGGCTTTGGCATCGGCACTATCGCAGCTATCGTTGTTATCGTTGCATTCTTCTTCCTGCTGCTCCGTCCGAGCAAGAAGACAGAAGTGAAGAAGAGCACGCTGGCGGTTGACGCAAAGTAAGTTTCGTGCGAAAATAAGACTAGATCAAAGGAGGAAGAATCATGACCTGGCTCATAGAAAACATGGGTACAATTGTTGTCTTGCTTGTACTCGTTATCATTGTAGCGGCGATTGTCCACAAGCTGTATTCGGACAATAAGAAAGGCATTCATTCCTGCGGCGGTCACTGCGGAGGAGGTTGCCCGGGGTGCTCATCCTGCGGCGGCAGCTGTTCATCCTGCTCTGCGCACAAGAAATAAACAATGCTGATACAGCATAAAACCACAAGACGGCATGGGATTTCCCGTGCCGTCTTTTTTTCGTACTTGTATGAAAATGGTATATTTGCGGAAAAACACGCGAAAAAACGTCCAAAAACAGACAAGAATGCTGTTTCTGGACGTATCGTACAAAAATATTTGGATAAACCTTGCTATTGTTGGTGAAAAATGATATAATTAAGCCTGCGAGGAGCCGAAAGACGGCGCAACAGAGCCGCGCGCCTTCTGTGCGAGCTGCTGTGCGGTGCGCGGCGGCGTGTGTGCACGCGTGAGCGTGTCCTCATCGCGGCGGCTTGCTTCCAGACGGTAAATGCGGAAGCCTTCCTTGGAGAATTTTTCTTCGTATTCCGTCATAATATTTTCTTGATCGCTGTTGTGCAGATCCAGACAAATATTCTGAATCAGCCAGCCGTAGCTGCACATCTCTTCCAGCGTAAACTCGAACAGATGCTGGTTGTCGGTCTTAAAATGCACCTGACCGTTTTTGGCGAGCACACAGTCGTACAGAGCCAAGAAATTGGCGTGGGTCAGACGGCGCTTGCGCTGGCGGTTCGGCGGCCACGGATCAGAGAAATTGAGGTAAATGCGGTCAATTTCTCCATCGGCAAAGATGTCGGTCAGACCGGCGGCATCGAAGTCCAAAAACTGGAGGTTCGGGAGCTTGAGCTCCATCGCCTTTTCAGTTGCCATAATCAGTGCGCCTTCCTCGCGTTCAATGGCGAGATAATTGATGTCTGGATTCTGGCGGGCAGTTTCAATGATGAAACGACCTTTGCCGCAGCCGATTTCCAGATGAAGCGGGTTGGTGTTGCCAAACAGCGCACGCCACTGCCCCTTGTGCTGTTCCGGATCGGAGACCAGCACCGGCGCACAGTTTGCCAGACGGGTGTCCAGATTCTTTTTCTTTCTCATCCGCATAGGGAATACTCTCCTTTGATAATCATGTCAAATATACGGTTTTTCTGTAATGATTATAGCGGAATTATCGTAAAAATGCAATTCATTTGCAAAATAAATAGAGATAGGGTGTTATTATGTTTCAGAGATCTAGTGGTGTTGTTCTGCATATTTCTTCCCTTCCGTCTCCATATGGTATCGGAACCTTGGGCAAGGATGCATATGATTTTGTAGATTTTCTGCGCGACGGCGGTCAGACCTATTGGCAGGTTTTGCCGCTCGGACAGACCGGCTTTGGTGACAGTCCGTACCAGTGCTTCTCCGCCGCCGCAGGCAATCCGTATTTTATTGACTTGGATATGCTCAAAGACATGGGACTGCTCAGCGAGCAGGATTTGCACGATGCCGATGTCGGACACAATCCGGATCGTGTAGATTATGAGCTGCTGGCACAGACGCGCCTGCCGATTTTGCATCGCGCCTTTGACCGCGCCCAGAACTCCATGATTCAGATGGGTAAGATGGATGCGTTCCGCCGAGAGAATAAAGACTGGGTGGAAGACTATGCCATGTTCATGACGCTCAAGAAGCATTTTGACCAGAAGGCGCTGTGGGATTGGGACGATGCTGCCATCAAGCACAGAGATCCGGAGGCAATGCGCAAGTATTCGTTTGAACTCAAGCATGAAATTGATTTCTATGTATTCATGCAGTACCTGTTTTTTGCACAGTGGGAAAAGCTGCGTGCCTATGCCAACAAGCAGGGCATTCAGATTATCGGTGATATTCCGATTTATGTTTCGCCGGACAGCTGTGATGTGTGGGCACATCCGGAGATGTTCCAGGTAGACGGCGATTTGAAGCCGCACGGTGTAGCAGGTGTTCCGCCGGATTACTATTCTGCAACCGGTCAGCTGTGGGGCAATCCAACCTATAATTGGAAGGTCATTGAGGATGACGGATTCAAGTGGTGGATCTGGCGTGTGCGCCGCAATCTGGCTCTGTTTGACGTCACCCGTATTGACCATTTCCGCGGCTTCCAGGCGTACTGGGAAGTGCCGGAGGGCGAAGATACTGCCATTAACGGAAAGTGGAAGAAGGGCCCGCGTATGAAGCTGTTTAAGGCAATTCGTGCGGCACTGGGCGATGTGCCGATTATCGCGGAAGATCTCGGAGATATTGACGACGCGGTGCGCAAGTTCCTCAAGAAGAGCGGCTATCCGGGAATGCGCGTGATGATTTTCGGTATGCGTGCAGATGAGAACAACGATCATATTCCGTTCAACTGGCCAAAGAACTGCGTGGGCTATACCTCTACGCACGACTCGGAGACCGTTGTCGAACAATTTATGGATAAGTGCAGCGATGCAGACCGCGACGTCATGCGCGAATATCTGCGCACATCGGATAGAGAGCCGCTCGGTTGGAGCGCTATTCGCACGGCATTTGCCGCTCCATGCGACATTGCCATGACGACGATGCAGGATTTGCTGTCTCTGGGTGCGGATGCGCGCATGAATACGCCGTCCACACTGGGCGGAAACTGGAGCTGGCGTGTGCGCCGCGATGCCATCAATAAGGATGTCTCCGGCTTCCTGCGCCGCGCGACCTATGGCGGAAAGCGTCTGAATCCGCTGACACAGAGATAAACGAAAGAAGGACGTCATTTTTGAAACAGGCAGTAATTTTTGATTTGGATGGGACTTTGCTCAATACGTTGGGCGACCTGCGGGCGGCGACAAACCATGCGTTGGCCGTGCGCGGGTTGGCTCCGCGTTCTATGGATGAGATTCGACGCTTTGTCGGCAACGGGATTCGCCTGCTCATTTGTCGGGCGATGCCGGAAGGAACATCGGATGCAGAAATAGATGCTGCGTTGGAGGATTTTAAAGCATACTATGCGGCACATATTCATGACCATACCGTGCCGTATGACGGCATTCCGCAGCTGCTCACGGCGCTGAGAAAGCGCGGCATGAAAGTGGCGGTGCTGTCGAACAAGATTGACTCTGCTTCACAAGAGCTGATTGCGTATTTCTTTCTAGGAAAGACAGATGTGGTCTTTGGCGAGCGCGTCGGTGTGCCGCGCAAGCCGGATCCGACGTCCTGCCAGATGGTGATGCAGCAGCTGGGTGTGCAGCCGGAGCAGGTACTGTATGTCGGGGATTCGGGAACCGATATGCAGACGGCGAAACATGCCGGACTGTATGCTGTCGGTGTGACATGGGGCTTCCGCAGCCGAGAGGTGCTAACGGAAAATGGCGCGGATGTCCTGGTAGACAGCCCGGAACAGATTCTTCAAATTATCGATTCCAAAGGGTAAATCGAGCAAAACGCTTGTCGGCGCGGCTTCGGAGTGGGAAGCTGCGCCGATTTTTGTGTGAAAAGTTTTTTTAAAAAACTTTCAAAATTTTGTTGACAAAACGGGTATTATCGCGTATAATAAATATCGTCGTCAGGGAACAGACGACAGACAAAAACAAAATATGCGGATGTAGCTCATCTGGTAGAGCGCCACCTTGCCAAGGTGGAGGTAGCGAGTTCGAGCCTCGTCATCCGCTCCAAGTTTTAAGACAGTCAAGAAATTGGCTGTCTTTTTTGTTGTGTTTCGAGAGAAGAATAAAAAAGCAGCCGCTCTATAAAAATAGAACGGCTGCTTCATACAATATCTTAGATTCTTGCTACACCGCTGTTGCGTGCTGCCTGAGCAACAGCTGCTGCAACGGCATCGCGAACGCGCGGATCAAATGCCTTCGGCATGATGTACTGTGCGTTCAGCTCTTCATCGCTAACAACATTGGCAATGGCATATGCTGCGGCGATTTTCATTTCTTCGTTAATATCCGAAGCACGGACGTCCAGAGCGCCGCGGAATACACCAGGGAAGGCAAGGACGTTGTTGATCTGGTTCGGATAATCCGAGCGGCCACAGCCGACAACAGCGGCACCGGCTTCCAGTGCGTCCTCCGGCATGATTTCCGGTGTCGGATTTGCCATCGGGAATACCATCGGGGCCTTTGCCATGGTGCGAACCATATCCTTGGTCAGAACGTTCGGTGCGGACATGCCGAAGAAAATATCTGCGCCCGGCAGGACATCAGCCAGCGTGCCGCGCTTGTTCTCCGGATTGGTAATCGTTGCCATGTATGCCTGCTCCGAATTCATCTGCTCGCAGCCCTCATACAGAGCGCCGAACTTATCGCACATGATGACGTTCTTCAGACCCATGCTGACAAGCAGCTTGGTCACAGCGATAGCGGCAGCGCCGGCACCGTTGACAACCATCTTGATGTCAGACAGCTTGCGGCCGGTCAGACGGCACGCGTTAATCATAGCGGCAGCACAGCAGATGGCAGTTCCGTGCTGGTCATCATGGAATACCGGAATATCGCAGCGTTCCTTGAGCTTGCGCTCGATTTCAAAGCAGCGCGGTGCTGCAATATCTTCCAGATTGATGCCGCCAAACGAACCGGAAATCAAAGCGACCGTATTGACAAATTCATCGACGTCTTTTGTCTTGACGCAGAGAGGGAATGCATCGACACCGCCGAATTCCTTGAACAGAGCGCATTTGCCTTCCATAACCGGCATACCTGCTTCCGGGCCAATATCACCCAGTCCCAGAACAGCGGAACCGTCAGTAATGACAGCTACCAGATTGTGACGGCGCGTATACACATAGCTCAGATCGACATCCTTCTGAATTTCCAGACACGGCTGGGCAACGCCTGGGGTGTATGCAATCGACAGATCGTCTGCATTTTCTACCTTGCAGCGAGAAATGACTTCAATCTTGCCCTTCCAATCGCGATGGGCCTGTAATGCTCTTTCTTTCTGATCCATAATGACCTCCACGGATTCATATTTTCTGATTCTTTTATTGTACCACTGTATCCTCGGAAACACAAACGCTATTTTTCATAATCTCTGTTACAATTTATTCACAACTCTGTCATAAATTCTTTACGGCATCGTGAGGATTCCTTCATAATTTTTCGGTAAAATAAAACCATCGAAAGCACAGAAGACAATGTACTAACTGCTCGCTCACATTGTCCATCGCTCCACGGCGAGCAGACTAAAAGCATCTGCATCATGGATGCAGTCTCTATATATCTTTCTTTCACCTTTTTGTTTTGAACTTTCCACCCTTTTTCTATTCTTTTATTCACCCTTTCTACCGCAAATACCCAGTTGAGCCGGATGCAGGAACATCCGGCTCAACGTCTTTTTATGCTCAAATTTTCATACATCTGCGTGACACGGCTCGATAAATCAGACCTGCTGCCAGTGCGGTCAGCAATTCACTGATACTAAAGGCGTACCATACGCCGACAGCGCCGAGGATATGACTCAGCACCAGAGCTGCCGGAATAATGACGAGAATATATCGGCATAAGGAAATGGCCAGTGACGGCATTCCCTGTGATAAGCCTTCTAACGTGCCGGAGGCTGTGACGGAAACTGCGGATACGATAAAGCCCAAGCTGATGATGCGCAGTGCAGTCGCGCCAATATCCAAGGTCTGGGCGTTGGTTGTAAACAGTCCCATCAGGTTCTGCGGGAAGAGCAGACACAGCACCATACCGACCGCCATAATAGACGCAATCAGCGTAAGAGACGTTGTATAGATGCGCTGTACACGGTGGTATTCCTTTGCACCATAGTTATAGCCGACCAACGGACGAATACCTTGAATAATGCCGTTGGCAGACAGATACAAAAAGGTCTGTAATTTATAATACACACCGAGAACCAGTACATAGGCTTGTCCGTATGCCGCTAAAATGCCATTGAGGGCGGAAATCAGCACAGACGGCAGTGCCATGTTGAGTGCTGCCGGAATACCAATCGAATACAAGCGTACAGCTAAGCTCTTGTTCATGGAAAAGCCGCGCAGTTGTATGTGGACACCCAGTGGACGAGACAGATAAATCAGCAGATACACAGCCAAAGACAGCACTTGTCCGATGCCGGTTGCGATTGCTGCGCCTTCGATTCCCAATTTGGGGGCAGGGCCGAGTCCAAAAATCAAAATAGGATCTAACAGAATGTTGCTGACGCATCCGACCATCATGCTAAACATGGAGACCTTCATTTTTCCGACGGATTGAAAGATTTTCTCAAAAGATACCGCCATGGAAATAACAACGGAAAACAATAGGACGATGTTGGCATAGCGCAGACCGAGCTGTAAAACGGTCTGATCTGATGTAAACATGCGCAGAAAAAACGGCATCACGGCAATGCAGCCAATCGTCAACAGAATGCCGTGCAGGAAATTGAGGATGATGCCCTGCGTCGCGGCAGCATTGGCGTTTTGCTCTTGCTTTGCGCCAAGGTAAAAAGCAATCACTGCGTTGATGCCGATGGCAAAACCGATGGTCACAGCATTGACCAAATTTTGAATTGGAAACACCAAAGACAATGCGGTCATTGCCTCCTCGCTGATTTTTGCGACAAAGAAGCTGTCTACGATGTTATACAGCGAGTTGACCGTCATAGAAATGACCATTGGCAAAGACATGGACAGCACCAATGGAAGGATTTTTCGTTCTTTCATGAACGTCTGATTCAAAGAAACCACCTCCGAAAGCAATAAAAAACCACACAGCTGAAAAACAACTGTGTGGCGAAAATAGACGATGCTAGAAAAATCCACTCTCCGTACAAGCGGGGTACGGTTTTATGGAGATATTGTAGCATGTTTGGGGTGTGGTGTCAAATCGGTGGGTGATGTGTTTTAACACAGATGTTACTTGTGAGAACAAATACTTTTTAGTATACTGTTTGCATAGAGAGGTGATGAGTATGCGACTGATGCTGCAATTATATACCGATTTACAGAGCCAAACACTTCCCGCTGACTATTGCGGGTCAATCATTAGTTTGTGCAAGCGGGCACTCACTGATTATGCGGACGGGAAATATTTTGAAGAATTTTATCAAGGAAATCATACCAAGACGTTTAGTTTTGCTGTGGGACTGCCGAAAGGTGTTCGTTTTTCGCAAGATACAATTCTTCTCCCAAATCCGGAGTCAAAAGTTACCTTGACCATATCTACGGCGGATCCGAGAACAGCAATGATTTTAAGCAATGCATTTTTAGCAATGAAGGGGAAAACGCACCCGGTCAAAGACAACGTGCTGCGAATCGAAAAAGTTGTGATGATTCCGGAAAAAACGGTCAGCGAGACCAGCCATGTGCTGCTAATTCGTATGTTAGCGCCGCTGTGTATCCGAGAACATATAGATCGTAAAGATCGATACATTACGGTAGAAGATGACGATTTTGCGCAGCAATTTACGCGGGTTATTGCATACCAGCTCAAAGATCGGACGGAATTTACTGAGGAAGAGAAACAGTCAGTCCAACTGATTCCTTATGAGATGAAAAAGACCGTGATCCGTCACTATGGACAGAAAATTGCTTGTTCTTTGGGCACTGCGGTTTTGACGGCATCGCCGCGGGTTTTGAATTATTTATATCAGAGCGGTATGGGTTCCAGACGGTCTGCGGGATTCGGATTGTTTGATATTGTCACGATTTCGAAAGGGGGCTGACAGCAGTGAAACACACGTTGCAGCTTAACGATGCTCTGTATAATGCTGGACTGTTGGGCTTGGTTCGCGTTATGGAGCGGATGGGAATACCGCTGGAAAATGAACGAGGAACTTCTCTGACCGTGGATGATTCTATTTTTGAGGATGGAAAATTCACAGAGGCGTATTTGGATGAATTGTGTGATCGCTATCAATCACAGACGAAGTATGCAAAGCTGATGCAGGAACTCTCCCGTTATACGGGAAAGAATTCGGAGATTCCGGACAAAACAGATAAAGATTACAAAGCGTGGGTAACATCGGTTAAGACCAAACTGGAGAGCGACTCATATAAAGCTGCCTATGAAATTGTTGCAAAACAAGAAGCGGACGCGTTTGATTTTCGACCGCTTATTCAAAAGTGGAAATCATCCAGGGAACCGGCGCAACAGATTGCTTGTGTGCCGGAGTTATATGAAAAATTGACACAGTATGGCAAGACGTTTATGCTAAAAGACATTGTATATAATTTTGTTCAGCCATATTGGGGCGGCATTGCGTTTTTGCATAAGACAAAGAACAAAGATCCATTTGAGCAGACGGTTGAAGAGGAATTTATACAGCCAATTCTGTCGTATAAGCCGAAAAAAGGAAAAAAGGTGTATCACTGCCTGCAATGCGATGCTGTTTTGCCGGGGGCACCGACCAATGCCAGCATGTCGTGGATTGAGAACGTCGGTGTGGACATCAAACGAAAGACCAACGGATTTTGGGATTTTAACATTGATTTGGCACCGTGTCCGCTGTGCAAGCTAGTATACGCTTGCATGCCGATTGGGTTTCGCTGCATGGCATATGAGGGCGTGTTCATCAATAGCAATACAAACTTTGGACGGCTCAAGAGTCTCAATGATTTGACATCCATGGATCCGACAGAGGGATCCTTTGCAACAATTATCAATACCTTTGTTGTAGAAGCAGAGCTGAGAGAAGCAGAAAACAAACTGCAAAATATTCAGGTTATCCGCCGCCGCAAAAATGACGATGGCCAATGGGAGTATCGTGTCAATATTCTGTCTGCGGAGCTGCTGAAAAAATTCAAACAATGCAAAGCAACACTGGAACAGTTGATAAAAATCAATCCGAGATTACATCGTCAAGTTATCAACGAAATTTTAGAGGGAAAGAATCTTTACCCCTTGCTGTATCGGCAGTATCGAGAGACACTGAGAAAAAAATTTTCGTTAGGGATTTATTTTCCTGTTTTAAGTATACAAATTACAATGTTCGCCGGAAAGGAGCAAAACTGTATGACAGAAAACTATTTAAGGTATGTAAGAAGGAAGGGGTATGATTTACAGGTCGAAATAGCGAAACGATTGAATGGCAAAAATACTGTGACACTGTCGTACGGATTGCTGAATGCGCTGCAGGCGGGCGATAAAAATCGCTTTTTACAGCTGGTGATGAGACAGTATTTATCCATGAATCTGCAAGTGCCGGATTTGTTTATTGATACGATTGCAGACGATGAAGCATTCCGCGCCATTGGCAATGCATTTTTGATTGGATTAAATGCAGAGGAACCTAGAAAACAGAAGGAAGAGGAGAAGAAAGCATGAAAAACGGATTGACAGTTTCTTTGATTTTTGAAGCATCCAGCCTGAACTATGGCGAAGGCATGGGCAATATTACAACCCTCAAGCATATCACGCGCGAAGGCGGTGAACAGTATACCTATGTGTCTCGACAGGCTCTGCGGTATAATTTTATTGAGCAGCTGGGCTGGAACGATACAAAAGTAGTAGCAAATGGCAGTGGTGAGAAAAAGGTCATTCAGTTTGCACCGGACACAAATATTCAAGATTATCCGGAGATTGACTTGTTTGGTTATATGAAAACAAAGGAGAAAACCAACGCGGATACGCGTTCGGCGGTAGTTCGATTGACCAATGCTGTTTCCTTGGAATCGTTCCATGCGGATCTGGATTTTTTGACCAATATGGGATTGGCGCATCGTTGCAACGAAAACAATTCGATTGCGCAGAGCGAGCTGCACAAATCCTTCTATGCTTATACCATTGCGATTGATTTGGATCGTGTCGGCATAGATAAAGACATCAAGCTGGACAATGCCGAACGGGCACGCCGTGTTTGCGAGTTATTAAAGACGGCGGAGTTTTTGTATCGAGATATTAAGGGTCGCAGAGAGAGTCTGGCACCGGTGTTTATTTTGGGCGGTGTGTATACGAGAAAATCTCCGTTCTTTGAAAATCGTCTGCGCCTGCAAAAGGGCAAACTCAATGTGGAAATGATTCAGGATGTCATGGAAGCAATTGGGGAAGAAACCAGTGTCGGATATTTGCCGGGTGCGTTCCGTAATGACGCGGAGATTCAGGAAAAACTGCACAGTGTGACGATTTCTGCATTCTTTAAGAAGCTGTGTGCGGATGTGGAGCAGAATTATGGAGTCTGAGACCAAAAAAGCGGTTCGCATTGTTGCGTATCAGAATATGGCATCGTATCGCGTACCGTCTAGTTTGTCGATAAAAGAGAGCTATCCATTACCGCCATATTCCAGTGTCATTGGTATGGTACATGCCGCGTGTGGATTTCCAAGCTATGTGCCGATGCAGGTGAGTGTTCAGGGAACCTGCCACAGCCATGTTTCTGAACTGTATACGCGCTATGAATTTAAGCCCGATACGAAATACGACGAAAAAGATGGACGACATCAGGTTTGTTTGAAAGACGGAGATAAAAAGCTGGGAATGAACCGTGGTGTGGCACCCATCGAATTGTTGGTAGATGTCTACCTCGTGCTGCATATTATCCCAGAAGATGAGGCGATGGTTCCTGTGATTGCAGAGGGAATGCTGCATCCGAAAAACTACTTGTCGTTGGGTCGTCATGAGGATTTGATTCGGATTGATGCTGTAGATATTTGCGAGCTGACGAAAACAGAGCTGGAGGAGTCTATCGTCGTGCCGTATGATGCATATATTCCGGTAGATGAGCGGGAACGATTGGGATTTGCTTCTTATGCGACAATTTATAAGCTGCATAAAAATTATACCATTGATCCGAATTTACAAATTCGGTTATGGAATAGTGTCCGTGCTCAATTTGTAAAGGGCGGAGCGGCATCGGAAATTGATGACGGAGAAGTAGTCTGGCTAGATCATACCCCACTCCAAAATTATGTAGGAGAACTTCCTATCGAACTTCCGATACCGGTATTTGGAGCGTAATCGTGAAAAAGTGCCCGCAAAAGCGGGCACTTTTGATAAAGAGGGATGACAACATGTATTTGGCAAAAAGCAGCGGAAAAACTCTGCAAGAACATATTGAAAAATGTTTGCAGGTAATGGAGTCATTGCATCGCAAATATCCCTATCTTCTAACGGAGTCAGAATGGGATTTGCTGAGGCAAGCGGTGATTGCGCATGATTTGGGGAAGATAGATCCATTGTTTCAGAAATGTATGAAAAGATGCATGCAAACGGGTGATTTCCCAAAGATAGACTGGAAACAATGGATTCCGCATGGACAGTTGAGTCCCGCAATGCTCGCAAAAGATGCACGAAAAGATAAAATCGAACAGATTATTCTCGTATGTGCCATTTATTATCATCATGATCGAGAGCAAACCGATCCCGATAGCATGAGAAGTTATATTTTGGATGTGTTAAAACCTGAATGGAAGAAAGTGAAACATGACTGTCCATTTCTGACGAAACAAAAAGTGCGTCCAAGCTATTATTCCAATCAGGTAGAAAAGCTGCTGACGTTAGATCGTGATGAAATCTTGCGGTATATCTTGATTAAAGGCTGTTTGAACCGCATTGATTACTGTGCCAGTGCCGGACGATTGGAGATAGAGGAATCCAGTTTAGTAGATGGCAAAAGCGTAGCAGACTATACCGAAGCGTTTATGCAACAACAGGGCTATGCGCTGCGAGATATGCAGCGCTATCTCAAGGAACATGCGGGAGAAAATTTGATTGTCACCGCGAGCACAGGTTCGGGAAAAACGGAAGGCGCTTTGCTGTGGATGCAAGATCATAAGGGATTTTATACTCTGCCTTTAAAAGTGAGTATTCATTCTATTTGGCGGCGCGTTCATGAGAAAATGGGATATAAACCCGCTGTATTATTACATAGCGATGCGAAAGGCTTTTATCTCACACAGTCCACGGACAGAAATAAATATGAGACGGCAAAATTGTTTGCGGCGCCGCTTACAATTACAACGATTGACCAATTATTTCAGTTTGTATATCGAGTAAATGGTACAGAGGCCGCTGCCGCTGCTCTGGCAACCGCTTGTTTGGTTATTGATGAAATTCAGATGTATGAGCCGGAATTGGTTGCCATTATCTTGTATGGATTGAAAATGATAACACAGATGGGCGGAAAATATTTGATTCTTACCGCGACATTTCCAAAGATTTTATATCAGATCTTTGATGAGAAACAGATACCCTATCAGTGTGCACCGAAGTCTTATTATGGCGATGTGAGCAAACGGCATTGGATGAAACTCTTAAATAAGAAAGACGAGGAATTTCCTATCTCAGATATTGTGCAACAGGCAAAGACCAAACGGGTTCTGGTTTTGTGTAATACCGTGAATTATGCCATAGAAGTCTATCAGCAATTACAGGAGTGCGCAGGCACAGATCAAGTGCGACTGCTGCATAGCCGATTTATCAAGAAAGACCGAAAGCAGTTAGAACAGGATATTTTGGCATTTGCACCCAATGACCCAAATCGAGAACCAGCACACGGCATTTGGGTTTCAACGCAGATTGTCGAGGCAAGTTTGGATATTGATTTTGATGTGTTGTATACGGAAATGTGCTCCATAGATTCTTTGTTGCAGCGCATGGGCCGTGTATATCGAAATAGATGGTATGATGGCGATGGGGAACCGAATGTATATGTCATCTGTGGAGAAGACGTGAAAAGACGGTGCGGCAAAATTATTGATCCGGAAATTTATGAATATACAGAGAATACAGTAAAAAAATATGATAATATGCTTCTCGAAGAGGGCGACCAACGGGATATGAAATCGGAAATGATGGATCTCGTATATGATCCGGAAAAGAATAAAGATATAAGAGACAGCAAGTATGTAAAAAAGATATACGATAAATGGAAGACGATAGAGAACATGGAGATTTATCAGTATGGCAGGAAGGATTCTCAGACAAAGGTTCGAGATATTCGTTCGGATACGGTAATGCCATTGAGTGTGTATAATCGTCTGTCTGCTGATGGGACATTGGAAGAGTGGGAAAAAAGAGCAGAGTCTATCGGCAAAGAAGAGCAGGAGCAACGTGCGAAGCTGCATGAGGAAATTTTATCGTATACGGTAGCCATTAGCCGGTATTATGCAGATGGTTGGGAGCTGGAAAAATGGAATGAATTCGATACCATATGGAAATACAGTGATATTAAGCTATGCATGAATGCGTATGATGCAGAACTTGGTCTGACAAAAGGAGCGAATGGTGCGGATTTTATGATATGAAAGAGAGGAGGAAAGAATGTGAAATATCCTGTCACAGGTACGATGATAGCATATTATTTTGTATGCAAACGAAAGCTATACTATCATGTTCATCAGCTGCGTATGGAGCAAGACAATGAAGATGTGGCACTCGGAAAACTATTGGATGAAACGAGTTATGCACGTGATGAAAAACACATCACCATTGATGATAAAATCTCGATTGATTTTATTCGAGATCATCATATGCTGCACGAAGTGAAAAAGAGTAAAGCGATTGAAGAAGCTGGTATTTGGCAGCTGAAATATTATTTGTATTACTTGAAACAACGGGGATGTCAGGAATTATGTGGAAAAATTGATTATCCGCGACTACATCAAAGTATAGAGGTTGTATTAACAGAAACAGATGAACAGCGTTTGGAAGAAGTGGTACAGGAAATCCAAGAAATTTGCAATGCAACTGTACCGAAAGATTTTTCGACGAAAAAGTCCATCTGCAAAAAATGCGCATATTTTGATTTATGTTATATCTGAGAGAGGAGGAAGGATGTGAAACGCAGCTTTTATATCTATACAGAAGGACAGTTGCAAAGAAAAGATAATACACTTCGGTTTACTTCTTTGGATGGAAAATGGAGAGATATTCCTATTGAAACAGCATCGGATCTATATATTATGACAGAAATGTCAGTAAATACTGCTTTGCTCAATTTGATTTCCAAGTATGATATTTCGCTTCATTTTTTTAATTACTATGATTATTACATAGGTTCCTATTATCCGAAAGAGTCTTTGCTGGCGGGACAACTATTAGTCAATCAAGTTTCCTGTTATCAAGATGAAAAACGACGGCTTCAGTTAGCGAAGAAATTTGTAGATGGTGCGGCTGGTAATATTTATCGTAATCTTCGATACTATTGTAATCGGGGAAAAGACTTGAAAGCAGCGATGGAAGATGTCATGCATTTGCGGGAACAAGCAGAAATGGCAACCTCTGTGTCTGAACTAATGGGGTTTGAAGGATTGATTCATAAACGGTATTATGAATCTTTTTCTGAAATCATCAATCAATCTTTGGAGTTTGAAAAACGGGTGAAAAATCCGCCGGACAAC
>CAVCGL010000005.1:21359-144196 GCA_963601915.1 bacterium | reverse complement strand
ACAGGATTCATACCGTTCAGATCGCTTAATTTTTATTTTTGTCTAACAAATGGGGGTCACTTCAAAACACCGCGGATATTTCTTTATCCAATGGCGATTTTGATGCAGAATCCACGAGCTTTTCCGGCAAAAATACCATCACAAGCGACTACGGTGATATTTCGATCTCAGACACGCCGGAAAATCTGCAAGCATTGACCATTCAGGCGGATACTTCCTACGGTGATATTTCCGCGCCAGGCAATGCAGACAGCACAACCTATCATCACGATGGTACGAATGCCAATGATTCTCTGCAACTTCATGTTTCCAACGGTGATATAGACATTGACAACGACTAACAGGCGCGACAACAAAAAAACAGAGGCGATTGCTTGACAGCTCTCGTCTCTGTTTTTTGTCTTTTTCTTACTTCTTGTCCGGCTTGAAGCTATCCTTCAGCGAAACGATGCGGTTAAAGCTCAGACCGCCGTTTTCTGACGGCTTGGTGTCCTGCATGTAGTAGCCCATGCGGACAAACTGCATCCGTGTTCCTGCCGGTACGTCCTTGACAGACTGCTCCAGCTTACAGCCAGTCAGCACCTTCTTGGATTCCGGATTCAGGTAATCCAGATAATTGGTGCCTTCCGGTACAGCACCGGTGTTCTCCAGCGTGAACAGATTGTCGAACAGATTCAGGTCTGCATCTACAGCATGTTTTGCAGATACCCAATGGATATTGCCGCGTACCTTGCGGCCATCAATCGGGTTGCCGTTTCCGGTCTCCAAATCTGCCGTGCAGTGGATCTCTACCACTTCGCCATTGTCATCAGTAATGACTTCATTGCACTTGACAATGTATGCGCCCATCAGGCGAACCTCTCCGTCCGGCTTGAGTCGCTTGAACTTCGGAGGCGGAACAATGGCAAAGTCGCTCTTTTCAATCCACAGCTCGCGGCTGAACGGTACTTCGCGTGTGCCTGCGCTCTCATCCTTCGGATTGTTGGCAACCGTAAAGGTTTCTTCCTTATCTTCCGGATAGTTGGTGACAACCAGCTTTACCGGTTCTGTCACTGCCATACGGCGCAGAGCGGTAGTATTCAGCTCTTCCCGAATGCAGTGCTCCAGCAGGCGAATATCTACCAGGCTGTCTGTTGTGGAAACGCCAGCGCGGGTAACGAAATCCAAAATCGCAGACGGCGTATAACCACGGCGGCGCAGGCCGCACAGGGTCGGCATACGCGGATCGTCCCAGCCGTCTACCTTACCGGTCTCTACCAGCTCACGCAGGTAACGCTTGGACATCACTGTATGGGTGACATTCAGGCGAGCAAACTCTCTCTGCTTCGGATGAGACGGCAGGCACGGTGCGCAATTGTCAACGACCCACTCGTACAGCGGACGATGATTCTTAAACTCAATCGAGCACATAGAATGTGTGATATGCTCCATTGCGTCCTGAATCGGATGCGCGAAGTCATACAGCGGATAAATGCACCACTTGTTGCCAATGCGGTGATGGGTTGCATAGACAATGCGGTAAATGGCCGGATCGCGCATGTTCATATTCGGCGACGCCATATCAATCTTGGCGCGCAGGGTCTTTGCGCCCTGTTCATACTTGCCTGCACGCATTTCCTCGAACAGACGCAGATTTTCCTCTACCGAACGATCCCGATACGGGCTGTTCTTGCCCGGCTCTGTCAAGGTGCCGCGGTACTCGCGCATTTCCTCCTGAGACAGGTCACAGACATACGCCTTGCCCTGCTTAATCAGATATTCTGCGCACTCATAGCACTTGTCAAAATAATCCGAGCCGTAGAAAATGCCGCCGGACGGCTGCGAACCGGTCAGCCACTCGACATCCTGCAAAATAGCCTGTACATATTCATCGTCTTCACGCACCGGATTGGTGTCGTCAAAGCGCAGATTAAACAGACCGTTATACTTCTGTGCAACAGACCAGTTGATGTAAATCGCCTTTGCCGAGCCAATGTGCAGATAGCCGTTCGGCTCCGGCGGAAAACGCGTGTGAATTCGTTCGGTCAGACCGTTTGCAATGTCTTCATCAATGATTTCATGCAGAAAATTCGATGCAAATTCCATTGTTGTTCCCCTTTTTTCTAGAATAGAGTAAGACAGCAGATTTCATGTTTTCATGACATGAGACTCCGTTGTCTTACTCGCAAATACGTGTTCTTTTTTACAGTGCCTCGCAGGCAGCAGCCAGACGAGCCTTAATTTTGTCAACCGGCATCAGCTGCATGACAGAATACAGATCCGGCGCATTGGTTCTGCCGCAGATTGCCACGCGCAGTACCATCGAAATATCGCCGACCGGTCCCTTGTACTGTTCCGGATTCTTCTTGTACAGCTTGGTTTCCGGCGCAAAGCCATGGCGCTCAGCCAGTGCCTTGACCTTATCAAACCATACCGTCATCTCATCCTGTGCATCATATACGTCCTGATACTCCGTCAGGATTGCCTTGGCATCCGCCTTGGCGCGCTCCGGCATACCCGAATAATCCGGCTGGAACAGCTCATCAAACATGAAATCCATATACGCCTTGGTCTCGCTCCACAGAGCCAGATCCTTGCGCGGCTTCTTGCCGCCTCTGCCAATAGCCAAGAACTTCTTGGTCATTTCCGGATCGCGAACAAACAGTTCATGGAACGCCGGATCATTGTCTGCGCTCCACTTGGCAACAGAATCATAGACATCCTCTGCGCTCATGCGGGAAATGACGTTCTTGCTGACGTCATGCAGCTTGTCCATGTCAAACAGCGAGCCGGATACGCTCATCTTCTTTGTGCTGAACGGGAAATCATCCAGCGGTGCTGTCTGATTGGCACGGCGCCACTCCTCGAAATTGGAGTTGAGCAGAGTCATCAGATATTCCATCACAGACGGCACCGGAATGCCCTGCTGATAATAATAGGACAGTGCCAGCTCCGGGTCCTTTCTCTTGGACAGCTTGCGCTTGGAGCCGCCGTCCATCTTCATCAGCTGTGCCGTGTGTACATACTTCGGACGCTTCCAGCCCAGCACATCAAACAGCTGCAAATGTACCGGCAGCGTAGCAAGCCATTCCTCGCCGCGGACGACATGCGTTGTGTGCATCAGATGGTCATCCACAACATGGGCGAAATGATACGTCGGAATACCGTCCGACTTGAGCAGGACAATATCCTGATCGTTTTCCGTCAGCTCCAGCTTGCCCTTGACCAGATCGGTATGACGAACCTTATTCTCAATGCTGCCCGGAGAGCGGAAGCGAACCACATAGCTTTCACCGGCTGCAATGCGGCGCTCGACCTCTTCCAACGGACAATCGCGGTACTTCGCATATTTGCCGTAGTAACCGAAGTTTTCCTTATTTGCCTCCTGCTGGGCGTGCATCTCTGCCAGCTCTTCCTCGGTGCAGAAGCACGGATAGGCATAACCGCGCTGTACCAGCTCCTTAGCAAATACATGATAGATTGCTGCGCGCTGGCTCTGGCGGTACGGGCCATAGCTGCCCTTGTCGCCGTTTTCTGTGACGCCCTCGTCAAACGGCAGACCAAAATTCTTAAAGGTCTCCAGAATCAGCTCTACGCCGCCCTCTACCTCACGCTTTTTATCCGTGTCCTCAATGCGGAGAAAGAACACGCCGCCGGACTGATGTGCCAGACGCTCATCTACCAGTGCACCGTACAGGTTGCCCAAATGCATAAAGCCGGTCGGGCTCGGGCCCATACGAGTGACCTTTGCGCCCTCCGGCAGGTCTCTTTCCGGATAGCGGGCCTCGACCTCCTCCGGTGTCTCGGTGACTTCCGGAAACAGCAGCTCTGCTAAACGATTATAATCCATTCTATTACCTCGCCAATCCTGTGACTCCACGGGTCACAGACTCAATTTTTTCCGCACCCTTATCATAAAAAACGGGTGTTTATAAGCAAGTATAAGCATACCATAGTTTTCCCGTTTTCGCAATGTCAAGCCGTAAAAAACCGAATACAGAGAGAAAATCGGCAGAAAGCCGACAATTGTTCACAAATACTAACTGTTTGCTCGTAGGGTTTTTGATTCATCTCAGTGAATTTTTGATACATTTTGTTGTATTTCCACAAAAATCATGCTATAATAGATACAGTTTACAGTAGCAAATAAAGGTGGTGTTTTACATGAAGATCCAAGAATCCGGTGAAAACTATCTGGAGACGATCCTTCTGCTCGAAATGCGCAACGGTACCGTCCGCGCTGTTGATATTGCAAATGAGCTTGGCTATTCCAAGCCGAGCGTTACCCGTGCGATGGGTGTCCTGAAAAAGGCAGGTCTCGTCGATCAGGAATTATATGGAACCATTCAGCTGACCGAAGCAGGCCGCAAGCGTGCCAATGAAATTTACGACCGTCACGTCCTCATCAAGGAGTTTCTGATGACGGTTCTGTCTCTGGACGCACGAACTGCCGAGACCGACGCGTGCCGCATCGAGCACATCGTCAGCCAGACAACCATTGATCGCATTCGCGCACTGCTTCAAGAAAAGCGTTAATTTTCTCTTGACGGCAGCAAAAAAATATTGTATACTAATCAGGCAGTTTTAAGCTGCCTGATTGATTCGGAGAGGTATCGAAGTGGTCATAACGGGGCTGACTCGAAATCAGTTTGCGAGCAATCGCACGCGGGTTCGAATCCCGCCCTCTCCGCCATAGCAAAACCCGCAGGGACAAAAACCTGCGGGTTTCTTTTGTCTTTTCTTGATTCCGTTGTATTTCCCACCGAAATATTTGGCAAGCTGTAGTATACTAAACGCATCAGCTAGGAGGAATACGCATGAAACAATTGATGAAAAATATTTCCAAATCTGAAGTCCTGACGCTCAAGGAGCAGGTCTCTTATCAGGAAGGACAGGTTGTCAGCAAAACATTGGCACAAAATGATGCGCTCAGCATTACCTTGTTCGCATTTGATAAGGACGAAGAAATCAGCACCCACGAGTCCGGCGGCGATGCTTTCGTGACCTGTCTCGATGGCATCGGAAAAATCACCATTGACGGCATAGATTACGAATTGCACGAGGGAGAATCCATCGTCATGCCTGCCAAACATCCGCACGCAGTATACGGAAAAGAGCAGTTTAAAATGCTGCTCGTCGTCGTATTTTAATCTCTAAACAGGAAAACAGCGCAGCCGGGAGAAACACCTCTCCTGCTGCGCTGTTTTTTGCTCTTATTGATTCTGAATCGCGCCAATCATTGCCGGAATAAACTGTTTTTTGCGGGAAACCACATCTTTCAGCAACAGCGGTTCTCCTTTTTTCACCGCGCAATGGAATGCCGTGCCGAGCAGCACGTCTGCGTCCTTACCGGCAAACAAAACTTCACTGGACTGGTCGAGGATATTGGTGACCAGATAGAAAATCATATCGACATTTTCTTTTGCTAATACCTTTTCCATTTCTCCCTGGAGCATTTCCTTTGCCATCTCGCGATTTTTCGCGCTGACATAACTGCCCTGACCGACGCCAAATCGAATGCCGCCGCTGGCAAAGACCTTATAATCCTGCGTCAGCACTTGTTCAGCTGTGCGCTCCTGCAGATTCTCGCCCGCTTCAAACATCTCCTGTGCAAACTGGTCAATGTCAATACCTGCAATTTCTGCGAGCTTGCGCGCCGCGTATTCGTCCTGTGCCGTGCAGGTCGGAGAACGGAAAATCAACGTATCCGACAAAATCGCACTGCACAGAATGCCTGCCATATTCGGCTCAATTTCCACGCCGTTTTCCCCATACATCTGATAGATGATCGTTGCCGTGCAGCCCACCGGATGGTTGCGGAAATACACCGGACTGCTGGTCTCCAGATTGCCAATGCGATGATGGTCAATAATTTCTAAAATTTCCGCTTCCTCGAAGCCGTCCACGCACTGGGTTTTCTCGTTGTGATCGACGAGAATCAACTGTTTGCGCTGCAAATTCAGCAAGTTACGACGAGAGATAACGCCCTGATAATAGCCCTGCTTGTCCATGACAGGAAAATAATTATGGCGCACACGACCCATGATTTTCTTTGCTTCTTCAATCGGTGTATCCAGCTGAAACGAAATCATCGCTTTTGCCATCGGGTGCCGAATCGGGATACTCTGATTGATTAAGCACGATGCCGCATAGGTATCATACGGCGTGCTGATAACCGTGCAGTTGTGTTCCTTGGCAATCTTGATGATGGTTTTTGCGATTTTCGGCGTCATGCACACGACCAAGCACGCAGCTTCCAGCTCAATCGCGCACAGCTGCGCCTCATATCGATTGGCAACCAAGACAATATCTCCCGGATCCACCATATTTTCCATTGCTTCCGGACTGCCCGCCGCAATGACAATCTTGCCCTGATCGAGAATCATATCATGATCGCCGGTAATAAGTGTGCCGTGCAGGGTTTCTACAATATTGGCAATCGGCGTGCAGGCGTTGGATACTGCGTGCGGATCCAAGCTGTCCATATTGGCCATTGCCAGACGTTTCAATGTAATCAAGCCTTCCGGCTTGTTGTCATTTGTCGTAATCGGCAGCGTTGTGATGTCCTGATCTCGCATCGTCTCCCATGCGCGGCGCAGGGTCATATTTCCGTCTACACCATCAATATATCGAATGTCAATATCGCTGACGGTAGCATGGACATCTAGGCACATCTCCGGCGGTTCCATATGAAACTTCTGCAAAACAAATGCTGTTTCCTGATTGATCTCTCCCGCTCTCCTCGGCTCGTAGGACCGTTCTGAAGTCAAATTCTTCAGGTTCGCATAGGCGATGGCAGAGCAGATGGAATCTGTGTCCGGATTTTTATGTCCGATCACGCAGATATTTCTCTGCATCGCATTCTTCATCTTCATTTGTTTTCCTCCCGTATGTATATTCCCAACCTCTATAGTTATATCGTAAAACACCATATGACAAATGTCAACCGCTGCTTCCCGTTGTCCCTGTTATTTTTTCATACTTTCCTGTCGAAGTCTGTGCCAAAAGAAACTCTTTCTTGACAATCTGTCGCTTCTTGGTAAACTAAACATAACAAACAGAAAAGAGAGATGCTCTATGAAAAATCAATCGTCCAACCGTCCTTCAGACAATCGGCAGCTGCCGCCCTCCCGCCGCAGGGAAATCGCTCGGCGCAAGCGAAAACGCCGCAGACAAATCCGGCGGATCAGCCTGCTCGTGGTGCTCGCCGCCGTGCTGATCCTGTTTCTCTCGCGCGGCGTGAGCTGCGCCAGACAGACGCTGGCCCAGCAGGCGCAGAATAAAACCGTTCAAACAGCCTCATCCGACAACAGCAACAAGAAGAAAACCGTAAAATCCGGCAGTCTGTCGTTAATTGCCGTCGGCGACAATCTCATGCACAACACCCTGCTCGCCGACGCTTCGACCAGTGACGGCTATGATTTTACGCCATTCTATTCCCAAATCAAACCCTATGTACAGGCAGCGGACATCGCCGTGATCAATCAGGAATCCCCGCTCGGCAAAGGCAAAGCAGAAGGCTATCCGAGCTTCAATACGCCGCAAGCGTGCGGAGACGCTCTTGTTGACGCGGGCTTTGACGTCATTTCTCAGGCGAACAATCACATCATGGACACTACCTCCAGCGCGGTTTATGACACCATGGATTATTGGGATTCACAGGCGGACAAGGGCGTCATCCGCATTGGCATCAGCCGCGATGCCTCTGACCGCGCCACCGTGCGATACCTGAAGCGCAACGGCATCAAAGTCGGATTTCTCGCGTATACATACGGGTTAAACGGCGCAAAACTGCCGGAGAGCAATCCAGACCTTGTCTCTCTCATCGACAAAGACAAAATGAAAACAGAGATCGCCGCCGTCAAAAAGCAATGTGATGCGGTTGTCGTTGTCATGCATTGGGGTGAAGAATATCACGCAACGCAAAACGAAGAACAGGAAGATCTCGCCGAATTTCTGACAGAAAACGGCGCAACGCTGATTATCGGCGCGCATCCGCACGTATGTGAGCCGGCGGGTTGGGTCACATCGGAAAACGGCAACCGCGCATTTTGTGTCTATTCGCTCGGCAACTTTATTTCCGGTCAAAACAAAGCGGAAACCATCGTAGAAGGCATGTTGCAGGTCACGCTGACACGCGATGAATCCGGCACGGTAACAGTGAAAGATCCGGGTGTGATGCCGCTGGTGTGCACCTCCAGCGGTCAACGCACGTTCCGTGTCATTCCCCTCGACGATTACACAGAAGAAATGGCAGCTAAGCACTCGCTTGCAGGCCGCTGCGATGTCTCTCCCGCCAATCTTCGCAGCATTGCAGAAAACGCCTACGGAAAATATCTCATTGCAAAGACCATTCCCAAAACATATGATACAACGGATGCAGAAAAATCCAAAGGAAATTCAGATTCCTAGCATTTTAATAGGATTTGTTTTTATCCATATCATCTTGCAATGCTCGTTAAAAACCGGTATAATGATTCTCTAGTGTAGAAATACCACAATTTTTTGCCGAAAATGAGAGAGATTTCGGCTTTTGTATACGAGGATGATTCATATGGTTTACAACAACGTATTAGAAGCAATGGGACATACGCCAATGATTCGGCTCTCCCGCATGACAGAGCCAGACAGCGCACAAATTTTGGTAAAATTTGAAGGTCTGAATGTCGGCGGGTCTATTAAGACGCGCACGGCGTTCAACATGATTGCGGATGCAGAAAAGAAAGGTCTGCTTCATTCGGATTCTATCATCGTCGAACCGACCAGCGGCAATCAGGGCATCGGCCTGGCGCTGATTGGTGCCGTGCGCGGCTATCGCACGATTATTATCATGCCGGATTCCGTCAGTGAAGAACGCCGCAAGCTGGTTCGTCATTACGGCGCAGAGGTGATTCTCATACATGACGACGGAGATATTGGCGCATGTATTGATGAATGCCTCCAGACTGCTCTGCGCATGGCAAAGGAAGATCCGCATGTCTTTGTGCCACAGCAGTTTGCCAACCCGGCAAACGCAGAAATTCAGCGCAGCCAGACGGCGCAGGAGATTTTGGAACAGGTAGATGGTCAGATCGACGGATTCTGTTCCGGTGTCGGCACCGGCGGCACCATCACCGGCATTGGCGAGGCGCTGCGCGCCGTCCATCCGGACATGACGATTTGGGCAGTGGAACCGGAACACGCAGCGATTTTGTCCGGCGGCTCCGTCGGCACACATTTGCAGATGGGCATCGGTGACGGACTGATTCCGGATATTTTAAATACACAGATCTATGACCACATCGAAATTGTAACCGATGAGGAAGCCTTGCAGACGGCCAAGGATCTGGCGCGACTGGAAGGTCTGATGTGCGGCATTTCGAGCGGCAGCAACGTCGCCGCAGCCCGCAGACTCGCAAAACAGCTCGGCAAAGGCAAAACCGTTGTGACTATTTTGCCAGACACAGCCGAACGCTATTTCAGCACGCCGCTGTTTGACGAGTAATCTGTTTTGCGCATACAATTTGTGCAGTCGGTCAATACTGATTCTGAGGTGAGAATATTGATGAAGGATGACTGCACACTGCTCAACCACATTCGCCAGACAACAGAAATGGGAGCGGATGGCATCGACTCGGTGTTGCCATACACCAATGGAGAATTCCGTCAAGCACTCGAGCAGCAGCGCACGGAATACAAAAAAATTCATGCTTCCGCCGATTCTCTGCTGCAAAAGCTCGGCGGTGAGCCAGAAAATGTCGGCACGTTTGCCAAATGGTCCAGCGAATTGACATCCGGACTGAAAACCATGATGGATTCCTCCGAATCCAATATTGCAGATATGATGATTCAGGGAAACACGATGGGCGTGACGAAAAGCATTCAGACGATTCGCAGCTGTGATGTACAGGATACCGCTGTTTCGCGTCTGGCGGATAAGCTGCTGGCAACCGAACGCGCCAATATCACACAAATGAAATCTTTTTTGTAAGCACACAAAAAGCCGAAGGATTTTTTCCTTCGGCTTTTCTCTTTTTCAATATTTTGCACAAAAATGCCCGTTTTCTTCCACTGTATTTTCAAATCTCACAAATTTGTTTACAAAAGTTATACACACTCTTTATGCAAATTTCATGCCAAATCATTGAAGGACGTCGAAATTTATGCTATGATATTTTTGTTAGCAGACAGAAACGGAGGTCGTTTTATGGAGCATACAATGACAATTGAACCATCTGTCCAACCAGAGGTTGAACTGCGAACGGACGGAGCCTTTGCCGGGATGTATCTGCCAAAGCCCGCAGCAAACGGAGATGTCCATCTCATCTGGAAGCTCAAAGGCACAGGCAAGCACGAGCGCATGAAAACCATCGATTCCTGCACCAAACAGCAGCCTGTTTTCATCATCTGCGACTCAAACGGTTCCAATTGTACCGTCATCACAGAAAACGGCGATGAAATCGGAAAGCTCAACAAAACCGATGCCAAGCTCTATCATCAGTATGTCGAAAAATTTCAATACCATATATACATCAAATCCATCAAGCGTGAGCTGGAAAAACCTCGCGTTAGAATCCTCGTGATTGTCCACGAGCGACCGGAACCACTGCGGCCATAAAAAGAGCCTGAGAGAAAAAATCTCTCAGGCTTTTGTGTTATTCTTCTGCCATGCGGTATCCCACGCCGATTTCGGTTCGGATGTAATACGGCTCCGCCGGATTATCCTCCAATTTTCTGCGAATATGTGCCATATTGACGCGCAAAATGCGGTTATTATCCACCGCATACGGCCCCCAGATGCGGCTGATGATATAATCATAGGTCAGCACACGCCCCGGGCGGCGCGCAATCAATTCGACGATTTTATACTCGATCTGCGTCAGATGAACTTCTTCTCCCCGTAGCGTGACTTTGCGGCGTTCAAAATCCACGGTCAGATCGCGCACACTGTAGCTGCCACGCGGCATATCTTCGCCGGATTCCAGCTTTGCCTGATGACGCAGTGCCGTGCGAATGCGGGCAAGCAGCTCCGATGTACCAAACGGTTTGGTAATATAATCATCTGCGCCAAGATCCAAGGCTTCTACCTTCTGGTTTTCTTCTTCTCGTGCAGAAACAATCAGAACAGGAACCCCTGACCACTCACGCAGCCAGCGCAGCAATTCCAGTCCATCCATGTCCGGCAGACCCAAATCCAGCAAAATCAGACGCGGACAATGCGAATTGATGATAGAACGCGCGAGCGTACCCGTCGATGCCTGTAGCGTATGGTATCCATTGGCGGATAAAATGGTCATGAGCACATGCGCAATCGGCTGTTCATCTTCTACAATTAAAATGGTCTCCCCATT
The DNA here is from genome assembly GCA_963601915.1 of bacterium. Lineage (GTDB taxonomy): Bacteria > Bacillota > Clostridia > Oscillospirales > Butyricicoccaceae > Butyricicoccus_A. The sequence continues at coordinate 132,887 of CAVCGL010000005.1, read as the reverse complement.
CATTTTTCTTCCTCCTCCAGCGGCAGGGTAAATAAGAACTGTGCACCGCCATCCGGATGATTGACCTCCCAAATGGTTCCGCCGTGCGCGGAAATAATGGAACGGCACAGGGTCAGACCGATGCCCAAACCGCCGCGGCGGCTGTCCGGCTGCGCCTGCACTGCGTCAAACAACTGTTGCTTTTTCTCCTCCGAAATGCCCGGTCCAAAGTCTCTGACAGAAAACTCTGCCAAATCTCCATTGCGGCGCAGACCAATGTCAATTGGCGTCTGCGCGTAGCGCACCGCATTTTCCATGAGATTGATGAGCACCTGTACGATAAGCGTGGCATCCATCGGGACAAACAGCATATCTTCTTCCGGCAAATCCACTCGGATTTGTGCATCCGGAAACCGCTTTTTGCACCGTGATACGGCTTCTACAATCACTTCTTCCGCTGCCTCTTCGGACTTTTTCAGTTCCGCCGTCTGAGAAACGCGCGTGACAGACAGCAGATTTTCCACCATGCGCAGCAGCCATTCGGCATCCTCATGAATATCAGCAGCGAGCTTGCGGGTTTCCTTGGTTCCGATGCTCTCGCCATTTTCTTCAATCGCTGCCGATGCGCCGATAATGCCGGTCAGCGGCGTGCGCAGATCGTGCGAAATCGAGCGAAGCAGATTGCTCCGGAGCTTCTCTCTGTCAGCCGTCATCGCAGCGCGGTTGCGCTCCTCTGCCAGACGCTGCCGCTCCAACGAGATGCCCGTCTGTGCCAGCATGGCTTTGATATACTCTTGGGTCTCTTCCTTTGCCAAGTCATCGCTCCACAGCAAGCCAATGCAGCCCAGCATTCCGCTGCTGCCCGGCACCGGAATATAATGAAAGCGTGCATACGGCGAATGCACCGTGCCGACACCGGTATCACACGCCTCCCGGAAGCAATCGGAAATAGCGCTGTGCTCAATGGAATCCGAGACAAAGCCGCCAATCTCTCCGACCACGCGCTCTCGATTCTCTCGAATGTCGTTTTCATCTTCCAAATACAAAACCGGACAATCCAGCTGTTCATGCAGATACTGCATGAACAAATCAATCATCTGATCGGCATCTTGTGCGCTGGCGAGTTTTTGAGAAAAATCATACAGTCTCCGCGTGTGCTCTTCGCTCGTCTTTGCTCGGTATGCCTGCAATTTCACGCTGCCTGTTGTTGCACTGGTCACAACTGCGATGAGCGCCATGGAAGCAAAGATAATCGGATAGCCCGCCGATGTAAAGTTAAAAGCAAAAAACGGATCGGTAAACGCATAGTTGACCGCGAATACGCCGATAATGGAGGCGACAATGCCCCAAACATACCCGTCTGTCACGCGTGCCGTCAGCAGGACAGCAAGCGTAAATACCGCCGTGACATTGGCAGAGCTTTTGGAATAATGCACCAGCAGCGAGGACACCAGACACGCCACGAGAATAATGCCAATCGTAAATCCCAGATCCAGCACATTTTTCCGGCTGATCGAAATCGACTGCCGTTTCTTTCGTTTTTTCTCACCCATTCAGGATTTCCTTTCTTTCAGCTGCGTTCCAACGAATTCGACAGCTTTTATTTCTTTCGCTTCTATTATACCAATCACACCCTGTCGAAACAAGCACTCTTGCGTTAAGGATTTGTTACGTCAATCGAAATTTCTCTGTCATATTGACCGATTATTCCCGAATTTCTCTCCATAATTTCGGGAATAAATCTCCATTTTTTCTTAGATTTTCGATATATTTGTTAAAACCTATTTGCATTTTCATTTTTTATGCTATAATATGGAGAGACACAGGAGGAACACCTATGGATAATATTTTAAAACCAGTTCTGATCGCCGTTATCATTATTTTGGCCGTACTTATTATCTGGAAGGCAAACCGCTTTACGACAGCCGACCAGCCTGAAAAAGAAAATACCAATTCCCCAGAGCCGAAGAAAAACGCTCCAGCTCGTGCAGCTTCTTCTACCCCGCTGGAATTTTTCATCGTGTATCAGGGTCGTCGCGTGCCGGTGACGCACTATCCGTTCACCATCGGCAGCCGCAACGACAACGATTTGATTGTCACTGACTCCACCGTTTCTCGTCAACATGCAGAGCTGTTCCGCAAAAACGGACAGGTATGCTTGCGCGACCTCGGTTCTCTCAACGGAACCATCGTCAACAAGGTGCCGCGCTCTGAAATTGTCATCGTTGGCGGCGAGCGCATTCAGCTCGGCACCACTGTGCTGCAGATCGAGCGCGCGATGGACGACGTATCCGATGACACACAGTATATTCGGAGGTGATGTAAGCTACCATGGCACAAAAGAAAAAAGTAGCAAAAAAAGTACAGAGAACCCAGAGACCGGCTCGTGCGAGTAAAAAGTCCCTCGGCATCCAGATGCTGATACTGTTTATTCTGTTCCAGCTGGTTTCTCTGCTTACGGTTCAGATCTCTGGACGCGGCACAGCGTATCTCTACATGATGATCCCGCTGGCGATTATCACATACGGCGGCTGGCTATGCGTCAATCGAATGCACGCAGACGTTCCGTTTTTTCTGGACACTGCGATGCTGCTGACATTTGGCACCATGATTCAGTGCTTGCTGCTCAAGCAGGATGATATACCAATGTCTCTGATCGTCATTTATGCTCTGGCAGCTGTTGCCGGAGTCATTGCCGCCATCGTATACAAGCACGCACCGTTTATTGCTTCGGCATCCGGTATCGCTGTCTTGATGGTTTTGTCTGTCATTCTGTACATGGCAACCCTGCTCATCGGCAAGGCTGTCGGCGGCGGCGTGCGAAACTGGATCAATATCGCCGGCTTTTCCCTTCAGCCATCCGAGTTCAATAAGATTATTTATGTTCTCGTCATGGCAGGCCTATTGTGCACCAAGGACAAGCCGGGCCGCAAACGCATCTGGTATGCGATTGTCTTTACGCTAATCAATCTCGGCTTCTTGGGCATTCAGGGTGAGTTCGGTACCTTCCTGCTCATTCTGTGTACGTTCCTGTGCATGATTTTCCTGTTTGTTCCGGACATCAAGGTATTTGCCTCTGTCACAGCTATTATTGTCGCAGCAGGCGCAGCAGCTGCTGCCTGCGGTATGTCTCTGCTCAAGATCACCGGCGGTAAGAGCGACTTCGGCCCGATGCAGTTCGTGCTCAATCAGGTACAGAAAATCGCCAACCGCTTTATCTACTGGCGTGACCCGGCGAAGGACGCACAGGGTGCCGGTTATCAGATCCTACAGGGGCGAAAAGCTCTGCTCAATTCCAATCTGTTTGGCAGCACCACCACAACGCCGTTATCTAATCCGTCCAACGACATGGTATTCCCTGCTCTGACGGAGCGATGCGGTCTGATTATCGCCGTCATGATCTGTGTGATTTTCGGCCTGCTGCTCATTCGCGGCAGCCGCATCTACTATCATTGCGGTGATCGATACCATCAGGCAGTCAGCGCAGGTCTCAGCCTGCAGCTGGTCATTCAGGCGTTTATTATCATCGGCGGTTCCACAGGCATGATGCCGCTGACCGGTATCACGCTCCCGCTGATTTCTCGCGGCGGTTCTTCTCTGATGGCAACGTTTATCAATATTGCGGTGATCCTCGTGATCTCCGCCGGAAACCTGTGGAACGGAAGGAGGGATTACACCAGTTATGACTCCAAGCTTCAAAAAGCGCGTACAGTGCATTCAAAGCGCGTTTCTCATCTGCGCAATCGCAATCGCAGCCGGTCTGGTGTGGACGACGCTCGGTAATCCGGAAAGCCGTGAGGCTGCTCGTCAGGAGACCCTGCAGCGCACCTATATTCGCGGTACCATCACAGACCGCAACGGCACACCGCTGAGCTGGTCCAACAAAGCCAATGGCTATCGCAGCTATATCGACGGAGAAACCCAGCAGCGCGCGTTTTCTACTGTCGTCGGATATTATTCTCCGGCATACGGTACCTTTGGTTTGGAAAAGACCTTTAATACGCAGCTGATTTCCAGTAAATGCAAATCCGGCGACAAGCAGGTCGGCAATACCGTGCAAACCACCTTGGATACCGACTTGCAGACTGCAACCTATTCGGCTATCTCTGACATTGCAAACGGCGCAGCTGTCGTTCTCGACGCAAAGACCGGTGAAATCGTCTCGATGGCATCGACCCCAAGCTTTATCCAGTCTGATTTGGAGAATAATTGGTCTGAATACTCGCAGAAAACCGGTCTGTTTTTGCCGAATGCATATAAATCGACTTTTGCCCCAGGCTCGGACTTTAAAATCATCACCGCCTGCGCGGTCATCGACAACGGCGTAGACGGTACCAACGTCAACGACCGCGGTTCGTACACCTTCAAGAACGGTCAGACCATCACAAACTATGACAGCCGTTCCTTTGGCTCTATCGGTTTGAAGGGCGCGATCCGCAACTCGTCCAACGTATACTTCATCACCAAAGCATTGGAGATGGGTGCGGACAATCTGGAAGCCAGCCTGCGCAAGTTTAAGCTCGGCGAAGACATTCCGTTGGATTTCACCACGCTGACCTCCAATCTGGATTTTGAAGACAGACGTGATGAAGTTGTCGGCTCCATTGCCTTCGGACAGGGCAGAACCGAAGTCACGCCGCTGTACATGGCAATGGCTTGTCAGTCCATCGTCAACCACGGCACGATGCTCAAGCCATATCTCATCAAATCCGTCACTGCCGGAAACGGCACCAAGGATGATACCTATACGGACTCGGCAGAAGAACTGACCACAGTCACCTCACAGGAGACCGCTGATGAAGTTGTTTCCTGCATGGAGGTTGCCGCAGATCATTACGGCTTTGGCTATTACGGTGATCAGGGCTGGCATGTTGCCGCAAAGACCGGTACCGCTCAGACCGGCAAGAGCACCAATGCATGGATTGTGACTTCCCTGTTAGATTCCAATAACGAGCCACAGTATGTTGTCGTTATCATGGCTGCGGATCAGCACCATGACGGTATCTACTACAAGGGTCAGATTGAGGACATTTTCAATGCAACCGCAAAGTATGATGCTTCCAAAACCTCTGATTCTAACTCTTAGAACGAATACATGAGCTTTTAGAACAGCAGTCTCGCACTGCTGTTCTTTTTTTGTCAAATGCTTGCATCTTTCGACAGTCTATGTCATACTGTTCTAAACTTGAAAAGGATGGTGTGTCTCTATGAAATCGAAGCGACTCCTTGCAGCCCTGTTATCCTGCTGCATCTGCGGTTCCGTCACCGCTTTTGCCGCACAGCCACACACAGAACCCGTTTCCTATGATTCCGATGTATTCAGCAAAGTATTTGCCTCTACGGTATCGCAATACAGTCATTTTACCGGCCAAAATTATACGCTGCCGGATGGCTACGACGTATACCATGGCATTGATGTTTCCAAATGGACCGGTGCCATCGACTGGAATGCCGTCAAAACAGACGGTGTCGATTTTGCCTTTCTCCGCGTCGGATACCGCGCCACCAGCTCCGGTGTTTTATACGAGGATACCAATTTCACTACATATTCGACCGGCGCTTCATCCGCCGGCATCCCCATCGGTGCGTATGTCTTTTCTCAAGCGCTCAATACAGCAGAGGCGGTGGAGGAAGCACAGTTTGCTCTTGACCGCGTAAAGACTGCGAATATTCAGCTGCCGATTGTGATGGATTATGAATACTCCGATGGTTCCGGCAGACTGGATCAGGCAGGATTGAGTCAATCTGAAAAGACAGCCAACGTCCTTGCCTTCTGCAATACCATTCGTGACGCCGGATACGAACCCATGCTGTATGCAACGAAAAGCTTTTTAACTAACGATGTGAATCGAGCGCAGATCCAAAACAGCGGCGTAAAAATCTGGTTGGCTCATTACACCACAAGCACCAATTTCAGCAATTATGATTATTGGCAGTATTCCCGAGCAGGCTCTGTCCAAGGAATCTCCGCAGAGGTAGACTGTAATTTCTATCTGACACATGGCAATCTGATTGCGCCGACACCTGTCTGTGGTTTTCAGGACGTAATGTCAACCGATTGGTTCGCTCCGGCAGTACGATTTGCCTTCCAAAACAGGCTGATGAACGGTACCTCTTCTACCCAATTTGCACCGAATATCTCGTTAACCCGCGCTATGGTGGCGCAGGTGCTGTACAACTTTTCCGGCGCACCGGCTGTCACACAGCCATCATCTTTTTCCGATGTGACTTCTGACCAATGGTTTGCCAATGCCGTTGCGTGGGCGCAGCAAAACGGCATTATGAACGGCTATCCAGACAATCGGTTTGGTGCAAACGATCCGATTACCCGACAAGATTTTGCCGTTGTGCTGTATCACTATTCTAGTCAGCAGCAGCTCGACACCAGTATCCGTGCGAATCTGAGCCAATACCGTGATGTTTCTTCGGTTTCTTCTTATGCGCAAGACGCCATGCAGTGGGCGGTTGCCTCCAAAATTATATCCGGCAAGAGCAGCACACAGTTGGCTCCGAAAGATTCTGCAACGCGCGCCGAATGCGCACAGATCCTCAAAAACTATTTGACCGGCGTTGCTTCTTCTCTGCTCGGCTCATAAGAAACAGACAGAAAAGCAGGCATTTCCATAGGAAATGCCTGCTTTTTCATACAATGGGTGCAACACTGCACACGGTCAGTTGATCGCCGTCAACACGAAACCGTACTTCCAGTCCTGCAAATTCCATGCCATACACGCGCGCCGGATCGTGCTGATAAGACGGGCGCGGATCGTGTGCGAGCACACCGCACAGAGCTTCCCGATGCGATTCCGGCACCTGTTTCAGCCATTGCTCCGGAAAATCCACCGTCAACGTATATCCGCTTGTATCATTGGTAAATCCGCCTTTGGCGTCCGGATGATTATCGGCATACGGAATAAATGGCTTGATGTCATAAATCGGCGTGCCATCCATGAGATCTGCGCCGGATACCCAAATGACCGGCCCTTCTTGTGTGTGCAGCTGAATTTCTTCTATTCGCACACTGGAAAGGCCAATCGGATTGGGTCGAAACGGCGAGCGCGTTGCAAACACGCCCATGCGCGTATTACCGCCCAGTCGCGGCGGGCGCACGGTCGGAGACCATGTTTTTCTGCGCGCATTGCCAGAAAACTGCCAGATCAACCACAAGTGGGAAAAATCCTCCAATCCCCGCAGTGCGTCGGGATTGCGATATTCCGGTTCAAATACAATCTTTGCCCGCAACGTATCTACAATGCCACTTTGCCGCGGAATGCCGAACTTTGTCGGAAAATCCGTGCGGATTGTGGCAATTACCTGCATTTCATTGTCGTTCATTCTATCACCCCATAGAAATTTCTGCTGTGCTGCCGGAGGTGCCGCGACGAACGACAATCTGCCGTCCGATGCGGTCTTTCAGCTCTGTAACATGTGAGATAATGCCGATGAGCCGATTTCCGCCAGACAGGCGAACCAGCACACCAATTGCCTGTTCCAGTGCCGCGCTGTCCAGCGTGCCAAAGCCCTCGTCCAAAAAAACAGTCTCTACCAGCACACCGCCTGCATAGCTCTGAATGACATCCGACATGCCAAGAGCCAACGCCAATGCACCGAGAAATGATTCTCCGCCGGACAGTGTTTTGACTGAACGCCGCTTGCCGGTATAATAATCCATCACATCAATATCTAAGCCCGACTGGCTGCGATGATTCTCCGCGGTTTTGCGCCGATGCATTTCATAGCGTCCCTGCGTCATATCACGCAGGCGCAGATTGGCGCGCTGCAGCACGCGCTCAAAATAGGCCGCCTGTACATACTGTTCCAGCATAAGCTTTTGCTTTCCCGCCAGCTCGCCATTTGCCGTCTGAGACAGCTCGCGCAGAGCGGCAGTTTGCTGTTCTAACTGCTCCAATTCGCCCTGCATTTGTCCAATGCGCGCGAGCAGCGCTTGGTTGTTTTCTCTTCGTGCAGCACATTGTGTGTAAAGCCGTTCTTTTTCTTGGCATCTGCGCTCTGCCTGTTCCCGCTGCTGTCTCAGCTGCTCAATATCTTCCGGTTTCCCAGCCGGAACAGCCGCAGCATATTCCCGTTCCATCGAACGCGCCGTCGTCAACCGCTGAGAGAATTGCTGGCATTGCTGTTCTGCATCTCGAAAGGCTTCCGGCGACAGCAGCGCCGCCTGATAGGCTTCTCCGCTTGCAAATCCAGCCGTATGCACAGCATCACGCCACATATTTTGAGCCGCTTGCGTCAGCTGCCGTTGCTGCTCCTCCTGCGCACAGGCAGAGCGATAGACTTCGGCTGCGCTGCTCAGCGCGCGCTGATGGCTCTCCCACTGCTGCTTCGCCCGTTCCATGCGCTGATGTAGCGCATCATAAACTGCCTGCTTCTCGCGCAATTTTGCATCAATTCCGGCAAGATCTCGCAGAGGCAAGGCATTCTGAATGGTTTGTGCCTCCGCTTCGATTGCGGCAGCGGTGCGGTCTGCCGCATGATATGCCTGTTCTGCCTTCTGGGCCGCTTGTTCCAGTTCCGGCAATCGCTGCTGTGCGGCTTGCAGCTGCGCGGCAATCTGTTCCATGCGGCTGACCTGCTCGGCAATTTGTTTTCCCTGCTCCAGCAATTGTTCGGTCTCAACCGTTTTCTGTGCAATCGTCTGCAACAGCTGTTCCTGTGTGGTCTCCGGCTCATCGAACAGATCCTGCATGGCCTGCCGGACAGCATGTTGAGCAGATTTTGCGCGCGAACGCGCCCCTGCTGCCTGTTCACCGATCTGCTGCAGTGCTGCACGGCTGTGTTCTGCCTGTTCTCGCAGGGTCTGCAATTCTTGCTCTGTCGGCACTTGTGCCTGCAACTGAGCCGGATGCGGATGCTCCAGCGCGCCGCACACAGGACACGGCATATACTCTCGCAGGTCTTGCGCTAAGATCCCTGCCTGTCCACGCATCCAATACAATTCCGCCGCATGATACTGTTGTTCTGCGGCTTGATAAACGTGCTCCTGTTTTCCATACGCTTCCTGCTGGCTCTTCAGCTGATTTTGACTGTCTGTCAGCTCTGCAAACAAGCCCACCTTGCTCTTCAGCTGCTTCTCCAACTGATATGTAGCTTTCCATTTATTGCGCAAGGATTCGCATTCTATCTGCAAGTCATACAGGCGCATCGTCTGCTGTTGCAACATTTCTATGCGCTGTCGTTCCGTCTGTAACGCATTTGCCGCCTGTTGATGGCGCGTTTGAAGGGAATTGGCAGAATTTCTCGCTTTTTTTGCCTGTTCCTGTCTCTCCCGCCAGAGTTCTGCCTGCTGTTTTGCATCACGCAGGCGAGTCATTTCCTGCTGTAACAGATCCAACTGCGGAAGCTGTGCTTCTGCTCGCTGCTTTTCCTGTTCCAGCGATGCACTTTGTTGCTGCAATTGTTCTACCTTGCGTTTTTGCGCCTGTACTTGGTTGGATAATTGCTCCCATCGCGTCTGCTCCGATTGATATGCCTGCCACTGCGGCTGTACCAAGTCTCTCGCCCGACGCGCGTGTTCCAGTCGTTCGGTTTGCGCCTGCATAGCAGGCAGTTGTGCCTCCAGCTGTGTCAACTGCTGCTTGGCAGCGCTCCATTTCTTTCGCGCTTGCAGCTGTGTCTCTGCTTTGACAACCGCTTCTGTCGCCGCCATGCGCGCCGCGTGCAGTTGGTTTAGTTGTTCGTCCAATTGCACGATGGTCTGCGCATCCCGACTGTCTTGCGCCTTTACTTGCTTGAGCAGTTCGGACAGCTCTTGTTTTTCTCCTTCCTGCTCCAATTGAAATCCCTCTGCGTACTGTAACAGCGCACGGCGCGTGTCCTCGCAGATTCGATTCTTTGTCAGATATTCCGTCTTGATGCACTTTTGCAGCGTCACCAGTGCTTCGGTGTGAAAGACATTGCGAATAATCTTTGCTCTGGACTGACTATCCGCCGTGAGCAGCTTCATAAATTCTCCCTGAGCAATCATAGAAATCTGCTTAAACGAACGGCAGTCTACGCCAAGCAACTGCTGCACGGCATCCGTCACCGCTGTCGCTCCCGCAATGGTTGAGCCATCAGGATTTGTCATCACCGCGTTGGGCTGTTGGGTTACGGTACCTGTTCCTCGTTTTTTGGGTCGTTCATATTTGGGTGTCCGGTGGATCTGGTACACCTTTCCGCCATGAGAGAACGTAAATTTGATATAGGTATCTGCTGTCGGCGCAGCAAAATCCGAGCGCAATTGATCGGCACCGCGCTGTGAACCGCTGACCTCACCAAACAAAGCAAAACAGATGGCATCAAAAATACTCGTCTTTCCGGCACCAGTATCTCCTGTAATCAGAAACAAGCCCTGTCCGTCAAATGCCTGCATGTCCAGTGTCACGGTATTGGAATACGGTCCAAACGCACTAATCGTCAAATGAATCGGCTTCATCGCTCGCCTCCATCTCTCTGCCAATCCGCAGAATTTGCTGCTTTTGCCATGCAGTCATTGGTTTTCCATTTTGCTCCAAAAAGAACTGTTCAAACAGCTGGACAGGCGTCAGTTGCCGCGCAGCTTCTTCGCGCTGTAGGCCCTCTGCATTCGCCGTCTGCGTGCGGATATTGTCAAAATCCAACCGCATCAAACGGGGATACACGGCGCGCAGTGTCGCCTGTGGATCGTACAATTCTTCATCATCCGTCAAAATGACACGCAAATAATCGTTGGGATTTCCTGCCTGCTGTACCAAATCCGAAACGACATCCTGTAATTTTCCGCGCAGCTCGCGCAAATCTCGTTTCGGCGCCAGTGGCAGCAAGGTAATCTCTGCTTCGCCGGTTTGACCTATTGTCACAAGCGGTACCGTTTTCGGGTATCGGGCCTCGGAAAACGAATATTTGAGCAGGGAACCACAGTATCGCACATAGTCTCGTCCCAACCGCTGCGGACGGTGAATATGTCCCAGTGCCACATAATCATATGAATCAAACAAGGCAGCATCCACAGCGTCTATGCCGCCAACGGGAAGAATTTCCGAATCCGACTGTTCCGGCATCACGCCGCCAACCGTCACAAAGGTATGCGCAATCAACACATGCCGTACACCTTGTTCCCACGCTGCCCGTTTGAGCGCTTCTTGCATGACACATTGCTGTGTGCTCTCTTTTAGGTTCCATTTCTCGCGCCATTCCATCGGCCGCAGCCACGGCAACAGATGAAATTGTACGCGGCAGCCTTGTTGATCTGCCAACGTGACAGAGGCTACTGTTTCATCCAAGGTTCCCACCAGATGCATGCCCTGCTGAGACAACAGGGTTTTGCCAAAATCCAGGCGTTCGCCGGAATCGTGATTGCCGCTCACCGCCAAAACCGTGACAGCTCGCTCACACAGCTGCGTAAAAAACCAATCAAACAGCGAAACCGCCTCGCCGGATGGAACCGTCTTATCATAAATATCTCCCGCTAAGACAACCGCATCCACTTGGTTTTCTGTTGCCATGCGAATGACCTGTTCCAACGCAAACCGCTGGTCATCCAGCATCGAATAGCCGTATACCCGCTTGCCGAGATGCAGATCTCCGAGATGTAAAAACTTCATCGCGTTCTCCCTTTCTGTTGGAATCACCGCTTCTATCATACCTTGAATTGCTTTGGTTTGCAAATACGATTGTTTTCTTTCTGAGCAGTATCTGTTATAATTGGATGAAGAAGAACATCGTGTTGTGGAGGCCGTCTCGTGCACTATATAGGAAAGTTAAATCATGAAATCTATCAATGTATTACGAATGACATTGTAACAGATGATGTAATCATCACCGAACAACAGATTGCTCATATTTTAGAACGTCATCCTGACGATTACGCTATCTGCGAACGTTGGGCATCTTTAATTATTGATAATCCAGATTATATTATTCAAGATTCTCGCCCGAATACAGGTATCATACTAAAAACCATTCAAGAAAATGGAAAAAATTATCGTCTGGTTCTCCGAATTAAGACATCTACTGATCCGGCTTCCTACAAAAATTCTATCATCACATTTCAAAAAATTCGCCAACGCGAATGGGATCGTTTGATCCGAAACAAGAAAATTCTTTACAAAAAAGTATAGACTTGCTATAATAAAGATACAATAGAATGGTTATCTGAGGTGGTAAATTTCGTCCCGACCACACGCCGCTGGTACTGACAAGAGGAAACTCTGAGAGATGCAGGAGAACTTGGGACGCCTGCCAGATAACCAAACACAGCGGAGCCGCCTTCGGGCGGCTTTTGCTTTACTTATACAAAAAACCGGCGAAGGTTTCCCCTCGCCGGTTTTCGTTTGTCTTACATATCGTCATCCAGTACCTGCACAGCGGCACCAATCAGCCGTGGTCCGACATATGCGGCAAGGGTACAGTCTACTTCGCCAAAAAATTCCTGCTGGAAATCCGGTGCTGCCTCGCGCAGCATTTCAGCAATTTGTGCCCCTTCCTCCGGCGTGCCGCCGTGTGCCCACATGATATTATACCGTTTGTTCGGCTGTAAGTTGGACACGGCAACCTGTACCAGTTTTTTCATTGCCGCCTGTCTGCCGCGCACCTTGTGAATGCTTGTCAGCTCGCCCGACTGTTCAAACGCAAGAATCGGCTTGATGCCAAGTGCTGTTCCTGCCATTGCTGTGATTTTTCCAATGCGTCCGCCGCGCTTGAGATACTCCAGCGTATCGACAGAAAAATATGGATACACATTCTTCATCATACGCGGCATCAGCGCAAGCATGTCCTCCCACGATCTGCCCTCTTCAATCCAGCGGGCAACCGTCAGTACCATGACGCCTTCACCTAAGCTGGCACTCATCGAGTCGAATGCTGCAACTTCCAAATCTTCGTCCTCTTCGCCGAGCATCCGCACAATCTGATAGCCGCCGCTCAGACCGCTGGACAGCATAATCGCAATGACTTTGGTATATCCGTCTTCTTTGATCTTGTGCAGCGTGTCCTCAATCACGGCGCCGGATGGCAGCGATGTTTTAATGGTCTCATTCGGCTGTCGACGATACACATCGTCCGGAAAAATATCCACGCCGTCCTGATACGAGCCTTCGTCAAATGTAATCGTAAACGGAACGACATAAATATGATTTTTTCTTGCAACCTCTACCGGAATGTCTGCACAAGAATCCGTCAGCAATGCAATCTTTTCCGTTCTCATGTATATCTCCCTCTCTATACCGACACAATGCGGCAATTTTAGCAATATTTTAATTATTATACCACAGATTTGATACAAATTCTATTGTTTATTTATGGACACAACGCCCGAAAAATCAGCTGACGCACCATATTTTTACAAACATTTGATGGATTATCCGAACAGCAACCTGTCTCTTTTCCAAATTGACTCGCAAATCCGCCAAACGCGGACAAAATGGTATACTCACAAAAACAATCGCTCAGAGACGGATCAATCTCTCCATTTTGTCGCCCTCTTGCAAAAATTTGCCGTTCGTAGTCATGCAGCCGCTCGAAGGTTTCCTGTGCCTTTTCCCGATTGCGCATTCCCAGCTCCACCTGCTGCTCATGCGACAAAAATGAGCCAAACATCGGCAGAGCGGAAACCGGCAAAAAGATTTCCTGCTCCAAAGCATCAATTAGGCTGTCCAGCATATCGTACACCGACTGCTCCCGTGTCATCTGCTGTTCGATCCAATCGGCAAACTGCTGCAAGGTATACAGCATGGTGCAACTCAAAATATCTTCTTTAGAAGAAAAATACTCGTACAGTGTCCCCTTTCCGATACCGGCGGCAGTCGCAATATCCTGCACCTTGATGTTAGAAAAGTGTCTTCCTCCCGCCGCCAATTGCAGGAGACCGCGAAAGGCCGCGATCTCCTTTGGCGAATAGGTCTTATTCTGCATCATTTTCCCCCACATCTACTCGTTTTAATGTCTTTTTCCGGTTAAACAAATCATACATGATCGGCACAATCACCAAGGTCAAAATTGTGGCGTAGCTCAAACCGCCAATGACGACAATCGCCATCGCCTGACCCATCTCTGCACCGCTGCCAATGCCCATCGCCATCGTGGACATAGACAGTATTGTCGTCAGTGCCGTCATCAAAATCGGGCGCATACGCATTTTGCCCGCTGTAATCAGCGCTTCCCGCTTGGGCATACCATCCAGCCGCAGCTCATTGACACAGCTGACGAACACAATACCGTTGTTTACAACGACACCCGCCAGCAGAACAAAGCCCAGCATAGCGATAATCGACAGCTCCTGCCGCGCAACGAGCAAACCAAGCAGACCACCCGTGAATGCCAACGGCAGCGTAAACATAACAATAAACGGTCCCAGCAAGCTCTGGAACTGTGCCACCATAATCAAGTAGATAAAGACAACCGCAAGCAGCAGCATGAGTCCCAGATCTTTCATGGAATCTGTGATATTTTCCATTTCTCCGGAAATCTCTGCGTGCATGCCATCCGGCAGGTTGTAAGAATCCAGAATCTTTTGTACGTCCTGGCTGACCAGTGTGACATTGTGGTCATCATCAACCGATGCCGTGACAGACATCGTGCGCTCATTATTGTCTCGCTGAATGGCAGACGGCGCCTGTCCATCTGTCTCGGATGCAATTGTATCCAGCTTGATCTCCTTGGTCTCGCCGGTCTGCTGATCGGTCGAGGTGATGGTCTGTTTCATCAAATCATCTGTTGTGATGCTGGATGGCTTCTTGACGACAACCGGCAAATCCTCTGTGCCGACTGTCAGCGTTGTGGAATCCACCTCTGTATTGAGCTTATCCGCCAGAGCCTGATAAACCTGTACCACCGTCAAGCCCTGCTCCATCGCCGCGTCTTTATTTACCGTGATAATCTTTTCCTGATCCGGGTCATCATTGCCGTCGGAAATATCTTTGAGACCATCTACCTTTTTCATCTTTTTCGCAATATCTGCGGAAACCTTTTGCAGCTGATCCAGGTCATCGCCGTAAATATCAACTTGTACGCCGGTGCCCATGTATGAACCCATGTCCATATTGGACGCGGAAACGCTCATATCACAATCTAGATTTTTCGTCTTTTTCGTGATTTCATTCGCAATCGCCTCGTTGTCCGCTCCCTCATCGAGAATCAAATAGAACGAAACACTATTGCTGTTGGAACCCATCATCGACGTCATACCTGAACCGCCGGACATTGCGCCGACAGTTTTTACGCCGTCTACCTTGCGCATGATTTTCATCGCCTTATCCGCCATCGCCTGCATCTCTGTGTCATCCGAACCAGACGGCATGGTCATCGTCGCGTTCATCTGCTCCGAGGACATAGACGGCATGAAAATCATGCCCTTTGCCGCTGTTGCTGCGACAGATACGACCAGCAGCGCCGTCACAGCGAGCAGCGTCACTGCCCGATGCGACAGGCACCAGCGCAGTACCTTCTCATAGCCGCGCAGGAAGCCGTCAAACCGCTTGTGCGTGACAACTTTTTCTTTTTTCATCAGGTTTGCGCTCATCGCCGGAACAACTGTCAATGCCACGATAAACGATGCAGACAGCGAGTAG
Organism: bacterium; assembly: GCA_963601915.1. Taxonomy (GTDB): domain Bacteria; phylum Bacillota; class Clostridia; order Oscillospirales; family Butyricicoccaceae; genus Butyricicoccus_A. The sequence goes on along the minus strand of CAVCGL010000005.1, from coordinate 117,366 downwards.
GCAATCGTCAAGCCCATATCGGCAAACAGCTGTTTGGTGATGCCCTGCGTGAACACAATCGGAAGGAATACACACACCGTCGTCAGCGTCGAAGCAAAGATTGCTCCGCTCATCTGTTTTGCGCCCTGTACCGCTGCCTTTGCCGCCGGAACGCCAAGATTGCGCAGACGGTAAATATTCTCAATGACGACAATGGAATTATCCACCAGCATGCCAACACCGAGCGCCAAGCCGGACAGCGAAATAATGTTCAGCGTCATATTGCTGAAATACATGAGTACAATCGCAAACAGCACACTGAGCGGGATGCTGAACGCGATAATAATGGTCGGGCGAATATCGCGCAGGAACAGCAGCAAGACAAGCACGGCGAGCAAACCGCCGTACACCAGATTTGACAGCACACTGCTGACAATCAGCTGAATATAATCGCCCTGATCCATCAGCGGTGTGATGTGCAGCTTGCTGTTGCTGTCTTGCAGTTCGTTGATCTTATCATTGATCGCCTCAGAAACCGCAGATGTCGATGCCGTGGACTGCTTGGAAAAGCTGAGCACGACAGCGTCATTGCCATTTACCTTGGCATAAGAGGTATCCGAATTCTGATCCGCATAGTTGACTTCCGCTACATCTGACAGGCGAATATCTCCAATGTCTCCAGTATCCATATGGAACAGTACCATATCGGACAAAGCCTCAACCGAATCATACTTTTCTCCGACTTTCAGGACATACGAATTGTCACCGCTGTCCGAGATATAGCCTGCCGGCATCTCAAAGTTTTCCGCAATGAGAATCTTGCTAATCATATCCGCGGTAATAATGCCGCTGATGTCCGCCGATTCATACGCCTGATCGCGGGATTTTTCAAATTCGTCTACCGCAGAATCCAGCTGTTTCTGTGCGTTCTCCAAGGACGCCTTGCCGACAGAGATTTCCGACGCCCCCTCTGCCATATTCAGCGTAGCATTCATCTTGCCCGCTTCCACTTTTTCGTATGCGGCGTTCGCCTGATCCAATGCCTGCTGCAGCTGCGGCTTCATCGCCTCTGCTGCCGCCAGCTGGGTATTGACGTCATTGAGCGCCGCCGTGATTTCCTGCACGCGCTGAGACGCATATGCCGTGGTCTGCACGAGCTTGGCAAAATCTGCTCGTGACAGGCTCAGCAGCTGAGACATGTCCTGATCCGGTGCAGCGTTCTGCATCATGCCCTGTACAGCCTGCATGGCCTTCGCGTAATTTTCATCGCTCATGCCGCCGATATATGTCGCCGGATCCTTGAGTGCTTCCAGCATCTGGGCGGAATTCTGTGCCAGTGCCGCCAGATCCTCCGATGACGGCACGCCGCTGATCTCCGGTACAGTACCGGTAAAATCATAGGCAACAACCATAATGCCAAGCATATTGACCGAATCATTCATATCTGCATACTGTTGCAAGGCTTTCTGTTCGGCCTGATACGCTGCCTGATTGGCTTTGAGCGTGGTCTCCTGCGACAACAGCGCGTTGAGCTGTGCCGTTGCAGAATCCACCTGCGCACTCGCCTGCGCCAGCTGTTTCGAGGCTTCATCCGCCGAACTGTCCAGCTGAGACTTGCCGGAATTGAGTTGCGCCTTGGCATCATCAATCTGTGCCTGGCTGTCATCCAACTGCTTTTTGGCATCAGCAAGACTCTGATCTACAGATGCTAAAACCTTATCGTTCACCACGTCAATTTTATCCTGATCCAGAATCACCTGTACTTCTGGCGTGATAAGACCCGTCGTGCTGACCGAAGCCACACCGTCCAGACGCTCAAAGCCCGGCATCAGTTCATCACTGACATACTGAGAGACTTCCTTCGCATCCTTGCCGTCTACATCAACGCTGGCCACAAGAACCGGCATCATATCCGGTGTGATCTGCATCATGACCGGTGTACCGGAATTTTCCGGCAGATTGCCCTTAATTTGGTCAATGGTATTGCTCATCTCGATGCTGACCGCATTCATATCGGTTCCCTGTTCAAATTCGAGAATGACAACGCCGACATTTTCGTTGGATGTTGACGTAATATTTTTTAGTCCCGTTGTACTGCCGAGTGCCGATTCCAAGGGCTTGGTCACTTCGCCCTCAACGGACTCCGGGGAAGCACCCGGATCTGTCGCATATACGACCATATACGGCAAATCCATATTAGGCAGCAAATCTGTTGTCATCTTGGTAAACGCTACCACACCGAGTACAAGCACCAATATGATGCCGACCAAAACGGTAAATGGTTTCTTTACGCTGACTGTTGGCATTGTGTCCCTCCTGTAGATTGATTTCCGACCGACCGGTCGGTTTTAGCTTAGTGTAGCATACGACGCGGTCTCCGTCAAATCATTTTCCCCTTTTGAGACAGGAAACAAACACCAAGTTGGACAATTGCTTTGTTTTGCAGTACACTATAGGTATCTTATCACACAATGAGGTGTTTCCCATGTCCCATCTGATCCGCAAATCCCAGCTTGCCGATTTGCCGCAGCTAAAGGATATTTACAATGATGCCGTCCTGCATTCTACAGCGACATTTGATCTGTCTCCCCGCGATGATGCCGATCGCCTTGCTTGGTTTCAAGCGCATCAGGAAAGAAACTATCTGCTGCTCGTCTACGAAGCAGACGGTGTCATTGCCGGTTATGCGTCTCTCTCCCGCTATCGGGAACGCCCGGCATTTGACGGCGCAGTCGAGCTGTCCATCTATTTGCACCCCGATTTTCGCGGGCAGCACATTGGCTCACAGCTCATGCAGAAAATTCTCGCTTTCGCCGAACAACAGCCGGATATCGACACCGTGATTTCTCTTATCACGAGCGAAAACGCCATTAGCGTTCATCTGCACGAGACCTTCGGCTTTTCGCTGTGCGGCATCATCCGCAAATGCGGAAAAAAGTTCGGCAGATATTTAGATTTAAGTGTTTATCAAATCCTCTTTTGATTTAGATAGATTGTACAAATATCACCCGTATTTTTCTATTTTTATTCCATAGACAACACAAAGAAATTCCTGTATGATAGAGATATAAATAAGAATCATTCTCAGTTTTAAAAGGAGGGAATTTCTATGATCGACCGCAAAGCATACAACAGCATCTCGTACTCGATTTCCATCGTCGGCAGCTTGCAGGACGGCAAATACCGCGGCTGCGTGGTAAACTCACTCCAGCAGCTCACCTCGTCCTCTCCGGCAAAATTTGCCGTCACGCTCAACAAATATAATCTGACCGAATCTGCTGTCGAGCAGACCGGTGCCTTTTGTGCAACAATTGCAGCAGCAGATTGCCCGCATGACATCATCAATCTGTTCGGCTATAAATCCGGACGCATCACCGACAAATTTGCTGCCTATGACACCAAAACCGATGAGGCCGGATGTCCGTATATCACAGACGGCATGTGTGCTCGTCTCAGCTTCCGCGTGTTGCAGCAGGTTGATCTGGATTCCGCTGTGCTGTTCATCGCAGAAGTGACGGAAGCCGAAGTCCTTCAGGACGGCGGCGCGCTCACCGTCGATGCATTCAAAAACGCAGGCAAAGAGGTTCCGCCCAACGCGCCGATTTATCGCACACTGGATGAACACTACGGCTATCGTTGCTCGGTCTGCGGCTATGTCCACAAATCGGATACCCTGCCCGACGACTTCCGCTGTCCGGTATGTAAGCAGCCTGCAAGTAAGTTTGAAAAATTGTAAATACAACAACTTCTATTTCCCTGCTTCGGCGGGGAAATTTTTTTTGCAAAATCCCAACTCTTTTGACAGGATTTCTCCCTCTGTGTCGTATACTAGATAAGAGCGCTCAATACCCGCATGGAAAGGAGTGTATCATATGATGGATTACAATCAAGCGCAATATCTAGCGGACACATACGCAGACCTCATTCTTCGCCTCAGTTATACCTACTTGAAAAACACACATGATGCACAAGACATCTGTCAGACTGTTTTTGTCCGTTTGCTGACGCATCCCATATCATTTGACAGTCCCGCACATGAAAAAGCCTATATTATTCGTATGACAATCAACGCCTGCAAAGACATATTAAAAAGCCCGTGGCGAAAAAAGACCTGCGGTCTTGATGTTGTCGCAGATATTCCCGCACCGGAGCCGAATGAACATTCCCTATTGTATTTCGTTCAAAAGTTACCGGTTCGCTATCGAACCGTCATTTACCTATATTACTACGAAGAATATTCTGCGCAGGAAGTCGGACAGTTGCTCGGTATTTCTACAGCCGCCGTGCACACTCGATTATCTCGCGGACGAACGCTGTTAAAAAAGCAGTTAGGAGGGGACGACTATGCGCAACGAATTCAATGAATATAAGCAGGAATTACACCAGCTCCAGTACTCTGCCAGTCAAAAGCGACAGCTCGCCTCTGCTTCTCTGCACAGAGCAGAGCTGGAAGGCAAGCACACACGAAAGCGGCATCCGAAATATCGTATGGCAGTTTCTATTGCCGCCGCTGTCCTGCTGCTCATCATCACGGCAGGGGCAGTCGGTGCTCTTCGACCTGTTTCCGAGCTGTTTTCTCCTTACTTCGGCTCCAACAAAAAACAAACGGAAATTATGGGCATCATGGGCACTGCATTGGATGAATCGGTCACACAAAACGGCGTGACACTCACGGCAAACGGCATTATCGGAGACAGATACAATGCGTGTATTTTGTATACGCTGTCTTGGGATAAAGAGACATCTATTGCGTTGCCGGACAATCTTCCCGCCGACGCCTGGGACACCAGCAATACGGAACTGCTGTTCCAAGACGAGACCCCAAAGTTTTGGCATGCAACGATTGTGCAGGTATCCAAAGAAAAGCGGCAGATCAAATTTTTGCTCCGTTTATCTTCTGAACAGCCTGTAATCAAAAAAGAGTTTACGCTGTATGTTCATGATATGCTTCTTCGCTGGCCAGATGAAACCGGTGAAACACAGACGCATCTTCTTGCCAAGGGCAATTGGGAGCTAACTACCAAGACCGATTACTCTGATCTTTCCTGCAAACTCAAAGGAGATAAAACCTTTGACCTGTTAAACAGACACAAAGCAACGCTCAACAAAGCATATCTCTCTCCACTCGGTGCTTATTTTGTATGGACAGTACCGGAAGTGAGCAATGATAGCTATGCATTTGACATGACCATAACCAAAACCGATGGAACAACGGTTTCTATGCAATATGTTGGCGGCACCACAGCATATCAGAAGAAAACTACCCGCTTCATCAGTGTTTTCCGTTCTGACACTATCCTTCCGCTGGATGACATGGAACATGTTACCGTTGGCAAAACCACCTATACCCTTTCCCGTGACGAATGATACGCTGTTATATGCCAAAAGGCTCCCTTTCGGGAGCCTTTTGTTGTGAAGCGTTTTATACTGAATAAATGTTAAGCAGGCGGTTCGGAAATTTGACATCAAGAAAAAAGTTCCCTCAGCGGGAACTTTTTTTCTCTTCTCTGCTGCGCACGCTGTTGCGAAGCAGGGTGTACAGTACCGTGGTAATCGGCACACCGAACAGCATGCCGACCACGCCGCCAATTTGTCCGCCGACCGTAATGGCCAGCAGCACCCAAATGCCCGGCAGACCCAAGCGACCACCAACGACCCGCGGATAAATGACATTATTTTCAATCTGCTGCAAAATGACAAAGAACACCAAAAACAATATCGCCTTCCACGGCGAAATCATAAACAGCAAAATTACGGCAACCATGCCGCCAATATATGCGCCTAAAATGGGAATCATTGCAGTGATGCCCACCACGACACTGACAACGCCGGCATATTCCAGTCGGAGAAGCAGCATACCAACAAAGCACAAGCCTCCTAGAATCGCCGCTTCTGTCGTCTGACCGATCAAATAATTGCGAAAACAATCGACAATGACATGCAAAACATTGTGTACCTGCTCATAAGTCTGCTCCGGCAGATAGGCCCGCAGGATTCGTCTCACCTGCGATAAAATACGATGTTTTCCCGCCAGCAAATACGCGGAAAAAGCAATGCCGATGGCAAACGTTCCCAGCGCCCGCAGCATGGTTCCGGTGACGGATAAAATACGCGGCACCACCGCGGCATCAAATTTCCCCAGCCCTGCATGTGCCAGTTCCATGAGATTGCTCAAATCAATCCGCTGTAAGCGAAGCGGTATCGTGATGCGATCCAGCTCTTGCTGTAAATTGGTCAGATATTCATCCATATGCATCGCAAACGTGCGCACACTGTCAATCAGCTGCGGAATGACAATGCCGATTACCGCCGCAAGCAGCGCGATAACGAACAGATACGCGCCCAAAATGCCGACAGCTTTGGCGGGCTTCTCCCGCCATTTGGCCTTTTGAATCAGGAAGGTCTGAATCAGTTCACTGGGCTGATTGAGCACAAAGGTGATGACAATCCCCAGCAAAAACGTGCGAAACAGCTGTGCAATACCGGAAATCCCTCGCAAAATCATACCACTGCACAGCAGAAAAAGCAAACCGACAAGAATTGCGGTCAGCCACCACGCACTGCGCTGTTTTTTCTCCATGGTATCTCCCCCTCTCTGATACCCAGTATGCCCAAATAAAAAAGAAAAGTCCCATTTCTGGAACTTTTCTTTGTGTATTGTATTGATTTTGTGTAGGCGGATAATACAATGGATTATCCTGCCTTGGCACGTAAGCGATCATTTTCTTCCTGTTGCTCTGCTAAATCATCCATCAGCTTCATAATGCGCTGCTTATAATAATCAGATACTTTTTCTATCATCTCACAGGTCTGTGCTCTGTCATAGCCGCCGAACAAAGTAGTCGGAATAGACAACTTCATGCTGCCGTCTTCATCATATGAAACATAGGTTTCCATCGGGTTACGCATACTTGTTTCCTCCTTTGTCTCTCTTTTTCTTTGTCTGTATCATACCAAGCCTGCGTAAATTTTTCTCCCCGAACAATGTAAAGTTTTGTATTCGTTTCGTAAAATCTGTGTTAGCTGTGCGGAAACAGCTGTCGCTGTGCAATTCGCGCAAGAATTGCATGTCCGCGCTCATTGGGATGGATGCCGTCTGAAAAATAGCGAGGATACCCATCCACTGTATATTTTGGAAATTCACGGGCAAAATCTAAGCAGAGCCAGCCATTTTCCTGTGCACAGCGGCGAATCCAATCCGCAAGCTGCTCTAAATTCTGCGGCAGCATTTGAACGCCCGGATAATACGGTGCCCAGTCATTTTCCAGCAGCATAGAATAATCCGGCATGACGCACACTGCCGGAACCACCTCTATGCCATGCATCTCCGCGCGGGTATACATTGTATCCAAATTGTGTATTACTGTTTGAAGGCTTCCTCCTTCACTCAAATCATTGACACCGCCCATAATCACCACGCGATCCGGCTGTTCCTGCAGGACATGAGCAGAAAACCGACGCAGCATTCCCGTTGTCGTGTCGCCGCTGATGCCGTGATTGATGTTCTCTCCGCCGTGCAGGCGTTCTACCCAGCCCTCACCGCGGGAAACGCCGTATCCTTCTGTGATACTGTCTCCGAGAAAAACCGTCCGTATTTCCTTCATACCGTTCCTCTTTTCTTCCTCTATCCGAAAATTTGACACAATTTTTGTCATTCTGCACAAATGTGCAAAAGTAACTTTGTAGGGTTGGTCAATTGTTACGTTATTGAACCTCTGTTTAATTTATGCTATAATCAAGACAAGAAAAAAACTTTTAAAGTATCTTATACATCCGTTATTTCTGCCGCGCATATGATGGAAGTTGTGTTGTGCGTCTTTTAACGAGCAGATTTTTACTATTTAGATTTTTATTTATATATTATTTATCTGAAATGAGGTGCTTTCCATGTTACAGCTTAAGACTCCGCTTTCTCCGGCTGAATCTGATCTGCTCCTCAAATGCCTTTCTGATATAGAAAATGATTTGAGAGAGCGCCGGACTTCATCGAAACAAGATCTCGCCAAGCAAACAACGCTTGCTTCTGCCAAGCAAAAAATTGCATCCCATACCTATGATAGCTTTTATCGAGACGAGATCATCCATATGGTCTTTGCCTTGGACTCTCTCACGAGAAAATACCGCGCACAATTGACGGAAAATATTCCGCCCGCGCAGGCAGAAACTGTTGGAGCGGAATTACGCACTGCCGCTATCGCGCTCTCCAAACTCAAGCGTGCAAATCCGCAAAATTAAGTCTGTTTCAGAACATTTTTGTTCTATGCCCTCCTTTCTTGCGCAGGTTCACCCCCTCCTGCGCAAAGGCGCATCTGTCCTCCCTGACAGATGCGCCTCTCTTTTTTATATGCTCTTTGCAATGGCCACAATGGACTGATACACCAATTTTTCAAATCGAGGTGCCACAAGATCTGCGTTTTGCTGCACTTCTTCATGCAGCAGCGGTCCGCCGGTCATACCGGCTGCCATATTGGACACGCAGGAAATGCCACATACGCGCATTCCCATATGCCGCGCCGCAATCACTTCACACGCTGTACTCATGCCAACAGCATCGCCGCCCAGCGCGCGAACCATCCGAATTTCCGCCGGAGACTCAAACTGCGGTCCCGGCAGCTGAACATAAACGCCCTCTTGCAGCGGAATATCTTCTCTCTTTGCCGTGCTGCGAATGATTTCGCACAGCGTTTTGTCATAGGCTTCCGTCATATCCGGAAAACGAACGCCTAGTTCCTCTATATTCGCGCCGCGCAGCGGGGACGGAATAAACGAAGAAATCTGGTCGCAAATCAGCATTAAATCTCCCGCATGGAACGAGGCATTGACACCGCCGGACGCATTGGTCACCATGAGAATCTCTGCCCCCATCAGTTTCATCAAACGAATCGGCAGCACGACATCGGAAATCTCATAGCCCTCATAATAATGCACACGCCCCTGCATAATCACTACCGGAACGGCATCCACATAGCCAAAAACGTACTGTCCCTTGTGTCCCTCTACCGTCGAGGTCGGGAACCCTTCAATCGCGTGATAGCTAACGGTCTGTACCACGCGAATGCGGTCGGCAAATGCGCCCAAGCCCGTGCCCAACACCAAGGCAAATTTCGGCTGAAAATCCGTCAGCGCACGCAGGCTCTCATAACATTTTGTCAGTTTTTCATAAGCAGGATTCATGTGCTCACATCCTTCTGGTTTTGATATGTTTAGTATAGCATATTTCCTGCATCAGAGAAAGAACGCAGGAAAGAATTTTTATGCCGTCTCTTGCCAAGAGGAAAAATAGTATGGCGAGCTGACTATGCCGCCGGAGCTGATGCGCCGGTATCAAGCCCTGACGGAAACGTAATTTTATTCCACTTTTGATTGACAATGTATACCGTAACTGCTATTATATAAGTGAAAGGTGGTGACAGTATGGCTACAACTCCTACTCAGATTCGCATTGATGCGGATGTAAAAAAGCAGGCAAATGAACTGTTTAACAATCTCGGATTGGATATGTCAAGTGCTGTCAATTTGTTTCTTCATCAGTGCGTCCTGCGCGGCGGCATTCCGTTCAGCATCGAAATGCCCCATTATAACGCCAGCACTTTAGCTGCGATGGATGAAGCTAGACGCATTTCTCGTGATCCAAATGTGCAGGGCTATACCAGCATGGATGAACTGACAAAGGCTCTGGAAGAATAGTTTATGTATCAGGTTAAATTCACTACAGCATATAAGAGAAGTTATAAAAGAATGAAAAAGCGTGGTGTTGATCTTTCTCTTCTTGACCAAGTCGTCGACATCCTACGGAAAGGAAAAACATTGGACGCAAAATACCGCGACCATGCATTAGGCGGCAATTTTCAAGGCTTTCGAGAATGTCATATTAAACCAGATTGGCTTCTGGTCTATCTTCTGGAAGACAATATTCTAACATTAACATTAGTAGATACAGGCTCTCATTCGGATGTTTTCAAAATGTAACCACAAGACAGAGCTCTTTTATGGGCTCTGTCTTATTTATCATCAAACAATCTCCCGAAAGGATTCTTTATGAATATGATAGAAACATTGGCGCAGGAGTTCCATCTGCGCCCAGAACACGTACAAAATGTTATTTCTCTGCTCGACGAGGGCAATACCATTCCGTTTATCGCGCGATATCGCAAGGAAATGCATGGTTCGATGGACGATCAGGTTATCCGTCAGTTGTCCGACCGCGTGACCTATCTGCGCGGCTTGGAAAAGCGCAAAGAGGATGTCATTCACGCCATCTCCGAGCAGGGCAAGCTGACCGATACGCTCAAAGCATCCATCGAACGTGCCGATACCCTGACGGCAGTGGAGGATTTGTACCTGCCGTTCCGCCCCAAGCGCAAAACGCGCGCCTCTGCCGCACGCGCCAAGGGACTGGAACCGCTGGCAACTCGTCTGATTGTCGGCACCAAACAGTCCGTCGAAGCATTGGCACAGGAATTTGTGTCAGCCGAGCAAGAGGTAAACACATGGCAGGATGCCTTATCCGGTGCCATGGATATTCTCGCAGAGGATTGTTCTGTCAATGCCTCTCTGCGCGGTCATCTGCGTGCGTTGATTCGCAATACCGGTACGTTGACTTCCACCGGCAAAGACGTAGAAAAAACGGTATATGAAAAATATGCAGATTTCTCCAGCCCAATCCGCCGTGTACAGAGCCATCAGGTTCTCGCACTCAACCGCGGCGAGCGCGAAAAGCTGCTGAAAATTGATATTGTCTGTGATGAAGAAGCCGCTCTTCAGCTCATCTGTCGTTCGGTATTTCGCAAACCGCACCCCTATGAAACACAGCTGACAGAAATGGCACAGGACGCATGGAAACGTCTGTTGTTTCCTTCCCTCAGCCGTGAAATCCGCAAGGAATTGACGGATACGGCAAACGAGCAGTCTATCGCTACATTCGCGCTCAATTTGCGTCCGCTGCTCATGCAGCCGCCAATCAAACATCATGTTGTTCTTGGTTTTGACCCAGGTTATCGCATGGGCTGCAAGCTAGCGGTTGTCGATGAGACCGGCGCTGTGCTGGACACCGCTGTTATTTATCCGACCATGTCCAAAAAGTCGATTCCGGAAGCAAAGAAAACCATGCAGCAGTTGTGTGAAAAAAACAATGTCACCTGTATCGCACTGGGCAATGGCACCGCAAGCCGTGAATCCGAACAATTCTTGACAGAATTCATCCGTGAAAGTGGTCTGCCAATTCAATATATGGTCGTCAGTGAGGCGGGTGCTTCGGTCTATTCTGCCTCTAAACTTGCTGCACAGGAATTTCCGGACTTTGACGTCAATCTGCGTTCTGCTGTCTCTATCGCCCGCCGGTTGGAGGATCCGCTCGCAGAGCTGGTCAAAATTGATCCAAAGGCAATCGGTATCGGCCAGTATCAGCACGACATGCCGCAGGCACGACTGTCGCAGGCCTTGGACGGCGTTGTCGAGGACTGTGTGAACGCAGTCGGTGTCGATTTGAACACCGCCTCTCCTTCCCTGCTGGAGCATATTGCAGGTATTTCTCCGGCAATTGCCAAGAATATCGAGGCATATCGGCAGGAAAATGGTGCCTTTACGTCACGCAAACAGCTGCTCAAGGTTGCAAAACTCGGCCCAAAAGCATTTGAACAGTGTGCCGGTTTCCTGCGTGTGGCAGAAAGCAAGGAAGTCCTCGACCGCACTGCGGTACATCCGGAATCGTATCCGGCAGCCAAGACTCTGTTGTCTCTGTGCGGTTACACGGAGCAGGATGTCGCCAATCACCAATTATCTGATTTGAACGACCGCATCAAAAAAGCGGGAAAATCCGAGTTGGCGGAACGCTGCGGTGTCGGTGTGCCGACCTTGAACGACATTGCGGCAGAGCTACAAAAGCCGGGACGCGATCCGCGTGATGAACTGCCTGCACCGCTGCTACGTTCCGCAGACGTCATGACGCTCGGTCAGCTCAAACCGGGTATGGAAGTTGTCGGAACCGTCCGCAACGTGTGCGATTTCGGCGCATTTGTGGACATCGGCGTGCACGAAGATGGTCTGGTGCATATTTCCCAGCTGTCCGACCAGTTTGTCAAGCATCCGTCTGACATTGTCAGCGTCGGCGATGTCGTAAAAACCGTTGTGCTTTCTGTGGACACGGACAGAAAGCGCATCAGTCTTTCGATGCGCGGCATCAAGCAAAACTAATGTCAGAAAAAATCAGGGAGAGCCGTTTAAGCTCTCCCTTTTATCTTGCTTTTTTTACTTGCACGCCTTGAGGACACCGAGAATCAATTTCCATGTGCGCTGTACCGATGGAATAGACAAGCGCTCACGCGTGGTATGAATTTCTTCAATATTCGGTCCGAAGGAAATTGCATCCAGATCCGGCAGCTTGCCGGCAAGCAAGCCACACTCTACGCCCGCATGAATAGCTTCAATCTTCGGCGCTTGCCCATACTGCTCCGTGTATACCTGCGTCATGATGCGGCGCAGCTTGGATTCCTTGCGATACTCCCAAGCTGGATATTCTCCTTCTATCTCTGCGCCACCGCCGTAACGCGCCATCAGATCTGCCAGCTGTTCCATCAGGGCATCTTTTTCTGCATTGATCGAGCTTCGCACAGAGAACGTCATGTGCACGCCGCGAAAATCCGTTTTCAAGATACCCAAATTCAGGGAAGTCTGCACCAGCCCTTCAATCTCCTGGCTCATCGCCTGCACCCCGTTAGGCAGCTGGCTCATCACGGCGAGGGTATTTCTGCGGCAATCGCCAAACATGACTTCGTGGCTGTCTATGCCGATTTCATCAATGGAAATAGCAATATCCGGATCATTTTCGCCAAATTCTTCGCGCCATGCGTTTTGTGTTTGTTGTGCATAGGCACGAAGCTCTTCCAAATAATCCGGAGAGATAATCATATCCGCTGTGCTCTCGCGCGGAATGGCATTGTCCTTGAGTCCGCCATCTACCGTGCACAGTGCATACGGATACTCTTTGTCCAGCTCATTCAGGAAACGTCCGAGCAGCATATTGGCATTGGCTCTGCCCTTATTGATCTCCGTGCCGGAATGACCGCCGCGCAGACCATGAATCTTGACGCTGACGCGCAAGCCCTTCTTTACACTCCACATCATCGGAATTGAGCAGCAAACCGTTGCGCCACCTGCACAGCTTGTCAGCAAAACGCCTTCCTCTTCCGAATCAATATTGAGCAGACGGCGGCCGCCAATCTGCCCCAAATCAATGGATGCTGCGCCGAGCATACCAATTTCTTCATCCACAGTCAAAATTACTTCCAGCGGCGGATGCTGAATGCTGGCATCATCCAAAATTGCCAGTGCATACGCGACGGCAATGCCGTCATCACCGCCCAGTGTGGTCTGATCTGCCCAGATCCACTCTCCGTCGGTTTTCAGGCGCAGGCCCTGTTTTTCCATGTCCAAATCGCAGTCTGGTGTCTTTTCACAGACCATATCCAGATGTCCCTGCAAAATAACCGGCTGTGTATGTTCCATCCCTTCCGATGCCGGAGCAAAAAGAATCACATTGTTGCTCTCGTCTTGGATATACCGCAGGCCGCGCTGCTGTGCAAAATTCACACAGAAATCGCTGATGGCTTTGGTGTTGCGCGAACCATGCGGAATCGCACACAGCTGTTCAAAAATTGTAAATACGCCCTCTGGCTGTATCTTGTTTAACACTGACATTTGTTTCAACTCCTTTTTCGGTATTATCTATCATACCACGTTATGCAAAAAAGTAAATCGCTTTCTACAGACAGCATGCATACAATCTCCTGCAAATCTCCTCTGCATGGCTGACATTCAACGAAGAAAAATTCATAACATACACATTTTGTACGTGTTCTGGCGCTTCTCCATAATAATACGAGGACAACGGTACCAATTTGATGCTCTTCGACTGCGCACGGGCTATCACTGTTTCCTGCGGAATATCTGTGCGAAGCGTCAGCAGGAAGTGAAATCCCGCCTCCGAGCCGGAAACCGTTGCCAGATGCTCCAATTTGCTGCTATGCAGAGCTTCCAGAAAAATATCGCGCTTTTTCCGGTAATGACTACGCAGCCGATTGACATGCGATTCAAATTTTCCCTCTTCAATGAAGCGAGCCAGGGTATACTGTTCAAAATTGGATACCGTACACGAATAAAACGACAGCCTTTCATAAAATGGCTCCAGCAGCGGCTGCGGCAAAATCATATAGCTGATACGAACGGTAGAGCACAGGGTCTTGGTAAATGTATTCATGTAAATGACCTTGCCGGACATATCAATGCTCTGTAAGGTCGGAATTGGCTGTCCGCTCAAACGCAATTCGCTGTCATAGTCATCTTCGATAATATATTGGCCTTCTTTGCGCGATGCCCACGCGAGCAGCTCATACCGTCGGCTGATCGGCATGACAATCCCCGTCGGATATTGATGAGACGGCGTGATATGCACAATATCCGCTTCCGCTCTCTCCAGCTCCGGCACGCGAATACCCGCCTCATCCATGGAAATCCACGCACGCGGCACATGATAGCTATTGTAAATGCGCTCTGGCTTGCGATAGCCCGGATTTTCCACCGCATAAACCTTGTCATTGCCGAGCAGCTGGATGAGCAGACCGTATAAATACTCCGTGCCTGCGCCGATAATAATCTGTTCCGGCCGAACCGTCATGCCGCGAAAGTCTTTTAAATACCGCGCGATACTCTCGCGCAGGGCAAAAATGCCGCCGCACGGAGAATTTGTCATGAGCTGCACGCGGCTGTCATTGAGAATTTCTCGGATGACCTTAGACCAGATCGTAAACGGAAACAGGTCAGAAGAGGTTTGGTTGCTGGAAAAGTCGGCAAAATACGAGCTGTCTCCGCCGGTGAGCGAAACCATCTCCTGAGAAAATGTCGGTGTCTTTTGCTGTAGCTCTGTCGGCAGATCACTGAAATCGGCAACATAAAACCCCCGCTTCGGGATGGAATAGATATATCCTTCCGCAATTAACTGCGCATATGCGTTTTCTACCGTAACGACGCTGACACCGAGATTGGACGCGAAAGCGCGCTTGGACGGCAGCCGCTCTCCCTTCTTGAGTGTCCCTTGCAAAATATCCTGTTTGATGCTTTTACACAGATACGCATACAGCGAATCTGACCCGCTATTCATAAGATTATAGGTAATCACAGCTGTTCTTTTCTCCAATCTGACCTGACTGAATATCTTTTAATTGGGCATTTTCTTCATGCCACAACAGCATTATACTGGGTGACATCCAAAAAGTAAAGACCTTGAGGAGGTTTCCTATCATGGAGAACAGATACCAGTTAAATAAAGAGTTGGCACAGATGCTCAAGGGCGGCGTTATCATGGACGTCACCACACCGGAGCAGGCAAAGATCGCAGAAGAGGCCGGTGCATGTGCCGTCATGGCACTCGAGCGCATTCCGGCTGACATCCGCGCAGCAGGCGGCGTATCCCGTATGAGTGACCCGAAAATGATCCGCGGCATTCAGGAAGCGGTTTCTATTCCGGTCATGGCCAAGTGCCGCATCGGCCACTTTGTAGAGGCGCAGGTGCTCGAAGCCATCGAAATCGACTATATCGACGAGAGCGAAGTGCTCTCTCCGGCAGATGACGTCTATCATATCGACAAAACGCAGTTCAAGGTACCGTTTGTATGCGGTGCACGAGATCTGGGCGAGGCACTGCGCCGCATTGAGGAGGGCGCATCTATGATCCGCACCAAGGGCGAGCCGGGCACCGGCGATGTCGTACAGGCCGTTCGCCACATGCGTGCGATGAATGCAGAAATCCGTCGGGTACAAAATCTGCGTGACGATGAGCTGTTTGAAGCAGCCAAGCAGCTGCAGGTGCCGGTTGAGCTGCTGCGCTATGTACATGAAAACGGCAGACTGCCGGTTGTCAACTTTGCCGCTGGCGGCGTTGCCACACCGGCCGATGCTGCCCTGATGATGCAGCTGGGTGCAGAGGGTGTTTTTGTCGGTTCCGGTATCTTCAAGTCCGGCAACCCGGCAAAGCGTGCCGCTGCGATTGTACAGGCTGTTACCAACTATACGGATGCCAAGCTGATTGCCAAGCTGTCTGAGGATCTGGGCAAAGCAATGGTCGGCATCAACGAAAATGAAATTGCTCTGCTGATGGCAGAAAGAGGCAAGTAAGATGGCTGTAGGTATTCTGGCGTTGCAAGGCGCCTTTGCTGAACACGCCGCTGTATTGGATCGGCTTCAAGTGCCGCATTTTGAAATCCGGCAAAAGCGCGATTTATCTCAGCCGATGGATCGGCTGATTCTGCCGGGCGGCGAGAGCACCGTCATGCGCAAGCTGCTCACAGAGCTTGAATTGTTAGAGCCGCTCAAGCAGCGCATCACAGACGGAATGCCGGTATTGGGTACCTGTGCAGGTCTCATCTTGCTGGCCAAGCAGGTAGACGGCGGCAAGCCATGCTTTGCGACAATGGATATTTCCGTCAAGCGCAATGCCTATGGCAGACAGCTCGGCAGCTTTCACACGGAACAGCCATTTGAGACGCTGGGCGTTTTGCCTATGACCTTTATCCGCGCGCCGTATATTGCCTCTGTTGAGGGCGATACGCAGATATTAGCGACTGTGGACGGAAACATTGTCGCCGCGCGACAGGGAAATCAACTCGTCACGGCGTTTCATCCGGAATTAGATGACAACACGGCAATTCATGAATATTTTCTGCAAATGCAGTAACACAGACACAAAAAAAATGCTTCTCCATGTATTGGAGAAGCATTTTTTCTCTTTCTGATTTTACAGCGTGCCCTTGGTGGACAGCACATCTGTGATGCGCTCATCATACATGGTGGCTGCATCCAGCGCTTTGGCAAATGCCTTGAACATGGCCTCCATAATATGGTGGTTGTTGGAACCGTACAGCACCTTGATGTGCAGGTTCATCGCCGCGCCATAGGATACGGCGTAGAAAAATTCACGCGCCATTTCGGTATCCATATCTCCGCAGCGGTCAGCCGTAAACTCGCCGTCAAAGACCAGATACGGACGGCCAGACAAATCCACCGCACACAGAACCAGTGCCTCATCCATCGGAAGAATGCAGGAACCATAGCGCTTGATGCCCTTTTTATCGCCAACTGCCTCGCGGATTGCATTGCCGAGAACAATGCCGGTATCTTCGATGGTATGATGACAATCAACCTCCAGATCGCCCTTGACCTTGAGATCGACATCAAACAGTCCATGCCGGGTAAATCCGTTCATCATATGATCGAAGAAACCCACACCGCTGGCAATATCTGCCTTGCCGGTTCCGTCCAGATTCAACGACAGCTTGATTTTGGTCTCGTTTGTGTTGCGTTCGATTGTGCTCGTGCGTGCCATACAGGAAGCCTCCTTGAGATAAAAACTGGTTTTATTATACCAGTCCTCCCTGTTTCGTGCAACAGCTCATGCGGTAGGAACCGGAAATCCTGTGAGCGGAAACAGCTGAGACCCAATATTCATATCCAGCTCCAACATGCCGTCTTCCAGCACGCCCTGTGCGTGAAACGGCACTTCTTCCTCCCGGAGCCAAACGGTTCCATAAAAATCCCGCTTGTCATCGATCATGTTTCCGTCGGTAATATTGGTTCCGTGTCCCATCATCGTGATGTGTCCTGTTAGCCCGCAGTCTGTCTGACATAAATCCAACGTACCGGACAGCAAGCCTACCGGACTGTCAAAGAAAATGTTGTATTTTTCCATCGTCATTTGCGCCATCTCCTCTCTCTGTTTGTGTATCATATGTTTACTTTACTTGTTTTTTCAGGTAACTACAAGAAACTTTTTGTAAACAAATCCCCTGTATTTGTAAACTTTTCTCTTGTCTAACCGGATTTCTCTGCCGTATAATAGAAACAAAAAAGAAACAGGAGGTCCTCTGCATGGCAAAAAAGGATGCCCGCAACACCAAAGGCCGCATCGTCGATGCGGCATGGTCACTATTTTATGAAAAGGGATATGAGGGCACAACCATCGAAGACATTGTCGAGCGCTCGGAGACATCCAAAGGCTCGTTTTACCATTATTTTGACAGCAAAGATGCCCTGCTCTCCTCTCTTTCCTATTTATTTGACGCCAAATACGAGCAATTGATGCAGGAAATGGATCCGGAGATGAACAGCTTTGACAAGCTCATGTACCTCAACCATGAGCTGTTCCTCATGATCGAAAACAGTGTGCCGATGGATCTGCTCGCGCAGATGTATTCCTCTCAGCTCATCACCTATGGAGACCGGCATCTGCTCAATCAGAGCCGTACCTACTACCGCGTTTTGCGTCGAATCGTGATCGAAGGACAGAGCCGCGGACAGCTGCGCACCGATGTTTCCGTCAATGAAATCATCAAAGCTTACGCGATGCTGGAGCGTGCGATGATTTACGACTGGTGCATCTGCAATGGAGATTACTCTTTGTATCAGTATTCCGGTACAGAACTTCCGCTATTTTTAAGTGCATATAAAGCAAAATAACTCGGCATTTCACACGCATATCCGTCAAAAATGCGTTTTCTTTTGTCTGTATAGTACAAACTTTATTCTAGTATTCGTTCTATATTTCCGTTTGGTCTTTTTTATGCTAGAATAAGCAGGTATGATACTTTCACAAAAGGAGTACGAAACATGTCTAACGTTATTATTGTCGTTGCGATTGTTGCCTATCTCGCAATGATGCTGTTCATCGGTTTCAAAATGTCCAACAAGAACAAAAACACCGATGATTTCTACTTAGGCGGTCGAAAGCTCGGCCCGCTGGTCACCGCCATGAGTGCGGAAGCCTCTGATATGAGCAGCTGGCTGCTCATGGGTCTGCCGGGCGTTGCCTACTTAACCGGCGTTGCCGATGCCGCCTGGACGGCAATCGGTCTGGCAATCGGTACCTATCTCAACTGGCTGCTCGTGGCACGCCGCATCCGCGTGTACACCCACACCACCAACTCGATCACGATTCCGGACTTTTTCGCGGATCGCTACGGCGACAAAAAGCACGTTCTTTCTTCCGTTGCTGCCGTTATCATCATCATCTTCTTTATTCCGTACACCGCATCCGGCTTTGCTGCCTGTGGTAAGCTGTTCAATCAGCTGTTCGGCGTAGATTATATGGTTGCCATGATCGTCAGCGCAGCAATCATCGTCGGTTACTGCGCACTGGGCGGCTTCTTAGCTGCCAGCACCACCGACTTGATTCAGTCCATTGTCATGACCATTGCTCTGGTTATTGTCATTGTTTACGCCGTTCATATGGCTGGTGGCATGGATGCCGTTCTCACCAATGCACGCGCATTGCCGGGCTATCTGAGCTTAACCAGCATTTATGATCCGGAAACCGGTTCTTCTTCCGCTTACGGCGCACTGACCTCGTTCTCCATGCTGGCATGGGGTCTCGGCTACTTTGGTATGCCGCACGTCCTGCTGCGCTTCATGGCAACCGAAGACGACAAGAAAATCAAGACTTCCCGCCGCATTGCAACGGTTTGGGTTGTCATTTCTATGGCTGTTGCTGTCTTTATCGGTATTGCTGGTCTGGGCATGACCAAGGCCGGTGCCCTGCCGGTACTGGCAGATCCGGAGCGCATCATCATCACCGTCGCACAGCTCATCAGCAACCATGGTGTTCTTGCAGCTATCATCGCCGGTGTCATTCTGTCCGGTATTCTGGCATCCACGATGTCTACCTCTGACTCGCAGCTGCTCGCTGCTTCTTCCAGCTTCTCGCAGAACCTGCTGCAGGATTTGTTTGGCGTCAAGCTGACGCAGAAGCAGAGCATCACAGTGGCTCGTCTGACCGTCGTTGTCATCGCTGTCATCGCTGTATTCTTGGCTCGCAATCCGGACAGCTCGGTATTTAAGATTGTATCGTTCGCTTGGGCTGGCTTCGGCGCAACCTTCGGTCCGATTGTTCTGCTGGCACTGTTCTGGAAGCGTTCCACCCTGCAGGGTGCCCTGTCCGGCATGGTCGTTGGCGGCATCATGGTATTCGTTTGGAAATTCCTGATCGCACCGATGGGAGGCATTTTTGGTATCTATGAGCTGCTGCCGGCATTTGTTCTGGCTCTGCTCGTCAATGTTGTTGTTAGCTTGGTAACACCAGCTCCGTCCGCAGACGTTCTTGCTACCTTTGATGAAGTCAATGCGCGTCTGGCAAGCAAAGAATAATCGCACATTTTGCACAGATCTCCCGAAAATATCGGGAGATCTGTTGTTTTTTTCGCTGTTTGTCGAATCGGCGCGATAATTCTAAACATCTTATTTATCGTCATTTTCACCGATGGAAAACACCTTTTTAATTCGTGCAAATTCTCGCTTTTTTCCCTAAAATCTTTGATTTATACAAGGTTATTTGTTGCAACTCACTTTTGTCGATCCTTCGATTTGAGCAACTTTTTGTACAACTCCGTCATTGTCCATTTTTGCAAATTCCGGTATAGTAGTATATACAAGGCATACACAAACATACGCCAAGCAAAAATTTTATAAAAAGGGGATTTTATTATGTTATCGCTCACTCGTATCATGATTGCATCGGACGATTCTATCTTCACCCGTGCGCTCTCATCGGCTATCGAGTCCTCATCAGAACTGTCGATTACTGGCATCTACACTTCCGGCGATGGATTAACTGATATAATCCTACGGGAACAGCCGAATGCCCTGCTGATTGATTTGATGATCCCGGGCAACAACGCCCTCTCTGTTCTCAAGGAGCTGCACAACCTGCCGGCAGAACAATGTCCTGTCATCTTTGTTCTTTCCTCGTTTGCCTCGACGCATACCGTGGCAGAATGCGACCGACTCGGTGTCAGCTTTTTCCTGCGCAAGCCCATCGACTTGTCAGCCCTTGTGGAACTGATCGTACGGTATGGCTGTATTCCGCGTCGATTTTCCTCCGAGCATCGACAGCCCTCTGCCTACGATATTTCGCGCCGCGTCACGCAGATTATCAACAGTCTGCACTTGCCCGCGCATGTCGCCGGTTATCGATATGCACGAGAATGCATTCTCATGACACTGAAGGATCCTTCTGTCGCAGAGTCAGTGACCAAAATCCTGTATCCGGCTGTCGCACGGAAATATCACACGACATGGACAAGCGTCGAACGCGACATCCGAAATGCCGTGGAAATCGCGTGGAAGCGTTCCGGCGGACGCATGGCAGGCTTCAGCGCTGTGCGCCGTCCACCAAACCGCGAACTGATTTTGACCATCGCTGACCGTGTCCGCTATGAATTACATCTGGACAGTCAGTTCGTCATCGAAGACGAGGCGTAAACAGCAGCATCCCCATGTACTTTTTCGGCAATCTATGATATAGTTAGTATAATATCGGTGCGCAGGCAGAAGGTTTCTTCTCACTGCAAACCGCTGCTGACTGCACATGGACTGCCCCGCAAGAATCCAATTTCTCACGGGAAAGACGGATGTGAACAACAAGCTCGTTGCATCCCTGCGCAGCCGCGCAGGGATGTTTTTATATGTATGAGGAGGAGTTTACTATGGAAGAAACCCGCGTTGCGATTCTCGCCATTGTCGTCGAACGTGCCGATCACATCGACCAGCTCAACGAAATTCTGCACGAGTATCGAAAATATATCATCGGCCGCATGGGTCTGCCGTATGAAAAGCGGCATATCTCGCTCATCAGTATCGCTGTCGATGCGCCGGTATCCATTATCAGCGCTATGTCCGGAAAAATCGGTATGCTGGACGGCGTGACGGCAAAATCCGTGTATTCCAAGCTGTAAGAGAGAGAAATCAGGAGGAAATTGTATGTACAACGTGATGTCACCGAAGGCAGAGGAATTCATCAGCGATGAAGAAATCCGCGAATGTCTTGTCTACGCAGAAAAAAACAAAAATAACCGCGAAGTCATTGACCAGATCCTGGAAAAAGCAGCAAAGATGAAGGGCATTTCCCACAAGGAAGCCATTGTTCTTCTCGACTGCGAGCTGGAGGACGAAAACGAAAAAATCTATGCGCTCGCCCGCAAAATCAAAGAGGAATTTTACGGCAACCGCATCGTCATGTTTGCGCCGCTGTATCTGTCCAACTACTGCATCAACGGCTGCGAATACTGTCCGTATCACGCGAAAAATCACCATATTCCGCGTAAAAAGCTGACCCAGGAAGAAATCCGTCAGGAAGTTATCGCCTTGCAGGACATGGGACACAAGCGGCTGGCGCTGGAAGCCGGTGAGGATCCGATTCACAACCCGCTCGAATACATTCTGGAATCCATCCAAACCATTTACAGTATCAAGCACAAAAACGGTGCCATTCGCCGTGTCAACGTCAACATTGCCGCAACGACAGTGGAAAACTACCGCAAGCTCAAGGACGCAGGCATCGGCACCTATATCCTGTTCCAAGAGACATACAACAAAAAGTCGTATGAACAGCTGCATCCGTCCGGCCCGAAGTCGGATTATGCGTATCACACGGAAGCGATGGATCGCGCCATGGACGGCGGCATTGACGATGTCGGTCTCGGCGTGCTGTTCGGTCTGAACAACTACCGCTACGACTTTACCGGCATCATCATGCACGCTGAGCATCTGGAGGCATATAAGGGCGTTGGCCCGCACACCATCAGCGTGCCGCGCGTCCGCCGTGCAGATGACATTGACCCAGAGGTCTTTGACAACGGCATTTCCGATGATACCTTTGCCAAAATCGTCGCCTGTATCCGCATTGCCGTACCGTATACCGGCATGATCGTCTCCACCCGCGAGAGTCAGGCAAGCCGTGAGCGCGTTCTGAATCTGGGTATCTCGCAAATCAGTGGCGGTTCCCGCACCAGTGTCGGCGGCTACACCGAAGAAGATCGTCCGGATGATACCACCCAGTTTGAAGTCGACGACCGCCGCACGCTGGATGAAGTCGTCCACTGGTTGATGGATCTCGGCTATGTGCCGAGCTTCTGCACGGCATGTTATCGCGCCGGAAGAACCGGCGACCGATTCATGTCTCTGCTCAAGAGCAAACAGATTGTCAACTGCTGTCATCCGAACGCCTTGATGACGCTCAAGGAATATCTGGAAGACTATGCGTCTCCGGAAACACGTGCGATTGGTGAAGCCCTCATCAAGAAAGAACTGCTCACCATCCCGAATGAAGCCGTGCGAGAAAAAGCAACGGCGTACATTGAAAATATTCACGAGGGTCAGCGCGATTTCCGTTTCTAATTTCCGTCTTTTTCCGTTCCCGCAGGCACGCCGTCATGTGCCTGCGGGATTTTTTTGCTTTTGCATGTTTGCCGTCATGGCATGTCAAAACGTCATCTTATTTTCCTTTTATTTTTAGGCAGAATATCCGATTTATTTTGTAACTTCTCGTTTTTTGAGCTTTTTCTGGTTGATTTTATTGCAAATATCTGTACGATGCGGTAAAATAGGGATAAGTATTATCTATTTTTCGTTTTCGTACATTTTCATATTTATGAGTGAGGAGTGAGTCGATTTGAGCAGATTAAGTCTCGATACCCCGAACCAGGCGCAAACTGTTGTCGAGGGTCTGTACCAAGATCTGGAGCGCCGTATTGCAGCCAGCCCTCCGGGACTATGTCCAGTGGATATTTCTCTCGGTTTTCTAAAGCTGTGTCATGCACAAACCTGCGGCAAATGTGCCCCATGCCGTATCGGACTGGGCCAGCTTGCCAGTCTCATGGATGACGTTCTGAGCGAGCGCGCCACTTTAGAGACCATTGACCGCATTGAGCGTACCGCCCGTACGATTCTGGAAACCGCAGACTGTGCCATTGGCTACGAGGCTGCCGGTATGGTGCTGCGCGGTGTTCAGGGCTTCCGCGATGATTATGAGGAGCACGTGCTCAACAACCGCTGCACCAGCGGCCTGACACAGCCGGTTCCTTGTGTTGCTCTGTGTCCGGCTCACGTAGATATTCCGGGCTATATCGCTCTCGTGCGCGCCGGTCGCTGCGAGGATGCCGTAAAGCTCATCCGCAAGGACAATCCGTTCCCGACCGCCTGTGCCTTTATCTGTGAGCATCCGTGTGAAGCACGCTGCCGCAGAAACATGGTGGATGACGCCGTCAACATCTGCGGCATCAAGCATTACGCTGTCACCCACGCCCTGCACGTTGCACCGGTTGCCAACCAGCCGTCTACCGGCAAGCGCGTTGCCATCATCGGCGGCGGCCCGTGCGGTCTGACCTGTGCCTTCTACTTACAGCTGATGGGCCATCAGACCGTCGTTTACGAACAGCGCCCAAAGCTGGGCGGTATGCTGCGTTACGGCATTCCGCGTTATCGTCTGCCGGAGGACATGCTGCAAAATGATATTGATGTCATTCTCAGCACCGGTGTTGAAGTACATACCGATATTTCCGTCGGCAAGGACATTCAGGTTGTCGATATTGAGCGCGAATACGATGCGGTTCTGCTGTGCATCGGTGCCCACGTAGACCGCAAGGTCGGTATTCCCGGTGAGGACAGCAACGGCGTTGTTTCCGCTGTTGCTATGCTGCGCGCCATCGGCGAAGGCAATCCGCCGGATCTGACCGGCAAGCGCGTCTGCGTCATCGGCGGCGGCAATGTATCCATGGACGCCAGCCGCACGGCAATTCGTCTGGGCGCTTCCAATGTCACTACCGTCTATCGCCGCCGTGTCGACGATATGACAGCACTGTCCGAAGAGATTGCAGAGGCAGCCGCAGAAGGCGTTACCATTCTGCCGTTGCAGGCTCCGCTGCGCATTGAGCAAGACGAAGACGGCAATGTCACCGCGCTTATCACCCAGCCGCAGCACA
Organism: bacterium; assembly: GCA_963601915.1. Taxonomy (GTDB): domain Bacteria; phylum Bacillota; class Clostridia; order Oscillospirales; family Butyricicoccaceae; genus Butyricicoccus_A. Next base: position 92,590 of record CAVCGL010000005.1, on the reverse strand, counting down.
TCGGTCCTGTCGGCAGAGACGGCAGACCGCGTCCAATCAAAGCAACCAAGGAAGAAAACGTCATTCCGTGCGACATTGTCATCGTGGCAATCGGTCAGGGCATCGACTCCAAGGCATTTGCTGCCGCTGGTATCGCCGTCAATCGGGAACGCTTCTCTGCTCTGCCGGATAGTATCGTAGAGGGCAGCACCAAGACCTTCGCAGGCGGTGACGCCGTAACCGGTCCGTCCACGGTTATCCGCGCAATTGCTGCCGGTAAAGTTGCCGCTGCGAATATCGACAACTTCCTCGGCTACAATCATGTCATTCATGCCGCTGTCGAGGATATTCCGGAGGCTCCGCTTTCTCCGACAACGGCTTGCGGCCGCGTCAACGTCCGCACCCGTCCGGCGTGTGAATGTGTCGATAACTTTGACGACATCAAGGAGGGCATGACAGAGGAAGAGGTTCTGCAGGAATCTTCCCGCTGCCTGCGCTGCGATCATTACGGCTACGGCAACTTTAGAGGAGGTCGAATGAGACAATGGTAAATGTAATTATCAACGGCATCGCCGTCCGCGTACCGGAAGGCACAACGATTATGGAAGCCGCTGCCAAGGCCGGCGTCACCATTCCTTCCCTGTGCTATCTCAAGGAAATCAATGAAATCGGCGCGTGCCGCATTTGCTGCGTAGAGGTCGAAGGAGAAAGCCGTCTGGTCTCCTCCTGCAACAACCTGGTATACGAAGGCATGGTCGTCCACACCAACTCTCATCGCGCACTGGAAGCGCGCCGCATCAATGTGGAGCTGCTGCTTTCCCAGCACGACGGCGAGTGCTCGATCTGTGTCCGCGCCGGAAACTGTAAATTACAGCAGGTCGCAAACAACTTTGGCCTGCTGAAGAATCCATACAAAAAAGATCTGCCCAAGCGCATCTGGACAGAAACCTTCCCGCTGTACCGCAATGTGCAAAAGTGCATCAAATGTATGCGCTGTGTCCAGTACTGCGAAAAGATTCAGACGCTGGGCATTTGGGGCATGAGCGGTTCCGGCTCCCGCACGACCGTCGATGTCACATACAACCGACGAATCAAGGATTCTGACTGCTCTCTGTGCGGACAGTGTATCACGCACTGTCCGGTCGGTGCGCTGCGTGAGCGCGACGACACTCGCGAAGTGCTGGATGCCCTGCGCGATCCGAACAAGATTACCGTGGTACAGATTGCACCTGCGGTTCGCGCCGCTTGGGGCGAGACACACGGTCTGCCGCGTGAAATGGCAACGGTTCGCCGCTTGACTGCCATTCTGCGCTCGATGGGCTTTGATTATGTCTTTGACACCGCATTTTCTGCGGATTTGACCATCATGGAAGAGTCCACCGAATTCCTGAAGCGCCTGCAAAACGGCGAGCTGAAGGATCTGCCGATGTTCACGTCGTGCTGCCCGGGCTGGATGCGCTTTGTCAAGTCGCAGTACCCGCAGCTCGTGCCGCAGATTTCCACTGCCAAGAGCCCGATGCAGATGTTTGGTGCGATTACCAAGACCTATTTTGCCGAAAAGATGGGCATTGATCCGGAAAAGATTTGCAGCGTTGCGATCATGCCGTGTATTGCAAAAAAGGCAGAAAAAGACGGTCATGTCTTTGACCGAAACAAAAAGCACGGCATGCAGGATGTTGACATCGTGCTCACGACCCGTGAAATGGATCGCCTGATGCGGATGCAGAACATCAATGTATTCAGCCTGCCGGAAGCAGAATTTGATTCTCCGCTCGGTATCGGCTCCGGTGCCGGTGTCATCTTCGGCGCAACCGGCGGCGTTATGGAGGCCGCTCTGCGCACGGCATACCACACGGTTGTCGGCGAAAACGCTCCGGCAGACGCCTTCCGTTCCATTCGTGGTCAAGAGGGCTGGCGTGAAGCTGAATTTGACCTCAACGGCACGACCATTCGCTGTGCTGTTGCCAGCGGTCTGGGCAATGCCCGCAAGCTGATTCAGGCGGTTCTGACCCACAAGGTACACTATGACTTCGTAGAAATCATGGCATGTCCGGGCGGCTGTGTCGGCGGCGGCGGTCAGCCGATTCCGTTCGAGCAAAACGAGCTTGCTGATGCACGCGGCAACATGCTGTACAGCCTTGACCGTCTCAGCCCGCTGCGTTACTCGCACGAGAACAAGGAAATCAACATTCTGTACGATACCTATCTCGGCGAGCCAATGTCCGAGCTGGCAGAAGAACTGCTGCATACCGATCACAACAGCTGGGTTATGCCGCTGAATATGCATTTACAGCAGCGAAACGACGAGGACACGACCATTCACTTTGGCGTGAATAAGTAAGTTTTCTTGATACATACAAAAATCCCGCGGTGTAAAAACCGCGGGATTTTATTCTATCAACAATCTTATGCGTGCTGCTTGCTCGCTTTTTTCGCCCTCCGGCGGCGCAGGTATCCCATACGCACATTGCCGAGCGCCATGACAACCAGCGCAACCGCTGCCAGCAGTAGACACGAAATGCCCAAACGCATATTCGATGCATTTGCTACGGCACCGACAACCGCCGGAGCAACCACGGCACCGGAGCTGGTCATCAAGACAAAGAAGCCCATGCACACCGGATACCGGGTGAACAAATCACCGGCATTGGATACCGATGTGCCATACATACCGGACATGCTGAGACCCAAACCAATCGTCGCAATCATCATACCGGCAAAGCTGTGGCTCGTGACAAGCATAGTCAAAAAGATAAACTGACCGATGGCCATTGCCAGAATCATCTGGCCCGGCTTGAACGTTGCAGCCAGACGCGAACAGCTAATGCGGCCAATGAGCAGAGCAATCCACAGCGCAGAAGTGACTACCTGTGCAAAGCTGTCCGTCATGACATGCGAATCGACAAAGAACGACGTCAGCCAACCCATCATGGTTCCCTCAATGCCCTGATAGAAAAAGCAGATGAGCATCGTAATCCAAAAGATTTTTTCCTTGAAGAAGCCGTAAGATACCTTGGTTTTGCTTTCGCTGTGCTCCTGCGTCGGCTGCGTATCGCTCATCTTCATGCGGAACATGGCGATCAGTCCCACACCAACAGCTGCTGCCGACAGGAAAACAGCCAGTCTCCAACCGCTCGCATCAATCTTTCCGCATACCAGTACGATAAGCGGAGCCAGACATGCGCCAATGGCAAAAAATGCGTGCATCAGGTTGAGCGGACCGGCATCGCCCTCCGCCAGCTCCGTCATGATCTGATTGTTATAGTTGGTCACTGCGCCCTTACTGATGCCAATCAAGCCCATCGCAATGAGCAGCCAAACCGGATTGCCGCTTGCGAGCAGCATTCCCATGCCGATGCACGTGCCGGAGGTCAGCAGAATAAAGGATTTTTTCAGCCCAAAATACAGCGGCAGAAAGCCTGCGCCGAGACCGGCTACGGCATAGCCAATCGACTGCACCGACAGCAGCATACCGCCGACCTGATAATTGAGTGCATAGTCTGATTTGAGCACCGGAAGCACCGAGCCGAGCATAATGAGTGCCACACCCAGCGAAAAATAAGCGAAAAACAAGTTTAATACAATATATCGCTTATCTTTTCCAATGCGTTGGAAAAAAGATTGTTCTTGTTTCATTTGTTACATGTACTACCTTTCCTCTTATATTTTTTCTCACGAACACTAGCATACAAAATTGCTTGTGTTATGTCAATTTGAAAGATAGCCAATCTTTTGCTTTTTCTTCAGCAAGATGTTATAATATTTTTCAAGAATCTATAAGTTTCAGAAAGGAAGCGACTGTCTTGCAAGCGCAGACAACCACAGATTTTTCTCAGGGCAGTGTGTCCTCAAATATCATTCGGCTCGCTGTACCCATGACGTTGGCGCAGCTAGTCAACGTCTTATACAATATCATTGACCGCATATATATCGGCAGAATCGGCGCCGATGCCACGCACGCTTTAACCGGTTTGGGCGTGTGTTTTCCCATTATTACGATGATTTTGGCATTTTCTAACCTCGTTGGCATGGGTGGTGCACCGCTGTTTTCGATGAAGCGCGGCGCCGGAGAATCCGAAGAAGCAGAAGCCATTTTGGGCAACTGCTTTACCCTGCTTCTGGGCATTGGTGCTTCTTTGACCGTTTTAGGTCTGCTGATCCGCCGCCCTCTTCTGCTGGCGCTCGGTGCAAGCGAAACAACACTCCCCTATGCCATGTCCTATATCACGATTTACCTGCTCGGCACGATTTTCGTCATGCTGTCATTGGGATTAAATCAGTTTATCAATGCACAAGGCTTCGGTACTACTGGCATGTTAACCGTCATCATCGGCGCAGTGCTCAATTTAATTCTCGATCCAATCTTTATTTTTGCTCTGCACATGGGCGTACGCGGGGCAGCGTGTGCAACGGTGCTCTCGCAATTCGTTTCTGCCGTCTGGACGTTTCGTTTTTTGACCGGTTCTAAAACGCTGCTGCGCATTCGCACCAAGCATATGCGGCTACAAGCACAGCGTGTACAGAAAATTTTAACCCTTGGACTTGCCGGTTTTACCATGAACGTCACAAACAGCTTGGTGCAGGTTGCCTGCAACAGCACCCTGCAAAACTTTGGCGGCGATCTGTACGTCGGTATCATGACCGTACTCAACTCTGTGCGAGAAATTATCATGCTTCCTGTCAACGGTATCACGAGCAGCGCGCAGCCGGTCATCAGTTTCAATTACGGTGCCGCTCTACTGGAACGTGTCCGCAAGGCGATTGTGTTTTTAACCGGGCTGTTGTTTGTCTATTCGACACTCATGTGGGGAATTGTTTCTCTCTTTCCGCACTTTTTTATCTCCATCTTCAATACCGATCCGCAATTGCTCGCCGCAGGCGTGCCATCCATGCATCTGTATTTCTTCGGCTTTTGCTTCATGGCATTTCAGTTTTCTGCCCAATCGGTCTTTACCGCTCTGGGCAAGTCACACCAGGCAATTTTCTTCTCTATCTTCCGCAAGGTCATTGTTGTGATTCCGCTGACGCTGCTTCTGCCGCATATCGCCGCGCTGGGCGTCAACGGTGTCTTCCTCGCCGAACCGATTTCCAACCTGCTCGGCGGCGCCGCAAGCTTTACAACCATGTATTTCACGGTATACCGCAAATTGAAAAAACAAGTCTGATTCAAAAAAGAATCAGACTTGTTTTTTTACAGTTCTATCACATCTAAATCGTCCGGCACATACAAATTTCCGCTAAAATACGGCTGGCCTTCCGCTGTATACAGCTCTCTCCGATGCGCAATGTTTTTGTCTTCTGTATGATATAATACAAGATTTTTGACATGCAGCTTTTCTGCCGTCTGACAGGCATCCTTCGCTGTCGAATGGCTCTTCTCATACGGGTGAAAAATATCCGCCTGTGCATCCAAGCAAAAGGCTTCGTGCAGCAGCCAATCGCTGTTTTTCGCATATTTTTCTTCGCATTCCCGATACGGCTCATCTCCGCAGCAGGTCAAGCGCTTGCCGTCCGGCAGTGTGATCTGAAATCCAAACTGCTTTGCTTTTGTAGACTGAATATCAAAAAAGGTAACCGGATTTCCCTGAATCTCCCGTGTTTCACCATCTGCCACAGCGATGAGATGAACACGGTCTCCGATATACTTGGTCTGCTTTTTGCCCAGAAGCATATGCGCAACCTGATTGACCTGCTCCATCACCTCTGCGTGACCATAAATCCGCACTTCTCCTGTATAAACACCCTTCTGCATATTCTGGCAAATGACGCGAATCATCCAAATCACGCCCATAAAATGGTCTACATGCTTGTGCGTCAAAAACAGGTCATGAATGGTATTGACATCAATTCCCGCCTGTTTGAGCTGATGCAAGATGGTATTTCCGCCGCCTGCATCTACCATAAAATGCTTTTCCCCTTCGCTGAGCACAAAGCAGGTGTTATAACATTCCGTCACCAGCGCATTGCCGGTTCCCAATATCGTCAATTTCATGTGCTTTTTCTCCTTCTTATGATTTCTTCTGTATTATACGGAAAAAAGCAAATGTTGTAAAGTATCCAGGCAATTCGCCGCTGTTTGTTACGATGCCGATTCTCTCGTCAGGATATGAATCCAGCGGTACGATTTTGCGCGCAAGTAAATAATCGGGCATTTTCCAATCTGATCCATTTTCAAACAGAAAAATACAACAGCTGGCGGAAAATGGAACACAAAAGCGGACAAATATGCACACGGCAGGCAAATGAGCCAAGTCCAAATATTATTGTTTATCATGGAAAAGCGTGTATCGCCTCCCGCCCGCAAAAAGCCACTGTCGGTTGCCATCTGATAGCACGTGCCGACGGTAGTAATCGCCAAAACGGTGATAAATTGTTTGGTCAGCTGTGCCGCTCTCGGCGTGAGCGTATCATAAATATGTAAAATCGGGAACTGTGACAAGAACAACACCACGCCGGTCACGATGCCAATCCCAATAAAAACAATCTGTAGCGTATGCAGCAATGGTTTGATCGCTTGAACCGGCTGCTTCTCATTTTCTCCCAGTGTTTTGCCGGTGATAATCGCCGCGGCACTCGCTGCTCCGTAACCGACAACCGAAATAATCTGAAATGCAATGACGGAAATAGAATTGGCAGGCAGCACGGATGCAGCATCATCCATATTGCCGATAATTGCCGTCTGTGCAATGGAATTAAAGCCCCATAACGCCTGCGTAATGAGCAGCGGCAGCGACACCTGCACATAATCACGCATATACCGCATGTCAATGCACACCAACTTTTTGAGATTGAGGTTCAACGCATGCTCTCTGTATTTGAGGAACCAAATCACAATGAGCAGTTCCACGGTGCGAGAAATCAGTGTCGCAACGGCAGCACCGCGGGCTCCCAATTCCGGAAAACCAAACCGACCGTATATCAGCAGACTGTTGAGCACAATGTTGATGCAAAGCGTGGAGCCCGCTATGATATACCCGATTTTCACGATGCCAATCGAACGCAACGAACTTGCCAGCATATTGGTTCCCGCAAAAATCACATAGGTAAAACAAATAATTTGCAGATAATCCAACGCCTGCGCAGCAACAGCGGCATCGTTGGTCATCAGCCCAATCAGTTGGTTCGGCACCAGCAGGGCCGCCAAAAACATTAGCAGAGCCAGACCACAGCCAAACCGCAGACCGCAGCCGATAATACTCGGAATCGGCTTCAGATCCTTTTTGCCCCAATAGCGCGAACCGAGCACCACAATGCCTTCACTGACGCCGACAACCAACATCTGCAAAAAGAACTGGTACTGGTTGCACAGCGACACGCCGGACAGTGCATCCTGAGAATACCGTCCAATCATGATATTATCCGCCAGATTGACTGAATACGTCAGCAAATTTTGCAGAGCGATACTCGCTGTCAATCCGGCAAACGATTTATAAAATCTCTTATCTCGAATCATATAGGATTTCCCTCACTTTCCACTTATTTTTTCGCAAAAACGCTCCAAACCATGCACATTTTCTTTTGTTTCTTCTATTATACGCATATTCAAATAAATTACAATTCATTTTTCCGCCCAATCGTTTTGATTTTATGCTGTAAAGATGATATACTAAAGGAAAAGGAGAGGTCTTTTATGGGAAAATGTACAGAACCCGGTGTTTTGCTGCAATCGGATCGCTATTTCAACACGCCGAGCGCTGCCGCCGGAAAATTATTCTATTATATCACGCGATGCGGGCACTATTACTGCACACCGGAATATGATTTCCGAGACGACTGTGATGTGGCACAGCTGCCCAGCCATCGCAATTCTACCTTATATTACGTCTGCTCCGGCCGCGTGCAAGTGGAAAACGCCGGTGTTCGCAACATCGTCTGCTCTGGACAAATCGCTTTGATTGACTGCACCCTGCCCCATCGTTTCCACGCCTTGGAGCCGAGCGAGACGCTTTGGATGCACATTGAAGGCTGCAATACAAAGGAGTTTTTCTCTTATATCCGCAGTTTAGACACCAGCCGCATTGTCCTTACACCACCGTCATCCACAGTCACCAAAAATATGATGATGCAGCTAATTCACAGCTTCCGTTTGCCCGGTCGTATGAGTGAAACAGAGCAGTCGCAGCGAATTCATCGACTGCTGTGCGAATTGATCGTTCTTCCCTGCACAGCTTCTCTGCCGTCCGGAAAAGATGCGGTATCGCAAATCGTAGATTTTATGATGCAGCATTTATTTGAACCAATTTCTGTGGCAGATATTGCAGCTTCTGTCAATTTAAGTCCCTCTCACCTATCGCGTCTGTTCAAAATGCAAACGGGCTTTTCTCCACACGAATTCATTACCCTGCGCCGCATTGATGCCGCCAAAGAACTGCTGCTGACAACCGATCTTTCTATCAAACAAATTGCTTATCAAGTCGGCTATCACAGTGAAGCAAATTTTATCACATCATTTTCCAGTAAATCCGGCATCACCCCCGCTGCGTTTCGGCGCAATCCTATTTGATATTTAACCGGAAAGGAGTCTTTTTATGTCTGATCTCGTTCTCGCCGGTGCTGCGATTGTCGATGTGCCAGTCGTTCCAGCAGATCCCGATGTCTTTTCCCGCGTCTCTACTCCTGCGGAACATATCACATTAACAACCGGCGGCGATGCCATGAACGAAGCGATGGTATTATCTCGTCTCGGCAAGCAGGTGCGGCTTATTACTCGCATCGGAACCGATGATGCCGGAGCATACATCAAACAAACCTGTGTACAGGCGGGCATTGACACCTCGTTTTTTCAGGAACGCGATGATCTCGCTACCGGTGTCAATGTCGTCCTCGTAGACAAGCAAGGAGAGCGCCGTTTCTTCACCAATCCCCAGGGCAGTCTGCGCGCCTTGGAAGCCGCAGACATCTCGGCAGAAGCGCTGCACGGTGCATCTATTTTCTGTTTCGCAAGCATTTTTGTCTTTCCGAAAATCAATCCTCAACAGCTCGCCCAGCTATTTCAGCGCGTGCGGCAGCAAGGACTGCTCGTCTGCGCAGACATGACCTTGCCCAAGCATGGCGAACGCCTGCCGGAAATGACACCGTCTTTTTCTCAGCTGGACTATCTCTTTGCAAACGAAGCAGAAGCAGGTGCTGTGACCGGAGAATCCAATCCCATGCGTATGGCAGATTGTCTCATTGCAGCGGGCGCGCGGCACGTCATCATCAAATTGGGAGCGCGCGGTTGTCTGCTCGCAGATCAAACCGGTCTGCGCACACAAGTACCCGCCTGTCCAGACACGCGCTGTATGGATACGACAGGTGCAGGAGATACATTTGCCGCAGGATTTTTTGCTGGGCTGCTGGACGGACGTGATTTTATCGACTGCGCTCGATTTGCCAATGCCGCGGCATCGGTCTCCGTGGAATCTATCGGTGCTTCAACCGGTGTTCACAGCTTAGAACAAGTGCTCCAGCGATACCGCACAGCATATCCACGGTAAATTTCCAATTTATTCACACTTTTCTTGTGCAGTATGCTATACTAATAGCGGAACTACATCGGTTTGAAAAAAAACAGGGAGAGACGATACTTATGAGCTTTTTCAGTCAACTCAAAGACGAAATGCACGACAAAAACATTGATAAAACCAAACTGCGGGATCTGACTGCGGATCTGCCAGAACCCTCCGCATCCGCTTCTGAACCGGAACAAGCACAAGCCAAGCAGCCGGAAATTGACCCGGATTTTCCCGATCATCCGGATTACATCGCGTTAAAGCCAAAATTAACCGAGGTCACGCTGTGGAATATGCCTGCGCTGCGCTTTTATCTGACACTGATTTTCTTCTGCATCGGTATGATTGCATACGGCATCATCAATCAGGTCTTTGATTTAGGCATGACCAAGGGTGCTGTCGGCTGGTGGCAGATTATCGGTGCCGCTGCCGGTTTCTTTATCAGCCGCGAATACGCAGAACCGCGCCTGCGCATTCCTTTTGCCAAAGGCACCTATGAGCAGAAGAAAAAGGCTGTCGATGCCTATTTAGCAGAGATGGATGCGCTGGACAAGCACATCGAAACGCTGCACAAGATGCAGGGCGTTTCCCAAGAATCCGAAGAACAGACATTGGAAACGGTTCCGCTGGATGCTGAAAAAAAGTAGACAAAAAAAGATTCCGTCCCCCATTTGGACGGAATCTTTTTTTGTGGTCTGCGGAATAAGAGAGAGAAACTATTCTTTCAACAACAAGGAAAGGAGAGATAGAGAGATACGAAGAATAGCAATCCCAGACCACACAATATAGTAAAAAAAGTAGAAAAGGAAGGTAAAATAAAAATGAAAAAACATTTTTGTTAAGAGGCTTTTCTGTTTGTTTCGTTCCTCTTAACAATTCTTATTATAGTCATTTACAACAAAAATGCAACCTCGAAATTGTTCAAAGTTCCCAATTAAATTTCGACTGTATTTGTAACAAATGCATACCATGCCAAATACGCAGGCAAAAATTCAGGTTCTATCTGTAACAATACACCAAACACCACGGGAAAATCGACGCAAACAACCGGACAAACGCACGAAAACGCAGGATTTCTCCCCTGTTTTTTGTATATTTTCGCAGTCCGCTAGTTTCAGACCATGCAGGATTTTTTTCTTTCCCCGTCAAAATTGTGTAACATGCTGTTTCGTATAGATTGATGCATTGCGGTTGCAGGCAAACGCGACAGCGCACACGATGAAAAAGTATGGCAAATTCGACATACCGAACACTTCTGCGCCAATGAGCACAGGCGCCAAGACCGTATTGGTTGCGCTGCCAAAGACTGCCGCATAGCCGAGTGCAGCGGTCAATCCCACCGGCAAGCCCACGATCCCAGACAGCAGAACGCCCAGCGTGGCACCAATCGAAAACAGCGGCGTGACCTCACCGCCCTGATAGCCTGCCGCCAGCGTGCCGATGGTCAGCACCAATTTCAGCAGCCAATCATAGCTGTACACGGTTCCTCCGGAAAAGCAGTCAGAAATCAAATTGGTTCCCAAGCCGCAATACCGGCCTGTATGCAACAGCAGCAGCAAAGCACTCAGGCAGGCACCCATGACCCCAATGCGCACGAGCGGATGTTGGAGCTTTTGCGCTGCCAAGGCCTTTGCCCGACGCAGCCCCCATGCAAATATGCCGCCTGTCAAGCCAAACAGCACACCGAGCACTGCCATTTTGCCCAAAACCGGCAGATTCAGCGAAATATCCGCCGAAATGGCAACGGAAAATTTCTCCAATCCCAATGCACTGGACACCCAACACGCTGTAAACGAAGCGGTCACGGCCGGAACCAGTGCCGACAGCGCCAAACTCCCCGCAGACAGCACCTCTATGGCAAACAGTGTGGCGGCAATCGGCATCTGAAACAGACCGGAAAAGCCCGCCGCCATGCCGGTGATGAGAAAAATCCGCGAGGCATCGGGAATATGATTTTCCAAGCGTTTTCCGAAGCCATGTGAAATCGCTGCGCCAAGCTGCACGGCAACACCTTCTCTTCCCGCACTGCCGCCGAACAAATGCGTCAGCCATGTGCTGACCATAACGAACGGAACCAATCGAAGCGGGATATTGCTTTCTTTTCCGTGTCCGACATCAAACACCAGTGACATGCCCTTGCTGCTGACACCGCCGTATTTGGCATACGCCCACACGATCAGCACGCCAATCGGTGCCAAAAACGGAACCAGCTGGGTGACATGCGCTGTGCGCACGGCACTGACAGCCAGCAGCACGCGCCCAAACAAAACATCTACTGCACCAATCGCTGCGCCAATGAGAATGCCCAGCAAGCCGAGCAGCAGTAAAACGGCGTACTCTCGTCCAATTGTTTTTGCATTCATGTGATTCCTCCTGACTAAAAGAGGGGCATCACATGATGTGATGTCCCTCTTTTATATATTGGCAAAAGCGGATTAGTTGTTGATCAGCTTGTCGTTCTCGTTGTTCCAGCTGTACAGCTTACGGATTTCCTTACCAACGGTCTCAGACGGATGCTCAGCAGCCAGCTTGCGCATAGCCTTGAAGTGTACCTGACGGCCAGCCGGGCTCATGTCAAGCAGGAATTCCTTTGCGAAGGAACCGTCCTGAATGTCGGTCAGAACCTGCTTCATAGCCTTCTTGGTCTCTGCGGTAACGATCTTCGGACCAGTTACGTAGTCGCCGTACTCAGCAGTGTTGGAGATGGAATATCTCATGCCCTCGAAACCAGACTGGTAAATCAGGTCAACGATCAGCTTCATCTCATGGATGCACTCGAAGTAAGCGTTTCTCGGATCGTAGCCAGCCTCGCACAGAGTCTCGAAGCCTGCCTGCATCAGAGCGCAAACGCCGCCGCACAGTACAGCCTGCTCGCCGAACAGGTCGGTCTCAGTCTCGGTGCGGAAGGTGGTCTCCAGAACGCCAGCTCTTGCGCCGCCGATACCAGCTGCGTATGCCAGAGCCAGATCCTGAGCCTTGCCAGTAGCATCCTGGTATACAGCTACCAGGCACGGAGTGCCCTTGCCAGCCTGATACTCAGAACGAACGGTGTGACCCGGAGCCTTCGGAGCGATCATGGTAACGTCAACGAACTTCGGCGGTACGATGCAGCCGTAGTGGATGTTGAAGCCATGAGCGAACATCAGCATGTTGCCCTCTTCCAGGTTCGGCTCGATGTCCTTCTTATACATATCAGCCTGCTTCTCATCGTTGATCAGGATCATGATGATGTCAGCCATCTTAGCAGCCTCAGCGGTGTTGTATACCTTGAAGCCCTGTGCCTCAGCCTTAGCCTTGGACTTGCTGCCCTCGTACAGACCGATAATAACGTTGCAACCGGACTCCTTCAGGTTCAGTGCGTGTGCATGACCCTGGCTGCCGTAACCGATAACAGCGATGGTCTTGCCGTCCAGAAGGGACAGATTACAATCGGATTCGTAGAAAATCTTTGCTTTTGCCATGATAATTACCTCCAAAGAGTTGTCACACAACTTATGTTGTGTTGTCATACAACTCATTCTTTAACTGTGTTTTATTATACTCTTGTGTCCCCCTCCTGTCAACAAAAATCGCAAAACATTTTGCACAAAAGAGAGCAGCTAAATTTGGTCATTTTCCCAACTTATATTCGTTCCGGCAGCTGTTCATTCCAGACCGCGTGATGCAGATGGATGCGAACCGCGCTGCGCATGGCTTCCGCGTCACGCTTCTGCAAAAACTCCATAATCAAAATATGGTCTTTAAACGCGTCTTCTGCGATCACTTCATAGTCAAATTGGAACGAAAACGTCTTTTCAATCGCCTGCGTCAGCAGCGGAACAAACTGACTGAGAAAGTCATTATGCGCAGCACGGATAATGGCTCCGTGAAACATATTTTCCGACTCAATGCGTTTTTTTCCAGTCGGATTGCTTTTGAGCTGTTCCTGACAAATGCGCCCCAGCTCCAAGATGTGTTGAATTTCCTCATCGCTCGCTCGCCGACAGGCAAGTGCTGCCGCCTCCGGCTCAAAAATCATACGCGCCTCGTACAAATCGCGCAGGGTAATCTTGGTGTCCGCCAATACGCCAAAGCCCAGCTTGTCTGTGTTGGCGTACTGATTGATTTGATCCGACACAAACGTACCTTTGCCGCGCTTGACTGTGAGCAAGCCCTCCGAAGTCAAAATGCGGATGGCCTCGCGCAGCGTCGTGCGGCTGATGCCCAACTGCTCTGACAAGTCGTTCTCGTTGGGCAGCTTTTCGCCGTAGTGAAATTTGTGTTGTTTGACGATCATATGGCGCAGCTGGTCTGCCGTGCGCTGCGTGAGTGTATTGTTCTTCATGACATATTCTTCCTTATATTGGCATACTCCTTATCATACCACTTTTTCAGAAGAAATCAATAGAGAACTGCTTCCAGTGTCAATCCCTGCGGCGGCATGGTCACGCCCGCCTGCTGGCGATCCAAGCTCTCCAAAACAGCAGGCATACTCTCCGGTGCCCGCTTTCCTTCACCGACCTCGACCAATGTTCCAATCAAGATTCTTACCATATTGTACAAAAAGCCTGTGCCCTCGACATCAAACCAAATCTCTCGCGGCTTGCGTGTAATCGTGATGGCTGTAATGGTTCGGACGGTCGATTTCTTAAATCGTCTATTGACGGAGGACAGAGCACGGAAGTCATGCGTTCCTATCAGATACGCTGCCGCCCGCTGCATCGCCTCGACATCCAGTTTGTTTTCCCACGCGCAAACATAATTTCTCTCAAAGACATCCGGCACACCGCCATCGCACAGCCGATAACGATAATGCTTGCCCTTGGCATTGAGCCGCGCATGAAATCGCTCCGGTGCCTGCTCACAAGCGGTCACGGCAATGTCCTGCGGCAGATATTGATTCAAAATATCCTGTATCTCGTGCGCCTGCTTGTCTGTATGGATCTTGACGTTTGCGACCTGCGCCCGCGCATGAACACCGGCATCGGTTCTGCCCGCGCCGTTGATCTCCACCGCATGACCTGTCATGCGGCTGAGAATCTGTTCAATCTTTCCCTGAATCGTGTTGTCTGTGTTGCCCTGGCGTTGCCAGCCGCTGTATCGTTTTCCATCGTATTCTATCGTCAATCGAAAATTCGTCACATTCGTCTCTCCTTCGTGTTTTTCTTTGCGTTAACCTTATCACGGATGCGTGTAAATTGTAACCGTCGATGCATAATTTCATTCATTTTTATTACACCGAGAAAATTCTCTCTTAATTTTCAGATGATTTATACGTCTTTTGTAGTATTTTCAAAATTTTTTCAAAAAAGTTTTGAAAGACGCTTGCTTTTTTCCTGCAAATGCAGTATGATAGGAACAACTTAAATACCGCATGACAGCAGATAGACAAAGGCGTCTCGTTCCAGCCTTTGTCTATCTGCTTTTTTTCGCAAAGTTTCTGTCATGCCCAGTATAATAAGAAGGGAGTCAAACATTATGGAAACATTCTCGAACATCGTTTCTGCGGTGGACAGCTTCGTCTGGGGTCCGGTCATGCTCGTGCTCCTCGTAGGAACCGGCGTTTTCCTGACCGTTCGCATCGGTTTTGCCAGCTGGCGAAACCTGCCGTATGCTCTGCATTCGGTATTCAGTAAGGAGGCACGCGGCACACACCGCGGCACCGGCGATATTTCCCCATTCGCCGCATTGATGACAGCACTCGCCGCTACAATTGGTACCGGCAATATCGTAGGCGTTGCCACTGCTTTGGTCAGCGGCGGCCCTGGTGCACTGGTTTGGATGGAAATCTCCGCTATCTTTGGTCTGACCAGCAAGTTCTCCGAATGTATGCTGGCAATTAAGTACCGCGTCAAGAATGAGGCCGGCGAAATGCTCGGCGGTCCAATGACCACCATGAAGCGCGGACTCAAGAACAAGACCTTTGGTGCTGTGCTTGCGATGCTGTTTGCCATCTTCGCTGTGGTTGCCTCGTTTGGCATCGGCAACATGACGCAGGCAAACTCCATTTCTACCGCACTGAACAACACATTCCATGTACCGGAATGGATTGTCGGTTTGGTTGTTGCCGCACTGGTTCTGGTTATCCTGCTCGGCGGCATCACGCGTCTGTCCAAGGTTTCCTCTGTCATCGTTCCGGTTATGGCAGTGTTCTATCTGATTTTTGGTATCGTCGTCATCCTCGGCAACATCACTGCTGTTCCGAGTGCCATTGTTCTGATGTTTAAGTGTGCATTCAGCCCAGACGCTGTCGCTGGCGGCGTGCTCGGCACCATCACCTCCAGCATGATGAGCTCCATGCGTTACGGCGTGGCTCGCGGCTGCTTCTCCAATGAAGCTGGCATGGGCTCCGCAGCAATCACCGCTGCCGCTGCTACTACAGATGATCCGGTTCGTCAGGGTTACATCAACATGACCGGTACGTTCTTTGATACGATTATTATCTGCACCATTACCGGTCTGGCTATCTGCTCCTCCGGCGTGCTCGGCATGACCGACGCTTCCGGCGAACTGATCGTCGGCTCCGCACTGACCATTGAAGCGTTCCGCACAGTTCTCGGCACCTTTGGTGCTTGGATCGTCACGATTGGCATTGCCCTGTTCGCCTTCTCCACCATCCTCGGCTGGGAGTATCACGGCGAAAAGGCGCTCGAATACATCGTCAAGAAGAAGTCCATCTGCATGGCGTATCGTATCATCTTCTCGATCATCGCTTTCTTCGGCGCTACCATGTCTCTGGATCTCGTTTGGAACCTGTCGGATATTGCCAATGCACTGATGGCAATCCCGAACCTGATTTGTATGCTGGCTTTGTCCGGTGTCATCGCAAAGGAAGTCAAGCGATTCCAGCCGACCATCAAGGCGGAACGCGAAGCACGCAAGGCAGGCAAGATTGTCTCTGCATCCGATTCTTCTGGTGCAAGCAATGCCTCGTAATTCTTTCTTCGACTAACACAAATATCTCTTTCCTTCTGGAACGAGCAAAGGCTGTCTCTCAATTGAGACAGCCTTTGTTTTGATGTGCATGGTCGATAAATTCGCGAATCATACGCCACAAATGCCCATTTTCCCGCCAGCCAAACCGAATGGCATAGGTCGTCCCGCTGTGAAATCGAATGCGATGCACCTCGCGCAACTGTTGCGCCGTAAGTCCGGAACGAATCAAGCTGTCCGGACAAAAGCACGCGCCCATTCCTTCTACACAGCAAGAAAGCAAGGTTTCCATATTGTGTGATTTTACCGTGACAATGGGCTGAAAATCCGCCCTTTGCAGCAAATTTTCTGCGATTTTACCCGCGATGTCCTGCGGATAGCTCATGAGAAACGGGCAATCTGCGAGCACATTCAAATCTTCTCTCTGCTCCAATGCCTGCAAAACTTCCTGCGCACGTGCTCCATACTGCGCGCGCAGCAGGGCATCCGGCAACAGCAGATAAATCTCTTCTTGGTACCATTCTTCCGTTTGAATTCCCGGCAGCTGTTCGGGTATATCCGCCAGAATCAAATCAACCGTATCATTTTTTAGGCTGCACAGGAGCTCCTCATTCGCCTGTTCCTGCAATGCAATGGTAATCTGTGGATGCCTCTGTTGAAAACTGCGAATGAATGGCGGCAGAATGACATGCCCACGCGTAAACGCAACGCCAATGCGCAGCGTTCCCTTTTCCTGTTGCGTGACATCGTGCAGCTCCTGCTGCATGGCACGATAATTGCGCCGAAAGGACAGGGCGTAGTTCAAAAAGGCCTGTCCGGCATCGGTCAATTCCAGCGGCACATGCCGAATAAACAGGCGGCATCCCAATTCCCGCTCCATCGCGGCAATCTGTCCGCTGAGTGTCTGCTGTGTCACATGCAATTTTTCGGCAGCGTGTGAAAAGCTCCGTTCTTGCGCCGTCATTAAAAAATAGTCAATATTGGTAAAATTCATTGGCTCCACCCGCATAACAGGATTTTACCTGTATTGTATACAAAGAATTACAGTTCGTCAATTGTTTTATTCTGTGCTACACTATATCCAGCAAGCATAGAAAGGAACTTATCATGAAAGTTGTTATCACAGCGCGAAATTTTTCCAAGCCGGACACTTCCGCCCTGCAAATGCTGCGCGACGCCGGTTTGGAAATCATAGATTACAGTGACCGAAACTGCGGCACCGGCACAAGCACACGTGAAATGATTCGTTATATCGGAGATGCTGACATCGCAATTACCGGATTAGAACCGTTTTCCCGGGAAGTGATTGACGCCTGCCCACACATAAAAATGCTGTCTAAACGTTCGATTGGCTATGATTCTGTCGATCTTCCCGCCTGCAAACAAGCGGGCATTACCGTGACACGAACCACTGGAGCGGTGGAAGGCGCAGTAGCCGAACATGTACTCGCGTATCTATTATTTTTTGCCCGAAATATTGCCCAGCAAAACGCGGATATGCACGCTGGCATGTGGCATCGTTCCATGGCATTTGGTGCTAAAAACCGCACGTTGGGGCTCGTCGGTTTTGGCGGAATCGGAAAAGAAATCGCCAAACGAGCGGTTCCCTTTGGGATGCACGTGCTGTATTACTGCCGTCACCCCAAGCCGGAATGGGAGCAAGACTATCATGTAACGTATTGCCCGTTCAACGAACTATTAGCAGCCAGTGATTATGTATCCGTCAATGTCAATCTCTCCGACAGCACGCGCGGGATGTTCGGCGCAAAGCAGTTTGCTGCGATGAAACCCGGCAGTGTCTTTATCAATATCGCCCGCAGCCAAATCATGGACGTATCTGCCCTCAAGCAGGCACTGGATTCGGGTCACGTGCGCGGTGCAGGTATTGATGTATTCGACACAGAGCCATGCACAGACTCTCCATTGATGGACTGCCCAAACGCCATCTTGACACCGCACACCGCGCCGTTCACCAGCGAAAATTTTTCTGCCATGAACCGCACGGCAGCACAAAATGTCTTAGATTATCTAAACGGCCATATCCAGCCAGCCTATCAATTGGTATAAGCGCATGAATCTCTCTATATCATGCAGTCTACAAATCAGTCTGTTTCTCATGATTGTCATTGGCATCATCCTGCGCCAAAAGAACTACATCGACGATGCCGGCAGACAATGCTTGACAAATCTGTGTGTGCAAATCATTATTCCCTGCAACATCATCAAATCCTGTCTTACTCCTCTCGGCAGCAATGTCCTGCAATCCTGCGGAAAAATCTTCGCTGTCGGTTTCCTCATGCAGCTTGTGTGTCTGTGGTTCAATACGTTTCTGTTCCGCTCTTTTTCCTCGCAGCGAAAAAAGGTTTTACAATATTGCACGATTGTGTCCAACGGCGGTTTCTTGGGCAATCCAGTCGCTGAAGGTATTTACGGCAGTCTTGGTCTGCTCTATGCTTCTGTTTTTCTCATTCCCATGCGTATCATCATGTGGTCTGTCGGCACTTCCTATTTTATCGAACAAAAAACGGATAAGAAAGCAGTTTTCAAAAATATTCTTACTCATCCGTGTCTGGTTGCCGTTTATATTGGTCTGTTCCTCATGGTCAGCGACATTGCACTTCCTTCCTTTATTTCTTCTCCTATTATCTATATCGGAAACTGCAATGCCGCAATTACGATGTTTATCATCGGAACCATTTTGGCAGATGGTCGGTTCACTGCGATTTTTAACAAACAAAGTGCAGTTTTCAGCGTATTCCGTCTGTTCCTTCTTCCTGCCATCGCCTATTTACTCTGTCAGTTGCTGGCATTGGATGGCATCGGCAGCGGCGTTTCTGTCATCATGACCGGTATGCCCGCCGGTGCAACGGCAGCCATCTTTGCAGCCCAATATCACAGTGATGCGGATTTCGCCACACACTGTGTTGTTTTATCCACCATACTCTCCATGTTTACGATTCCGATCTGGTGCTGCTTAGTTGGATAGCACAACAGCCCCTGCAAAATTGCAGGGGCTGTATTTGATAGATAGAATTTAAAATTTAAACACAGCAACGCCATAGCCCGGCAGCGGATAGCCAATCGAATACGGCTGACCATCGCATTCAGAAGCCTTTGCCTGATAGATCACCGGCTCGGTATCTGCCGTGCCGCCGATCTCCGGTGCATTGGTGCTAAAGATCTTGGTGTAACGCTTCTTCTTCGGCACGCCAACACGGTAATCCGGACGGTCTACCGGCGTGAAGTTGATGACAAACAGCAAATTATTGCGCTTGCTCGGCGAATAACGAACAAAGCTGAAGATGCTGCGGTCGCCATCGTTTGCGTTGATCCACTGGAAGCCATCCCACGTGTCATCCATGCCATACAGCGCTGGATACTTGTTGTACATGGCAAGCAGCTGACCGACATACTCCTTAAGATCTCTATGCTTCGGGTCATCCAGCGACGGCCAATCCAGCTCGCGTTCTTCGCTCCACTCGCGGCGCTCACCGAACTCCTGTCCCATGAACAGCAGCTTTTTGCCCGGATGTCCGAGCATGAACGCATAGGCGGCCTTCAGATTGGCGAACTTCTGCTCATCGTCACCCGGCATCTTTTCCAGCATGGATTTCTTGAGATGTACCACCTCATCATGCGAGATGACGAGAATATAGTTCTCACTGTATGCATAGGTCATGGAGAAGGTCATCTTATTGTGATTGAATTTGCGGAAATACGGATCACACTTCTGGTACTCCAAGAAGTCATTCATCCAGCCCATATTCCACTTGAAGTCAAAGCCCAGACCGCCGTTTTCCGGATCTCCGGTAACCATCGGCCATGCGGTAGACTCTTCCGCAATCATCACCGTGCCCGGCTTGCGCTGATGCACAATGGAATTCAGATGGCGGAAGAACTCAATGGCTTCCAGATTCTTATTTTCACCATACTGGTTTGCAACCCACTGGCCGTCCTGCTTGCCGTAATCGAGATACAGCATGGATGCTACCGCATCAATGCGCAGGCCGTCTACATGGTATTCCGTCAGCCAATACAGGGCATTGGCGATCAGGAAGTTCTTTACTTCATTTCTGCCATAGTCAAAAATCTTGGTGCCCCAGTCCGGATGCTCGCCCTTTTTCGGGTCTGCATACTCATACAGCGGCTTGCCGTCAAAATTAGCCAAACCATGCTCATCGCGCGGGAAATGTGCCGGAACCCAGTCCAAAATAACGCCAATCTTGTGCTTATGCAGATAATTGACAAAATACATAAAGTCCTTTGGCGTGCCGTAACGGGAAGTCGGCGCATAATATCCTGTCACCTGATAGCCCCAAGAGCCGTCAAACGGATGCTCTGCCACACCGATCAGCTCAACATGGGTATAGCCCATCTCCTTGAGATATTTGGTCAGCTCTGGTGCCAGCTCACGGAAATTGTAATATCCCGGATCATCTTCATCTTTCGGCGCGTGCTTTTTCCAAGAGCCCGGATGCATCTCATAGATAGCCATCGGCTCCTTTTTGAAATTGGACTGCGTGCGCGTGTCAATCCAGCGATTGTCCGACCATTTAAAGCCTTCAATCGAAGCGATCTTGGACGCCGTGCCCGGACGCAGCTCCGCGCTGAATCCATACGGATCGCTCTTGAGAATCGTATTGCCGTTCTGACCGGTGACTGCGTATTTATACAGCGCGCCTTCCTTCATGTTCGGCACAAACAATTCATAAATGCCGAGCGGATCCAGACGGGTCATGGGATTTGCTTCACGATCCCAGCCGTTAAAATCACCGACCAAACATACACTCTTGGCATCTGGTGCCCAAACGGCAAAATACACGCCCTTCTTGCCTTTTTTCATAGCAGTATGTGCGCCCAGCTTTTTGTAAATTTCATAATGTACGCCCTGACCAAACAAATACTGGTCAAACTCCGTGATAAACGGCTGTGCTTCCGGTTTCTTTGCAGTCTTCGGGGTACGAGGTCTGACTGTTTTTTTCTCCATCATGTTTCTCTCCTTTTCCCAACATCGCCGCAGCCTTTTCCATTTCACTATTTTTCCTATTCTGCAACGGTTTGGAAGGTTACTATACTTAGTATAATATAATTCTTCTGATTTGTAAATTATAAACAAAGAATTTTCCCCAAAAACACGGAAAATCATTCAAATTTTCTCCACATTTTTCGAGTATTTGTATAATATTTCGTCACACAAAGTAAGGGCTTTTCTTTTTGTGCTTTTTGCGGTATGCTAGAGAAGAAAGAAAATCACTAATATGTATATAATGAGGTATCTATTATGGACACAACCTATTCGTATCTGCACCGCGTGCAGTACTATGAAACCGATGGAATGCGCATCGTACACCACGCCAATTACATCCACTGGATGGAAGAAGCCCGTATTGCCTATATGGAAGATGCCGGTTACGGCTATGACCGCATGGAGGCAGACGGCATTGCCATTCCTGTTCTGGGCATTGATTGTCAGTACAAATCCATGATGCGCTTCGGCCAAACCTGCCGTGTTGTCGTGCGCGTCACCAAGCTCACACCGGTACGCATGTCGCTCTCGTATGAATTCCGCGACGCAGAAACCAACGAGCTGTGCGGCACTGCCACTTCCGACCACTGCTTTATCGGAAAGACCGGCAGACCGGTTTCTCTCAAAAAATATCTGCCAGACGTTTTCGATCTATATAGCAAGCTGGTTTGGAAGCCGGAAACACTATCGTGAAAAAAATCCTGTATGATAAAAATCATACAGGATTTTTTCTGCCTTCGCTGGCTTTGACATGAATGCCCTGTTGTTTGCAATACTGCCAAGCATAGCTTTTGGGTGAGGCAATCACCGTCAATTTTCCATTGCCAAACAGCTTTTTAGGCTGTTCTCCAAACGCACGATCTCCAATCTCTCGCACAGAGCTTGGCATACGAATGGTGCGCAAATGCTCACAGCGGTCAAAGGCCTGTGCGCCAATCCGTCGTGTTCCCTCCGGAATCACGACATGTTCCAATCCCGTGCAACCATAAAAGGCACGTTCGCGGATCTCCGTCAATCGAAACGGCAAATCAAACTGTTTGAGCCCCGTACAACCGGCGAAACAGTCCTCGGGGATAATCGCCAATCGCAGAGAAACCTGCACAAAGCGCAGATTTTTGCAGTGCATAAACGCACCTGCGCCGAGCCGAATACAGGAATCCGGCATCACAATTTTTTCCAGTCCGCTGCTGCTGAACGCCCGTTCTCCTATCGCACGCACATGCTGCGGCAAGACAACCTGTCCCAGCTGCTGGCAGTTGATGCACAATTTTTCCGGCAATTCTGTCAGGGAATCTGGCAAATTCAAAGATACCAAGGAAATGCAGCTGGCAAAGACGCTGCTCCCCAGCGTATGCACCGTGTCCGGCAGCTGACAACGGACCAATTTGCTACATCCCGAAAATGCATTCTCCTCTATTTCCGTCAGTCCACTGCCGCAGCGCACCTCATTGAGGCTGGTACACTGCGCAAACGCGCCTGCACCGATGCGCTGCATTCGGCCGCCCGTTTTGAGCACAGCCAGATCCTTACGTCCTGCAAAAGCCCGTTCAGCAACCGAAACATACTCGCGCAGCAGCAGCTTATTAAACGGAAACCATGGGGCGCGAATGCGCCATACCGGCAGACGCGCCGCCATACGCGCGGACAATACATCCGTCTGTACGATTGGCTGTCTGGGCACCAAATGCAAAATCTCCGCCACACTGCGCAGCTCGGACGTCGCAGTCACTGCCTGTTCAATCCGATGCAGCAGTCCCGTCTGCGGCTCTGGAATCAGCGCCAGATTGGGCTGTTCCTGCGGATACGTGAGCCGCTGCAAGGCATCATACAACTCCTGCGCTGACGCATAGCGATCCTCCGGTCGATATGCACACGCCTTCAAAATCACTTCGGAAAATGCTTCATCCGCTTGGGCAGGCGGCGGCAATGTTCTGCCGGACAATCTGCGGGTAATGGCATCTTCCCATTGTTCTTTCGGCATATCCGCATGAAAAAATGGGAGATAGCCGTTATTGGCCAGCTGATACAGCACCAATCCCAAGCAATAAATATCGACACGCGCATCATAGGCATCCTGTCCGCCGTGATGCACCACCTCCGGCGCAACATACCGTTTGGTTCCGATGGCGGTCTGTGCGTGCATGGTGCCGTGCAGCTGCTTGGCGATACCGAAATCACCGAGTTTATAGTCGCCAAATGCATTGCGCAAAATATTATTCGGATTGATGTCTCTGTGCAAAATTCCCTTTTGATGACAACATACCAGTCCGCGGCTGAGATCTCGTCCCAATTTTTGCACCTCTTCCATTGAGGACAGGGTGCCGCCGTGATACCGCAGGGTGCGGCCGACATTTTCCAACAATTCCATGCGAATCAGCAAATCATATCCAATCAATTTGCCGTTTTCCCGAATTTCAAATACGGCATGATCGTCCATGTGGACAACATTGCTCAAGCCGCGCAGCTGTGCCAGTGTTTCCACTTCGCTCATCGCCTCTTCATATGCCGCTTTGCGCAAATGCTCCGGCTGATCCAGCAAATTTTTATCATCCGGCAAAATTTCAATGGCCTTGAGTGCCGCCGTGTACGTCACGCCGAATAGATTCCGGTTTTCCACGCGGTACACTCTGCCGTAGCTGCCGCTCCCAATCTCGCCGCGCAGATACCAGCCGCCAAAGAACGGTTCATATTGATGCAATCGCTGCTCCAGTCCCAGCACGACGCACACCCCCTTCGTTTGTATTCTATAAAAATTATACCAAAGCTGTCAGACTGCGTCAATCGCAGCTTTCTCCGGTACAGAACAAGGCAGAGAACACACATGGTATCCTCTGCCCCGTCTACTGTGGAATACAATATTTAATTTTCCCGCACAGCAACGTTGCGGTTTTGCTCTTTTAGTATACCATAAATACTTCTTTTTGTTAAGTAGTGGTAGAAAATTTTTATTGTTCCATCGGTTTGATAATTTTTCGATTGATGCGCAGCATAAACAGCGTGGAAAGCGCAACCGATGCGACCTCCGCAATCGGGAACGACCACCATACCATATCCACATTTCCGGTCAAGGACAGCAAATACGCCGCCGGAAGCAGCACGACAAGCTGACGGCCAAACGAAACGAGCAGGCTGTACACGCCATTGCCCAAGGCTTGAAAAACGGAGGAGGAAATGATACACAGACCGGCAACCAAATAGCTCCAAGATAAAATCTTGAGTGCCGGAACGCCCAGTGCCATCATCTGCTCCGAAGCACTGAACATAGACAACAGCGGTTCCGGAATCACATGAAAAGCCGCAAAACCGATCAGCATGATAATCTCCGCATAGGTCATTGCCAGCTTTATCGTCTTTTTGATCCGATCCGGTTTACTTGCTCCGTAGTTATACGCAATAATCGGCACCATGCCGTTATTCATGCCAAAAATCGGCATGAATATGAACGACTGCAATTTATAATACACGCCGAATACCGCTGTCGCGGTGGAAGTAAATGCAATCAAAATGCAGTTCATGCCGTAAACCATGACAGAAGAAATCGACATCATCAGAATAGACGGCACACCGACTGCATAGATCCGTCGAATGATTTCTCCGCTCGGACGGAACCCACGAAAATCCAAATGAATATCCGGATTAAATTTCAGATTGAAGAAAATCGCCAGACAGGCAGCGATGATCTGACCGGCAACTGTCGCAATCGCCGCGCCCGCAATACCCAGCTTTGGTGCACCGAGCAGACCGAAAATCAAAATCGGGTCCAAAATAATATTGATAATCGCGCCAAGTCCCTGCGTACACATGGTAAAAATGGTACGTCCCGTTGCCTGCAAAATGCGCTCGAATACCATCTGAATAAACAGACCAAACGACAGCACCGAACAGATCTCCATATAGGTCATGCCATACTGAATGATTGCCGGATTGTCAGTCTGTGAACGGAAAAACAGACCGCAGGCAGTCAAGCCAAACACCAGAAAGACCAAATAACTGCAAATGGCCAGGAACACGCCGTTTCTCGCCGCATGATTCGCCTGATCCTGCTGCTTGGCACCCAAAGAGCGCGACAGCAGGGCATTCATACCAACGCCTGTGCCCGATGCAATGGCAATCATCAAATTCTGCACCGGAAACGCCATTGAAACCGCCGTCAAAGCATCCTCACAAATTCGCGCGACAAAGATGCTGTCTACAATGTTGTACAGCGCCATGACCAACATAGAAATAATCATTGGCAGCGCCATCGTAATGAGCAGTTTGTTGATGGGCATGGTGCCCATTTTATTTTCTTTTTGTATTTCAGCCATAGACTTTTCCCCTTTCCCCTATGCAAAGAAAGGCGATGACATTCCTGTCACCGCCTATTATTTAGCATTCGTACTCGTCGATCTCGAAGCGGTTGCCCTCATCATAGCCGACATCCAGATATTCCATCACAGCCAGAGCTTCCCAGCAATCGCATAGCTTGACCTGTTCTACAATATCCATCTTATCCCACTGCGAGCGCGTGCACAGCTTGCGTGTACAGGCAATGCTGTCTTTATAATTGGTGCGAATCCAGCGTTCCGGATCTTCTACGCGAATTTCACAAACCGGATTGCCCTTCGGATCAATAATCTGCATCGGCAGATCCTTCTTAAATCTGCCGGAAACAAAGATGCTCTTAAGCAGTCCAGCAAGCGATACCACAGAGGTAATCTTTTTTGTTGTCATATATATTCTCCTTGTTATCAGTACAGCTTATGTTTCTTGAGAAAACGCCATGCGATAAAGCAGGCAATGATAGATATAATAGCCGGAATAAAGCTGACCGTGCCCGGCAGATAGGAAACGTTCATGCCATAAAAGCCAAAGACCATATTCGGTATCGTCATAATCAAGGTGATAACCGTCAATGCCTTCATAATATCATTCATATTGTTGGATACAACAGAAGCATAGGCCTCCATCGTGCCCGCCAAAATCGTGGAATAAATGCCGGACATCTCAATCGCCTGACGAATCTCAATGAGGGCATCCTCCAGCAAATCGCGGTCATCATCGTACAGCTTGAGGATACGGCCGCGCAGAACCTTTTCCATCGTCACTTCGTTGCCTTTTAGGGAAGCGGAAAAATAGACGAGAGACTTCTGCAAACCGAGCAGCTGCATCAGATCTTCGTTTTCTTGGCTGTCGTATAACCGCCGCTCAATTTCATTGAAACTGCGCTCAATCCGGTGCAAGTAATTCAAAAATCGACCGGCTACACGCAAAAGCAGCTGGAAAACAAAGCGTGTCCGCATCGCGGTCTGAATCCCGCGCACGACTTTTCCCGACGCAATATCCCGCGTCACGCTGGTGTCTTCCAAGCACACCGTCACAACCACTTGATCCGACACGACAATGCCCATTGGCAGCGTGGCATACATCTGCACATCGCGCGTGATGCTGTCGCTCTCCTCTTCCACAGGGATGTCTACAATGAGCAGCGCCTGATCGTCTTCCAGTTCCACACGGGAGGATTCTTCCGGGTCGAGCGCCGCGCGGACGAAGCCCGCATCCAACTCCTGAGAGGATATGACGTCTTCCACCTCCGCGTTTGTCGGATTGATAAGATTGATCCAGCAGCCTGGACACGCACTGTCCAAACGAACAATCTTTCCCTGTTCGGACTTCAGATACTCAACCACAGCGCACACCTCCCTGTCAAATTTCATTCCGATGAAAAGCCCTTCCTCCGAAGAAGAAGGGCTTGTCCTGTTCTATCTTGTTTTTACGCGAAAAATCGCGAACGATTCAGCAAAATTACTTGCTGAAAATTCTCATAATATCG
This sequence comes from bacterium, assembly GCA_963601915.1. Classification (GTDB taxonomy): domain Bacteria; phylum Bacillota; class Clostridia; order Oscillospirales; family Butyricicoccaceae; genus Butyricicoccus_A. The sequence goes on along the minus strand of CAVCGL010000005.1, from coordinate 65,370 downwards.
GTAAACGGATCATCGTCATCCAGAACCTGATTGCTCGATGCGCTTGCCTGCGGCTGTACCGGCTGCTGCTGCATTGGCTGCTGCGGCTGTACCGGCGGAACCGATGCGGCAGAAAATGCCTGTGCCGAAGCGGCGAACTCCTGTGCCGGAGCGGAAAAAGCTGCCTGCTGCTGCTTCTGCGCGTTGGCAAACATCTGTCCAGCCTGCGGCTGTCTTGCTGCCGGCGGATTGTCAAATCCGGTTGCGATAACAACAACGCGGATCTCATCTGCCATCTCTTCAGAGATCGAAGCACCGAAGATGATGTGTGCGTCCGGATGAGCAGCAGCCTGAATCATGCTGGCAGCCTGCTCGATTTCATCCAGCCCAATGTCTTCAGAACCTGTCACAGACAGGATGACGCCGTGTGCACCGTTGATCGAAGACTCCAGCAGCGGGGACTGAATTGCCATCTTTGCAGCTTCCTCAGCCTTGCCCTTACCGGTAGCAGCGCCAACGCCCATGTGTGCATAGCCTGCGCCCTGCATGATAGAGGTAACGTCTGCGAAGTCCAGGTTGATGAGACCCGGCACGGTAATCAGCTCAGAAATAGATGCAACTGCCTGATGCAGAACGCTGTCGGCAATTTCAAATGCATTCTTGAAGCTGATCTTCTGATCGGATACATACTTCAGGCGCTCATTCGGAATGACAATCAGGGAGTCTACGCTCTCCTTCAGCTGTTCAATACCGGCATTTGCCTGCTCCATACGCTTTTTGCCTTCAAAGCCAAACGGTCTGGTGACAACGCCGACGGTCAGGATGCCCATCTCGCGTGCGATCTGTGCAACAACCGGCGCACCGCCGGTACCTGTGCCGCCGCCCATACCTGCGGTGATAAATACCATGTGTGCGCCTTCCAGAGCCTTTGCGATGTCCTCGCGGCTCTCCTCAGCTGCCTTGCGGCCGGTCTCCGGACGGGAGCCAGCGCCCTGACCCTTGGTCAGCTTCACGCCAACCTGAATCTTGACAGAAGCCTCCGAGCGATTCAGTGCCTGCTTATCGGTGTTAACCGCAATAAACTCTACGCCCTGCAAGCCGCTGGTAACCATTCGATTGACTGCGTTATTGCCGCCGCCGCCAACACCGATGACCTTAATATTGACAACGGTATCATAATCCATTTCAAACTCGAAACCCATGTTTGATCTCCTCCATCGTTTTATGTGAAGTAATTTTTATCTCATCTCAGCCGAAGCCATTGCCAAACAGGCAGATGCTCTAAAATCTATTTCTTTCATTTTACCTCTTTCCCGCCATTTTGGCAAGACAAGAAGGTACATTCTTCAAAAAAAGTTCTTATTTTTTAACCGAACACCGCTCCTGTCAATCGATGGCTGCATCAGATGAACTGTTGGAAGACGATTCCGTGTCTGTCCCGCTGTCACTGCTCGTTTTATCACTGGAAGTTTTGCTGGAACTGTCCGACGAGCTGCTGTCTGTGTTCTCTGTGGAAGAACTGTTGTCCGCCGCATCCTGTTTGGACGAATCGGAGCTTGTCGTGCCGTCCGAGCTATCAGAAGATGTCGTCTGTTTCTCGTCCGACGTATCTGCGCTGTCTGTGCTGTCGGTCTTGCTGTCTCCTGCAGCCTTGTCCAGCGCTTTTTCATCTACGACAACATCCTCGGTGGCGTCCTCCGTCGGACGATACCGCGCTTCCTTCTCATCTGTCAGATCAATGACGCCGGTCTCCGGCAAAGACGGCTCCTTGAGAATCGCCTTGAGGAACTGAATCTTGTGTTCCAGATTGCTTTCCTCCAATGCGCCGAGCAAAATCGTGTACTGTTTGTCATATGTAATGCGAACATCATATGCCTTTTCTACATCAATCGTCTTGATGTGTGCCTTCATGCCATAGGAATCCGCCAGCTCCAGCAGCTTGATGACCGAAGCGATCTTATCCTGCTTGTCCGCATCAATGGTCGTGCCGACTTCCAGCCCCTTTGTTGAGATGCCGGTGACGGTTGCCGTGCCTTTCGCTGCGGATTTTTTCTCCTCCAGCACCTTTCCTGTCAAATCCAGAATGAAATACTTGTTCTTCTGTTCCAAAGACAGCGCCTCGGTGCGGTCTGTCACTTCAATTTGCAGGGTGCTTGGCATCTTGCGGTGCAGCTTTACGGTATCCAAATACGGATACTCTTTTTTCAAGTCCTCCGCAATTTGCTTGGTGTCCAGAAAAAACATATTGTCTCCCTCTTTGACACCGGTTGACTTGATTAGCTCTTCGCTCTTGTACCGCGTATCCCCGCTCACATCAATGGCAGACACCTGGAAAAAAATCGTCGGAGCAAAAATAATGGCAAGCAGCACCAGCACCGCAATACAGATGCGCGACAGCATACGTCTGCGCTGCTTTTTTCTCTGCCGCTCACGAATGGCGCGGCGAGACCGTGCACCTGTGCGCTGCATTCCAGACTCGCTCTGCGGCACACGGCGCGACGGCTGCGCGGATGATGACGTCGTTCGAGACGAACGTCTTTGGGTATTCCGGCTATTTCGCCTGCTGTCTCTCACTTTCGTGCAGCCTCCAGAATGTACTGATAGATTTTTTCGCTGGAATCTACAATGGCCATCGTCTTGGCACAGCGTCCCATCTCTGCCAGCTTTTCTTCATCGCTGAGCAGCTCTGTCACAGCATTGTACAGCTTCTCCGGCGTGCATTCCGGCTCTGTGATGACCTTACATGCACCCTTCTGCTCCAACGCACGCGCATTCTTTTCCTGATGGTTCTCTGCGACATACGGAGACGGCACGATAATAGACGGCTTACCCAGCACGCACAGCTCGCCCAGCGTTGCCGCACCGGCGCGGCAAATGACGAGATCTGCTGCCGCCATGACATCTGCCATATCATAGATGTATTCACGCAGCTCAATGTTCGGATGCTTGTCCAGATCCACGCCCTTTTCCTTGATGCTTTCCGGCAGCCACTTGTACGCGGCGGTACCGGTCGCATGAATATGGCGGAAGCTGTCGTGCTGGCTCTCCAGCTCGATAAATCCTGCCATATGACGGTTCATATACAGAGCACCCAAGCTGCCCCAGAACGAAACAACCAATTTTTCATCATCTGCCAGCTTCATTTTCTTTCTCGCCTTCGCGCGATCGGCAAAAATAATTTCGCCGCGCACCGGCGCACCTGTCAAACGAATATTCGGACGATCTTCCAGCAGCTCACGCGTGTTTTCAAAGCTAATCAGCACGCGATCTGCCTTTTTCGCACAAGACTTGGTGACAACACCCGGAAATGCGTTGACTTCGAGCAGCACCGTCGGAATATGCAGCTGCTGCGCCGCATGTACCATGGGATAACTCGCATAACCGCCGCATCCCACAACGACATCCGGCTGATACTCGCGCAGAATCTTTTTCGCCTTGGATGTCGCCGTCAGAGACTTTTGCAGTGTCGCAATATTATACAGCACGGCAGACGGAGACATGGAACGCTTGAGTCCGCGCACATCCACGGTATACAGCTTGTAGCCCTCGCGCGGCACCAGCTTGGATTCAATACCGGTCGATGTACCGGCAAAACGGATTTCTACATCATTGCGGCGAGACTGCGCATATTTTGCAATGGCAAGACCCGGATTGACATGGCCGCCCGTGCCGCCGCCTGTAATAAGCAATTTCATATCAAGCTACCCCTTTTCTTCTCATCATTGTTTCTTTGATGGCGGAATGTTTCTTGAAATATTGAGTAATATCCCGATTTCCAGCAGCTGCATGACAAGCGCCGTGCCGCCGTAGCTGAACAACGGAAGAGACGCGCCGGTTACCGGAAACAGGCCGGTGACAACGGCGAGATTCAGCAAAATCTGAAACGCGAACTGCATCGTAATGCCGGTTGCAAGATAGGCGCCGAATCGGCTTCCCGCCCGCTTGGCAATGGAGAATCCGCGATAGATAAAGAAAGCAAACAGGCCCAAAATCAGCGTAGCGCCGATAAAGCCCAGCTCTTCACAGACAACCGAAAAAATAAAATCATTGAACGGCTCCGGCAAATACAAAAACTTCTGTCGGCTCTGGCCAAGACCCAAGCCAAACGGACCGCCCGATCCAATCGCAATCAGCGACTGTACAATCTGATAGCCCTTGCCGCGGGCATCACTGAACGGGTCTAAAAATACTTTGAATCGCGTGTTGACATGCTCCATGTTGAAGAAGGCAATCACCGCAATGACAGCACCGGCAGCACTCAGCGGAAGCAAAAACCACACTCTCATGCCTGCCACGAACAAAATAGAAAACGCAACAATCGTAATAATCATTGCCGCAGACATGTGCGGCTCCAATGCCAACAGGCCAATGAGCACCGCAATCAGCAGCGCATAAAACGCCAAATCCTTGATGCGATGCACGGATTTGGGATTCTTTGCCGCCAATTTGGCAAACAAAATCATGACAGCCAGCTTGGCAATCTCTGACGGCTGGAAGCCAAACAGCCAGCGCTGCGCGTTATTCAGCGACTTGCCGAGCGGTGTCAGCACGACGATCAGCAAAATGACCGACAGCACATACAAATGCAGTGCCCAAGGTTTGTACTTCCAGTACGGAAAGCACGAAACCAAATACATCAGCACCAGACCGACCGCCGCAAACATCGCCTGACGGATGAAATAATAAAACGGTCCGGTAGACGAACTGTAGTATGCTTTCGGATAGCTGGCAGACAGCAGCGCAATCAATCCGATTGCCAGCAGCATAAATGTCACGAGCAGCAGCGGAGCATCTGCCCGTTTGTCTTTTTCTTTTCTATACCAAGCATACAGCTGTCTGGTATAGGGATTGCGCGAAAGAAATGCTTGGAGCTCCTGTGTTTTCCGAGCCTTCTTTCTCCGTCTTTCCGTCTGTTTGTTTAAATCATGGGATGCCGTGCGGCGAACCGCTTGATTGCTGCGCTTTTCCCTTGAAGCAAAGGCCATGGAAATCACCTCCGTTTTTCCTCAAATACCGTGTAACCTTACAGATAGTGCGGTGCCGTGCCAAAGTATGCCAGCACACACATGATAACGGTGATACCGGCGAAAATCAGCACGATTTTCTTCTCGCTCCAGCCGCACAGCTGGAAATGATGATGGATCGGTGCCTTCTTAAAGATACGCTTGCCCTGCATCTTCACATTGCCCTTGGCATCACGTACCGGCTGACCATTTTCGTCCAGCACCGGCTTTTTAGTCGCCTTGTAGTAAGAAACCTGCAAAATATCCGACAGGGTCTCAATGACGTAAATCAGACCGACAAAGACGAGGGCAATCGGCTGATCGCAGGCAAATGCCAGACCGGCAACCGCACCGCCGAGAAACAGCGAACCGGTATCGCCCATAAATACCTTTGCCGGATTGAAGTTAAAGATCAAGAATGCAGCCAGACCGCCTGCCAGTGCCGAAGCAAAGACAATGACCGGCATATTATCGGAAATAACGCCAATGACAATAAAGTAAACGGCAACCGGCAAGGTGACACCTGCGGCAAGACCATCCAGACCATCGGTCAGGTTTACGGCATTGTTGCAGCCGACCATGATAAAGGCTGCGATAACGATATATACCAGCCACGGAATGTTCAGCGAAACGCCGACAAACGGAATATACAAGCTCGGCAGCAGATACCCGCCCATGTGCAGCACGGACAGGAACACGAGCGCCAGTACCAGCTGGAGCGCGAATTTCTGCTTGGAGGTCAGACCTTCATTTTCTGCCTTGCGAATCTTGGTGCGGTCATCAATAAATCCAATGAGACCATAGCACAGCGACAACAGCAGAACCGTAAACGACTGAATGGACAGCGCGTGCACAAGCAGCACGTTGGTGAGAATAGTCACAATAGTGATACTGATGATGAACATAAAGCCGCCCATCGTCGGGGTGTTCTGTTTACCGGCATGTTCCGGTACATAGGACAGAATCTTCTGTCCAAAATTCATCTTGTGTAAGTAGCGAATAAGTGCCGGTCCAATTGCTGCCGTAAGAATAAACGATGTGATGACCGACACAGCGATAATGGTTGTCATGTACAATTTCCCTGACTTTCTCTTTTAGTTTGCCCGGAACAGCTCCAAGGCTTTTTCCATCTTCCAATAGCGGCTGCCCTTAAACAGCAGAGCATCTCCCGCCTTGACCTCGCGCTTGAGCGCACCGGCAATTCCCTCATGCGAATGCATGATATGAATATTGGCATCCGGCATTCCTGCCTCTATGGCGCCGAGACGATAGTCCTCTGCGCCGTCGCCATACGCATACAGGATATCGGCACACTTGGCAATGGTTTTGCCGCAGCGCTGATGCTCTGCCGCAGCAAAGCTGCCCAGCTCTCGCATACCGCCGAGCACAGCGATGCGCTTGCCGGTGATCTTGAGCTGAGACAGCAGCTCCAACGATGCATTGACTGCATCCGGGCTGGCATTATAGCACGAATCAATAATTGTATATCCGTTTTCCTGCGTGATAGTCTGATGAATGTCCTGAAATCCCTTGAGACCTGCCGCAATCTGCTCATGCGAGAGACCCAAACACAGACCCACGCTGGCAGCAGCGAGCGCATTGTAGACATTATGTCTGCCGACGGTGCCAATGACCGCATCAAAGCTGCCATGCGGATGCACAATCGTCAGATTGATATGGTCTCCCTCTTGCACAATATGCTCTGCCCGCACATCACATGCCGGATTTTCGATGCCAAAATATAGCGTCTTGGCCGCAATGCGGTTCTTTTTGCACCACAGCAGCGGCTCATCGCCGTTAAGAACCGCTGTGCCGCCCTCCTGCAAGCCTTCTAAGATTTCCATCTTGGCATCACGGATGCCTTCACGGGAACCGAGAAATTCAATATGCGCCGTACCAATATTCGTGATAACCGCAACATTCGGCTTTGCCTGTACCGTCATACGGGAGATTTCCTTGAAATTGGACATGCCCATCTCGACGACAGCTGCCTCTGTGGACTCTTCGAGTCGGAATAGCGTCAGCGGCATACCAATTTCGTTATTTAAATTGCCCTGTGTGTACAGGGTGCGGAACTTCTGACCGACAACCGCCGCAGTCATTTCTTTGGTCGTCGTCTTGCCGACAGAACCAGTGATGCCGACAACCGGAATATCAAACAGCGAACGATACCCGCCAGCCAGAGACAGCAGTGCCGCTCTCGTGTCCGGCACGCGAATGACCGGAACCGGCAAATCGACGTCCTTTTCCGACATCACAGCAGCGGCTTTCAGCTCTACTGCCTTTTCCAAAAAATCATGTCCGTCAAATCGTTCACCACGAATCGGAATAAACAGACTTCCAGCCGGAATCGAGCGAGAATCGGTAGAAATACCGGTAATCTGCGTGGTTCCATCGCCGACAACTGTGCCGCCTGCAAAGGCAGCCGCCTGTGCAGCCGTAATGATCTTCATATGTTTTCCCCTTTTCGCTCTCTATCTCTTACTTCTGATTTTTCTTTGCGAAGTACTCTGCGACAACCTCGCGCTCATCCAGATGGTGCTTGACATGGTTGATCTCCTGATAGGTCTCATGTCCCTTGCCCATGAGGACAATGGTGTCGCCTGCCTGCGCGATGTCCAGCGCGTGCCAGATCGCTTCTGGTCGGTTGACAATCACATCATACGGTGTCTTGGTGTCCTTCATACCTTCCAGAATATCCTCGATAATTGCCTCCGGCTTTTCGGTGCGCGGATTATCCGAAGTCACAATGCAGTAATCCGACAGCTTTGCCGCAATGGCACCCATCTTCGGGCGCTTGGTGCGGTCTCTGTCACCGCCGCAGCCAAACAGGCCAATCACGCGGCCCTTGGTGAATACGCGCGCTGCTTCCAGCACGTTTTCCACGCCGTCCGGAGAATGCGCATAGTCAATGAGTACGGTGTAATCGGTATTTGTCGGAACAACCTCTACGCGGCCCTTGACGCCATGTGCCTTGTGCAGCGCCTCTGCTGCATCGGCAACCGATACGCCGAGTGCCTTCGCACAGGACAGAGCGCACAGCGCATTGTATACGGTAAACTGTCCCGGAATGCCCAGTTTCACCTCGGTCTTGCCCTCTGTGCTCTCGCAGATAAAGCCGATGCTGTCTGCATGAAGCTGAATGTCTACGGCGCGGAGGTCACATGCCTCGTGCTCGCCATAGGACAGGAACGGGCAAGCCTTCTGCTCCATCATGAACTTACCTGCCGCATCGTCCAGATTGGTCACGCCAGTCTTGCTCTGCTGGAACAGCAGTGCCTTTGCATCGCGGTATGCTTCCATGGTCTTGTGAAAGTCCAGATGATCCTGCGTCAGATTGGTAAATGCACCAACGGTAAATTCGATGCCATAGACGCGATCCAATACCAGAGAATGCGACGAAACCTCCATGATAACATGGGTACAGCCTGCATCACGCATCTCTGCGAACAGCTTGTGCAGCTCAAAGGATTCCGGCGTGGTGCGCTCTGTCGGCAGAATCTCATCGCCAATCATGTTCTGATTGGTGCCAATCAGGCCGACCTTGTGACCCTGTGCTTCGAGAATCGTCTTGAGCAAATAGGTGGTTGTGGTCTTGCCGTTGGTGCCGGTGATGCCGACCATCGTCATGCTGCGCGCCGGATGGTCAAAGTAGTTCGCCGCCATCTCTGCCAGCGCACGGCGGGACGACTCGACACGAACATACGGCACCGAAATACCGCCCTCCGGCACATGCTCGAGCACAATCACACTTGCGCCCAGCTCAATTGCCTTGCCGATATACTTATGGCCGTCCGTTGCATAGCCGGTGATTGCCACAAAGACATCACCCTTCTGCACCTGACGGGAATCATACTTCAATTCGCCAACTTCCATGGCTGCGTCTGCGGTCTGTTCCGCAATTTCAACGCCCTTGAGAATCTTTTCCAGTTTCATATCTGTCTCCTTATTACTCCTGACTCGTTACGTTGTTGCCAAAGGCTACCGTGACAACGGAGCCTCTTGCTGCCTCGCTGCCAGCCGATGGGCTTTGCTGCACTGCGGCAGATGCGCTGGATGTTCTCCAGCTGGCAATACCGTCCTGTTTCATATACAATCCGACCTGTGCCAGCGCAGCTCGTGCATTGGATACACTCATGCCGCTGACATCCGGAACTTTTACTTTATCTGTCGGCTTCTTTTCGCCGCAATACAGCACAATCTTATTGTCCGGCTGAACGGAAATACCTGCTACCGGAAGCTGATCTGTGACCTTCTTGCCGTCACCTTCTACAGTATAGCTCAGACCCAAATCATCCAACGCCTTTTTCGCGTCGTCCACGGACTGCCCCGTCAGAGTCGGCACGGTGATTTCCTGTCGATCTGCTTCCTCATCCGAGTAAATCGCCTCGACGCCGAGATACGGCAGAATATCCTCAAAAATACGTGCGACAACCGGTGCTGCAACCGCACCGCCACCCTTATTGGCAGTCTGCGGTTCGTCAATCATAACGAGCACGGCATACTGCGGATCGTCCATCGGCGCCAGACCGATAAACGAAGCAATACGCAGCGATTGATCGCTCTTCGGCTGTTTCTCTGACGTCGCCGTCTTGCCGCCCACGCGATAGCCTGCAACATACGCATTTTGACCGGTGCCCTGCGAAACAACGTTTTCCAGATAGCTATTCATGGTCTTGCTGGTTTCCTTGGAGATAACCTGTCTCTTGACCTCTGTGTCAACGGTCTGCTGCACATTGCCGTCAGAATCGACAATTTCACGCACAACATGCGGCGTGATAAGCTTTCCGCCATTGGCAACAGCAGAAATCATGCTCAGCTCCTGCAGCGGAGTAACCTGGAAGTTCTGACCAAATGATGCGGTCGCCAAGTCTACCTCGCCCATGTTGTCAAAGAAAATGCCGGTTGCCTCGCCCGGCAAATCAACGCCGGTCTTATCCATGAAGCCGTAGGCTTCAAAATACTTGCGGAACATATCTGTTCCGATCAGTGCACCGATGTCCATCATTGCCACGTTGCAGGAATTGGCCAGTGTATCCTTGAGCACCTGTGTGCCGTGACCGCCAGTCTTCCAGCAGTTAATGGTTTTATCTCTGACTGTCTTGGAGCCGCCGCAAACAAAGGTGCTGTTGTCATTGACCAGCCCCTCTTCCAGCGCTGTAGACACGGTAAATACCTTGAATGTCGAGCCCGGCTCATAGGTATCATTGAGTGCCTTATTTCTCCAAAGGTTCAGCAGAATTTCGCTGTATTTTTTATCATACTCTTCTCCGCTCAAATTGTTCAGCTGCTCGAGCAGAGTGGTGTATTCCTCCGGAATGACGCGCGGATTGTTCAAATCAAAGTCCGGCTTAGTGGACATCGCCAAGATCTCGCCGGTCTTGATGTCCATGACAATGCCGCAGACGCCTTTCTTCGCGCTGGTCTGCTCCAGCACCTCTTCCAGATGCTTTTCCAAATAGTGCTGTACGCCTTCGTCCAGCGTCGTCACAACGCCGTTGCCGTCTTTGGCAGGGACGTATTTTTCGTAATCATACGGCATATCCGAGCCGAGGGCATTGGTCGCTTTGACTACGCGGCCCGCAACGCCCTTGAGCACATCATTGTATTGCAGCTCCAAGCCATACAAGCCCTGTCCGTCATCGTTAGTAAAGCCCAGCACCTGCGAGGCAAAATTGCCGTATTTATAATAGCGTTTGGAATCCTCTGTTGTGCTGACGCCGGTGTAGAGATTTTCCTCCTTGAGTTTTGCAACCAGCTCATCCGCAACATCAGCATCGACATGCCGCGCAATGCGGGCATACGACTGATTGCGCTGTATCTTTTGCAAGGTCTCTTTATAATCCAGATCCAAATACTTCGCCAGCAGCTTCGCCAAGCGCTTTTGATACTTCAGACACGCGGCCTCTTTTTCCTCATCGGTTGCCGCAATCGTCTTGCCCTTTTCATCTTTCTTGGTCTCAACCGATGCCAAACCCTTTTTGCGAATGTCTGCCGGAGAGACGCTAATCTCCTGCGTCGTCGCGCTGACGGCAAGCTCCGTCATATTGCGGTCATAAATCGTACCACGCATCGGCGTGATAATCAGATCCTTGGTCTGATTTTCCGCCGCCTTGCTCTGATAGAAATTGGTGTTGATGACCTGCAAATACAGCAGCTTACCCGCTACCACAACAAAGCCCAACACAGCAAACACAAGAATCAAAAAGCTCAGGCGAAAACGCATGTCTCTATTCGTTTTGTTGGAATGTTTTCCAGCCATTCGTGTAATCTCCAATCCATCGTTCTGCGAAATGTCCGCCCTTTAAGAATACCTTTGATTATAGCACAACTATGTATCAATTGCATCGTCAACATGACAAAAAACAAGGAGTCAGAAGGTTATTCACGCTTCTCACTCCCACCGTTTTTTTATGTATATGATACATCAGCGTAAAAATGACAAAATTGCACTGAAGCTCTTCACAAAACTGGATGCCAGCTTTTCCACCCCACTAGAGCCTTCGTTTACCTGCACCTGGTCGTTTTTCTGCAGCTCCAGATATTCTTCCTGGCTGCGGTCGAGCTTGACCAGCCCCAGTACATTTTCTGCATACGTCTCTACCTCAGAAAGATCCACAGAACTTTGTTTCTTATTGTTGAGGGAAGTATATTCACTCTTCAGCTGTGCGAGCCGTGTTTGTTTTTCTTCTACCTGTTTTGTCAGGTCTGTCATCTGAATGTATCCCACGACAGTGCTCACTGCACCAATCATAAATACAGCAAAGACTGCTGCAATGACCAGCTTACGGATACGATCGCGTCTACGCCGCAGACGAGCACGTTCTTTTTTGCGTGCCATCTTACGCCGTTCCTCGGAATCTATTGGAATTGGCGTTTGATTCCGCCGTGTTTCTTTTGTCATACGAGTTCGCTCTCCCTTTTTACTTCTTTGGCATTTTTTCACATACTCTCAATTTTGCGCTTCTCGCGCGGGGGTTTCGAGCGATTTCCTCCATAGACGGCAGCAGCGGCTTGCGTGCTACCAATTTTACCTTTGCCTGTTTGCCGCAGACACACACCGGAAAATCCTTCGGACAGGTACATCCCTGTGCGGCACTGCGAAAGGCATTTTTTACAATGCGATCTTCTAACGAATGGAACGTAATGACGGCCAGTCTGCCGCCTGGCGCCAACAGGTCAATCGAGCGATCCATAGCTTCCTGTACCGCTTTCAGTTCATCGTTGACGGCAATGCGGATAGCCTGAAAGCTGCGCTTTGCCGGATGCTGCTTTTCTCGGCGAGCTGCCGGCGGCATTGCTTCGCGAATGATGTCAGCCAGCTCCAGCGTCGTTTCAATCGGCTTCTGTTCGCGGGCGCGTTCAATTGCCGCTGCGATCTGCGGCGCATACCGCTCCTCGCCATATTCCCAAAGAATGCGGCGAATTTCGGCACGATCCCACGTGTTGACAACCTCATAGGCAGACAACGCCTGCTGCTGATCCATACGCATGTCCAGCTTGGCATCGTGCATGTACGAAAAGCCGCGCTCGGCAATGTCCAGCTGCGGCGATGACACACCCAAATCAAACAGGATGCCATCTACCTGCTCCACGCCACACGAAGCAACCGCCGTGTCAATGTTGCGAAAATCGCTTTTTACCAGTGTCACGCGGTCACGCACCTCTGCCAGACGCTTTTCCGCGTTGGCAAGCGCCATATCATCGCGGTCAATCGAAATCAGACGTCCGCCTTCTGTTAAACGCTGTGCAATATGCAGCGAATGTCCGGCTCCGCCCAATGTCGCGTCAACATATACACCATCCGGGCGAATGTTCAAGCTGTCGAGACACTCGGACAGCAAAATCGAAATATGCTGAAATTCCATTTTTCGTCAGTCCTCCGTCTCAAAATCCCAGTTCTTCCATCGCCTGCGCGATGCTCTCAGAGTCCAAATCGTCAGTATAGGCGTTCCAACGCCGTGCATCCCAAAGCTCTGCCCGTTCTCCCACGCCGATGACAACAACATCGCGCTCCAGCTTCGCATAGCCGCGAAGCACGGGCGGAATAACGATGCGCCCCTGCCTGTCCACGGTCACATCTGCCGCTGAAGACAGGAAGAAGCGCTGTAGGCTTCGAGATTTAGACATAGGCAGCTGCCGGATTTTCTGTTCCAGCTCTTCCCATGCCTCCTGCGGATACACAAACAAGCAGTCGTCCAGTCCCTTCGTCACAACGAAGCTGTCTCCCAGCTGTTCGCGCAGCTTAGCAGGGATAAACAAACGACCCTTTGCGTCCAAGGTATGCTGATACTCACCCTTCACGCTGCCGCCCTCCTGCTCCGCAGTCGTGGTCCCCTGTGGGCTTTTCTCCCACTCTCTCCCACTATGATTTTATTATACTTTCTGTAATCTTAAATTGCAAGGTTCTCCCGCATTTTTTTATGGGAATAATTAGAGTTTTTTCCACGATTTTTAATCAATTTTGAACTTTCGAACGTTTGTTCGGAAGTTCAAACAAACTTCTTCGCCTAGGCGAAGAAAAAAGCAGAAAACAGAGACTGATCTCCGCTTTCTGCTCGTGACCTATATTGGATTTTTGCTGTTACTTCGGGCTTACCTGCTCGAACTGTGCGCGGCACTTGCGAATTTCTTCCAACGACTGTGCGGCACAGGTTTCGGTGGCATTGAGCTTTTCCGTGCAGTACGAATTGACGGTTGCGCGAATCTGCGCTGCCTGCTTTTCTGCGTTGGCAACGATCTCGTCCGCCTGACGCTGTGCCTCTGCAATCATGGCACTTTCATTTACCGTCTTGCGAACGTACTCCTCTGCCTTGCGGCGCAGGTCTTCTGCTTCCTTCTTGCTCGCCTCAACCATCTCGTTGCGCTTCTCTACGAGTGCCCGCGCCATCTCCAAATCCTTCGGCATATTCGAACGGATTTCGTCGAGAATGTCGAGTGCCTTTTCCTGATCGATCATACATTTGTCTGCACTCAGCGGAACGCTGCGCGCTTCCTGAATCATATCATAGAGCGAATTGATGAGTTCTTCCAAAACAGCTACCATGCGTGTCCCTCCATCTGCTTGTCTTTCTATCTTTGCTTTATCGTGATGATCTTCTGTTACTGATGCGTGCGGTCGAGCTTTTTCAAAATGTCCTCTCGAACCTCTTCCGAGACAAACTCGCTAATATCGCCGCCGTGGCGGGCAATATCACGCACAATCGTGGAGCTGAGAAACAGATATTTCTGGTCGGTCATGAGAAAGACCGTATCCAGCTCTGGATTCAGCTTTTTATTGGCAAGTGCCATCTGAAATTCGTATTCAAAATCAGACACCGCACGCAGTCCTTTGACAATCGCGCAGGCGTTTTTCTCACGCACATAATCTGCGAGCAGACCGCTGAAGCTATCCACCTCTACATTGGGCAGATCTGCCGTCATGCGCTTGAGAAAATCGACCTTTTCCTCCATGGTGAAGGCGGAAGTTTTCTCTCCGTTTATCATCGCCGCAACAATGAGCTTGTCAAATAATTTGGATGCGCGTTGAATAATATCCAAGTGTCCGAGCGTGGCAGGATCAAAGCTGCCAGGGTATACCCCGATTCTCATACGTGTCCTTTCCGGCTGCTCCTGCGGAGTGCCTTAGCTGTTTTCTTCCTTCCGGCACATTGCCGTCAGGCAGATCGTGCCGTATTGATAAGTTTTCTGCACAGCAAAGGATTCTGGGCACCTGACGCTATCTTCCACGGAACTTTCACATATTATTATACCATCCGGCGACAGGATGTCAAACGATTCTACAGCTTTCAGCGCAGAATTTAACAACTCGCCGCCATACGGCGGATCGAGAAACAGAACATCAAACTGCCTGCCCGAAAGACGCTGCAGTGCCTGCTGATACGTCATGTGCAGAACCTCCGCGCGGTCTTCCACGCGGGCAGCCGCGAGATTCTTTTTGATGACACCGATTGCCTTCGGTGCCTGATCGACAAATACCGCGTGCTTGGCGCCACGGCTCAGCGCTTCGATGCCCATCTGTCCGGTTCCGGCAAACAGATCCAGCATCGCAGCATCGTACAATCGAAACTGCAAAATATTAAACACGGATTCTTTGACTTTATCCGTCGTCGGACGGGTATTTTTTCCCGGCACAGCGTCCAAAATTCTGCCGCGCGCGCTTCCACTGATGACTCTCATGTCTGCTCCTCCTGTTTCTTGTGAAAATAGTCATAGACTGCCTGTGCCGCCGCATGAGGAACAGCCGCTTCCAGTTCGTCTACCGATGCCTCTCGGATACGCTTGAGGCTCTTAAACGTTTGCAGCAGTGCTGTGCGGCGTTTTTCTCCAATGCCCGGAATTTGATCCAACTGCGAGCGCACCGCCTGCGACTGCCGCAGGGTTCGCTGATATGTGATGGCAAACCGGTGTACTTCCTCCTGCATCCGCCCGACCAGTGCAAAGACCGCCGGTGTCGTCGCAATGCTGAATTCCCGTCCGTCCGGGGCAACCAACCCGCGCGTTCGATGGTGATCGTCCTTGACCATGCCAAAGACCGGCGTGTCGCAGGAAAACCGATCCAGCACGCCCTTTGCCACGCGCACATGTCCCAATCCGCCGTCTATCATAAACACGCTGGGCAGCGGTGAAAACTTCTCATCGCCGTCCTTCCAGCGCTGCATACGCCGCGTCAGCATTTCTTCCATCGCCTTGTAATCATCCTGCCCGTCTGCCACCGATTCAATACGAAACCGGCGATACCGGCTGCGTTTGGGCTGTCCGTTTTCAAACACAATCATCGAACCGACCGTGTTGGTTCCCGCCAGATTGGAAATATCATACGCTTCAAACGTTGTCGGCGTCTGTTCCAGTCCCATCATGCTGCCAAACAGCTCCAAGGATTTTTGTCTGCGCTGACCGGTAGTCTCCGAGCGAACGATTTCCTCCCGCGCATTCTTTCGCGCCAGATCCATCAATTCTCGTCGTTTGCCGCGCTGCGGCACGGATACCGTCACCTTTTTCCCTGCCGTTGTGCGCAGGAACTCGCTGACTGCCTCCATATCCTCTATCGGTTCGGAGATGAGCACCAAGCTCGGCACAGCACCTCGCATCGCGTAATACTGCTTGAGATAACTGCCCAGCAGTTCTGCGCCGTCTTCCTCCGAGGTACCATCCAGCATGGTATATTCTTTGTCGTACAAATTGCCCGCGATATAATGCAAAACAACCAGACATCCCTTGGTCTCTCCCTGCACAAATGCCAAAATGTCCATGTCCGAAAAGCCGCTCGCCACAACCATCTGATGCTGCCCGGCGCGCTGGATCGCTCGCATTCGGTCACGCAGCTGTGCTGCCTGCTCAAAGCGTTCTTCCTCTGCCGCCTGCAGCATCTCGCGTTCCAGCTGTGCCGCCAGCGCTTCATAATCGCCTTCCAATACGCGAATGGCCTGTGCGACACGCTGCGCATATTCGTCCTGCGACACCTTGCCCGCACACGGCGCACAGCACCGTCCCATCTGTGCATTCAGACACGGTCTCCGCTTGCCAATATCGCGCGGCAGCACGCGATGACAGTCACGCAGGCCAAGAGCACGGCTCACGGTATCAATCGCCTGAAAGGCCGCGCCGCGTCCGGCATACGGCCCCAAATACCGTGCCGTGTCCGCTTTCGTCTTTCCCACGACCTGAAACTCCGGATATGGCTCATCTGTCGAGATGCGAATAAACGGATAGCCCTTATCGTCTTTGAGAAGAATGTTATACTTTGGCTGGTATTTTTTAATCATCTGATTTTCCAAAACCAGCGCTTCAAATTCGGAAGAACACACGATAATGTCAAAATTATAGATATTTTCCACCATTTTTCGCGTTTTTGGTGTATGTTTCGCTTCATTTTGGAAATACTGCGAAACACGATTTTTGAGCACCTTCGCCTTGCCGACGTAAATCACCTGATCGTGCCGGTTTTTCATGATATACACGCCAGGTTCCTTCGGGAGTGTCAGTACCTTTTGATGCAGTTCTTCGCGGTTCATCTCCATGTCTCCTTCCGAAAAAGTTACGAAAAAAAGACACCGCAAACCAGCGGTGTCCTCTGTTCATTCGTAGGGTTGAAATCAGTCGCTGAAGTTCGAATCGCTGAAATTGGACTGAATCAGATCGGTCAGTGCGTTGACAGCCTCAACTTCGTCAACACCGTCTGCGATCAGCGTGATTGTCGTGCCCTTGGTGATGCCCAAAGACAGAATGCCCAGCAGAGACTTTGCATTGACTCTGCGCTCTTCCTTTTCAACCAGAATGGTGCTCTTAAAGCCATTTGCACACTGAATGAAGAATGTAGCCGGACGTGCATACAGTCCAACCTGGTTTGTTACCTGAACTTCCTGTGAAAACATTTCAACATCGCTCCTATAAACAAAATTAAACTAAACCTATACAACACAATACATGAATATGCAGATTCTTTTTCCTGAATCATATATTATTATTTATAGCATACCTGTTTTTTCCGATTTCGTCAATATGTTTTTGTAACAAAAGAGAGCATTTTCGATCGAAAATTTGTAAAGGATTTTCAAATACCGCAAATTGCAACACCGGCGTTCTCAACATATTGACGTTTTTTATGCCCTATTTTTCGTGTTTTGTTAGGTTTTATTTCAATTCCAGAATTGTTACGCCCATATCGCCCTCGCCGTATCGGCCATTGCGAATGGACTTCACGTGTTTGTCATGCCGCAAGTGATCCTGAATCGCTGTGCGCAGAGCGCCGGTGCCCTTGCCGTGAATAATCGTCACAACATCCAGGCGCGCCATCAGGCAGTCGGAAATGTAGCGGTCAACCTCCATCAGTGCCTCTTCGACCATCATGCCGCGAACATCCAGCTCACTCTTTGCCGCCGAGCGACGTACCTCCGGCGATGCGCCCGCCGTCCGATACGCTTTGCGCGTTTTGGGCTGCGGCTTTTTCTTGGGCTGCTCCACACGCAGCTCGTTAATCGGCACATTGACCTTCAAAATGCCCGCCTGCACGTATACCATGCCGTCCTTGTCCTCCGGCTTGAGCACCGTGCCCTGTACACCGACGTTGAGCAGATATACCGTATCACCGGCCTTGAGCGGACGAATGCTGTCCGCTTCCACGGTCTTTTTCTCGCGGCGTCCCGCTTTCTTTTCCGCCTGTCCCAGCGTACTGCGCAGCGCGGCACGAGCCGCAGCCAAATTCTGATCCGCCGCATTGGCATTCGCCTGCTTTTTCATCTCGTCCAGCTGGGCAAAGACAGTATCCGATGCCATGCGTGCATCACGCAAAATGCGCGCCGCCTGCTCGCGTGCCTTTTCAAGAATCGCATCGGTTTCGTCCTCGGCGCGTCCCTTCATCGTGACCGCCTTGTCCTTTTCCGACTGAGCCGTGCGGCGCAGTCGATCTGCGTCCTCACGCTGCTTTTGCAGCTGATGCCGTTCCTTTTCCAGTCTGCCCAAAACATCCTCAAAGCGGACATTTTCCTCAGAAATCTGCTTCTTTGCCTGTTCAATAATCGCAGGCTGCAAGCCCAAGCGCTTGGAAATGGCAAACGCATTGGATTTGCCCGGCACACCGGTCAGCAGACGATAGGTCGGCTGGAGCGTTCTGACGTCAAATTCACACGAAGCGTTTTCCACGCCGTCTGTCGTCAGCGCAAAGACCTTCAGTTCAGAATAGTGCGTGGTCGCCGCAACCAGCGAGCCCATTTTTCTGCCGTATTCGATAATCGCCACAGCCAGTGCTGCGCCCTCTTCCGGATCTGTGCCCGCACCCAGCTCATCGAACAAAATCAAATCGTCCGGACCGCACTTTTCCATGATAGATACTGTGTTCTTCATGTGTGCAGAGAACGTAGACAGCGACTGCTCAATGCTCTGCTCATCGCCAATATCCGCATAAATATTCTGGAACAGGCATACTTCACTCTGTTCATTTGCCGGAATGTGCAGACCGGATGCCGCCATCAAGCTGAGCAGACCCAACGTTTTCAGGCTGACCGTCTTACCGCCGGTATTCGGGCCTGTGATAACCAGTGTATCGTAGTCACAGCCAAGGGCAATATCAATTGCCACTGCCTTCTTCTGGTCGAGCAGCGGATGCCGCGCCTGAATCAGCTGTACCTGTGTCTTTTCGCTCAGCTTTGGCGAACAAGCATTGAGCTGGAACGAGTAATTTGCCTTGGCAAAGATAAAGTCCAGCTTGCACAGCACATCATAGTCCGCCGCGATGGCATCGGAAAATCCTTCGACATCCGCCGTCAGCTCTGCGAGAATGCGCTCGATTTCCACTTTTTCCTTGCCCTGCAAAATCTTAATCTGGTTGTTTGCATTGACAACCTGTGTCGGCTCAATAAACAGCGTGGCGCCAGAGGACGAAATATCATGCACCATGCCCGGCACATCGCCCTTGTGCTCGCTCTTGACCGGAATAACATATCTGCCGTCGCGCTGCGTGATAATGGTCTCCTGTAAGTATTTGGAATACGTGGCAGAGGAAACATAATGATTCAGCGTCTCGCGCACATGGACATTCTGCTGTCGAATCTGGCGGCGAATATTGGCCAGCTCCGACGATGCCGCATCAGCAATTTCCTCTTCGCTGATAATGGCGCGATTGATTTTTTCCTCCAGATAGCGGTTGCTGTTGATGCGCGCAAACATCGTGTCCAACGACGTGTGCACGCCGTTGTCCTGCTGCTCGTTGCCGTACTTGCGCACCTGATTGGCCGCGTGCAGCAGCGATGCAATGTCCAGCAATTCGCGCGTGGACAGAATGCCGCCCATCTTTGAGCGGTTGAGCGCCGCAGACACCTCACGGATGCCGCCAAACGCCGGTGTGCCGCCGGTCATGAGCAGACGCTTTGCGTCATCGGTCTGCGTCAGCAACTCCTGTACATCCTCGATGTCGTGCAGCGGGCGCAGATTCTTTGCCGCCTGCTTTGCCTTTCGGCTGACACACTTGTCTGCCAGCTGATCGAGAATCGTATAATATTCCAGTATTTTCAGACTTTTTTCAGAAAGTTTACTCATTTTTCTTGTCAAAGCTCCTAAAAATATTCTATTTCTATGTAATTATTGTTGATTGATGTGATACGCCCGCACCGTCGCGCCGATCGTCGTCACAGCGAGTGCCGCCAAAAAGATGACCAAGCTCGCTATCGCATACCGTCCGTCCTGCCGATAGCTCATAATTGTCATGTACAGCGTATACGCACCGATTTCTATCTGCAATACATGCAGCATGGTTATGACGGTTTGATAGACCTGCTCTTCGTTTTTCTTATTCATCTCAAACGGTATATTGAGCATATCTACCGGCACGAAATGCGCGACTAAACTGACGATACCGGACGCAATCGTGATGATAATCGGGAGAATGAGCAGCGAGCCGGGAGATCCATATCCATCCGGTGTGCCATCCACCGCAAAATGTGTTGCGATAGTGTCCGGCAAATGCCGCATGCCGTATATGGCAATACCATAGCTTGCCAGCAGCAACAGCCACGCAACAACTTCTAATACAGTATGCCGCCTCGTGCGCATAACCATCCCTCCTCACGTCATATCAAACAGAGAATGATAAAAGCCCAATGTCTCTTGACACTGCACATCCATATGATACAGCAAATATCTTTCACAAATCGTGCCGAGCTGCTTGGCGGTCTGCTCGCTGACAGCGAAGGAAAACTCTTTTTTATCCGGACAATACGCGATATACCGCAGCGCGTGCAGCACGCCCTCTGACACGGAAAAATACGTGCCGCCGACACGCTTTCGGCAGCCGTCACAAATCAGTGCGCCATTCTCGAGCAAAAACGACCAATTGCTGCATTCGGTCTCGCCGCATGCGCCGCAGCCGTTCAGCTCCGGCTGAAAGCCGAGCAGACAGGCGAGCCGCAGCTCAAACGCCGCCTTGACCGCCTGCACTTGGCGACTCTGTCGATCCAGCGCATACAGCGCCCGCAAAAACAGCCGCAAAATCTGCTGCGTTGTCTGCTCCTCGACCGATGCGATATTCGCCAAATCAGCAAAATAGCAGCACAGCGCATAGTACTCAATATTGCTCGTGATACCGCTCCAAAACGCGGTATCTATAACAGCATCATTGAGCTGGTATTGTCTGCCCGCAAACAAGGTGAATTCGCTGTACTGAAACAGAGAAGTCGCTGTCACCAAGCGTCCGCGTTTGCGCCGGATGCCGCGGCACAGCACTTCAATCTTGCCCAATTCTTCGGTCAAAAGCGTGATATACCGGTCATGGTCTCCAAAGTCCGTCTGTCGGATTACCAGCCCTCTGACCGTGATATGCTGCTGTGCCATGTGTTACTCGTTTTCATAGCCAAAGTTGCGCATCTGATACTGATTGTTGCGCCAACCTTCCTTGACCTTGACCCACAGCTGCAAATAGACACGGGTATCGAGCAGCTCCTCCATATCCTTTCGCGCTTCTGCGCCGATTTTGCGCAGCATCGTGCCATTTTTTCCGATGATAATGCCCTTATGGCTCTTTTTCTCACAGTAAATCGTCGCGGCGATATTCATCAGACCATCGTCACGCTCATGCATCTGCTCGACGGCAACAGCGGTGCCGTGCGGCACCTCGCGCTCCAAATTGCGCAGCATCTTTTCTCGGACAATTTCCGCGACAAGCTGACGCTCCGGCTGATCGCACAGCATATCGTCCGGGAACAACTGCGGGCCTTCAATGGCAAATTTGGCGAATTCTTCAAACAGAATCTCGCAGTTTTCACCGGTCTTTGCCGACAGCGGAACAACCGCATCCCACTTGTGCGCCTCCGAATATGCCGCGATGACCGCGAGCAAATCCTCATTTTTCACCGTATCAATTTTGTTGATAACGAGGACAGACGGCATATGATACTGCGTCATGCGCTCCATCAGCTCCTGCTCTGCCGGTCCGATGTGCGGCACCGGATCGACGACCATCGCAGCAATATCTACATCTGTCACGGTATCATTGACGACTTTTACCATGTAATCGCCCAGACGGGAACGCGGCTTATGCAGACCCGGTGTATCCTGAAAGACAAACTGACAGTCTCCCTTGGTCACAACGCCGGTAATGCGCGTGCGCGTTGTCTGCGGCTTATTGGATACAATGGCAATCTTTGTGCCAACCAACCGATTGAGCAGCGTCGATTTTCCGACATTCGGCTTACCCACGATGGAAATAATGGCACTCTTTTTTACACTCATGCTAGTTCTCCTTCTCGTTCCACTTACTTTTCAAACTGATCGGTATCGCGGCGCAGCCCCAGCGATTCCAGCACCGCCTCTTCATGCCTGCGCTGAAGCTGCCGTTCCTCCTCGCTTCGTTCATGATCGTAGCCGAGCAGGTGCATCATGGAGTGTACGGTCAAAAAGCCGCATTCCCGTTCGGTCGAATGGCCGTATTCCTTTGCCTGCTCCACAGCGCGGTCATAATTGAGAATCATATCGCCCAAAAACAGCGAATGATCTCCCGGATCGCGCTCCAGTTCCACATCTTCCGGCCATTCGCCGTTGTAAAATTCCAGCATCGGAAAAGACAGCACATCGGTCACGGCGTCTTTTCCGCGGTTCTCTCGATTGAGCGTGCGAATGGTCTCGTTATCCACAATCGTGACATCCACAAAGCTGTTTTCCGGTGCGCCTTCGGTCTCCAATGCCTTTTGTGCGCAGCGCGTAATCAGCTCGGCGACCTGCTCAAACTGTTCGATCTCTGCCTCCGGCGTAATGCGAATGCGATGCATACTCTCTGCCTCACTTTCTGTTCTGTGTCCGACGCTTTGCCGCGCTTTCCTTGGCACGCAGCTGCTTCTGCTGTTCATATTTCTCGTATGCACGAACAATGCGCTGTACCAGCTCATGTCGTACCACGTCCTTATCCGTCAGCTGGCACTGTGCGATGTCCTCAACATTCTTGAGCACGCGAACCGCCTCCTTCAGGCCGCTCACGCGGTCGCCCGGCAGGTCAATCTGGGTAATATCACCCGTGACAACCGCCTTGGATCCAAAGCCGATACGCGTCAAGAACATTTTCATCTGTTCCGGCGTTGTGTTCTGTGCTTCGTCCAAAATAATAAACGAATCATCCAAGGTACGTCCGCGCATATACGCGAGCGGCGCGACTTCAATGCTGCCGCGCTCCAGCAGCTTATTGAATGTCTCTGCGCCCATCATATCAAACAGACCGTCATACAGCGGACGCAGATACGGATCTACCTTGCTCTGCAAATCACCCGGCAAAAATCCGAGCTTTTCTCCCGCTTCGACAGCTGGGCGGGTCAAAATAATGCGGCTGATCTGCTTATCACGAAATGCTGCCACAGCAGCTGCAACAGCGAGATAGGTTTTGCCCGTGCCCGCCGGTCCAATGCCAATCGTGACCGTATGTGTGCGCATCGCGTCCATATACCGTTTTTGTCCCAGCGTCTTTGCTTTGATCGGCTTGCCCTTCGCCGTGATGCACACGACGTCCTTGCCAATCTCAGCAATCTGATTCTGTCTGCCGTCCTTGACGAGACCCAGCACATACTGCACGGTCTGTGTGCCGATGCTCTCGCCGCGCTCGGCAAGCTGCATCAGAGACTGGATCGTTTTCATCGCCAGCTCCACATGTTCGGGATCGGAGCCGGTGACTTTGAGTTCGGTCTCTCGGCTGAGCACCGTGACATCCAGCGCTTTTTCCAGCACCTTCATGTTTTCATCGAATGCGCCAAAAATTCCCATGATTAAATCAATGGAGTCAATATGCATGGTCGTTTCTGCCATATTTATTCTTCGCTCTCCTTGTTTTCCGTTGATGGCGGAAGCTCTGTTCTGCTGCTTTCCACACGTTCAGCGATCTGTTCATAACACCATACGACAGACCGCAGGACAGCGGCATGATCTTCCGTGTTCAGATCTGCCTGCATGGATGTCAGGCAGCCTTCCTGCAGCTGTGCTTGTACAGACCGCTTTGTTCCATATTCCAGCCGGTTTTGCATCGTTTCCGCCCGGAGCAGCACAGGTTCTGTCTGATATGAAATCACAGTCTCACAGTACAGGGAAATCGGCAGCACCAGATGTTCATTCAGGCGCACCGTTTTCATCGTTATTATTCTATCACAAATCCCATCGGTTAGACTACTGCTCCTATACAAATTTATCCGTGTTTTTCCGAAACACAGGGCATACCGGTGCTTTTTTCTGCCCATTTCGGTTTTTCTTGACGCTTCGAGCGGCAGTTTCCGAGTCACATAATAGCGCACATCCGCCCACACCTGCGCATTGGCATCGGTGAGCCGATCCTCGTCCAGTTCTCCCTGTTTCTCCACCAGCGCATCAACCAGCATCTGTCCGCGCACAACGGCATCGCCGGTCTTGCACAGCTGTGTGCCGCGGCCAACAGAAATTTTCCGAATCACGCCGTCTTTCGCTGCGACAACATCATGAATTCCTTGCCGGGTCTCGTCCTCCGGCGGCGGCTTCGCCGCGGCCGCCTGCACCGTCAGCACATTTCCCTCTACATTGACGGAAAAATATTTGAGTTCATCCAAGGTTATCATCATATGCCGCTTGACATCCTTGGCATCAATCGTCGCACTCCTCGTGCCAACGTCAATATGCAGCTGTTTCAGCTCTTGCATGATGATTTGACTGTTCACGCCCTGCCCCAGCTGAAGATCTATCATCCAAATGCGCGAGGACAGCTCCCAGCACAGCCATCCCATCAAAACCAATCCGATCCACAAGCCGTGCCGATGGCGGATGCGTTTCCAAAAAAACGGAAAGCCGCGCCGTCGGAGAATATGCACCCGACAGCGCGATCGTTTGCGCACACGCGACAGACGGTAAAAATCGCGCAGAGACAGCTCCGCCTGCAGCTCATCCAACTGCGTCCGGCGAATGCGGTACAGCAAAATTCGATGTTCCGAACAGATGTTGAGAAAACGTTCCAACTCCGCGCCGCGCACACGGATGGTCAGCATCCCTCCTGCCAGCCGAATCCATTCGGCAACCATTCTGCACTCACACTCCCTCTGTCAAAAATCCCACCTGTGCAATCAGTCCGGTAATAGACAGCTCCTGCTCATCCAGCGTTCCCAGCTCCAACGCACTGCCTGTGATCTGAATGAGCAATCTGCCGCAGTGAATCCGCATCTCCTCCTGACTATACAGCACAATCGCGCAGCGACCGGTTATCACAATGCTGCGGTTTCCGTCTAGCTCGATGCATGGCGCACCACCCAGCTCCGGAAATTTTGTTTCCACACCCGTTCCCTCCTCTGGAAATTTGTATGCGCCAGCAGCATGATTGTTGCCATGTCCCGATAAAATGAAGCGAGAAAGGAGCTGATTCGTATGCGTTCCCGTCTATATTCCGTCGGATGTCTGGGCTTTTTGCTGCTCTTGTGCAGATATTCCGCCCCGTGTACCGATGCCGTGCGCGCCGCCCTGCACCTCTGTCTGACTTCTGTCATTCCGGCATTATTTCCGTTTTTTGTCGCCAGCACGCTTGCTATCTCCTGCGGACTGGCGCAAACACTCGGCACGCTCTTCGCCGTTCCGTTTCGCAAGCTATTGCATTTGCCCGCCTGCGGCTCAGCAGCTATGCTGCTGAGCTTTTTGGGCGGCTATCCCGCCGGTGCACGCATGGCGGCCGAGCTATACCACAGCAAGCAATGTACGCGCGAACAGGCAAACGCCTTGGCGGCGGTGTGCAACAACACCGGCCCAGCCTTCCTCATCGGCATGTGCGGCAACGGCCTGTTTCACTCGCTGCGCGCCGGCATCTTCTTATATCTCGTGCATATCGTCTCGGCTCTGCTGACGGCCTTTGTTCTGCGTCCAAAGACCGCGCCCAAGGCAACAGTTCTAACCGAGCAAGCAGAATCCCCGCGTTGGATCCCGTTGTTTGTACAGGCTGTGCTGTCTGCCGGACGCGCCAGCCTGCACGTATCTGCCTTTGTGCTTGTTTTTTCTGTCATCTTATCTCTCTTCCGGCAGCTCGGTATCTTTGCTTTTCTTCTCTCTGTCTCTGCACCGGTATTTCGCGCATGCGGTCTGACTAACGGCACAGGAGTGATAACCAGTATCCTGGAACTCACCCAAGGACTTTCCTGTCTGACCTCGGATTCCGGTACCGTCTCTGCACGGCTCACCGCGGTTTCTTTTTTATGTGCATTTGGCGGGTGTTCTGTGCTATTTCAAACCGCAGCTGTGACAGAAGGCTTATCTTTCCGCGCCTGTATCCGCGGAAAGCTGGTTCACGCAGTCCTTGCTTTTTCTCTCTGTCTGTTGGCTGTCTCCGTCGTACCGGCAAGCTGGCTGGAAACACGATAAATTTCAGTAATATTTTCGTCCTCTTGCGTCTGGAAACCGCGGATAAAATACGCTATAATATTGTGATAGTGTCTTATGACAGAAAAGGAGACTTGCTATGTTTAACCTGTTCCGAAGGAACTGCTTATATAATGAATCCATTGAGCCGCATTGTGCGTACTGCGCCCATTGCAAGCCGGACAATGAATATCAAGGCGTCTGCGAATTTCGTGGCATCGTAGCCATGGCAGGCAGCTGCCGCCGGTTTACCTACGATGCCCTGCGCCGCCGTCCGCCGAAGCCAGCCCGCATTCGCGGCCGCTTCAGTGATGCAGATTTCTTCTTTGAAGAAAAAGAACCGGAAGCGCCGCATCCGGCAGCTTCCACCCCATCCAAACAGCCAGAGGAGGAGCATTCCCCGCTGATTTCCGAGGATCTCAGTCAGTTTGCCGATCTTTGGGAGGATGATGACGAAACACCGAAAACAGAATCAAAACCGGAAACCGATACGGAGTCGGATGCAGCCGCAGAACAGGAAGAAACCTCATCCGTTCCGGAAGAAACAGAAGAAACAAAGGAGGAACACGTCGATGAAGGTTAAAAAACAGCTTGCTGCCTTCTTGCTGTCTCTCTCTCTGCTCACCGGCATGGCAGCACCGGTGTTCGCCGTCGATTCCGACACATCGAGCACGCAAAGCAGCTCTTCCACCTCGTCCGACCAAGCCTCTGACAGCGCAGGAACAAAAACAGACAAGTCCAGCGATACCAGCTCGGACAAAACCGACGACGCTGCTGCCCAGGAAACCGAAGAACAGGATCCGAAAAATCCGACTATCACCATTGATGCCAAGGCTTCGATTCTTGTCAACGCAGAAACCGGCGAAATCATTGAGGCAAAAAACGAGAAGAAAAAGGAATATCCAGCTTCTACAACCAAGATGATGACCGCCCTGCTCGCGCTGGAAAACTGTGAACTGAGTGACGTGGTCACGATGAAACAGGAAGATATTGCCGCCGCAGGCGCCGGTGCCAGCAACGCCGGACTCAAAGCCGGCGAGCAAGTAACCGTAGAAAATCTGCTGTACTGCCTGATGCTGCCGTCCGCATTTGAAGCTGCGAATGCTCTCGCCCGCACAGCTGGCGGTTCCGTGGACAACTTCGTCAAGATGATGAATGACCGCGCCAGTGAATTGGGCTGTGTCAACACGCACTTCGTCAATCCAACCGGTATGCATGATACCGATCATTATTCTTGTGCCTATGATATGTATCTGATTGCCCGCGAGGCGATGAAAAACTCGACCTTCCAGACCATCGTCAATACCGCACAGAAAAAGCTGCCGGAGACAAATATGAATCCGGAGCGCATCATCTATACCACCAACGAGTTAATCCGCAGCAGCTACTCGTCCATCTATTACGACAACTGCTATGGCATCAAAACCGGTCATACAACCCCTGCCGGATACTGTTTGGTCTCCTATGCCAAGCAGGGCAGCTATTCCTATTATTCCGTCATTCTCGGCGCCAAAAGCGGCACAGAATACGCAGGCAGCTTTACCGAGACCAAGCGGCTGTTCGAGTGGGCCTTTGACAATTTCCGTATGAAGACCGCCACGAAGGGCGGCTCCGCCGTGACCGAGTGCCCCGTTCGTCTCGGCAAGGGTGTTGACCATGTGACGCTCGTCACCTCCAAGGATGTCTCTGTCCTTCTGCCGAAGGGAGCGGAATCCTCCGATCTGGAAACCAAGCTGGATGTATCCGACAGCTACGATGCCCCGATTGCACAGGGACAGAAGCTCGGCACAGTTACTTATTCGTATAACGGAACCGTGTGTGCAAAAGAGGATCTGATTGCTCTGAGTGCCGTTCAGCGGTCCACGCTCTTATACGCACTGGATCAGGTCTCCAAGTTCCTGCACTGGACACCGATTCGCATCCTCATCACCATCGTTATCGTTCTGTTTATCCTGTATGTGGTATTCTCTGTCATTGCAAGACGAAACCGCCGCATCAAAAAACAGCAGCGCAGAAAACGGAAAAACCGCAAAAATCGCAACAATCGTCGATAAGACGCAGAAAACCCCTGTTTCCTGAGAAACAGGGGTTTTCCTTTATGATTCAGACTCTGCCTGTTCTGCATAGCGCGTAATCATCACCGCAGCCTGTGCACGAGTTGCATTATTTTTTGGACGAAGATACAGGTCGTCTCCCGCCCGTTCGCCGGACAAAATCTGGTTTTGATATGCCCAGACCATAGCATTTGTTGCCCATTTGGCAACAGAGCTGCTGTCGGCAAAGATGCCATCCAGCGAACCGCTGGCCACCGGTCTACCGGCGCGCGCGCACAGCATAACGGCAACCTCCTGCCGTGTAATCGACTGATTGGGTCGGAAGGTTCCGTCTGTATAGCCGCCGACGACTTGATTTTCCGCCGCCCAAGTGACTGCGCGATAGTACCACGCCGTGCTCTTGACATCGGTAAACTGACTCTCTTCTGTGACATCCGGGCTTCCCGCCTGATTATACAAAATCTGTGCCACCTGTGCGCGTGTCAGCGTGCCATCCGGTCGAAATTCCGTCTTAGACACGCCGCCCATCAGCGCGTGGTCATAGACATACTGCACGTAATCCCGATACCAGCTGGTTGACGGAACATCGGTAAAAATATCCTCCACGCGGCGCGTGTCCGAAATAATCTGATCGGTGTATGTCTTGCCGTCAAACGTACAGGAAGCAATACGTGTGCCATCTTCATTCACGGTGACGGTGCAGGCTTCCTGCTGTATATCATCGCCAAGCGTGCAAAAAAAACGAGCAATACAAGAGAGTAAGTCGGAGCTCCATTCAAATTCCGGTTGTTTATACGTGTGTGTATGTGCGTCTCTCTGTTCTTTATAATCCGTTTCCCCCATCGGATAATTGCGAACAAAGGACTGCGTCAAATATGCCTCATCTCGTTCATGGTCGGAGAAATTTGCATCGCTTTTCAGGAAATACGCCGGTGTATCACTGCCGGCATCCCACGTTGCGTCCAAATTGTAGTATTTTCCGCCCAATTTGACAATATTCCAGCTGTGGTTTGCTCCATTTGCTGTTCCGGAGATAAAGCGGCAGTCTATGCCCTCCTCCAGCATCAGCCGATACAGCAAAACCGAATAGCCTTGACAGACACTGGTTCCGTTTATCGCCGCCGCATACGCGGTGTACTTGAGCTTATATGAATCATCTGTATCATGCTTGCTGTCATACGTCACGTGCTGACAGACATACGAGTAAATCGCGGAAACTTTTTCATAATCACTCTTTCCATCGAGATCCAGCGACTGCAGGATACGACTGATCTTTGCATCCAATGCCGTTTCCTGCTTCGCTGTCGTATACCATGTCATCGTATATTTAATGGTCAGATAGTAGGTGTTGCCATCGACATGTCCCGACTGGGTGGCATCCCATCCGGCATACTGCCATTTGAGATAATCGCCTTCTGTCGGCTTTCCCGTGTGTGCAACAGCCTTCTCAAAAAAGCGGGTGGGGTCCGTTTTATCGTAGGCTTGGGACTCATAGTGCAGCGTAATCGTACTCTTTCGCTCGACTAAGGCCTCACGCAGTTCTTTACATATCTCGCTTTCTGAGGTCAAATAGTTGACGGAACTTTCCTGCGAATCATCGTTTTTTGTCGTTTTCAGCTCCGCAGCTGTTATCTCCTCCTGATACAGCGGATTGACATATGTGCAGGTATGATAAATCTTTGGCTCTGCTGCCAACGCGCTGCCGGATGGAATCAGCATGGAAATCGCCATCAAAGCGGCAATCAAACGTTTTTTCATCGTATCTGCTCCTTTCTAAACTTGTTTCAGTGGGCATTTACTCTGGAGAAAACTTACCTCTCTCGTGCTAGTATAGCATTCTGTATGAACTTTGTAAACGTCTTTTAAGACATGTATTTTGTGTCATTGTTATGAACTTTTTTGTTCGTTTCACTCTCTGGCATAAAAATCGGCACAGTCCGAAGACTGTGCCGATCTATTTGTTGTTTTGATATTATGTTGTCGGATAATTGGTTGCGTGCAGCAGCGTAATGCCCGAGCTGTTTCGGCTTGCCCATGCACCGTATTTCACATAGCGCACGCTGACAGTGTTCGATGCCGTCCAGTTTGCGTCATATACGGTAAAGCCATCTGCATCCTTGGACACGAAAATCATTGTGTGCATCTTCGGTGTATTCATCTGAAGCACATCGCCAGGCTTTGCCTTGTTGATAACACCCTTGATGCTGCTCGCCGAATAGGAGGTAGACGATGCGGTGATCGAATACATCTTGCCGTCGCTCGCAGACTTCGGGCTGCCGTCGTAGTTCCAGCGTGCCTGCTGGTCATACATGCGGTAAAATACCTCTCTGCTGAAGCCCATGCACTGGCTTGCACCAGCGAACGAGTAGCCGCTTCCCAGATTTTTGCCATTCGGATGCACCGTCATAATCGAAGCCAGCTTGGCAGAGGCTGCTGCGGTATCTTCCGAATTGTCAGACAGCTTCCACTGCTGTGCAGCACTGCCGGTATACGCACTGAGCACCACGCGGGAATCGGATGCGGTCAGTGCCATGCTCGGATTGTTCGCCAAACGCATGGAATACGCGCCGCTCGCTTCACCGACTGCCACAAAGTTCTGGCAGATAGTGCCGTTCTGCGTCCACAGCAGAGCGTTTGCTCCACTCGTCGGATTGGTATCAACCACAAGGTTTTTATTCGCCGTACTGGCGATACGGAAGCTGCCGTCGCTGTTCTTGACAAACGTGAACTGCTGATCGCTGCCGTTCTTATCCGCTGCCAGTGTGAGCGCTGCCTGCTTATTGGCAGAAGCCGTCATCACGCGGTTATTGTCTGCGCTGTGCAGCTCATAGCTGCCGTCCGGCAGGTTGGTGCAGGTAATCGGAGACGCATTGTTCTGTTCCTGCTTTGCCTGATAGACAGCGCCGAAGGTCAGCTGTTCTTCTCGCGCCTGTTCCGGCGTAATCGTGCCCTTGGCGATGAGCTTATCGGTCAGGGTGCTGTCGCTTTCCTTTAACTTGGTATTGAGTGCCAGATAAGAGATTTCCATGATCTCCTGACGACGGAACGAGTCATTCTTCCAGCTGTCTGCCTGCGCCTGCGTGCACAGACCGATTTCAACTGCCTTGTCCAGCGAGCGATCCCAAGTAAAGTCCTCTCCGCACACATAATCCAGTGCTCGGAGAATAAAGGTCATGTACTGCTCCGGTGTCACCGTATCATATGAGCCAAACTGCGTCGGGCTGATGCCGCCGGTGTAGCTGCGAAAGACGCCGTAGCCTGCAAACCAATGGAACCAGTCCGGAACGTCTGTGAACGGATACGAATAGCCAACGGCGGCCGCGTCAGCCTGCTCACCCTGTATGTTGATAAACAGCGTCAGCGCCTCTGCGCGCGTGCCGACCTTTTCCAGCATTAAATCGCCCTTGTCATCGCCGGCAATGAGACCAAGACGCTGGAGCACATACGGGCTCTGCGACAAGTCCGCACTGGCATCCGCGAGGGTCTGATTGCTGACAACCGGTGTCTCCTCAAATACTTCCGCTGCAAGCGAGCTATCACTAAATGCGAATGCTGGCACGCCCACAGAAAGCATCATCGAGCCGCACAGCACCGCAGAAATCATCTTTTTCTTTGGCAAGTGAAAATTCAACGGAATTCCTCCTATCATTTATCAGAATTACCGATACTCAGTATATCATAAATTTCCGCGTTTGCATAACCGAATTGTAATCTTTGTAATCTTTCTGTTATCTGAACAAAATCCTTCTTGTTTTCTTGTGAAATATTCACAAAGAATTTCCCCTGTTCTCGCGTGTTTCATCGGCCATATTTGCCGTTTTTCCGCCGTATCTGCCATTTTCTCGCACTTCTGCCGAAAGAGGTCTTTTCCCGCGCGGCAGAATCCAGTATAATAGAGACGTTGCATTGCTTATCTGTTTCGTTTTGATATAAAGGAGGTTTTTCATGAACAGCATAGATGTCAATGGCCTGACCTGCGATTACGGGCACGGGCACGGTATATTTGATGTAACGTTTTCCGTCAATGCCGGAGAAGTCTTTGGTTTTCTCGGCCCAAACGCTTCGGGCAAGACAACGACCATTCGTCATTTGATGGGATTTGTCCGTCCTGCTTCCGGCTCTTGTCAAATTGAAGGCCGCGATTGCTTTACTTCTGCCTCTGTCATCCAACAGACACTCGGGTATCTCCCCGGAGATATTTCGCTGTTTCCGGAGATGAGCGGCAAATCCTTCGTCAACTTTCTCGCTCGCTATCGCGGCATGAAGGGACGCGGACGCATCAAGGAACTGACCGATCGCTTTGAGCTGGATCTCAAGCAGCCCATCCGCCGCATGTCCAAGGGTGACAGACAAAAGCTCGCTTTGGTCTGCGCCTTTATGCATGACCCCAATATCGTCATTTTGGACGAGCCGACAGCAAGCCTGGATCTTCTCATGCAGCACGCATTTATTGATCTGATCCTAGAAGAAAAGAAAAAGGGCAAGACAATCCTCATGTCCTCTCATCGCTTCAGCGAAGTGGAAAAGACGTGTGACCGCATCGGCATCCTCAAAAAGGGACATCTCGCCACCGTATCTTCTCTGGAAGATCTGCGAAAAACCGAGCGCCGCGTCTATCTCGTCACGCTGGACAACGAAGAGGCCGCCCAAACGCTGTGCCGCGAAAATATTACGGTCTTAGAGCACGAGGGGCGCATGGTTAAAATCGCCGTATATCGAGATTTACGCAGTCTGCTCTCTATTCTCGTGAATTATCCAGTGTCTACCTTAGATAACGTCGGACAAACGCTCGAAGAAATCTTTTTGCACTATTATGGAGGTGAAAACAAATGAATTTTCCCCTGTTTCGATACAGCATCAAGCGTTCCTGTCTGTTATGGCTCGTGTGTACTGCCTTGATGTGTCTATACACATTTTCCGTTGTGCAAATGTATGATCCCGCTTCCGGCAAAGCCCTCATGCATTTTGTTCAGTCTCAGCCGCACGCGATGGAGCTGCTCGGCATGACACAGTTTGACAATACTTTTACCGCATTTATCGTCAATTATCTGTATGGCATGCTGCTTCTCGCCCTGCCGATGCTGTTCACCATTCTGTTATCTGTGCAGCTCATCGCACACTATGTTTCCAACGGCACGATGTCGTATCTGCTGGCATCTCCCAATTCCCGCAAGTGCATCGTCCATACCCAGCGCAATGTGCTGATTGTCTCTCTGTTTGCCATGTTCGCTGTGATTTGCCTCGCAACGATTGTTTTATGCGAGTACTATTATCCCGGCCAGCTCGCCGTCAAGCACTTTTTGCTGCTGACCGCCTGTGTCTTTGCCTTACAGCTCGCCTTTGCCGGTCTGTGCTTCCTTGTCTCCTGCCGTTCCAACAGCATCGGCAAAGCATTGATTGTCAATGCCGTTCTGTGCCTGCTGTTTTACATGCTTCGACTGGCGGCAAATGTCGGCGGCACTCTGTCCTATCTTCGTTACATCACCCCGTACACGCTGCTCGATCCCACCGGTATTTTGCAAACCAATATCCAGGCCTGCGTGCAGCCGCTCGTACTCTTGGTATTTGCTGTGATTTTATTCGCTCTGGCAAGCCGCAGCTTTTCCAGAAAAACCATGCCGTTTTAATCTCTAACAGCATCAAAGGGCTTCATCGTGTGATGAAGCCCTTTTCTTTACGCCTTTTTCGCCAAAATAAATACCGTTGCCAGAATAAACGCGAAACCCACCAAATCAATACCAGCAAACGTCGTGTGCATGAACAGTGCGGTTGTCACTGTCGCAGCCAGCGGTTCCACACAGCCCAGCATATTGCCGCGCGCCGGGCCAATAATCGCCGTGCCCTGCAAAAATGCGGTAAATGCCAGCGCTGTACCGATCAGTACGACAAATACTGTCATACCGGCGGATTGGATGTTAAATGAAATGGGAATCGTCCAAACGCGCATGAGCAGCACGCAGGCAATGCCACCGGACAGCATTCCCATGCCAACCGGCAAAATACTGCCCCATTTGCGCATCAATCGCTGAGGAATAATGATATATGCCGCCGCGGCAACGGCAGAGATACCGCCCCAAATCAGACCGTCCCGCGAAATATACAGGCTATTCAAACTGCCGTGTGTGGCGACCAAAAATGTACCAAATAGGCAGGAGAGCAATGCCAGCCATTCTCTGCGCACCGGCAGGCGGCGCATGGTGATGCACTCGACAATCAGCACAATTACGACGGATAGATACTGCAGCACGGTTGCCGTGCCTGAATTGCTCTTAGTAATCGAGGTAATATACGAAAATTGAGTAAACAGCAGACCGCAAACACCAAAGATCACGCAATACAGCACGGCGCCTTTATCGTGCAGCAGCTTTTTGAGCTGATCTCTTTGCTGGATCGCTGCCAGCAGCAGCAAAATAACACCTGCGCCGAGCAGCCGCAACGCTGTCACCCAGCGCGTATCCATTCCCTGTACCGAGCACAGATATTGACTGCACGTTCCCGATAATCCCCAACACGTGCCACCCAGCAGGGTAATCAGCACACCTTTTACATACTTCGACATGACAAGCACCTCTCAAATCCTTTGCTGTATTGTATCGAATTTTGTCTCTCCGCGCAAGATGTTTGCTTATGTCACCAGAGAGCGGGCAAAAAAATAAGAGAGACAGCGAAAAACTGTCTCTCCTCTATCCGATCAGAAAATTAGAGCGGCTTTACATTTGCTGCGCGCAGCTTGCCCTTTCTCTCGTCCATTTCTTCCTCGAACTCAACCTTCTGGCCTTCCTCCAGCGTTCTGTAGCCATCGGTCTGGATTGCAGAGAAATGTACGAATACATCCTCACCGCCCTCGTCATTCGACAGGAAGCCGTAGCCCTTTTCTGCATTAAACCACTTTACTGTACCCTTTTTCATTACAGGTACCTCCATTCAAAAAATATGCTTTGCGGGTTCAGGTAAAAAAAATCACATATGTCTGCAAATCATCCGTCCTAAATACGTCATGACTTACAACATATGCGAGATCAATGTACTGCTCCGGAAGCGTGTTCAGTATATCATTCCAGCTTCCAAAAGTCAAGATATTCCGGCTGAAAACCGTTCGACAAATACCAACTTGCTTCTTTTTGAAGCAAGTTGGTATTCCTGTCTTTATTCGCTCAAAACAGTGCCGTCTGCCAGTGTAATGGTGTGACCATTAAAATTGATCGTGCCGTTATTGGTCAAGCTGGTCAGCGTGCAGTCACCGGTCAGTGTCCACGTGCTACCTTCCTCTACCGTAACGACTGCATTGTTGTCTACAGCCGTGCCGCCGTCCGCATTGTCCACGATGCGAATCGTGCCGGTAAAGTCCGAGTTGTCAGATAATGTCAAATTGAGTGTTGAAATGCTGTCGACGGTAATATTGCCGCTCAGAGTCTGATTTTTTGCTGTGCAGGTTACCTGCGCGCCATTGGCTCCGGCAGTTCCCCATCCATGGCTCGCATCGTTGCCCGCAATGGTCATCAGATTCGCATCAGCGTCCTCATTGGACAGCGAAACGCCGTTCAGCTCCATCGTGCACGCCGTGTTGGTGATATAGAACATATCGCCATTTTTGCTGGTCAGGCTGCCGCCCTTCATGGAGAAGGAAGCCGTGCCCTCCTCTGCATCGCCGGACATCGACTGATAAATCATCACATTGTGCACGTTAACGTCCGAGCTGGTGCCCTTGGTGTCGCTCATATTGCCGGACACGGTGCAGTCGGTCAAGGCAATGGAATTCTCGCCCTCGATGACCAATGCTTCGGAATTGTTCGCGGTCAGCGCGGCATTTTTGGCTGTAATCGCTGCGGTAGAATAAATCGCCGGTGAATTATAGCCATTGCTGGTATAGGTGCCGCCATCTACATTGACGGTTCCGCCGCCGCGGTCTGAACGGATCGCGGCTGACGAATTGCCTGCTGTCTCAACGGTCAGATTGCTGGCATTGGTTGTGCCGCCGCCGGTCGTCTGAATACCGCCGGAATTATCCTTGCTCGTCGTGATGGTCGAATCCGAAATATTGACGGTCGTTCCCTCGCCATAGCTGAACACACCGTTTCCGTTCTGCGCATTAGTCGTTACCTTTGCCCCTGAAATCGTGACATTGGCACCATTTGTCGCAAGCAAGCCTGCATTGACACCATAAAAGTCTCCGTTTTCCGTGCTGGATGTCTCACCGCCAGTCTTATTGACGGTGATATTCTTGAGGGTAGTCGTCGCGCCGTCTACGCGCAGAGCGTTTTCATCATCACCATCCGATGTATACGTCTCGTCCGAGGCGTCCTCGTCAGAATCAATGGTGTTGGCCGCGCTGCCCTGTTCAACCGTACCGCTGCTGCCGGTGTTGCGCACAACAGCGTATTCTGCCTGATTGCCGCTGCCAATATCCACGACAAGGACATCGCCCTTTTCCAAATCGTCTGTGTCAATGCGCGTATCTGCGCCAGAGCTTTCTTCTGTCACAACCGCTTTGCTCAGATCTACGGTTGTAGAATCATCTCCTGCGGTAAATGTCACCGTCTGCTCCTGCGGAGCACCGCCCGACTGTCCGCCGGAAGGCGCACTTCCGGATGGCGGATTGCCTTGCTGCTGGCTGTTGCTGTCAGAGCTATCACCGTCCGGTTTTTCCGGTGGGGTTCCCTGCTGCTGACTAGTATTGGAACTGTCCGTGTTTTCGGAACTATCACCATCCGGTTTTTCCGGCGGAGTTCCCTGCTGTGTATTATCCGTCTGATTCTGGCTGTCTGCGCTCTCTGCATTGCCGGAACCAGAGTCCTGTGTTTTCTCGCTCGTGCTATCTGCGCTCTGCTCGCTTCCGGTTCCATCCGACAGCGTGCCAAGCTGTAAAGTTACCGTATCTCCATCAATAGCGGTGATCTTACCCACGACAGTCTGATTGCTGTAGCTGCTTGCTGTATTTTCAGCACTACCGCAGGCGGTCAGCGATGCTGTCACTATCGCGGCACACAATAACGCGCTCATGCTTTTTCTAAATTTCATAACTGCCACCGACTTTCTTTTGATTTGATGGCTTTAGTATACGCGCGTTTTTTGTGTGTTTTGTGTCTTTGCTATGAATATACTAGAGATATTATTTGTATTTTCCAACACAATATATGTATATCCCGTGTATTTTACCGTGTGGGATAAAAAAACAGCAGGGATTTTCCCTGCTGTCTCCTATGTACGCATTACAGCAGCATCGCAAACAACGATGCGGTAAACGCTGTCAAAATACCAGCGACGGCAACCGCCAGAGAGCTCATCGCACCCTCAATCGGTCCCATTTCCAGCGCACGCGCTGTGCCGATCGCATGTGCCGCCGTGCCAATCGCAAGACCCTTTGCAATCGGCTCCTCAATGCGGAACATCTTGCACACCGCCGAGGCAATGACGTTGCCGATAATGCCGGTCAGAATGATAATGGCAACGGTAATCGTCACAATGCCGCCCAGTTCTTCGGACACGCCCATGCCAATTGCCGTCGTGATGGATTTCGGCAAAAACGTGACGTATTCCTCATGGGACAGATGGAACAGCATAGCAATTACAAAAATGCCGCCCATGCTGGCAACAACGCCGGAACACACGCCCAGCAAAATCGCAGCCGCATGCTGCTTGAGCAGCTCCAGCTGACGATACAGCGGAATCGCCAGACACACGGTCGCCGGTGTCAATAAGTAGCTGATGTACTTTGCACCCTCATAATAGGTATCATAATCTACATGGAACACCAAAAGCAGCGCAATGACAACAATCACCGCAATCAGCAGCGGATTGCAAATCGTCATCTTCCACTTTTTTCTGCACCACTGACCAAAAATATATGCCGCAATGGTCAGAACCGCTCCAAAATAGGTACATTGCAAAAATAAATTATTCATGCTTTCCCTTCTTTCGACGAATCAAAAACTGTGTTACTCTGCCGGTAACCGCGATAACCAACACCGTAATCACGATAAGAATGACAACCGACGGGAGCAGCAAGGTTTTCATGGTTCCCCAGCTGTCCATCAGCTCTACCGCTGCCGGAACAAACAGAATCGGCATGATCTCAATGAGAAAATCTCCAACGTCCTGTACATCTTCCAATTTTAACAATCCGCTGATAAGTCCGATCAGCATGATGACCATGCCATAAATACTCGCCGGAATTGGCAGCGGAAGCAGTGCCTTGAGCACTTCGCCTGCAAAGGTGATTGCAAGAATCAACCCGAATTGCCGTAGTATTTTCATAAATTACGCCTCCACAGTATCCTATCCTACTCCACTTGTCGGAAAACGTCAATGTTTTTTATTGCATACATCTGCTGCAATAAATACAAAAAAATCGGAGCAACTGCCTAAACAATTGCTCCGATCTGGTGCCGCTGACCGGGCTTGAACCGGTACGCTGTAAACCAGCGAGGGATTTTAAGTCCCTTGCGTCTGCCAATTCCGCCACAGCGGCAAATCAGCTTATATAGTATAACAAACTTTACCGGATGTTGTCAAGCCCTTGGCACTCACCATTTGCAAACACGCAAAAATCGGCTGCCCAACGCCGTCAGCACGATTTCTCCCGGATACAAACGAACGCTCCGCTCTTTGCACTTCGGATTTTTTTGCACAATTTGTTCTCTTGTGTTCTCAATAACCTGTTCAAACAGCAGATAAATATCTTCATACGGATTGTTTGCAACATCTGCCGGAGCCTTGCTCTCCGTCTGCATACGAATTGATATGAGGTGCAGCCGCTGCAAATTATCCAGCGCCGCCTGCACCTGTTCATAATCTCCATCCTGCGGCATGAACAGCGTCATATGGGAAATCAACGGAATTTCTGTGCCTCGTTCCGCCTCCTTGCGCCCCGCGAAGGTCTTATCGCGCGTCATCCGGCTCAGACAGCAATCCAGTATCGCAATATGCCGCTGTTCTCGCAGCTGATCCAACAGCACACGGTCTATCTCATCCAGCTGTACCGCCATCGCAGCAAACGCCGGATGGACAGGCTCTCCCTGCTGTGCCGCTGTCATCAGACTTTTTACACTTGCCTTGTGCGCTTCCTGCGCCCACGGCGTGTTCATCCATTCTTCTAACATAAAGCCAACCTCTTTCTGAGAAAAAAGTCCCGTTTCTGCTCTGTATGGGAGAGAAACGGGACATCGTTGTTCCAAGAATATTTTTTATTTAGTCCTGAATGCCTTCGATATGCGGAATGGTCGCAAAGCCCTTTTCCAAGTCGGCATCGGTCGGAATATAATCGCTCATGGTCTTTTCGTTGTATGCCTTGTAAGCAGCCAAGTCGAAATAGCCGGTACCTGTCAGGTTGAACAGGATGGTCTTTTCTTCGCCGGTCTCCTTGCACTTGAGTGCTTCATCAATGGCAACACGAATGGCATGAGAGGACTCCGGTGCCGGCAGAATTCCTTCGATCTTTGCGAACATCTCAGCTGCCTCAAAGACGGACGTCTGCTCAACTGCACGTGCTTCATTCAGATAGCCATCATGATACAGCTGAGACAGAATCGGGCTCATGCCATGATAGCGCAGACCGCCTGCATGGTTGGCAGACGGGATAAAGCCGCAGCCCAGCGTGTACATCTTTGCCAGCGGCGTTACCATGCCGGTATCACAGAAGTCATACGCAAACTTGCCGCGGGTCAAGGTCGGGCAGGAGGCCGGTTCTACGGCGATGAAATACGGGTCTGCCTTGCCGGTCAGCTTATCGCCCATAAACGGGGACATAATGCCGCCCAGGTTCGAGCCGCCGCCTGCACAGCCGATGACAATATCCGGATATGCATCAATCTTTTCCATTGCTGCCTTTGCTTCCAGACCAATGACGCTCTGATGCAGCAGCACCTGATTGAGTACGCTGCCCAGCACATAGCGATAGCCTTCGTGTGTGGTCGCATATTCTACTGCTTCGGAAATTGCCGTGCCCAGAGAGCCGGTGCTACCCGGAAAACGCTCGTTGATTTCACGGCCCACCTTCGTGGTCATGGACGGGGACGGAATAATATCTGCATCATAGGTGTGGATAACTTCCTTGCGGTACGGCTTCTGCTCATACGAGCACTTTACCATGTAAACCTTGCAGTCCAAATCAAAATACTGACAAGCCATTGCCAGTGCCGTGCCCCACTGACCTGCACCGGTCTCGGTCGTCACACCCTTGAGACCCTGTGCCTTGGCATAATATGCCTGTGCAATCGAGGAATTCAGCTTGTGGCTGCCGCTTGTGTTGCCGCCTTCGTACTTGTAATAAATCTTTGCCGGTGTATCCAGCGCCTTCTCCAAATAGTAGGCACGCATCAGCGGAGACGGACGGAACATGCGATAGTGCTCACGCACTTCATCCGGAATATCAATATAACGGTCGGTCTCGTTCAGCTCCTGCTTTGCCAGCTCGGTACAAAATACTGGCTCCAAATCAGCCAGCTGTACCGGCTTGTGCGTTGCCGGATTGAGCATCGGACGATGCTGTGTTTTCATGTCCGCGCGGACGTTATACCACTGCTTTGGAATCTCATCCTCGCTGAGATAAATTTTATATGGAATCTTTGCCATAGCTATTGTCTCCCAATCTTCAAATCTTCGTATCACTGTACCGATGTACAGCATCAAACTACTTCAAATTATACGGGGCTTATCTCGCAATGTCAAGACCATAAAAAAATCCGGCAGGCTTTCGCCTGCCGGAAAATCATGCCAAATCAGATTGAAAAAACTTACTGTGCAGTATTGCGGGACGGATCACGCAGAACAACGTCATGTGCGCCGCCTTCTACCAGAGAGGTTGCGGATACCAGCGTAATCTTTGCCTTCTCCTGAAGCTCCGGAATGCTCATCGCACCGCAGTTGCACATGGTGGAACGAACCTTTGCCAGTGTCATGCCGACATTGTCCTTGAGGGCGCCTGCATACGGAACGTAGGAGTCAACGCCTTCCTCAAACGACAGCTTCTTGTCGCCGCCCATGTCGTAACGCTGCCAGTTTCTTGCACGAGCAGAGCCTTCGCCCCAGTACTCCTTCATGTAGGAGCCGCCGACAACAACACGGTTGGTTGGAGACTCATCGAAGCGAGAGAAGTAACGGCCGAGCATCAGGAAGTCTGCGCCCATAGCCAGTGCCAGCGTCATGTGGTAGTCATATACCAGACCGCCGTCGGAGCAAATCGGGATATAAATACCAGTCTGCTCAAAATACTCATCACGAGCCTGAACCACGTCGATCAGAGCGGTAGCCTGTCCACGGCCAATACCCTTCTGCTCACGAGTGATGCAGATGGAACCGCCGCCGATGCCGACCTTTACAAAGTCTGCGCCGCACTTTACCAGATACAGGAAGCCTTCCTTGTCAACAACATTGCCCATGCCGACCTTTACGGTGTCGCCATAGTGCTCACGAATCCAGTCGATGGTCAGCTTCTGCCACTCGGAGAAGCCTTCGGAGGAGTCGATACACAGAACATCTGCGCCAGCCTCAATCAGAGCCGGAACACGCTCTGCGTAGTCGCGGGTGTTGATGCCAGCGCCTACCATGTAGCGCTTGTGTGCATCCAGCAGTTCCAGCGTGTTTTCCTTATGGGAGTCATAGTCCTTGCGGAATACCATGTAAACGAGGTTCTGATTCTCGTCGATAATCGGCAGTGCATTGAGCTTATGATCCCAGATGATGTTGTTTGCTTCCTTCAGAGAGGTATCCTTCGGTGCAGTAATCAGTTTCTCGAACGGAGTCATAAATTCTTCTACGCGCAGGGACGGTTCCATGCGGCTGACACGGTAATCTCTGCCGGTGACAATGCCGAGCAGCTTGCCGTTCGGGGTGCCGTCTGCGGTAACAGCCATGGTGGAATGACCGGTAGCTTCCTTGAGTGCCAGCACATCGCCGAGGGTCTGATCCGGCTTGATGTTGGAATCGCTGACAACAAAACCTGCCTTGTAGCTCTTGACGCGGGCAACCATAGCGGCCTCAGATTCAATGCTCTGAGAGCCATAGATGAAGGACATGCCGCCCTCACGTGCCAGAGCAATTGCCATGGTATCGTTGGATACCGCCTGCATGATGGCGGAAACCATCGGGATATTGATGGAGATCGGACACTCCTCAACACCCTTGCGGTACTTTACAATCGGGGTTTTCAGGTCTACGTTCGCCGGAATGCACTTACTGGAAGAATATCCCGGTACCAGCAGGTATTCGCTGAAGGTATGGGACGGTTCAGAAAAATAATATGCCATGATAGTTCGACTCCCTTCACGTTCTTCAATCTGAAATTTACTGTAATTTGTTTATAATTATACTCGCATCTAAAAGTAAAGTAAATCCCCCAGTTGTCGAAATTTCTTCCAAAAATTGTGTAACTCATGTTCATTTTCATGTCAGAAAAGAGGAAACCCGCCGGCATGCGCCAGCGGGTTTGCAGGTTAACTGTTGTAGTGAATGGTCGCGGAAGTAAGTGGTCCATTGTTGTCATCAATGATAATGGCAGACCATTCTATTTCATTGCCTTGGTAATAAACATCAGATAGAGTATTGCAATCACAAAAAGCTGCGTTTCCGATTCTTGTTACGCTATCTGAAATCTCTATATCCGTTAAGTTACTGCTATCGAATGCATCTTCACCAATCTCTATCACGCCATTTGGCACAACGTATCTAGTATCAGTTTTTCCTACCGGATAACAAATAAGACGTGTTTTCTCTTTGTTAAATAACGCTCCATCTTCCGAACAATACGATGGGTTGCGTTCATCAACATGAATTTCAACCAAATTCGTGCAAAGACCAAATGGATTTGCACTGATTTCGTCTACACTGCTAGGAATCTCTATACTCTCCAAACTCTTACAAGCACCAAAAGCAGCAAATTCTATTGTTCTTACGCTGTTTGGAATTTCAATATTTTCCAAATTAATACACTCCCAAAATGCCCCATTTGAAATTTTCTCCACACTGCTCGGGATTGTCACATTTGTCAAACTATAACATGCCGCAAATGATCCAACATCAATTAGTTTCACACTATTGGGAATTTTAACGCTTACTATATTCACACAACTATCAAATGCGCCATCACTAATTGTCGTTATCCCAGTATCAATATGCACATTTTTTATATCTTCTCTAAAAGCACGCCATCCATAATTTTCTTCCAAGTTCCCATGCATTTCTCCAGTTCCTGAAATATGCAGCAGACCATTCTGATCCAGTGTCCATGTGAGGTTATCACCACACTTACCACTAGCTATATAAGGGACAGCCTTCAACGTAATTGTAGATGCTCCCTTATCCACCTTAAAGTCTTGCTGCACCTGCGTATTATCTATAACACAAGAAGCGGTATATTCTCCATCATACAGATAAATCGACTTACTCGATTGCGCTGTATATTGTTTTTCGTTGTCTCCCTGTATCGTAATAGAAATATCTTTGACTTCTTTTCCATTGCCGTTTATTGCGCAGAACGTGGTTTTGTACTTTTTGTTCGGGCACTCACCTAAGCCCAAAGCATAATTTCCACCAAATGACGAATCCGTATCATTAGCAATAGATACATACGCTTTCGTTAAATAAGTCTTAATATTCATAAGAGTCCCATTCAGCGGTGTACCTTCCCATTTTTTCGTGATATGATACGTCAAC
>CAVCGL010000005.1:0-21349 GCA_963601915.1 bacterium | reverse complement strand
ATACTGAAATATCACCATCAATACACGTTGTGCATCCATGAATCGAATTCGGTTCTTCCTTGCTAATATCAATAGAAGGGCTTTCTACCTTTGCAGTTGCATCCGCTCCAACTTGAGCCGAAATTTCAGCCTTTATAACATCCTCTATAAATTGAATGCTAAAGGAAATTTTCGGTCCCATCTTCAATTCCGCTTTTCCTGCTACTTTGAATAGCTGCATTTCTAAATTTTTGCCTGTA
Source organism: bacterium (assembly GCA_963601915.1). GTDB lineage: Bacteria > Bacillota > Clostridia > Oscillospirales > Butyricicoccaceae > Butyricicoccus_A. The sequence goes on along the minus strand of CAVCGL010000005.1, from coordinate 21,110 downwards.
ATGTCTTGATGTCCACTTGCAGGAGAATAGCAGAATCCAGATTTTTCCTCAAAGTTTGCCTCTACTCTGCCTGTTCCTTGGAGCTTAAATTCAACCGGCAATGTGATAGACCCTGTACAAGAAAATCCCGCACCTATCGGAATTTTAGCCTTGCATAACGTGAGATCCTTCTTTTGTCTTTCATTCGATTTGTCTCTATCTGTCGTTATCTCAATTGCAAATGAGCCATTGGTTTCGGAAACCATTTTACAGCTAAAATCAAGTACGTTCTTGTAATAATCGATTTTAATATCCAGTTTTTCTACTACTTTTACTGAACCTGCAATCTTAAAATATTTTGACTGATAGTTTAAGCCAAAACCTATTTCTTGCTGAAATCCCTTTTTATTATCCGCTTTATTATCCGCACGGACATTGCCAGATTCTGCACTCTGCTGCTGTGTATTCTCCAGCGTAATACCATCATCCGCACCACTCATATCGATACTAGACTGTTCTATGCTCTTTTCTTCATCTACTTTTAATACATCATAAAAATCAGTCAAGTATGCAGTGTCATCACGTGTAATGGTTGCCGTTGTGCCCGAAACCTTGATATTTTCAATCGAGACAAGCACTTCCTCGCCATTTGCGTCATAAAACAGCACTTCGTCACCCTTGCCAAGTGCATTTACAGACGAATCAATATTTTTTACCGTGTATGTATCATCAGATGTTTCCTCGATGATATTGGTATTATCCGACACAGTCGGAATCTTTACATCATCCGCCAGAACGCCGAAATTGTCAGTTTTATCCTCATCAAAGTTGATAACGTTTTTGTCCGGAAAATCATCCACAGTTTCCGCATCGAATTTTTCCTGTGCAGTCGTGTACTTCATGCTGGTAAACTCGTTACACAACCGCTCGCCCTTGGAATTGGTCAGCGTTATCACAGCCTTGTAATGTGACGGAAGCATATTGCCAGTAATATCTGCCGTCACTTCACCCATTTCTGTTCCCGCAGGAACAAATGTCGTAGCAGATGTATTTAATTCGTTGCCCGTGTTTTCATCTAAGAATTGAATGGTCAGCGTGCACACACTGGACGCTGTAACCTGCACAGTTGCCTTCTGTCCTTGCACCGTCAAATCCAGAATCGCAAACCGCGCCTGTTTTTTCTCCATCTCACAATAGTTTTTCAAAATAGCTGCTGCCTGTGCTCGTGTCGCACCATTCTGCGGTTTCAGATAATTGACACCGTTTTCATTCGAGCCATTGATAATCTTATTGGAGACTGCCCAAGCCATGGCGTTTTTCGACCATGTAACGCTGCTGCTATCCGGAAACTCCGACAGAACATCCATTGGCATCTCCGGTCTTCCGCTGTAGTTGTACATGAACTGCGCGAATTGCTCGCGGGTTACATTTGCATTCGGTTCAAAGCGATTGTTACCTACGCCAGAAGCATATCCGCTCTGATACGCCCATGCAATCGCTTTCGAATACCAATCAGATTTTGATACATCTGTAAAACTGGAATTGCTGTCATCCACCGTTGGCTGTCCGGTTTTGTTGTATAAAATCTGAACCACCATAGCACGAGACATAACCGTATTCGGTTCAAATTTGGTAGGAGATGTGCCAGACATCAAATGATTATCGTACACATACTGAACCGCCTCTGCATACCAATCGTTCGTGTTCACATCCGCAAACGGAACGCTGGCAGAATTGTGACTTTTTTCTGTACTCTGCTGTTCTGTTGCAAATGCCATCGTTGGAATGCTTCCAATCAACATGCATACAACCAGCACAAAACTGGTCACTCGTTTCTTCCAATTCATATTTTACCTCCTTTGTGCATATGCATCCCTCAACATATACAAATAATGAAATTTCACACGAGCACTTTTATGTATATGTTACAACCATTATACCCCTTTCTGTAGAATTCTGTCTACCAAAAAAATAGAATTTTACACAAAAAAGTAGAGCCTGCCGAAGCAGACTCTACTCAAAACGCTATTTACTTCTGCGTTACTGCGCGCAGGAATGCCTGCGTGCGTTCCATCTTCGGATGGTCGAAGATTTCTTCCGGTGTGCCCTCTTCGGTGATGTAGCCGTCCGACATGAAGATCACGCGGTCAGCTACTTCGCGCGCAAAGCCCATCTCGTGGGTGACGACAACCATCGTCATGCCCTGCTTTGCCAGTTCCTTCATGGTGTCGAGAACCTCGCCTACCATCTCCGGGTCCAGCGCGGAGGTCGGCTCGTCGAACAGGATCGCTTTCGGGTCCATCATCAGCGAGCGAACAATCGCCACACGCTGCTTCTGTCCGCCGGAAAGCTGTGCCGGATAATTCTCCGCCTTCTCTTCCAGACCAACGCGCTTGAGCAGCTCAACAGCCTTTTTCTTGGCAGCTTCTTCGCTCATCAGCTTCTGCTTCACCGGTGCCAGTGTCAGATTGTCCATGACATTCAGGTGATTAAACAGATTGAAGTGCTGGAATACCATGCCCAGCTTCTGGCGAATCTTGTTGATGTCTGTGCCCTTGTCCAGAATATCCGTGCCGTCAAAAATGATTTGTCCGCCAGTCGGCTCTTCCAGACGGTTCAGGCAGCGCAGAAAGGTACTCTTGCCGGAACCGGACGGGCCGATGACAACAATGCATTCACCCTTGCTGATTTCACAATCAATCTTTTTGAGGACTTCCAGCTCGCCGAAGCTTTTCTTTAAATTTTTAACGGTTATCACTCTGACGCAGTCTCCTTTCGATAGCAGCCAGACCAAAGGTCATCAGCTTGACCAGAATATAGTAAATAATAGCCACGGCAATCAGCGGCAGGAATGCCTGATAGGTACGCGATACGATAAAGTCGCCCGCCTTGGTCAGGTCAACAATCGCAACGTAACCGACGATAGAGGTTTCCTTTACCAGCGTAATCATCTCATTGCCCAGTGCCGGAATGACATTCTTAATTGCCTGCGGCAAAATGATATACCGCATGGTCTCGCCATAGGTGAAGCCCAGCGAACGGCCGCCTTCCATCTGACCATTATCTACCGCCAAAATGCCTGCGCGGATGTTCTCTGCGACATATGCACCGCTGTTGATACCAAACGCCAAAATGGCTGCGACAACCGCATAGCGGCTGCGGAAGATAACCATGAACATAATCAGCAGCTGTACCATAGACGGGGTACCACGCAGAATGTCAATATACACACCGGCAATGCGCGACCAAATGGTCTTTTTCTTTCTGCGCACTTCGGTCAGCTTCATCAGCGCAATGACAAAGCCAAGTACAATACCCAAAATACCTGCGCAAATCGAAATGCCAATCGTGACGCCAAGGCCCTTAATCATCAGCATGTAGCCGTTGGTATCAACAAATACATACTTCAGATTTTCCAAAAAGCCCTTGTTTGCAGCAGTGCTCTCCTGATTTTCGGTGTCAACCGTTGCGGCACTGCCATTGATGTACTGGTCAACCAGCTTGTCAAAGGTGCCATCTTCCTTGATCTTCTTCAGACCATCGTTAATCATCTGAAGGGTCTCGGTGTCGCCCTTCTTGACGGCAATCGCATACTGCTCGGTAGAGGTGTCATCCTGCATCATCTTGAGCGTATCCTTGTTGTTGGCAACAAAGTTCTGCGCCGGATTCTGGTCGATGACAACCGCATCGACACCGCCGTTTTTCAGTGCAACTACGGCGTCTGTGCCCTTCTTAAAGCGCTGTACATCGGTTTTGCTGTCCGTGATAACCTCGTTATCGTCTCCCGGTGTGCAAAGCAAATCGCCGGTCGTGCCTTCCTGTACGCCGATCTTCTTGCCGTTGAGGTCTGCCAGCTTGGTGACATCGCTGTCCTTCTTGACGACAATGCACTGCGTTGCCGTATAATAGCTGTCAGAAAAATCAACTGACTGGCGGCGATCCGGCGTGTCCGTCATACCTGCAATGACAGCATCCAGACTGCCTGTGGACAGCGATGCTACCAGAGATTTAAACTCCATGTTGGTAATCTTGACGTTAAAGCCCTCTGCCTTGCCGATCGCCTTGATGACAGCCATATCAAAGCCGTCCGGCTGGCCATCGTTGCCGATGTACTCAAACGGCGGGAACTCGGCATTGGTGCCGACCGTCAGCGTCTTGCCGGTATCTGCCGCAGTTTCTTCACTGCTGCTGCCGCCGATATACTGGGCAACCAGCTTATCGAACGTGCCGTTTTCCTTGATTTTCTTGAGACCATCATTGATTTTGTTCAGCGTCTCGGTATCGCCCTTCTGCACGGCGATGGCATACTGCTCGGTAGAGGTATCATCCTGCATCATCTTGAGCGTATCCGGATTTTTAGACACGAAGTTCTCTGCTGGATTCTGGTCGATGACAACTGCATCGACACCGCCATTGTTCAGGGCTACAACGGCATCAGTGCCCTTCTTGAAGCGCTGTATCTCGGTCTTGCTGTCCGTGATAACCTCATTGTCTGCGCCCGGTGTGCACAGCAGGTCACCGGTTGTGCCCTCCTGCACGCCGATTTTCTTGCCATTGAGGTCCGCCAGCTTGGTGACATCGCTGTCCTTCTTGACAATGATGCACTGGGTTGCCGTATAATAGCTGTCCGAAAAATCGACGGACTGCTTACGATCTTCTGTTACGGTCATGCCCGCAATGACAGCATCCAAGCTGCCTGTGGACAGCGAGGCTACCAGAGACTTGAACTCCATATTGGAGATCTTGACCTCAAATCCCTCTTCCTTGCCAATTGCCTTGATGACGGCCATGTCAAAGCCGTCCGGCTGACCATCATTGCCGATGTACTCAAACGGCGGAAATTCCGCGTTGGTGCCGACCGTCAGAACATCTGCCGCTTGTGCCTTGGACGCACCCGGAAAGAATACGCCGCCAGCTACGAGCAGACACGCCAGACACATCGCCAGCAAACGCTTTACGCTTTTTTTCATGCTCTGCTGTTTCCTTTCTGATTTATTTTTTACTCGAATAAAAAGAGGATGAGGCGAACGAATCGATAGTCGTTTGTCCCATCCTCTACAAATACCTAATATCAAATAAGCGGTTCGTAAACCAATTATTCTACCGGAACGGTCCAGCCCATGTCATCCGGCTTGGTGCCCCACTGGATACCGGTCAGGGTATCATACAGTCTCTGGGTAACTTCACCGATCTTGCCGTCGTTAATCTTGCAAACATCATCCTCGTAGCGCAGCTCGCCTACCGGAGAGATAACAGCAGCGGTACCCGTGCCGAATACTTCTTCCAGCTTGCCTTCCTTAGAAGCCTTGACGATGTCAACAATCGGCAGACGCTCTTCAGATACCTTGTAGCCCCACTTCTCCAGCAGTGCAATGCAGGAACGACGGGTAACGCCCGGCAGTACGGTGCCTACACACGGAGCCGTGTAGATCGTGCCGTCAATCTTGAAGAAGCAGTTCATGGAGCCAACTTCTTCTACGTACTTATGCTCTACGCCATCCAGCCACAGGCTCTGCTCGTAGCCCAGCTCATGACCCTTTACCTGAGAAATCAGGGATGCAGCGTAGTTGCCGCCGCACTTGGTAAAGCCGGTGCCGCCTGGGCAAGCACGGGTGTACTCATCTTCTACGAAGATCTTAACCGGGTTGATGCCGGTAGAGTAATATGCGCCAACAGGGGAACAGATAATCATAAACTTATGGGTCTTAGAGGTACGAACACCCAGATGCGGCTCATCTGCAAAGATGAACGGACGGATGTACAGAGAGGTACCCGGCAGAGACGGAACCCATTCCTCTTCTACCTTGACCAGTGCCTTGACAGCCTGAACGAAGTCCTCAACCGGCAGCTGCGGCAGGCACATACGAGCGTTGGTGTTCCACATACGCTCTGCGTTGCAGTCCGGACGGAACAGCTGAACCTTGCCTTCCGGCGTGCGATATGCCTTCATACCCTCGAAGGACTCCATTGCATAATGCAGAACCATAGCCGCCGGATCCATCTGAATCGGCTGATACGGTACGATGCGTGCGTCATGCCAGCCAATGCCCTCGGTGTGATCGATAATCAGCATATGATCGGTATAGTAATTACCAAATCCCAGATTGTGCTGATCCGGCTTCGGCTTTTTGTTCGTCGTCGGGGTAAATTTGATGTCTAACATAGTGTATTCACTCTTTTCCCGCCATAATAGCGAATTGTTTTGAAAATCGTATGAGAATATTTTATATAACTTGTGTGCGTATTGCAAGAGCCTGACGCTATTTTTTTGCGGCAAACGCTATTTTTTTCACCTGTTCCTGCACCTTCCCACTTCTTATGCATCAGCTGATGCATATTTTAGGCTACATGGGCAAATTGATTCTCTTTCCGGCGCAAAAAAGGCTGCATCCGAAGATGCAGCCTTTCGATTCAGGTTTAGCAAAAGCCCAAGAATTAAGCCTTGCCGTCGCAGCCCAGAACGTTAACGATCTTATGAGCTACCATGTCCTTAACAGCCTGACGAGCCGGCTTCAGGTACTGGCGCGGATCGAAGTGATCCGGATGCTCAGCCATGTGCTTACGGATGGAAGCAGTCATAGCCAGACGGATATCAGAGTCGATGTTGATCTTGCATACAGCCAGCTTAGCAGCCTTACGCAGCTGATCTTCCGGAATACCGATAGCATCCGGCATCTTGCCGCCGTAGGTGTTTACGATCTTTACGAAATCCTGCGGAACGGAGGAAGAACCGTGCAGAACGATCGGGAAGCCCGGCAGACGCTTGATGCACTCTTCCAGTACGTCGAAACGGAGCGGAGGCGGAACCAGGATGCCGTCCTCGTTGCGGGTGCACTGCTCCGGGGTGAACTTATATGCGCCATGGGAAGTACCAATAGCGATTGCCAGAGAGTCACAACCGGTGCGGGAAACGAATTCCTCTACTTCTTCCGGATGGGTGTAGCTCTCGTTGCCAGCCTCAACAACAACTTCGTCCTCGACGCCAGCCAGGGTGCCCAGCTCAGCCTCAACAACGACGCCGTGGTCATGTGCGTACTCTACAACCTGCTTGGTCAGAGCGATGTTCTCCTCGAAAGACTTGGAGGAAGCGTCGATCATAACGGAGGTGAAGCCGCCGTCGATGCAGGACTTACAAACCTCGAAAGAGTCGCCGTGATCCAGATGCAGAGCGATCGGGATGTCCGGGTTGTTGATGACAGCAGCCTCAACCATCTTTACCAGATAGGTGTGGTTTGCGTAAGCGCGAGCGCCCTTGGATACCTGCAGGATAACCGGAGCCTTCAGCTCGCCGGCAGCCTCCGTGATACCCTGAACGATCTCCATGTTGTTAACATTGAAAGCGCCAACTGCGTAACCGCCGTCATATGCCTTCTTGAACATCTCAGTAGTAGTTACAAGTGCCATTATTCATCTTCCTTTCAGAAATTTTCCGTGTGCAAACAGCCATAAACACACGAATTCCGTATAGCGTTATTTTACCAGTCTTTCACACTAAAATCAAGTCGATTGTGTAAGTTTCGCAAATTTTATCCAAAGCCCGCCCAAAAACAAATCTCTGCGTGCTTTTTGTGCACCTCTTTCAAAAAGAATTGATTTTCCTTGGAAAATATGGTATATTCAAATTAGCATCGGAAACTGCGGCAGAAGTGGACTTTTTTCGTCCGGCGGAAACGAGACGCCGCCGCGTTTCTCTCGTGACAATTTAGGAGGTTTTTGAATTATGAGTGAGCTGAAGGGTGCTATGATCATCGGCCAGTCCGGTGGTCCGACTTCTGTTATCAACGCAAGCGCATACGGAGCAATCAAGGCTGGTCTGGATTCTGATTCCATCACCACCGTTTACGGCGCTGCAAACGGCATTGTCGGCGTTCTGAACGACAAGCTGTATATCATGGACAAGGAAGATCCGGCTGAGCTGGAGCTGCTGAAGTACACCCCGTCTTCCGCACTGGGTTCCTGCCGCTACAAGATCGCTGATCCGGACGTAGACGACACCGATTACAAGCGCATCCTTGAGATCTTCAAGAAGTATGACGTTCGTTACTTCTTCTACAACGGCGGTAACGACTCCATGGATACCTGCAACAAGATCTCTAAGTATATGAAGAAGGTTGGCTACGACTGCCGCGTTATGGGTATTCCGAAGACCATCGACAACGACCTGTTCGGCACCGACCACTGCCCGGGCTTCGCTTCTGCTGCTAAGTATATCGCTACTTCCATCGCAGAAGTTTACCAGGATTCCCACGTATACGACAAGGGTCAGGTTTCCATCATCGAGATCATGGGCCGTCACGCAGGCTGGCTGGCAGGCGCTGCTTCCCTGGCTTCCGTTGCTGGCTATCCGGCTGATCTGGTTTACCTGCCGGAAGTTGACTTCAACATGGACGAGTTCCTGGAAGACGTTTCCGCACTGTGGGAGAAGAACCACAATGTTATCGTAGCTGTATCTGAGGGTATCCACTACGCTGACGGTTCCTTCGTATCCGAGGCTAAGACCTCTGCTACCGACGGCTTCGGTCATGCTCAGCTGGGCGGCCTGGCTGCTATGCTGGCAGACGTTGTCAAGGAAAAGCTGGGCGTAAAGGTTCGCGGCATCGAGTTGTCCCTGCTGCAGCGCTGCGCTGCTCATTGCGCTTCCCAGACCGACATCGACGAGTCCTTCCTGGCTGGTCAGACTGCTGTTAACTCCGCAGTTGCTGGCGAGACCGACAAGATGGTTGCTTTCGAGTGCTCCCGTGACAACGGCTACACCTGCAAGACCAAGCTGCTGAACCTGTCCGACGTAGCAAACTACGAGAAGAAGGTTCCGGTAGAGTGGATCAACGAGCGTGGCAACAACGTATCTGACGAGTTCGTCAAGTACGCTCTGCCGCTGATTCAGGGCGAGACCCAGATGAAGAAGGAAAATGGCCTGCCGCGCTTTGCAAAGCTGGCTAAGGTAGTTGCTGAGTAATTTCTTCACACCTATCTCTACAAACAAATGATTGTACCGGCAGATGCTTCGGCGTCTGCCGGTTTTTTCATGCGCCAATCTCAACCACTTGTCCCGCATTTTCTACCAGTTATGGAAAATATTGAGACAACAGACGCCATTCCTGCTATACTACAATCACACCAGAGAGGAGGGGACTTACATGAAGATCACCCTACAGCCATCAGACAACGAAGAACTCGAAATCATGATTCGCGGAAACCTCAGTGACCCGCAGATCCCGCAAATTATCACCGCCCTGCACGCCGCCAAAGCAACTTCTCGCCTGTTTTTGTATCAAGAAGGCAAAGAATACCTGTGTCCCGTCGAAGAGATTTACTACTTTGAGGCGATGGAAAGAAAAATCATCGCCTTTACCAAACACGGCTGCATGGAAGCGCGAAACAAATTATACGAGCTGGCAGAAACACTTCACCACAGCGGATTCATTCAAATCAACAAGGGTACTCTGCTCAACGTCCGGCAGGCACAATCTGTGCAATCGGAATTTTCCGGTAATTACATTGTGATTCTGCGAGACAATCAGACACGCCTGACGATTTCCCGCAAGTATTTTAAGGCCTTTCGTGCTTATGTAGAAAAGGAGTTGTGACCTATGAAAAAGCTCAATATCATGTATATTTTCAATTATCTGATTACCGGCGTTGCCTTTGCCGCGATTTTTGTCGCGATTGCTATGCTCATCAATTTCGGCATGAGCGAAATTCTGAAAAATTTCATCGTCTGGATGATCGGCGGTGCTGTCATTGGTCTGCTGTCTCTGATTTACGAAAAGGAGCAACTGTCCACGTTGGGAGCAACCCTGATTCACGCCCCGCTCACCTGCCTGACCGCACTCCTCTGCGGCTGGATCTGCGATTATGGAGACGGTTCGATTCTTCTTCTCCTGACACGGATGCTGCCGTTCATTCTGATAATCTATATCATTGTGCATGTGGTTTTATACCTGCTGCGCCGCGCATCCGTCAACCACATCAACCAGCAGCTCAACAAATAATTTTCTATTCGGACAGACACCTCTCGCCTGTTTCCCGCTTATACTGCGGGCAGAGGTGAGATGTATGGTCTGCTGCTGGAAGGTCTTTGGTCTGGCTGCGGCGGCATTCGGACTGGGCTTGCTGCTCGCAGAGCTGCTTCCCGCCTGTCTGCTGCTGCCAATCGCAACAATTTTGCTCATTGCAGCCGGTATCATCGTACATTGTAACGCATGAAAGGAGTCTGTCCGATGAAAATTGTCGTCATCAAAAGTCCGAAGCTGCTCGCCGGTATTTTACGTGGAATCTTTGGCATGAAAAATACCCCTTCTGTCTAAAATCTCTCTTGACTTTTGGACTGCTCGTTTGCTAAAATAATACACATACCGAGTAGCAAAAAGCGTAAATCCAGGTTTCTGGATTTACGCTTTTTTTGTATTTCATCTGATAAAAAGTGAGGTATTTTTGATGGAACAAGACAAAAAGATCAATAAAATGGGAACGATTCCCGTGCCGCGCCTGATGCTCTCCATGGGCATTCCCATGATTCTCTCCATGATGCTGCAAGCGTTTTACAACATCGTGGACAGCGCATTTGTATCCAATATGGCACAAGACGGCGAAGCAGCCTTGACAGCACTGACGTTAGCCTTTCCTGTTCAAATGCTGCTCGTTGCACTCGGTGTCGGCACAGGTGTTGGCGCCAATGCACTGTTGTCACGCACATTGGGAGAGGGAAACCGAGAAAAAGTCAATCGTGTTGCCGGAAATGCAGAATTCTTGTCATTTGTCATCTGTGTCGTTTCCATTGTCTTCGGCATCATTGGTGTGCGCGCCTATGTGCAATCACAAAGCAGCAATCCCCTCGTCATTGACATGGCAATCTCTTATTTGCGCATTTGTTGTTGCATTCCTTTCGGCATGGTATTTTTCTCCTGTTTTGAAAAGCTGCTGCAAGCCACCGGCAAATCGTTGTTTTCTACCATTGCGCAGGTTGCCGGCGCCGTGACAAACATTCTCCTAGATCCTATCTTGATTTATGGTCTGCTCGGTTGTCCGGCATTTGGCGTCCGCGGCGCCGCCTATGCCACGGTCATCGGTCAAATTGTCTCCTGTGTCATCGCACTGTCCTTTCATCTTGCCGTCAACAAGGAAATTGCAAACGGTCTGCGCTATATTAAGCCATCCAAGCGCCTAATTCAGCAGATTTATACCATTGGCTTGCCCGCGATTATCGCACAGGCACTCATGTCCGTCATGACCTACGGACTCAATTTGATTTTGGGCACCGTAAGCGAAAATGCCGTGACCGCCTACGGTCTATACTATAAAATTCAGCAGTTCTTGTTGTTTGCTGCCTTTGGCCTGCGCGATGCCATCACACCGATTGTTTCGTTTAACTACGGCATGCGTGACAAACAGCGCGTCAACGCAGGCATCAAATCCGGTATGCTGTATACACTCCTCATCATGCTGATCGGCACCTTAGCCCTTGAGCTGTTTGCCCCTCCTCTCGCCGCTATCTTTGGTTTGTCCGGCGAAACCGAGAAACTATGTATCTCTGCGATTCGCATCATTTCACTCAGTCTGATTTTCGCTGGAGCCAATGTTGCCTTTCAGGGCATTTTTCAGGCTCTGCGCAGCGGCATGGAATCGCTGGTCATCTCTTTGTGCCGTCAGCTGCTCTTTGTCCTGCCGGTCGCTTGGCTGCTGGCACGTCTTGGCTTGCACATCAATATGTCTTCGCTCGTCTGGTGGACATTTTTGTTTGCAGAAGCGGTCTCTGCCGCGATTTCCTGTCTCTTCATGCGCCGCATTCGCAAAACAAAAATCGCTTCCATTGCATAAAACCAAAAGACGGATCTCAAGAGAGACCCGTCTTTTGATTTATCTTGTCGCACAGCATCGTATACAGCTGTCCATGCTCCTGAATCACACAATCCACCTGTTCTCCGACCCAAATCAGACCGGAATCCTCCGGATCAATCACAATCACATAGCCAATGCCCGCTCCACGCGCAGCATATGCACCCGCCACAGCATCTTCAATCACAATACAGTCTTTCGGATGCATGTGCAAGCTCTTTGCCGCTGCACAATAAATATCCGGCGCCGGCTTTCCACGAAAGCTGCCATCAGTACAGACAATATCTTCCCGCCGGAACCAATGATGTAATTGCAGATTTTCATAATAAAAATCTACGCTTGCAGGATTCGATGATGTCGCAATGGTAAATGGAATCTCATGCGTTTTGAGAAAATCCAAGATTGGCGGAATGCCATCTGCCAAATGAAACAGTTCCGGATGCGACAGACACAAGTTTTTATATGCCTGTCTCTTATCCAAAATCAACGCTTTCTTCTCATCCGTTGTCAGGGAATTCCCCCCAAAAAATATCGACGGTTTCTGTGCTGGATCTTCCATTGGCCGTGCGCAAAAACTGGTCAATGCCAATGCTGCGCCCCATGGTCTTTTCCGCCAGCATATTCCACGCCTGATATTGCAGAGGTGTATCGAACAACATCGTCCCATTGAAATCAAAAATCACTGCAAATTGCTGCATCACGGACACCTCCTCTCAGATACACACCTTCTGGTTTCAGTATACTACAACCTTCGACACCCCGCAATTGATTTTCTTGTCATACTTTTTGGCTCTCCACCATAACACTATATCAACAGCATCATCCAGGAACACTTGACATAGGAGGAAGGCATATGGAACCGAAAAAAAGTACGTTTGGTATCAATCGTCTGCTGCTGGATACCACAAATACCTATGAAGAAACCGCAGATGCCATTGTCCCAGACACATTTCCCGATCTGATGCGCATCGCCGCCGTCTTTGGCAGTCCACAGCTCAAGGACGATGTGCCGCAATCCGGCCGCGTCTTTTTGTCCGGCAGCATTCGCATGACGGTGTTTTATGTCCCTGAGGGCGGCGGACTGCGAAAGCTGGACATACCGGTGAGCTTTGCACACATCGAAGAAGCGGAAGATATTCAAGAAAGCTGTCAATTGTTTGCTTCCTGCCGCGTGGTGTCAGCCGACGCCCGCATTATGAATTCACGCAAGCTGTCTGTGACGGCAACGCTATGCATTTCCTGTCAGGTATTTGCCCCTCAGTCGCTTTCTCTGACAACAGGATTTGACGAAGCGGATGAAGCGTTAGAAATTCTTCCCGCCTCTCACATCGTGACACTGCCGATTTCAGCCTGCCGCCGAGAATTCACGCTGATGGACGATGTCAATCTCGCGGATTTTTCTCGATACAGCAGCATTGCCGTGCCCCGTGCGGAGCTGCGGCTCTCAGACTGCCGTCTGATGAACGAAAAGGCGATTATCAAAGGCGATGCCGTCCTGCATCTGCTCGCAGAGACAACCGACGGCCTCTTGGAAAACACCGATTGCGTGCTGCCCTTTACACAAATTCTGGAAGCAGACGGCATGAAAGAGGAACAGCAGCTTTGCGTTCGTTTTTCTGTGCGTCACTTGGATGCCGAACTGCGGGATGACGGCCTAATCAGTGTTGGACTCGGCGCCTCGGTTCTGCTCACGGCCTTTGAAACGCTCACGCTGCAAACGATTGAAGATGTCTATCATCTTCAGCACCCCGTGCAGACGGAGAGCCGCTCGATAGAGCTTCCCACCTGCCGTTTGATTCCCGAAATGGGGTGCGAGGCTTCCGAGACACTTTCCGTCGGCATGAAAATCGCGCAAATTGCCGATGTCACAGCGGTTCCTGATCGATTGATGCAGGAATCCTCTCCGCTGTCTCTGCGCATGATGGTCTGTGTGGTCTATCGCGCAGAAGACGGTTCCTATTATTCCATTCATCGTGCGGTGCAAATGCCGCTGGATGCACCGGAAGCAGCCGGAACCGTGCGATTACAGTCTCTGCAATGTCGCGCCTCTGCCGCAGTCAGCGGAGAGGATTCCCTTGTGTTATCTCTCAGCGGACGCTGCGCCCTGCTCGCACAAGAGCCGCTTGCAATTCGTGATTTGACTGCCCTCACAATTGATACGGATGTATGCAGTTCAGCAGCTCCTGTATCCGTGATCTTACGGTATATGGAAGCCGGAGAGCGCTTGTGGGACATTGCCAAGAGCTATCGCACGACAGTAGATGCCATTCGCCAAGCCAATCAGATCAGCGGGGATTCTATTAGCACGCAGGCACAAATGCTGCTCATCCCAGTCCGATAAGTACACGGAGGTGTATATGGAACGTCAGAAGCTATACGAAGATATTAGCCGCCGCACCGGCGGCACCATTTATATCGGCGTTGTCGGGCCGGTTCGGACTGGAAAATCCACGCTCATCAAGCGATTCATGGAAACCCTCGTGCTGCCCGGCATCGACAACGTGTATCGACGCGAGCGCGCCAAAGACGAGCTGCCTCAGTCCGGTTCCGGTCGGACGATCATGACCGCAGAGCCCAAATTTGTGCCGGAAGAAGCTGCCGAAATTGCACTGGATGACGATGGGACATGCAAGATTCGTCTGGTTGATTGTGTCGGGTATCTCATTGACGGTGCTCTGGGACAAAGCGAAGAAGATACGCCGCGGATGGTATCCACGCCATGGAGTGATACGCCGATTCCCATGGCGCAGGCAGCGGAACTGGGCACGAGAAAGGTGATTGCCGACCACTCGACCATCGGTCTGGTGGTCACGACAGACGGCTCGGTGACAGATTTTCCGCGCGAAGCATATCTGGATGCAGAGGATCGCGTCATCCGAGAATTAAAGAGTCTGCACAAGCCCTTTCTCGTTCTCGTCAATTCCATGCAGCCAAACGGCGCAGATGCGCAGCGCATCTGTCAGCAAATTTCCGATTCCTATGATGTCACCGCTATCGCCGCAGACTGTATGAACATGGATACGGAGGAAATGGGGGCTGTACTCAAGGCCGTATTGTATGAATTCCCCGTGCGCGAAGTGGGGATTGTTCTGCCGCCATGGGTCAACACGCTTCCTGCCGGTCACCGCGTCAAAGAAGCCGTGTATGACGGCATTCGCACGCAGGCCAGTCATATCGGTCGGATGCGCGGCATGAAGGCCTGTGCACAGGCTTTGGCGCAGACAGAATATGTATCGGACGCGCAGGTTCTTTCGATGGAACTGGGTACTGGCAGTGTTCGGCTGGAAATACGGATTCCGCAGGAAATTTTCTATCAGATCGCCGGTGAGCAATCCGGTCTGTCTATCCATGGAGAACAGGATCTCATCCCGCTGCTCACCAAGCTCGCCGCGGTACAAAAAGAATATCAACGGTTTGACGGCGCCCTACAGCAGGTACAGCAAACCGGCTACGGTATCGTCATGCCAACCATTGACGAGCTGACCTTGGATGAACCGGAAATTGTCCGGCAGGGCGGACGATACGGCGTGCGCCTGACCGCTTCTGCACCGTCTATTCACATGATTCGTGCAGATATTCAAACCGAGGTCTCTCCTATTGTCGGATCGGAAAAGCAGTCAGCAGATCTTGTCGCCTATCTGATGTCAGAATTTAACGGAGAACCTGAACGCATTTGGCAAACCAATATCTTCGGCAAATCTCTGAATGAGCTGGTCAGTGAAGGCATGAACACCAAGCTCGCCCGTATGCCGGAAGAAGCCCGCAGCAAGCTGCAAGAAACGCTGGAACGTATCATCAACGAAGGTTCCGGCGGCCTGATCTGCATCATTCTATAGGACATTACCCGCATTACCCTATTTAAGTAGTTTCTACTTAAATATTTCTAAAAGCGAGAAAGCGCCCGTGTTTTTATCAAATTTTGTGCACTTTTTAATTGACAATGCGATAAAAAGCCGCTATACTAAACACATGCTAACAAGGACGTTGCAGAAGGTATTCTGCGACGTTCTTTTTTTATTTCAGCATACCAGAGTATGAGACGCAGGCCATATCTGCACCTCCTTTTCCGCTGTTTCGTCACACGCAGCGGAAACCTTCGTATCACGAAAAACAAACTCTATTCCTCTATACACATCTTCAATCATCTTTCACATGTGCAGATGGTATTTGTCGTCTCATCTCTCGTTTAAACAAACAGCGCAGATCACACTCGATCTGCGCTGTTTGTTTGCTCCTCAATCCAAAAGAGCCGCTATATCAGACTGCATGTGAACATAGCTATGCAGTCGTTTGGCATCCAAAATGGTGATGGTTTTTTCCATATGAGAAATGAGCTGTAAGCCCTCCAGCTCCGCCAAAGAACGATACAGTGTTGCACGGCTGACATTGAGCCGCCGCGCCAGACCAGCAAAGCCATCCACCAACCGCACCATTCCCTGTTCCTCGTGCTGCATCAGGTACATGCCCAGCGCAATGCCCGGTGTCGGTGCCGTAAACTGCTGCAAGCGATTGACCGAATGGTGCACCTGATCTGCCAGCATCGTCAGATAATTTTCCCGAACGGTTGCATTTTCTTCCAGCAAATCACGCAGCTGCTGTTTTTTCAAAAACGTCAAGACACTGTTTTTCTTTGCCGTCACGCAGCACTCTACCACCGGAAGAACCTCAGAAAACAAATCTTCTACGCCAATAAACTCACCGGGGCATATATTGTAATATAACACGCCGTGCAGATTCGTGACTTCCAGTTTTCCAGACAGCAGAAATCCCATGGTTTCCTCTTCCTGCAATTCTTGGAGAGTTTCTCCTTTCAGCAGACTGAACGGCATCATGATCTGCGTCAGCCTACGAAAGCCTTTGATATCACAGCCGGAAAACAAGCTGGAATGCAAGAACTTGTTTTCTTGTTTCGCCGTCAGCGCCATGGTATACCTCCTCGCCATCTGCCCGATCTGTGCAACCTTCTATTGGAAAAATTATACCGCGTATCACAGACATCGTCAACCAGATTTTGACAATGTTTTCCCTGATTTACCATGCATTTTTTCTCTTTCTTCCGGTTTACCGATACAATTTTGTTTTCTATGCGCCGCTTGACCAAGCACGAAAAATACAGTATCATAAATTTTATGATAGAAGAAACGGAGTAATCTTTATGAAAATTATTGATGCGCATATTCATTTCAGCAAAGCCATCGCCGGCTTTGCGCCGATGGCTGAGCAAGTGGGCCATCAATATACCGAACAGCACTTACAAGAAGAATTTGTCCGTTTAAATATAGAACGGGCGGTCGTCATGGGAAATGGCAGCATTCGTCCGGAATGCCACCAATATCCCGATTTTTTGCGGTATTGTATCGGTCTGGACAATCAAATTATGGAAGCACTGCCGGATGCCCACATTCTCGACCTGCTGGAACAAAATCTACAGCGCGAAAGCTGTGTCGGCATCAAGCTGTACCCCGGATATAATCATGTATATGTTGGAGATCAACGCTTTTTCCCGCTGTATGAACTGGCAGCACAGTACGATAAGCCGGTTGCCATTCACACCGGATCAACTGCCAACGGCATGGGATTTTTGAAATACTGCCATCCGCTCACCGTCGATGAAGCCGCCGCACAGTTCCCTAAGACGCGGTTTGTCATGTGTCATTTCGGCAATCCGTGGCTGCCGGACAGCGCCGCTGTCCTGGAAAAAAATGCCAATGTTTTCGCCGATCTGTCCGGTCTGCTCGAAGGATTATTTGATTTGGATGAACTGTTTGAAGAAAACAGCGGATATTTTTCTCTGCTCCGCACGTGGCTGGGCTACGCAGGCGGATATGAGAAAGTCATGTACGGCACCGACTGGCCGCTCGTCAACATGGAGCAGTATATTCACTTTATGCAGCGTTTGATTCCGGAAAAGCATCACGAGAAGGTTTTTTATCAGACCGCAAAGCAGGTATATCATCTGTAAGCAAGTTTCGCATTGCACCGCCGAAAGGCGGTGTTTTTTTATTTTCCACAGGCTTGCAAGAAATTGATCTTTACAGAAAAATTTTCCAGCTTATTATAAAGGCATCTCAATATGACATGGAGGTGAACGTATGTCAGAATTTCACGGGACACCTTGCCCAGAGCTAAAAAAACTAATGGAAATTGTCGAATCACACGAACAGCGTCTCGGACGTGGGAACATTGAATTCGCAGTTATTTCCACCAAGCTCAACATTATTATGGCAATTCTCGCCGCTGTTGGTGTCACCGTTTGCGGTGCCATCATATCTATAATATTGTAAAGGAGGCGATTTCTATGCGCACACAGACCATCAGTTCGGATACCATCGCCCGTACCATTATTCTCGTTTTGGCTCTCATCAATCAGGTCTTAGCCATTGAGGGAAAATCTGCGATTTCTTTCGCAAACAGTGATATTTATCAGCTCGTCTCATTGTGTTGGACGATTGGCGCATCCATTGCCGCTTGGTGGAAAAACAACAGCTTCACCTGTTTAGCTTGTGAAGCGGACGAATGGCGCAAATGCCAAGAAAAAGACCGCAAGCAGGATTCGGAACAGAAAGGATCATGAGCATGTACGATGTCACATTCCAAACGGAGCCGCGGTATAAATCCGTCAAGTATGGACAGGGTACAATTTATTCTTCCGCCTGCGGCCCTGCCAGTTTGTGCAATGCTCTGCGCGTCTTAGACATTGCAACAGTTAGTTTGCCAACTATGTGCAAGCTGGCAGTCAGCTCTGGTGCACGGGTGACGGGAGGCACCGTCATGTCTACCCTGCTCAAAGCCGCCGCAAAAAAATATCCTTTTGTCTATCGCACAACCAGCAAAAATGCGGAGCTGCTTTCACATTTGAAATCCGGCGGCACAGCGATTTTACACGCAGGAACCGAATACAAGCTGTTTTCGACCAGTGGACATTTTGTCTGTGCCGCCGCTGCCAAAGGCAGTACCATTACGGTTCTCGACAGCTATTGGTATGGCAACAAATATACCGCCAATGCCATCCGCCGCAACTATGTTCAAGTGATACAAAAAGGTGTGATACAAACCAGCTTGACACAATGCGGCAAAGCAACCATTGACCGTGCACCCAGCTATTATCTGCTCTCTCGTCCAACGCAAACACCTGCATTTTTACCCAAACAGGAGGAAATTGATATGAAGTATTACAAAGAATTTCAGGACATTCCAGCATATTATCAAACCGCAGTCAAAAAGCTGTTGGATGCCGGTGCAATCTCCGGTACCGGAAATGGACTGGAATTGAGCGAAGACCTCTGCCGCGTGTTTACCATCCTCGATAAAGCCGGTCTGCTCAAGCTCTGACAGATAAAATGCTATAAAAAAATCGCCCAGACCGTAAGGTTTGAGCGATTTTTGCTTGTAAATACGTCGGTTGAGGTTCCAATGTGGATGGATTAAAACCACGTTAAATTGGTCGAAGCCCTGACGACGGTAAAACATTTACATTCCAATATGGACGGATTAAAACCAGTGCTGCGACAAAACGGAAAGACATTAGATACGTCATTTACATTCCAATATGGACAGATTAAAACTCGGACGAGACGGTGAAACACGGACTTTCCGAAAATATGATTTACATTCCAATATGGACAAATTAAAGCTGTGCCGCAGAAAGAAATGGAGAGGCGCGTAGAAAATTTACATTCCAATATGGACAAATTAAAGCTAGTTGCGATAACGTTTTTTAACCTTCCCGCAGTTTCATTTACATTCCAATATGGACAAATTAAAGCCAAGTATTGTGAAGGTTATAAGCGCATCGGTTGCATATTTACATTCCAATATAGACAGATTAAAACCCGAGCTTCTAGCCGAAAAGCAACAGTAATTGTTCGATTTACATTCCAATATGAACAGATTAAAACTCATCATCCGAAATCTCCTCGAAATCACATCTCAGTATTTACATTCCAATATGGATGGATTAAAACGACCTTCTCTGAATTTAATAAAATCAAATCTCAGTATTTACATTCCAATATGGACAGATTAAAACGCAACAACTTTACTAATCACATCTACTATTGTCTCATTTACATTCCAATATGGACAGATTAAAACGCGCATCGCCATCGCGCCGCACAGCCTTTACGACATTTACATTCCAATATGGACAGATTAAAACCCATTCCGTCATGTATGCACCACAATCCTGCCGAAAAATTTACATTCCAATATGGACAGATTAAAACTCGGAAGCGATAAACCCGAAGCGATTAGCAACTCGTACATTTACATTCCAATATGGACAGATTAAAACAAAACGAAATACTCTTGATGTACTTGTTTTCTTGTAATTTACATTCCAATATGGACAGATTAAAACCGTGTTTCAAACGAGCCGATATTTTGAACTATATTGGCTTGTTCTGGTATACAGTATATCAATTTTGTGTGATTATTGCAACTATTTTTCTCGGTCGTTGTCGATCTAGATTTTCATTTAACAAACAAACGCAATATATTTTCCTCTATCGGCTTAAAATTGAAAAAACAAAAAATATTTCTCTCTATTTAGCAATGATTTGATGATTTTTCATGCCATGTCGACCTCCCCATCTTTTTGCAGGCAGAGAGGTCGACAGTTGTTTTTACAAGAAATTATCCAGTATCGCATCTTGTTTTCCCATAATATCTTTATCCAACCATCGTTCATTTCGGCTATGAAAAAGAATCACGGAATCTTTTTCTTCTCGAACCCATACTTGAAGTTCTGTTTTGAGTTTTTTCATTTGTACCTTAGAAATTTCTCCTTCAAAGACAGAACATTGTACATGCGTCAAATACTTTTTACAAATTTTAAAGACATTGCGCGAAACCTTCGCGCCATTGTCATCCATTGCAATATCATATACAAGAATAACATACATATTTACCACCAAATAACAAACGGCTCATATGGCTTTTCCTCTGTCAAATCTTTTATCAACTTATAGCATTCCAAGCGAATTAAGTATCGATATGAAACATCTTTTTGCAACGTTTTATGTCGAATGGTTTTACCCAATCGCTCATTCATCTCTCGCGTAATTTTTCTCGATCCTTCTTTGGTTAAATGCATATAATTTAACCCTTCGGTAAAATCCTTCTTCGTAATCTGTCCACGATTTAACATAGAAAAAATCAGACGATCTCCCAACAATGGTTTGAAAATTTCCGCTATATCTAAACTCAACGAAAATCTTCTAACCCCCGGTTCATGCAAATAACTAATCGTAGGGTTTAATTGTGTTTTGTAGATCTCACTCAAAACAGTCGTATAG
>CAVCGL010000004.1:133558-146242 GCA_963601915.1 bacterium | reverse complement strand
GCAATAACGTAATTCTATACCAGGTACATTTCCGAATAAATCACAGATTTTTTTATTCCATTCGATTTGCCGTATCATTCCCCAAAAAACGACTCTGAGATTCCTACTACTTTTCTTGGGTAAACATTCCATTTTTAAATTGCTTACATTATGAGACATAACAAATTTATTACTCTCACCAAGAACCTCTTTAAATCCCATCGAGGAAATAGCTGTAAATTCAGATTTTTCAATAATACCTTTTATAATTCTTCTGCAAATACTATTTTTTTCGTATGTCAAATCTCGATAATCAAAAACAAATTTTGATTTTCTGACGATTCTACTCAGCATATATAAAGGCAATGCTGTTTGCGTTGTCAATAAAATAATATGATCATACTTGTTCTTTTTTATTATCTTGCAAAAATACCGCATACAACCCACAAAGCCGTGAATTTTTTTTTCCTTGGGCTGATAGTTGCTCATTTTATAACGATATGAAATGCTATTGCCCTTAAATGCTTTACATTTAATATTGGAATCCATATCTCGGTCCCAGTATAATACGTCATATGAAATATTATTTTTGTCAAAAACATCAGTATATTTATATAAAAATTGCATCAAATGCAAATTATGAAAACCTACAATTGCTATTTTATTCATATTTTCCCAAAGGCCTTTCTCTCAAATCAATACAGGGGCTTCATCATGGTTGATCTCTGTAGATTTTCCAAGGTATTTTATAACTTCTTAATAACCCTCGCCGGGTTTCCTGCAATCACACAGTTATCCTCAAACGTTCCAGCAACCACCGCACCGGCACCGACAACACAACCATCGCCCAACACTGTGCCTTTCAGTATTATTGAATTGCACCCAATGAAACAGTTCTTGCCGATCTTAATCTCTCGGCTTGGTACCAGATCACTATCACCACCGTTTTCATCTCGCAGCAGTTTATTTCTTGTCTCTGCCTCAATAGGATGGAAATCGTTGTCCAGAATTTTGCAATTACCACCGATGCAGGTGTTCTCACCAATCGTGATCTTTTTCCGGGCGTAGATTGTTGCTCCACTTATTCCCACATTATCGCCAATCTCGATTTCTGCTCCTGGAGCGCGAGTCACAATAATTGTCCGGCTATAAAGGCCAACCAGATTACTAAGGAAGCTACTCTTGATCGTGACATTCTCACCAATCTTCAGCTTGGCGCCACCTTTGTTGAAGATAATCGGCACACCCTTCAGCAAGAGGTTCTTTCCATATTCAATTTTTGTCATCTTCATAACCAGCTTAAACCAGTTACTGTTCATACCTCTCGCCCCCCTTTACAGCTTCAGAATCTCTTCTGCGTACTTTCTCACTGACACATTTCTGGTCAGGTTCTTCTCCAGATTTTCACGGCCTCTGGCTCCCATTGCCTTCAGCTCACTATTTCCGGCATTCTCAATGAACCAGCGGATATTCTCTTCAACCTTGTCATACTCACCCGGCTCACAGCAGAGACCGCCATGTGTATCTTCGATCAGGCAGCGAACCTCAGATCCCGCTTCGAGAACCCCTAAAATGGGCTTCGAAGCGGCCATTATTCCATATACCTTAGATGGGCAACTTACACCTTTAATGCCTTTTGCATTCACACACCAGTGAACATCACCAGCATTCAGGCTGTAAATCAGGTCAGCCTTATCTTGGTACGGAATGAACGTTACATTATCCATGTGATGCTCTTTTACATACAGCACCAGCTTGTCCAGCACGGAGCCTGCACCAACAAATGTGAACACGACCTCTCGGCCATCTGTAGTCTTTGTCCCCGGCTTGATTTTCTCCACAACCTTAATCAAATTCTCAAGGTCATAGTACAGACCAATGTTGCCGGAGTACATGATAACAAACTTGCCATCCAGACCATATTTCTTCTTGAAAGCTAGAACTTTCTCATTACTCTCATCCAACGGATAGATTTCGTTTTCATCGATCCAGTTGTTAATCATAACTGTCCTGGGAACCTTCTTCCCTTTGAATCGGTTCTCGACTGTTTCCACCAAATCGCGGCCGACTGTGATCACAAGATCACTGCGCTTGCAGCTGAATTTGTCAAACCACATCATGGCATCGGTGATGAACTTACTCTTGGTGTAGCCAACGGCCAACACCTGCTCCGGGTTAAAGTCCTGAATGTTATAAATGTACTTGGCGTGTTTCATCCATTTGCCCCAGACGCCCAGCAAACCGCCAAGAATCGGAGGCTGGGAGATGGAAAACACATAATCCATCTTGCCGACCTTGAAGGTCGCACCCATTGCTCCAAAGAAATAGGAGACAATGTTCTTCACACGGCTTTTCTTATTGGTCTTACTGAACTCCGGCACACGGATTCGCAGCACTTTAACGCCGTTGATTTCTTCTTCGTAATACTTCTGTGTCTTATATTTATCTTCGATAGTTCCTAAGTAACTCGGCACCACACAAATGACCGTGATGTTGAATTTATCCAGCATACCCTCCGCCAATTCACGGAGGATCTGCCCCGTTGACGCAGTATCTGGAATATAGTAATGAGCGTAGATCAGGAGATTCTTCTTATTTGACATTCCGCTATATTCCTCTCACAAGTTTTTATATCTAGTCGCCAATGCAGTACACCGGCGGGCTTTATCTATTCAAAACAGTGTGTTCATCATCCATATCGGATGTTTTACACAACTGTGGTTATCATTTTTCTCACAGTGGTCGTCTTACACAAACCGAATTCCCGACCACCACTGAAATTTTTATGTAGACCTGTCATGGGCAGGTTATCGTTTTTCCCGCAACTGAATCTTTGAGGTAGACACCTTACGGACACCTCACCGACAAAGTGTTAAGTCTTATTGTCATAACCTGATGGACTACTTACACATTTTTCAAAGTGCTGACTCTTATTGTCATAACCCGTACACCAACTCACTTTGTTAAAACTGTACAAGTTCATATCTTCCACTTGTTGCAACATGAACAATCATCTACCACCCTCTACCTCTAATTCTCCAGAAAAATGCAGTTATCATGTCCGTCTTTTCTCTGCAATAAACTTTTCCAGAAAAATAGATTTTGGGCTTTTCAACACTTTCAACCTCCACCTCTAATTCTTCGGAAAAATGAAGGTTTCATGTCCGCACCTTGCTCTGCAATAAAACAGGCTCGCAGTAGGGGGATTTTGAATGAGTTTTATACTCCACCGTAGACCATCATGCTGCCACTGAAAGTTTGAGGTAGACATTCGTAGGGGCCGCAACACTGGATGCAAAGGCTGCATACTCTGATGCGGACTTTGCATCCAGTGTTGCGGTCAGGTTCAATTCTTTCTCAGCCAGATATTTTTCGATATAGTCATCCTGAATCGGGGACTTACGGTTATTGATCAAATCCACCTTCTCCGGGATGATATCCACAGCAGTCACCTGATGGTGCTGCGAAAGCAATGTGGCAATTGACAAGCCGACGTAACCGGTACCCGCAACCGCAATTTTATAGTCCTTTTTCATAATCCTATATCCTCCATTTTGTATCTTCTTTAATTATTGAAAGGCTCATTACGAGCCGAGTAAGTTATTTGAAACAGTGTGTTCATCATTTAAGGGACCTACAGCTTATCCACAGCTTCGCGATCGCAGATGTCAGCTTTTACGAAGCGGAAATTCGGATTGTCCATAACAGGTGCCAGCGTGGACAGATTGCCTGCGTAGGTCAGCTTGTCCAGGCAAATGATCCGGTAGTCCGGATACTTCTTCAGCATGTGGAACACAAAGTTACTACCAATAAAACCAGCACCGCCGGTAACAATAATATTCACGATTTATCTCCCTTACTCTTTTTCATTAATACAAATGCTCTTGATACTTTCCATCCATGACATCTTTCAGATACTGTCCATACTGGTTTTTCTTCATGACCTCATAAACTTCCATCAGTTCATCCTTGCTGATCCAGCCATTCAAGTATGCGATTTCCTCCAGGCAGGCAATCTTACGATGCTGATGCTGCTCCACGGTCTTCACAAAATTGGTTGCATCCACCAAGCTCTCGTGAGTGCCAGTATCCAGCCAAGTAAATCCCTGACCCAGCAGTTCTACATTTAAGGAACCATCTTCTAGATACATGCGATTCAAATCAGTGATTTCCAACTCACCACGAGCAGACGGTTTCAAGTTCTTAGCCATTTCAACTACACGATTGTCATAGAAATACAAACCGGTCACGCAGTAATTGCTCTTCGGATGTTCTGGCTTCTCCTCAATAGAAATTGCTTTACCATTCTTATCGAATTCTACAATACCAAAGCGTTCCGGATCATCTACATAATAGCCGAATACTGTTGCACCTTTGCCGTTTTCGGCATTCCGAACTGCTGTTTGCAGACGCTTTTTCAAGCCATGACCTGTAAAGATATTATCACCCAGTACCATGGCTACAGAGTCGTCACCGATAAAGTCGGCACCAATAATAAATGCTTGTGCTAATCCGTCTGGAGACGGCTGAACAGCATAGGTCAAATTCACGCCAAACTGATGGCCGTCGCCAAGAAGATCCTCGAAGCGAGGTGTATCATGCGGTGTAGAAATAATCAAAATATCACGAATGCCCGCGTTCATCAGAACAGACATCGGATAGTAAATCATCGGTTTATCAAAAACTGGTAATAGCTGTTTGCTTGTAACTTTCGTCAACGGATACAAACGAGTGCCTGATCCCCCCTGCCAAAATGATACCTTTCATAACTGTTTCCTCCGCTAACAAGTCCTCTATTTATGAATCCACTTCATACTGTGCGACCATCTTCACATACTGATCCACCATTTTTTGCTTCCATTCCGGCAAATACTGATATTCGACAATGGTACTGTTTGGCTGTGCATCTACTTCATCTTCATGACGGACCGTATCATCAAACAAATCGATAATGCGAATTTCCAATGCATTGCAAATTTTAAACAGCGTATACAGCTGCGGCCGCGTCTTTTCATTCATGATTTCGTTTAATGTCGATACAGATATATTCGCTTTTCGTGCAGCAGCATATACGGAAATACCCTTTGCTATGCATATTTTGCGCATTCGCCGCACTAAATTGGTGCATTCTTTATCTGGATCATAATACATAACATAAACTCCTCTGTTTGGCAAATCATTTTGCTAGCCCTTCATCACTCTGCTGAAATGCACTGCAAATATTGTCCATACAATGTAGAATTCAGTTTTTCTCCAGCTTGCATCACTTGTTCTTCGGATAAATAGCCATGTTTATATGCAATTTCTTCCAAACAAGCAACATATCTGCCTGTATCCTGTTGGATTTGCTTGATTTGTTGTGCCGCTTCCAAGAGGCTGTCTGCGGTTCCCGCATCCATCCATACAAAATCTGAGGTCAACGGAATGACCTGCAAGTTGCCATTTTCTAAATACAGGCGATTCAGATCGGTAATTTCCAATTCACCTCTAGCCGATGGCTGCAAGGTTTTGGCAAGCTGCAACACATTCGAATCATAAAAGTACAATCCCGGAATAATATAATTGGATTTTGGATGCTTTGGCTTTTCTTCTAAGCTAATCGCCTTGCCCTGTTCATCGAATTCTACGACGCCAAAAGCACGTGGATCTTCTACATAATAGCCAAATACCGTCGCACCATGTTGGGTGGCGGCACCCTGCTTTAATTTTTCACGCAGATTCTTGGCATAGAAAATATTGTCTCCCAGTACCAAGCAAGCAGAATCTCCTGCTACAAAATCCTCGGCTACCAAGAAAGCGTCTGCTATGCCGCGTGCAACATGCTGTACTGCATAGGTAATATGTACACCAAAAGCGGATCCATCTCCCAGCAGCTTCCGAAAGGTATCTTCCTCATCTGGCGGAATGATAATCATAATATCACGAATGTCTGCTTCCATGAGCACGGCAATCGAATAGTAGATCAACGGCTTGTCATATACCGGCAATAACGGTTTGCATACCGGTTTTGTCATTGGATACAGCCGTGTTCCTTTTCCGGCTGCCAAAATAATCCCTTTCATCTTTGTCTCCTCTATTCCTTCACTTCTGTATAGAACATCTGGATGATCAAATCATACAGTGCATCTTCATCCACGTAGCATTCATCATGTTCTTCGCCGGCTTTGGTTGTGCCAGGAACCGTTTCGATTTCCTGCTCCAAAAAATCATACGACATCATTGTTTTCATCTGATCCATGCTTAAATCGGTGAATGCATACGAATCTAAATGCAGCTGATTGTAGACTGTTTGAAAATCATCGCCGTTTTGATGCATATACTCCTGCATGGTGCGGAACAATGCCCGAATGTACTCTGTCTGTCGCTGCATACGGCCAAGATTGCTGCCGGAGACGGTAATATCTCGCTTGCGAACAAATGTCTCCGCCATATCTCCTTTTAGAGTAATCGTCGATCCGGCTTTGAATGTCGGATCAATATTGGTTGCATCCTCATCCAGCGTTAATGTCACGCCGCCGAGCGCATCATTCACTGCTGTAATGCCGTTTAAATTCATGGAAAAATATCCATCAATCGGCAGATCATACAGCAATCGAGATACTGCCTTTTCCGATGCCCAGCAGCTGCTCTGTTCGCCTGTTCCATACGCATACTGCAACGCAATTTGCGCTTGAATTGTTGAGACATATTTGCCTGCAACATCATATGTATCTATATCTGTCATAGTATCACGGGAGATTTGCAGAAGCCGCGCCGTTTTTTCCTGCTTATCCATAGACAAAACCAAAATGCAATCAGACTGACCGGCTTCACCCGGCATATCTGTCTGCGAAAGATTTTGTGTCGTATCAATGCCAAGGAATAACACATTCATCAGATTTTTATTGTACTGATAGGTCTTTCCTCCGTAATGCACGATATTGGATTCTGCACTCGCCCCTGATCCCAGACTTACATTTCCTGTCTGAAGGGCAGCGTTTTTCTTTGCGTTCTTTACAAAATATCCGGCTACCACTGCGATAGCGAGAACAACAACGACAATGCTGATTATGAGTTGTTTTCTCTTTTTATTATTTTTCATCAACCAGCACGGCCTCCACCAAAAAACGCTGTTTGTCATTTCCATTGCACGTAGACAATGTGATAATTTTATCCTCTGTTGTCACATTGACGCTGTCGTCCCAACAGGTCGCCATATTTCGCACCGCTTTCAGCGAATCTAAATAAGCTTGACGCTGCTCTTTATTAACGAAATCGAACGAATACATAATATGTCGATTATCATACGTGACAGCCGCAAAAACCTGATATGTTCGGATATGGTCTGGTGTGTAAATGGTAATCATGTTGTGCTGCTTGAGATAATCAATGTCTTCATAATACTCTAAATCAGCAAACATCGTGTGATTTCGCATCTTGTGACCATAAATCACGGTATTAAAATCCCGAAAATCCTTGCTGTTGTAATTTTCTGTATAAATCGACCCCGGATAGCCAGATTTCCCCTCCGGTGTATGAAAGAGATAGTAGTCATCGTCCGTTTCACTCTGCAAAATCGGATAATCTACTGTGGTATCTGGGATACGAATCCACGCATAAATATCTGGATTCTCCTGCTGTAGCTGTTGAAAATCAATCGGAATATCCAGCTTTTCTGCCGGTTCCGCAGATCCGCTGCCAGCGGATTGCTTTGCCGCCGGTGTCTGATTTTCTGTCGAAGCAGGCTGCCCAGCAGCCTGCTTCTGACTATTTTGCCAGAAACAGACTGCAATCAGCCCTAAAACACATAAAAACAGAACAGAAAAAACAATCTTTTGTTTTTTTCCAAACGTCTTTTTCATGATTTTGTTCTGCCCTTCTTATGCTTGCTGTCGTTGGTTTCATGCGGATCAATATCCGGGAAGATAGCAAGTGTCGGAAGACCCAAGTATCTTTCCACATCTTCTTCGCTGACGATATGATCGTTCATCAAGAAGTTCAGCACCAGAATAACCAAGACAACACCCAAACCAGCTACAACACCCATGCACGTATTCTTCGTGACATTCGGGCTGGACGGTTCCTTTGCAGCCTCTGCTTCTTCTACAGTTGTCGGCGCATCCGTCTTGGTGATCTCTGCCATTTTTTCACTGGTCTGTGCTGCCACTGCATTGGCGACAATTTCCGCGGTTTCCGGATCGTCGCTGGTTGCCGTAATGACAAGCAGTCGCGTTGCATTATCCGTTACCGTAACCATATCTTTCATCTGATCTCTGGTGATGCGCTTGCCAGTGTCCTTTTCAATCTGCTCCGAGGCTCCATCCAATACCGGATTGCTCGTTGCAATAACAGAAAAGTCTTCCGCCAGCTGCTCACCCGTTGTCATGTCCAACGCTGCCGAAATACTTGTCGTTTTGGACAGCACGTAGATGGTTGCGGAGGACTCATACAGCGGCGTAATCAACGACGTCGTTGCGAAAAAGAAAATCAAACCGCCCACAATGGCACCGATGGTAAGCAGCCACCAGTTGCGCAGCAGATTTTGCAGCAACTCCAGCAGATCAATTTCATCTCCCTGCATATTGGTACTGTTGTTCATCGCTGCCCTACTTTCTCGTCCTGTTTGGTCTCCTGCTTTGTTCCGTAAGATCCATAGCCATATCCGCCGTAGCCGTAATAGGAACCACGCTTGCCATAATAAGCAGATCTAGAGTAATAATATTTTCCTCTGCCAATATCCGCTTTGGTTATTACACAACCCAAGATATTTGGATTTGCAGCACGCAGCTGTTCCACCATACTTCTTGCCACATTGCGGGAAATGCTGTCCGATGCAGTAATGAAAATGGAGCCATCACACTGCTTTGCGATGACTGCAGCATCAATGACAGCGCCAATTGGCGGTGTATCAATGATGATGTAATCAAATTCCTCTCGTGCTTTTTCCAGCATTGCCGCAAAACGAGGATTGCCAACCAGCTCTGACGGATTGGTCGGGAAGGTACCCGCAACAATCACAGACAAGTTTTCGATATTGGTGTCGTAAATCACCTCATCCAGACTCCTCTGACCAGAAAGTAGATGGCTCAAGCCAAATTCTGCGTTTTTAATGCGGTACTCGCCAATAAAGATGGATTTTCGAAGATCTGCATCGACAAACAACGTCTTTTTTCCTGCATCAGCAAATGCACTTGCCAGATAAAAGGATGTTGTCGTTTTGCCGTCATTTGGATGTGTACTTGTGATGGCAATGACTCGATTTTCAACACCAGTAAATTCGATATTGGCGCGCAGAGTCCGAATGATTTCCCCCTTCTGCCGGTCCAACTTTCCTGTCGGATTGATGGTTACGGTGTTACGTCCGATCACTAGCCACAGTTCCTCTCTTCTCACTAGCCACAGTTCCTCTCTTCTTTACAACTAAGAAAATTCCCCCTGCTGCAATAGCAACCACCGCAATCACAGCTCCCATCGGAAGCGCCGGTTCACCGGTCTTCGGAGAAGTCTTGTCAGTCTTACCGACCTTATCCATGTTGTTTGCGGTCTTGGTATCTACTACGAAAGCAACCAGAGACAGCGAATTGAAGCTCGCTTCGATGGTCTGGTCACCAGTCTTTGCGTGAATGACCTCCCACTTGTCGTCCTTCTCCACATAGTGCAGCAGAATTGCCTCGGAAGAAGAGGTAATACCCGGCACATCAAAGGTAATATCCACCGGGAACTTTACCTGAGACGCATCGCCGTCAATCTTAACGTTGCGGATGTCTACCACCTGCAGGTTATCCGTGTACTCGCTGCCCAGAATCTTCTTGAGCATTTCAGTCGGATTGGCACGCAGTTCATTGACTGCTGCCAGCTCTTTTGCGGTCAAGTCCGCATCAGCTACCAACTGTACAATAATGTTTACGGGATTTCCGTTGGCATCTACAGCGCTCTTGACGCCCCTAACAAATCCACTGACAGATGGGCTTGGCAGTGCAAACGCCGAAATCGTCATAGAAGCCAGAAGCGCCGCACCACAAAGCACAGCAGTCGCTCTCTTCATAATCTTTCTCATCGAAATTAACTCCCTTCTATGCATCGCAATGCATATTGTTTATGTATATATGAACTGGTCTAAACCAGCGTTTTTCAGTTTGTATCAAGATTCAAGAAATACCTGCTGGGCATTGCCGCCAAAAAGCTGTTCGCAATATGCAGAATCCAATCGTTTATGCAAGTATTTCATGCACTTTTCCATGCCCGGCACACGTTCCTGCATGTCATGTGCATCCGAACCAATCATATCAATCAGTTCCTGCTTGAGCAGTCGCTTCAAATATCGCTTGGTTCTCCAGCCGGAGCGTCCAAGAATGCTGTCGGCATTTGCCTGTATCTGAACGCCCATCTGAGAAAGTTCTTCTACATGCTGTTCCTTTATGCTCGCTTGGTATCTCTCGACATGCGCCAAAACAGGTTTATATCCCATTCCCAACAGCATCAAAACCATGGTTTTGATGTATCGGTAATTGGCGAACATGGAGAACTCAATCAGTATAGCATCCGAACCAGCCATCGTCAACGGAACACCCGCTTCCAAATCCTCTCGGATGCCGGATTCCATATAGACCTCTGCACCCAGCAGGATTTGAAACCCTTCATGAATCTCCTTCGCCATACTGCAAGTCGTTTCCCAAGCGGCATGGCGTCTTGCATCCCACCGCGCCGCATCCATGCCATGGCAAAAGTGCGGGGTTGCAATCAAAATATCGGTTCCTTCTGCATATGCCTGTTGGAGCATACGAAGCGTCGTTTCTCTGTCCGCTGCCCCATCATCCACATGCGGAAGGATGTGTGTATGCATATCAATTATCATGAAAACTCTCCCTCTACATGGAGCCTTCTCGTTTCAGCACAACAGCGATCGTACGGAACAGAATGCGAATATCCAGACCAAATGTCCAGTCCTGAATATATTTTGTATCCAGTCGAACCACTTCTTCAAAATCTGTAATATTGCTTCTGCCGCTGACCTGCCACATACCGGTGATTCCCGGCTTGGTTGCCAGTCGTGCATGATGATGCAATTGATATTTTTCATATTCATCAACCGTTGGCGGTCGTGTGCCAACGAGAGACATATCGCCTTTCAAGACGTTGAGGAATTGCGGAAATTCATCCAAGCTCAGCCGACGCGCCAAGTCCATAAACCCAGACTTTTGCGTGCCATCCGGCAGAACCTTGTTGCCAATGATGCGCGGATCGAAATCAATCTTAAACATCATGCCGTCCTTGACACGATTTTGTGCCATGAGTTCCTTTTTGCGTTCTTCCGCGTCCATATACATGGTGCGGAACTTATAAATCTTAAATAGTTTTCCGTTTTTGCCTACACGCTCCTGCGTGAAGAACACCGGCCCCGGCGATTGCGTTTTAATCACAGGTACCACGATCAAACACAAAACACCAGTGAGAATCGTTCCGACCAAGCCTCCCAAAATATCCAGCGCTCGCTTCAAAAACAGTTTTATCGGTGAAGCACAGTTGATGCTGGTCGTAAGCACGGTGTATCCGCCAATGTTCTCGATAAATTGATGCTCGCTCGATGCAGAAACAACATTGAGCAGGCGACGATGAATGACAATACCCATGGAATACAGATCATCTTTGATCTCTCTGACATCTTCCAAATCGTCCGGCACATTGATTAGCACTTCGTCTACCCAATTGCTGCAGACATATTGTTTTAATGTTGCTCGGTTTGCCACAACCGGAATGCCGTCAACAGCTGTACCTTCTTTATCTTCATCCAAGACAACCAGACCAGCTACATGAAATTTCTCGTAATTGTTTGCCTGAAAGGTCTTTACGCAATCTGCCACCCGCTCTTTTATCGTAATCAGCAAAATCGAGCGTTGATCGGTAAGACCTACGCCGTGCCTATTGAGCACAGACTTCCAAAACAGACGCAGAACATAGCTGAACACAAGGTACAGAACCGATGACCAGATGGTAACCGTTCTGGAATATGTGTCTGTTTCATGAATCAGATACAAATATCCAATAGTCAGCAATTCTACCAACAGCACATGGTACAGCGTCCGTCCAAATTCTGCATACCTTCCTCGTTTTAGAATGTCCTTCAATGTTTCAAAACAAACAATGACGAACAAACTAATCATCTCTGATACAATCAAAACATTTCGATACGGATAATCCGCATATGGATTGCTCATTCCAAATCGAATGATATATGCTACAACGATGCTCAGCTGCAAACATACAAAATCTATACACATAAAATCCGCATGTTTCAGCCAATTTTTCGCTCTTTTTTTGTACATACTCTTTCTTTTCTCTTCCTATCTGTCCTATGCATCTGTTGCGTTTTGATGTGCTTGTATCACATCCAGAAACATCTTTTCTCCGCTTTTTCTTGCCTGCACAGCTTCATCGAAGCTGTCATATCCTCCCAGATAATGACATTTCCCTCGAAGCATAATTTGTGCTACCCATTTCTTGCGCTGCTTGTTGAAGTATACCCCTCGCACGCCGCTGGTATTGGCTTTGGAGATATGATTGGTCTGCAAATGCTCCAAGCAAGTCCCACCCACGAAATGTAAAATCTTTTTGGGTGAATGTTCACAACCACAGCTTTTAGACAAACCATTTTTTAAATTGCTTTCTCTCACAACGGTTTCTTTTCCGCAATCACAGCGACAATTCCATGTGCGATGGCCATTTGCC
>CAVCGL010000004.1:0-133548 GCA_963601915.1 bacterium | reverse complement strand
ACCGTGAGCTTTCCAAATCGCTGCCCCGATAAATCGTTCAATTCTCTGTGTACCCAGCAGCCGCAGCTTGTCGTATTTCCCGAAGTCAAAACATTGCGACCGAGAAGTACCTCCTTGCCGCAGTCACACTGGCAACGCCAGAGCACACTTCGATCGGAAGTTCTCTTCTCCGTCTTTTCCAGCACAGTCAAGGAGCCGAATCGCTGTCCAGCCAAATCCTTCGGACG
This sequence comes from bacterium, assembly GCA_963601915.1. Taxonomy (GTDB): domain Bacteria; phylum Bacillota; class Clostridia; order Oscillospirales; family Butyricicoccaceae; genus Butyricicoccus_A. The sequence goes on along the minus strand of CAVCGL010000004.1, from coordinate 133,321 downwards.
ACTTTCGCAGCCGCAGCTCGTTGTCACGCCCTCTTTGAGCTTTCTGCTCGACAATTCAACTGTATTTCCACAGTCGCAGCGGCAACGCCAAACAATGCACCCGTTCTTTCGCTTGTCCGTCTTTTCCAAAACGGTTAGCTTTTCATATCGTTTCCCCGTCAAATCTCGTTTCATATCGTCCCCCGTCAATACTCCTTCCGACATTATCCCAATGTTTTTTGCTTTTCCCCTACAGTTCCAAGTGAAAATCCCTTCATTCTCACATTAAAAAGAACGATTTACATGTCTATTTTATAATTTAATGTCGAATTTGTCAATACTCACGCATTTATTTCTATTTGATTTGAGTAAATCAGAGATTTATACAAAATAATGCAGATTTCTGCCCGAAATATGGGAAGATTTTCGTGTGTCCGTCCTTGCAACACCTTCCAAAAAAGAAAGAGTCAATATGAATACCCCCCCCCCCCCCCCGAAAAATGAAGGATAATATTCAAAAATGTTAGGAAATCTCGTCATCTCAATTCAATATTTTTTCTAGAAATTTTTTTATCTCTTCAACATATTTTTAGCTTTCTGCCAAAGAGCGGATTTCCAATTCTTCTATTGTGACAAACAAAAAATCAATTGCCGTTATACAGGAACGTTACAACCTGTGCGCGCGTACAGCCATCCTTCGGAGAGAAGGTCGTCTTGGATGTGCCACCGGTGACGCCGTTCTTCACAGCCCACATAACCGGTTCATAATACCAGTCAGCAATCTTCACATCGGTGAACGGATTCTTGTAAGCAACCTTCTTTGAGCCGTTTGCCTTCCACATAAAGGTAACGATCTCTGCACGAGAGCAGGTCTTGCTCGGGCTAAAGGTCGTTTTGGTCGTACCGGAGGTAACGCCCTTGTTTACTGCCCACATGACAGCCTTATAGTACCAGTCCGAGGTCTTGACATCGGTAAACGGATTTGCTACCGACTTGGTGACATCCGGACTGCCTGCATTTTTCCACAGGAACATGACAGCCTGTGCACGTGTGCACACCTGATTCGGGCTGAAGGTTTTCTTCGATGTACCAGAAGTAATGCCCTTCTTCACTGCCCAATTGACAGCATCATAGTACCACGCGGTCTTCGGAACATCGGTAAATTCCAGATCCGTTGTCGGCTGTGCCGGCGTCGAAGGCTTTGTCGTGGTCGTATATGCTTTACTGATATAGCCAGTCTTACCAGCAAACGAGATCGTATACCAGCCATCCTTCAATGCGGTGGTCTTTACCTCAGCGCCCTTCTTCAGCGTGCCCAAAATCTTCGCCGTGTTGTTCGGCTGCTCACGAACATTCAAGTCCGCGGTCGTATACACCGTTGTTGTGGTAGACGGCTGTGCTGGTTCGTCCGGTTTGGTCAGAGAAATGTACTTGTTGTACACATATCCCGTCTTTCCGGCAAAGGAAATCTGATACCAGTTGCCTTCCGAACCGAGAATCTCAACCGAGGTTCCCTTATTCAGTGTTCCCAGAATTTCGCCGTCATTGCTCGGCTTCGAGCGAACATTGACGCTAGCCGTTGCGTAACCGATTTTCTTTGCAGCAACATTCTGTTCCTGCTGCGCGGTGCCATCGGATACCTGCGCCGTGACAGCAACGTTCTCATCCGCATTCTGCTGGTCTGTCGCGTCCAATGCAAATGCATTTCCGCACAATAAGCAAGCTGCCATCATCCCTGTGGCAATGCGAATTTTCGCGTTTTTCTTCATGGTGATCCCTTCCTCTTCCTAGGGCAATGCCCTGTTTTATCTTTGTATATACTATCATATTCGCGCAGATTTTTCAATACATTTTTATATTCTACTATTTAACTCTTTTGAGTTATGCTGTCATTTTTCTACCCAATATCGCTCTGTCCGGCCATATTTCTATGTAATAGCTTGTGTTCTTTGCCCCGAATCAGTCCGTCATACAGAGAAAGTACCAGCGGATTTTCGTCGGATTTTTTAATCTGACGGGTCAAATCGACTTCGTATAGTCCTCTCGGCCGCGACGCTCGCTCTTCATCTCCCGCCGGAAGAGGCTGACCGCCGCCCATTACGCAGCCGCGGCGACAGGCCATGACTTCCACGAAATGATACGTTGCTTTTCCCGATTCAATGTCCTTCAGCAATTTGGCTGCATTCGCCAGACCGCTGACAATGGCCGCGCGCAGTTCTTTTCCATGATAGTGAAAAACAATCTCCTTGATTCCCTCTTCCCCGCGCACGCCGCTCTGCTTGATTTGCTCCATTTTCGCCCGTTCATGGCCATCGTTTAAACGGCGCAAAACCGCTTCTGTCACACCGCCGGAGTTGCCAAAAATCATTCCGGCGCCGGAACTGATGCCAAACGGCATATCCACGGCCTCAACTTCCAGCCGGTCAAACAGAATGCCGTCCTTTTTAATCATCGTGCACAGTTCATTGGTCGTCAGAACATAATCAATATCCTGCACGCCGTCTGTCATGGATTCCGGCCGTAAAATTTCTCCTTTTTTCGCGGTGCACGGCATAACGGCGACAGAAAGTACCCGTTTGCCTTCATTGTTCTTCGGGTCCTTGTAGTACTCCCGAATGACTGCGCCCAACATCTGCATCGGAGACCGACAGGTGGACAAATGGCTCGCCAATTCCGGATACCGTTTTTCACAGTCCAGCACCCATGCCGGACAGCAGGAAGTAAACAGCGGCAGATTTTCGCCCGACTCCAGCCGCTCCAATAGTTCCTTGCTCTCCTCCATAACCGTAAAGTCCGCGCCAAACGCCGTGTCGTACACTTCATCGAATCCCAAGCGGTGCATTGCATTGACGATACGCCCCATCACGTTGACACCGTTCGGAAATCCGAACACATGCCCGACGGCTACGCGCACGGCCGGTGCAATCTGTGCCACGACTTTGACATTCGGATCCGCGATTGCCTCTCGAATCGCATTGATGTTCGTGTTAATCGTAATTGCGCCTGTCGGACAAAATGTGCGGCACTGACCGCAGCCGACGCAATCCGTATCCGCCAATTTGCTGCCGCCGATGGTCGCAACACGGTAATTGGGGCCTTGGTCAACAAAATCTACCGCGCCGATCCCCTGTACGTCGCCGCACATTCGCACGCAGTTGCCGCACAAGATACACTTGTTTGGATTCAATACAATGGCTGGTGAGCTCATATCCAGTGGATAATTCGTCTGCTGGGTCTCATAGCGGATTTGATTGACACCCATCCGCCGCGCGGTCGCCTGCAATAAACATTCGCCGCTCTTGATACAGACGGTGCAGTCTCGCTGGTGCGATGCCAGCAGCAGTTCCAGAATCATTTTGCGGTAACGCATCAGGCGCGGTGTGTTGGTGTAAATCTCCATGCCATCGCGCGGTTTTTCCGAGCACGACGCAAAGGTTCGTCCGTGTTTGTCCTCTACCACACAAAGACGGCAGGAACCGTGTATTAAGAGTTCCGGCCGATAGCACAGCGTTGGCATTTCAAATCCGGCTTTGCGAATCACAGACAAAACATTTTCTTCTTCCTCTGTAAATGTAACGCGTATCTTATTGATTGTCATTGTTCCCATACGACTCTCTCCTTTACTTTCAAGAGCTTATGCCGGATAGCCAAAAGTTGTCAGCGAAATGGCGTGGAATGCACAGGTATCTGTACAGGAGCCACAGCGGATACATTTGTGCGGATTGATAACAAACGGGGAACGAATCTGTCCGGAGATCGCATCTACCGGACATTGCTTCGCGCACCGCGAACATCCCTTGCATACCGTCGGGTCAATCACATACTGCTTCATACCCAAGCCGCATAACGCTGTATTCGTAATCATGTCTGCCAGCTCCGCCAGTTGATCCAACTCTTGATCCGTGCCGTTGCCTTCCATGATTTTTTTCAGCAGCTGCCGCATTCGCTTGGTTCCCTCTCGACATGGTGCACATTTTCCGCAGCTTGCCAAATGAATAAACTTTTGAAAAATCTGCTCGATTTCAGGCTGAATTTCCGTATGGTTTTCAATGTCTAAAACACCCGTCCGAATCATCTGTTTCAGATGTTCAATTGAGGCAAAACTCGCCGTTGCTTCCGGATTGATTTCCGGCTGAGACGGCATGTCTGCCGAAATTCGTCCCAAGAAAACGGAATTGTCTGTCATAGAGCTCCCTCCCCGCAGTCTATTTAGTTATTTCTTCCAATTTCTATCTCTGTTAGGTTTTTGAATCTATATAAAGTATACAACAAGGAAATCTCTTCGTCAACCGATAAATGGCGTTTCCTCTTCTCCGAGGATCTGCCGCAATTTTGCAATTGCCTTTCTCTCCAATCTTGACACCTGCACCTGCGAAATGCCGAGTTGGCGCGCGCAGACCTGCTGGGTCTGTCCGCGAAAATACCGCAGCAAAAGCACCTGCTGGGCGCGGGCATCCAGCTGGCGTATCGCTTCCTGCAGAGACAGCGATTCCAAGATCGTCTCTTCCATCCGCTGATCTCCCAGCAATTGTTCCAGTGTCGTTCCATCCTCTCCGATTTCTCGCTGTAACGAGTCGGTCGGCAGCAGAGCGGTTTCACAGGACGCGATTTCTTCCGGCGAGACATCCAAAAAATCCGCCAGTTCAGATACCGTCGGAGATCGTTGCAAGGTTTGGTGCAGCGTCTGTCTCGCGGCACTGATGCGATACCCCAATTCTTTTATCGTGCGGCTGATTTTAATCGTGCCGTCATCACGCAAAAACCGGCGGATTTCACCCGCAATTTTAGGGACCGCATAAGTAGAAAACTTCGTGCCATACGCACAATCAAAGCCCTGTATCGCTTTGAGCAGGCCAATACTCCCCAATTGAAACAGATCTTCCGCTTCCGTGCCGCGTCCGGTATATCGCTTGACAATGCTCCAAACGAGTGCTTGATTGTCTCGTACCAGCTGTTCTTTCGCCTGTTCGTCTCCCTGCTGTGCTTCCTGTAACAGGCGCAGCTGTTCCTCGTACTGGTTATGCAAAACGGCTTCGTATACGCTTGGTCATTGTGACCTGTGTGCCAATACCTTCCCGTGAGCGAACACGCAATTTATCCATAAAGCTCTCCATAATCGTAAAGCCCATGCCGGATCGTCCCGCGTCGCCGGTTGTAAACATCGGCTGTCGCGCCTGCTGAACATCCGGTATGCCGCATCCTTTGTCTTTGACAGAAATCTGAATCTCATCATTGTCAAACAGTTTTGCCTGAATGGTTATGTATCCGGTCTCTTCCCTGTACGCGTGAACAATACAGTTGGTTACAGCTTCACTGACCGCCGTCTTGATGTCATTGATTTCCTCGATGGTTGGATCGAGCTGAGCCGCAAAGGCTGCGACCGCCTGCCGAGCAAATGCCTCATTGCAGGATCGGCTGAGAAACTTGATGCTCATCTGGTTGATTTCGCTGCGCATACTGCCACCTCCTCTTCATCTGCCGCAGATACCTTGGGCAATTCCGGCAGGAAATTAACTCGTTTTTGAATGCCTGCCGCCCGAAAGATACGCATGGCAGACGGCGGCGTGCGTATCACGCAAAATGTCTGTCCGGCACCCAAAATATTGCGCTGCGCGCCAAGCACAACCGCAATGCCCGAGCTATCCATAAAAGTCAGGCCGGACAAATCCAAAACAATAGGATCATTGGGATACAAAATCATTGTCTTTTCCAGATACTCCATACATTGCGCCGCCTCATGATGTCCCAATTCGCCGCAAAATCGAATGACAATGCCGTCTTTTTCTCGTCTATGCGAACATTTCACTTCGTTTTCCTCCTAACACACTGCCTTGCAGGCAAAAAAATAGAACCGTTCCCTTTTCAGAGAACGGTTCTATTATAAAAAACATGAGCAAAAAAACGTATCAAATCTTGTCGGCTGCCAGAGCATTTTTCGCTTCTCCTGCAACATACAGGGAGCCGCACACGACAATGGTATCTGTCTCATCCGCATAGCGCAGCGCGCGCTCGAGTGCTGACGGAACATCTCCGCAGTCAATGACATTGCAGTACGGCGAAAACGCGCGAATCATCGTTGTCAATTCGCGGCTGGACAGTGCGCGCGGATTGTCCGGCTGTACGGTATAGACCGAATCTGCCCGGCGAACCAACATGCGCACGCAGGCCTCATATTGCTTGTCTGCCACCATGCCCAACACCAAAGAAATACCACCGGCAGGCAGCAAATCATCCATCGTTGCACACAGCGCCGTCACGCCGTCCACATTGTGTGCGCCGTCAATCATGAGCAGCGGATCGGTCTGCACGACCTCCTGTCGTCCGGCTATGGCAGCGCGTGAAAAGCCGTCTGCGATTGCCTGATCGGAGATCTTCCAGCCCTTTTCGCGCAAAACAAGCAGGGCCGCATATGCCGTCGCGGCATTATCCGCCTGATGTCTGCCAACAAGACGCAAATGAAATGTCTTGCCGTCTATCACGCAGTCCGTGCCTTCCAGCGTACAAGACGAAATTTCCGGCAGCGGTGCCTTGACATACTGTGCGGTCACGTCATAGCAGCGCTGGCGCAAAACAGCATCGACGCTGTCCTTCTGCTCCGGATAGTTGACCAGCGTGCAGCCACTCTTGACGATGTGGCTTTTGTCCGCAGCGATTTCCTCCACGGTATTGCCGAGCACTGCCATGTGATCCAGCGCGACATGTGCCATCACAGCGACCTCCGGCGCGTCGATGCAGTTCGTCGCATCAAAACGCCCGCCGAGGCCAACCTCCAGCACGACAATGTCACACTGCTGCTGCGCAAAATACAGCATTGCGCACGCGGTAGTAAACTCAAATTCGCCAATGCGTTCGCCCGCCGGCAAAGTGAGCTGCTGCTCCTTTTCCATGACCTCCTGTGCGATACAGCACAGATCCTCACGCGGAATCATCTCGCCGTTGACGCGAATGCGCTCACAGAAATCCATGATAAACGGCGAGGTAAACAAGCCGGTTTTATATCCTGCCTGCTGTAAAGCAGAAGCACAGAGCACGGCAGTGCTCCCCTTGCCATTGGTTCCTGCAATGTGGACAAATTTCAGTTTTTTCTGCGGATTGCCCAGCATCGCCATCAGGGCACGCATCCGGTCAAGGCATGGCGTGCCGCTGAAACGACCATGGGCATGGATCCGCGTTAATGTCTGTTCATAGCTGTCCATGGAGCTTAATCCAGAGCAGCGATGCTCTCGTTCAGCTTGGCGATCTGATCGGTCAGCTTAGCAGCCTTGACGCGCTCGCCCTCGACAACCTGCTCCGGTGCCTTGTTCAGGAAGCCCGGATTGTTCAGCTTCTTGTTGATGAAATCCAGATCCTTCTGGGCTTTCTTCAGTTCCTTGTTCAGACGAGCCTTTTCCTTCTCGAAGTCAACCAGCTCGTTCATCGGCAGGTACATCTGTACATCGCCGGTGACAACAGAAACCATCTTTGCTGCATCAGCCGGTGCAGCATCAGATACATTGATTGCGCTCGCATAAGCCAGCTTGAGGAAGCAAGCCTCTCCCTCAGTAAAGACGGCCTGACGTGCCTTGTCCTCGGTCACAACATAGACCTGTGCCTTCTTGGACGGCGGTACGTTCATCTCTGCGCGGCGGTTACGGATGGCGCGAATGCTCTCCATCAGCATTTCCATCTGTGCCTCTTCAGTCGGGAAGTTCAGCTCTTCCTGATACTCCGGCCACTTGGACAGCATGATGGTCTCGCCCTCATGCGGCAGTGCCTGCCAGATGGTCTCGGTGATGAACGGCATAAACGGATGCAGCAGCTGCATGGAACCGGACAGCACGTAGCACAGCACGTTCTGTACGTTCTCGCAGGTCTCCTTGTCGTCCTTGTTCTGCAAACGGGTCTTGGCAATCTCAATGTACCAATCGCAGAATACATCCCAAATAAAGTCGTTGAGCTTCTGTGCAGCGATGCCCAGCTCGTACTTGTCGATATTGGTGGTGACATCCTGTACCAGCGTATTGAACTTGGACAGGATCCACTTGTCCTCCATGGTCAGGTTGGTCGGCAGCTGTACCTTGTCAATGGTCAGGTTCATCTGAATGAAGCGGGATGCGTTCCAAATCTTGTTGCAGAAGTTACGGCTCGCCTCAACGCGATCCTTGGAGTAACGCATATCATTTCCTGGGGAATTGCCAGTTGCCAGCGTGAAGCGCAGGGCATCTGCGCCGTACTGGTCAATGACCTTGAGCGGGTCAATGCCGTTGCCCAGAGACTTAGACATCTTTCTGCCCTGCTCATCGCGCACCAGACCGTGAATATAGACGGTCTTGAACGGCACTTCTTTCATGTGCTCCATGCCAGAGAAGATCATACGAGCAACCCAGAAGAAGATAATATCATAACCGGTAACCAGCGTATCGGTCGGATAGAAGTATTCCAGCTCCGGTGTCTTTTCCGGCCAGCCCAGCGTGGAGAACGGCCACAGTGCAGAGGAGAACCAGGTATCCAGTACGTCCTCTTCCTGACGGATGTGATGACCGCCGCACTTCGGGCAGGTGGTGACATCTTCCTTGGCTACGGTCATTTCGCCGCAGTCCTCGCAGTAGTACGCCGGAATACGATGACCCCACCACAGCTGACGGGAGATACACCAGTCGTGTACATTCTCCATCCAGCGCGTATAGGTCTTGCTGAAGCGTTCCGGAACAAACTTGATCTCGCCATCTTCAACGACGCGAATGGCATCCTTTGCCAGCGGTGCCATCTTGACAAACCACTGTGCAGAAGTCATCGGCTCTACGGTCGTGCCGCAGCGGTAGCAGGTGCCAACGTTGTGGGTGTGATCCTCGATCTTCACCAGACGGCCTTCTGCTTCCAGATCAGCCAGAACTGCCTTGCGGCACTCGTAACGATCCATGCCCTGATACTTGCCGCCGTTTTCATTGACGGTTGCATCCTCATTGAATACGAGAATCTGCTCCAGATTGTGGCGCTGACCCATCTCGAAGTCGTTCGGGTCATGGCACGGTGTAGTCTTTACACAGCCGGTACCAAATTCCTTATCTACATAATCATCGGCGAAAATCGGAATCTCACGACCGATAATCGGCAGAATCGCCATCTTGCCAACCAGATGCTTGTAGCGTTCATCCTCCGGATTGACAGCGATGCCGCTGTCGCCCATAAAGGTCTCCGGACGAGTGGTAGCGACAATAACGCTCTCATCAGAGTCCTTGATGTCGTACTTGATATACCACAGTTTGCCCGGCTGGGTTTCGTACTCAACCTCGGCATCAGACAGTGCGGTTGCACAATGCGGGCACCAGTTGATGATGCGGCTGCCCTTGTAAATCAAGCCCTTGTTATACAGGTTGACAAATACTTCCTTGACAGCCTTGGAGCAGCCCTCATCCATCGTGAAGCGCTCACGGCGCCAATCACAGGAGGAGCCGAGCTTCTTGAGCTGCTTGATAATACGGTCGCCGTACTGGTTCTTCCACGCCCAAACGCGCTCCAAGAACTTCTCGCGGCCGAGGTCATAGCGGGTCAGGCCCTCTTCCTTGCGCAGGTTCTCTTCTACCTTGATCTGGGTAGCAATGCCTGCATGGTCTGTACCCGGCATCCACAGGGCAGAATATCCCTGCATACGCTTGGTACGGATGAGAATATCCTGTAAGGTCTCATCAAATGCATGGCCCATGTGCAGCTGACCGGTTACATTCGGAGGCGGAATCACAATCGTAAACGGTTTCTTGTTCTCATCTACTTCGGCATTGAAGTAGCCCTTTTCTTCCCACGTCTTGTACAGCTTGTCTTCTGTCGCAGACGGGTCATACGTCTTTGGCAATTCGTTGGTCACAAAATTGCCTCCTTCCTTCAATATATATTCGCGTGCAGCTGGATCTTTCGCTGAAAATAAGAAAAAGCCTTCGTCCCTGTATCAGGACGAAGGCTTGTGCTCTCCGCGGTACCACCCTAATTCACGCAAGCAATCCATCTTACGTGCACTTCCAGTCAGATAACGGTGACAGGCCGAATGCTCCTACTCGCCAGATTCCTCCGGTTTCAGCGCATTAACTCAGAAGCTACCTTCCATTCCCTGCCGCGAAGCCTTGCACCGACCGGCTTCTCTCTTTGCTGGCGCAGGAATGTACTCCTCTTCTTCAGCGTCGATCTCTGTTTTAGACCTATTTATTATAGTATGACAAGGCAGGGTTGTCAACACTTAAAAGCGAATGGAAATCTTCGAAGTATGTACATCGCAAGAGCATCCTCTGCTCTCCAGCATTTCTTTTACATTCTTCTTTGCCAATTCCTTCTCTAAAAGCGGCCCAACTGTAACAGAAGTAATTACCTCTTTTGGCACAGAAACTTCCACATACGGAATAATATAACCATTTCCTGCCCGATATTTCGTCATTACTTTATTGGAAACATCTTTATCTTTCGCTGCCTCTTTGTTGGAGACATCTTTATCTCTTGGAATTTCCAAGATTGCTCGTACTTCATTCTCATGAGAAAAATCTTCATCTTTAAAAAAGAATTGCAATTCCGCTATGCGTAATGAAAGATCTTGTTTAATATGATCCAATTTTCCTATTCCCTTTGCAAATTCTAGAGACTCTTTATTATATTTTGAAACAATCTTGTCTAATTCGTCTATTTTATCTTTTTTTCGATAGAGAACTCGACCTATATTCAGCATATATCCATATCTATTAAGATTTTTAACACGTTCTTTCCACTTTGTATAATCTATTCCCAATGCATAGCCTTCATAATGGCTCGATTTTGAATAATAGTTCCACATCGGCAAAGAGTCTCTATCTATAGAAAAACTACAGATGTATATATTTTCAGGATCTGGCGATCTGACATCCCGATCAACAGGATTATGCCAAAGTATTGGCGGCAATTTCCATTTATTCACTTCTGTCATTCAAACTATCGCATCGTGTAAACCACAACTTCGCATTCTCGTGGTCTTTTTCGTTGTCTGCAACAATGCCTAACAATCCACTTGGTGATGTATAATGGTACACTGTATTCGGTATATCATATATCTTACTATTCGAATCCATCTTGCACTCCTGTAAACGATTATTTGTATGTTATTGTAGCATACAAAAAGTATATTTACAATATATATCGCAGTCACACAACAGTTTTTATTCTCTTCCCAATCGCAGAATCTTTTTTCCGGTTTCCCTTTGCAGATCTGTCATGCGCGTAAAGATTCCATTTTGTGCATAAAGTGCCTGCGGCGCGCCCTGTTCTGCGACAACGCCGTCCTTGAGCACGACAACCTTGTCTGCATTGGCAACCGTGCGCATTCGATGAGCAATGATTAAAACCGTTTTATCGGCAATCAATTTGGACAATGCTTCCTGTACGGCTGTTTCGTTTTCTGCATCCAGAGAAGCTGTCGCTTCATCCAAAAGAATAATCGGTGCATCCTTGAGAAAAGCACGCGCGATAGAAATGCGCTGGCGTTCGCCGCCAGACAGTTCCGAGCCATTCTCGCCGATTCGCGTCTGATAGCCGTTAGGCAGCTGCTGCACAAAGTCATCGACGTTGGCGAGCTTTGCCGCTGCAAGCACTTCTGCATCTGTGGCATCTTTCTTGCCGACGCGGATGTTTTCCATAATGCTCTGGTCAAACAGCGTGACATCCTGAAAGACAATGGAGTACAGCTTGAGCAGTGCTTCCGGATCAGTCTTTGATACATCCATACCGCCGACGGTAATCTTGCCACGATTGGCATCCCAGAAACGAGCTGCCAGACGCGAAACTGTCGTCTTACCGCCGCCGGACGGGCCAACTAACGCCGTCACCTGTCCCTGTTTGGCGGTAAAGGATACATCGCGCAGGACAGTTTCTCCGTTGTCATACGCAAAACCTACATGATCAAAGACGATATCATATCCCGTGTTGGTCAGCGTTTCACTGCCTGTCTGCTCCGGATAGTCGGAAATCTCATTCATACGCTGTACATTAATCTGTAACGCATTGAGGGCTGCCAGATTGATGAGACTGCCGTTCATCGGCTCGTAAAGTCTCGATACCACGAGTAAAAATGCAAAGAATACAATCAAATCAATCTTGCCTTGTACGAGCAGGGAACCACCTACCAATGCTACCGTCGCAATACCGAATTTGAGCAGCATTTGTGCACTCGTGACCAGCATACCTGTGATGAGTTCAGCCCGTGTTGAAGAGGATTCTACCGACTCGATTTTGCGATACAGACCGCGTAAATAGGTCTGTTCTGCATTTGCACTCTTTAAGTCTTTGGAAGCCTCTAAGCATTCCTGCATACCGTCTGCCGCCGTAAGGCGTGCCTGTGTCGCATCAACCGAAAGTCGATTGCGAATGCTTTTGGATAATACAACGATAATGAGTGAGATTGGCAGCGGCCACAATGCAGCAAGTGCCATGCGCCACTCGAAGAACAACAGACCAATGGCAATAAGAACTGTCGATACAATCGCACCGTAGAATTGCGCGAATTGATGGGACAAGGCGTGCTCCAATGTTGCGACATCTCCCAAAATGACCGTTGTTAAATCGGCAGAATCCTTTTTTCCAAAGAAACTGAGCGGCAGGCGACGCAGTTTTTCTGCCAGCGCAAGCTGTTTTGTTCCAGATTCCTGATACATGGCAAAAAATGTCGCATTGTACTGCCAGAGCACCGTAAGACCGATCAAAACCAATGCGGCAATTGAGCCGCCGATCAGCAGTGTGAGATGCGCTTTGGGCTGTCCCGCCAGCAAATCACTGACCAGCACGTACAACAGGCCAACCGGCAGCATCAGTGCCAGATTGACGCACACCGTTGCAACAACAGAGAGTATCAAATCTTTTGCGCCCTTTTCCGATACGGCGTATTGCTTCATCAGCTTATGAATCATTTGTTGTCACCCACCTTCCATTGTGCAGCATGTTGATACTGATCCCACATCTCTCGATACAGGCCTTGTTTCTCTAACAATTGAGCGTGTGTGCCGTGCTCGACAATGTTGCCGTGATCCATCACATAGATACAATCTGCGTGTTGAATGGTCGTCAAACGATGGGCAATCATCAGCACCGTCTTGTCTTTTGCCAGTCTCTCAAATGCTTTCTGCATCAGCGCTTCGTTTTCCGGATCGGCAAATGCGGTCGCCTCATCTAAGACAAGAATCGGCGCATTTTGTAAAATCGCTCTGGCGATGGCAATGCGCTGCTGTTCGCCGCCGGACAGATAGGTGCCTTGTGTGCCAATCATTGTGTGAATCCCGTTCGGCAGCTTTTCCAAAATCTCATCACACTGTGCATCGTGCAGAGCTGCCAGTACTTCCTCATCCGAGGCCTCCGGACGCGCCAAACGCACGTTTTCTGCAATCGTCATTTTGAGCAGCTTGCTGTCCTGAAAGACATAGGAAACCGTATTGACACGACTCTGCTTGGACATCTCGCGGACATCTACACCGCCAATGCGCACTGCACCGGATTCAACGTCCCAAAAGTGGGAAAGCAAGCCTGCCATGGTGCTCTTGCCGCTGCCGCTCGGGCCGACAAAGGCTGCTGTATGTCCCGCCGGAATCGTAAACGAGAGATTCTGTACCGCAGGCTTCGCATCCTTCTGATACCGGAACGTCACAGTATCAAAGACAACCGAATCATCTTTCGGTGTTTTTGGTTGTTTCGGCTCCTCTAACGGCTGCGCGGACAAAATACTGTCAAATCTCCGAATTGCATCTTTTACTGTCATGGACTCTTCACCCATATACATGATGCGTGTGAAGGACGTCGCAATAATCGGCGTAAAAATCACATAGAAAATGAAATTGAGCGCAACATCCGGCAGCACGCTGCCGCCCTGACACAAAATCAACGTCAGCACAATGAGAAAAGCGAAGGTGCTGTTGATGGCAATCTGAAAATAAATCATAGAAGAACGGCATGATTTCGTATAATTGATGCAGAATTTGTAATAGGTATCAATCGAATGCTTAAAGCGCGAAAACGAATACACAGTCTGTGAAAACGTCTTGACCACGCTCATACCGCGCACATATTCCACGGATTCACGATTCATATCTTCCAGAGCATTTTGATACTGCTTCATGTCCTCGGCAAGAGCAGGTCCCATCATGCGGCTCATGGCAATCATGCCCAAAACAACCGGAATCAGACTGACGAGTCCATACCGCCAATCAAACACGAACAGGACAAGAATCAGCGCAATTGGTGTGACAACAACCGTTGCCGCGTCCGGCAGCTGGTGTGCCAGATACGTCTCTGTTGCCGCCGAGGAATCGTTGACGATGCGGCGCAGCTTGCCGCTTCCCTGCTCATCGACATAGCCAATCGGCAGCTTGGTGATATGTTCCATCAGCGTCTTGCGAATATTGACCGCTACACGAAATGCAGATAAATGGGAGCACATCAGCGCGCAGAAATACAGCAACATGGACACCAGGGCAAAAATCACCGCCCAAACACCGTTATGCACAAGATTCACTGCCTGTGAAAAGTCTGGTGCCACGGCGATAATCTCCTGAATGATGCGGAAAATACATACAAACGGAAGCAGCGCAATCACTGCGCTCGCCGCGGACAGCACCCAAGACGCATACGTCAGGTATTTGCGATTGCCTGCGTAACGCATCAGCTCGCTGAGTGCTGATTTTTCTTTATTTTTCGTCTGTTTCGACATAGGCTTTCCTCCTCAAAAAAATAATGCCGTCATCTCTGACAGCATTATTTTGCAGGATTTTCTATTCAATTTCTACTCCCAATAGGTGCAAATGCTCCATTTGGTCAGCATTCTTTTTGTACTCTCGCGGCGTGCATCCCATGACGGATTTAAACGCTGCGGTAAACTTACTCGCATTCTCATAGCCAACCATACCGGCAATTTCCGTAATGCTGTGCGTGCCGGCTTCCAGTTCATGTACTGCCGTATGAATGCGGTATCGCTTCATATACGCATAATATGGGCTGCCATAAATCTCTTTGAAACAGCTCTTGAGCGTCATCTGTGCAATATCATACTTTTGCGCCAGTATCTGCAACGGAATTTTTTCTCCCAGCCGATGAATTGCCTCCTGATGCAGTGCTTTCACCTTGTCCATATCACTGCGGCGAAAATAGCTGGACTGCGAAGATTCCCGCGCAAAAGGAATTGTCTGCATGGTGAGCAGGATTTCCATCACTTTCAGCTTGATATAGGCCTGTTCAATCATCGGATTGACATGATACAGCTCTTCAAAAATATGATTGAGGGCAGGCATCTTGCGAATGAGCATCGCGCCGCCATGATGCAGGACATGCTGTTGTAAAAAGGCAAGCTGCCGAGCAATCTCCGGAAATAACGGCTGAATGGCCGCCGCTGTCTCCTCCACATCCACCAAAATCGACACGCCGTCATAAAATCCCAATGGGAATTCCGACCGCAGCCGTTTGATGCCCAAGATATTGACTTCCAGCTCGCCCTGACCGAGATACACATACCGGTCTTCTTCCAGTTGACAGCCATAGCGCCCCTGTCGGCAATGATTGATTTCCAGCACATGCAGACTGTCCTCTCCATGCTCCGGTTCCACACACTCCTGTGAGTTAAAATGATTGAAAAACACATCGACACCAGGCATAATATGATGAATTGTCATGGAACTTTCCCGATGTTCTGCCTCTTCTCTGGTCAATCGCGTCATATTCTGATAAGAGTCCGCCCTGCTGAATCCCTCTTCGTATATACTTACCGTATCTGTCATCCTGCCTCCAATAGTTAGATTGTTCTAACTTATTTGTCCAAGAAAGCCTTCCGCGGAATACCACGGAAGGCTTTACTATTTTTGTTATCTTACCCTTTTATCTATGCAAAACGAAGATCAATTGCCCTCGATTAAGCCATAGCCGCCAGCAGCTCTCTTATAGATAACAGCCGGTGCGTCATCCTCTTCGGCATTGCGGAAGAAGAAGAACTGATGCTCCAGCAGGTTCATCTGCAAAATAGCTTCCTCCACGGTCATAGAAGCAACATCGAATTTCTTCCGGCGAACAACTTCATACTTGTCCTCAGCAAACTCTGCGAGGCTTGCCTCATTGGCAGCCATCTTGTCGAATGCGCCCTGACGCAGCTTCTTTTCCAGACGGGTCTTGTTTCTGCGAATCTGTCTCTCGATGCTCGAAATCATACCATCCACAGAAGCAAACATATCTGTTGTGGTTTCCTCTGCACGGAAAACCATGCCATTGTGACGAACTGTTACTTCTGCCGTCTGTCTGCCCTTCAGCTCACTGAAAGTAATGGTCGCGGAGGTGTCCTTCTGGAAATACCGATCCAGCTTGGTGACCTTCTTGATAGCGTAATCGCGGAGCTCTTCGCTAATCTTGATTTTTCTTTCAACGATGGTGATCTTCATAACATCAACTCCTTATGGTTTGACAACCCAATTTTTTATTCACTTGTCGAAGAGGAATCTCTGCGCGGCACACGCCGCAAGAACTTGTAATGTTTCAACAAAATTCTAATTGTTTCTTCCTCTTTTGTTGGGAATATTATACCACACAGAGACAAACCTGTCGCATGGCAAAATTCGCCAAAAATGGAGTTGAGCGCGAAATATCTTGAGCAATCTCTTGTTTTTTCACGTTTTCTTGAAATTTCGTGATTTTAGATTTTTCCCTCTGCATGGCGCGTGACATGGCAGCCAATATTGACCGCACACGGCAGACCGGCAATATGGGTCGGATACGTATCAATGGCACACATCAAAGCGGTTACCGTGCCGCCCAGACCCTGCGGTCCGATGCCCAGCGCATTGACGCGCTCGATAATTTTCTTTTCCATCTCCGCATAGCCCGGATTATCATTGAACTGACCGACCGGACGCATCAGAGCACGCTTTGCCAGATAGCACGCCTTGTCTGCTGTGCCGCCCAGACCGACACCAATGACAATCGGCGGGCACGGGTTGGAGCCAGCCTTGTCGCAAGCCTCGACAACAAAGTCAACAATATCCTCCGGCTTTGCTGCCGGAGTGAACATCTTAAGTGCACTCATGTTTTCGCTGCCAAAGCCCTTCGGCTCAACGGTAACATGGATTTCATCACCGGCGACAACGCGCGTATAGAGAATAGCCGGGGTGTTGTCATTGGTATTGCTGCGATCCAGCAGCGGATCACGAACGACAGACAGACGCAGATAGCCGTCTACATATCCCTGACGAACGCCCTCATTGACGGCATCCTCCAGCAGACCGCCGGTAATGTGTACATCCTGACCGACCTCTACAAACACGATAGCCATGCCGCAGTCCTGACAGATCGGCACAGAATTTTTACAGGCAATATCACAGTTTTCAATCATCTTGCCAAAGATGGTCTTGCCGAGCGGAGATTTCTCGTTCTGCTCTCCGTCTACATAAGACTGTCGGATGCTCTCCGGCAGGACATAGTTTGCCTTCATGCACAGCTCGCGCACCAGCGCGGTAATCTCTTTTGCTTCGATGGTTCTCATTCTGTGTAATCCTCCTGTATTGTATGCCAAATGCGGCATTATTTCACCTGTTTTCCGTCAATATATACGGCTGTGACCTTGGTGCGGTAATCCAGCGGATCGCCGCTCGTAATCAGCAGATCTGCGTCCTTGCCGACACGCAGCGAGCCGATTCTGTCATCCAGTCCGGCAATACGAGCCGGAACGATGGTAACGGCCCGAAGAGCCGCGAGTGGCTCCATACCTGCCTGCACAGCAGCTACGACGCACTGCATGAAATGCTTGAGCGTCGTTTCTGGATGATCCGTCGTAATTGCAGTCTCAATGCCCGCCTGGGTCAGCAGCGCCGGTGCCTGCTCGGTCAGATGACGCAGCTCCGGTTTCGAGCGATCCGTCAAAAATGGCCCTGCACAAATCGGTACGTGTTCCTCTGCCAGAATATCCGCAACGAGATGTGCCTCTGTTCCATGCAAAATAACCGGCTTTAACGAAAACTCTTTCGCAATGCGCAGCGCGGTAAACATGTCGTCTGCACGGTGCGCATGAAAATGCGCCGGACACGTACCGTCCAAAACCGGAAGCAACGCTTCGTATTTGGCATCGTACTCCGGTAAATCCGACGGATCTTCCGCGTGCTGTTTTTGTCTGCCGTATTCCTGCGCTTTGTACAACGTCTCTCGAATCAGCGCCGCAGTCGCCATACGGGTCACTGGCGTCTCATCCTTATCATTATAGCATGATTTTGGGTTCTCTCCCAGCGCAAATTTCATTGCACACGGCTGTTTGACGATCATATCGTCGATGCGGCGGCCTGCTGTCTTAATTGCCGCGATTTGTCCGGCAATCGGATTGCAGCTGCCCGGCGATACCAAACAGCAGGTCACGCCCGCCTCGCGCGCCTCCTGAAAGCTGCGCTCCATCGGGTTGATGCCGTCAATCACGCGCAGCTGCGGCGTAATCGGGTCAGTATCCTCATTTCCGTCCTCTCCCTCAAATCCGAGAGAGTCTTCAAATAATCCCAAATGTGTGTGTGCATCCACGAGTCCCGGCAGAATCCATCCGCCATGTACATCCATCTGTTCGCCTTCCGGCACAGTTTCCATCGACCCAATAGCGGAAATCTTTCCATTTTCCACGGAAAGAAAACTATTTTCGATGATTTCACCCTCCATTGGGACAATTTTCGCATTGCAAAGTATCATTGCTTCTCCTTAAAAAACAATTGACAATTTCTGGTAATCATGATACGATAACCACGGTGGCAGGAAACTGCTATCCATGCACCGTTCATATCTTTATCCCCACAATCCATTCACCCTTCGGCTCGCCGGAGGGTATTTTTTTGCCCGTACAAAAAAGCAGACATGACAATGCCGCCTTCCCGAAGCATAATACGAAAAGAGCGACATGTCTGTTTGCTTTGTGTTGTTATTTGCGGCGGCGGGAACCGTTCTTCTTGTCGGTATTGCGGCGCAGATCTGCCATTCTGCTCTCGCTGTCCTGCATAAAGTGCTTGAGCTTATCCTCAAACGAAGCCGGTGCTTCCTTTGCTGCCGGACGCGGCGCATAACCCTGGCGCTGCTGGAACTTTCTGCCGCCGTTGGAGCTGCCTGTGCGGTTCTGATAGCTTCCGCGGTTGGTATTGGTATTGTGATTTCCGCCGTTCTGATTGTTATTGCGGCGGAACGGACGCTGCTCGCTGTTCTGTCGCGGCTGCGTCTTTTTGATGGACAAATTCACACGACCGTTTTCGTCAATGGCGATGACCTTCACCTTGACTTCCTGACCCTCTGTCAAATGATCGCGGATGTCGCTAACATATGACTGATCCACCTCAGAGATATGTACCAAACCGCTCTTGCCTTCTGGCAGCGATACAAACGCGCCAAACTTTGTGATTCCGGTTACCTTGCCGGAAATGATTTCTCCTACAGCCAACTCCATACTATTAAACTGTTTCCTCCATATACTTTTGGTTACTGCTCCGAGCTGTCGATAAACACGCGCTCACCAGGCGATGCATATCCCAGCACATCACGAGCAATCTTTGCGATGGACTCATCGGTCACGCCCTCGTTCAACGATTTCTTCAGGTCTGCATTTACCGTCTCTTCTTGATTGATCTGGTCATCCAACGTCTCAACCTGTCGCTGAAGCTCACGAATCTGAATCTGGAGAGAAATCGGTTTGACAACGACAACCGCGACAATAACGGCAACAATCAACTTGCTCACCAGGCTGAATTTCTTGTTTTTTGATTTGCTCATCCAATCCCTCCTTCAATGATTACGATACTATTCTATACCACCACATGCAAAAAGAAAAGGATTTTTTTTATTTTTTACGATTTTTTTGAAAATTTTCTCGTTCCCGCGCGCCTGTGCATCCATTTCCAAAAATGCCGCACCCAGCGTCCCGCTGTCAGCTCCCACAAAACGCCTCCAAGCAGCATGGAAACAGGCAAAAAGCCGCGCATTCGCTGCTGAAAGATGCTGACGGCAAGCACAAACAGCGTCGCGCCTCCTGCCATGGAAAACAGCATATCGAAGAAAAACGTCACTCCAGCGCATTTCCAGTGCTGTCGAATCAGCCAAAACACATCGTACAACGCGCCGAGTACCAACCCACAAATACATGCAGCAAGCACACCATACCATTGTAGCTGTACAGCATTCATTGGAACAGCCTGCGAAGAAATCCGCCCGATGCACTGTTGTCATCGTACTCCATACAGTCGATGCGACCCGTGATGCGCAGTTCCCCGGTGTCCAAACTGAGCTGATCGACATGCAGATCGCTGCCGCGCACGAGCAGTGTCCCCCAACCTGTCGCGACAATGATTTGGTTTTCGTCAAAATTCGCAACATCACTGACGCCAGAGATCGACAGCTTTTTCCTGTCTTGCAGGGAAATACCGTGCGGCAGTGCCTGCTTTTCTGCCGTGTTTCGCTCCATATACGCTCCCCCTATCTATGCCGAAAGCCCCGACACTATCCTATGTGTCGGGGCTTTAGATTATGCGTTTGTAACGGTTATGGGATCTCCCGATACAGTGCCGAAGCATCGTTTTTGAGAACGTGCTCTGCGATATTGAGAACTTCTACTTTCAGTGTTCTCTGTCCGAAGGTGATTTCAATGACATCACCAACTTTTACCTGATACGATGCCTTTGCCTGCTTGCCATTAACCAAAATACGGTCATTGTCGCAAGCCTCGTTTGCGATGGTTCTCCGCTTAATCAAGCGAGATACCTTTAGATATTTATCTAATCTCATATGTTTATTTTCTCCTTCAATTGTTTGGATGGGCGAAATACCGGAATTTTCATCGCCGGAATGTCAAATTCCTGCTTTCCTGTCGGTAAATGCCCTTTTCTTGCCGCGCGATGGCGTACTTCCATCACGCCAAAGCCGGAAATCGTGATCTTTTCTTCCTGTGCCAGCGCCTCTGCGATACATGCAAATACCGCCATTGTGGCCAAGGAAGCATCCTTTTTCTTCATGCCTGTATAATCGGAAACCCGATCAATCAATTCGTTTTTGTTCATCCCTTTTACTCTCTTCCCAAAGCCCCAGCATTTCATTCAGTGTTAAATCTCCAACCTGCTTTCCCTGTGCAGCAGCCCCTTCTTCTACATGGGAAAACCGGTGAATAAACTTTTCCGTTGTGTGATTCAGTGCTTCTTCCGGATCGGTCTGCGCAAATTTTGCCACCTTTACCGCTGCAAACAGCAAATCACCGATTTCCTCCGGCAAATCGCCGTCTCCGTGTTCTGCGCGGCGCACCTCGTCCAATTCCTCTTGCACTTTGTCCAGCGCATTTTCTACGCTGTTCCACTCAAAGCCAGCCTTTTCCGCCTTTTTCATGACCTTTTCCGCGCGAATCAATGCTGGAAGGGTACGCGCCACACTGTTCATGGTGTCCGCAACGCTTTCCTGATGCTTTTCTGTTTTTTTGAGATCATCCCAGTTGTTCAAAATATCCTGTGTCGAATTCACCTGCACATCCTTAAACACATGCGGATGCCGATAAATCATCTTCTTGCAAATGCCGTCGATCACATCGTCCATGTCAAAATGGCCTTGTTCTTCTTCTATGGTTGTGTGAAAAACAACTTGGAACAGCACATCACCCAGTTCTTCCTTGAGCAGTTCGGTATCTTCGTTGTCAATTGCCTCACATACCTCATACGTCTCTTCAATAAAATCTCGGCGAATGCTGTGATGATCCTGCTGCCGATCCCACATACAGCCCTCTTCACTTCGTAAGATGCGCATCACCTGCAACAAATCGTCAAAATGATATTGTTTTTTTATTTCAAAGTCCATAAAACATGTTTCCTTTCTGTTCTATCTTCTTGGATGCAGTACATGCGCGATAAATGCCAGGTTCATGACCAGCAAAATACTATAACAAGTCAACGTCCCGATTGGCAATGCTAAGATATTGACATTCGGCTGTCCAGCCAAATAGAAACCCACAGCAAATTTTACCGTACAGGCCACAGTCATCGCATACACCGACAAATCCGGTCGTCCAAACGCCTGCAAAATAGAAATGGTAACGGTAGACAGTCCGACAAGCGGCTCTGCTACACCGAGCAAGCGCAACAGCGGCGTTGCCGTCTGCACGCCGTGCGGCTGAGAGGCAAATAACAGCTGCAACAGCGGCCCTGCCAGCACAAACAATCCAATGCCGCAAGGGATACAGACAAGCAGCGTCAGCCCCATGGATGACCGTAGCAGCCGTTTTACCTGTCCATCCTGTTTTTTCGCGTGCGCAGCTGATAGCGCCGGAAGCACGCTGACGGATACCGCGTTGGAAAGCGACTGCGGCAAATTAAACAGCGTCAATGCCATACCGGTATACGCGCCATACGCCGCGACAACTTCTTGGGCAGAAAAGCCCGCCACCGGCAATCGCCGGTATACGACAGACATATCTAAAAAGCCGGAGACCGTCATGACAGCAGCTCCCAGTGTCACAGGAATCATCAGCTGTACCAGTTTAGAAAACTCATGCTGTTCTTTCGGCGGATGGCGAAACGCTTGCCAAGCACCGCGTCGCACACTCCACAGCAAATACAAAACAGCAAACAGCTCTCCGCAGGTCACGCCGAATACCGCACCGGCTGCTGCGCCTGCGATGCCGTACCCTGCATGCAGCAAAGTACTCGCTGCAAACAGACCGACGACGAGCTTTCCGGTTGCTTCCGCTACCTGTGAAATGGCTGTTGGAATCATATCGCCGGTGCCCTGATACCAGCCGCGCAGAGCTGCCTCTACCGTCACCAAAAACACTGCCGGTGCAATGAGCAGCAAACACGGCACGGCGGCTGTCTGTCCAAACAGCCGACACAGCATCGGTGCGGCTCCCGCCAGCGCCAGCGACAATAGCAGAGAAGTCACCGCAAATACGGATACTGCTCGCACAGTAATTGCCTTCGCCTGTTCTCGTCTGCCGAGTGCCAATGCTTCGGACACCAAATGCGCCTGTGCCGCCGGAAGTCCCGCGGCAGAAATCACAAATAACAGCGAGAAAAACTGCATGGCAAACGCAAACAGTCCCATGCCGCTGTCTCCGATGAGATTGGTCAGTGGAATTTTGAACAGCGCACCGAGAATCTTGACCGTGACGCTGGAAAGAAGCAGTGCCGCCGCACCGCTGACATAGCTTGCCTTGTTCCGTTTCATGCCCGTCCTCCTCTGAGACAAGGTATGAAACGGAATGCCGGATTAGAAGCGCAGGTTACGCCGGATACGGATTAAAGCTGTGCACCGCAATGGCTGCAAAATGTGTCATCTTTTCTGCACTGCTTGCCGCAATTCGGGCAGAACTGTGTGGAACGCTCTGCGTTCAACTGCGCTTGCAGTTCGCCCATTTTTTGCAGCTTTTCATCAATGAGCTGCAACTTAATTTGCAGCGCTGCCTGATCCTCTTCGTTGCCTATATGGACACTGTAGACCATTTTACCGATTTCTTTGTACAGGATTTCCACTTCTGTATTCAGGTCGAAAATCTGCAAATTCAACTTGGTCGCGTTGAGCATATTCACCGCAGTCTTGCCTGCGGCGTCCGCTGCCTTTGCCGCAGTCACGCCGGTACGGGCCGACAGAATTTCCGCCGACACCTTTGCTTTTTCAAAAAAGTTCGTCTTGTCCATAGAAATGCTCCTCTCTGGGTGAGTTTTTCATCCAATAAATTCGTGCATGATTGAATTGTCTGGAATCAGGCTGAGGTCGTGGATCTCTTCAAATTGATCCAGTGCCCGCACCAAATCCTCTAATCCTGCGTCTATCATTTCTTGATGATACGGCGCGGCATCATGCTTGAGCTGATTCATCAAAATACAGTCCTCATATGGCAGATACGTATTGACGATAAAATCCGCAGATGGAATATACGGACGGATGTACAATCGTTCTCCGCGCCGCACCGAGCGCCACATGTTGATCGTCTCCGGTACCGGTGCATCGCGGAAGTTTTTGTCTCGAATGGCGCGGCGTACAAAACGCAGCACATGCGGTGCCAGACGCCAATCATTCTCCAGAATCAACTGGGTGCCCACTGCCATATACACGGAAATAGACGACTCGCGCACCTTCGCCATCAGCACCTCATTGAGCGCATGAATGCCTTCGATGACGGCAATTTCGCCCTTTTCCAACTTGACTTCTTTGACTTCCTCCGTCCGCACGTGATGCATAAAATCATACGTCGGCACTTCGATCGTCTCACCGCGCACCAACGCTGCCAAATGGTCACTGAGCAGCGGCAAATCCATACATAGCGGAGACTCTAAATCGTCGTGTCCCTCTTCATCCTTTGGAACAATGTAGCTGTCGCGGCTCAAGTAGTAATCATCCATTGAGATGGCATAAGAGGGAACACCTCTGCGTTCAATGGCATCTCGAATGCGATGAGAGGTTGTCGTCTTACCGCTGGATGATGGACCGTTGAGCAGCAAAATGGTACGGTCATATTGATTTTCGCAGATACAATCAGCAATGCTCTCAATGACATTGGTATAGCTTTGTTCGGATTGTGCAACAAATGCCGCCGGATCGCGCCGACAGCGTTCGTTGATTTCGTTTATCTTTACATGAAACATGTATTTTTCCTCAGTCTGGCAACGTGACGCCGGATTTTGCCCAATCCAGAATCGCCTGTTTGCCTGCATTGATTCGTTCTAATGAAACATTGTATTCATATGGATATTTCGGATTGCTGATACGCCGGATTTTTCTTCCGTCTGTGCCCAGCAGTTTGGTCACGCCGCCTGCACCGAGCGAAACGATGGTTTGCAATTCCTCCATCATGTAGACATTGTACTTGCATTCATACCCCATCTTACACCAGCCGACATTTTCAAAGCCACCCGCCATAAACTTCTGCCGATACAGATAATACGGCGCATATCCTGCCGCCGTCAGCTTTTTCGATGCAATTTCCAGCATCTGACGTACCGTTTCCTGTTTTTGCGCATTGTGTGCGCGGTCATGCTGATCGGCGCCGCGTTTTGCCGCCAGCGTATGCACGGTGATATTTTCCGGATGTAACGCGAGCAGAGTGTCTATGGTATGCGCAAAGCTCTCCGGCGTATCGCCGTCCAGTCCTGCAATCGTATCCATATTGATGGCAGAAAAGCCCACTTCCCGCGCTGTCTGATAGCGATCCAGCACATCCTGTGCGCTGTGATGGCGTCCAATGCCTTCCAATACCGCATCGTTCATGGACTGCGGGTTGATGGAAATGCGATCTACGCCGTGTTTCTTGAGCACAAGCAGCTTTTCCCGTGTGATCGTATCCGGTCTGCCGGCTTCCACCGTGAATTCCTCCAGCGCCTGCAAGTCAAAGGACTGATGTACCGTCTGGAGCAGACGATCCATCTGCTGCGCCGAAAATGTGGTCGGCGTGCCGCCGCCGATGTAAATCGTGACGATGCGCAGCCCTGCCTGCTTGAGAATTTCTCCCGTGTGTACAATTTCCCCGCACAGGGTATCCAAATACTCTGCCATCAGCTTGCCTGCTTTTTCAATTGAATGGCTGACAAACGAACAATAGCTACATCGAGATGGACAGAACGGAATGCCGATATAAATGGAAATATCATTCGGATGGATTTTCTCTTTCAAATCCATGGCGATGCCTGCGGAGCGGATGGCCAGCGCGCGCCGCGCCGCCGAGACATGATAGGTCTCTGTCATCAGCTTTGCCACCTGTGCCGGTGTATAGCCCTGTTCCATAAAACTCCGCGCGAACTTCGCCGGTCGCACACCGGTTAGCGATCCCCATTCCGGCACGGTATCTAAAAAGGGAGATACTGCTTCAAAAATGGCGGTTTTGACCGCATGGGTGCGGGCACGTTTGGTTTGCTCGGCATCATCAGAAATCGGTGCACGCCGTTCCGCACACACCTGTTTTCCCTGTCGCACACAGCACACGCGGATGCAGTGTTCCATGCCAATTTGTTCGACACAAACGCCCAACGCATCCGTGTCATCCGGTGCAATGTCTGCGCGCTCTGGAATCTCTGTCGGCAGCAGATTGTACAGCATTTCCCGAACAGGATGGTCATTTTCCAGACCTTGTATGGTATAAATCATCTGCCGACTGCCTCAATCATATACGGATTGTGCTGCCGTTCGTGCTCCAGTGTAGACAAGCCCTCATGTCCCGGCAGAACACGGAAATCTCCCGGCATATCATGCAGCTTTTTCAGCGAACGGAGCATATCATTCCAGCTGCCGCCCGGCAGATCGGTTCTGCCGCAGTTTTCACGGAACAGTGTGTCGCCGGTAAACAATACCACATCGTCCAAGCGAATCACACACGAGCCGGGCGTGTGTCCCGGTGTGCTGTAATACGTCGCTGTCATGCCGCCAAACGAAACCGTTGTGCCTTCTTCCGCCCAAATATCTGCGCCGGGAAAATCAAATCGGCTCATCAGCTGTCTGCCATATGCGCCAAACGGCGACAGTGCTGCGTTGGCGTCGAGCAGGTATTCATCCTGCTTGCTGACAACGACCTGTGCACCTGTCGCACGCTTGATGGCTCCAACTGCGAGAATATGGTCAAAATGGGCATGGGTCAGCAGAATATATTTCAGCTGAACGTGTTCTTCTTGTATGGTCTGGATGAGCTGTTCTGCGCGATCACCCGGATCGACAATTGCGCCCTCGTGTGATGTTTCATCCCAGACAAGATAACAGTTGGTAGCGACATCGCCTACCACAAATTGCTTGATTTGCATAGTATTTCCTCTTATTTCTTTCGCATCAGCTCATCGGTGTCCAGCAGAATGGTCACAGGTCCATCGTTGAGCAGCTCGACCTTCATATCTGCGCCAAATTCACCGGTCTGGGTCTCAATGCCCAGACCACGGCAGCAATTGACAAAATATTCATACAAGGCATTTGCCTGTTCGCCTTTCGCCGCTTTGGTGAAATTCGGTCGTTTTCCCTTGCGGCAGTCGGCATACAGTGTAAACTGGCTGACGACCAGCAGCCTTCCGCCGACATCAGCAAGGGCTAAATTCATTTTATCATTGTCATCGGTAAAAACGCGCAGACCGGCAATCTTTCTCGCCAGATACAGGGCTTGCTCTTGGGTGTCTTCCGGCGCAACGCCGAGAAGAACGAGAAAGCCTGTTCCGATTTCACCGGATACCTGTCCTTCTATGGTTACTTTTGCGTGCGTGACACGCTGTAATACGGCTCTCATGGTTTCCTCCTCACATGGTCTGGCGCGTGACGTTAATGACACCGCGCAGACCGCGCAGCTTCTTTGTCAGTGCATCCAGCTGTGCCAGACCCGTGACGGCAATGACAATGTTAATGATGCCGTAGCCTTCGGACAGTGTTTTGCCATTAAAGTCCTTGACGTTGATATGGTTATTCGCCAGCAGCTGCAAAACATCATTCATGACGCCCATGCGGTCATTGGTAGAAATCTGAATTGCCGTGCTGAATCGTTCCTTGGATTCCACATGGCTTTCATCCCAGTAAACGTTTACCCAGCGCTTTTTGTCTTCCGGATTGGCATTTTTGACATTGACGCAGTCTTTTCGGTGAACAGAAACACCAAACCCGCGGGTGACATATCCGATAATATCATCACCCGGCACCGGTGTACAACAGCGAGCAAATTTCACTTTGCAGTCAACATCATCCAAGCCTTCGACAACAACACCGGAATCTGAACGTCCACGCGGTGTCGTCTTCGTATTGAGCGGTCTCTGTTTTTCCTCCTGCTTTCTCGCGCGAATGACTTCATCGCGCACCTTATTGAGCACCTTTGTCACGGTAATGCCGCCATAGCCCAATGCATTATACATCTCTTCTAAGTTTGGATATCCGAATTTTTCCAGAACATTCTTCTGAATTTCCAGCTTTTCCATAAAGTGACTGTACAATAAGCTGGAGCGCAGTTCACGTTCCAGATCAGCGCGACCCTGTTCAATATTCTCCTCGCGGCACTCTTTCTTAAACCACTGCTTAATCTTGTTTCGAGCTTCAGATGTCTTAACGGTTTTCAACCAATCACGCTTCGGACCATGTGTCTCTTTGGAAGTCAAGATTTCGACCACATCGCCGTTTTTCAGTGTGTAGTTAATCGGCGCAATACGACCATTGACTTTACATCCAGTCATCCGGTTGCCAACTGCAGAGTGAATACCATAGGCAAAATCAATCGGCGTAGCACCTACCGGCAAACTAACCGCATCTCCGCGCGGGGTAAACACAAATACTTCATCTGCGAACAAATCTACCTTGATGTGCTTGATAAAGTCTTCGGCCTCGGTATCTTGCTGCGACTCCAGCAGCTGGCGAATCCACGCATACGTCTGTTCGCCACTGCTCTTCTGCAAATGCTCCTTGTACTTCCAATGCGCCGCAATACCGTATTCCGCCATCTTGTGCATTTCTTCTGTGCGAATCTGCACCTCAAACGGCACACCGGAGCGACCAATGACTGTCGTGTGCAGCGACCGATAGCCATTCGGCTTCGGCGTCGAGATATAGTCCTTAAATCGTCCCGGAATCGGCTTGTACAGGTCATGCACATAGCCCAACACATTATAGCAGTCCGCCACAGACTCTACAATTACGCGCACGGCGCAAATATCGTAGATCTCGTTGATGCTCTTGTTTTGCTCGAACATCTTGCGATAAATACTATAAATATGCTTGACGCGGGCGGAAATAGAATTTTTGATGCCGCTCTCGTCCAACTTGCCGTGAATTGTCTTTTTGATGCGGTCGAGCATCTCTTCCAGCTCCGGACGCTGCCGCTCCAAGCCGTCTACAATTTCCTTATAGCCAATCGGGTCGAGATATTTCAGCGACAGATCTTCCAGTTCCCACTTGACGCGCTGCATACCCAAGCGGTGCGCAATCGGTGCGTAGATTTCCATTGTCTCCAACGACTTGGAACGCTGTTTTTCCACCGTCATATACTGCATGGTACGCATATTGTGCAGGCGATCCGCCAGTTTAATGAGAATGACGCGAATATCCTTTGCCATGGCAATCAGCATCTTGCGCAGATCCTCAACCTGTTCCTGCGCCTTGGAATAATGCAGCTGTCCCAAGCGCGTCACGCCATTGACCAGGTCTGCTACCGATTCGCCGAACTGTTCCTTGATTTCATCGTATCCGAAGGCAGTATCCTCAATACAGTCATGCAGGAGACCCGCACAGATGGAGTCGGTATCCAATCCCATCTCCACGATAATTTCTGCCACAGAGACCGGATGAATGATATACGGATCGCCATTTTTCCGCTTCTGTCCTTCGTGTGCCTTGTTGGCGCACTCGTATGCGCGGCGGATTTTGTTGACATCTGCATTCGGTGTCTGCTTTTCTACACGTTGTAATAAAAAATCAATCTTGTTTTGAATATCCATATGCTCACTCCCCGGTCAACTCAGCTGATTTTCAGCCGCGTTTTGTTGTTTTCTATGTTTCAAGGTTGCCAATACCACCGACTTGGTAATATCCGCTTTTCCCTGAAACGGTAAAATCCGAATGTACAACAGGTTGTTTTTAAAATGGTAATTTAACAGGCGGCTCTCCGAGAACACATCCAGACAGACAAACAGCTTACCGATATTGACCAGTCGTCTGGATTCATAAGAAATTCTCCGTGACAGCGTATTATACGGCGCTGTCAGCTTTTTGTTTTCCGCCTGCGAGATAATATGTCGCCATACCGCCACAAGATCCGGGCGATTGGGGTAAATCTGATTGACTTGATTGTCCGTCAGCGCTTCTCCGTTGATAAAATGCGAATAGACAGACAAAAAATAGTGGTCGCGTTCCAGCTCGCAATCGCTCAGCCGAATGTCTTTGAGCATGAGCTGAATGGTCTGCTGGTTGCGAAAATGGTTGATTTCCAAGCTAAATGCCGCGTCTACAATATCTCCCTGTACAACCGGACATCCGCCGGAGCCTGTGCCGAACAGCATAGCGGTAAACCGGCGATTGCCCTTAATCAGAGACATTTTGAGATGCCTGTCACTGGAAATCGGTGTGATCTCCTCCACGGTCATCTCTCGAATCGCAAAAATCGGTTCTCGGTTTCCCATGCCATACGGTTCCAGAATGCTCAGCTCCCGAATGGACTCCATGGTAATATCGTCCGGAGAAATCAAGCAGTCGATATTGACAACCGGCATCAAATCCTGCTCCGTAATATTTTGCTTTGCATACGCACAGATGCTCTTTTTGAAGGCTGGCAGCATGTCTCGAGAAATAGTCAATCCAGCTGCCAAAGCATGTCCGCCGAACTTCTCCAAATATTGTGAGCTGTGTTCCAGCGCTTCAAACAGATTAAATCCATTGACGGAACGTCCAGAGCCTTTTCCGTGTTCACCATCCAGGGAAATCAGCACGGTTGGACATCCATACCGGTCAGAAATACGTGAGGACACAATACCGATCACACCGTGATGCCAATTTTCTCCCCACAAAACAATCATGCGGTCTTCCTGCGGGTCATATTCCTTTTGCAGCACATCATATGCCTGCCGCAAAATTTCATTTTCTGCATTTTGCCGCTGCTTATTCTGACTGCAAAGCAACGCCGCAATTTCCTGTGCGCGATGCGGGCTGTCTGTCAAAAACAGCTCCGCAGCCTCATCTGCACAGCCCATGCGTCCGGCTGCATTGATACGCGGTGCCAAGGTAAAGCTGACCACGGAGGAAGTCATCCGGCGCGTTTCCACGCCCGCTTCCCGCATCAGCATCCGCAGACCAGGATTGTCCGTCTGCTGCAACAGCAGCAAACCATATGTGACAATCACGCGGTTTTCGCCCTGCAGCCGCATAACATCTGCAATCGTACCAACAGCAACCAAATCCAGGTAGGTCGTCATGACCTGTTCCAGCTGTTTGGGATGCTCTAAGGCACAAATCAGCTTAAATACCACGCCAACACCAGCGAGATCTTTGAACGGATACGTGCTGTCGGTTCGCTTCGGGTTGACAACAGCCACCGCATGCGGCAAATCGTCCTTACATTCATGATGGTCAGTCACAACGACTTTTAATCCGATTTCATTGGCGTATGCGATTTCTTCTACCGCCGTGATGCCGGAATCCACCGTAATAACCATCGAGACGCCTGATTGCTTGAGCGACAACAGAGCTGGCTTGTTCAGACCATATCCTTCGGTCAGACGATCCGGAATATAGTAGCTGCACGCAGCTCCCCTGCTCTTTAAATAACGAACGAGGACGCAGGTGGATGTGATTCCGTCCACATCGTAGTCACCAAACACGGCAATGTGCTCGCCGTCTGCAATTGCGTTGTCAATCGCCTCTACTGCGCGATGCATGTCAGGCAGTAAGAACGGATCATGCAGTCCGGACAGGTCATGACTCAGAAAAGCCTGCGCTTTTTCCGGCGTGTCCAGTCCCCGTGCACACAACACGGCTGCCGTCAGCGGTGCATAGCCGCAGGTCTTTGTCAGACTGCGCACAGCGCCTATATCCGGCCGGGCAATGTTCCATTTTTTTGATTTCATTGCAACTCCTCTTTTATATTATTTTAATTCACATAACAGTATAACAAAAAAAACGTCCGTTCACAAGATTTCCGAAAGAATTCCGCCGACAATAGGGAAAATTTACCGTCTCTTCACGAATTCCCGTTTATCTCCAAGAAATGCAAAAAGAGAAGCAAACCCAACTGCGGATTTGCTCCTCTTTGCCCAAAAATTTTTACTTCTTTTCCAAATATTTTTTCAGATACTGACCCGTATACGATTGCCCACACTGCATGACCTGTTCCGGCGTGCCTGTGCAGACAATGCGTCCGCCGCCATCGCCGCCTTCCGGCCCCAGATCAATAATGTGATCTGCGACTTTAATGACATCCAAATTGTGTTCAATCACTACAACTGTATTGCCGCCATCTACCAGTTTTTGCAGCACGTCCAGCAAGCGATGAACATCCGCCGTGTGCAAACCAGTTGTCGGCTCATCCAGAATATACATTGTGCGGCCCGTCGAGCGTTTAGAAAGCTCCGTAGCGAGCTTGACACGCTGGCTCTCGCCGCCGGACAACGTGGTAGACGATTGACCAATCTTGACATAGCCCAGTCCGACCTCTTGCAGTGTCAGCAGGCGTCTGTGAATCTTAGGGACATTTTCAAAGAACGTAACCGCTTCATCCACCGTCATATCCAGCACATCGGAAATATTTTTGCCCTTATAACGCACTTCCAGCGTCTCTTTGTTGTATCGTTTGCCTTTGCACACTTCACACGGGACATATAAATCCGGCAGGAAATGCATCTCAATCTTAATCAAGCCGTCGCCGGTGCACGCTTCACAGCGCCCGCCCTTGACATTAAACGAGAATCTTCCCGGGCCATAGGCACGCATTTTTGCATCTTGTGTCTGCGCAAACAAGGAACGAATGTCGTTAAACAGACCGGTATATGTCGCCGGATTGGAGCGCGGCGTGCGTCCAATCGGCGACTGGTCAATATCAATCACCTTGTCCAAATGCTCCAGCCCGATCACCTCATCAAAAGCGCCCGGCTTGCATTTTGCCCGATTCAGTTCTGCCGCCAGCTTTTTATAGAGAATCTCATTGACAAACGAAGATTTGCCGCTGCCGGACACACCGGTCACACAAGTGAACGTGCCGAGCGGAATATCAAACGTTTGGTTTTGCAAATTATTGACGCGGCACCCTGTAAAGGTTAACTGCTTGCCATTGCCGGTTCTTCTTTGATCTGGAACCAAAATTTGACGTTTTCCGCTTAAATATTGTCCCGTGATGGATTGCTCGCACTGCACCAAGCCATGCACATTTCCGGCATAGACAATCTCTCCGCCGTTGGTGCCTGCTCCCGGTCCAACATCCACAATGTAGTCCGCCGCCAGCATGGTATCCTCATCATGCTCGACAACAAGCAGGGTATTTCCCATGTCCCGCAGGTTTTTGAGCGTGGCGAGCAGCTTGTCATTATCTCTCTGATGCAGACCAATAGACGGCTCATCTAGAATATACAACACGCCCATCAAAGCCGAACCAATTTGTGTTGCCAAGCGAATGCGCTGGCTCTCACCGCCGGACAATGTTGCCGAAGGCCGTGCCAGCGTCAAATATCCCAAGCCAACATTTTGCAAAAATCCCAACCGCGCGCAGGCTTCCTTGACGATGCGCTCTGCGATGCGATTTTGCTGTTCGGTCAGCTGGAGATTTTGGAAAAACTCCAAGCCCTTGCTGACCGGCTTCTCACAAAACTCCATGATATTTAATCCGCCGACAGTGACTGCGAGCAGTTCTTTTTTCAGCCTGCGCCCGCCGCATTCCGGACACGGTGTCTCCCGCATAGACTCTTCGATTTCCGCACGCGCCCATTCCGATGTCGTCTCTTTATAGCGGCGTTCCAGATTGGTCACAATGCCTTCAAACGGCTGTTCCATCTTGCCGCCGGAATAACGCGAAACGCGCAGAGTCAGCTTTTCCTCTCCGGTACCGTACAGCAGTGCATGGACGGCCTCCTCCGACATTTTCTCTATCGGTGTATCCAGAGTGAATCCATACCGTTTGCCCAAAGCATCGTAATACATTCGCGCAATAGATCCCGTGTCACAGTTTGTCCATCCGCTTGCCTGCACGGCTCCCTTTCGCAAGGACAGCTTCGGATTGGGAATGATACTGTCCGGATCAATCTTCATCTGTACCCCCAAACCCGTGCACACCGGACACGCGCCGTAGGGATTGTTGAACGAGAACATGCGAGGTGTCAATTCCTCAATGGAAATCCCACAATCGTCGCAGGCGTAATTCTGCGAGAAAGACAGCGTCTTGTCTCCGAGAATCTCTGCCATCACCAAACCGCCGGTCTGCGCACATGCAGTCTCTATCGAGTCTGTCAGGCGGCTGCG
This sequence comes from bacterium, assembly GCA_963601915.1. Classification (GTDB taxonomy): domain Bacteria; phylum Bacillota; class Clostridia; order Oscillospirales; family Butyricicoccaceae; genus Butyricicoccus_A. The sequence goes on along the minus strand of CAVCGL010000004.1, from coordinate 99,463 downwards.
AATGCCGTCTTTGATAATAATTCGATCGACTACGATCTCAATGCTGTGTTTTTTGTTCTTTTCCAGCTTGATTTCTTCCGATAGATCATAGAGATTGCCATCCACACGCACGCGGACATAACCGCTTTTGCGTGCTTCGGCAAAAACCTTGACATGTTCGCCTTTGCGTTGCCGAACAACCGGCGCCAAAATTTGCAATTTGGTGCGCTCCGGCAATGCAAACAGCTGATCGACAATCTGGTCAATCGTCTGTTGCTTGATTTCCTTTCCGCATTTTGGGCAGTGCGGTGTACCGACACGCGCCCACATCAAGCGCAGATAATCATAAATCTCTGTGACGGTTCCTACCGTAGACCGTGGGTTTTTGCTCGTTGTTTTCTGGTCAATGGAAATCGCTGGAGACAAGCCTTCAATAAAATCCACATCCGGTTTATCCATCTGCCCCAAAAACTGCCGTGCATAAGAGGACAGCGACTCGACGTATCGCCGCTGTCCTTCGGCATAAATTGTATCAAATGCCAAGGAAGATTTGCCGCTGCCGGACAAGCCGGTTAAGACAACCAGTTTATCGCGCGGAATCCATACCTCGACGTTTTTTAAATTGTGCTCTCGAGCACCTTTTACATGAATATTCTCCTGCATGACGTTTCTCCCGCATCAATCCTGTGCTTCCAGTTCACGAATCTGATCGCGCAAATCAGCAGCCAGCTCAAATTCCAACATGGTTGCCGCTTCCTTCATCTTCTTGCGCAAAATAGCAATCTGCTGGAGGCGCTGTGTTTTATCTAATTTCTTTTTGCTGAGCACCGCGCCGACCTCAGAAGCCGGAGCCGAAATCTCAATGATGTCGCGCACCTGTTTCACAATCGTCTTCGGCACAATGCCGTGTTCTTCATTAAATTGCTGCTGAATCGCACGGCGGCGTTCGGTCTCTCGAATTGCACGTTCCATAGACGGCGTGCGCGTATCGGCATACAGAATAACTTCTCCCTCTGCATTTCTCGCCGCACGTCCCATCGTCTGTACCAGCGCAGTTTCCGAGCGCAGAAAGCCCTCCTTGTCGGCATCGAGAATCGCCACCAGCGATACCTCCGGCAAATCCAAGCCCTCGCGCAGCAGATTGATGCCTACCAGAACGTCAAACACGCCTAAGCGCAGATCTCGAATGATTTCCATGCGCTGTATTGTCTTGACATCATGATGCAGATACCGCACCCGAATGCCCGCATTTTCCAAATAGTCCGTCAAATCTTCCGCCATCTTGACCGTCAATGTCGTGACGAGAACACGCTCTTTTCGCGCAGTCCGCGCGTTGATCTCTCCAATCAAATCGTCAATCTGTCCCTCAATCGGTCGAACCGAAATGATCGGATCCAGCAGACCGGTAGGACGAATGAGCTGTTCGACAATCTGGCTGGATCGGCTTTTTTCAAAATCCGATGGGGTAGCACTGACATAAATCACCTGATGAATGCGTTCTTGAAATTCTTCAAAATTCAGCGGACGATTGTCCAGTGCCGATGGCAAACGGAAGCCATTGTCAATCAAGCTCTTTTTACGAGCCTGATCGCCGGCATACATCGCTCGCACCTGCGGAATTGTCACATGGGACTCGTCGATAATCATCAAGAAATCCTTTGGGAAATAATCCATCAGTGTGTACGGCGCAGAGCCGGGCTTGCGTCCAGACAGCACACGAGAATAGTTTTCGATGCCGCTGCAAAAGCCGATTTCCTCCATCATTTCCATGTCATAGCGCGTGCGCTGTTCAATACGCTGTGCTTCGACAAATTTTTCGTTGTCTTTAAACCATGCCACGCGCTGTTCCATCTCTTCGCGTATTTCCTGAATGGCAGATTCCATCTTATCCTTTGGTGTGACGTAATGGGAAGCCGGATAAATGGCCGCGTGCTGCACCTCACGCATTCGCTCGCCGGTCAGCGGATTGATTTCGCTGATACGTTCAATTTCATCTCCGAAAAATTCTACACGATAGGCGAAGGAATCCGTGTATACCGGCCAGATTTCTATGGTATCTCCGCGCACACGAAAGCGATTTCGCTCGAACGCAATATCATTGCGTTCGTATTGAATCTCTGTCAGTCGTTTCATGAGCGAGTCATACGGCACTTCCATGCCCGGACGCAGAGAAATGACCATCTTTTTATAATCAATCGGATCGCCCAACGAGTAAATGCATGAGACAGATGCAACAATAATGACATCATTGCGTTCTGCCAAAGCGGATGTCGCTGAATGCCGCAGCCGCTCAATTTCCTCATTGATTGCCGAGTCCTTTTCGATATAGGTATCTGTAGACGCAATATACGCTTCTGGCTGATAATAATCATAATAAGAAACGAAAAACTCTACCGCATTATTCGGAAAGAACTCGCGCAGCTCAGAGCACAACTGCGCTGCCAGCGTTTTGTTATGCGCCAAGACCAAGGTAGGCTTTTGCACTTCCTGTATGATATTTGCCATCGTAAATGTCTTGCCGGAACCGGTGACACCCAGCAGGGTCTGTTCCTCAAAACCGAGCTTCACGCCCTGCGCCAGCTTTTGAATGGCTTCCGGCTGATCTCCCGCCGGTTTATATTCTGATACTAATTCAAAATGATCCATTGCATTCTCCCGCAGCCTGTCCTATTTCTTAGTATATTCCTTGTCCAGTATATCATACGCCATAAAAAAAGTACAGAACAAAATCGAACATTTGTTCTGTACTTATATTTTATCCTCATCTCGCCGCCAGCGAGATCCACTGATCTTCTGCAATAATGATATGGTCTACCAACCGAACATCAATTTTCTTCAGCATCTCTCGGACGGTAGATGTCTGAAGAATATCTGACCTCGACGGAGAACAGCGTCCGCGCGGATGATTATGCGCCAAGATGACATGCGCGGCATTGTACTGTAAGATACATTGAATCAATTTGCGCGTATCGATATGAACGGAAGTCGTACTTCCCTCTGCAATATCGCAAATACGAATCAATCGGCACTGATTGTCCAACAAAACAGCCGACAGCTGTTCCCGCGGGCGTCCGATATAATATCTCAGCAAGTATTCCGCCACTTTTTCTGTTGTGTCAAAAGCCGAGCCCTGTAATTTCGAGGTCTGATAGCGTCGAAACATCGGCGGCATCATCCGCAGAAACGCTGCCGTTTTGGTTCCCATCCCCTCTACGCGACATAAATCTGCGGCTTCTGCTTCCAATACATTCGCCAGTGAACCAAACGAATCAATTAAGCGATGTGCCAACGGGTTGACATCACCACGTGGAATGGCGTAAAACAGCAACAGCTCCAACACTTCATGATCTGCAAAGTTATCCAGTCCATACTCTAAAAACCGATGCCGCATTCGCTCTCGGTGATTATCATGCTCTCTTCCAGCCATATGCGCTCCCTCCTCCCCTTTTTACGTCCAGACGCTTCGCAACCGGGCTATCGCCGGTTCAATATCCTCAATCGGAATGCCCGCGCTGGAAAGATAAAAATCTGTCTGTTCATTTTGGTTGTCTGCCAGTGCATACGAAGCCATTGGTGTGATATCTACACCGACCGGCCGCGCCAACGCACACATTGTCTCTGCATCCCCGCTTCCCGCCACAGATACAACCACATGCAGCCCCGTATCATTGGGACGAACAGATACTCGCGAACCGAAATAGTCTGCAAACGCCTGTATGATACATGTGTTTTTGTGTGCATAAATGCGGCGCAAACGACGAATTTGTTTTTCCAGCCTCCCTTCCTCCATAAACCGCGCCATCGTCAGCTGTTCCATGGTGCTGGAAGTCTGGTTGTATCGTCCGGCAATTCGCTGATATGCCGGAAGCAGCCGCGGCGGCAGCACAGCATAACTGATGCGAATAGACGGCGGCAACAGCTTAGAAAATGTGCCGAGATAAATCACATGTTCGGCGGAATCCATCGCAGACAGCGTCGCCAATGGCTTTCCTGTGTAACGAAGCTCTCCGTCATAATCATCTTCCAAAATCACAGCATGGCATCTGTTCGCCCACGATAGCAGCTGTTTGCGTTTGCTGTGCGTCAGGCTGGTGCCAGACGGAAATGAATGGGACGGAGAAATATATAACATATTCGCCCGTGATTGCTCCAGTTTTTCCAAGTCAATCCCGTGCGCACTGCTCGGAATTGAAACCGTTTGATAGCCATGATCCGTGAAAACACGCCATCCTTTGCGAAATCCCGGATTCTCAAAGGCAATACGTTGCTGGCTTTTGTCAAACATCTCGCACAGCACACCGAGCAGGCTTTGAATGCCCGCACTGATGACAACATGCTGTGCCGTTGTATATACGCCGCGCCCGGCGTATAAATATTTGGCGATTTGTTCTCGAAGAACCAGTTCTCCTTGATTTTCTCCATAACCAAGAAATGGCGCACTGTCCATCATCACAGATCGGGACAACTTGCGCCAAATATCAAAATCAAACAACGCCGGATCCATGCGATGTCCGGTAAAATCAAATGCGCAGGTATGTGTCGTCTGCACGGACACTGGATGTGGGATGGGCTGCCGATGTGGAATTTCATTGACATAATAGCCGCTCTGCGGCACACAATTGACAATGCCATCCGCACACAAATGCTCATAAGCTGTTTCTACCGTCGTTCGGCTGACAGAGGATTGCTGTGTCATCTGTCGAATGGACGGCAGCCGTGTACCCGCAGCCAATCGACCGGCTTCAATTTCTGCACGCAATTGATGATACAGCTTCAAATATAACGGTTCACGCATGGCGATTGTTTATCGCCCGCGGCTCATGCACAAGCTGAGCTGCTTGCGCCAATACTTGTTGACAATAGGCTTGATCTTGAATGTCGGGATAGCGAAGCGTAGGCTTCGGTTCTCCTTCATAGTGCCGCAAGGCCTTGCCCATCCAAATGACATCGCGCCATTTTCCAAATTTATACATACTGTTGTGATACGCGCCCATGCGCTCAAAACCCATTGACATATGAAATGCCATACTGCGCGGATTAGGGCAGGTCACGCCGACATAAATGCTATAATATCCCTGATACGCCAATAAATCGAACAGTGCCGAATACAAAGCGGTTGCAATGCCGCGGCGGTGAAATCCCATCTTGGTATAAATAGACGTTTCGCATGACCACTGGTAGGCAGCACGCTTCCGATGCGGTGATGCATACCCATATCCGACGATTTGTCCGTCTATGACGCAGCACAGCCACGGTGTCTTGGCGGTATAGGTCTCAATACGGTTGGTAAATTCCTCCAAGCTGGGCGGATCATATTCGCTGGTGACGGTCGTATGCAGTACATACGGCGCATACAATGCCAGCATCTCTTGTGCATCTGCGCGTGTCGCGGGGCGAATCATGACATTTTTCATGATGGAAACATCCTTACCTGAAAATCTTATATCTTATCTATTTTTATTATAGCATCAATTGCCGTGTCAGAAAAGGTTTTTTTACAAAATCACCTTTTTCCGCAAAATAAATTGAACACATCCTGCAATTGTTGTATAATAGAGCAAAGGAGGCGTTGTTATGAATAACCAATTGCTTATTACGGTCAGCCGCCAGTTTGGCAGCAGCGGTCATCAGATTGCTGAAATTCTCGCTAAGGAACTGCATATGCCGCTATTCGATAAAGATGACATTGCGCAGGCAGCCAAAGAATACGGCATGTACACCAAAGTGATGAGTGAGAACGGTTCTTCCCTGACCAACAGCTTTTTGTTCTCTCTCGCCGCAAATATGTATACATTGGGGCAGAACGGTCTGTCTTTTGAACAACAAATCTCTATGGCAGAAGAGGAAACCATGCGCAATTTGGCGAAGGAAGGCCCCTGCATTTTTATCGGACGCGCCGCAGATGCTGTCTTCTCTGATTTTCCGAATCGTGTCAGCTTTTTCATCCACGCACCGTTGGATTGGCGCATACAGCGCATCATGAAGCAATACGACTTGACGGAATCCAAAGCCAAGAACATGATTAAACAGATGGATCGGAAACGCGCATCGTATTATTCGGAACGCTCGGATAACACATGGGGTGATTCCAGCAGCTACCATCTGTCCATCGACAGCAGCGTGCTGGGGCCTAACGGAACCGCACAGCAGTTGCTCGCGTTTATCCGCGCTCGCACAAGCAAATAAACGATATGATCTTCGTACAAAACGACCGCATCTGATGCAATCAGATGCGGTCGTTACTTATATTATATAGTTAAATTTTCTTTATCCAGGCCTGAATTGCGTGCTGCGCACTGTCTACATGGCTGCCGTGTACTGCCAGTCCCTTTGTCACCGCTGCACCGGTGCAGGTGCGCTGAATGCTGCGCTCCGTGTTGGATAGACCGCTTCCCTCGTGGGTACAGAACGGATGAATCGTCTTTCCTTCCCACGAAAAGGCTTCCAAAAATGTATAGACTGCCATCGGCATATCCCTGCAGTAATTCGGATAGCCCAAGTAGATTTCGTCGTAATCATCCAGATTTTCCGGCAAATCTTGCACAGCCGGTCGAGCCTTGTTGTAAAAATCCTCTCGCGCCTGTGTGACGCAGGTCTGATATTCCGCTGCATACGGCTGCACCTGCTGGATAGCAAACAGATCTGCACCGGTTTCCTGCGCGATAACTTGCGCTACACGCTGCGTATTGCCAACCGAAATATAGCGATAGGTGCCGCCGAAATAATTTTCATCTGCACGGGAGTAAAATGCCACAAGTGTTTTCATTTTTCTCAAACGCCCTTTCTAAATACCGGGAAGACATCAAATTCGCCATAGCTCTGGATGGTCTGCATCTGTACGAGCTGCTGCATATCTTGTGCAGAGATCTCAAAATCTACCGCAGCGTTGTCTGCCATATGTGCCGGATCCGCTGTCTTCGGCAGTGCCACAGTGCCAAGCTGAATCACATAGCGAATGCACAGCTGTGCGACAGAGACATGGTATTTATGCGCCATTTCAATAATTGCCGGATTTTTCAGCGCTTCGCCATGTGCAATCGGAGAATATGCTTCAACCTGAATGCCTTGCTGCTTGCAGAATGCCAATAGTTTCTGATTTGTGTTGCTGATGTGCAGCAAAATCTGGTTCACCATCGGCTTGACACGGCAATCAGACAGGATATTTTCCAAATCATCCTGCAAGAAATTGGACACACCAATCACCTTGACTTTTCCAGCTGCCTGTGCATCTTCCAACGCACGCCAAACCTGCTTGTTTTCCTCAAAATACCGCTTTTCTACACGGAATTCTACCCACGGCTGCGGGCTGTGAATAATCATCTGGTCGAGATACTCTAAGCCCATTTTTTCCAACGTCTCATCAATAGACGCCATAGCGCTCTCGTAAGTCTTGTGTTCTGCGGCAACCTTGCTAGCGACAAACAGCTGCTCACGCGGAATGCCACAGGTACGCACACCTTCTCCTACACCGCGCTCATTGCCATACGCCTGCGCTGTGTCGATCAGGCGATAGCCCAGCTTGACCGCCTCACGCACTGCCTGCGCCGCCTTGTCATCATCAATAAACCATGTACCGAGTCCCAGCTTCGGGATGCGGGTTCCATTTGTCAGGGTGTATACTTCGTTGAACATGATAGATTCCTCCTGTTAAATTTCTTGTTGACTTTAGCATACACCCTGAAGTTAGCTTCAAGTCAAGAGAATTTGTAAAAATAATTCGTCAAATGAAAAGGTGACTTCCAGAATGTAAGAGTTAATTCCGGGTAGTGGACGTTAGTTTTACAGCGCAGCAGTTTTATAGGCTGCTACGCTATTTTTATATAGACAAGATAGTAAAGCAAGGGACAGTTTAAACGGCTGTACCCTCGTTTAAACTGCCCTAGCTGCTTCCGAATAGCCTATGCCATATTTCGATACAAGAATGTAACAGTCTGTCCGCGTGTACAGGTCATATTCGGTGAAAATGTGGTTTTACTCGTTCCCGCTGTGATACCTTGCTCTTGTGCCCAAAGGCTGGCTTTATAAAAATAATCGCTCTTTTTCACATCCGTAAACGGGCTTTCTGTACTATTTGGCTCTGGTGAACCATTCATTTTCCACAAGAAAGTAACAATCTGTCCACGAGTACACGTTGCATTCGGCGAAAATGTGGTTTTGCTTGTTCCTGATGTAATGTTCTGCTCATACGCCCAACGAATTGCTTTTTCATACCAGCTTCCAGCAGGAACATCTGTAAATGGAAATTCTGTTCCTCTCGGCTCTGGGCTACCTGCCGCATGCCACAAGAATACCGCATTCTGTGCGCGGGTACAACTGTTTGACGGCGAGAATGTGGATACAGTCGTACCTGCTGTAACGCTGTTCTGTGCTGCCCAAATAACCGGCTCGTAAAAATAGTCCTCCGCTTTTATATCCGTGAAATACATCGCCATAATGCTGTCTGCCGATTTTGTCCGCCAGTCAGATGGAATTACCGCCATAGTCTCTTCTGTCAAAACGGTGTCTGGTTCCCAACGCAGCGTATCATCTGACTGCGTTTGATATGCCGCAATGGCACCATCTGCACCAATATCCTCTCCAATTGCTGTAAATGTGCCAGACTTTAAGGAAAGACTGGCATCTTCCGCATATACTGCGTCTGATACACCTTGAATTTTCGAATTTTCTATATGCATCGCAGAAGAAAAACACTGAATTCCAGTCTCTTGCTTCGCCTCAATTGTCACATTGTTTACATCAACAGAGGTCTTTGTGTTCGCATCTTGGTCAATCACTTTTAACCCAGCGGCTTCCTCTCCGTCTGCGCAAATTGTGCCGTTTTTTATAGCAATTTCGCGTTCACCCGCCTGTTTTCCTATTTGAATCAACAAACCGGTCTGCGTTTTTTCGTCAGATGAAATACAATGTCCATTGAGATCCAGTGTAAATGACAGATTTCCACTGTCATTGGATATGTATGCAGCTCCCGTATCTGCGCCGATCGGATGCGTCTCATTTTTTCCCAAAACATCTGATTGCAGCACAATTGTTTCTCCTGATTTCACGGCACTGAATGCCGCATTCAAGGAATGATATGTCATAGAACCGATAGTCGCTGCCGGCTCTATCGCCAATACACCTGCCGAAACACTGCACACTATGCAGCCCGCGACAACAGCGACGGCAGTTCGTTTGATGAATTGTCTCATAATTTCCTCCTGTCAGCTGACCAATCGAACGCCATATTCATCGTATTCAATTGGAATCAGTTGATTCATTTCGCTATCATAAAGATAGTAAATATCTTTTTGCGCATCGTATGCAATCGTGCAAAATACTGCGCCGTTTTTGTCTGTAATCGCGGCGAATAAATATTCTGTGCCGTCTACAGTCTTTTCGCTTAACTCTATGCCATCTTCTTGGTGATCCGGATACAAACAACGTGCGTATTCCATCATCGCTTTGCTTTGTGTTTCATCTGCATCTGCCTGTGCGTTTTCTTCACGCGGCGCACCGTCTGCTTGAATGGTCTCTGCATTAGAAGCTGCTTCACTCGTGAAGTATTTCTGCTCATATGCTTTTCCAGAAGCATCGGTTTCCACAGAGCCAGCGTCAATCGTTGTCGTTTCTGACTCGGTTGATGTATTTTCCCCTGAGCCTGTTGACACGGATGACTTAGGCTGTCTGTCTGGATGCCGTCCTTGCGGGAGGGAAACCGTCTGCTTGCCACAGCCACATAGCAACAGCAAGATTACACTGAAAACTGCCAAACGTTTCATGCCGCATCCCTCCTCAATGATTGCTAATCATGCTCCAGATCGCATTGACAAATTTGGTATCATATCCCTTGTTTACCAAGACACTATGCGACGTAACATTGCGCGGGAACTCGAATAAGCAAGCATTGTAACCCTTTTCTTTTGCATAGCGTGTGACATAGCCGCCACCAAGACCGCCTGCCGAATTGTCTGGAAAATACTGATGCATGGTTGAATAAACAAATCCGGAACCACTGGTATTGGTCAAAATCTGCTGTGTCCAGCCGTGAACATCCATATATACATTCGTAGAAGAACCCTTCTTATTATCAATCAGAGATTTGAGTGCTTTTGCTTCCTTTGCCATAAGCGGATTTGGGCCGGTGTAATTTCGTGCACTTGTGTACTGCTTGAATCCAGTCGGAAAACAACGGTTCATATCCACGCCGCCCTTGACAAGAGATCCTGAGGTATTATAACGATACGTGCTGCAACGCCCCGGACCATTGTTGGTCGTGCCGCTGACAATGCCATCTGGATTGACATATGGAATGACGGTCACAGACCATCCACGACTTGTGACGGTTGAAGCGTTTGCAGACAGTTTTTCCAACAATTGGACGGAAATCCACACCAGTTCATAGCCATCTCTATTCCAATTGTCTTCCCAGCCGTGAATAGCAAAATTCAAGACCATATGTTTTGCTCCTGTGCCGACTGTATACGCGTTGAGCGCTCGTCCTTCTGCACTTGTACCGAATGTCTCTTTGCGCACATTGGGCAATGCAATATTATCCGGCAGACTGCCGGAATTGATTGCCGCTTGATAGCTATAATATACACCGCGGATACCATTTGTATCGTACAAGCCCGCTTCTCCCGAAGACATTTTTGCCGCCACAGTATAATAATACGTGCCGCCGTCTGTAAGATTCACACTGTCCTCATACGATGTTGTCCCAGAACCTACCGTCGCAATCTGATTCCAGCCTTTGCTGTCCGATGTGCGATAGATAACATAGCCATTGGCTCCAGAAACCGTATTTCATTGGAGTACAAGGCCTTTTTTGCCCACAGATGTACTTTTGAGACTCGGTGCTGGCAGTTTTGGAACTGCACTGACCGCTGTACTGAGATCACCAATGTACTGTGAACCATCCGGCAACGTGCAATAAGCCGCAACTGCATAATAATATTGTTTGCCCGCTGTCAGCCCTGAATCTTGATATCCAGTATTATTTTCTCCAACAGAATTCAAATAAACCCACGCACCATTGGCGTCTGTCTTTCGGTAAATATGATAGCCGTTTGCGCCGGATACTTTTGTCCAAGACAGCGAAACACTAGTAGACGAATTGCTGGATGCTTTGAGTGTTGGTACTGCCGGAACTGCTCGTCCGACAATCCCCTGCGAATCATACGCACCGTATACCTTCTGCCCATTTTTTTCATAATAGGCGCGAGTGGTGTACGAATATGCTCTTCCGCATATAACGGAATGATCCACGTAACTTGTCGCATACAAGCCGGATGTCTCTGCTATTTGGCTCCAATCATTCTCTCCTTCCGCTTTGCGGAATACTTCATAACCAGTTGCATTGCCTACAGCATTCCAAACAATCGTCAGATTGTTTGGATCATCGGATGTTGCTGACCGCATCACCGGTGTTCCCAATGCAGAGATCGTTGTTCCTGTTGCTTCTTCGCTTGGAGCACTGAGCGCGATTGTTCCGTTTTTCTGTTTGTATGCTCGAATCGTATATTTGTACTCGGTTTGCAGTTCTGTCGTCTTGTCGATATAGTCTGTCTTATCTGCCTTTTTTACAATATGAAGCAGTTCCCATGTATCCTGATTCCAGCGATAAATGCGATAACCGCTCACGTCAGGAACTGCACGCCATGTCAGCTGCATGCCGCCGGTTTCCAACGCGGTTGCCTGCACCTGTTCCGGAGCTTGGACTTCCTGCTGCGTAATCGTATCGTATGGTACATCTGTCGCATATACAGACACAGCGCCACACATGACAGACAGAGACAATACGGTACCAATTGCCCATTTTCTTTTTTGTCTCATTACAATTCCTCCCTTCCGTTTGTTTTAGTATAACACAATTTGTTTATCCTTGGAAACAAAAAATCCCATCCTCTAGAAAACCAGAGAATGGGATTAAAATAGTATTTATTCCAACTCAAATGCGCCGGTATACAGCTGATAGTATACACCCTTCTGCTCAATGAGCTGGTCATGGGTGCCTCGCTCGATGATTCTGCCATGATCCAGCACCATGATTGCCTCACTGTTCCGAACAGTGGACAAGCGGTGCGCAATGACAAATACCGTTCTGCCCTTCATCAGATTGTCCATGCCAGCCTGAACCAGAGCTTCTGTTCGTGTATCAATGGACGAGGTTGCCTCATCCAGAATCATAACCGGAGGATCTGCCACAGCAGCACGCGCAATCGACAGCAGCTGGCGCTGACCCTGCGAGAGATTCGAGCCATTACCTGTCAGCATCGTTTGATAACCATCCGGCAAACGGGAGATAAAGCTGTTTGCATTTGCCAGCTTGGCAGCTGCGATACACTCTTCATCGGTTGCATCCAGTCTGCCATATCGGATGTTATCCATGACGGTTCCCGTAAACAGATTGACATCCTGCAAGACGATGCCGAGTGAACGGCGCAGATCCGGCTTGCAGATTTTTTCGACATTGATGCCATCATAGCGAATTTTGCCGTCCTGAATATCATAAAATCGGTTAATCAGATTGGTAATGGTCGTCTTACCGGCACCGGTTGCACCGACAAACGCAATTTTCTGTCCCGGCTTCGCATACAGAGAGACATCGTGCAGGACTGTCTTATCCGGCGTATAACCAAAATTGACATGTTCCAGACGAACATCACCCTTGAGTTCTCGATACGATACGGTACCGTCCGCACTGTGAGGATGCTTCCAAGCCCACATGCCAGTCGGCTTGTCGCACTCAATGATGTTCCCATCTGCATCTTTCTTTGCGTTAACCAGATGCACATAACCATGATCTTCTTCCGACACCTGATCGATCAGCTCAAAGACACGTCCTGCACCCGCCAGACCCATAGCAACCATCGATACCTGCATGGATGCCTGGCCAATGGTCTGCGACAGCTGGCGCGTCATGCTGAGGAAAGAAATGATAATGCCGAGCGTAATCGTATCTACACCGGTCAAGCTGACATTCGGCGCGTGCAGAACAACCAATGTGCCACCGAGCACTGCCAGCAGCACATACATCAGATTGCCCAGGTTGTTTAGAATCGGCATGAGAACATTGCCGTACTGATTTGCCTTTTCGCCGTCATGAAACAACTTTTCATTGAGCTTGACAAAATCTCGTTTGCTCTCTTCCTCATGGCAGAATACCTGTACAACCTTCTGGCCGCTCATGATTTCCTCAACAAAGCCTTCTTCTGTTGCCAGCGAACGCTGTTGTGCCATCATGTACTTCGCACTGGCACCACCAAATTTTTTGGAAATTGTCAGCATGACGCCAATAAAGACCAAGACGAGAATGGTCAGCCATACGCTGAAATACAGCATCATACCAATCATAGCGAGTACAGACAAAACCGACTGCGTCAGCATTGGCAAGCTCTGACCAATCAACATACGAATGGCATCGGTGTCATTCGTATAGGTACTCATAATGTCACCGTGCGGATGCGTATCAAAGTATTTAATCGGCAGTGTTTCCATGCCGTTAAACATATCGTCGCGCAGATTCTTCAGCGTACCCTGTGTGACTGTTGCCATAATTCGGTTGTAAATGAATGCCGCAACGACACCGAGAATATAAAATGCCATCATAGTCAGCAGGATATGCGCCAGCAAATTCTGTACCGCACCCATGCCTGACGAAATACCCGGCACAATGCATTCATCAATCAAACGCTGTAAAAATACCGTCGCTACAACAGAAGCCGCCGCACTGATGACAATACCAATCATAACGACGATCAATCGAATGCCGTAGTGTTGAAACAGATACCGGAACAGTCGGCCAAATGTGCCCTTTTTTACGGCAGGACGTTTGCCTTTTTTGTTCTGCTTTGCCATCGGTTACGCCTCCTCTCTGCTTTTCGTCTGAGAATCATATACTTCACGGTAAATACCACCCAGAGCTACCAACTCATCATGTGTGCCGCGCTCAACAATCCGGCCATCCTCCATGACAAAGATCTGATCGGCATCCTCTACGGATGAAATGCGCTGGGCAATAATAATCTTAGTGGTATCCGGAATTTCCTGTCGGAACGCCTTACGAATCAGCGCATCGGTCTTGGTATCGACAGCGGACGTCGAGTCATCCAGAATCAAAATCTTCGGCTTTTTGAGCAGCGCACGAGCAATACACAGACGCTGTTTCTGGCCACCGGAGACATTGCTGCCGCCGCGTTCAATATATGTATCATATTTTTGCGGGAACTGCTGAATAAATTCATCCGCCTGTGCCAAACGGCAAACGCGTTCCAGTTCTGCATCGCTGGCATCTTTGTTGCCCCAGCGCAGATTTTCTTTAATCGTACCGGAAAACAAAATATTTTTTTGCAGCACCACAGCCACTTCACTGCGCAAAGACTCCAAATCGTACTCGCGCACATCTACACCGCCAACACGGACGCTGCCCTCTGTTGTATCATACAGACGGGAAATCAACTGAATCAGCGATGTTTTAGACGAACCGGTACCGCCAATGATACCAATGGTCTTGCCGGACAGAATTTCAAAATCAATGTCGGACAGCGCATATTTCTGGCTCTTGTCCGAATAACGGAACGAAACATGGTCAAAGGAAATGCTGCCGTCATCCAGCGTGGTCTTGCCATGCTCCGGATTTTTCAACACACTCTCATGTCCCAGTACTTCGGTGATACGCTGTACCGGCTCCGCTGCCATCATACACATAACGAACGCCATAGAGAACATCATCATAGATGCCAAAATCTGCACGCCGTAATTGATGAGCGAGGAAAGCTCGCCGGTCGTCAATACCGAGCCGTGCGAAGCGATGATGATATTGGCACCGACAAAGCTGACAAGCAGCATACAGGTGTAAATACCAAACATCATAATCGGAGCATTGAGTGCCAAAATTTTCTCTACACGCGTAAAATCGCGGCGAACGGATTCCGATTGGGTGTAAAACTTTTCTCGTTCATAATCTTCACGGACAAAGGATTTGACAACGCGGATGCCTGAGATATTTTCCTGTACCGATTCATTCATGCGGTCATATTTTTTAAAGATACGCTTGAAAATCGGGAAAACATGCCATGCAATGCCCAGCAGTGCGCCGCCAATAATCGGAATCATGACCAAGAAAATCAGCGAAATACGCACGCTGATGGACATGCCCATAATGACAGAGAAAATCAACATCAGCGGGGTGCGCACAGCGACACGAATAATCATCTGATACGCATTCTGTACATTCGTGACATCCGTTGTCATACGCGTCACCAGAGACGAGGACGAAAATTTGTCGATGTCAGCGAACGAAAAGCCTTGAATCTTAAAAAATAAGTCTTGGCGCAGGTTCTTGGCAAAGCCGCAGGACGCTGTTGCTGCATACTTACCGGACAGTACACCGAACAGCAATGACAGCATCGCCATAATTGCCAGCGCAATGCCGTATTTGATAATCGGCATCATGCTGTTTCCCGTCATGTTGTCAATCATGCTCGCCATAACAAGCGGCAGCAAACATTCCAGCATGACTTCCAGCGTGACAAACAGCGGTGACAGCAGTGAAGCACGTTTGTACTGTCGAATGCTGCCCATTAACATTTTTATCATGGATTCATACTCCTTTCTGCACGATTCTTTGAATTACAAAATTTGATACAGTTTGCTCAGCAAATGCATGAGCTGTTCTCGTTCCGGCTGTCCGAGGGCTTGCGCGAGCCGCGCTTCCATCTCCTGACGGCCCTTTTTCAGGCTTTCTCTGGTTTGCCTTCCTTGTTCTGTCACGCAAACGATTTTATTTCTGCGATTGTTTTCGTCTATATGCGAGGTGACAAAGCCAGCTTTCTCCAACCGAGACACCAAGCCGACAATCGTCGGATGCGAAACGCCCAAATAAATTTCAATTTCTTTTTGCGTTGCACTGCCTTCGCACGCCAGTACAAAATCCAGCACATGCACCTGCGAAAACGTCAATCCATGCTTGCGAAACGCCGCATCAGCATTCGCCCGCATTTTATCGCTGATCTGTTTGATGAGATAGCCCAAATCATCTGCACACAGCTCACAGTCACACATTCCTTCGTCTCCTAACTGTAGTATGCTACACATTCTATCACGATGAGGCATGCTTGTCAATATCAATTTCCTGTATGTTTATTGAAAATCTATTTAAAATACGATACAATATCAGTACAACATTGTTGTAAATTTTTCACGAAAGGAACCTTTTTATGACACAAGATTTTGAACCCATCGTAGAACCTGTATCCAATCCCATTCATCACGAAAAAAGCTCTACCAGTACATATTCTGTCATTTCAACTGTTGCTTTTTTAATCGGTGTTCCAGAGCATATTTTTGAAAATGTACATGAGTCCCCTGATATAGAAATATATCAAAAATTAAAATTCAATCGAAATGCCTGCATCATCCGCGATCTATGTATGGTGCGAACCGCAATTATTCGCCACTTTAAGCGCATCAATCAAGAAGTTTTTCACAACTATCGGTTATTATCTTCCCTCAACGAATATATCCCAGTAGAATGCATTCATGAGCTGAGCAATTGGGGCATCAATCTGTTAAAGAAAAACACGCGGCTGGCACAGTATATCGTTGACATCAATAAATATATTTCTGACCGAATCAATAATTGCAAAAATCTGTTTCCACTCTGGCTGGAATGGTCATACGTCAAAAGCATCTTTATTATGCCGGACGGCTTGACAGAACCGGGTACCAAACAGGCATCTGACGCATATTATGCATCGTTTGAATGCTATCCCTACCAGATGTACATCAACTGGGTATTCTTCCAGAATGACGGAAATATTTTATACAATGACAAGAAGTTTGTCACGCTTCTGTACCACTGGCACGAGGACGATTTTTCCGACCTCAACAAGGTATCCAATGTGGACAACACCGTCAAAAACAATATTTATGACTTCTTGTCCGAAAGCCGCGATACCGTCATTGTCGTTGACTGCGAAAACTCCGATCCATACGATCTGTGCGCGACACTCAACAATCTGGAAGATTATCTGCGTGATAAAATTTCCAAAATCATGTTGTTTGACGATGTGCACACCTCTTCTGCTTGGAAGGTATTGCAGGAACACACGGATATTCCCATCGAACGCATTGAGGTCGCACGGTTAAAAGAAGACAAATCTCTCGTCGATACCCATATGACCGCCAATGTCGTGCGCGAATTTTATGCCAATCACGTGGATTCGTTCGTGATTGTTGCCAGCGATTCGGATTATTGGAGCGTTATCAGCACCTTGAAAGAAGCGCGGTTTCTCGTCATGGTCGAACACGAAAAATGCAGCGGTAAGCTAAAGGAAGCGCTGGACGACAGCGGAATCTTTTACTGCTACATTGATGATTTTTATTCCGGTTCCGGCAAGGATATTAAGCTGACCGCTATGCTGACAGAAATGAAACAATATCTGGCCGATCACATTGATTTGAATGTAACAGATATGATGGATCATCTGTACACCTCTACGCGCGCTGTCATGTCGGACACGGAAAAGCATCAGTTCTACCAGAAATATGTCAAGTCCCTGTCTCTTGTTATCGGCGATGACGGCACGGTGTCGATTCAAATCAAAGGAAAATAACGATGATTTATACCAAGCTGACCAAGCTCGCGTTGCAGCTCGCCTATCAAGCCCATCAGGGACAAACAGACAAAAGCGGTCTTCCCTACATCCATCATCCGCTCCATCTCGCCGAGCAAATGCCGGATGAACCAAGCACAATTGTCGCTCTGCTGCATGATGTCATAGAAGATACTCCGATGACTGCGGAAGATTTGCGGCACGCAGGTATTCCCACATCCGCTGTGGAGACCATTTGTCATCTGACGCACCACCCTGAAGTTCCTTATTTGGATTATATTCGCGCTTTGCGCAGTGACCCTATTGCCGTGCGCGTCAAACTTGCAGATCTTGCCCACAACAGCGACCTCTCTCGTTTGACAACTGTTACACGAGCAGATCTTACACGCAGAGAAAAATATCAAACGGCGATTCAAATTTTGAAAACAACCGAAGTTGTCGCCGCGTTAATTTGGCAGGACAAGCGATTTTTGATCTGTCAGCGCCCTGCCAACAAGGCGCGCGGACTGCTGTGGGAATTTGTCGGCGGAAAAGTAGAAGCTGGCGAAACCAAGCCGCAGGCATTGATTCGAGAATGTCAGGAAGAGCTTGCCATCACGCTCTCCGTTGGCAATGTCTTTATGGATGTCACACACTGCTATCCGGATCTGACGGTGCATTTGACGCTGTTTCACGCAACGATAGCATCAGGCACCCCGCAGCTGCTTGAACATCACGATATGCGCTGGATTACTCCCAAAGAAATCGATCAATTTGATTTTTGCCCCGCAGACGTTGAAATTTTGGAACAAATCAAAGCATATGCACAATAAATATGATACAAAAAACAGGGTCTGGCATACGCCAGACCCTGTTATCTTTCTCAGCTCAAAGGAATTAACCCTTGATATTCTCACAAACAATGGCACCCATCTCGGAAGTGGACAGAACCTTCTCGCCTTCCTTGGCAATGTCAGCGGTGCGATGACCGTCATTCAGTGCCTTTTCAACGGCTGCTTCGATGCAATCAGCTTCTTCGCCCAGACCGAACGAATAGCGCAGCATCATAGCACAGGACAAAATGGTTGCAATCGGGTTTGCAATGCCCTTGCCTGCAATATCCGGTGCAGAACCGTGAATCGGCTCGTACATACCCAGCTTGGTCTTGCCGATAGAAGCAGACGGCAGCATACCAATCGAACCGGTAATCATGCTGGCTTCATCGGACAGAATATCGCCGAACAGGTTGCCGGTCGTGATGACATCAAACTGACCCGGATTGCGAACCAGCTGCATGGCTGCATTGTCTACGTACATATCCTGATACTCAACTTCCGGATACTCTTCACGCAGCTTATGCATGGTCTCGCGCCATACGCGGGAAGTTTCCAGTACATTTGCCTTGTCTACAGAGGTCAGCTTCTTGTTGCGCTTCATTGCCATATCGAATGCACGGCGACCGATGCGCTCTACCTCTGTGACAGAGTAATTCATATCGTCCCAGCCGGTCTCGCCCAGTTCGCTCTCACGGCGGCCGCGCTTACCAAAGTAAACGTCACCGGTCAGCTCACGGCAAACCAAAATGTCAAAGCCGTCGCCGATAATTTCCGGCTTAATCGGGCAAGCATCTGCCAGAGCAGCGTGCATCTGTGCCGGGCGCAGATTGACAAACAGCTCCAGATTGGAACGCAGGCCTAACAGTGCACGCTCCGGACGCTTATCAGACGGAACACTGTCCCACTTCGGGCCGCCAACGGCACCCAGCAGAACGGAATCCGATGCCTTACAAACATCCAGTGTCTCCTGCGGCAGCGGAATGCCAAACTTGTCAATCGCATTGCCGCCTGCATAGCACTCGGTAAAGTTGAAGGTGTGGCCGAACTTCTCGCCGACAACCTCCATTGCCTTCATAGCTTCTGTAACGATTTCCGGGCCGATGCCATCGCCCTTAATGACCGCGATATTGTACTGCATTACTTGTTTTCCTCTCTTTCTTTCAAGCTCTTGAGCAGGCCGCCTGCGGAAATAATGTTCTGCAGGAACGGCGGGAATGCTGCTGCCTGAAATGTCTGGCCGGTTGTGATGTCGGTGATAACGCCGGTATCAAAATCAACCTCAACCTCATCGCCTGCGCTGATAGCGTTGGCAGCCTCTTCGCTCTCCATAATCGGCAGACCGATATTGATGGAAGAACGATAGAAAATACGAGCAAAAGAAGATGCGATAACGCAGGAAATGCCATTATCACGGATAACCTGCGGGGCATGTTCACGAGAAGAGCCGCAGCCAAAGTTCTTGGTTGCTACCATGATGTCGCCCTTCTTTACGTTCTTGACAAACTCGGTGTCAATATCCTCCATGCAGTGGGTAGCCAATTCTACCGGATCTGCAATGTTCAGATAACGTGCCGGAATGATAACGTCGGTATCGACGTTATCGCCATATTTAAAAACAGAACCTCTTGCTTTCATGTGTAAAACCCTCCTTAGTCCAGCTCTGCCGGATCGGTGATATAGCCGGTGACAGCAGAAGCTGCTGCGACAGCCGGATTGGCGAGATAAATCTCAGAAGAAACATGTCCCATACGACCAACGAAGTTACGGTTGGTGGTAGAGATTGCCTTCTCATCATGTGCCAGAATACCCATATGACCGCCCAGACACGGACCGCAAGTCGGCGTAGAAACAATTGCACCTGCTTCAACAAAGATCTTTGCCAGACCTTCTTCGATGCACTGCAGATAAATTTCCTGTGTCGCCGGAATGACGATGGTACGAACGTTGCTCTTTACCTTTCTGCCCTTCAGGATAGCAGCAGCGTCGCGCATGTCCTGAATGCGGCCGTTGGTGCAGGAACCAATAACAGACTGCTGAATCTCAATCTTACCCAGCTCGTCTACGGTCTTGGTGTTCTCCGGCAGATGCGGACAAGCAACGGTCGGGCGCAGTTCAGACAGATTGATGGTGTACTCTTCATCGTACTGTGCGTCCGGATCTGCTGCGAACTCGGTCACTTCACGATTGACGCGGCCCTTGATATACGCACGGGTCTTGTCATCTACCGGGAAGATACCATTCTTTGCGCCTGCCTCAATTGCCATGTTGCAAATGGTGAAACGATCATCCATGGTCAGGGAAGCAACGCCGTCACCGGCAAACTCCATCGAGCGATACAGCGCACCATCTACGCCGATCTTGCCGATGATGTGCAGGATAACGTCCTTGCCGGAAACGTACTTCGGCAGAGAACCGGTCAGGTTGAACTTAATGGCAGACGGAACACGGAACCAAGCCTTACCGGTTGCCATGCCTGCTGCGAGGTCAGTAGAACCAACGCCGGTGGAGAATGCACCCAGTGCACCATAGGTACAGGTATGGGAGTCAGCGCCGATAATCAGTTCGCCAGGGCCTACCAGACCCTTTTCCGGCAGCAGGGCATGTTCAATACCCATCTGTCCCACGTCAAAGAAATTGACGATCTCATGCTTGCCGGAGAAATTCCGGCAGGTCAGACACTGCTCTGCGGACTTAATATCCTTGTTCGGTGCAAAGTGGTCCATAACCAGCGCGATCTTTGTCTTATCAAATACGTGCTCAAATCCAGCCTTTTCCATCTCACGGATTGCTACCGGGCCCGTAATATCATTTGCCAAAGTCAGATCCAGATTTGCCTCAATCAGCTGGCCAGCGGTTACGCTTTCCAGTCCCGCATGGCTTGCGAGGATCTTCTGTGTCATTGTCATTGCCATAGGTGGTTTGCCTCCTCTATGTATGAATCAGCCCCGCCTGCCAAAGCAAGCAGGGCTGTTTTCTCTTTCTATTAGTTGTTCAGATACTTGTTTACGCCGTTGATGTAAGCCTTGATAGAAGCCTCTACAATATCAACAGAAACGCCGCGGCCGGTGATGACTTCCTGGCTGTTCTCGCCGATAATCATCTTTACAACAGCCTCACTCTGTGCGTCCTGACCATCTGTCAGTGCACGCAGCTGGTAATCCTCCAGCTGAACCTTCAGGCCGGTAATCTTATCAATTGCTGCAAACGATGCATTGATCGGGCCATCGCTCAGCGCTGCGCGCTCAAAGCTCTCATCACCCTTGGACATCTTGATAACAGCGGTGGTGCTGATGGTGTTGCCGCTGTTGATGACATACTGCTGGAGCGTGTAGCGAACCGGACCGGATACCGGAACAACACCAATCAGTGCTTCCAAGTCGCGATCCTTGATGACCTTCTTGCGGTCAGCCAGTACCTTGAACTTCTCAAATGCCTTATCCAGCTTTTCTGCTGTCAGGGTGTAGCCCAGATCCTTCAGACGAGCTTCAAATGCATGACGGCCGGAATGCTTGCCCAGAACAATAGCATTCTTCGGAATACCAACAGACTCCGGCGTCATGATCTCGTAGGTAGACTTGTTGTTCAGGACGCCATGCTGATGGATGCCAGACTCATGTGCAAAGGCATTTGCGCCGATAATCGGCTTGGTCGGAGCAACCGGAACACCAGTGATGGTCTGAATCATACGGCTGGAACGGTAAATCTGCTTGGTGTCGATGCGGGTATCGCAGTCGAAGTAATCCTTACGGGTCTTGAGTGCCATAACAATTTCTTCCAGAGAAGCATTGCCTGCGCGCTCGCCAATGCCGTTGATGGTGCATTCTACCTGACCAATGCCTGCCTGTACGCCAGCCAGAGAGTTGGCAACGCCCATGCCCAAGTCATTGTGGTTATGGCAGGACAGAATAACATTTTCGATGCCGTCTACATGCTCGCGCAGGTACTTAATCAGGTCATAGTACTCGCCCGGTGTCAGATAACCGGTGGTATCCGGAATATTGATGGTGCTTGCACCAGCCTGAATAGCGGTGTCAACGACGCGGCACAGGAAATCCCAATCCGAACGGGTTGCATCCTCTGCGGAGAACTCGATATTGCTCAGGAACTTCTTGGTGTACGATACATGATGACGAACGCTCTCCAGAACCTCTTCTGGGCTCATCTTCAGCTTGTACTGCATATGAATCGGAGAAGTTGCCAGGAACACATGAATGCGCGGATCAACAGCTTCCTTGACTGCACCCCAAGCGGCGTCAATATCCTTCTCTACGCAGCGTGCCAGAGAGCATACGGTAGAGTTCTTAATGGTGTGTGCAATGGTTGCAATCGCAGCAGCGTCTCCCGGAGATGCAATGGCAAAACCTGCCTCCATAATATCAACGCCCAAGGTTTCCAGCTGACGGGCAACCTCAATCTTTTCGCTGAGGTTCATGCTACAGCCTGGAGACTGCTCGCCATCTCTCAGGGTCGTATCAAAAATCCGAATCTGTCTTGACATAACGTATATCCTCCATACAAATGTAAAAAATTACTGGTTCAGACGGTGTGCGCGATGGGCATAAAAAAAGCTCTCATCTCGCCAAAATAACTTTGGAAACAGAGACGAAAGCAAACTTCCGCGGTACCACTCTACTTGTCGCCATACTTCTACTTGTACCGTAAGACGACCGCTCAACGCATCCAGCAATGCGCTTCCCCTGTAACGGTGGGAGATCCGTTCCAACCTAATCAGACAACAACTATCTGTTTCAGCGGACTGTTCCAAGGCGAGTTTCACTGCTGAACGACACTGCCTCGCACCAAACGGCAGCTCTCTGAAGACGGCTTACAGTTACTAAACCTTTTCATCACATTTCAGTATTTAATGATTATGATTAACATTATATTCACTTCTTCTGCATCTGTCAAGCGTTCACCGCAATTTTTTGCAAAAGAATCTCAGCGCCTATATCCCGCATATCCAAAAAGAAACATCGTATTTTTCGCGCAAAACCTCTTGACATCGCGCTTTTGTCCGATGTATAATAAATGCAGAATTTGATACCAGCACAGCGATGACGGAGAAAAGTAGTTCCGGATCGGTTTAACAGGGATAGCGTGCCATAGACTGAGAGCGCGCTTTGAACAAGTCGGATTGAAGTTCCCTCCTGAGCTTTCGCGCTGAACACAAGTAGGTGCGAACGGTTGCCCCCGTTAGAAGGCTAGAATATCGGGCTTCCCGGCCTCGTATTTGAAAAAAGTGCGGCATTTTTATGCCGAATTTGGGTGGTACCACGGAATTGTCTTTCGTCCCTGTTCGCGGGCTGAAAGGCTTTTTTTATGCTCACTTTTCGTGCGGTATCAGCCGGGAAATATATTTTCCAAGGAGAAAGAATATCATGATCGTTGTATTGAAAAAAGGATGCCCGAAGGAAGAAGTAGAACGCCTTACCAACTGGATCGAGCATTTTCATGTATCTGTAAACCCAATCGTCGGCGAAGAGACCACCATTCTGGGTCTGGTCGGTGATACGTCTGCCGTTGAGAAGGATACGCTGATGCTCAACCACTGGGTTGACCGCGTGATGAAGGTACAGGAGCCGTTCAAGCTGGCAAACCGTCAGATGCATCCGGACGACACCATTGTGAAAATCGGCAACAATGTAGAAGTCGGCGGCAAAAAAATCGTTGTCATGGCGGGTCCGTGCTCGGTTGAAAGCGAGCCGCAGATCTGCGAAATCGCAGAGGAAGTACAGCGTCAGGGCGCTGCTGTTCTGCGCGGTGGCGCTTGGAAGCCGCGTTCTTCCCCGTACTCTTTCCAGGGCATGAAGGCGCAGGGTCTGGATCTGCTTTGCATCGCAAAGGAAAAGACCGGCATGCCGATTGTCACCGAGATTACCAATCCGGCACACATCGAGCTGTTTGAGGGTCGCGTAGACTGCTATCAGGTCGGTGCCCGCAACATGCAGAACTTCGAGCTGCTCAAGGAACTGGGCAAGACCAACACACCGGTACTGCTCAAGCGCGGTTTCGCAAACACACTGGAAGAGTTCCTGATGTCTGCAGAGTACATTATGGCTGGCGGCAACGATCAGGTCATCCTGTGCGAGCGCGGCATCCGTACCTACGAGACCTATACCAGAAACACCCTGGACATCAGCGCCGTTCCGGCTCTGAAGCGTCTGAGCCATCTGCCGGTTGTCGTTGACCCGTCTCACGCTGCTGGTATCTACTGGATGGTAGAGCCGCTGGCAATGTCCGCTGTAGCTGCTGGTGCTGACGGCCTGATTATCGAGGTACACAACGATCCGGCACACGCTCTGTCCGACGGTGCACAGTCTCTGACCTACAAGCACTTCGCACGTACCATGAATAAAATGCGTGCTGTCGCTGCTGCTGTCGGCCGCGAAGTCTAAGCAGGAGGACATACCTATTATGTACCATCTTTCCCTTCACGGCTCCAATACTGATTCCGATATTTATATCGGTTCCGGCATTTTCTCGCAGACTGCCAAGCACATCGCAGAAAAGTTCCAGCCAACCCGCATTCACATCGTCACGGATTCCAACGTCGCACCGCTGTATTTGGAACAGCTGCGCGCGGAATTCCCAATCGGAGTCACCACTACGGTGATTCCGGCTGGCGAGGAATATAAAACCTTAGACACCGTTGCAGGCATTTATGCTGACCTGAGCGAGGCAGAATTGACCCGTTCTGATTTGGTCATTGCTTTGGGCGGCGGTGTTGTCGGTGATATTACCGGCTTTACTGCAGCCACTTATCTGCGCGGCATTCACGTGTGCCAGATTCCGACTACGCTGCTTGCACAGGTAGATTCCTCTGTCGGCGGAAAAACTGGTGTCGATTTGCCGCAAGGCAAAAACCTTGTCGGTGCGTTTTATCAGCCGGAGCTGGTTATCATCGACACGGACATCCTCTCTTCTCTGCCGGAACGCATTTTCAACGACGGCATGGCGGAAGTGATTAAATACGGCTGCATTTCCAATCCGGACATTCTGAACATGATCGCTCAGCCGGACTTCAAGAGCAATATGCAGCATATTGTCTATGAATGCGTCCGCATCAAGCGCGATGTTGTCCAGCAGGACGAGCATGATACCGGTCTGCGCATGATTTTGAACTTTGGTCACACCATCGGTCACGGCGCAGAGAAAGTCGGACATTTTACCGAGCTGACGCATGGTCAGGCTGTTGCCATCGGCATGGTACAGGCGGCAAAGCTCGGAGCCAAGTTGGGAGAGACCGATTACACCCAGCAAATCACAGAAATCTGTCAGGCACATGATCTGCCGACAGAGTTGCCGTATCCTATCGAGGATGTATACACTGCCATGCTGCACGACAAAAAGCGTGCCGGTGACAGCATCAATATGATTCTGGTACATCCTATGGGCACAGCAAACATTCATAAAATCCCGCTGGAGCAGTTACATACGCTGCTCACCGCTGAATAAGGAGAGATTGTCATATGGGTTCTGTTTGGGGAAATGCAGTCAAGCTTTCCATTTTTGGTGAATCACACGGCGGTGGCATCGGCTGCGTGCTCGATGGTTTTCCGGCCGGTGTGCCATACGATGAAGCATTTATTCTCGCTGAAATGGATCGCCGCGCACCGGGAAAAAATCGTCAGTCCACAGCTCGCCGAGAAAAGGACCTCCCCAAGGTCCTTTCCGGCATTTTTGAGGGCAAAACCTCTGGCGCTCCGATTTCCTGCGTCATTGAAAATACCGATACCCGTTCGAAGGATTATCGTAATTTAATCGAACAGCCGCGCCCGGGTCATGCAGACTACACCGGTCGTGTCCGCTATCAGGGCTGTAATGATTACCGCGGCGGCGGACATTTTTCCGGCCGTCTCACGGCGCCGCTGGTCTTTGCCGGTGCCATGTGCAAGTTGTTCCTGCGCTCCAAGGGCATTGAAGTCGGTTCGCATATCGCTGCCATCGGTCAGATCATGGATACGCCGTTTGATGACGTCCATGTACCTACCGAACTTTTGGAAAAGCTGCGCACACAGGCATATCCGGTCATCAACCCGCGCGCAGAGGAAGCAATGCTCGCACAGATTGACCAGGCACGAGAGGCGCAGGATTCTGTTGGCGGCATCATCGAGTGTGCTGTCACCGGCGTTCCGGTCGGCATGGGATCTCCGATGCTGTCTCCGGTAGAGGGATGCCTGTCCTCTATCCTGTTTTCTGTTCCGGCTGTCAAGGGCGTGGAATTCGGCGCAGGCTTTTCTATTGCAGCTATGCGCGGCTCTGAAGCAAATGACTGCATGTATTTGGACGGCGATACGGTCAAGACTGAGACCAACAACAACGGCGGTATTTTGGGCGGCATCACAAACGGTATGCCGATTATTGTCCGCACCGCGATCAAGCCGACACCGTCTATTTCCCGCGAACAGCACACATTGAATCTCACGGATCAGCAGGTTGAACCGCTGGTTATCAAGGGACGTCATGATCCTTGCATTGTAACTCGTGCGACACCTGTCATCGAAGCAGCAGTTGCAGTTGCTGTCACGGATCTGTACATGGAGGCTTACGGATATGCGAGATCTTAAAGATGTGCGCCGCGACATCAGCGCGATTGACCACGAAATTTTAAAACTGTTTCTCAAGCGCATGAAGTGCGCTGAGGAAGTCTCTGATTACAAAATGGAGCATGGCGGCCAGGTTTTGGTTCCGTCTCGCGAGACAGAACTGATGAACACCATGCTGCAGGATATTCCGGATGAACTCAAGCTGGAATACTCTTCCCTGCTGCGCACGACAACGCGCGTCAGCCGAAAGCATCAGTACGCACGGATGCTGGAAGCGGAGCCGCAGCGATTGCAGCTGGATTTACAGCCGCGCAACACCAATCCCAAAACTGTATATTACGGCGGTCTGCCGGCATCGTATGCAGAAATCGCCGCCATGGATTTGTTTCCGAATGCCGAGCGCATCCCACAAAATTCATGGGAAGATGTATTCCATGCGGTTTTGGACGGAAGAGCGGATATTGGTGTCGTTCCGGTAGAAAATTCGACAGCCGGAACCGTCAATGAGGTCTATGATCTGTTGGAGCAGTACGGTTTATACGTCACCCATTCTCATATCAAGCGCATTCGTCACTGCATCGCTGCCTGCAAGGGGGCATCGTTTGATACCATCGAAGAGGTTCACTCTCACCCACAGGCACTGCGCCAATGTCAGCAGTACATCAAAAAGCACGGCTTGGACGCAATCGAAGAAAGCAACACCGCCGTGGCAGCACATGACGTTGCACAAAGCGGCGATATTTCTCGTGCGGCAATCTGCTCCGAAGCCGCAGCAAAGCTGTATGGATTGGAAATTTTGGAAGAGCATGTCAACGACGCAGACTTTAACCAAACGCGGTTTATCGCGGTTTCCCGTTCCCTGTCTGCACAGGAAACCGATACGCGCGTGAGTCTTGTTTTGACTCTGCCGCATATTGTCGGCAGCCTGTATGGTGCACTGGCCGTATTTGCCGATTACGGTGTCAATATGACAGAAATTCACTCGCGTCCGCTGCGCGATATGCCTTGGAATTATTGTTTTTACATTGATTTTGATGGAAATCTGCTGCGACAAGATACGCGTGCACTGATTTACCAGACCATGCAGGAGTGCTCCTATGTCCGCATTTTGGGTTCTTATCCCGTGACACAAGACAGTGAGGTGAAAGCATGAGTTGTCCATTGACTACTGCTCGCGCACTGCGCGGCGATGTGACCGTTCCCGGTGACAAATCCATTTCTCATCGTGCGGTGATGTTTGGCGCACTGGCTGATGCCGACACACATATCACTGGCTTTTTGATGGGCGAAGATTGCTTATCTACCATCTCCTGTTTCAAAAAAATGGGCGTCTCTATTGACGTTTCCGACAAAGAGGTTGTCGTTCACGGTGTCGGCCTGCACGGCCTCAAATCACCGACAGAGCTGTTGTATACCGGCAATTCCGGCACGACGACTCGTCTGCTGTGCGGCATTCTCGCCGGTCAGCCATTTTCCTGCACATTGAACGGCGATGCATCCATTCAAAAGCGTCCGATGGGACGTATTATCAAGCCGCTACGCGAAATGGGTGCAGATATTTCGGGAAAAGACGGCAATTTATGCCCATTGGACATTCACCCTGCGCCGCTGCACGGCATTCGCTATGACATGCCGGTCGCATCAGCACAGCTGAAATCCGCTATTTTACTCGCCGGATTGTTTGCAGATAGCCCGACAACCGTCATTGAACCGGCTCCGTCTCGCGATCACACCGAGCGAATGCTGCGCGGTCTCGGCGCACAGGTTGTCTCTAACGGAACAGAAATTACTCTGACGCCGCCGAAGGCTCTGCACGCCGTCAATGTGGAGGTTCCGGGTGACATTTCATCCGCGGCTTATTTCCTCGTTGCCGGCTTGATTCTGCCAAACAGCGATATTGTCATTCGCAATGTCGGCATCAATCCTACCCGCACCGGCATTCTGGATGCACTGGAAGCGATGGGCGCAAATATTGAGCGCCTGAATGAGCGCGGTACTGTCGAACCGATCTGTGATCTGCGCGTTCGTTCTTCTCATCTGCATGGCACGATAATCAGCGGTGACATGATTCCTCGTCTGATTGACGAGATTCCGGTTTTAGCTGTTGCCGCTGCTTTCGCTGAAGGAGAAACCGTTATTCGCGATGCACAGGAACTCAAGGTCAAGGAGTCCAACCGCATTGCAACGATGACGACGGAGCTTTCCAAGACTGGTGCCGATGTGCAGGAGACCGATGACGGCATGATTATTCGCGGCGGCAAGCCGCTGCACGGTGCAGATTTTGCAAGCTATGCCGATCATCGCGTTGCCATGAGCATGGCCGTATGTGCTCTGGCTTGCGAAGGCGATTCTTCCATTGATGATCCGGATTGTGTTGCCATTTCTTATCCGACGTTCTTTGAGACGCTGGACGCCCTCAAGCAGAAAGGAGAATGAACGCATGATTTTGACCATGGATGAGTTTCGGAACTATGTGCCGAGCAAACCGACGTTTGCCCTGTTCGGACACCCTATCGCACATACCATGTCTCCCGAACTGCACAGCAAGCTGTTTCAGGTTTCTGGAAAAGATTGCGAATACTTTGCTGTCGATGTGCCGCCAGAGGATTTAGAAGAAGCGATGCGCATCGCTTCGCAAAAATGCGGCGGTTTAAATCTGACCATCCCGCACAAAAAAGCTGTATTCCAATATCTCGATGCTGTTGATGAGACTGCAAAAAATCTCGGCAGTGTCAATACAGTATTTTTTCACAACGGAACTGCTGTCGGCTATAACACAGATATTCTGGGCTTCTCCGGCTCGCTCGAATTTGACGGCATCTCTGTAGAAAACAAAATCGCTGTTGTCTGCGGCTATGGCGGTGTTGCCCGCGTTATTTGCTATCATCTTGCCAACGCCGGCGCAAAGGTTCTGATTACCGGTCGAAATTTGACCAAAGCGAAGGCTCTGCGCAATGACATTCGCTCGTATCTGCCGCAGGCTGACATTGATGTCATGCCTGCAACGCAGCTGCCGCGTGCCACAGCCATTCTCGTCAACGGCACGCCGCTCGGTATGTATCCGCATGAGGAGGCTTGTCCGCTGGAGAAGCTGCCTGTCGGTACAGAATATGTCTTTGACACGATTTACAATCCGCCGGAAACCGCTTTTATGAAGCTGGCTCCGCACAGCGTCAAGACTCGCAATGGTCTATTGATGCTGGTATTGCAGGCAGCTTATGCACAGACCATTTGGTTCGGTACGCAGTTTGAATCTGCGGACTTGACCCGCATTCTGCGTCTGTTATCCGGAGATATGGCAAAAAAGCGTCTGCACGATGTCTATGGCAAGCAGAACATTGTCCTGTGCGGCTTCATGGGCAGCGGCAAGACGACCATTGGCCGCAAGCTCGCGCGGACACTGCAATACGAATTTATCGACATGGATGACTATCTGGAAAAGCGCGAGGGCAAAAAAATCTCAGATATTTTTGCAGAAATCGGTGAATCCGGTTTCCGCGATATTGAAACCGATTGTGCCCGCGAAATTGCCGACCGCACCGGATGTGTCATTGCACTAGGCGGCGGCGCAGTTCTTCGTCCGGAAAATGTCGAGCTGTACAAGAAAAACGGTCTGCTGATTCATCTGAACACACCATTCTATCGCATCGTACAGAACCTGAGCCGCGACACCACGCGCCCGCTTCTGCAAGGCGATAAAGAGAAGCAAACACGCTTGCTGTTTAATAAACGGAAAAAAATCTACTTGAATTGTGCAGATCGCTCCGTATCCGGCACACGCATTTCTGAGATCATGGACGCTGTGTTCCGTGCCATTTAAGGTAAAAAGAAAGCTCTTTTGGGAGCTTTCTTTTTTGTTCACATTTTGTCTACAAAGTTTTCTATTTTTGTTCATGCATTCCAGTGGAAAATCGTGTATGATAATACCAGTGCAGATGAGAAATGCACAGCAACAAAGACTCTTCCTAACGAAGCAGAGGTTCCTCTTTTCTTCTGTTTCAATCACTCTTATATTTTTTCATATTTTTTCCTTTCTTTTAAAAACACCGCGGATTAAACCCGCGGTGTTTTTATCTATCTTTGGCAATCGTTACAATTCAGACATAATTTTTCCAAGAATTATTTAAATTTTCTTTCAAATTTCGTCACCATTTTTTGGATCGGATCGTGTATGATAATATCAGATAAACAAATGAAGCATCTCTACCTCAGGCCAGCTGCCCGGCCAGAATCTAATTCAAAAGCGGCAGACAACTTATTTCTCTTTTCTCGGCAAATCTGCCGGAAAAGATTCATATATTTTTCTTTTTCTTTCTCCTTTCCGAAAAATTGCCGCGGATCATACCGCGGCTTTTTTCATGCTTCTGTTATTCATATTTTCGCAATAATTTCTTCTACATTTCTTCAAAAAGAGTTCTTCATATGGTCACGCAAAGCCGGGGATTTTGCGGTATACTAATACCAGAGTTAAGGAAAACAAAAAAACACGCGACTTAAAACATAGTTTAACTCAAACGGTCAACTGTCCGACCGCAGCAATAGCTGGAAAGCGGCAGACAACCAATAAGCTCCATTCAGTAAGACTGAGTGTGAATTGATTATATCTTTTCTTTTTCATTTTTTACTCCTTTCATTTTAAAAAATCCCGTTGGATTATTCCAACGGGATTTTTGTTTATCTATGCTATTATGCTGTCTGCTTGGATTCTTCTCTCAAGTCTCGGAATCGTTTGCCGAACAAAATCTGAACAATCAGCGGAATAACCATAATACACCAGATAATCGGCTCGGACAAAATGACACCCATGTACGCCAAATGCGGTACCAACAGGAACACGACTGCAACCTTGCCGATCAATTCAATGGCACTGGATACCAGCGGCGTGACCATATCGCCCATACCCTGCAACGAATTGCGCAATACAGAAATGACAACCGTGACAAAATACAGCACGGTATTGATACGGAGATACAGCGATGCGGTTTCAATAATCTCTGGCACATGTGTACCGGTAACCATATAGACAAGCGACGGGACAATGGTATACGCCATCAGCACAACGATGAGGCACCAGCACCACGACAAAATCAACGCCCGCCAGATGCCTTGTTTGATGCGCTTGAGCTTGCCTGCGCCGAGATTCTGGCTGCAATATGTCGCCATCGTCGTGGCAAGAACCGAATACGGCATCATGAACAGCTCTGTCAGCTTGCGTGCCGCCGTGTGCGCGACGATGATATTGGCGCCAAAAGAGTTGATGGCACTCTGCAGCACGACAGAACCCAAATTGACCAGAGACAGCATAAATCCCATGGAGAGACCGGTGCTGTACATCCATTTAAACACATGCGAGTCATGCAGAAAACGAGAGAAATCTTCTCGTGATGGAACCAGCTCCGGGTATTTAACCTTGATAAATATCAGGCACATGACAACCGAAATGAACTGCGAGAATACCGTTGCGCACGCGGCGCTGGCAACGCCCATATGGAACACGCAGATGAGCAGCAGATCCAATCCAACATTGCCAATCGTAGCGACTAACAGGAAAATCAGCGGCGTAATACTGTCTCCTACCGCACGCAGTGTCGCTGCGCAGGCATTATAAAATACCGTGACAATCATACCGAGCAAAATCACACGAAAATACGAACAGGCAAGCGGCAGCAAATCTTCCGGCGTGTTCAATACGCGAAGCAGTGGCTTCAGGAAGCCAACCGACAGCAAGGTAAGCACAATAATCGTACCGGCACTCAAAACAATGGTACCTGCAATGGCCTTCTTCATGCTCTTTTTATCACCGGAACCAAAAAAACGCGCCGTGACAATCGCAAAGCCATTGGTCATGCCCATCAAAAAGCCGATAACCAGCGAATTGAGCGAGTTTGTCGCACCGACAGCCGCCAGTGCATTCTCTCCCAAAAAGCTGCCGACAATGCGCGTATCCGTCAGGCTATACACCTGCTGGAACAGCTGTCCGATGAGCAGTGGAATCGCAAATTGCAAAATCAACCGCGTCGGATTTCCTTTTGTCATATCTTTCATATATTTTCTATCCTCTTACAAAAAAATTGGTACCGGAAAATCCGGTACCAGTTTATCCTATCACGTTTACATATTGTTTACAATCCGCATTCCGTACAAAAAATATGCAGATTCTCCAAAAAAATCTCAATTTATTTCATATCGAAATATTGCGGTCTTAATCCTCCCAAGGACGGATGCGGTAGCGGGCGCCAATGCGATCACAAATAGCTTGACACTGTTTCTCTTCTTCATGAGAAATTGTCGTGTCAACCGTTGTCATCACAACCTCAATTCCCTGTTCACCGGCACTCTTTGCAAATGCCAGCATCGCATCAAACGACTGCTCGCCAAACTTGCTACGCGTCAGCTTGAGATATTCTTGTGCATTTGGCGTATTGAGGCTCACCGACACGACATCAATCAAGCCGCGCAGCTTTGGCGCAATGGATTCTCCATTGACCAAATCGCCGAGACCATTGGTGTTTATGCGAATTTTTTTGTCCGGACAGATCTGCTTGATATATGCTGCCGTTTCCAGCAGCGTATCTAACCGTTCCGTCGGCTCGCCAAAGCCGCAGAATACGACCTCCGCATAGCGATGCAGATTCACACCGTCAATGGCTTTCTTTACCTCTTCGATGCTCGGCTCATGCTCCAGCCACAGCCCACCGGATTTTCCCACGGTATCCATGGTCTGACGCAGACAAAACGTACAGGCACACGGACAGCGGTTGGTCAAATTGATGTACAGCCCATCGTGTACATCATATACAATCGTCATTTCTTTTTTCATTGCAGGATCGCTCCTTGTTATTTCAACGTAGTCAAGTATTCTTCAAAGCAAACGCCATCGGTCTTTGGCAATCCCAATTCAATGGAACGCAGAATACATTTCTTAATAAAGTGGGATGCCTTGCGCACGGAATCTTCAAATGGCACATGGTTGACGGCATCTGCCGCGATAATCGAAGAAAACACATCGCCGGTGCCAGAGCGCTCGCTGCCGATGCGCTGTGTGCGCAGCAGTTTGGCTTCCCCGCTCTTTTCATAAATCAAATTGGAAACATACGCCTTTTGCGGAATACCGGTAATGACAATCTTTTCTGGTCCCTGCTCTGCCAATTTACGCGCGAGTGCATCCAGTTCCTTCATGGTCCAATGCCCTTCATGAAATGGCGTATCGGTCAGAATGCAAGCCTCTGTCAAATTCGGTGTCAGAATATCTGCATAGGCCACCAGCTTCTTCATCGACTGACACATGCCCTCTGTATATGTCGGATACATTTTGCCGTGATCTCCCATAACCGGATCAATAATCACGATTGTATGCGCTGTGCAAAAATCCTCAATAAATTTCTGCACGATGGCAATCTGCTGCTCAGAGCCAAGAAAGCCGGTCTGAATGCCATTGAACTGCAAACCAAGCTTTTTCCAGTTATCAATATACGTCTGCATTTTATCCGTGTAATCATCAAAAAAGAACTGCGGAAAGCCGGTATGATTGGAAAAAATCGACGTCGGTACCGGACAGCACTGTACCTTCAAGGCAGACAAAATCGGCATGGACACTGCAATTGAGCAGCGTCCAAAGCCGGAAAAGTCATTGATAACAGCAATCTTCTTTTGTCTGTTGTGATCTATCATGCACGACCCTTTCTATCTGTCGTGAGGAATGTGCGAACCTTTGCTTTTTCAAGCAGTGCGCCGACACCGTAGCAAACAGCCAGATTGAGTACTGCCTTGACGGAAAGTCCCGGTGTCGAAGCCAGACCCTGTGCCAGTCCGCCGTACAAGAACGCACCAGCTACGGTATAGCCGACAACCATCCAAACCATGCCGACAACGCAGGCAATCAGCGTTCTCACAGAAAACAGCTTGCATGTATCCTCTTTATACGCAATTTTTCCAACAAAGTACGCCATCAACGACTTAATGATAAAGGTCGGAATGGCCCAGTATGCATAACCGGTCAGCAAATCCGCCAGAGCAGAGCCAATGCCGCCCGCCCAGATACCGGATTTTCTGCCGACAAACAAAACGGTCAGCAAAATAAACGCATCGCCAAGATGGGCATAGCCCAACGGAATCGGAATCTGGATCACCATTGTCGCAATGCAAGTGATCGCAGCCATAACTGCCGTCAGACATAGAAATCGCGTTGTGTATTTTGAATTACTCATGTCATATCACCTCGTACAGAAGTTATTTTTTCATTGCAGTCATTATATCGCATAACTGTGCACAATAAAATGTACAATTTTTTATTATTTTACCAGCACAGTTATGCGGCACAAAAAATGGCAGAGACAGATCAGACTCTGTTCTCTGCCATTGCTAATTGGAATTATAATTCCTGTACAAATTCCTCGATACGTTCCATTGCTGTTTCCAGATGCATCATGGAATACGAATACGAAATACGAACGTGTCCGCGTCCGCTCTCACCGAATGCGCTGCCCGGAACAACAGCGACCTTCTTCTTTCTGAGCAGTTCATCACAGAACTTTTCATCATCATCCATGTATTTTTCAATGGATGGGAAGATATAGAAGGCACCTTCCGGTTCAAAGCATGGCATACCGATTTCCTGCAAGCGATAGTACATAAAACGGCGGCGCAGGTCATACTGCTCCCGCATATATTTGATGTCCTCTCTGCCCGTGCGCAGTGCCTCGATGCCGGCAAACTGGCTGACCGTCGGCGCGGACATGATACCGAACTGGTGGATTTTTACCAGCGGCTTGAGCATCTCACGCGGTGCCATAACCCAGCCGAGTCTCCAGCCTGTCATGGCAAACGACTTGGAAAAACCATTGATGACAATCGTGCGCTCCCGCATACCCGGAAGCTCCGCAAAGCAGACATGCTGCTTGCCGCCATAGGTCAGCTCGCAGTAAATCTCATCAGAAATAACAATAATGTTGGTATCGCGCAAAACCGCTGCAATTTCTTCCAAATCTTCCCGCGTCATAATGGCGCCGGTCGGATTGTTTGGGAACGGCATAATCAACACCTTGGTTTTCGGCGTGATTGCCTTCTTGAGCGTCTCAGCCGTCAGCTTAAAGCCGTCTTCCATGCGCGTTTCCAGCGGAACCGGCACACCGCCTGCCATCATGGCCAGCGGCGTATAGCAGACAAAGGACGGCTCCGGAATCAGCACTTCATCTCCATCAGACACGAACGAACGCAGAGCATTGTCAATCGCCTCAGAGCCGCCAACCGTCACGATGATCTCATCGTGATAATCGTACTCCAGATGGTAATTTTCCATCGCATAGTTTGAAATTTCCTTGCGCAAATCTGCCAGACCCCAGTTAGACGTATAGAACGTCTTGCCCTGCTGCAGAGAGTCAATACCTGCACGGCGAATCTGCCAAGGTGTCTGGAAATCCGGCTCACCAACACCCAAAGAGATCGCATCATCCATCGTATTGACGATGTCAAAGAATTTTCTGATGCCGGACGGCTTGATTTCCCGTGCTTTGTCCGAGATCAGAGCCGAGTAATCAATCATTCCGGAAATCCTCTCTTTCGTCAACTGGATTAAACGCAATGCCTGCATTCTTATAGGTTTTGAGCACAAAGTGCGTCGAGGTCGAAACGACATTCTCCATCGGCGCAAGATTCTCAGATACAAACTGAGAAACCTCTTGCAGGGAGCGGCCATTGACAATGATCGTGAAATCAAAGGAACCGCTCATCAGATACATATCTACAACCTGCTTGTGGTTATAAATGCGCTGGGCCAGCTCATCAAATCCGGCGCCGGTCTGTGGTCTCACGCGAACCTCAATCAACGCAGTCACGTTATCGCGCTTGATCTTGCCCCAGTCAATAATCGCCTTATAGCCCAGAATGACATCATCTCGCTCATACTTACGAATGCTGTCCTTTACCTCCTGCTCGGTCATGCCAAGCATCTTCGCAATGCGCGCCGGTGTAATACGGGCATCCTGTTCCAGCAGCTGTAAAATTCTATGCATAAGAAAACCTCCTGCGATTCATAAATTACTAATAAGTATACAACAGAATCGCCAGAAAATAAAGTACAACTCGAAAACATGGCAGAAATTTTTAAACAACAAAACGACCACTCTTGCAGGAAGAATGGCCGTTTGCTGCAAAACTATTTTATTGTCAGCAGATTTTTTTCTTTAGTTTCCCTTTGACGCGTCAGCAACGACGGTATCTGCTCCCTTTACCGTGACCCAGCCGTGTTTTTTCCGTGCTTCTGCTTCCGTCATGCGAATGAGATTATCCGTAATCGAATCCGAGATAATCTTATTTGCCTCTGCTTCCGCCTGTGCATTGGTAATCGTAACTGCTGCGGCAGCTTCTGCGCGCGCTTTATCCGCTTCGCCCTGTGCGATGGCAGTCTGCTTGTCCAGTTCCGCCTTTTCTGCATCCTGTTTTGCCTGTTCCTTCGCCTTAACCTTTTCCTGCAGGGCTTCGTCCAGCTGCACATCAATAATCAGAGCGGAAGAAATGTTGATGCCGTATTCCTCTGTCAGCTTAGTGTTCAAATACTCCGTGATGGTCTTGCTGACCTCCGAACGCTTGTCGCTGTAAATGTCCATGACAGAGAACTGCGGTGTAACTTCTTTGATGTAAGCGATAATGCTGTTCTGCACCATCGTATCCACGATCTGGTCGCCGTCCATGCCGTTAAACTTCTCATACAAATCCGTCACGCGATCCGGAATGAAATTGTAGTTGACCGTCATGTTCAGCTTAACCATGCCGCCGTCTGCCGGAGCATCGACATGCCAGTCCGCATGTTCGCTTTCATTGTAATCCTCCGGATTATTGGACAGTACTAGCTGCTGCTGTGCAACCGGATAATGCTTTACCTTTGCCCACGGCGCGATAAAATGATAGCCTGGAGACAGTGTCTTATCCTGTACGCCGCTGCTCATCGTGTACACAACGCCGACTTCGCCTTGTCCGACGCGGTCAAACGACTTAACGCAGAAAATGCCTAAAACAACGACAATAACTGCGACCAGTGCAATCTTTTTCTTGCTTTTTTTCGGCTTTTCCGACTGCACTTGTGTTTCCTGATTGGTTCCTTTTTCCATGGTTTCCTCCCTGTGGTTTTGTCAGTTTTGCAAATTGATTATATCATAGATAGAAAAAATTTGAAACAAAGAAGCAGATGCGCTACAATAGAATTCTACAAAAAAACTTGCAAGGAGATCGTATCTTTATGGTATTCCAAGAATTCACGCCGCAGATGCTGGATTTTCTCGCGGAGAATCACATCCGTAACAGCAAAGCGTGGTACGAAGAACACAAAGCAGACTGCCGCAAATTGGCAATCGAACCGTTTTATCATTTGACCGAGCAAATGGCACCAACGATGCTGGAAATTGATCCGCAGTTTGTCGTGATGCCGTATAAAGTGCTCAGCCGCGTGCGCCGCGACAATCGGTTCACCAAAAACAAGGATTTATATCGCGATCATCTCTGGCTGACGTTTCGTCATCCGAAACAGCACTTGAGTGATTCGCTGTGCTATTATTTTGAGATTGAGCAGGAAGGCTGGGGATATGGTGTGGGGTATTATCATATTCCGACCAACGTCCGTGATGAATTTCGCCAGATGATTCTGAACCATGACATCCGCTATCAGCAGGCAAGACAAGCCTTAGCACAGACGCCTGCTTTTTCGCTGTATGGCGATTGTTATAAGCGTCCGCCGTTTCCGGACGCGCCGGAAGCCGATCAAACTTGGCTAAATCGAAAAAATATCGGTGTCAGTTACTTCTGTGACGACCATACCGCCTTGTTTGACGGCTCATTCTATGATATAATGATATATCATCTGAAGCGAATTGCGCCGTTTTACTATTTTCTTCGCACGGCCGAAGAGCGGGTTCGCCATCAATAAACTGGAGGCTTGTTTTTGAAATTCACAGCAATTGATTTTGAAACCGCTAATGCATCGATGCTCAGCGCTTGCTCGATTGGCGTTGTCGAGTTTGAGGATAATGTCCCGGTCAAAGAGACCATCACGTTGATCCGCCCACCGGAAGAATATGGAAAATTCAACTGGTACAACGTCCGCATTCACGGCATTAAAAAGAATATGGTAAAAGATGCTCCTACCTTTGACCAGGTTTGGGAGCAAATTCACAGCAGCATTGAAAATCAGCTCATCGTCTGTCACAATGCAGCCTTTGATACCGCCGTTTTGTGTAAGCTGCTCGAATACTATGACATTCCGGTACCGGAGTTCGATTATGTCTGCACAGTCAAAATTTCTCAGCTACTTTGGCCGGAAATGGAAAACCATAAGCTGGACACGGTGTGCAGCGATCTGGACATTCGTCTCAATCATCACGAGGCTTTGTCTGATGCCCGCGCCTGCGGTCTGATTTTCGCAGAAGCGCTCAAGAGCCAGCACTGTTTTCAGACGCAAGATCTGCTGGATGCGCTGGAAATGCGCATCGGACATGTCTCACAGGCAGGACGGCAAAGCTGTTCGACCTCGGCAGAAATTCGCAAAAAAATTCAGTCGGAAAAGAAAAAGCAAGAGAGTCGGCGGCGGTATTATGCCAAACGCCGCATGACTACCGAGAAAGGAGCCAAGCACTCATGAGGAACGATTTATTGGAACAGACGGAAAAATACCGCGATTTGGCGGCTTCTCATGCAGAAGACCTTTGCAAGTATGCCCGGCTCGGATACAGTGCGGCGCAAGAGCACTTGTCTTCCCTGCTCAGCAAATTCGTGTTATCAGAAGTTTTTGTGCTGAAAATGATGCTCATTTCTTTCGGTATCCTGATTGGCACTGCCTTTTCTGACTTTTTCAAAAAGCATCGCGGTTTGGTTTTCTGCGCATTTCTTGCATCTGTTGCCCTGTTTGTCTACAAGGCCATTCAATTGGTTGATACTTGGGCGGATGATGACGCAGAATTCTGACTTTTGCATCCAGGCATTTTGCCTGGATGTTTTTTTGTAAAAAAATTTGCAAAAAGACTTGCAATTTTCCATCTCTTCCTGTATAATAATTATCGTCATCTGCCGGTGTGATGGAATTGGTAGACGTAGTGGACTCAAAATCCACCGCTGGCGACAGCGTACCGGTTCGAGTCCGGTCACCGGCACCAAAAAAACAGCGAGAAGAAATTCTTCTCGCTGTTTTTTATTTTTGCATAGATATCAAGCTGTTGCAGATCATACCCGCAACAATGACGGTGATGCCGATACAGCCGACAGGGCTTGGCATCGGATCTCCCAAAAACAGCACGCCGCCCAACAGCGTAAAAATCACTTCTCCAGACTGCGTCGCCTCAATAACCGCCAACTGCTTTGCATTGTGCTTGACCAAGTTGGTCGCTTCGAAAAACAGAAGCGTTGCAATCACGCCGGAAAACAGGGCAACAATAAAGGACTGGGTAAGCTGTCCGGCACTCGGCGCGCCGTGTGCCACTCCCGCACAAACGGACAGTACAATCCAAAACGGCATACTGCACAATGTCATGCCAAATACCCGCTGAACCGTCGAAAAATCCTGTGGACAGATGACCATCATTTTTCGGTTTCCCAACGGATAAGAAAATGCTGCAATCAAAATCAGAAGCAGTGCGCACAGCATACTGCCTGCTTGCAGCTGAGACAAATGTGCCGTCTGCAGCAGAAAAATACCAAACAGAATACAGCCCGCACACAGCAGATTTTTTACCGGAATCGTTTTGCCGAACAGCGGCGTGAGCAAAACACCTGCAACGATGGTCACCTGCCAAGTCGCTGCCACAAACCAAGATTCTCCGTAAATAGAAGCTGCTGTCAACGGCATATAAAACAAACCGAATCCAACAGTACTCCACAACAGCCACGCCAAGGGCTGCTGCTTGATCGCATACCAGATCGCTTGCAGCCCGCGCTGTTTCCACACAAGAATGCCCATGAGCGGCAACGTGAACAGATACCGCAGGCAAGCACTCCACAGCCAATACCCGCCGCTTAAATTCATGCTCCGGTTGAATACAAATGTAAACGCAAAAAATAAAGCGCCCAAAATGCCATAACTTAACGCCCGTTTCATCGTTTTTCCTTTCTATCGCCAAATATCGAATAAATCGGGTTTATTATAGCATAAAATCGCACCTTTGCAAGGATAAAAAATGCACGCACCAAGTTTTCTTGGCGCGTGCATTCTTCTTTTGTATGCGAGAATACTTACTTGCAGTACTTTTCGACATGCGCACGGGTAACTTCTGCGGACTTCTTCACATTTTCTTCCTGCGTCATCTCATAGTATGCCGGACGGAAGATTTCGATGGTGCAGCAATCACCCTCAAAGCCGATTTTCTTCAGCGTATCTGCATAGCGGGCGTGCGGCAGGCAATCGCCTTCTGCATCCGGCCACAGACGCTTCTCATCATTGTTATAGTATGCGCCGCACGGCATATCTTCTGTGCCGTTCAGATGCCATACAAAGATTTTCTTGCCGTCAGCCTTCTCCAGAGACTCCCAGCCAGAACCCATGGCATAGAAATGATACTGATCCAGCGTGACACCAACCAGCGGAGAATCAACAGCCTCAACAATGGCATAGGCATCCTCAAAGCGGTTGATGGTCATATCCGGTGCACCACAGAACTCCAAGCTCAGCTTGATGCCATACGGCTCAACCTTCTTTACCATTTCCTTGAGCACAGCAACGGCATCCTCGCGGATTTCCTTGCGAGTCGGTTGCAAACCGCGCTCCTTCATGTCCTGAGACGGAACGACAACAATCATCTTGCAGCCCAGAATGTTGCAGCGGCGGATGATCTCATCCAGCTCATCCATCACAGCCTGTTTCTCTTCTGCGGTCTGCTTCATGTTAAAGAAGCACAGTGCATTGTAAGACAGCATCTTCAGATGATGGGTGGAAAACCACTCGCCCAGTTCTTCGATGGTCACAATGCCCTTTTCCAGATCGCGGTTCAGGCATTCGGACTGAATATCGATGCAGTCAAAACCATACTTCTCGCACAGCTCCAAATCCTGCATCACGGTGTGTCCCTGGCAAAAACGGTCGTTTGCTTCGTTAAAACCTAATCTCATGTGTATACTCTCCTTTTATTTGGTCGTTATTGTTGAAAAAAAGCGGATGGATTCCGATGCACACGGCTTGGGATCGTATGCATCGGAAGTCCGCAGAAAGAACCACATCATGCTTTGTTTTGGTCATCCTCTCTTCTGTCTCTTACGATACCATTTCTGTGCATTTGTTTCAAGTAATTTGCCTCACTATCATTTTGCCGTGCAAAATCCCGTGATTTCCTCTAGTTTCTCTCCTGGTTATTTAGATAGATTGCTCAAAAACTGCTTATTTCTCCGTCAAATCCGCATGTTACAAAAAACAGTTTCGTGCATTTGTCACATCTTTTCAAGCGAGTGAATCTATGGTATGATACAAGCAGTAGGAGCGTGATAAATAATGGTAACCATGCAGCAAATTGCAGATGCCTGCGGTGTTTCTCGCGGCACAGTAGACCGTGCGCTGCACAATAAACCCGGCATTCGTCCAGAGGTCGCCGAGCGCGTCCGTGAAAAAGCACGAGATATGGGATACATTTCCGCCCGTCTCATGCCTTCTTTGCTCAACACATGGAAAATTGGTGTTGTTCTGCACTCCGCCGCCTCTGATTTCGTCAAAGAACTGGCGCATTTATTTGAAGAATTCCCCAGCAGTGAATTGCTGCCGGTAAAAATTGTTCTTCGCACGATGGATGGAGTAGATATTCAGCATCAACTGGCTTTGATTGATGAACTGGTGGAAATCGAACACATTGATGCCCTGGCGTTAATGCCGCTGGCAAACAGCCTAATCCGAGATAAAATCAACCAAATCAGCGAAAAAGGCGGCATCCCTGTCGTTACACTCAACACAGACATCAGCGATGCCAATCGGCTCGCGTATGTCGGACCGGATGACATCGCCGCCGGACGATCCGCCGCAGCGCTGATGGGTATGTTGACCGGCGGACACGGACACATTCTCCCGATTCTCGGTCAACAGAGCGGACATTACGCTGACAGTCAGCGCCTGACGGGCTTTTTAGAGGAAATGTCGGCAAATTATCCGGACGTTGAGATCCTGCATCCGGAATGCTGCTTTCTCGACAGCGAACTTGCCAAGCGAATTACCTGCCGTGCCATTCAGGCAGATCCAGAATTAAACGGTATTTTT
Source organism: bacterium (assembly GCA_963601915.1). GTDB lineage: Bacteria > Bacillota > Clostridia > Oscillospirales > Butyricicoccaceae > Butyricicoccus_A. Next base: position 56,316 of record CAVCGL010000004.1, on the reverse strand, counting down.
GTGTCATCCATGGGACGCCGCGGCGTCGCCAAAGCACTGCAAGAGACCGGTATGGCGGGAAAAATTCACATGATTATCCATGACATCACGCCGTCGAATCTGTCTCTCATCAAGCAAGGCATCGTGGATTTTGTCATTGGACAAGACATTGAAACGCAGGGCACCCGCCCGATTCAAATCCTCTATGATTACCTGTCCAACCATAAAATGCCGGAGCAGCGCATCCAGCTCACGGATATTTCCATCAAATTCCGCTGCAATCTTCCACCCGAAGCATAATATGCCCTTATACTTCTTCTGTGGTATTTCGCATCCCAACATCCTCCGTTTCGTCCCCTGTGTTCTTTTTCATTGATGCATAGGTTCAGAGTCTACTATGCATTTATCGGGGATTTCGTGCAATTTTTGGCATCTTTTTTGAAAATTTCCTGCATGATTCCGTCGTATTTGCATTGAATCCCGCACGAATAAATGATACAATATTATTTGTGGAAATATAGAAATTTCTGCAAATCGAACTACAAAAAGGAGAAGAACAAAAAGTGAAGAAATTCCGATTAAGAATGATCAGCTTGTTTCTCGCTGTCATGATGGCCTTGTGTCTGACCGGTTGTTCCGAGTCACAGACCAGAATGATGTTCGGCACTGGCGGTACCGCCGGCACGTATTATTCATACGGCGGTGTACTTGCCCAGTACATGAAAACATATGCTGGCGTGCGTACAACCGCTGTATCAACCGGCGGCTCCAAGGTCAACATCCAGAGTATTCAGGACGGAGACTTCCAGCTCGGTTTTACCCAGTCCGACGTTATGACCTACGGCTGGAACGGCACCCGTGCTTTCGAGCAGGACGGCCCGACGCACGACTTCCGCACGCTCGGTGCGCTGTACGCAGAAACCGTTCAGCTGCTCACGATGGATGACGACATCACCTCTGTAGAGGATCTGCGCGGCAAGCGCGTATCTATCGGTCAGGCCGGTTCCGGTACCTACTTCAACGCAGTAGATGTGCTGGAAGGCGCAGGCATGACCATCAAGGACATCAAGCCGCAGTATCAGTCATTCGAGGATTCCAAGGAATCTCTCAAGGACGGCAAGATTGATGCCGCATTTATCGTTGCTGGCCCTCCGACCTCTGCTATCACAGAGCTTGCCACAACCAACGGCGTCAATCTCATCAATATTGACGGCACCGTTCGTGACAATATCTTGTCCAAGTGCCCGTACTACAAGACCTATACGATTCCGGCAAATACTTATCCGGGACAGGACGAGCCAATCAATACCATCACGGTACAGGCTACCGTTGTCGTATCTGCACAGGCAGATGAGGATACCGTTTACAATCTGACGGCAGCGATCTTTGACCATGTCGATGAGATTACCAAGGAAAATGCCAAGGGCGCAGAGCTGAAGCTGGACACAGCGACCAGCATCACAACGGTTCCTTATCATGCAGGCGCTGCCAAATACTATGCCGAGCACGGTATTACCGTGAATACGGACGAATAAGGAGGGTACAGGTTCTGTGAATAAGAATGAAGAAAAAACCAAGCTGAACGATCCGGAAGTCCTCACGGATGAGGCTATGGACGTACAGGCCGATGTTGATTCGGTCATGCGTAAGTATGACAGAGAATCCAACACCCGTATCTGGGAAGGCAAGCCGAAAATCGCCATCACGGTTATTCTCGCTGCATTCTCTCTGTGGTGTATCTATGTCACGCTGTTCGCAACATTTTTGGAAGAAATCCGTCTGACATCCTTTATGGGTCTCATCATTTTGATGGGCTTCTTGATTTATCCGTCTAAGAAGGGCGATCAAAAAGTCAATCATATGCCGATCGGCGATATTATCTTTATGATAGCCGGTGTCGGTTCCTTCTTCTACTTTACCTTCAATGTCAATCAGATTATCAATCAGGGCACTCGCTTTACCTGGTTCCAGATTGCTATTGGCATCATTGCCATTCTGGCATTGATTGAGGTCACACGCCGCTGTGTCGGTCTGCCGATTTTGATTGTTGCCGGTGTGTTCGTTGTCTATGCGCTGGTATATGGACTGACAAACCCGGAATTCTTTGGCAGACTGCGCTATCTCGTGCGCAACCTGTTCTACACCAAGGAAGGCATTTTCTCCACCCCGGTAAATGTCTGCTCAAAGTACATCGTTGTATTTATCATTTTCGGCGCGTTCTTGGAGCGCACCGGCATTTCCAACTTCTTCATTGATTTGGCTAACTGCATTGCCGGACGCTTTGCAGGCGGCCCGGCAAAGGTATCCGTCATCTCCTCCGCTCTGTGCGGCATGGTATCCGGTTCCTCTGTCGGCAACACGGTAACAACCGGTTCTGTCACCATCCCGATGATGAAAAAGACCGGTTACAAGCCAGAATTCGCAGGTGCCGTCGAGGCGACCTCTTCCACTGGCGGTCAGATCATGCCGCCGATCATGGGTGCTGCTGCCTTCCTGATGGCAGATTTCGTCGGTGTTCCGTATTCCAGCATTATTGGACGCGCCATTCTTCCGGCGATTCTCTATTTTGCCGGTATCTTTATTTCGGTACATCTGGAGGCAAAGAAGCTGGATCTGCACGGTATGCCGAAGGAACAGCTGCCAAAAGCACGCAATCTTGTCAAGAAGATTTATTTGCTGCTCCCGCTGGTTATGCTGGTTGTCTGGGTTTCCGGCAACTTTATGACCATGCAGAAGGCTGCTTCTCTGGCAATCGTTTTGACCGTTGTTGTCAGCCTGTTCAACAAGGACAACCGCATCACACCGCATAAGATTCTGGAAGCATTGGAAGCTGGCGGCAAGAGCGCGATCACTGTCGGCGCTGCTTGCGGTGTCGCAGGTATTATCTCCGGCACCATCACCATGACCGGTCTTGCCAATGACATTATCAATGCCATTGTCAGCGTTGCCGGTGACCGTCTGATTATCGCTCTGATTCTGACTATGCTGTGCTGCATCGTCTTGGGCATGGGCGTTCCGACTACGGCAAACTACTGCATCATGGCTGCTACCACCGCACCGATTCTGATTCGTATGGGTGTACCGATCATGGCTGCACACTTCTTCGTGTTCTACTTCGGTATTGTCGCTGATATTACTCCTCCGGTTGCACTGGCTGCTTACGCAGGCTCTGCGATTGCCAAGAGTAATCCGATGAAAACTGCATTTAATGCATCCAAGCTCGCTATTGCGGCATTTATCGTACCGTATATGTTCTGCTTCAATCCGGCTATGCTGCTGATCGACACAACAGCTATTCAGGTCGTACAGATTGCCATCACGGCATTCATCGGTATCTTTGCTTTGGCTGCTGCCTTGGAAGGCTACTGCTTCGCAAACATGAACGCTATCATTCGTATTGTCATCGCCGTTGGCGGCCTGCTGCTGATTCATCCGGCACTGGCAACCGATCTGGTTGGTCTGATTCTGGTATTTGCAAGTCTGGCATTCCAGTACATTCTGTCTAAGAAGCAAAAGGCAGCTGTAAACTAACACAAGAGAAACAAAAAAGAGGAGGTAGTATAGATATGGAAGGAAAACTTAAGTATCCAGTCATCACGATCAGCCGCGAATACGCCGCTTATGGTCGTACCATCGCATCCGGTCTGTCCGAGCGCCTTGGCATTCCGTTCTATGACAGAGATTTTGTCAAAGAAACCGCCAAGCAGAGCGGATATTCCGAGGAAGACATCGTGCGTGAGGGCGAGGACATGAGCCCGGCAAGCAAGTTCATGAACAGCCTGCTGAACAATGCGAATGTATATTCCAGCTCCTATGATGGAATTTTCAAGGCGCAGAAGGAAGTTGTTCTGAATCTGGCAAAAAAGCCGTGCATCATCGTTGGCAGATGCGCCGATCATATTCTGACGCAGAAGGGGATTCCGGCATTCAAGATCTTCCTGTACGCCGATGAAAAGCATCGGCTGGAGCGTGCAGCTGAGCTGGAAGGCCGTCCGAATTCTCCGGAGCTGAAGAAAATTCTCGTCAAGAAGGATCAGAAGCGCGAGACCTACTACAAGCAGTACACTGGTCATCCGATGGGTCTGTACAAGAACTACAATATTTGTCTGGATACCGGCACGCTGGGCGTAGCGGACTGCATTGACATTCTCTATACTCTGCTGACCGAAAACGCGTAAAAAAAACGCAAAAAAATCCGCCGTGTGCGGGATGTTTATCATCCATTGCACACGGCGGTATTTTATGTTCTACGATTACTTGTTAGACTGATTTCTGACAAATCCATCATAGATCGCACGAATTGCCTTATCAAAATCATCGTTCTTGATGCCAATGATAATGTTGAGTTCAGACGAACCCTGGTCAATCATGCGAACATTGACGCCAGCATTTGCCAAAGAGGAGAACAGCTTCGCAGCAGTTCCACTGGCAGAACGCATACCACGACCGACAACAGCTACCAGCGCATAATCACACTCAATTTCTACGCTGTCCGGCTTTGCCAGACGATGAATGGCAGAGATAACCTGCTGTTCCTTATTCATGAACTCGTCCTCATGTACGATGACGGTCATCGTATCAATGCCGGACGGCATATGCTCAAAGGAAATGTTGTTGTCTTCCAGTGCCTGCAATACCTTGCGGCCGAATCCAACTTCAGAGTTCATCATCGCCTTGGTAACGAGAATGGTACAGAATCCCTTCTTGCCTGCAATGCCGGTTACAACATAATCCGGCTTCTGACCGGTAGTCTCTACAATCCAAGTGCCCGGATCCTGCGGACGGTTGGTGTTACGGATATTGATCGGAATACCGCAGTGACGAACCGGGAAAATTGCCTCTTCGTGCAGAACCGAAGCACCCATGTAAGACAGCTCACGCAGCTCGCGATAGGTGATATAGCGGATGCTGATCGGGTCGTCTACGATGCGCGGATCTGCTACCAGGAAACCGGAAACATCGGTCCAGTTCTCATAGATGTCTGCCTTGCATGCCTGTGCCACGATAGAGCCGGTGACATCCGAGCCGCCGCGGGAGAAGGTCTTGACGTTGCCGTCCTTGCCCAGACCATAGAAGCCCGGAATAACAGCTCTGGAAGCCTCTGCCAGCCGAGCACTCATGACGCGCTCTGTCTTGTACGGGTTCAAATTGCCTTCCTCATTGAAGAAGATGACATCCTGTGCGTCAATGAACTCAATGCCCAGATATGCTGCCATAATCTTGCCGTTCAGATATTCGCCGCGGGACGCCGTATAATCCTTCTGCGGATCGGTGCGCAGCTGCTCTGCGATGATCGCAAAATCCTCATCCAGAGAAAAGTTCTCCAAATGCAGTCCCTCGATGATCTCCGTATAACGCGCTTTGATTGCGGTCAGCTGATCGGTAACATCCTTGCCCTGACTTGCCAGATCGTATGCATGAAGAAGCATATCGGTTACCTTTGTATCGTCAGAGAAACGCTTGCCCGGTGCAGACGGAACGACATATACGCGGCTCTCATCCGCCCGGATGATCTCTCCTACCTTCTGAAACTGTTCAGCGCTGGCAAGAGAGCTTCCGCCAAACTTTACAACCTTTTTCATTTTTGAAAACCTCCGGAATTTTCTATCTGCCAGTCGCTGGCAGGAAAGTTGCACTTTTGAAAATACACATTTAACTTTACATGCTTTTTGCACATATTTCAAGTCTAAATTTCATAATCCTGCAAACTACGTGCAATCCGGTAATATTTTTCGGTTTCATGACGGAAATTTCGTGCCGAATGACCAATATCCATTGAGCCGAACACAGAAATATGGTACACTATCTAAGAATATTGAAAGAAAGAAGAAATTCTATGACGAAAAAAACAACCGGAAATATCATCCTGCTGCTCACAGCTCTCATCTGGGGTTCCTCTTTTGTCGCGCAGACAACGGGCATGGAGCATGTGCAGCCATTTACCTTTATGGGCATCCGCACCATGCTCGGCGGACTCGTACTCATCCCCGTCATTATGATTCAGAGACGGGTACAGCCCATTGCACAGCGTCCTATTCCCGCAGTGCAGCGGCAAACAGACCGAATCTCCCTGATCGGCGGCATCTGCTGCGGTCTTGTGCTGTGTGTCGCCAGCAATTTGCAGCAGTTTGGCATGGTGACAACATCACCCGGCAAAGCTGGCTTCATCACCTCTCTGTACATTGTCATTGTCCCGCTGCTCGGCGTATTTATCGGTAAAAAGATTCAAAAAATTGTTTGGTTTTGCGTTGCAGCTGCCCTGCTCGGCTTTTATTTGCTGTGCTTTACCGAGCAATTCACCATTTCGGCTGGTGACCTGCTGGTTTTATGCTGCGCGTTCTTTTTCTCGATTCACATCATGGTCATTGACCATTTCAGTGAAAAAGGTGTAGACGGTGTTTTGATGTCCTGCGTACAGTTTTTAATTGCAGGCGGCATCAGCATCCTATTGATGTTTATTTGCGAAACCCCGACGTGGGCACATATTTTTGCTGCACGTTCTTCTATTTTATACAGCGGCGTGATGTCCTGCGGTATCGCGTATACGCTGCAAATCCTCGGACAAAAACGTACCGATCCTACGTCAGCCACGTTGATTATGAGTCTGGAGTCCGTTTTTGCCGCCCTGTCCGGCTGGCTGATTCTGCACGAGAGTTTTTCTCTGCGCGAGTTTCTCGGCTGTGTTCTCGTATTCGCCGCTGTGATTATCTCACAGCTTCCCCTCCCTCAGAAAAAACCACAGATGCAAAATAGCAGCATGGATTAATCCCATGCTGCTATTTTTATGCATACATCAATGTGTTTCTTGTAATTCCTCTTCCCGCTTGCGGTTAGGCGCCTGCACAAACCGCAGAAGGAAAATAATCAGGATAATGGCAACGATGGCAATTGGCAATACAATCCATGCTGACTGCACAAAACCAGCCAAAATATACGCTGCACAAGATACCACTGCCGTCAGGACGGCATATGGAAGCTGCGTAGACACATGATTCATATGATCGCACTGTGCACCGGCAGATGCCATAATCGTAGTATCGGAAATCGGAGAGCAATGGTCGCCGCAGACAGCACCGGCCATACACGCCGAAATAGAGATCAGCATCAACTCATGGTTGGTTCCCTCAAAGACAGCGACAACAATCGGAATCAAGATGCCAAATGTGCCCCACGAGGTGCCCGTTGCAAATGCCAGGAAGCAGCCCACCAGGAAGATAACAGCTGGCAGGAACATCTGCAAATCACCGGCAACCAGCTTCATGCTTCCCGCAACGAATTCTTTGCAGCCGATGCTGTCGGTCATTGCCTTCAGCGTCCAAGCAAAGGACAGAATCAAGATTGCCGGAACCATCGCCTTGAAGCCTTCGGACAGGCAATCCATGCAGTCGCGGAAGGATAGAACACCGCGAATCTGATACAGCAAAATAGTAATCGCCAAGCCAAAAAAGCTGCCCATAGACAGACCAACCGAAGCATCGCTATTGGAAAACGCTGTGACAAAATCTGTGCCGGAGAAGAATCCGCCGGTATAGATCATACCAACAACACAGCAGATCACCAAGCTGATAATTGGAATGACGAGATCCGCCACGCTGCCCTTTTTGCCGTCTTGTTCCATGGTATCTTCCTGCACTTGGATATGACCATTAGAAAACAGGTCTCCGCGCGCCGCATTGCGTTCATGCTGCTCCATCGGGCCGAATTCCACTCCGGCAAGTACCATGCCGACCATGAAAATAACCATCAGAATCGCATAGAAGTTATACGGAATCGCGCTGACAAACAGATTCATGCCGTCTTCTCCGTCTACAAAGCCGCAGACAGCCGCTGCCCAAGAAGAAATCGGAGAGATAATGCACACCGGCGCAGCGGTAGCATCAATCAAAAATGCCAGCTTGGCACGCGACACCTTATGTCCATCTGTCACAGGGCGCATAACACTGCCAACGGTCAAGCAGTTGAAATAATCATCAATAAAGATGAGAATGCCTAACAGGATAGTTGCCAGCTGTGCGCCGACCTTTGTCTTGATATGTGTCTTTGCCCATTTACCAAACGCCGCAGAGCCGCCCGCATTGTTCATCAGGGCAACGATCGTGCCGAGCAGAATCAGGAAAATCAAAATGCCCACATTGCCAGAGTCTGACAGCACAGACAAAAAGCCGTCATTGAGCACATGCGTCACGGTTCCCTCAAAGCTGCAATTGGAAAACAGCAGGCCGCCGACAACGATACCGGCAAACAGAGAGCTGTATACTTCCTTTGTCAGCAGCGCCAAGGTAATTGCCACAATTGGCGGCATAAGCGCCCATGCAGTTCCTGTCACATCCCCTGACTGACGCGCGATAACAAGCAGAACGATACACACAACTGCAATCAGCGCCAGAATAGACCGTTTGAGAATCGTTCGTTTCTTTCTCATATTGCCTTTCATATCTTCTCCTCTCTCGAATTTCATGCTCTTTTGAAATTCGACAGTATTTTACACTTTAGTATACCGCCTTTTGCACCAATTGAAAAGTCTTTGTTAAGAAACTGTTATAGTCAGAACCAACAAATTTTTCTTTCCGACAAGCAAACGGCTCGAAAGCACTTGCTTTCGAGCCATTTGCTGTGTTGTTAATCTCTGCGCAATGCATCAATCGGATTGAGATTTGCCGCCTTGACAGCCGGAATGACACCGGAAATGATGCCGATGACAATCGACAGCAGGACAGCCGCCAGCATAGCCGGAATGCTAATCGCTGTCGGCGTGCCAGTCAACAGACTGATAATCTTTGACAATACCAGACCGCTGACCACACCAACCAAACCGCCAATACAGGTTAGAACAGAGGCCTCTGTCAGAAATTGACCCAAAATAACGCCGCGTTTTGCGCCCAACGCCTTTTTTAATCCAACTTCGCGGGTACGTTCCGTGACGGATACCAGCATGATATTCATGACACCAATCGCACCAACAATCAGTGAAATGCCTGCAATCCAAATCAGCTGTTTACCGGATGAATCGGACAGATCCTGCAGCTGCTGTGCCGCCTGTTTGATGCTCGGGCTGTCGTAAGAAGCCTCTGAGGTATCCAGCATCGGGAACGAAGCATTGATAATCTCGCTCGCTGTCTCGCCTACCTTCGTCATATTATCTGTTGTATCTGCACGAAGTGCTGCGTTCTGCGGTTCATCAAACTGATAGACAATCGGCCATGTCGTATTCGGAATCAATACCATGCCATTGCTGTTTCCGCCTGCGTACATATGATAATCGCTGTAGCTGTTAATAACTTTTGTCGATGCATTGGAAGACACCAAAACACCGATTACCTGAAACGGTTCTCCTTTGATTTCAAGGGTCTTGCCAACCGGATTTTCTCCGGCGAACAGCGTCACAGCCGCTTTTTCATCCAACAATGCCAGTTTGCGGCGCTGACGATAATCACTTTTTGTAAATGGACGCCCGGTGGACACTTGATATTCATAGACATCCAGATAGTTTTCATCGATTCCCGTTATATTTCCGCTAAAGCTCTGGTTCTGATAATACACATCATTGGTGTATTGCCGCTGGGTATACAGCGATATACCCTCTACATGGTCAATGTCCAGAAGCTCCCGCCGCGTGTGTTCAGAGATGGTAGAAACGCCATTCGGCACCGACTGATAATCCAACTGAATCGGATTGTCATCTTGGCACAGCTGTACTTCCACAATATTATTGCCGTTGCCAATCAGGTTTTGCTTGATTTGTTCATTGGTTCCCTTCATCATCGACACGATAGAAATAATGGATGCAATGCCAATGATAATGCCCAGCATAGTCAGAGCGGAACGCATTTTGTGGCTCCAAATGCCTTGAAAGGCAAGCCTCATATTTTCAAACATCGTTTCACTCCCTCTTTACTGCCACAGCTCGGAAGTGTCTGCCTGCTGTGTCGCAGCACCTTCCTTGACATTTTTTCCATACGGAAAGGCAATCCAGTCGTCTCCCGTCAAACCGCTTTTGATTTGCGTATAATAGCCATCCAACGATTTTCCTATGGTTACTTGGCGTTTTTCCAGCTTTCCGTCTTCGCCTTGTACGTAAATATAGTTTTTACCGCTTTCTTTCAGAATAAAGCCGGATTCCAAGTACAAATCACTCTGTTCCTCGGACGATTGCAATTCAACACTCACGGAGCTTTGATCGGTCAAATTTCCGCTGTCATCCAGCTGGATATATACCGGATAGTAGGACGAATTGGTGTTGCCCATATAGCCTTGCTCATCACTCGGATAGGTGCTGATGCTTGTGACCTTGCCTGTATAGCTTTCTCCGGTCATCCAATCCTGCACCGTTGCGGATTGACCAACCTTGACTTCCTGCAATGTAAACTCATTGACGGAGATTTTTACCAAATATCCGCCGCCACCGCTGATTTTCATAAAAGCCTTGCTCTTATTGCTCGGATCGCCAACATATGTGACCGTTCCATCCAGTTCACTGTACACGGTATTATTCTTTTCTTCCTTTTGCTTCTTTGTGTACTGCAATTTTGCCTGCCGCAGCTGCAAATCCAAGTCCCGAACCGATTCCTTCTGCTCATTGAGCATCTGTTCAATTTCCTGCTTGGTATAGGTTATCTCATCATTGTCATCTTCCGGTATATTCTCGGACGATGCGGAAGGCGTATCCGATGCGCCGCCCTGCTGTTGCTGAGACGGCGTTTTTGAGCCGTTTTTGTCCTTAGTCGTTCCATTGGAATCACTGTCATCGAATGATTTTACCGATTCCCCATCGCCACCCAGCAGCACAACGGTTGCCGCTGCCTGAGAAGCATTGGTATTGGTCGCCTGATTTTCAGAGTCTTTATCACTGGAATCATCAGAACCGCTCGATTCAACCGGATCAATTTGTGTAATCTTTTCTTTTACCGGCTCACCCGGACGATATTTCTGGACGATTTTCAGATTATTTTTCGCCGTTTTCAGTTGCAGCTCCAGTTTCTTGATGTCCAGCTGTGCGCGCTGCATATCCAGATCAGACAACGTGGTATCGTAGGAAAACAGCTTATCTCCTTTTTTGACCTGCTGTCCCTCTTTGACTGCGACTTCTCCGACCGTCTGCGATTCGGATACCATAATGGTCTGCACGCCATCTGCCTGTATCGTGCCGTCGTACTGTGATCCGCCCCAATCGGTTGCACTCGTTGAAATGCTGTCATCAGAGGCTGAGTACACGGCAACGGTTCCATTGAAGTGGTCTTGATACACGCGGAAGCAGCCAAATCCAACCGCTCCGGCCAGTACGGCAACGCCTACGAATATCTTTGCTTTTTTTGGAATTTTCTTCACCGTACCGGAACCTCCTCATCTGTAAACAGCTCGCCATCATAGATCTGATAGCATTTATCCGCTTCCCGCGCCACTTCTATGGCGTGGGTAATCGTGATAATGGTAATGCCTTCCTGATTGAGCTGACGAAACAGCTGCATAATATTTTTTCCCGACTGACTGTCCAAGGCACCCGTCGGCTCATCCGCCAGCAGCAGCTTCGGATTGCCGACAATCGCGCGGGCAATCGCCGCACGCTGGCACTGACCGCCGGACATCTGATTGGGATAGAACTCCATGCGATCCCCCAATCCGACCTTCTCCAGCATCTCTGCCGCGCGTTCTCTGCGCTCCTTTTTGCGCACGCCTCGATACAACAGCGGCAGCGCAACATTGTCCAGCGCAGTCAATTCCGGCAGTAAATCCGCATGCTGAAAGACAAAGCCCAGCGTTTTATTTCGGATTTCTGCCATGCGATTTTCCGACAGACCGGCAATTTCTTCTCCATCTAGCGCAAATGTACCGGAAGTCGGCGTATCTAAGCAGCCGATGATGTTCATCAAGGTTGTTTTTCCCGAACCTGACGGCCCCATAATGGCAATATACTCGCCTTGTTCTACGGAAAACGTCACATGCTTGAGCACAGGCACCGTCAATTTGCCCCGCGCATAATCCTTAAAAATATCGCGGCACGCAATGATTTGACTCATTATGACGCTCCTTCCTCTGCTGGCAAGACCGCAGAACCCACATTGCCGGACATGTCTTCATTGGACGCATCCTCAGAGGAATCACCCGCCTGAGAAACCGTTGTCTTTTCCCCTTCCTTGCATTCATCCGTCGGGAAGGCCAGATAATCATCCAAGGTCAAGCCATCGGTAATTTCATATGTATTGGCTTCTTCGTTGTGTCTGCCAATCGTGACGGTTCGCTTTTCCAATACGCCATCCGTATTTGCCAGCCAAACATATGCGGTATCTCCGTCACGAACGACGTAATCCGCATTGAGCCAGATTCCCTGATCCGTCTCCTGTTTTCCTACAGTAATGTACACATGCTGACCAATCATCATGCCGTCCTGCGTGTCCGGCACGACGTAAAACGTATATTTTGATGCCGTATTCTCTGTATTTTGGTCACTGTTCATCGAATTGTCATCGGAATCGGAAACGGCGCCGTTGGTATCCACTTGTGAAATCGTACCTGTCCATGTCTTGCCGTCGTCAATGCGGGAATGGATCGTGACCTCTGCGCCCTGTTCCAGCTCGCCAACTTCCAGTTCACTGACTTGTCCCTTAATTTTATACGCACCGGTCTGCAAAATCGTCATAAAGGTGCCGCTGCCATCCGACGAACCAGACGAGTTGTCAGAGGAAATGGACTGTACCACGCCGTCTGCTTCTGCGACAACATCTGCATTTTGCAGATCCTTTTGCAGATCATCCAATTCTTTCTGCTTTTTCTTCAAATTATACTGCTCAGAGGTCAGATCCAGCTGTGCCTCTTGAATTTGCAGGTTATAGCTGAGCTGTTCCGATTTGCCCGCTGCTTTTTTATCCTTTTTCAGCTGCGCGATCTGCTGCTGATACGACGAGATTTTATTCTGAATCGACTCAACCTCCAGCTTGGCAGAATCTACAGAAATTTGCAGAGAGTCCTTGTTGTATGTAAACAAAACCTGTCCCTTTTTTACGCTGTCTCCCTGCTGTACCTTGATTTCATCAATGGTCTTATCGTCATCTTTTTCAATTTTCTGTGACTTACTGGACTCCACAACTCCTGAAAATTGCGTAGCCGTCGTGTCGTAGCCCAGAATATCCCCCACACTCTGCACATACACGGTCTGATTGGTTGTTCCGCTTCCGCAGCCACTCAACAGCAATAACGATGCCACCAAGCAGCCTCCCAATAGATGTTTTTTCATGATTTCCTTCCTTTCCGTTTACTCTCTGACAGCGGCAAATGCCAACTGGATGCAATACCGTTCTTTGGTCTTTCGCACCTGACAGAGTCCCTGCATTTTTTCCATCATCAGGCAAATATTTCGCACGCCAACCTGTGTGCTTTCCAAGTTTTTTCCCTGTAATAGAATCTTGTTTTCAAATCGAATGACAAGCTGTCTTGCGCTTCCGGAAACTGTCAGTAAAATCGGCTCATTTGGATCTGCATATTTTAAGATATTCGAACCGATATTATCGAGAATTCGACCAATATATTCCAGGGATACAGAAATATACGTCTCCGGCCAATCAAGCTGTGCTTGAATTTGATAGCCATTTATCTCTAAAAATCCCGCCAGATTGGACAAATAATCCTCTAAAATGAATTGTGCCTTGACAGGCGGTTCCAATTTGACGTCGTTTTTCTTCGACATATAGAATCGGTCAAAGAGTTGATCAGACAGTTGTTTGATCTGCACAATTTTCTCTCGACTTTTATCCAAGTATCGGTTCATTTCTTCTATATTAGCATATTTCCCTTCACGCAGCAAGTCGAGATACAAGCTCAGGCTCGTCATCGGTGTGCGCAGGTCATGAGAAACCGCGGCAATCAATTCATAGTTGGCGCGGTTGGCTTCTGCTTCTCTTTCCATGTTTTCCGCCAGAGCCATACGCATTTGATTTAATCCGTTGGCAAGTGTACCCAGCTCATCGGTTCCTCGCACGGTAATCGGTCTTTCTAGTCCGCCGGTCTCTAAAATTTTAATCTCTTGCTCTAACTTGCGAATATAGGCAATTTTTTTGCCAAACCAGCCAAGAAACAGCAGGGCAAATACAAGAACAGAGAGTCCAACTTCTATAATCGCCGCCGTTGTGTACAGGGTACTGTCATAATATCCATACAGCAGCACATGCGCCGTTCCATCGGAAAATGTGATTTCTTTTGCGGTAAAACCGTCTTCCATATCATCGGAATATGTTTTGTCAAAATAACCCGTGCCCAAACGATACGCCGTGGAATCATAAACAAGTTCATCGTTTTGATAGATGCCCAACATCAAATAGGCATTGTGCGTGGTATCCATCCAAGTATCAATGGCATCTGTATCAGAAATCGTAAGATTTTTTTCTGTGACATATCGCTGAAATCCTGCCAGCATTTGTTCATTTTTCTTCTCCACATGGACAGAATCGGACAGGCATTGATCCAGTGCAAGCTCTCCGACCTGATTGATACAAAGATAGAATCCACAGGCAATGAGAAAGCAAAGCACGACGGCAAGCAGTGCTTGTCCTTTTAACCGTAATTTTGGTTTATTCAAAGCGATAACCCTTTCCCCAGATCGTCTTGATATGTTCGGGATTTTCCGGTACATTTTCCACTTTCAGGCGCAGATTCCGAATGTGCACCATAATCGTACTGTTGGACGCGTACAAATACGGCTCCTTCCAAACGTTTTCATATACTTGCTGCGCAGAAAATACTTTTCCGTGATGCTTCATGAGCAGCAACAAAATCTTATATTCAATTTCCGTGAGCCGAATCGGCCGATTGTTTTTCCACACCTCATTTAACAGCTCATTGATGCGAATATCTCCCACTTGAAGCATGGTCTCCTCCGCTTCCTCTTCTACAGATTTCTTTCCGCTATACACATGATACCGCCGCAGCAGAGCCTTGACGCGCCCCAGCAATTCGGCATAGGAAAACGGCTTAATAATATAGTCGTCGCCGCCGGCCATGAGCCCCATAACCTTGTCCGATTCGCTAGACTTTGCCGTCAGAAACAGTACCGGAACGTAGGATTTTTTCCGGATTTCTTCACAGGTCTTAATACCAGAAATGCCCGGCATCATGACATCCAAAATCACCAAATCCACAGATTCATCCAGCTGTTTTAGTCCTTTTTCTCCGCAGTCAGCTTCCAGTATCTCGTAGCCCTCAGCAGACAGGAGCAGTCGAACACCTTCCCGAATATCTGCATCGTCTTCTATCAGCAAAATCCTCGTCATATTGTTTCACGCTCCTTCGTTTTTTCTATGTCTATTATACAGAAGATTGCAACATTTGTACTATTAAAAATTCTTAATTTTTCTTAAGTTTGAGCAAAACGCGAAAACAGAAATTGGAAATGAGTTTCATATTGACTTTTCTCTAAATCATGCTATAATTTGAAAATGGTTTTCAATTTACGGAGGCAATACCTATGGCGAATAAATCTCAATATCGCACCAAACAGATGACAGAAATTCTCTCATACCTGCAATCCATGCAGGGCAGTCATGTTACGGTGCACGATATTCACGAATATTTTAAAAGCAAAAACATCTCTGTCGGCACAACGACAATTTATCGGCATCTGGACCGCATGGTCGCTGAAGGCATGGTTGCCAAGTACGTTGTCGATGAAAAAAGCAGCGCCTGCTTTGAATATCTGGGCGAGGGATCGCACTGTCATCCTACCGTCTGTTTTCACTGTAAGTGCGAAAAGTGCGGCAAGCTGATTCATTTACATTGTACAGAGCTTGAGTCCGTTTACACGCATTTGATGCGCGATCATGGCTTTCAGGTAGACGCGCCGCGCTCTGTTATCTATGGCATCTGTGAGGATTGCCGACAATCCGGAGGTTCATAACCCATGAAAAAATTCTTTTCTCTGTTTCTCTCAGCGGTTCTATTGACAGGCATGTTAAGCGGCTGCGGAGCAACGCCCTCTGCCAATACCGAGCAAACGCAAGATAAAAAATCCCTTCATATTGTCACAACCATCTTTCCAGAATACGACTGGGTGCGGGAAGTGTTAGGCAATCAGGCAGATGAGGCAGAAATCACCTTCTTGCTCGCCAACGGTGTGGATATGCACAGCTATCAGCCTTCCGCCCAGGACATCATGAACATTTCTACCTGTGATCTGTTTATTTACGCAGGTGGTGAATCGGACGCATGGGCAGCAGACGCTGCCAAAAATGCGACCAACAAGAATATGCAGGTGATCAATCTGATGGACATTCTCGGCGAAAATGCCAAAGAAGAGGAAGTCGTCGAAGGAATGCAGGCAGAACATGGACACGATCATGAAGATGATGAGGACGAACATGAAGAAGAGACAGAATATGACGAGCATGTCTGGCTCTCCCTCAAAAATGCACAGGTCTTCGTCTCTGCCATTGCAGACAGTCTCTCCAACATAGATCCAGCGCACGCCAGTGCCTACTCTGTCAATGCCGCGGCATACAACGGCAAACTGGCACAGCTGGATACCGACTATCAGGCCACTGTTGACGCTGCGCCGATTCACACGGTACTGTTTGCAGACCGATTCCCGTTCCGCTATCTCGTAGACGACTATGGACTGTCATATTACGCGGCATTTTCCGGCTGCTCGGCGGACACTGAGGCAAGCTTCGATACCATCATCTTTTTAGCAAACAAAATCAATGAATTGGGACTGCACAGCATCCTGACCATTGAGAATTCTAAGGATAAAATTGCAAATACCATCATTCAAAACACGCAAAGCCGCGATCAGCAGATTCGTGTGCTCAACTCCATGCAGACCGTCACAGCACAAGACATCGCATCAGGCACGACCTATCTCTCTGTGATGGAGGACAATCTGCACGTTCTGTCGGCAGCTTTGCAATAAGGAGCATCTATATCTATGGCATTGATTACCTGTAAGGATTTGGTGCTCGGCTATGACGGCCGAGCCATTACACAAGCATTTGATTTTTCCGTTCATACCGGCGATTATTTGTGCATCGTCGGTGAAAACGGTTCCGGTAAATCTACCCTGATTAAAACCCTGCTGCGCTTGCAGTCCCCCATCAGCGGCAGCATTGAAACCGGAGATGGGCTCCAAGCCAACGAAATCGGCTATCTGCCGCAGCAAACAGCGGTACAACGTGATTTTCCGGCATCCGTCCGTGAAATTGTGATTTCCGGCTGTCAAGGCCGCTGCGGCTTGCGTCCCTTTTATCATCGCAAAGAAAAGGCACTGGCGGCAGAAATGATGCACAAGCTCGGCTTAGACGGCATGGAAAAACGGTGTTATCGAGAGCTTTCCGGCGGCCAACAGCAGCGTGTGCTGCTCGCCCGCGCGCTGTGTGCGACACAGAAGATTTTGCTGTTGGACGAGCCGGTTGCCGGTCTTGACCCAAAGGTTACCACAGAAATGTATCGCATGATTGACGATCTAAACAAGCAGGACGGCATCACTATTATCATGATCTCTCATGATATGGATGCGGCACTGCACTATGCCAGCCACATTCTCCACATCGGAGACACATCCTTTTACGGCACCAAAGCTGAATATCTCAACAGCAAAATTGGCAAGCGCTTTGCTTCTTTGGAAGGAGGCGATGCACAATGAGTTTGTTTGATACATTAGCCTTTTACTTTGCGTATCCCTTTGTCCGCTATGCACTGATTGTCGGTGTGCTCATTGCACTCTGCTCTTCTCTGCTCGGCGTCACCTTGGTACTCAAGCGATTTTCCTTCATTGGAGACGGACTTTCCCATGTCGCCTTCGGTGCCATCGCCATTGCAGCCGTGCTCAACCTGTCAAATCAGATGATTTTAGTCCTTCCGATTACCGTTCTCTGTGCGATCTTATTGCTGCGCACAGGACAAAACACCAAAATCAAAGGGGATGCCGCCATTGCCATGATTTCTGTCGGCTCCTTGGCCATCGGTTATCTGATTATGAATTTGTTCTCCGCTTCGTCCAATGTATCCGGCGATGTGTGCAGCACGCTGTTTGGCTCTACCTCTATCCTGACATTGACACAGGGAGAAGTCTGGCTGTGCGTGATTCTCTCCCTCGTTGTCATTGCGATCTTTACTCTGTTTTACAACAAGATTTTCGCCGTGACCTTTGATGAGAATTTCGCTCTGTCCACCGGAACCAACGCCAACGCCTACAATCTGCTCATTGCGATTGTTATTGCGATTATCATTGTCTTGGCGATGAATCTGGTCGGTTCGCTGCTGATTTCCGCCCTGGTCATCTTTCCGGCGCTGTCCGCTATGCGTGTCTTCCAGAATTTCCGCGCTGTAACCATTTGTTCTGCGATTTTGTCTGTCTGCTGTGCGTTCTTTGGCATTATTCTCTCTATTCTTGCCAGCACGCCGGTCGGCTCGACCATTGTTGCAGTCAACATTGTTGCGTTCACGCTGTTCTGCGCAATCGGAAAGTTAAGAAAGTAAATTTTATCATACAAAACCGCCGTATCCGAGAAAATCTCAGATACGGCGGTTTTTGTTTAGATTTCATTGTAATAACTGGATACAATACTGTTTACAAGCATAGAAATTGCATAGATCAGACCAATTCCCATTGCCAAATGCAGCGCCTTCTGCATATCAAAAATCTGCGCTGCGAGTAAAAAAGCAATCATACCTATCAGATAAATCGCATTCATAATATCATATGCTCGACTTTTTGCTTGTAATTGAAGCATTTGATTGCGCTCGTCTGTCAGTTCAATGCGTTCCTCTTCTGTCAATTTCTTTGTCCGTGCACGAATCAAATCCCAGATACCGCCCAAGATAAAGATACCTGAGACGATCCAGTTTATCCAGCTTTCGCGCTCTTGTATCGCCAAAATGATCCATAGGATGCCCAAACCGACACGCCACCAGCCATCCGATGCGCGTTTCTTATTGTAGAGCTTCATATCGCTTGTCCTCCTCCTGCTTGTTTTCTTCCAGACAACACAACTCTTCTACGCTGACACCAAACACCTGTGCGATGCGATACGCCAGCATAAGGGATGGATTGTATTGTCCTCGTTCAATGGAAATAATGGTGCGCGACGACACATGAACCAGTTTTGCCAATTGAACCTGTGTCATTTCCGCCGCTTGCCGCAATTCTTTGATCTTTGTTTTCATGGATATTCCTCATATATGAAGTTTACTTCTCGTGAAGCTAGCTTCATATTAGCATGTGCTATCCGTTTTGTCAAGATTAAAAAAGGCTGTGTATGGTTTTCACCACACACAGCCTTTTCTGTTTTACTCACGTTTGCGCCAGCTCTCCATCCGGATATGCTGTACGAAGTTTATTTCCGTTAGACAGTGCAACCGTCACGCAACAGAACAGCAAGATAGCGAATCCCGCATAAATCATCCACGTGATGCCATAGCCTAAAATACCCTGCAAGATGCTCGTCAGCACCGAACCGACCGCCGCACCAATCAGGAAGAATAGGTTCAAGAACGCATAGATTCCCGCATAGTCCTTTGTGCCGAATACCGTAGAAGTCAAAATAGACGGAAGCATTCTCGGTAAGCTCATCGTAAGTCCGAAGAAAATGCAGTATCCCCAAGCGAAATTCCTATTAAATTCTGATACGTACAGGCAAATCATACCGAGTACAATCAGAACCGCCATGGCAAACACTGTTTTTTGAATGCCCCAACGATCCATCATAAATCCCGCAATAATCGTGGCAATCAAAACGACAATGGAATATACAGATAAAATATACCCTGTTCCTTCTGTCGTCCAGCCGACAGACATCAAATAATTTGGGACATGCGTCGTGACACCAGATGCCAAGGCACCTACCAGCATTACGGTGCCAACCATTGCGCCAAATGCACTGGACTTTGTCGCTGTCTTTTTGGTCACGCCAGCCCAAGACTGCTCTGAACTCTGTTCGCCTTTTTCGCTATCCCCCTGACGATACGGCTCCTGTCCATATTCTTCCGGACAACGCTTGACAAACAGCAGGCAGATAATGACCAATGCGACCGTTACCACAGCTCCGCTAAATACAAATGCGTGTTTGTATCCGATGTCACTCGACGCAATAATTCTGGACAAAACCGGCGACCAGATTGCGGTGCCAACACCAGAACCGCAAAACGCAATAGACATTGCAACGGAACGTTTGTCTTCAAACCACGCAGTAATCAAGACGGAAATCGGCAGCTGTGTCAATCCGGCAAGGAAAATATTGCTGAGGCAAAAGACAATATAAAACTGCCAAATTGCCGTACAGAGACTTGCCAAGGCAAACAGCGCACCGCTTGCCGCAATGCAAATCAGCATAAACAGCTTAAAATTTTTTCTCTGATACAGCCCGGCAATCGCCATGGCACCGCCGGCACTGGCAAATGCCGCAATCAGATTGATCATAGACCACGGTGTGGTACTGGACAATTGAAGACTATCGCAGACCGGATGCATATATAACGACAGACAATTGCTGTAGATCGCTGTGGCAAAAAAGGAAAACAAGAACATTGCCGCCACAACGCTCCAACCTGAAAAGTGCTTCTTTTTCATAGAACATTCCCCCATTTGGCATAGGACACACGATGTGTCCTATGCCTTTTGTGTGCTTATACGCTTACTTCGTCCAAAGTCCCCTCACAAATCGCCTTTACCATGCCAATGCGGTTGGTCTTAAAGTGGAAGAACGGACGTTCCGGCAAGGCGTAAATTTCAACCGGCTGCATGTAATCCTCCAAACACGCTGCCACTTCTTCCCGAATGTCATCCACCGTATATCCGTCATTGAGTACGACAAACAAATATGGTACAAAACAATGATGATGCTCCGGATCCTGAATGATAACAAAAAATTCATCATCAATGCCTTCAATATTCGCATCGGCCAGACGGTTTTCCATTGGAAGCGTCATCAATTCTCCGCCTCCATAGCGCTGTGCAGAACCGCGCGTGAGCGTGTAAATCGTGCCGTCCTCCAGCATATAGCCAATATCACCGGTATGCAGCCATCTTCTGCCATCCGAATGAATTTTAATTGCCTTAGCAGTTGCCTTCGGATCATCGTATCCAATCATCGTTCCCGGGCCACACTGACAAATCTCACCTACTGTGTTATAGGTCAGTTCTTGATCCGTACCCGGCTTGAAAATCGATATCAGCGTCAGCGGCATTGGCACACCAACATTGCCGTCCTTAATCGGATGCGGTGTCATTGGCAGCGTCATATTGGAGCCTGCCTCACTGCATCCATAGCCTGTGGTAAAGCGGATATGGCAATTGTGGTCATCTAAAAATTTCTGTGCGCGCTTGAGCTGATTGTTATTATACGCTTCGCATCCTGCACCGGCAGCGAGCAGATGAGACATATCATAATCATCTGGAATGCGTCCGTTGCGCATCACAACCTCAATAAACATCGGGATAATCGGCCAAGAGTTCGGACGATAGCGCATCAGTTCCAAGTCTACATCATTGGCATCAACAAACGGAGATAAAATCAGCAACTTGTTGGAAGCCAGCGGCATGAGCATCATGGCTACAACAACGGCAACCAGCGCTGGCGGCAGCTGCGTAACCATCCATGTCGGACGGAAATCGCTGGAACCACCGTAGAAGTTCATCTGATGCATATTGCCGATCATTGTATGTGCAGAATGAATGACCTGCTTAGACGGGCCAGTAGATCCGCTGGTATATGCACGGAACAACGGCCGATCAATGTCTCTTGCTGCTTCTACTGTGCCCTGAAATTCTGCTCCCAAGTCCAAAAAGGCATCCCAGGACATGGTGCACGGGCCATACGCCGGATCATCCCCGTAGAGCGAATCAATATAGTCCCAACAGTGGTCAGGAATTTTTGTCCGCTTCGCGCTGTGCAGCGGGCTGAGCAAAACCGCACCGTGTACACCGGCCTTGTTGCGATAAGCATTCAAATCATCATGCGGCAGAAAATCATGGGCAAAAATCATCTTCGCACCGGATTTTTTTACTGCCGCTACATTTTCTTCAATCGTATTATCGCGGCACAGCAGCGATGCGCCGATTCGCTCTGCTGCCAGAAGCAGATACAAAAATTCCGGAACCGCACGCAAGAACACCGGGATTTCATCCCCTTCACCAAATCCCAATGCACGCAATGCGCGAGCAGTTTTGTCAACCTGTTCGTTTACTTCTTTCCACGAAATATCTGTACCGTAGTAATGCATTGCCGCAACGTCGGCTCCTGGGCAGCGTTCCTCCAAATACTCAGCGATTGTCTGCTCCGGAATATGCAGCCCTTCAATCATCTGTGGCGGATAATACTGCATCCACGGGCGATCTACGCTCGGCTTGCCTGTCAACGGTTTTGTCATATATATTTCCCTTTTCTTTTTTCAGCCCTATTCTTGTCTCATCCGATAAAGGATGATTTTAGTTTATCATGGAAATTCATGAATGAACTTGAATAAACTGGAAAAAGCTTAAATCAGGAAAATTTTACAAGAACTCATCGTTTATCTCTTGTTATTTTGTATGTATATCCAATGGATTGATTTTTTTAATTTGGTTTTTCTACATAACTCAAAATATCAATCCGTTCAATCGCATCGTGGATAAAAGAGCGAATAACATCTATTTCTGTACACACGATGCTGTTGCGTTTCGACCACACGGTCTCAAAAAATCGCAGAAAAATCGTCTTCATATCCGGATGATTAAAGACGGCAAGATTATTCTTTCGGTTTTCCGTGTGCAGTCTCGCATAACAAACCGTGTCCGACAAAAATACACACTGCGTCACAGCGTACTGAAAGTCGGATACCAGACAGCCGTGTATCATCTTGACACAGAGATTTTTTTCCTGTGTACATAGTTCATAGATATGCTGTAAACAACGCTTTCGCTGTTCCAGTGTAAGATATACGGGATAATCAAAGAAATCCAATTCTCCATCCACAGCAAGATTGGTGAGTGCCGAACCGTGCAGGATAATAGAGATTGGTGTCGTCTCCATTGTCTTTTTGGTTAATAGATGTAAATATCTCAATCGTTCTTCTTGAACGGTATTGTCTTGTTCTTTTACCTGCGCAAGCAGCTCTTCAAATAAATCATCCGGCAAAAAATGC
The DNA here is from genome assembly GCA_963601915.1 of bacterium. GTDB lineage: Bacteria > Bacillota > Clostridia > Oscillospirales > Butyricicoccaceae > Butyricicoccus_A. The sequence continues at coordinate 33,240 of CAVCGL010000004.1, read as the reverse complement.
TCTGTCATATGCCCAATCATCCACTTTTGATTCAAGGAAAGTGTTGCATGTACATACGATTTCCCCTCTATCATCTTCTGCATCGTCGTATTTCGATATAGAAGCATTTCTCTTGTACACGAATCTCGAATACTGTGATACATCGGGCTGCAGTTCTCCGCCGCGCTGCTAACTGTAACCGCCATGCAGCGGTCAGAATCCATTAACATGCCGCTAATCATAAACTCATCTTTCACGGCAAAAATCAAGCGACCGGCCGCCTGCGCTCCTTTGTATAGGCAGAAATCAATGCGCGCCATATCCGACATCATATTCAGAAGAAAGATCGGATCGTAGGTATAGTCCATTTTTTCCAGCGTCAGATCTACCATCAACGAAAAATGAACATCCGGATAAGAAACATGGACATCCCGGCGAATATTTCCCTGAATAATCTGCAAACGGTACTCATGTGTGAGGGCGAGCAAGTCCATTTCGGCTGTGATATGCAGCTGACTAACCCTTCGCAGCACCGGATGATGCATCTTGGAAATATACTGTGCCGGACTTAATTTCGCAAAAAAGATTGTTTTAGGCTCGACAGATGAACCGTATTCCCGCTGCATATCTTGAACGAAGTTGTATTCTGCCTCTAAATTATCGAAAATGGTCTCTTCCAGCTCTGTATCATCCCAAACCTGATAGTTTTCATATAGATTTTCTTTTCCTGTTTTAGAGCTCAACTGGACAATTTCTCTGCTGATGCGCCGCAAAACATTTCGTTTATTTTTTTCTGCGGGAAGCATTCTTCCGCTCGTCCATTTGCTAATATAGCTCACATCATACTGCAAGGCTTTCGCCAGCGTCACATTCTTGATTTCTCCCAAGCTCATGACCTGTTCCAAAATCTGACTAAATCTATTCTTTTCTGTATCCATATTGCATCCCCCAGCAAGAGTTTTTTTGTTCTATTATACCACAATCAAGAAAATTCACAAAATTTCCATTTTCTCTTCTCATCGTTCTTTGTGGAAAAAAGCTCCGCAGTGAAAATCACTGCGGAGCCAGAGACATCCATCTCTATCAGTTCATCGAAACGAATTCGACGGTTTTACTGATTTTTTTCCTGCATGGTGCAGTATCCCATCAGCATAGATGCTGCCTCAGCACGAGTTGCATTGCCGCTCGGATCGAGAACAACGCTGCCATCATCCAACTTCTTGCCGCCGATAATGCCATTCTGGTTTGCCCACAGCATTGCATCATAAGCCCAATCAGAAACCTGATCGACATCTACAAAGTTGAGCGTACCATTGACTTCCGGTGTGCCTGCATAGTTGTACATGAATCTTGCGAACTGCTCACGTGTTACCTTGCTGTTCGGATCAAAGGTCGTTGCGCTTGTACCGCCTGTGATCTTGTTTTCATATGCCCACTGTACAGCATTGAAATACCACTGATCCTTTGCAACATCCGCATACGGATTGCTGTCGGAAGCATTTGCCGGGCAACCTTCCTTGTTGTAGAGGATCTGAACCATCATAGCTCGAGTCATGTTTGCATTCGGCTCAAAGGTAGTCTCAGAAGTACCAGACATCAGCTTGTGCGTATAAGCGTAAGAAACCTTCTCATAGAACCAGTCATTCTTATTGACATCTGTGAACGGAAGCTCTACTGCGCCGCAACGGGTGCAAACGCCATTGACAAAGTCATGACCCAGAGCCTGAACTTCTACTGTCTTGGTGTCCTTGTACTCCTTGCCATCGTAAGTTGCGGTAGCAACAAATACATTCTTGCCAGCCTGTTCACAGGTTGCTGCAACGCTGTTTGCCTCATCCTTGGTCACTACTGCATCAGGAGTCTGCTTGTCGTCGCCTCTCTTACAGGTCAGCGTTGCCTTTGCGGAGGAACCATCTTCTGCCCAGTCAAACGCAACCTCGTAATCGTGGCCCAGTGCTGCAACGGTTGTTTCCTTAGAATCGGTTGCGGTTGCCAGAACCGTGCTGTTTCTGTCTCTCAGTTCTGCCTTTGCGGTGTAAGTTACCTTACCACCGGTCGTGCAGGTTGCGTCAGCAGACGTTTCTCCAACAGTAGCCTTCACAAGCTGCTTGTCGCCGCAATTTTCACAGGTAAATTCAGCGGTTGCGGTCTTGTAATCCTCGCCCCACTTGATTTCACCCTTGTACTTGTGACCCAGTGCCGGAAGCTCAACGGTCTTGGTATCGGTGTAATCCTTGCCACCGTAGGTTGCGGTTGCAACAAATACATCCTTGCCAGCCTTTTCGCAGGATGCTGCAACACTGTTTTCTGCATCCTTGGCAACTACTGCATCAACAGTCTGCTTGTCATCGCCCTTCTTACAAGTCAGCGTCAGCTTTGCAGAAGAACCATCTTCAGCCCAGTCAAACTTAGCCTCGTAATCGTGGCCCAGTGCATCAACGGTTGTTTCCTTGCTGTCGGATGCGGATGCCAGAACCTTGCCATCCTGATCCTTCAGCTCTGCCTTTGCGGTGTAAGTTACCTTGCCACCAGTCGTGCAGGTTGCGTCGTCGGTCTTAACGTCAACGTCAGCCTTGACAGTCTGAACATCCTTGCAGGTCTCACAGGTAAATTCAGCAGTCGCGGTCTTATAGTCCTCGCTCCACTTGATTTCACCCTTGTACTTGTGACCCAGTGCCGGAACTTCTACTTCCTTGGTTTCGGTGAAGTCGTAGCCTTCAACGGTTGCAACGTAAACGTTCTTACCAGCCTTATCGCAGGTCGCTGCGACGCTGTTCTCTTCGTCCTTCGTTACAACTGCATCGACAGTCTTTTCATCGTCACCGCGCTTACAGGTAATGGTTACCTTTGCGGAAGCGCCGTCCTTTGCCCAGTCGAACTTAGCCTCGTAGTCATGGCCGAGTGCATCAACGGTTGTCTCCTTAGAATCGGATGCAGATGCAAGTACCTTGCCGTCCTGATCCTTCAGCTCTGCCTTTGCGGTGTAAGTTACCTTGCCACCGGTTGTGCAGGTTGCGTCGTCGGTCTTAACGTCAACGTCAGCCTTGACAGTCTGAACATCCTTGCAGGTCTCACAGGTAAATTCAGCGGTCGCGGTCTTGTAGTCCTCGCTCCACTTAATTTCACCCTTGTACTTATGACCCAGAGCCGGAAGCTCAACGGTCTTGGTATCGGTGTAATCCTTGCCATCGTAGGTTGCGGTAGCAGTGAATACATTCTTGCCAGCTTCGGTGCAAGTTGCAGCCTTGCTGTTTGCTTCGTCCTTAGCAACTACTGTATCAACGTTCTGAGTATCGTCGCCTCTCTTACAGGTCAGAGTTGCCTTTGCGGAAGAGCCATCCTCTGCCCAGTCAAACTTTGCTTCGTACTCATGGCCGAGTGCCGGAACAGTTGCAGTTACCTTAGATTCCTCAACGGTCTGAATAACCTTGCCGTCCTTGTCCTTCAGTTCTGCCTTTGCAGAAACAGTAGTTTCGCCAGCATCGGTACAGGTCGGTTCAGTGGTCTTGGAAGTAACCTCAGCCGGAACTTCTTCCTTGAAATCGTTGCGAGAGCAAGAGAACTCACCGGTTGCCGCTGTATTATCGTTGTTCCAGTTGATAGCCTTCTTGTAGTCGTGGCCCAGAGCAGTACCTTCCTGTACTTCAGCAGCCTTCACATCGGTCAGTTCCTGACCCAGGCAGGTTGCCTTTGCCGTATAGGTAACCTGTGCATCTTCTGTACAGGTTGCTTCCTTCTTTTCAGAAGTAACTGTTGCCTCTACATCCTTTTCTTCTGCGCCGCAAACTTCGCACTTTGCAGAAGCAGTAGCGGTGTATCCGCCGTCTTCCGTCTTTGTCCACTTGAACTCAGACTTCAGCGTGTGCTCACCCTTGCCAGTCTCTACAACAGTGCTTACGGTATACTTGTGGCCATCTGCCTCACCAGAAGCAGTATAGGTTACTTTTACGCCGCCTTCATCGGTGCAGGAGCCTTCGGTCTTGGTGATTTCTGCCTGTGCCGTAACCGGCTCGCTCAGCTTAATCGTGATAGTATTATCGTCAATCAGGCAATCGCGCTGGTTCTTATCTGCTTCACAAACAGAAGAGCAAACTAGGGTATCGAAGGTTACGGAATAGGTTCCATCCTCGTTCTTCGTCCACTGCGGATCCTTTGCAGCATAGGTATGACCGGCATTCTTTACGGCTTCGTCGTACTCTGCCTTGTCCTTCTCATACTGCGCCTTTTTCTTGTTGTAGTCTTCATCACTTTCGAAGCTGTTCTTCTTCGGCTCTGTCGGCTCTTCTACAGACTTACCGCAAATCGTACAAACATAGCTCTCGCCAGTGTTCCATTCGTCGGTCTTGTTGCCGTCAGAGTCCTTCTTCTTGGTGAAGTAGGTCTCATCGAAATGAATGTAATGATGCTCGCAGGTTTCCTTCTCGTACTCAACGCTCTCTCCAGCGATGCTGGACATTGCCTGCGTACCTCTCAGGTTGGCAACCCACATGAACTCATCATTGTCATTGATTTCCTTTGTGTATCCGAACTGCTCCATCATGGAGTCGTCGTACTTATCATTGCTGTAGCTGCTGTAGTCCGGATTGTAGTTGCTTTCTTCAAATTCGTAACCATAGCCATTGTCCTTGCTGTCAATGGTATAGTCCTTGTCATCTGTCGGCTTTGCGCGGTTGGTAATATGATCCTTACCAGAGATATACGCCAGATTGGTAGCAACAGAAATATACAGCTTACCATCCTCCTTCAGGCTGATGCCTGCAATCGGATGATTGTGGAAGGTAAAGTCTGCACCATCTGCGTTGTTTACCAGAGCAAACGACATGCCGCCAAATGCATTGGTCTTGTCGCGCTTGCCGTAAACGGTGTCGTACTTCTTAACAGTAGCAACTTCGCCGCTGGTCAGATCATAGCTCAGGATATAGTTCGACAGGTTGAAATACAGCTTGCCGTTATACAGTGCGGAAGTGATGGCAATATCCGGATAGATGTCTGCCTGCTCTGCATGCTTTGCATACAGCTCAGTCAGCATATCGTTGGTTTCCATCTTCTTGCTTTCCGGATTGTATACCTGAACAACCGTATCATCCTTGTCGGAATCCGGCTTGTACGTGAAATCAATCAGGGTCGTATAATCGGTATCGCCATTCTTGGAATCATCTGTTGTAATCGGGTGGCTGACCAGCTTATACTCTGGGTCGTCCTGAGAGGTATTCATCTGATCCTGCTGAGAATCGTTGAGCTGCTTAATCAGATTGGTAGAATCATATACATAGTACATGTTGGTACCATCCGAAGCGACATTGGTCTTTGCACGAGCAAACCAAGCGTCCTCATAGGTCTTGTAGGTAGCAGCGTCCTGATAAGCCGTATTCAGTTCCTTGAAGTAGCCATCATACAGACTTCTTGCGGTCGTATCGCTGAACATGAAGTACATATGGTTCATGTAACCATCGGTCTCCACGCGGTCGCGCTTCATAACCTCAGTGTAGCAGTCGGTGTAGCACGGGTCAACGTAATACCACTTACCATCTACCTTTACTGCATTCCAGAAATGGTCAGAGTTGAAGTTATCCTGCGTCTCACCATACATGGTAACGTTGGCATCAAAGGTGATACGAACCAAGTCAACACTGTAGTTGCCATCGGTGTTAACCTTCTTGCCGTCAGAGCTAAAGGTGTACAGTTCCTTGGCTTCCTTCCAGTTTTCAGCCTTAGACATGTCGGTATCTGCGCCATTTGTGCCGTAGATTTCCGGATGCATGGTCTGAATCAGGTAAGCATATGCCTTGGAATAGCCCAAGCAAACCGACTTGCCTTCGCCCAGCGCGCCGATCTGGTTGCCTTCCCAGTAGTTGATAACTGCCGGAGCCAGCTGCGATGCTGCCTGTTCGGTGTAAATCGGAATTGCCTCGTTAGCGGTTGTCTCATTGGTTCCATCCTGATCCAAGTCGACAATCTTCTCAGTTGCCATGGAATTCTGCGTCATCTGTTCAACAGTGACCTTGTTTCCATCGCCTGCAACATCTACACCATTCTCTTCTGCATCCTTAATGAATGCATCAGCCTGCTCGCTGAGCTGCTGTGCAACTTCTTCGTTAAAGTTTTCCTTTACAAAGGCATCTGGATCTTTATCAATAGCATCTTTATTGGTCTTCATGTAGGCTTCTGCCTGCTGTTTGGCAGCTGCTTTTTCTTCATCTGTTGCTTCGTCTTCAGATTTGCCCAACTGCTGCTGATAGATAATGTTCTGAATGGCATTCTCGTAGAAAGTCTGGCGCAGATTTGCTTCAATGCCATCAAAAATCTGATCGTGGAACTGCTTGGTAATCTGATCTTTGTAGCTAGCATACAGAGTATCATATACATCCTGATAATGCTCCGGCTTCTGCGGATCCTCTGCCGCCATAGCAGGTGTATCCTTACCGGAATTCATAATATAGGACATATCGAACATATCCTGCGTTGCCAGCCAGTCATTCAGAACCAGCAGCTTCTGATACTCCGTCTTTGCACCAGAATTCTTGACAACCTTCATTGCTTCATCGCGCTTGTTGCGCACGATGTTGCCGTAGTACTGCACGCCCAGCTGGTCGCCGTACATAAAGGTCATAATGGTGCCGGTCAGGTCATCATAGCTGTAGTCGCCGTTTCTGACAGCATCTACCGTAACGCCAGCCAGAACCAGCATCTCGCCCAAAACGCCGAGGCCGTCCTCGCCCTTATCGTTGTACTGCATGTAGAACGGCAGCTGCGAGCCAAGGACATCTGCATTTGCCTTCCAGTTGTCCTGATACTGCTGGAACATGTACAGTACCGTCTGCTGCTGCTCTGCAGTCAGCTTCTTTTTGGTTTCGGTTCCGTCTGCTTTCGTAGACTTGACCCGAATGTTTTTCAGTTCCTTCTTTACGGACTTGACTGCTGGATCAGATGTATCAACGGTTGTCTCTGTATCACCAGAACTATCTGCAACCATCGCTGCATTGACATCAGACTCATCCAGACTGAATGGAACTTGTTCGTCTCCCACGGTAATCGAGCCGCTCGCAGAGATCTTTTGCTTGGTCGCAGGTTTTGTTGTCTCTGTGCTTGTGTCAGCGGTCTGCGATGTGGTGGAGGGCTGGTCTGCCGCCTGCTCTGGAGCTGCGTATGCCGGAAGTGCCGACATGCCCATGAGCAAAGACAGGAACAGACTCAAGATTCGTTTGAATTGTTGATTCATAATCTTTTCTCCATCTTTGTCCAAAAATGTGAACATACCCTACTTTCAGTATACATACATTTCCCTTGCATGAGTTGGTCTATCTCCTCAAAAAAGAGAAAATAACCAATTTAACACCCCTTTTCCTATTTCAAAATGATTGCCAGCGAGGGATAGCACTCAGCGACCCAAACCAAATGCTATCCCCATGCTGTTCATTATATGCTTTTGACCGCGTTCCTTTTAGAAGAACGCCGTCGAAGAGCCAAATTATAAATCCGAATGAATCAGCTCGTGTGTCAGTCCAATTCGGTTGGTCTTGAAGTGGAAGAACGGACGCTTCTCAAGCTGGAAAATGTCCATCGGCTTCATATAATCATCCAGACACGCATCAATATCGTCCCTTACATCATCAACTGTGTAGCCGTCCTCCAGAACAACGTACAGATACGGCAGGAAATGATGGTTGTGCTCAACATCCGGAATAATAACGAAGAACTCGTCCTTAATGCCTTCGATCTCTGCATCTGCCAGACGGTTTTCCATCGGAAGGGTTGCCAGTTCCTTGCCCGGGAAGCCGAAGCGCGGTGCACTGCCGCGCGTCAGCGCATATACAACGCCATCCTCGTTCATATAACCAATATCACCGGTATGCAGCCAGACACGGCCATCGTCATGCTTCTGCAGCGCACGTGCGGTTGCCTTCGGCGTATCACAACCGATCATGTTGCCCGGTCCAGTTACACAGATTTCGCCCATCTTATTGTATCCCACTTCTTCATGGGTGCCCGGCTTAAACACAGACATAATCGACAGCGGCATCGGAATGCCTACATTGCCGTTTCCAAGCGGATACGAGGACATCGGCAGCGCCAGATTGGAACCGCCCTCGCTGCATCCATAACCACTGGTAAACTGTGCAGTACAGTTATGGTCATTCAGGAACTTCTGTGCACGCTTCATCTGGTTATTGTTGAATGCCTCGCAGCCAGCGCCGGTAGACTTCAGATGAGACATATCATAGTCATCCGGTACACGGCCGTTGCGCATGATGGTTTCAATAAACATCGGAATCAGCGGCCAGCAATTCGGACGATAGCGCATCATTTCAAGGTCTACATCCTCCGGTGCACAGAACGGGTCCAGAATCAGCAGCTTGTTCGATGCCAGCGGCAGCAGCACCATCGCTACAACAACAGCAACCAAGCTCGGCGGCAGCTGTGTCATCAGCCAAGTCGGGCGGAATTCATTGGAAGCACCATAGAAGTTCATCTGATGCAGATTGCCAATCATGGTGTGTGCCGAGTGAATGACCTGCTTGGACGGGCCTGTCGAACCACTTGTATAGGCACGGAACAGCGGACGGTCGATATTACGCGGAGCTTCTACTTCTCCGGTGTAGTTCTTTCCCATCTCGAAAACCCAATCCCAAGACATGGTTCTGCCGCCGTATGCCGGCTTGTCCGGATACTGCTCATCCACATAATTCTGAATGTGATCCGGCATCGTTGCATATTTTGCACTGCGATACGGGGACAGCAGAACAGCAATCTGTGCATCCGAGCCGTGGCGATATGCGTTCAATTCTCTCTGAGAGAGATAATCCTGTGCAAAGATAACGTTTGCACCAGAACGGCGTACTGCCTCTACGTTCTCTTCCAATGTGTTGTCACGGCAAAGAACAGATGCGCCAATCTTTTCCGCAGCCAACAGCAGATAGATAAATTCCGGTACGGCGCGCAGGAATGTCGGAATCGCATCGCCTTCGCCAAGACCCAGAGCCTTTAAGCCGCGTGCAGTCAGATCAACCTGTTCAAACAGCTCCTTCCAAGTGATGTCGTTTCCATAATAATGAATGGCAACAACATCTTCTCCTGGACAGTGTTCTTTTAAGTACTCGCTAATCGTCTGCTCTGGCGTTTTCAGATTTTCAATTAACTGTGGTGGATAATACTGCATCCATGGGCGGTCAACGCTTGGGATGCCCGTGCGTGTGGTTTTGCTTTCGTTCATCGGTAAAAAAATCTCCTTATCATTTCCCCCTATGCTTGTACAGTGGAGCTTTCTAGTACTACAAGCGCAGGAAAACATATGTTCTGATAATCGTACTGCAATCGACATGAAATCTACCCCAGCTCCTCACGGTTGCATGATACGATGTTGTGTACCATTATATGGTTTATAGAAACAATTATCAACTATTTTGAGATAAGCGCATGTATCATTCTACGTTTCATCCAAAAACATGTGCTGGAACAAGTTCCAAACTTGCCCAACAGTTAACCAAAAAATCTCATTTTTTGTGAAACGAAATAAAAAAATCCATAGCGCACATACGGTGATACTAAAAAAATGAATCTAGATTCATTTTAATTCGTTTTTCCGAAAGGTAGTTTGAAAATCCGAATTATCTGCTTATAAACAACTCTTTAGCGGCAAATTCGCCATATTTTTTCCTGTTTTTTACACTTTCTATTCAGGCGTCTATTTTTCGCCAATTATCATCCGTTCACACCGCGACGGGTTTACCGAAAATCTTTCTCCCTGCCAATCGGTTTTCAAACATACTCTCGCAGATTTTTTGTCCCTTTAAGTGTCTATACGAGCTAATAATCGTTTTATCTGACATTTAGAGATAAAACAAGGCTGCTTTCCAAGACAAAAAGCAGCCTTGTGCATCACAAGAATCTTATTCTCATTCAATAGCAATATAGCTTGCTTAAATTATAAGCAATTTTCATTGGAAAATCAATACAGTATCACAAAATAAAAGAGACAAATGGAAATTTGTCTCTCATATGAAAGCAACATAAAGATGACAAAAGCCCTTAGCTATGAGTTTTATCCACAGCTAAGGGCTTCGTTTATAATATAGATTTATTTGTTACACAACCGCCTGTCAATCATTCCCACTCTACCGTTCCCGGCGGCTTAGAGGTAATATCATACACAACGCGGTTGATATGCTCAACTTCGTTGGTGATACGGTTGGATACCTTTGCGAGAATATCATACGGGATCTTTGCCCAGTCTGCGGTCATAAAGTCGTCTGTGGTGACAGCGCGAATGGCAACCAGATTGTCATACGTTCTATGGTCGCCCATAACGCCAACGGTATTGACGCCCGGCAGAACGCAGAAGAACTGAGACAGCTGAGATTCATAGCCATTCTTGGACATCTCATCACGCAGTACCCAGTCAGCTTCCTGCAGAATCTTGACCTTTTCTGCGGTGATTTCGCCGATAATACGTACACCGAGACCCGGACCTGGGAACGGCTGACGCCATACCAGCTCATGCGGGATACCCAGCTTTTCGCCTACTTTACGCACTTCATCCTTAAACAAATCGCCCAGCGGCTCAATGACGCCGAGGAACTGAATGTCATCCGGCATCTTTGCCATGTTGTGGTGCGTCTTGATAACCGCAGTGTTTGCCTTGCCGTTGCTCTTGCCCTTACCGGATTCAATACGGTCTGGGTAAATAGTGCCCTGTGCGAAGAATCCATCCTCTGCCTGACCGCGAATCTCATTCCAGAATACCTTGTAGAACTCTGTACCAATGATCTTGCGCTTTTCTTCCGGATCGGTCACGCCCTTGAGCTTGGACATAAACAGATCGCCGCAGTTGACGCGGACAAAGTTCATATCAAACATCGTGGTGAAGGTCTGCTCAACAAAGTCGCCCTCATCCTTACGCATCAGACCCTGATCGACAAACACGCAGGTCAGCTGCTTGCCAACAGCACGAGACAATAGACCAGCTGCTACCGAGCTGTCTACACCGCCAGACAGACCGAGGATAACCTTCTTGTCACCGATCTTCTCGCGCAGAGAAGCAACGGTATTTTCAATAAAGTTATCCATCACCCAATCGCCGGAGCACTCGCACACTTCATACAGGAAGTTGCGCAGAATCTGCTTGCCATACTCAGAATGAGTTACTTCCGGATGGAACTGCACGGCATAAATCTTCTTTTCCGTGTTCTGCATCGCTGCACACGGGCAGTCATTGGTCTTGCCAACAATCTGATAGCCTGCCGGTGGATTGGAAATATAGTCGGTATGGCTCATCCATACGACAGAGCTCTCCGGTACATCCTTGAACAGAGCAGATGCCGGATCGGTCACCTGCAACTCAATCTTGCCGTACTCGGATACCGGTGCGGTTTCTACTTCGCCTTCACCCATCCAAGCGATGAGCTGGCAGCCATAGCAAATACCGAGGATCGGCACACCAATCTCCAGAATCTCCTTGGTATAATGCGGAGAACTCATATCAAAGACAGAGTTCGGACCGCCGGTAAAGATAATGCCCTTCGGATTCAGCACTTTAATCTCTTCCAACGGGGTCGTATACGGCTTAATCTCGCAGTATACATTACATTCTCTTACTCTGCGGGCAATCAGCTGATTGTACTGTCCGCCAAAGTCAAGAATTACAACAAGCTCTTGCTTTTGCATCTGCACGACTCCTTTTTTGTGAATTTCATATATTATTATTTATTATGACACACTTGAGCGAAAACAACAAGCATTTTTCTCATTCCACACGCAGTTTTTCGATTTTTTTCTCATCCGGTGTGACGTATGCTGTTTGATAGACATGGTAAATCACCATACCCGGCTTCGCACCGTTTGGCTTCTTGATATTGCGCACCTGCGAATAATCCACCGGAATCTGCGCAGAACCTCTCGCCTGCGAATGCCACGCCGCAATCTCTGCCGCTTCCGTCATCGCTTCGTTGGTCGGCTCCCGCCCGTCACAAACCAAAATGACATGAGAACCATGGATTTTCTGCGTATGGAACCACATATCCCGCTTAAATGCCGTCTTAAGTGTCAGCAAATCATTTTGCGTGTTGTTTTTACCGGCAAAGACATCAAAACCATCCGTTGTCTTATAATGAAACGGCTTGCCCTGTACCGGCTTGGCGTTGCGTCGCTTTTTCTTGTCCTGCTTGGCAGACAAATAGCCGGTCTTAACCAGCTCTTCATGAATCTGTGCCAAATCCGTCAAGTTTTCCGCTTCGGTAATCGCTTCCAGCACGCTATCCAAATATTGCAGCTCCTGTTCACCCTGCGCGATTTGCTGTGTCAGGTGTTCTTCTGCATTTTTGGCCTTAGTGTACAGCTTAAACTGTCTCTGTGCATTTTGCTGCGGCGTCAGGCGCACATCCAAATTCAGTTCCACCTCTGGGCACGCCGGATCATAATAGTCAATAACCTTGACCTTGCGAGAACCCGGCTCGATCTGATACAAGTTCGCTGTAATCAAATCACCGCGCCGTTTGAATTTCTCTCGATTCTGCGAATCAGAAAGTTCCTTGCGCTGCGCCGCCAGCTTGCGCCGCATGCGATCACGTGCATTTTGCAGCGTGTGTGTCATATTGGCCGCATGATGCCGAATCCGTTCCGTGTTGCTCTTCTTTTCATAGAACTCTGCAAGCATCTGCGAAAAGCTGTCCGCCTGTGTGTTTTCCATCAAGTCGCCGTACTGTTTGACCGGCATGACGGTAAAATCAAATACGGTTCCATCCGTGCTCTTGGTGAGCAAATACGGCTTCAAGCGATTCTCTTCAATCATTTGCACGAAATCCGCCAAAACATTAGCAAGACTGCTGCGCTCACTGTCCGTCAAATCGTGCATCGGCTTTTCGGTTTCTCCGCAAGCGCGACAAGCAAGTTCTCGGCAAAGCAGCGGAGACAAGCCCTTGAAATGATTGAGCAGCCAGCGATCGACACCGGTTTCTTCATCCGCTGCGCGGATTGCCGCCGCAACACCTGCCTGCGAAACCTCTAACAGATTCAATTTATCCTGCGGTGGCGGCATCCGATAGAACAAACCGGGTAAAACCTGTCGTTTGCCGGAGGTATCTCCATCGACACGCTTGAGCGCGTCAAGAATTCGCCCGTCTGCATCGTACAAAATAATGTTGGAATACTTGCCCATCAGTTCCACAGCCAAGTATTTTTTGCTCGGAACACCCATCTCATCGACTGTATCACAGGTGATAATCGCCATGCGTTCCATATCCGGCGAAGTCACGGAGACAATCTTCGCGCCCTGCAAATGCTTGCGCAGCAGCATGCAAAACATCGGCGGTGCGGATGGATTTTCTCGTCCTTTTTCAATAAAGTGCATACGCGGAGAACCTGCGCCAGCAGACAGCAGCAGTTTGACGCCGCCGCGCATCAGCCGAATCGACAAGACAATCTCATCGCGTTCCGGCTGATAAATTTTATCAATGCGTCCTTCGACGGTTCGTGCGTTAATTTCTCGCACCGTCGCCAGAAGGCACACAGCATCTAAAGGCATATTCTTACTCCTCTATTCGTAATCTTTTTTCTATAAAATTATACTTGACCACATAACATCATGTCAAGCCATCCTATTTTGGATTTGTTTGACGCAGAGAATAACTTGTGCTATCATCAAATCAAGTTGAAACGGAGGGATGTTCATGAAACCGGAAGAGATTCATAAAATCGTTTCCGCCCAGCACATATATTTTTCCAGCGGCGCCACCTTGCCGGTCAGCATCCGTTTAGATGCTCTTCGCCGCCTCAAAGCTGCTATTCTGCGGCATGAATCGGATATTTCTCAGGCCTTATACCAAGATCTCGGCAAAAGTCCTGAGGAAAGCTATCTCTGTGAAATCGGCATGGTTCTCGATGAATTATCCTTTATGCTCCGTCATACCAGTCGCTACGCCAAAGAACAACGCGTCCGCACGCCATTGGCGCAATGCGCATCGCGCAGCTACACCAAGCCTTCTCCGCTTGGCGTTGTACTTATCATGAGTCCGTGGAATTATCCGTTTTTATTGACACTTGACCCGCTGATTGATGCGATCTCTGCCGGAAACACAGCCATTGTCAAGCCGAGCGCCTACTCTCCCTGCACCAGCACGGTCATAGAAACGATTTTGTCCGAATGTTTTGCCCCACATTATGTTGCCGTTGTCACCGGCGGCAGAGAAGAAAATCGGCATCTATTGGAGGAAGCGTTTGACCACATTTTCTTTACCGGCAGTCAAGCAGTCGGCAAAGAGGTTCTGCACCATGCGGCAGAACGCCTGACACCATGCATCTTGGAGCTTGGCGGAAAAAGCCCAGTCATTGTGGACAGCACCGCAAAAATCAACCTTGCGGCGCGGCGCATCGTCTTTGGCAAATTTCTCAATTGTGGTCAAACCTGTGTTGCTCCAGATTATATTTATTGTGATATTCGCATTCGAGATGATTTGGTGAAGGCACTGATGCGCGAAATTCGCCGTCAGTTTGGTGCAGATGCTCTGAACAATCCCAAATACGGAAAAATTATCAATGATAAGCACATGGAGCGCATTTCCCGCTTGATCGACCAAAACAAGCTGGTATACGGCGGCAAATACAGCCTGGAACAGCGGCAAATTAGTCCGACTATTTTAACAGAAATCACATGGGATGATCCCGTGATGCAAGAGGAGATTTTTGGCCCTGTTCTGCCAATTTTAACCTATCACACCATAGATGAAGCGCTCACGGCAATCAACGCCCATCCGCATCCGTTGGCACTATATATTTTCTCAGAAAACAAACGAACCATTCGACATATCACAGAAACCTGCTCGTTTGGCGGCGGCTGTATCAATGATACGATCATTCACTTAGCAACGCCGTATATGGGGTTCGGTGGTGTCGGTGCCAGCGGTATGGGGGCCTATCATGGAAAAACCGGCTTTCAGACTTTTTCTCACAGCAAAAGCATCGTAGACAAAAAGACTTGGTTGGATCTTCCCATGCGCTACCAACCGTATCACAAGCTATATACCCGCCTGATTCGTTTATTTTTACGCTGACAGCGCAAGAACCGCAGCTCATGCCGCGGTTCTTTTTTTGTCCTATCAACTCAATAAAACGTAATGCAGTCCTTATGCTGCTGAGAGACATGGACGGAAACATCCGGAAAATGCTCGGCAATCAGATCTCGGAAACCTCGTGCCACGGGATTCTCTGTCGGGAAATGACCGGCATCCAACAAATTCAATCCGATGTCATGCGCCCGCATCATAATATCATAGCTGCAGTCGCCAATGACAAATGTATCTGCTCCCTTGGCAACCGCCGCATCCATCAGTTTGCCGCAGGCGCCGCCGCCTACTGCTACGCGCTGTACCATCTTTCCTCCGTCTGCCACACGAACGCCGCCGGCATCCAGAGATAATTTGACATGCTGCGCGAATTGTTCCAGTGTCATCGGGCGCGGCAAGTTGCCGACGCGGCCAAGATTTCCACCTTCTCCGGCACCCATATTGACAACATCCGTTAGCCCCAGAGAAGCTGCGAGCAAATCATTGACACCAGCAGCAGCACAATCCATATTGGTGTGCATACAAATACCGGAGATGCCCTTCTGAATCATGGAAATGACAATGCGTCCGGTCACGGTATCTGCGGTCACGCGATTGACCGATGTGAAAATCACCGGATGATGTGCGACAATCAAATTGCAGCCGCGCTCTGCGGCTTCTTCGACAACGGTTTCTGTAATATCCAATGCACACAGAACCCCTTCAACTTCCGCCTCCGGATCACCGACCAGCAGTCCGACATTGTCCCAATGTTCTGCCAAATCATAGGGTGCTGCTTGTTCCAAACAGTGTAAAATCTGTTTTACCTGAATCATTGTATTTCTTCCTTTCCCAGTGTCTGCAATGCCTGTGAAAGCACAGCCATCATCTCTCTGTGCATATGTAATTCTTCCGGCTTTTGATGGTTGGCGGTTTCCAATGCATGGACAATGTTCTGCTCTCGATGCAGCAGCTTTTGCATATACTCTATAGCCATGGCATCGCGAAGCAGCGCCTCTGAAATGCAGCACGCCGCTAGACTTTTCTGCTCGATTTCGCCGCCGCCAATTACAGTCATTACCGTATAGATTCGCTGCCCTTCTCGACACAGCGATTCCTTTTGAATGATACCGCCATGCGCGGCGAGATATTGCCGCAGATACGGCTGTGCGGTCATCGCCTGCAACAGCAGCAAATGCTTTCCATCCAATGCCCAGGGATCATCCGACAAAATCTGCGCAATGGTTTCTCCGCCCATGCCTGCAATCACAATGGTATCCGCTTCGTCCGGCTTGATGGTCTGCATTCCGCCACCCAGCCGCAAAGAAAGCCGATCCTCTACGTGAAACTGTTTTGCCGTGCGTGATGCACTGTCCAGCGGACCTTCGCGCAAATCCGATGCAATCGCCTGTTGAATCACACCGCGGCGCAGCAATGCCGTTGGAATCAAGGCATGATCTGTTCCAATGTCTGCCAGCTTTGC
This sequence comes from bacterium, assembly GCA_963601915.1. Classification (GTDB taxonomy): domain Bacteria; phylum Bacillota; class Clostridia; order Oscillospirales; family Butyricicoccaceae; genus Butyricicoccus_A. The sequence goes on along the minus strand of CAVCGL010000004.1, from coordinate 16,746 downwards.
GCCCTCTGGTACCTGCTGCATAATGGTGCGCAAGCGCGGCGTCAAATGCATACGATTTTCCTGCATAGCATTCCTTTCTGTAGAAAAAGAGCCGACACATATCGTATCGGCTCCCTTTGTTGTTTCGTTCTTCGGCAAAAAATTAGCCGATGCTCTGGAAGTAGTTGTTGATCTCTTCTACCAGCTCGTCTGCATCGGTACCGTGTACCATGCATGCCTCTTCAATGCTCTCGCCCTGAGAATGCGGGCAACCCAGACAATGCATGCCGATATTGATAAAGAACTGAGCGGTATTGATATCACGAGCCAGAACCTCACCGATTGTGGTGCTCTTGGTAACCTTAGCCATAGGAATGACCTCCTGTATTTTTAAATGAATTCCATTTGTATTATACTGTCTCTTTTTTGTTTTTTCAATACATCCAGCAACAATTTGATAGAATCTCACAAAAGAACACCCGTTGATTCGACGGGTGTTCTGTGATTTTTACCAATTTAGTCCTTTGCCTGCATTTTTGCAAAGCACTCGCTGCAATATACCGGTCGATCACTCTTCGGCTGGAACGGTACGCGGGCTTCTCCGCCGCAAGCGGCACAGGTCGCGGTAAAGTATTCACGCGCCGGACGGCTGCTGTTTTTTCTCTTGTCACGGCAGCTCTTGCAGCGCTGCGGCTCATTCTGGAAGCCGCGTTCTGCATAAAACTCCTGCTCTCCGGCGGAGAAAATAAACTCCTGACCGCAGTCCTTACATACAATTGTCTTGTCCTGATACATGATTTTTCCTCTCTCTTTGATAGTATTACCGATGTTCCTCCGGAAACAAAGCCGCCGCCTTGCGGCGAATGCGTTGAATCGCATTGTCTACGGATTTTACGGATTTTCCAACTTCGGACGCCATTTCCTCATAGGAACTGCCATCCAAATACAATGCAAGAACCCTAGCTTCAAACGCAGACAAGGAATCCTTGAGTTTTTCCTGCCGTTCGCGGTGCTCTTCCCTGTCAATGACCAGATTCACCGGATCTGCGGCAGAGTGTACCGCTTTGGAATGTTCGTCAAACAGAGGGGTTTTGGCAAGGTCTTCCGAGTGATTCAGCGGTTCATGCTTGTCTGCTATCGCTGCGCTCACGGCGCTGTATACGCGGCGAGTCACACACATGCGTGCAAACGCTTCAAATGGAACGCCGCGTTCCGCTTCATATGCCCTGACTGCCTTGAGCAGTCCCAGCATTCCTTCTTGAATCAGATCCTCTCCGTCGCCGCCCGCAAGAAAATATGGTCTCGTGCAGGCTTTTACCAAGCCAAAATACCGAACGACCAGCTGCTCTTCAGCCTCACGATCTCCCTGCTGCGCCAAGCGGCACAAGCTTTCATCCGAATCTGATTTTTCTTTCAAAGACTCTTTGCCATACATCATATTGTTACTCATTATACCCTATTGTTTAAAAAATGTCAACGAATCTTTGTGCATCTCCATCAACATGCATCAAAATTTACTTTTGCTTTTATTTATGTTCCCTTGTGTAAAACACAAAGTCGGTCTGGTCTTCCGCCGCACGGCATCCAACCAGACCGCTGTTATGCTTCTTTTTTACAGGATAGATTCAATCACACCGGCAACAGCTTCTGCCGCCTTGTATACAGCGTCCTTATCCTTGCCTTCCACCATGACGCGAACCAACGGTTCCGTGCCAGACGGACGAACCAGGATACGGCCTTCGCCGAGTCCCTGCTTTTCCTTTTCAATAGCGTCCTGTACTTCCTGACGATCCGAAAGCGCATATTTCATCGCCGTCGGTACCTTGACGTTAATCATGATCTGCGGCCACGGAACAACTTCTGCGGCAATCTCAGAAGCGCGCTTGCCGCTATCCTTGAGCATCTTGAGGAACTGAATCGCTGTCAGTTCGCCGTCGCCGGTCGTCGCATACTCCAAGAAAATGACATGGCCGGACTGCTCGCCGCCGAGAATATAGCCCTTGTCGAGCATCTTTTCCAGTACGTATCGGTCACCGACATTCGAGCACTCAATGCTGATGCCATGCTCCTTTGCATACGCGTGCAGACCCATATTGGACAGAATCGTCGCAACAAAGGCATTGCCGCGCAGCTTGTTCTGACGCTTCAGCTCTACTGCGCAGACTGCCATAATGCGGTCACCGTCCAGAATCTCGCCCTTGTCATCGACAACCAGACAACGATCTGCGTCACCGTCAAATGCTACACCGACATCATAGCCGCCGTCCTCGACCATCTTCTGCAAGGCTTCCAGATGAGTCGAACCGCAGTGTGCATTGATGTTCACGCCGTCCGGCTCATAGTAACGGATCGCAGCATCCAGTTTGAGCTTGCGGAACAGTGTGGAAGCTGTTGCCGAAGAGGCGCCGTTTGCACAGTCTACTGCAACGCGCAGACCGGACAAGTCGCCCGGAATGGTCTCTGCCAAATAATCCGTATATTCTTCAACCGGATCAATGCTGAGCGGCAGAACACGGCCAATGGCATCATGCGTTGCCTTTGGCAGATCGTCTACATGGTCAATATACTCCTCAATCCGTGCTTCCAGCTCATCGGAAAGCTTGTAGCCGCTTCCGGCGAAAATCTTAATGCCATTGTGCTCATACGGGTTATGCGAAGCAGAAATGACAATACCTGCATCTGCCTTGTGCTTGATGGTCAGATGTGCCACTGCCGGCGTCGGAATCACACCCAGAGATTCCACATCCGCACCGGAAGAACAAATGCCTGCAATCAATGCTGCTTCCAGCATATCCGACGAAATACGCGTATCCTTGCCGATCAAAATCTTGGTGCGGTGTTTGGTCTGCTGAGACAATGCATATGCAACGGCGCGACCTACTTTAAATGCCAAATGTGCGTCCAGTTCTACGTTGACAACACCACGGATGCCATCTGTCCCAAAATACTTGCCCATACAATCCATACTCCTCTACTATCAGATAAAATCTTGTGCCTCAATCTATGCGGCACGCTGTGTTATTTGCTATTCGGATTTTCATCCAGCCGCATTTGCTCCGGCACAGCCGGCATATTGGGCTGAATCGCCATGTGGTCATATGCCAGCGCCGTGACACAACGACCGCGCGGCGTGCGATTCAAAAAGCCAATCTGCATCAGATATGGCTCGTACACATCTTCCAGTGTGACCGCTTCTTCGCCAATGGTTGCCGCCAGTGTCTCCAAGCCAACCGGCCCGCCGCCGAACGTAGTCATAATACTGCGCAGCATGCGGCGATCTATCGCATCCAGTCCCAACTCATCGACTTCCAGCGCACGCAACGCGGTATCTGCCGCTTCGCGTGTAATCACGCCATTGAACCGAACCTCGGCGAAATCCCGCACGCGGCGCAGCATTCGATTGGCGATACGCGGTGTGCCGCGAGAACGGCGCGCAATTTCATAGGTTCCTTCCGGTTCCGCTTCGACCTGCAAAATCTTTGCGGAGCGCGCAACAATCTGCTGCAGTTCTTCCGGTGTATACAGCTCCAAGCGGAGCATCACACCGAATCGGTCACGCAGCGGCGAGGTCATCTGTCCGGCACGTGTCGTTGCGCCGATCAGGGTGAAATGCGGCAGATCCAGACGAATGGAACGTGCCGACGGTCCCTTGCCGATAATAATATCTAAGGCAAAATCCTCCATCGCCGGATACAGAATTTCTTCTACGCTGCGGTCTAAGCGGTGGATTTCGTCAATAAACAAAATATCATTTTCACTGAGATTGGTCAACAGCGCGGCCAAATCGCCCGCCTTTTCAATCGCCGGGCCGCTGGTCACACGAATATTGACGCCCATCTCATTGGCGATAATGTTCGCCAGCGTTGTCTTGCCAAGTCCTGGCGGACCATACAGCAAAACATGATCCAGCGGTTCTCCTCGCCGTTTTGCCGCCTCAATAAAGACAGCCAAATTTTCCTTTGCTTTGCTCTGACCGATGTATTCCTCCATCGACTTCGGACGAAGAGAAAATTCTCCGTCATCCGCCGGTGTGGAATCGGTAGAAACAATGCGCTCGGAAAATTCTTCATCAAATTCAATACTCATAGAATGTATCCTCGATTACTGCGCTGCCAACTTTTTCAAGCAAGCGCGAATGAGTTCTTCTGATGTTGCCGTACTATCCGTTTGAATGCCTTCCATTGCCTGCAAGGCCTCCGCCTGTGAATATCCCAGCACAACGAGAGCAGAAACTGCCTCGCTGACGGCATCCACGGCACCGGCCGCACCGGCTTTCGATGTCATCACCAAACCGCCGCTTGTCGGCAAGCTGCCCTGTTCCTTTGCCAGCTTGTCTTTTAGTTCCAGACAAATGCGCTGGGCGATTTTCTTTCCGATGCCCGGTGCCTGTGTCAAGAACTTGGCATCTTCCGTGATAATGGACAGCGCCAACTGGCTCGGCGGCGCAATGCCTAAAATCGCAAGTGCCGCCTTTGGGCCGACACCGGACACGCCAAGCAGCAGTTTAAAGCAGTTTAGCTCTTCTTGTTCAGCAAAGCCATACAAATCACAGGCGTTCTCCCGAATGCTGAGATAGGTATATAATCTGGCTTTCTCTCCCATGCGGATCGATGCACAGGTGTTCTGCGAGGTGTGGCAGGCATAGCCGACACCGCCGCAGTCAATCACAGCCAGTTCCTTTTCAATCAGAGCAACGGTTCCTTCTACATAATAAAACAAAGTGTGTTTCCTTTCCGTATGCGCTTACCGCTTTCCCGTGCCGCCTTGTCCTGCATCCACTTCAAATCGCTGCAATCGCTGCCGGACGAGCTGTGAGCCTTCCGCATGGGCGTGGCAGATCGCCAGAGCCAAAGCATCCGCCGCATCATCCGGCCGCGGCATCCGCGGCAAACGCAGCATGGTTTTGGTCATCTCCATCACCTGTCGTTTTTCTGCTCTGCCGTAGCCGACGACCGATTGTTTGACCTGTGACGGCGTATATTCCGCCGGTGTAATGCCGCGCTCGGCACACGCCAACAAAATGACACCGCGCGCATGGGCAACCTGAATGCCGGTGGTAATATTCGTATTAAAGAACAATTCTTCCACGGAAACTGCATCCGGATGAAAGGTATCCAGCAATGTCAGCATATCCTCGTGGATTTCCTTTAGCCGCAAATGCATCGGGACATGTGGCTGCGTGGTAATCGCGCCATGGCGAATATGGGTAAATTTCCCGCGTTCATGCTGCACCATTCCATATCCCACCGTGGCATAGCCCGGATCAATTCCCAGTATCAGCATGTGCACCTCCATGGCAGGTTATATATGAATTAGTGTACCACATTTTGCGCAAATTCACAAGAAATTCCCTATTCGTTCGACAACGTTTGCCAGTCTGTTCCATTACTTTCCATATCCGGCTGCATGAATGCGCTGGGCTGCCAGCAAAACACCCATTTTGCCGGATGCATAGGTCAAGCCGCCCTGCATATAGCAGACATACGGTTCGCGCATCGGTGCATCGGCAGAGAGTTCAATCGAAGCGCCCTGCACAAACGCACCGGCTGCCATGATGACCTGATCCTGATACCCCGGCATGTCCCACGGAACCGGCGTGACAAAGGAATCCACCGGCGCACCCGCCTGAATGCCTTCACAGAAACGGCACAGCGGTTCCGGCTTGCCAAACGCAATCGTCTGAATGATGTCATGGCGCGGCTCCTCTGGCAGCGGATGCACTTCAAAGCCCATCATCTGCATGACCTGTGCGCCAAACACAGCGGTCTTGATTGCCTGTGCGGTCGTATGCGGTGCCATAAACAAACCCTGATACAGCAGGCGATTCTGTCCCATGGTGCAGCCGCATTCTGCGCCAATGCCCGGTGCAGTCAAACGGAACGAAGCGTTCTCGACAAGATCTTTTCTGCCTGCAATATAGCCGCCAGTCGGTGCCAAGCCGCCGCCCGGATTTTTAATCAACGAACCGGCGATAATATCCGCGCCAACCTGTGTCGGCTCCAGTTTTTCGACAAATTCACCATAGCAGTTATCTACCATAATCACCGCATTTGGATTGACCGCGCGAACAGCTTGGCAGACCTCTCCGATCTGCTCGCAGGACAGCGATTCACGCACACCATATCCCTTGCTTCGCTGGATGAATACGAGCTTGACATCTTCTGCCTTTGCCGCCTCTGCGATAGCAGGTACATCCGGCAAGCCATTTTTCATCTCAACCTGACGGTATCCGATGCCATACTGCTTCATGCTGCCTGCCATATCACCGGTAATGGTATTCATCAAGGTGTCGTATGCCGGACCGGTGGCGGACAGCACGACATCACCGGTCTTTACTGCGGAATACATCGCACAGCACAGAGCGTGGGTACCATTGACAAAGCCAATGCGCACAAGAGCTGCCTCTGTGCCGAAAATGTCAGCATAGATCTGATCCAAGGTGTCACGACCCTTATCATCATAGCCATAACCCGTTGTACCGGCAAACATTGCCTCTGCAACACGATTCTTTGCAAACGCTGCCAGTACCTTCTCGGTATTGTACTCACTGATTTCGTCAATCGCATCAAAATACGGTCGAACTGCCTTCTCAGCATCTGCGCCGAGCTGGCGAATCTCTTCAGAAATATCCAAAAAACTCATAATTTTTTCTCCATCATCTGGTGCGGACAGCCTTCATCATCGAAAATCTCGCCGTAAGGCGTAAATCCGCTCTTTTTATAAAATTCTACTGCACGGCACTGTGCACCGAGAATCACTCGATTGGCACCCAGTGCCTTTGCTTTTTCACAGCACGCCTGCAAAATATACGCACCGTTTCCGCCGCCTCTGGCGTCTTTACAAACAGCTACACGGCCGACATGCATCACATGCTCCTGCTCCCAGAACATCCGCGCTGTGCCAATGGTCTTGCCATCCGTTTGCAGCAAAACATGCCAGCTTTTTTTATCTAACGCATCAAATTCATCGCAAAAGCCTTGCTCCTGCATAAAAACATCGCGCCGAATGCGCTGCGCCTGCGCAGGCAATTGTCCTTGCTCACTCCATATACACTGCATGTGTAACCTCTTCATCTCATCAAAAAGGACGGTGCATCACTGCATTCCGTCCTTTTTCTGTCATTCCATCAGCCATTGGCTGATTCTGTCTCCAACAGGTTCGTTCCATCCGGCAGCTGGAACCATGCGTCATCCGGTGTCTTGCTCTGGATATTATCCAAAACGACACTGCGCACCAGATCACCATTCTTTGTATAGTCCGCTTGAATCAACAAGCCGCTGACGGTAGACACCCAATACGTCAAGCTGTATCCATTATCCGCCTGTACGGTGACATAAATACACGTTTCTCCATTGACCGTGCGCTGTCCCGCCGCGGTGATCGACTGTTTATCGGCAGACACCACGGTCTCATATGTCGGAATCATGCTGGTATCATCCGCAGAAATCGAACCGGTCGATGCGGTGTACTGGGTTGTACTGCCATTTCTCCACGCATAATACAGATTGTCTCGAATCGCTACATAGTGATCCGCCGTCCCCTGTGCATTTTTATATTCCGTGACGGAAATACCATCACGCACATAGGTTGTCGCGTTGATTTTCTGCCAGTTTCCACTCCAATACAGCGTGTTTGCCACAGACGCACTATAGGAACTCGGTCGTTTCATACTCGCAATGACCTGCTGTACATTGTCTACCGTGATATTGGTATCCTTCAGCTGATAATTCGTCTGTTCCTTGACAGCGGATACATCCGCACTGCCTGTCGGCAGCGTAATGGCATTACCCGGCCGTCCGGTCAGGCACACAGCGACAATGATTGCCAAAAGCACAGCGCAAAGAAAGACGATCAAACCAATATGCTTGCGCTTTGGAGACTTTTCTCCCTGTGCTTGTGTTTTTTCATCCATCTGCGATTCTCCTATTACGGACGAAATTCATCCGGCATATCCGGCAGCTGGCCGAAATAGTGACGAATCATGTGCACGATACGGCGGGAAGTCTGGCCATCGCCATACGGATTCACCGCATGTGCCATCTGATGATATTCGCTCTCATCGCGCAGCAGCGTGCAAGCCATGGAGTAAATGGTATCTTCATCCACACCAGCCAGACGAACTGTACCCGCCTCGATTGCCTCCGGACGCTCTGTCTCTCGACGCAGCACGAGAACCGGTTTGCCAAGGCTCGGTGCTTCTTCCTGCAATCCGCCGGAATCCGTCAGCACCAAATAGCTGCGTCCCATCAGGTTGTGCATCTCATCGACAGCCAGCGGCTCAATCAGATGAATGCGTTCATGACCGGACAGATATTTTGCTGCGGTCTCTCGCACATACGGGCTGAGATGAACCGGATAGACAATGTCAATATCCTCAAAGTCATCCGCCAAACGGCGCAGCGCACGCATGATATTTTCCATTGCTTCACCGTAGTTTTCGCGGCGGTGTGCAGTGACAAGAATCACGCGGCGGTTGTGATAATCCAAATGGTTCAATGTGTCATCACGGAATACAAAATCCGGATTGACGGTTGAGTGAATGGCATCGACAACGGTGTTGCCGCACACGATAACACCCTTTGTGATGCCCTCTGCTGCCAGATTTTTGCGATTGCGCTCTGTCGGTGCGAAATGCAGCTCTGCAATCTGTCCGGTCAGCTTGCGGTTCATCTCCTCCGGAAACGGAGAATACTTGTCGAAGGTGCGCAGACCGGCTTCTACATGTCCCACAGGGATTTTATGATAGAACGCAGCGAGTGCACCGGCAAAGGTTGTCGATGTATCACCGTGCACCAAAACGATGTCCGGCTTTGCTTCATCCAGCACTTCATCTAATCCGACGAGCGATTTTGTCGTGATCGTTGCCAACGTCTGGCGCGGCTGCATGATGTCCAAATCATAATCCGCTTTCAAGTGGAAAATGTCCATCACCTGATCCAGCATCTCACGATGCTGCGCCGTGACGCACACAATCGACTGCACGCCCTCTGTTTGCTCCAGCTCATGCACCAATGGAGCCATTTTAATCGCCTCCGGCCGTGTGCCGAAGACTGTCATTACTTTTATTGTCTTCATTGTCAAATCCTCCGCGATCACGATGGTTGATCGGTGTCCTGCGTCTGCTCCGCGGTTTGCTGTTCCGTTTCGCTTTCCTGCTGATTGAGTTCACGCAGCTTTTTTTCGTGCATTTTCATCTTTTTGCGCTCCGCAGACAGATAAATGCCGCCGCCGACCACGCAGGTAATCAGTACGACCAGTACCATGACAATGGCACGATACTCGCCGGATGTCGTCAAGACAACGGCAAGTAAGCCCAGAACTGTCGAAATGATATACAAAATCGCAACCGTCTGCTTCTGATTGAATCCCATATCAATCAATCTATGATGCACGTGTCCGCGATCCGGGGAAAACGGACTGCGGCCGGACAGAATGCGGCGTGTAAACGCAAACGCTGTGTCAAAGATTGGCAGACCCAAAATCAGGAACGGAACGGCGAAGGAGATAATCGCATAAACCTTGAACATGCCCTGAATGGACAGGGTCGCCAGCATAAAGCCCAAAAAGGTAGAGCCGGTATCTCCCATAAAAATACTTGCCGGATTCAAATTAAACGGCATGAATCCCACGCAGGCGCCCGCCAGTACAGCCAGCAGAATAGCAATCGGTACTTCTCCAATCAGCAGGGATACTGCCAGCATGGTCATGCACGCAATCGCAGAAACGCCAACTGCCAAACCGTCTAAGCCGTCAATCAGATTGACCGCATTGGTGATGGCAACGATCCAAATAATCGTAATCGGAATAGCCAGCGCACCGAACCGCACATACAGCTCTCCGCTGAACAGATTGGGATTGGTAATCAACTCGATGCGCAGATTGCCGAATACGACCGGAATTGCCGCTGCAATCAGCTGAATACCGAACTTAAATTTGGCACTCAGCGCGTTTCTGTCATCAAAAATGCCCAAAACAACGATGATTGCCGAACCGATCAGAATGGTAAAATTCTGCATGTTCCACTGTCCAAGCACCAAGCTGACGATGACAAAGCTAATGTAAATCGCCAGACCGCCCAGACGCGGAATCGGTTTTTTGTGCATTCGGCGTGCATCCTTCGGCACATCAATCGCGCCGATGCGGTGTGCAAGCCGTTTGACCGGCGGCGTCAATGCGAAGGACAAAATGCCCGTCACAAAAAATGCCGCCAAGATCTTCAGCACAACCTGATATACTTCATCCATATAGTTATTTACCTCAACATACAGCGTTCTCTTTTACTTCAGAAACTCTGCAACCGTTTCGCCAATGCGCTGGCAAGCAATTTCGATATTCTCCAAGCTCGGCATAGAGAAGTTCAGGCGGAAACCGTTCGATACGCCGTTCTCATCGGTCAGGAAGGCATTGCCCGGTACGCAGGCAACCTTCTTCTTGGTAATTTCCTGGCACAGCTTAAATCCGTCATAGCCTTCCGGCAGTTCGCCCCAAATGAACAGACCACCGTTCGGATGCGTAAAGGTTACGCGCGGATCAACATATTTCTCCAGCGCCTTCAGCATGGCATCGCGCTTGATCTTGTGCAGCTCGCAGATTTCCTTGATATGTGCATCCAGATCATACTTGTCCAAATATTTGGACACCAGCATCTGGAAGTACATGTTGGTATGTACGTCGCTGACCTGCTTGCAGACAACCATACGATTGATGATTTCCTTGTTTGCCAGGCAGAAGCCAATACGCATACCAGGAGACAGAACCTTCGAATAGGAACCGGCATAGACAACGCGGCCTTCGGTATCCATCGACTTGACGGTTGCTACCGGCTCGCCCTCGTAGCGCAGCTCAAAGTACGGGTTATCCTCCAAAATCAGGACATCGTACTTCTTTGCCAATGCCAGCAGCTGCTTGCGGCGCTCCAGCGTCATGGTGCGGCCGGACGGGTTCTGGAACGTCGGAATGACATAGATAAACTTGACATTTTCTGTTGTGGACAGTACCTGCTCCAGCAGATCCATACGCATACCGTCATCATCCATCGGCACGCCCTTGAGCTGTGCACCAAAGCTGCGGAATGCATTGAGCGCGCCGATAAAGCTCGGCTCTTCGCATACAATCACGTCGCCCTTGTTAATCATGGTCTGTGTAAACAGGCTGATTGTCTGCTGTCCGCCCGTGGTGATGATAACATCATCGTCATCTGTACCCGTCTGATACTTTTCACGCAGACGCTTCTTGGTCTGCTCGCGCAGCGGAGTATAGCCCTCTGTTGTGCCATATCCAAGCGTAGTGACAAATTCATTTGCAAAGATTTCATCGCCCACTTCTGCCATTTCCTTTACCGGATATGCACTGGAATCCGGAGAACCAGCGGAAAGTGCAATCACTTCCGGGTCAACCAAAACTTTAAAGATCTCACGAATAGCAGACGGCTTCATCGCCGCAATATGGTCAGCAATTTTATATTCCATCATAAACGCTCCTGTCAATGAATTTTAAATTTCGCAGCTTCTGTTAGACAAAAGAATACGCATATAAATGATTGTATCACAACCCCACGCATCTTGCAACCGCGCACGCGTCCGGCTTCTGTTTTTTTCGTGTCGTTTTCATGATGTTGCACACAAATCTTTGCGTTTACGCTGCGTATCTTTTTCAATTTATGTACGGTTTCCGGTGCATATTTGTGGTATACTATAGTTTATATTCTATACAAGGAGTTTACACATGATCAATACGATATTTCATTTTCTCGCTGCGCACATCAGTGCATATGGTGCGGTATTTATCGTCTCCATGATTCCATTGATTGAGCTTCGCGGTTCTGTCATTGTCGGCACAGCCTTCGGTCTGCCTTGGCTCAATGTCTTACTGCTCAGTATCGTTGGCAACATCTTGCCCATCCCATTTATCTTAATCTTCGGCAAGAAGCTGATTGCTTGGATGAAAACGCTGCCTATGCTGTCTCGCCTGACTCATTGGTACGAAAAGCATCTGCTGAGCAAATCCGATACCATTCAGAAGGTTGCTTTTGTTGGTCTGTGGCTATTTGTCGGCATTCCGCTGCCCGGCACCGGTGCATGGTCGGGTTCGGTTATCGCTTCCCTGTTGGATGTTCCGCCGAAAAAAGCGTTTCCTGCTATTTTAATCGGTATTTTCACCGCCGGTATCATTATGACGGTGGCTTCGCGCGGTGTCGTCGGTCTGGCACACCTGTTTGCTTGAGGTATTGGATATGCTGCAAGCAATCACTTCTTTCGATCTATCCATTTTATCTGCGATTCAACAGCATTTGCGCTGCGGGATATTCGATGGAATCTTTCCCATTCTATCACAGCTGAACAATGCCGGTTTTATTTGGATTGTTCTCTCAATTTTTCTGCTTTGCAGAAAGAAAACGCGAACCGCAGGCATTTGCATGGTTGTCTGCTTGCTTGTCAATCTGGCGCTCGGCGAAGGATTGCTCAAGCATCTGTTCAACCGCACGCGTCCATTCGTCGAACAACCGATTGCCGACATGCTCATCGCATTGCCGACTACCTCTTCTTTTCCATCCGGACATACATCCTCTTCGTTTGCCGCGGCAACCGCTCTGTTCCGCAACAATCGGAAGGCAGGCATTGCGGCGTATGTGCTCGCTGTTCTCATTTCATTTTCCCGCCTGTATTTATATTTACACTATCCAACCGATGTGCTCGCGGGCGTGATTCTTGGATTTTGTGTCGGCTGGTTTGTGACACCAATCATTCAAAACAGGATAAAACAAAAAAATTGACAGCATAGTAGATGCTGTCACATGCACTGTCTGATATGGGCAGTGCATTTTTCTTGAATACACAACAGGAGGTCTTTCATGGAAGCAGTCCAATTGAATCCACTAAAAACAGAAAAAGTCAGCAAGCTACTGCGTACCTTTGCTGTTCCAAGTATCATCGCCATGCTGGTCAGTGCTCTGTACAACATTGTCGATCAGGTATTTATCGGCTGGAGCATCGGTGCGCTCGGCAACGCCGCGACAAATGTGGCATTTCCGCTCACAACCATTTGCATTGCAATCGCGTTTTTGGCATCGGCGGTGCTTCTGCCTTTAATCTGACGATGGGAGAAGGTGACAGCAAACGTGCTGCCTTCTATGTCGGCAATGCCATTTCTATGCTCGTGATTTGCGGCGTGATTCTCTGCCTTGTCGCCCATCTGTCTTTGACGCCAATGCTGCGATTTTTCGGTTCAACAGAAGATATTTTGGGCTATGCAAGAGCGTATACGGCGATTACATCCTTTGGCTTTCCGTTTTTGATTTTGGCTACCGGCGGCGGACATTTGATTCGCGCGGACGGCAGTCCGCGCTTCACCATGACATGCAATCTGGTCGGCGCTGCAATCAACTTAATCTTAGATCCTATTTTTATTTTTGGTCTGCATTGGGGCATGACAGGTGCTGCTTTGGCAACCATTATCGGTCAAATTGTCTCCGCTATTTTGGCCGTTCGCTATCTGATGCACTACAAAACCGTTCATCTCACGCGCCAGCATTTTCGTCCTCGCACGGACTATGTGTGCCGTGTCGCCGCGCTGGGTGCCGCACAGAGCTTTAATCAGATTGCCATGACCATCGTGCAGATTGCCTTGAACAAATCCTTGACGCATTACGGCGCTATGTCCATATACGGTGAAGAAATTCCGCTGGCGTGTGCGGGCATTATTACCAAGGTCAATCAGATCTTTTTTTCTGTCATTATCGGTTTGTCTCAGTCTGTCCAGCCAATCGCCAGCTTCAACTATGGCGCACAGCAATATCCCCGTGTCCGCAAGGTATATCGTCTCGCCGTGCAGTGCGGTTTTGTCATTTCCATTGCATCATTTATTGTGTTTCAACTGTTTCCTCGGCAGATTACCTCTTTGTTCGGTTCCGGCGATGCCTTGTATTTTGAATTTGCCATTTCCTATTTCCGCGTTTTCTTTTTCTGTACATTTTTGAATTGCTTACAGCCAATTTCTTCTACATTCTTTACAGCCATCGGCCAGCCAATCAAAGGGTTGTTTTTGTCGATGACACGACAGATTCTTTTTCTCTTGCCGCTCATTTTGATTTTGCCGCTGTTTTTCGGCATGGACGGCATTTTATATTCCGGCCCAATTGCGGACGGCGTTTTTATGATTCGCAGAGAGATGCAGGATATGCAGCGCAGAGAGCGCTCTATCCCCTCATAATTCGACAAAAACCCGTGAGTGATGATTCACTCACGGGTTTTTCTATGCTCTTGCCGTCTTAATTCTTATGATAGAGACGAGAATCTTCTTCATACTTCGGCTCACAAGTCAAATACATACCCAGACGGCTGCAAATCTGCTCATCCACACTAGACAACAAAACTGTACAGTGTGCGTCACAACCGCGAAGCTCCGGCAGTTTCTCCATGGCCTGACGAGCCAACGCATTATCCTCTGCCGATGCCGACAACGCAATCAACACTTCATCTGTATGTAAGCGCGGGTTTTTGCTTCCCAAATACGCCGTTTTCAGATCCTGAATCGGCTGAATGGCCTTTGGAGATACCAAATCAATATCTTCATCAATGCCAGTCAAATGCTTAAGCGCATTGAGCAACGCGCCAGCCATCGGGCCTAACAACTCGCTGGTCTTTCCTGTCACAAGGGTTCCATCCGGCAATTCAATAGCTGCACTAGGGCCATCGGTGCTTTCTTCCTTTTTCAATGCTGCATTGCGCACAGCACGATCCTGTACACTGATACCAGCCTGATTCATCAGCAGCTCCAGCTTACTCAAGCTGTCCTTTGTGGTACCATATCGTTTTTTGTCACACAGACACTTATAATATCTGCGGATAATTTCCTGTTCCGACGCTCTGCGACACGCTTCATCATCCACGATACAGTTGCCTGCCATATTGACACCCATATCTGTCGGAGACTGGTATGGACTCTTACCGGCAATCAACTCAAACATAGCACGGACAACCGGGAAAATCTCAATATCTCGGTTATAATTTACAGTAGTCTTTCCATATGCATCCAGATGGAATGGGTCAATCATATTGACATCATTCAAATCAGCTGTCGCTGCTTCGTATGCCAAATTAACCGGATGCTTGAGCGGCAGATTCCAAATCGGGAACGTCTCAAATTTCGCATAACCAGCCTTTACGCCGCGCTTATATTCATGATACAGCTGGGAAAGACAGGTTGCCATCTTGCCGCTGCCCGGACCCGGTGCAGTGATAACAACAAGCGGACGTTCGGTTTCAATATAGTCATTTTTACCATAGCCTTCATCGCTGACAATATGTGCGACATCGCTCGGATAACCCGGAATGGAATAGTGACAATACGACTTGATTCCCAATTTTTGTAATTTCTCGCGAAAGCGCACAGCAGATGGCTGAGAAGCATATCTTGTCAGGCACACGCTGCCGACATATAATCCCACATTCTGAAATTCATCAATCAAACGCAGAACATCCAAATCATAAGAAATACCATAGTCGCCACGGATTTTATTGGTCTCAATATCCTCCGCATTGATGACGATGACAATTTCAGCCTGATCTTTCAGCTGTAACAGCATTTGCAGCTTAGAATCCGGCTGAAATCCCGGCAAAACACGCGATGCATGGTAATCATCAAACAATTTTCCGCCAAATTCCAGATACAACTTATTGTCGAACTTTGCAATTCGTTCCCGAATATGCTCAGACTGCATGTTTAAATACTTGTCATTATCAAAGCCAATCTTCATAAAACACTTTCCTCTTCGCAGAATATTCTTTATATAAAATATTAGTATAGACCCAAAACAAAGTCAATAACACGAGAAAATTTTTTTGTAATTTTTTCTCGAATCCAAACAAAAAAATCAGGTTGAACATACATCCAACCTGATAAAAGATAAAATCAACCCAAAATTTCCAGTAAAACTTTGATAAAGAAAATAACAATGACAACAATCGTAAGTAGCTTCACGGATTTTGCACCGCCGCGGTCAAAAAACTTTGTACCAATGTAGTTTCCCGCGATATTAAAGGCACCAGCAATAATACCTAATGGCAATATGACCTTTGCATTGAGAAGAAAAATAACCAATGCTGATATATTCGTGGTTAAATTGATCGCTTTGGTCGTTCCGTTTGCTTTTTTTAGATCCATATGTGCCAAAGCTGTCAAGAAAAGAATCAAAAAAGTTCCCGTGCCCGGACCATAAAAACCATCATATACACCTACCCCCAATGCAATCAACATGCTGTACACAGTCGTACGTGTTTGGGAATATGGTGTCTTATCATCTGCAAACGAACGCGGTCTTGTGACATAAAAAGCGGTCAATGGCAAAATAATCAGCATTAAAATCTTAAAATAGTAATCATCTACAATCAACGCCAGATTCGCGCCGCAAGAAGAGCCAACGAAAGCCGATACAATACAAAATCCAACCAATTTCCACGGGATATACCCACTTTTTGCATACTGATAGGTAGCAATAGAAGTTCCCATCGTAGAACTCATCTTATTGGTAGCGATTGCATTGTGTACTGGCAATCCAGCAAGCATATAGGCCGGCAGAGAAATCAAACCACCACCGCCAGCTACCGCATCTACAAATCCGGCTAAAAATACTAGCGGACAAATAATCAAATATGTCACCGTTATCCTCCTGAGATATATTTTCACAAAAAAACGGAACTGAAAAAATCAGTTCCGTTATCTGTGTAGGCATCGACCTATCTTCCCAGGCCGTCGCCAGCCAAGTATTTT
>CAVCGL010000003.1:0-169463 GCA_963601915.1 bacterium | reverse complement strand
TCTTCACGGCTTTCACCATGCGGACAATTTCCAGATTTTCTTCCTCCGCAAGCTGGGCTTCCAGCGCACGAAGGCGTTTCTGCTGTTCCGCGATCTTTTCTTTGGTTTTCGCAATGTCATTGCGGATCTTCTGTGTCGTTGCCATAAATCAAATTACCTCCATATCGTTTTTTAGTTGTAGGGCGGTCGCCCGAAAGCGTAAAAGTGGGACTGCCAGTAGCTTGTGTTGATATCCGCATACTGGATGGGGTCGCCGCAGTGCAGCATTTTCCCGTCGCCCACATAGATACCCACATGGGAAACGCCCGGCGTATCATAAGTGCCGACGAAAAAGATCAAGTCGCCGGGTCTTGCGTTGGCAGAGGATATCGGGGTGGAAATATTGTAGAGCTCCTGGGCTCCCAATCTGCCCGTGTTGCAGACACCGCTTTGCGTCAGCACCCAGGACACGAAGCCGGAGCAATCGAAAGAAGTGTTCGGATTGCTGCCGCCCCAGACATAGGGATAGCCGATGTACTTTTCCGCTTCGGTAATGAGCGCCGCAAAGGTTTCATCTTCCAGTGCGGAAGGCGGGATATCATAAGTAGTGGGCGGTTTGGTGTACTTGTCTACATAGCCGGAGCCTGGGAATAAATCTTCCCGGTTTCCCAGCGTTGCCATATAGACCGCATACAGGGAAAGTGTTTCCTCGTCCATGATGTAGACCGGCACATGGGAGAGGTCGAAGTTTTCCAGCTTTACCTTGCAGATATAGTAGTTATACGGTACTTCCACGTCATAGTCATTTCCCTCGCTGTCTGTTCGCGTCTCCGTCCGATAGCGCACCTCCACTTCCACAGTCTGCGTCAGGATGTACTGCTTTTCAAAGAGCATTTGCAGCTCCTCCTGAACCTCGTCGATGGTGAACACCCCTTCATGGAACGCCGTGAGAATGGAGATCAGCACATAAGGGTCATGTTCAATCTCGTCCAGGTCAAAACGGTATTCGTCATATCCGGGGTGCAGAGCCTCATAGTGGTCCAGCTCATATTGAAGCTCCTGCTCCAATTCGCAGTAGGCCACCTCCGCAGCCAGCATATCCGCATCCTCGGAGAGATAAGAAGAAGTGAATACACCGCCTACGCCGGAGCCCGCCATCATGGAACAGGAAGATACCCCGCCAAACAGCAGGACAACACAGGCACCAATGCCAATCACCAGCAGAACCGCCCGGCTATGGTGCTTGATGTAGAGGAATGTTTCCTTGAAGGCGTCCTTTGCTTTTTGCGCCGCACTTTTTGCCGTGGCTGCGGTGTTCTTTGCGGTTTTCTCCGCCTGCCGCAGCTCTTTTGCATAGTTCCGCTTGATCCGCTGTTTCTGCAGAAAGCGGGATACCGGGTTAGAAGCTGCCAATGCAGGATCATCATGCAATGCCTTTTGGTAAAGGTACTCGGCGTTTGCCTTGACCGAAGCCTGCTCTGCCTTCGCCGCGTCACGCCAGGGCTTTGTGCGGTGATGGTGGATGGCGGCACGAACCTTTCCCTTTCCGTAGGCAAGTCCGCGCTCCGTCAGCACCTCGCCCTTGTGTCCGGCCTCTACACCTACATTTTCCTGTTCCACCTCATGCACTTTCGCATGGGCAGCATGGACGATCTCATGGACCGGCCGGGAAAGTGGATTGTGCCGCAGGTGTCCGTTGGGGTGTTTCTCCACTTCTTCAAAGTGAAGCTGTGTTTTGCCTTTTCCGGCTGTCTCGTCAAAGACACGCTCGGTACGGAGAACTTTCTTTGTGGGGATGGCAGCTTTCGCCGCGTCCAATCTGTCCGCCGCACGGTCGGAACGGTCAACATACTTTCCAAGCGTAGGATCGGCACGTTCTTCCTCGGTGAATTGCAGCCGGGAGGACGGGCGCTGCCTTGCGGCAGAACCATCCTGCACCGCCTGGGCGTCAGCCTTTTCCGCTTTTCGTGTGCTTTTCTTCTCGTGATGCTCCGCCGCACGCAGGGTAAGATCAGCCGCAGCGCCAGCGGATTCTTCCGAAGAAGCGGACAGTTCCGTTTCCGGCTCACGGCTGCTGATATGTTCCACCTCGCCCGTGGCAAGGTTTTCCGATACCGCGCCGTCACGGGTCATTTTCTGTGTGATCTTATCGGTTGCTTTCAGTTCCCTCATAGGCAGTCACCTTCCTTTCCATAGGGGCAGAAGTCGCCGCAGGTGCCATTCTCGATCATGGCGATATAGCGGAAAATGGGATAGGCCTGGGGCGGGCAGACCGCATTTCCCAAAGTTTTCAGCCGCAGCGCCCGGTCATCCATGCGCTCGGTCATGCGGGGGATTCCTTCCGGCTCGGCGGCCCAGAGGATACGTCCGTCCATCCTTTCGGGAAACCCATGAGCCATTCCACCCAATCCGGGTTCAGCGCCGCCGTTTCGGATGCCGGCCGTTCCTGGGAGATGATCTGTGCCGACAGGTTCCCGTCCTTCTTCGCCGGATCGAAGGCCGATGGCTTCAAGGTCGAGCGGAAACCGTCCGACGCCACCGGGGTCAGATAGAACACCGCCGCCGACAGGCTGAGGCTCCATATCGCCCCGTTTCGGTTCCTCTTGCGGAATATCCCATTGTCCGACAGGAACACATCCAGGCTTGCCGCGTCCCTGGCGGTGTTGTTGTCGGAGGCAAGGGGTGTGGGAAACATCAGCCGCGACGATAAAAGTTCGCTGGCGCTCATGCCATGCGCCGACGCCGCAAGCCGGAAATACGAATGGGAGAACAGCGTATCCCGCTTTTGCCAGGTCAAAGATCGTTTTGTCGAGCCCCATATTGATGAAGCCAGCAACATTTTCCCCAAGCACCCAACGGGGCCGCAGCTCGGTAATAATGCGGCACATTTCCGGCCACAGGTAGCGTTCATCCGCAAAGCCCTTCCGTTTTCCCGCGGTGGAGAAGGGCTGACAGGGAAAGCCGCCTGAGATAACGGTAACTGTTTCAAGTCCTGTTTTTTCAAAAAACGCCTCCTTCGTGAAAGTAGTAATATCCCGGAACCTGGGAACATCCGGCCATCGTGCGGAGAGGACGGAGTGCGGAAAATCCGCCCACTCACACTGGCAGACGGTTTCAAACCCGGCAGCCTCCGCCGCCAGGTCCAGACCGCCGATGCCGGAAAACAGGCTCACATGGGTCAGCTTATTCATGGTCCTTCGGCGCACGGAACGGCTCAATCTCACTTTCCAGCTCCGCAAGAACCGCCTCCATATCCGCCGTGACTGCCTTGCTTCTGGCAATCAGCCGGTTCATCACATCAAAGAAGGTTTCGCCCTTCTGTTTTTCTTCCGTATTCAAATAGCGGGGATCATTCATGTTCGTTTTCTCCTTTCCCGGTTTCACCAAGTTTTGTGGTCATAATGCTGTAAAGTTCATTGTCCTTCGGGAAGTCATCCACAAAAGGCAGGATCACATTGCCGAAGAAGATCAGCCCCTCGCCGGGGCCTGCGTTGCTGATATGCGCTGCCTGCTGGTTGGAGATATTCAGGCGCTCGCAGAGGATTTTTCTGTCTCCGCTGGCCTGGTTCAGAAGGTACACAAAATCGCTGTTTTCAAAGATGTTCTCGATCTCCGGGGAGGAAAGCAGGTCCTTGATGTTCTGCGTGATCCCCGTGGGGATACCGCCCCATTTGCGAAAGCGTTTCCAAATCTCCACGCTCCAGGAACCAACCTCGCCGCGCAGCAGAAGGTGAAACTCGTCCACGAAGTACCAGGTGGATTTGCCCTGATCCCGGTTCTGGGAAACACGGTTCCACACCTGATCCTGGATCACCAGCATACCCAGGCTTTTGAGCTGCTTTCCCAGCTCCTTGATATCGAAGCAGACAATGCGGTTGTTGATATCCACATTGGTGCGGTGGTTAAAAACATTCAGGCTGCCATGCACATACAGTTCCAGTGCCGCTGCGATCCGCTGTGCCTCCGGCTCCGGCTGCCGCTTGATCTCGTCATACAAATCTTCCAGCAGCGGCATATTCTCCGGGCGGGGGTCTGCGATATAGGGGCGGTACACGATCCGCACGGCACGGTCAATGACCGTCTTTTCCACCGGCTCCAGACCGTTCCGTCCGCCTGCCGCCAGTTCGCAGAACGACAGGATAAAGTCGGATTTCAGCGCCAGCGGGTTATCGTCCTCGCTGTAATTGAGGTTGATATCCATAGGGTTCACATACTGCGTGCTGGTAGGTGAGATTTTGATGACCTGACCTTCCAGACGGTTCACCAGCGGAAAATAATCGAGTGGGTCAGCGGTATTACTACCGCTTTCCCCTCTAAGAACCGTACATGATAGATTTCCCATCATACGGCTCAAGCATTTCATCACCCTTTCGGGCAGCGTTCAACAAAAAGACGTTGGCATTCTGCGTGTACATATACCATATTAGGAACAATTTCTTCACCGCCTGCAGCTTTAGGGACTTTAAAGAAAATCTCCCTATCATCCCTGATGTCAAGCGGCAAGCCACATTGGTAACATCTGCCGTTCTGATTCTTCCAAATCATACGGAACTTGCCCGTGAGCCTTGCGGCACCTTGGTCAAATTTGCGCTGTGCAAAATAGTCCGTATCGATATAAGGATTTTTGGTAGTGTTTACCTTTTTGTGGCGGACAATTGATGTGTGGTCGACACGGATGAGTTCAGATTTATCGGTTGAGAACACCCAACTCCTACTGCCCTTCCTGTGCCAGTATTTAGTGGAAATCCACCACTTGCCCTTCTTAGGATGTCGCCTCTTAGCCCAATGCCACAATAGTTCATATAGCACATAATCAAGGTGGGCGAAGGCTTCACTTGCCACCACCGATTGATGATAGTTAGTCCATCCTCTGATTTGCTGATTCAACTTCATAATGAGCACGTCCTGATTCCATGCCTTTCCGCGCTGGTTGATAGTTTCTGACAGTTTGCTTACTATAGCCTTGATGGACTTCTTTGAAGGCTTAACGATAAGCTTTCCTTTGAATTTACGAAATGTCCATCCAAGGAAGTCAAAACCATCGTTAATATTTGTTACTACGGTTTTCTCATCAGACAGTTCAAGTCCTCTGGTAGCGAGGAAATCTCTTACAAGCTCTTTGACTTCCAATGCGATTTCCTCTGTTTTTGCAGTGATGATGAAGTCATCTGCGTACCTTACAAAGTTGATAAGGGTCTTGTTTCTCACGAATTCAGACTCTACACCTTTGAGGCTGAGGTAATATTTGTTTCTTATTACCTCCTCGATGCCATCAAGTGCCATGTTTGCAAGGATTGGCGATATTACACCGCCTTGGGGTGTTCCTTCTTCAGTCGGGAAGAGTTCTTCGTTGAATACGAATCCCGCTTTGAGAAATTGTTTGAGGATAGATTTATCCATCGGAATGTTCTCCAAAAGCCAATCATGGCTGATGTGGTCGAAACACCCTTTTATATCTCCTTCAAGTACCCACTGTGGGGACACCTGTCTAGCTAGAAACGAGAATGCATACTCACAGGCGTCCTGTGCACATCTACATTTTCTGAACCCGAATGAGTATCTGTCAGCCGTCGCCTCAGACACAGGGTCTAGAGCAAGGGCGTAGAGTGCTTGCATGGCTCTGTCATACATCGTTGGTATGCCAAGAGGTCTCTTTTTCTTCTTGTCTTTCTTGGCTATATATACGCGCCTGAGTGGACTCGCTTTATAGCCTTTGTCAGTGAGGCTTAGAACTGCTTTCATTTTGGTAGCAGGTGTGTTCCACAATACTCCATCAACTCCAGCTGTTTTCTTGCCTTCATTTGTAGTAACTTTCTTTACCGCCAACGCTTTGGCATGGAATGAGTGTGTTAGTAAATACTGAAGTCTCTTCACACTGTTCCAATCTTTTTGTTGTGTCGCCTTAACAATCCTGGCTTGTAGCCTATTAACTTCTTTTCCAGCTTTGGCCCAATCGCTAGATTTCCATTGGAATTCTAGCTGTTTGCTGTCCGATAATCTCTCAGAAGTTTTAGCTTCTGTCATTGAAGTATTATCGTTCATAGGTTTACCTCCATTTCTTGTCATGAAATACCGAGGATAAGTCAGCATCCTTTCAGATTGGGGCAAATCTTGAACCCCTATGCACACCATTACAGTGTGCCATTCGCTTTTTATCCCTTCTCATACCCTCTATGCCATTTATTCCTCTTACGAGTTCAATACCTTAAACAGGAGCATATAGGGCTTACCACGTTCCACGTAATGCATAATTAACATGTGCCTTAGCCGCCATCTTTGAGCCGGAAGGAGTAATGTCCATTTGTTGCCAGTTAGCAGAAAGAACCGGCAACCACCTTCGCACCTTTTGGTGTAAGCGTATCAGCCTTGTTTCGCTTATTCCCTGTAACGACCCTTACGATGATTCAGTTTATATTCGACATAGCACATTTTATCCTGATCTAGACCAAACTTAGGCTGTTTGGCTTCGACCGTTTCCCCGTAGGCTTCCCAACATGTTTGTTACCGCACAAGCAGGCTACGGGCGGATTACCCCAAATGGATAGGGTAGCTCATTTAAAGCAATACATTACGCGACTTCGTGTCGCACTTCCGCCTCCGGGTCGCAGATCAGGATATCGTCCTTTGTGTTCAGGAACACACCCACAATGGAACGCTTTGCGGAAAAACTCTTGCCGCTGCCGGGTGTGCCTAAGATCATGCCGTTGGGCGTTTTCAGCTTTTTGCGGTCGGCAAGGATCATATTGCCGGAAGTGGCATTGAGTCCGTAATAGAGAGCTTCGCCGCCGTGGAAAATCTCCTGCGTGGTGAAGGGAACGAACACCGCCACCGCCGAAGTGGTAAGTCCGCGCTGTATCTTAATGCGGTTGACACCCAGGGGCAGAGCCGACACGAAACCGTCCTCCTGTTGGAAGTCCAGCCGCACCAGGGAGCAGTTATATTTCTGCGCCACGCTTGCCGCACGGAGAAGGTCATTCTCCAGCTTTTGCTTGTTGTCCGCAAAGTTCACCACCAGAAAGGTCATCAGGAACATTCGCTCATTTCTGCTTTGCAGGTCACGGAGGATGTTCTTTGCCTCGCCTGCGTAGGTGGCAAGATCGGTGGGGATGATATCCATATCGAAACCTTCCCGCACTGCCTTTTTTTGTGCGTCAATCTTCATACTGTCAATGTCGGTGATCTTCCGCTTGACCGTCTTGATCGCTTCATTCTGGTCCATGCTGCGGATATGGAGGCTGACAAGCAGCCCGCTGTCCGTATCCAACAGCTCGGTGAGCATACGGTCATCCATTTCCGGCGCGCTGATCTGCAGAAAGGATACGGCACAGAATTTATCCGCCATTGTGAACTTCCGTGCTTCACCGAAGCGGAAGGAAGATGGGGCGATAAAATCCTGAACCGACAGGCCGGAAGGGGCAAGCCAGCTCCATTCAAAGGCAAACCGTTCCCCGTCCGGGTGCAGGATGCCGTGGAGCATTTCCAGCCATTCCTTGCCGCCAAGCTCTTTTGCCAGAGCGCCCATAACCTTGAAATGGTTGAGGGCGTCCATGACGATCCGGGAAAACCGTGCCCGTGCGGTTTTGCTGTCCCGTGCCTCGATGGTGAGGGTCAGATACTTTGTTTTGATAAGACCGTTGTTGCCCCGTTCAAGCTGCTTGCGGAGCATTTGCGTGTAAAGCTCACGGATATGGTCGAAGTGATCTCCCTGCGCCGCAATCTCGATACGCTTCACAAAATCCTCCCGGTTCATGCGGCGGCTCACAAGGGAGAGTTGCATCCCGATAGAAGCGTCATGGGCGTTATACATGTCGCAGAGGGCTTCAAAGATTGCCGTCTGGTCGTCAGGCTTTGCAAGCTGATAATTCACATCCTCGAACTCGATACACTTCGACTAGGTGTGATCGTCCAGCTTACACAGCCCGTCCGGGTACATTTGGCGGAACGGTAAAGTATCCTGTGCGGAATGTACCTTGCCGTCGCCTCTGGCAGTTTCCAGAATACGGCCGATCTCACGCTTTTCCGCGGCGGTCAGCTTTACCGCGGGTTTTGCCGCCTGCCGTTCCCGCGGCTCTGGCTTTCGCTTTCTGAACAATGGCTTTCACCTCCTTCTCCGCCTGGGCCTGCCGCTCCAGGGCTGCGTAGAAATTGTTTGTCTGGTAAGGCCGCTCCTTCGTCCGCAGGAACATACAGCGGATGACCTGTCCGGCCACCACCTCCAGGGGTTGACCGTGCCGCTCATACATGGCGAGCAGAAAGAACGGGAGCATGACGATAATCATGCAGAACGCGGCGGCGCTGTTGCTGGCCGTGCGTCTGAGCAAAAAGAAAAGCGGTACTCCGATGAGTGCCGCTGCTCCGAAACATATAAGCTGCCGTTTGGTAAGCCCAAACAGCACTTTGGATTTTACTTTCGTCAAATCCTTTGGAATGGTTACATACGCCAATTTATCAAGCCTCCTTAATGCGCTCCGAACAGGCTCTTAGAGAGGCTGCCGGTCTTGAACAGGGCGAAGCACAGCAGGACTGTGTAGCCCATGCAGGCCCATATCGCGCCTGAGATATTTCCGTCCGTGGCGATACTCTGTACCAAAACAGAGTAGATTCCCACGCAAACCATGATAAGAAATGCTTGGAACGCCAATGCAAACAGGGATTTCAAGTAGTTCTGTCCCGTATGGCTCCAATCCCGGTTTGTCATGGTGGCAAGCGGGATCGGCCCAACGGAAGTTGTCAAATACACCTCGATCATGCGGCCGTAGATGACAAGCATGATACAGATGGAAAGGGCGTTCATGGTAAGCCCCACGAAAAGGGACTGGAACCACAGCCCGAACAATTCTCCCGTGCCCAGGGCTTCAAGCTGCGCCTCCATATCCGTGATGACGCTGCTGATATCAATGGAGGTATTCCCGATGATGACGCCTGCGCTGCTGTTCACAACGCTTTGCCCCACATCGAAGATACCCATGACGATATTCCATGTGTTCGTCACAATGAGAACGGCACAGAAGGTCTTGAAAATCCACTTGAAGAACATCCAGGTATCTACATCGTGCAGATTATTTTTCTCTGTCACAAGCTGGATCAGCTCATAACACATTACGAATGTCAGGATAACCCCGGCGATTGGAACGATCACCGTTTCAGAGAGGTTTCGGATCATAGAAAAGACGCCGCTGTTCCATGCCAGCGGCGTCTGTCCCACTTCACCGGCGATCTCGCCTACTTTGGTATTGACCGTATCGAACATGCCCGACAGGTTTCCCGTGATCCCCTCGATGAGCAGCCCTCGGAGCCATTCATCGAGTTTGTCGAGTATGCCGCCCATAAGCGATCACCGCCGGACGATCAACCGAACAGGCCGGAAAGCAGAGGTACAAGGGTGATGCCGATGAGGGCGACACCGCCGCCGGCCATCAACTGTTTCATACCCTGGCTTTTGGAAGCAGGGTTGTCCTGACCGTAACCTTCCAGAAGGTTGATAACGCCCCAGATACCAAGACCTGCGCCCAGGGCAACCACGAGAGTCTGCAAAACACCAACTGCGCTGTTGAAAAATTCCATAAAATAATCCTCCTAAAAAATGTTTTTGATTTTTGGTTAAGTTGTTGCGTCAATCTCGTACACATCGAAGGTGTCCGTGGGCTTTACCACGGCACGCTGCTTCTTCATGTACCGTTCCATGTCAAAGACATTTTTAGGGTCGGCGTCGGCCGTGTATCTGTAATTCGGATGCCGGGTGAGGTCGTACTTGTCCGAAAGGAACGGGCGCACGCCCCGTAGCATGAAGATACACTTACCGCCGTCCATCACTGCCAATTCGTCCTGGGTCATCAACTCCTTTCCTAATTTCTGATAACTGAGGCCGTGGGAAACCTGGCTGCCCCGGTTTTCAGACTGGTTATAGAGATCAATGGTCTCTTTCCCCAGCAGCTCCGAAATTTCCTTGAGCGTGGATTTCTCCTTGCCTCCCAAAAACAAGGTGCTGTCACAGTTTCCGACGATGGTATCTGCCGCGTCCTTGTAGATGGTCTTTAACTGACTCTGCGACTGCAAAATAATAGAAGCCGATATTTCACGGCTGCGGATGGTGGCGATCAGCTTATCGAAGTTCGGTATCTGGCCGATGTTAGCAAACTCGTCCAGGATCAGACGGACATGGACGGGCAGCCGCCCGCCGTAGAAGTCATCCGCCTTGTCGCAGAGCAGATTGAAAAGCTGACTATACATGAGGGCGGCCACGAAATTGAAAGTGCTGTCCGTATCCGACAGGATCACAAACAGCGCCGTCTTTTGGTCGCCCAGGGTATCCAGTTCCAGTTCGTCATACTCCATCAGGTCCCGCAGCTCCTTGATATCGAAGGGAGCAAGCCGGGCACCGCAGGAAATGAGGATGGATTTTAAGGTTTTGCCCGCCGCCATCTTGAATTTGCGGTACTGCTTGACGGCGAAGTGGTCCGGTTCCCGTTCTTCCAACTGAGAAAAGAGTAGGTCCACCGGGCTTTGATAAGTCTCGTCATCCTCTCTGGCTTCACTGGCATTGATGAGGTCCAGAAGTGTGATGAAGTTCTTTTCTTCCTCCGTGGCCTCGTACCAGATGTAGCCGATCAGCGCGGAATAATAGAGGCGTTCCGCTTTGACCCAAAAATCTTCCGAAGATTTTTCGCCTTCGCCCTTCGTGTTCATAATCAGGGCGTTCACCAGCTTTAAGATATCTTTCTCTGACCGAATATAGGCCAGAGGGTTGTATTTCATGGATTTTCGGAAGTTTATCAGGTTGAGGCACTTGATACGGTATTTTTTCCGTTCCAGAAAAGTTCCGATCTCCGGCAGCAAGGTTCCTTTCGGATCAGTGCAGACATAGGACGAATGGGCTTGCAGCAGCGACGGCTTACAGAAGAACCGCGTCTTGCCGCTGCCGGAACCGCCGATCACCAGAATGTTTTTATTTCTTGCATACTTCGGTTGCTTCGGGCGGCTCGCCATCGTGATCCGCTCCGTCTGCGTCATGGGAATGTTCTGGAAAAAGTCCTTGTCCATGTAGGGAGCGATATCCGCCGCCGTACTCCAGCGGGCAGAACCATACTCGATCCCGTGGCGATACTTCTTAGCGTTCTTGCCTTTCAGGTAGACCGCCATGCGGAGGATCACCGCACAAGCTATGCCAATCATCAAGTCCGTGGGATGGAAACTGAGCCACGGGGAGGAAAATGCTGCCGTGAAGCCGTCCCCGATGGAAAGCAGCTTGCCGGAGAGGTCAGCACCGGGCGCAAGCCGGAAAGCCTGTGCCAGCTTATCAAAGGGATATACGAACAGAAGATACGGAAGGTTCAGCAAAAACAGTTTTTTCATGTTCATCTCTGCACACTCCGATCTTTGACCTTTACTTTCTCCCGGTCAATGGTGCGGTGTTCCGCTTTCTCCGCCGCCTGTTCCTTCGCCTGGGTCAGCCGCTCCCGAATGGAGGGTTTTTCCTCACGGCTTATTTTCCGGCTGGCAAACTCCTGAAATGCCGCTGTGATGGCGTCCGCATCCCGGCTTTTGAAAAAGACCAGGTAACGGGGCTGTTCTGCGGCGGTATCTTTCTTCAAGGCAAAATCCACATGGTATTTCTTCGCCACACGGGAGAAAGCCTTGATATTCTTGTCGCTGATCTCGATATTGGCAAGACCGGCGTTCTGGCTGGCAAGCTGTTTAAGGCTCTGCCTGCCGCGGTAGATTTTGGGCTTCTGGCTTTTCTGGATTTCCTCCAGAAATTTCTTGACGGCCTTTTCAAAGACCTGCTCGCTTAGCTTGGCCCCGTCAACAATGAGCGTCACGGCACCCCGCGTTACTTCTTCCTGCATTTAGCCTCGCCCCCTTTGCCCGTCCCCGTACATATCGTGCTGCACCAGGGAAGAATAGTAGCTGTTGATGGTGGTCGGGGCGTTATACAGCGCCGCCAGAAGATATTTCTTGATATTGCGGACATAGGTGGTGTTGTCCTTCATGCAGTCCATAACATACTGAACATGGGAACTGTCCAGCTTCATAAACCGGGACTTTACCACCTCCGCCGGATAATCGTCTCCGGCAATGCGGATGACTTTGCGGGCAGAACACACGGTATCCACGATCAGATCAACAATCTCGTCAAGCTGCTCACGGTCGATGTGGCTGTCCTGCACCAGATAGCTGTACTCGATGTTATCCAAAATCACTTCACGATAACATTCTCTGGCTCCCATCCGATCCGTTCCCATCCTTGCCCTTGCGGGGGTAGGGGGATTTGATTGGATAGGATTTGATACTTTCGTACTTGATAAATCAGTCTTTGTTTGATTAGTATTTAATTGTGCGGGGTTTTCCGTACACGGTTCTGCCGTATCCGGGATACCCATATCCGGGTTTTCCGTATATGGCTTTGCCGTACCCGGTAAAGGCGTACCTGGGCTTGACGGCGGCTCACACTGAGGCGTTTCGTAAATGACATACTCGGTATCCGTGATCTTGCCTTTTTCGTCCCGAAGCTGGGTGCGCCTGATATACCCATGGGTTTCCAGCTCCTTCAAGGCTGCGCCGATGCTGTCCACACCTTCCCGGCAGATCGCCGCAAGGCCTCTGGTGGTGTAATTCCACTCGTCAGGGAGCGACAGCATCATGGACAGCAGCCCTTTGGATTTCAGGGTCAGCGTCCGATCCTTCAAGTGATGGTTCGACATGACCGTATA
Source organism: bacterium (assembly GCA_963601915.1). Taxonomy (GTDB): domain Bacteria; phylum Bacillota; class Clostridia; order Oscillospirales; family Butyricicoccaceae; genus Butyricicoccus_A. The sequence continues at coordinate 156,774 of CAVCGL010000003.1, read as the reverse complement.
ATCACGGGTCTTTTCAATACGAAAAACAGCCATCTTCGCACCTCCTTCCTGTGAAAATAAAAAGTGTTGATTTTGAACGGTTTGTCCGTCTGTATGTCTCCATAGCCTCCTGCATGGGAAAACACCCACGCCCTGTTCAGAACGCAAGCCACAGAGAGCAAAACAGAAGATATCCCACTGATTTTGATACAGTTTTCAGTCGGCTACCTCTCACGGTCTTTATGGTCATAGTGGAGATTGCCGGAAAGCACCTTCGCATGGTTGCGGATTTTGATGTGCCCCTTTTCCTGATTTTCCAAAGCCTTGCTGTATCCGGCATCGGTCAGGAACAGGCGCATTTTCTCACCCTTCCAGCCAACAGGCGAGTCATGGGTAAGAACATCAAAAACGATCATGTGTCGGGTTGCCGGGGCGAAGCGCTCCAATGCCATAATGTCATGGCCGGATAACTTCTGCGCCCCGGATCGCTGTCTGGCTTCTGCCAGCATTTCCCCGATGGTGCGGGCCTTTTCCGGCAGACGGTATTCGGCCTGCACCTTGCGGATCAAATCCATGCACTCCTGATCCGACAAAGGGCGGAACTTGTCCAGAAGGCTTTCCGCCGTTTCTTTCGTTGCCGGGTTCGGCGCATAGCGCCATGTCATATAAATCTCATTCAGGGCAGCGTTCTGATTGGTACTTTCAATCTGAAACACCATCCTCATTTCTGCTTCTGTCAGTTTCATTGCCAGCCTCCTTCAAAATGGGTATAAAAAAACGCCATAGGTTTTTTGAGCCTACGGCGTTTCTTGCAATATTCACAATTCCAAACTTTCCAGCCACTCGTCAAAAGATTTCTTAGAAACGCGGATTGCATTTCCTATGCGGACAATCCTGAACTCCTCCTGCTTGACGAGCTGATATGCGGTTGTGCGGCCGATGTTGAGCATGGCTGCAATCTGTTCCACGGTGTATGTGCGCGGTTCCGGCAGTGACTTTTTCTCTTTCTTGTCCATAGTAACCTCCATGTATTTGTCTTGTCATTTTGAAAAAAGGGGTATAGAATGATAGTAGCTTTTGGTTCTATAGATTGCGTTCCTGCTAAGAGTTTGCTAATAGGACCATCCAACGGACGCATAAAAGCGCGTCAGAATAGGGGTTTTGCACCATAAAGTTCGTTTACTACAAGTCATTCTGTGTAAGGGATGATATTGGAAGTTACACCCGAACCGTGTATCACATGGTAAGCCATACTCCTAAGCGGCAGGCCGGAGGTTCGACTCCTCTCAGGGACACCAAAAAGCCCGAAGGTCAGTTTGCCTTCGGGCTTTTCCGTTTCTCGGATTCGCTTGCAGTATTTCGGGTGTTTGGCTGCACCGATTGACCGAAAAATGCACGATGTGTTACGATGAAACAAAATGGGAGGGTTTCCTGTGATGAACCGCATGTTGTCCATTGGTATGTTTCTCGTAGCGATTGTATTTTTTGCGATACAACTCGTTGATTTCCTGCGCCATAAGCAGGAGGCGGAAAAAGAACATGCTCCGCTGATCCCGCTGATTTTCATCGAGGCACTGACATGGTTTCTCGGTACGTTTGGCGTGTCAGACGGTGCCATCAATATGGTAGCGTACCGCGGACTGCATGTGTCGGACACGAGAAAACTGCCGGGAACGATGCTGGTCGGCGCGATGGTGCCGCTTGCTATCATGTCCGTGAGCTATTTGAACGCCGTAGAATTTTCGATGCAAACCCTGCTCGTGCTCATCGTTGTGCAGGCGGTTGGCGGCTTTGTCGGCGCATCTCTGGTAAAAAAGCTCCCGATTCAGGCTGTCCGTCTGATTATGGCACTGGCATTGCTGGCAACCGCGGGGATTATTCTCGCGCGCACGTACATATTTCATGTAGAGGGCGGCAGTGCGGTTGGATTGACAGGGGCTCGGCTGGTTGTCGCGGCGATATTGCTGGCGGTGACAGAGGCGCTGACGATGATCGGCTTTGGCAATATGACACCCAATCTCTGCATCTTGTTGGCACTCGGTATGCATCCGCTCTCCGTGTATCCGATTGTCATGACCGCAAACACCATCGGCGGCTTGATCGGCTGTGTTCGGTTTATTCAGGACGGCATGTATGTGCGCAAGGCGGCGCTGATAGAAGCCGCCGCCGGACTAATCGGCGTACTGCTTGCGGTGCGGCTGGTTACGAGCATGAATTCTGGCTTGCTGCAGCTGCTGATGATTGTGCTGATGGCGTATAGTTCGGTCAGTCTGCTGCGCGAATACCGGAAGAATAAATAAAATACTAAGAGCCGGAAGACGGGAAAATATCCCGCTTTCCGGCTCCTATTGCTTTATAACGGTTCGTGCAGATCTCTGCCTTCCTCCCTGAGGAAGGTGGCGCGGCGTAAGCCGTGACGGAAGGAGCAGCACACGAACAAGTCTGTCTGAGAGTTAACCTGATTTGTCCGGCGCAAGGTTCGCACTGGTTTTCTCGGATCTCCCTTTGGGAGAGCTGGCATTTGCACAGCAAATGACTGAGAGGGCAAGACACTGACCAGTTCGTATGAGAGTAACCCTGATTCGTCAGAGCCAGTTGGTTACTCTCTCCGTCTTACCGCAGGGCGGCAATCCAGCTCCCTCAGGAGGGAGCCAGCCCTCTCTGTCGCTGCGCGACATCTCTCCCAAAGGGAGAGACAAGTCTGGATAGTGCGTCAAGGTGGGTTTTATTGTTTTCCCTTTTGAATGCCGTGCACGATGCGCAGCAGCGGTTTTTCCGGCAGCAGGCGGGAGAAGGTCGTGCCCAGTTTGGTAGAAATACCGGGGATGATGAGCAGCTTTCCGGCGAGTGTTTGGCGCACGGCGATGCGTGCCACGCGGCGGCTGTTCATCGCCTTGACGGAAAACTTGCTGATGCCAGCGGCGGCATTAAATTCTGTATCGACGGGGCCGGGGCACAGGCAGCTGATGGTCACATGACTGCCCGCGGCGCGCAGCTCCTCGTAAATCGCTTCGCTCAGGCGAACCACATAGTTTTTGGATGCATAATAGGTGGACAGCATCGGGCCTGCCAGAAAACCGGCAGAGGAGGCAACGTTTAAGATTCTGCCAGTATCCTGCCGCATGAAATCGCGCAAAAATAGCTTGGTTAAAATGTGTACGGCGCGAATGTTCACATCAATCATTTCCAGCTCACGATTCAGCTCCGTGGAGCAGAAATCGCCAAACAGACCAAAGCCTGCGGCATTGACGAGCAAGGAAACACCCTGGGCGCGCGTCTGCTCGTGCAGCCAGATGCAGTTTTCTTTTTTCGAGACGTCGCAGACGTAGATGCGGCATGGCGTTTGCAGCTCTTTGGCGAGTGCCTCCAATCGGTCGCGGCGGCGGGCAGCGAGCAGCAGCCGCCAGCCCTGCCGGCTGAGTTCTCGGGCAATATCGCGCCCGATGCCGGAGGACGCACCGGTAATCAACGCTGTTTTCATGGGGAATCCCTTCTTTCAAAAATCAAATCCTGCCTACAGTATAGCATAAATCGTGTGGGTGTGCATCGGTTGTATATTTGACGAAAAAACGGTGCAAAACTATGTGCAAAACAGTCAATATTTCGCCGGATGGGGAATTCACAAATTATTCACAGAAAAAATGACTCTTTTTCTTGACAACGGGAAAACAGGGTGCTATCTTATATTTAGCACTCAGAGAGGTTGAGTGCTAACACTCGAAACAAGACAGTGCCAAGGCATCCCGGAGCACTTCAGGAGGTGGAGACCGTGGAGCTATCCGCACGAAAGAAATTGATTTTAAAAACTGTCATCAACGACTATATCCGCACGGCGGAGCCGGTTGGCTCCAAGGCGCTCGCAAGTCGTCCGGAGCTGCGCTTCTCCTCCGCCACCATCCGCAATGAGATGAGTGAGCTGGAAGAGATGGGCTATCTCGAAAAACCGCATACCTCCGCCGGACGTATCCCGTCCCCAGCAGGCTACCGACTGTACGTCGATGAGCTGATGGGACGAACGGATTTGAGCGTGGCGGATGTAGACCGCATCAACTCGGTGATGAAGCTCAAGGTCAAGGAGCTTGACCGCATGGTTTCTGAGGCCGGTAAGCTGATCTCGAACTTGACCGATTACACGACGCTCGCTGTCACACCGTATATGCAGCGCGTGACCATCCGAAAGTTCCAGATTATCGCCGTCAGCCCGCTGGATTTTGTCATTGTCGTTGTCACAGACAGCGGCGTGGTCAAAAACAAGATGCTGCGCACGGCAACGCCGGTCACGGCAGAGGAAGCAGAGCTGCTCACGTATGTGCTCAATCAGACGCTGACCAATATTCCGATTGATGCGATTACCCCGCAGCGATTTGATATTGTCCGTCGGGCAGCCGGTCTGACCGCCCTGCTGGAGCTGGTTTCCCAGTTCCTAGATGAGGTCATTGAGGAGTTCAGCAGCCAAAAGGTATTTTTGCAAGGTGCTTCCAAGCTGCTGGCGTATCCGGAATATCAGGACGCCCACAAGGCGCAGGAGCTTCTGGATTACATCTCAGACGAGAGCCATGTACCGGCACTTCGGACGTTCACCCGCGACATCGACGGTGTGCGCATCACAATCGGTCCGGAAAACGGCACCGATGGCCCGCTGCAAAATGCCAGCATGGTCTATGCGACCTACAACATTGGCAGCATGGGACGCGGCTTGATCGGCATCGTGGGCCCGACCCGTATGGATTACGCAAAGCTGTCCGCGCGACTTGCACTGTTCTCCAAGGGTCTGAACCGATTGATCTCGGAGACATTCTTTGATGACGAACAATAGGAGGAAGACCATGAATACCAACGAGAACAAGCAGGAGACCGCTGAGCAGGAAAATGCACAGGCGGAAGAAGCGGTAAAGACCGAAGAAACTGCTGAAGATACAGCCGCTGCTCCGCAGGAGGAGTCGGCAGAAGAAAAGCTGCAAAAGCAGCTGGATGAGCTGAATGACCGCTATATGCGCATGGCAGCAGAATATGATAACTACCGTAAGCGCGTCGCAAAAGAGCGCGACATGATCCGCTCTGAGGCAACCGGCAAGGCGCTAAGTGCCATTTTACCGATCTACGATAATTTGGAACGTGCCCTTGCGCAGGAAACCGCAGATACGGAATATAAAAAGGGCGTGGAAATGACCGCTAGACAGTTTGAATCCGCGCTGGACTCGCTCGGCGTAGAGATTATCTCCGCAGAGCCGGGCACCGAATTTGACCCGACCGTTCACAATGCAGTGATGCACATGGAGGATGAGTCGCTGGGAGAAAACTGCATCGCAGAGTGCTTCCAGAAGGGCTTCCGCCACGGCGACAAAGTCATCCGCACCGCAATGGTCAAGGTCGCAAACTAATTTAACTTTGTAAAACATTATCTTTGATATAGGAGGAACATATCATGGGCAAGATTATCGGTATTGATTTGGGTACTACCAATTCCTGTGTTGCAGTTATGGAGGGCGGCGAAGCCGTTGTCATCCCGAACAGCGAGGGTGCAAGAACTACTCCGTCTGTTGTAGCATTTAATAAGCAGGGCGAGCGCATTGTTGGTCAGACAGCAAAGAACCAGGCTGTTACCAATGCAGAGCGCACCATTATTTCCATTAAGCGTCACATGGGTTCTGACTACCGCGTAACCATCGACGGCAAGCAGTACTCCCCGCAGGAAGTTTCCGCAATGATCCTGCAGAAGCTGAAGGCTGATGCAGAAGCATATATCGGCTCCCCGGTAACCGACGCAGTTATCACCGTACCGGCTTACTTCACCGACGCACAGCGTCAGGCAACCAAGGACGCTGGTAAGATCGCTGGCCTGAATGTACAGCGTATCATCAACGAGCCGACTGCCGCAGCACTGGCATACGGCGTAGATAAGGAAAATGAGCAGAAGATCATGGTATACGATCTGGGCGGCGGCACGTTCGATGTTTCCATTCTGGAAATCGGCGACGGCGTTGTAGAGGTTCTGGCTACCGCAGGCAATAACCACCTCGGCGGCGATGACTTCGACCAGCGTATCATTGACTGGATGGCTTCTGAATTCCAGAACGCAAACGGCATTGACCTGCGCAACGACAAGATGGCAATGCAGCGTCTGAAGGAAGCTGCTGAGAAGGCAAAGATCGAGCTGTCCGGCCTGAACACCACCACCATTTCTCAGCCGTACATCACGGCTGACGCTACCGGCCCGAAGCATCTGGAGCTGACCCTGAGCCGTGCAAAGTTCAACGAACTGACCCGCGATTTGGTTCAGGCTACCATGGGCCCGGTTAACCAGGCACTGAGCGATGCTGGCCTGTCCGCAGGCGAGCTGTCCAAGATCCTGCTGGTCGGCGGTTCCACCCGTATTCCGGCTGTACAGGAAGCTGTTAAGTCCATCACCGGCAAGGATGCATTCAAGGGCATCAACCCGGATGAGTGCGTAGCAGTTGGCGCAGCAATTCAGGGCGGCGTACTTGGCGGCGAGGTCAAGGATGTCCTGCTGCTGGACGTAGCTCCGCTGTCTCTGGGCATCGAGACCCTCGGCGGCGTATGCACCAAGCTGATTGAGCGCAACACCACCATCCCGACCAAGAAGAGCCAGGTATTCTCCACCGCAGCTGACAACCAGCCGTCTGTAGAGATTCACGTCCTGCAGGGCGAACGCGAGATGGCAGCTGACAACAAGACACTGGGCCGCTTCACACTGGACGGCATTGCTCCGGCACGCCGCGGTGTACCGCAGATCGAAGTTACCTTCGATATTGACGCAAACGGCATTGTAAACGTATCTGCAAAGGATCTGGGCACCGGCAAGGAGCAGAAGATCACCATCACCGCTTCCACCAACCTGTCCGATGACGAAATCAACAAGGCAGTAGAAGACGCTGAGAAGTTTGCAGAGGAAGATAAGAAGCGCAAGGAATCCGTAGAGATTCGCAATAACGCAGAGCAGCTGGCATTCCAGTGCAAGAGCACGCTGGATGAGCTGGGCGACAAGATCGATGCAGCAGATAAGTCCGCAATCGAGGCTGAGATCGAGAAGGTAAACGAGGCACTCAAGGGCACCGATACCGACATGATTAAGGCAGCAGCAGACAGCCTGACTGCAAAGTTCCAGGAAGTTTCCGGCAAGATTTACCAGCAGGCAAATCCGCAGGGCGCACAGGGTCAGGGCTTTGATCCGAACAACTTCGCTGGCGGCGCACAGGGCGGCCAGCAGACCGGTGCAAACGGCGAGCAGTATTACGACGCTGATTTCAAGGACGTTTCTGACGACAACAAGTAAGATGGAATAACCATACAGGGGCAGGCAGGTTGGCAGAACGACCTGCCTTGCCCGCTGTATCTTTCTATTTATACCCCCATAAAGGAGGGGCATGACATATGGCTGATAAAAGAGATTACTATGAGGTGCTTGGCGTCAGCAAGGGAGCCACAGAAGATGAAATCAAGAAGGCATACCGGAAGCTGGCGAGAAAGTACCATCCTGATTTAAATAAAGACAATCCGGAAGCAGCGGAGAAATTCAAGGAAATTGGCGAAGCATATGAAGTGCTGTCGGATTCCGAGAAGCGTTCGCGCTACGACCAGTTCGGCTTTGCCGGTGTTGACCCGAATTACGGAGCCGGTCAGGGCGGCGCAGGCTTTGGCGGCTTCCAGGACGTTGATTTGGGCGACATTTTTGGCAGCTTCTTTGGCGGCGGCTTCGGCGGCGGATCTTCCCGCACCAATCGTGCCAATGCACCGCGTCAGGGCGAGTCCATTCGCCGCACGGTGATGCTCAGCTTTGAAGAAGCTGCGTTTGGCTGTGAAAAGAAGATTCAGATCGATCGCGTAGAGAAGTGCACCGAGTGCGGCGGCACCGGCGCAGAAAAGGGCTACACACCGGAGACCTGTTCCAACTGTCATGGTACCGGTACCGTGCAGCAGACACAGAGAACACCGTTTGGTGCGTTCTCGTCCACCGGCCCGTGTCCGAATTGTCATGGCACCGGCAAGATTATCCGGAAGCCGTGTAAGAAGTGCCGCGGCACCGGTCAGGAACGCCGTGCACGCACGCTGGAAGTCAAGATTCCGGCAGGCATTGATGAGGGTCAGAGCATTGCCCTGCGCGGTCAGGGCGGCGCCGGTGTCAACGGCGGCCCGAACGGCGATGTTATCATTACGGTTGCTATTCGTCCGCATCCGCTGTTCCAGCGCGATGGCTACGACGTATGGTGCGAGGTTCCGATTTCCTATGCACAGGCATGTCTGGGCGATAAGCTGATTGTCCCAACGATTGACGGCAAGGTAGAATACACGATGCCGGCAGGCACACAGCCGGGCACGGTATTCCGTATGCGCGGCAAGGGCATTCAGGCAGTCAACGGCCGCGGCCGCGGTGACCAGTTTGTCAAGGTGACACTGGAAGTGCCGAAGAATCTGACCGACAGCCAGAAGGAGCTGCTGCGTAAGCTGGAGGAGAGCGACAATCCGCAGAACCATCCAAACCGCCGCTCGTTCAAGGACAAGATGAAAAACTTGTTTGGCAAGAAAGACAATAAAGATAATAAATAAGTGATAGTATGCAAAAAAACTCCCGAAAGGGAGTTTTTTGTGCGTATTTTAAACTTGTCTCTCCCTTTGGGAGAGATGTCGCGGAGCGACAGAGAGGGCTAATACCAGCTAGCCCTGACGAATCAGGGTAACTCTTATACGAACTTGCGAGATTCGCCCTCTCAGTCATTTGCTATGCAAATGCCAGCTCTCTCAAAGGGAGAGCCGAGAGACCGGTGCGGACTGCATACCTGACGAATCAAGTTGACTCTTAAACGTACTTGCTCGCGTGCTGCTCCTTCCGTCACGGCTTGCGCCGCGCCACCTTCCTCAGAGAGGAAGGCTTTTTTTTATCTTACTTCGTTGTCAGTGCGTCCGTGATACTGGTCAGCTCATCCTGCTGCACGCCGTAAGCATAGGCGCCGCCGTCTACGCTGACGAGATATTCGCGTGAGCCGCCCTTGGCGAACGACAGCGAACGGGTGCTGCCGTCTGTCATCGTCAGCGTGACAGATGCCAGTGCCTGCTGCTGTGTCGGCGTGTCGAGAATCCACGTGTAGTTGACGGAATCCAGCGCGGCATACAGCTTTTGCAAGGCTTCTGTGCTCATGGTTTCCCCGTCCAATGCGGCGGTTTGTGAGACATCGGAAGACGTGTCACTGCTGTCTGTGTTGGAGCTGTCCTCGCTCTCTGTGTCTTGGCTGTCCTCATCGGCGGTCTCCTGTGTCACAGCGACCGTGTGCGTTGTGCCGTCCTGTGTGACGGTGATTTGGGATACCTCATTGAGAGAGAACGGCATCAAATTGGTAGAACGCCAATCGCTCCATGTGTCATTTAGGAAGCCGCAGCCGGAAGCATCGGAAATAAAGACTGTCGAGCCGCCTTCCTTCATGACATACCGGCCGCTGTTGTCGTCCGTTGTGCTGCCGATGAGAACGGTGGCATCGATGCTGTTGGTCTTGATGTGCACGCGGGCAACCGGCTTGTCTAAGTCGTATTGGCTCAAATCAGACGGATTGTCCGCGGCAATAGACTGTGCGGTGAGCAGAGTCTGTAAATCGGACAGCAGACCGTTTTTCAGCGCGGAATCATCTGCGTCACAGGCTACCGGTGCCGTAAAGACGAAATCCGAATAGGCTTTGGCGGTCGTCTCGTCCATGCCGGAGGTGTCCCGCGCCTGTATCGTCAGAACTGTTCCGTCTGCGAGTGCATCGACGGTCAGGCTTTGCACCTCGGAGGACAAGCTGTAATAGCTGCCGAGCACAGTCAGATTGCGGTAGTACGACTCCTGTTCTAGCAGGGCGGAGGCGGTGTCGCTGTCCACCAGATAGACATCGGTTTTGCCGTCGATATTGCAATAAGTACCGCTCACGACATCACTGGACACGCCAAACCGCAGGGTAGTGGTCTTGCCGTCTGTGTCGGTGATCGCCACGGTACTGACGGAATCGCTGTCCGCCAGACCGTATTTGGACAAATCGTCACAGGATGTTTCAACAACCTGACCCGAGACGGAGCTGGCAGTCGAGCAGAGATTCTGCATGAGGCTGTCGCTGTAGGCGCTGGCATCCTGCGAGCCGGACATGGAATAGGTGGTCTTTTTGTTTTCTGTCGTACTGGTCAGCGTGTAGTCGTCGCCGCCGCTCAATGTGACATGGATACTGGACAGCTTTTCCGTGTCCAGCGAGACCAGTGTTTTGGTCTCGTTGGATGATGTGTCCTGTTCGTCCGGCATGTGCATGAGTCCGGCATAAACGCCGCCGAGAATGGCGACAGCGACCAGACCCCCAATCAGCCGTTTGGTGTTTTTTCGCATTACAGCTTCCTCCGACGGACAAAGACGACAATGCCGCCCACAAACATGGCAACCGGAATCAGGAACAGAAGCAGGAAGACAAGGAACTCCGCGGTTGTGCTGATGACAAGAGGCTCTGCGGACAGGCTCTTGGACGGAATGGAAACAGAGCTGATAGTCGGCTGCATCTGGCCGAGTACATTGCTCAGGAAAGCATGGTTCATGAGGCTGGATGCGTTCATCAGATCATCCGACATCATGATACCGGCGGAGCACACAAAGATCTGGCCGTTTTTGTCGTTGCCGGTGTACTGTGCCAGCGCTGCCAGCGTAAATGGGCCATCGCTGTCGCCGTCTGCCTTGTCATAGTTGTCGTAATTGGTGTCTGAGGAGAGCTTCTTTGCGTAAGAGGAATCGCGGCTTTCCATCAGAGCTTCTACCGTGCGGTCGGTCGTGGAATCCGGCAGCTGGACGGTCAGCGACTTGCCGTTCGGTGCAACGAGCGTCTGATCGGAATCGGAAATGTCGCTGTTGGCATCGGAATCCGTCAGCTGTGCGAGCACGTCTGTCGCTTGGTCAATATTGTATTTGGCGTCCAGCACCATATCGGAATTGACCGTGATGCCCCATTCCTTGAGATAGGAATATAGGACAGGCAGATCGGTCGGGCAGGAGGTGCTGTCAAATACCATCAGATCGCCGCCGTTCTTGACAAAGGCGTCAATGAGATTGATTTCGTCTTCCGTGTAGTCGGTCTGCGGCAGACTGAGCACGAGAACGGAAGCGTCATCCGGAATTTTCTTTTCTTCGGTGAGATTCAGCGTGTTTGCCGTGTAGCCCGCCGAGGTAAACAGCGTGGACAGACTGGTGGAAATGCTCTCGTTGTGTCCCTGCAAGACGTACATGCCAGGGGTTTCCTCGCTGGTGACGGACAGAATGGCGGAAGTCAGAGCCTGTTCGCCCTGAAAGCCGGTCACATCATAGTAGCCGGAATAGGAGGAGCTTGCCTCTGTGGCGTAGAAATCACTCGTGTTGAGCACGCGCGTGTTGTCTCCGCACGAGACAATGACACTGCCGGTCGTGATAGAGGACGCGAGATTGCTGTACTTGCTCACGGCATTCGGGTTGGTGTAGGGATTGACATAGCTGATGCTCAGCTTGTCTCCGGCGAGCTGCGTGTATTTGTTCAGCAGCTTGTAAACGGTGCCGTAATAGGTATCCTTTTTGAAATCGTCCTCGTCTGCCAGGACGGTAATCGTCACGGAGTCCTTCAGATCGGACAGGGCAGACTTGGTATCGTCGGAAATCTGATACAATTGATTGGACGTCAGATCAAGATTCAAATCAAATTTGTCTGTCAGACTGGTGGCAATCAGATTGACGAGAATCACAGCGACCAGCACGATGGCGAGACTGCCTGCGGAGACCGATACACGGCGCAGCTTTTTGCAGCGCTGCGCCTTTTGCTCCGGCGTCAAAGCGGGCGCTTTTTGCGTTTTTTTGTGTTTGTTAAACATGGTGCACACCTCCTCACATTCTGCGGCGCTCGATCACACGGGCGGTTAAATACAAAAACAGACCGGTGAGGGAGAGGAAGTAGATGAGATTGCCGAGCGAAAACTCTCCCGACATAAACGTGTCATAGCGGGTAAAGATGGAAAGCCAGCTGAGCAGTTTGCCGAGCAGCGTGCTGGTTCCCAGAGAATAGCTCAGCATATCGACAATATATAAGCCGAGAAACAGGGCAAACGATAACACCGCGGCGATGAGCTGGCTCTCTGTCAGGCTGGACAGGAATAAGCCCATGGCGGCAAAAATCGAAATGGCGAAGATCACAGCGACATAACAGCCGATAATCGCCGGCCAAGACGGCGTGCCGAAAATTGCAATGATAATCAGCCACGGAATCGTGCAGGCGAGTGCGCGCAGCAGCACGCCCATCGTAGCAAAAAACTTGCCGAATACGATTTCCCACACGCTGACCGGTGCGGTGAGCAGCAACTTGTCTGTGCCCTGCTTGTATTCCTCACTGAATTGCCGCATGGTCAAAATCGGCATGAGGAACAGAAAGACGATGAGCATGTTGGAAAAAACACTGCTGACATCACTGGAAGAGGACAGCACACAGGTTGCAAAAAAATAAAGATTCATCACGGCGAGATACGCGCCGATGTAAACATATCCGAGCGGAGAGCGGAAAAATCCCTGAATATCGCGTTTTCTTATGGCGTTCACTTGTCATCCCCTCGCTTTCTGCCGAACAACCGGCGTTTTTTCTTCTTTGGTTCGGCCTCCGGCTGCGGCTGCGCCGGTGCTTCGGTCTCATCAGAATCGGTCAGCTCCAAGAAAATCTGCTCCAAGCTGAGTTCCACCTGCTGCATGGACAGGATAGCCATGCGGTTTTGACTCAGTGCGTCGAAGACATCGCGGCGCACATCGGCATCCGGCTCCGCCGTGATGCGGTACACCGACTTTTTGCCGTCCTCGCGGACGCAGACGGCTTCGGCAACGCTGGGAACCGCCCGCAGAATGCGCAGCACAGCTTCGGCTTCGCCTTCGATGGTCATTTCCAGCTGTTCTGCGCCCTCCATGCGGTCGCTCAGCTCGGTCGGCGTGCCGTCTGCGACGATTTTGCCGTGGTGAATGACCAGAATCCGGTCACAAACCGCCTGTACCTCCGGCAGAATATGGCTGGACAAAATTACGGTGTGCTTTTGCCCGAGAGAGCGGATGGTTTCGCGGATTTCAATGATCTGCTTCGGGTCGAGGCCAACGGTCGGCTCGTCGAGAATCAGCACTTTTGGATCGCCAATCAGAGCCTGTGCCAGTCCGGTTCGCTGGCGGTAGCCCTTGGACAGATTGCGAATGAGTCTACCGGATACGTCCGTCAAGCCGGTCATCTCGCACACCTGCTTGAGATGTTCTTCCTTAGGAAGCGTACACTTTTTGAGCGCGTAGACAAAGTCCAGATATTCCGCAACCGTCATATCCGGATAGAGCGGCGGATTTTCCGGCAGATAGCCGATCATTTTGCGCGCCTGATCGGCATCCGTGTCGATGTCAAAGCCGCCAAGAATCGCGGTGCCTGCGGTTGGACGCAGGCAGCCGGTAATCATGTTCATGGTTGTGGTCTTTCCGGCACCGTTTGGACCGAGAAAACCGACAATTTCCCCTTCCTTGACGGAAAAGGAGAGACCGGATACGGCAACCGTGTCGCCATATCGGCGGGTAAGACCCTGTACCTGTATCATAAAATTCCTCCTGTTGGCAGGAAATGTGTGCACAACTGTATTTTTGTGCACATAGATTCTGCAATTATCCTCGTTACCTGCCTATAGTAGCACGTTCGTGTGTTTGTTGTGTGAACAATTGGTAGGGATTGCTGTACAAATATGCTATAATCAACATATGTATGCGGAGCATAGAAAGGGGATGCCATATGCTGGAATATATCACACAGGGAGTCGGTCACAGCGGATTTGAAGACGGCAAGCTGCCGGTGCTGCTGCACATCGAGTCCAGCCAGCTCAGTCAGACGGGACAAGCACAGCATTTTCACGCAGATCATGCCGAGCTGCTGCTGGTACAGAAGGGAAGCTGTCAAGTCAGCATTGCGGGCGGACAGGAAACCATGCAGGCGGGAGATTTTATGTTGTGCTCAGCGGGAGAGCCGCACGCCTGCTGGACACAGGACGAACAGCAGGCAACCGTCATTTCCTGTGGTGTTTCGCATTTGATGTGCCGAGGGAGAGCGGAAAACTGCTTTCTGGAATCAAGCGAACGCCCGATTGTTCACGCGGGAGAGGGAAGCCAAGCGCTGGAACAGCTGCTGCTGGCTTTGATGCAGGCGGCGCAGGACCCGAACGGGCAGAGCGGCGAAATTTGCAGCTATTTGTCCGCCGCGGCTGTTTTGCTGGCGCTGCGATTGCAGAGAGCGGTGACGGAACAAATGGAACAGGCGCGGTATAGCCTTGGCGTGCGCACCCAGCGGTATCTGGATCGGCACTATACCGAGCCGCTGACGCTGGACAGCATCGCACAGGCGATGGGTGTCAGCAAATACCATTTGGACCGCGTATTTTTGACGGGCGCGGGCTGCACGCCGATGCAGTATATCACGCGCCGCCGCATCGCGCGGGCACAGATGCTGCTCGCGTCCACCGACCAGTCCGTGCAGCGCATTGCGCTGCAGTGCGGATACAACAGCTATACCTATTTTACGTCGGTATTTCGCAAAGCCGTAGGAAAATCTCCGCGAGAGTACCGCATGATGATTCGCGGGATGACGGATTCGCGCAAGACTTGATGATAAGTGTGGGAACTTTGTATGATTTGATGATGGATTGCGTGAAAACGGCGGAAGGATATTGCAAAACAGCGGAAAAATCCGTATAATCAGTGATAGAAGCTGATACAGCATAGAACACGGATGATGATGGAGGCAGAACATGGAACTGTTAAGAATTGGTGTCGTCGGCTGCGGCGCCATTGGACGCGAACATATTAACCGAATCACCAACAGACTGGCCGGCGGCAAGGTCGTTGCTGTATCGGATCTGTATGTAGAGGGCGCACATCAGGTGGGAGACCCGCTGGGCGCAACGGTATATATCAACAGCGCGGATTTGGTCAACGATCCAGATGTCGATGCCATTATTTGTACCACACCGGCATTTGCACACAAGGAAACCGTCATTCAGGCGTTGGAGGCAGGCAAGCCGATTTTTTGCGAAAAGCCGCTGACGACAACCGCCGAGGACTCTCTGGAGCTGGCGGAAATCGAGATGGAGCTGGGCAAAAAGCTGATTCAGGTCGGCTTTATGCGCCGCTTTGATGAATCGTATACACAGGTCAAGGAGCTGCTGGATTCCGGCGAATTTGAATTTGGCGCGCCGCTGTATCTGCGCTGTTCGCATTGGTTCCCGGAGGTAGACGATGGCTTTACCACAGAGATGGCGGTCTATGATGCGGCGATTCATGAAATTGATGTCATTCACTGGCTGCTCAATGAGAACTATGAGAGCGCACAGGTCATGTTCCCGCGCCAGACCAGCAATAAGAATCCAGAGCTGAAAGACCCGCAGATTATGCACATCCGCTGTAAGTCCGGCGTGCTTGCGACGATTGAAGTGTTCCTTAACTGCCAGTTTGGCTATGACATCAACTGCCAGATTGTCTGTGAGAAGGGTATCATTGATTTGCCGAAGCCGCCGCGTCCGCTGCTGCGCAAGGCGGGCGGCCAGACCATTCCGCTGGATGAAAACTGGAAGAATCATTGGAAGCGCGCCTATGATTTGGAAATCCAGCAGTGGATTGACGCCGTGCGTGCCGGTGAGCTGACCGGCCCGAACGCATGGGACGGCGTGATTGCCAATGTCACGGCGGATGCACTGGTGCGTGCACAGCAGAACGAGGGACAGATTGAGCCGATTGCAGTCGGTCCGCGTCCGGATTTCTACAAGTAAAGCATAAATAAACCATAAATGCCGCAGAGTATCACTCTGCGGCATTTGTTATATCGGATACTTTCGGAACAGGCTCGGAGAGAGTCCGACGTTTTTCTGAAAGCTGTGGATGAAGTTTTCCTCGCTGTTGTAGCCGGTGTGATAGGCGATTTGCTTGACGGACATCTGGGTAGAGGTCAGCATGTGCTTGGCCTTGTCAATACGGCGCAAAATAATGTATTCGTATGGAGAATAGCCCGTGTGCGCTTTGAACTCGCGGGAAAAATGCGATTGGCTCCAATTGACGGACTCGGCAACCGCCTTGACGTTGATCGGCTCAAATAAATGTGCGTTCATATACCGGATGGCAAGTGCGATGCGGTCGGTTTCCGCTTTTTCCGGCGGATTCTCCGTCAGCAGCAGCAGGCACAGCATACGATGCAGCAGCTGAGAGCAGGCCGCTTCGCTCATGCGCTCACCGGAAGCACAGCTGCTCAATAGAGAATCCAAAAGCTGTAGAATTTCCGGCAGAGATGCCGTCGAAAATACATGGTGTCCGCCGTGCGAGCGAATAATGCGCTGATAAAAGGACGAAGAATTTAAGCCGTTGAACAGCAGCCAGATAAATTCAAAGCCGTCCGATGCCCGATACTGATAGGGGTGGCGGCAGTCGAACAGGACAAACTGGCCGCGCGTGGCGAGCATATCCCAGCCGTCAATTTTCAGCTCTAGCGCGCCGTTTTGCACGAGAAACAGCATGATATGATTGTTGTGATCGCTCTGCTGGGCGATTTTATCCTGATGATTAAACGAGTAGGTGTGGTCACAGAAATAGTGTCCGCAGCGGGACGGATAATAAAATAAGTCCCGCGCGAGGGCGGACGGCGTGAAAAAGTACCGTTCAGAGATCTGATGCACACCGGTTTCCGGAATTAACATGGCAATCCCCCTCCTATATATGTATGGTATCAATAGATGTCGGAGAAATCAAGGGATGGTTACTGAAAAATAGCAGAATTTATCAGTAAGTCCGCAAATTGTATCATTGTGAGACGGGGCTCCCATACGGTATAATAGGGGCAACAACAGGGAACCGTCCCTTACAGACGGAAAACCAAGGATTTTTAGAGGAGGAAACCAACATGAAAATTGCGTTTGACGTTGACGTTCTTGCGAAGCAGTACGACATCAACACCATGGTTCATAAGGTAGCTGATTGGGGCTACAAGTACATCGAGCAGTCCCCGCATCCGCGCATCAACCCGTTCTACAAGCACCCGCTGTTCTCCAAGGAGTGCGAGGCAGAGTACCGTCAGGCTCTCAAGGAGACCGGCGTAGAGATCTCTTCCTTCATCGTAGTATACCGCTGGAGCGGCCCGACCGAGGAGCAGCGTCAGCACGCGGTTGCAAACTGGAAGAAGATCATCGAGATCGCTGTAAACATGGGCGTACCGGTAATCAACACCGAGTTCTCCGGCGATCCGAACCAGCAGGAAATCTGCAATGGCATGTGGTTCCGCTCCATGGAAGAGCTGCTGCCGATCATCGAGCGCGAAGGCCTGCGTGTTGAGGTTCAGTCTCATCCGTATGACTTCTGCGAGCTGAACGATGAGGCTTGCGATCTGGTGAAGTCCTTCCGTTCCAAGAACCTGGGCTATGTATACTCTGCTTCCCATGGCTTCTTCTACGATCAGGGCAAGGGCGACGTTCGCCACATGCTGAAGTACGCTGGCGACGAGCTGACCCACGTTCTGTTTGCTGATACCTACAACCAGACCAAGGACTGCCGTTACATCCTGAATCCGCCTTGGCTGAACCAGCACGGCAGAGCTGACGTTACCATCCATCAGCACACCGCTATGGGTGAGGGCGAGGTTGACTTCCCGGGCATCTTCGAGACCCTGCGTGAGATGGACTTCGCAAACAAGCAGCTGAAGGCTGATGCTCCAAAGGTTGGCGGCGACAACATCGCTTGTGTTTCCTACTTCGGCTTCCCGGAGAAGATGGAGAAGCAGGCACCGGAAGCACGCGAGATCATCGAACGCGAGCTGCTGGGTAAGTAAGAAATCGTTCTATCCTTACTATAAAAACAGGATCCCCGCGGACACATGCCTGCGGGGATCTTTTTGTCTGTGAAAAAATCGACAAAATTTCTTGCCGGAGCAGGAAGAATATGGTATACTTTGTAACGCAAGACGTATAGACCACCGGTCTGTGCGGGAGAAGTTCAGAACCTGAGACAGGAATGCATCGGAATTCAGGAGCCGGTGAAATCCCGTTTCTTCTTGCCAATCAAAATTTCCCTTTTGTTGTTGTATGATGAAAGAACTGCTGCATTTTCAGGAGAGTGCGGCAGTTCTTTCTTCGTAATACACCGTTTTTGCTGTGGAAATAACTGGATAATACTGCATAAATATGTGTATAATATGGCATAATTCGCATAAATATAATGATTTTGTATAGAACATGCCAAAAATGACGGAAGTATCCAATTTTCCAAAGAAACAGCATTTTTTAGCAAGATCGCTACACAAATGGGGCAAAGAACAGGAATCTGTGCGTTTGAATTGGTAACATTTGAGCGATTTTGAAGAGGTTTTGAATCGGGTGCAAAAAAACACTTCGCTGTTTTTGTGAGAAGTGCACAAAAAATGTTGCGAAATTTTTAACACGAAGTTTGGCGGTCAGGCTTGAGAAAGGTCAAGACGTCTGCTATAATCATACATGGAAATACAGCTGAGTCCTTTCGGATACAGCTGATTTTGCGCCTTTATCAGGTGATTCCGGGACACCGCCACAAAGGCGCGGAGAGAGTTTAGAAAAAGGAGAATAAAGTTATGTTAACTGTAATTGAGTTTGTCGCCTTTACAGTGTTCGTAGCAGTTCTGTCCGCGTACAAGACGCGCGACGAGAAGCTCGATACTGAGGAGGGCTACTTCGTTGCAGGCCACAGCTTGCCGGGCATCGTTATCGCAGGTTCCCTGATGATGACCAACCTGTCCGCAGAGCAGCTGGTCGGCACAAACGGTCAGGCTTTCTCTGGTTCCATGGCAACCATGGCTTGGGAAGCTACTTCCGCATTCGCACTGATTATTCTGGCATTCGTTCTGCTGCCGAGATTCCTGAAGGGCAACATCGCAACGATCCCGCAGTTCTATAAGATGCGTTACGATGAGGCAACTAAGAACATGTTCTCGGTTATGTTCCTGTTCGCTTACGTTGTTACCATGCTGCCGACCATCCTGTATTCTGGTTCTGTAGCACTGGAGAAGATCTTCGGCATTCAGGAGATTTTCGGCATCAGCTACTTCATGGCTATCCTCATCGTGTGTGTTGCTACCGGTTTGATCGGTATGGCATACTCCGTATTCGGCGGTCTGAAGGCAGTTGCTTACTCTGACACCATCAACGGTGCAGGCCTGATTATCGGCGGCTTCCTGGTTCCGATTCTGGGCTTCGTAGCTCTGGGTCAGCTGGACGGCGGCGGATTCCTCGCAGGCATCAAGCACTTCGCAACCGCTACTCCGGAAAAGATGAATGCTTGGTCCGCTCCGAACGCAATGGCTCCGTACATTCCGTGGCCGCTGCTGTTCACCGGTATGTTTGTAAACAACATGTTCTACTGGTCCACCAACCAGTCCATCATTCAGCGTTCCCTAGGCGCTAAGAACTTGGCAGAGGCACAGAAGGGTGCTATCTGGGCTGGCTTCTTCAAGTGCTTGGACGTATTCGTCATCGTTATCCCGGGCATCATCGCTTACCAGCTGATGCAGGCAGGCGTTCTGACCGTAGGTTCCGGTGCAAAGTTTGACGGCGACGCTGCTTACCCGATGCTGGTTATGCAGGTAATGCCGAAGCCGATCATGGGCTTCTTCGCAGCTGTAATGTTCGGTGCTATCCTGTCCTCCTTCAACTCCGTACTGAATTCTTCCTCCACGATCTTCTCTCTGGATATCTGGAAGCCGATCTGGGGCAAGAACGCAGACGCAAAGAAGGTAGTAAAGGTTGGTCAGATCTTCGGTCTGATCGTAGGTATCCTGGGCATCATCATTTCCCCGTTTATCATGTACTTCGGTACTGGTATCATGAACTTCATCAACCAGTGCTGGGGCCTGTTCTCCATGCCGATCCTGTGCGCAGTACTGTTCGGTATGCTGAATAAGAAGGTATCTGCTCTGGCTCCGAAGATTGGCGTTCCGGTACATATCGTTGTATACGCAATCGGCTACTTCACCGTATTTGACAAGATTCACTACCTGTACTGGGTATTCGTATGCTTCCTGATTCAGTGCGTCATCTACTTTGCAGTTGCAAAGTTCGCTCCGGCAAAGGAAGACTTCGAGATGCCGAACGTACC
This sequence comes from bacterium, assembly GCA_963601915.1. Lineage (GTDB taxonomy): Bacteria > Bacillota > Clostridia > Oscillospirales > Butyricicoccaceae > Butyricicoccus_A. Next base: position 136,655 of record CAVCGL010000003.1, on the reverse strand, counting down.
GCAGATCGAGATGACTCCGTGGAAGAACGGCAAGATCTGGGCTACCGTTGGTGTTCTGGTAGTAGTTGTTATGTACGTTATCTTCTCCCCGCTGGTACTCGGCTAAGAGAAGGATTTACATCCGCAAATATCGTTCTCGGAAGTACGAAGAGACTCCTCGCTTGAGGGGTCTCTTTTTGCGTGTGTCTGCATAGCGATTTGCCTGATACAGATGCCCTCTCAGTCATTTGCTTTGCAAATGCCAGCTCTCCCGAAGGGAGAGCCGAGAAGCTGGTGCGAACCGCACGCCCGACAAATCAGGGGTAGTTCTAAACAGACTTACTCGCGTGCTGCTCCTTCCGTCGCGGCATGCGCCGCGCCACCTTCCTCAGAGAGGAAGGCTTTTTCTTACGCGCGCTTTTACTTGTCTCTCCCTTTGGGAGAGATGTCGCGGAGCGACAGAGAGGGCAGGCTCCCTCGTGAGGGAGCTGGATTGCCGCTGTGCGGCAAGACTGAGGGAGTAACCGACTGGCTCTGACAAATCAGGGAAACTCTGATACGAACTTGCGGGATTCGCCCTCTCAGTCATTTGCTTCGCAAATGCCAGCTCTCCCGAAGGGAGAGCCAAGAAGCTGGAGCGACAGAGAGGGCTTTTCTCTTAGAAAAGGCGATTTTTCCAACAAAAAAGCACTCCATAGGAGTGCTTTTTGTATGTATCCATTTAGTTGGACGATGTGCTGTTGGATGCTTCGGTATTTGTGGTGCTGTCAGATGCAGAAGTTTCTGCGCTTTCGCTGGTTGCTTCGTCTGTATTCAGTCCCAAATCTTCATCGGTAAAGCCGTTATATACCTTACCAGCTTCCAGTGTGACACCCTTGATTTTTGCGAGTTCCGATACGGTGACGAATGCATAACCCTGCTGCTGTAACTCATCAATGGCGGCGAGAACGCCCTCTACAGTGGTCTCATACAGGTCATGCTCCAGAACGATAGCACCGTCTTGTGCACCGTCTAAAATGTGCTGCTTGACAGAAGCGGCATCGCGGTATTTCCAATCCAGTGTATCGACATCCCACAGGATAATCGGCATACCGAGCTTTTGCATGGATGCCTGCACGCTGTCGTTGTATTCGCCGCCGCACGGACGGAATACTGTCGGCTTCTGGCTGGTATACGACTGAATCAAGTCGTTATTGCTGGAAACCTGTTCGTAATCGCCGTCGGAGACCTCGTGAGCTAAGCGGTGATCCATCGTGTGGTTGCCGACCTCATGACCTTCTGTCAAATAGCGCTTCATCATCGAGTTGAAGTCCTTGACACGATAACCGCACAGGAAGAAGGTGGCATGGGCGTTGCGCTCTTTCAGACCGTCCAGCAGACGTTCGGTGCGTCCACCTTCATTACCGGTCGGGCCGTCGTCAAAGGTCAAAGCGATGTATTTATCGCCCTTGGGAATCTTGTTTGCTTCTTCTTGTTCTTTCTTTTTCTGCTCTTCCAGCTTTTTTTGCTTTTCCTTTGCCTGCTCAGCACTTCCTGTGTCAGCGGAAGCGGTCTGCGCACTGCCGGACTGCTTGGCATTGCTGGAGGTTGTTTTGCTGCTGGATGCTCCGCAGCCTGCCAGCATTGCCACACATAAAACAGCGGCGATGCCGGACAGAATTGGTTGTTTTTTCCATTTTACCATTTTTTACGCCTCTTTTTGTTAAAATACCTCTTTAGTATAGTACAAAAAAGATGACAAGAAAAGAGATTTGGATAAAACTTAAGAAAATTTAAGGAAAATGCTTTGTGTGCGGTGTACCACTGTGCCGATGCACCACCAGAACAGCCGTACCAGACGCGCGGCAAGATACGAGAAGATCAGTAAAAGGAGCAGAGATACCGCGCCCCATCGCGGCGCAACGACGACCTGTACAACAGGATAGAAATAGTAGCAGAAAAAGGGATGAATGAGCCACATGCTCGTACTTTCCTTGCCGATGCACAGCAGTACCGTCCGAATCGGGCGAAGATGACGCAGCAAATCCATCAGGAAAATAATCAAAAATGGAACATAGAGAATATCTACGATTTGTCCGGTGAGCCAGCGCATTTGCACGATGACACCGACAAAGAAAATATCTAATAGGGGATTGAGCAGACGGTTGCGGCGCAGGGAATCGCGGATCTGTATGAGCAAATTGTCTTTGGCAAAGACGGCACCCATCCAGAAGCACGCGGTATACGGCGCGGACACTAGAAAGAAGGTCTGATACAGATAATTGTCGCTGAGTGTGCCGAGTACTTCCAAATCGCCAAGCGCAGGAAAGACGTCTGTGATAAAAATAGAAAACAAGACAATTGCTGTGACGTTAAATAGCGTCGAACGGTGGCGTACCAAGTGGTCGATCAGCGGATACAAGATCAAAACACACAGATAACTGTTCAGGAACCACCATTCACTGTTATAGGAGGTGGAAAAACCGATAAAATTGTCAAAGCATTCCTGCGCGGAAAACATGGCATACCGCGTACAGATTTCCGCTTCGTCACAATAGGTCGGCTGATGCGCACAGAAGAGAAATGCCAAGGGGATAAAAATCAAAAAGACCTTCCAGTACGCGAGACATAATCCCTTGAGCTTGGCAATCAGGTCATACTTCTTGGAACAGGTGGTGAGATAGACGCCGTAGCCGCCGAGAAAGAAGAAAAACGAGACGCAGATTTTGCCGAACGAACCGAAATAGGCGAGAGAGCTTTCGCCGCAAATATTGAGGACATGCCACAGCTCACCGCCCGCGATGCGTTCGGGAAATGCCCACAGATGATGCATCAGCATCAAAAAAATGGCAACGCCTTTCATCAGTTTGGTATCTTCTCTGGAAAATGTCTGTTCCATGTATCTATTACTCCCATTGCTGTCATATTACAAATTTTAGTATAAACATCGGTCTGTCGGAAGTCAATTGTCAAGTATACAAAAAACAAGAGCCTGCCCAAGCGGGCAGACTCTTGCGTATTTGTCAGAATATTCTGTGCGCGATAGGCGCAGGGAATTAGTAATGACGAGCTTCGTACAGATGATCCTGCAGCTTCTTGTAAGCTTCCTGTACTTCCGGCTTCTCGGAAACAGAAGCAACGCCTACACGCCACCAAGCTTCCCATTCCTTGGACATGGACTTCGGCAGAACCTTCATGTCGATCAGGGTAGAAACAGTCTGCTTCTTGGAGTCTTCCAGTGCAGCAGCCAGCTCTTCCATGGTCTTTACGGTGTAGGTCTTGCAGCCGTATGCAGCAGCAACAGCAGCGTAGTCGATGTTCATTGCCGGGCCGAGATCGCAGCCATCGTACGGAGTGCCCGGGATGTGCATGTTCTTCTCGGTGGTACGGGACTTGTTGCCCTGGCCAACCTGCAGGTTGTTGATGCAGCCGTAAGCAGCGTTATCAAACAGGCAAACGTTGATCTTGTAACCGTACTGGATAGAAGCAATCAGCTCGGAGTGCAGCATATCGAAGGAACCGTCGCCGCACATTGCGTATACTTCCTGATCCGGGCAAGCGATCTTGCAGCCGTAAGCGCCTGCAACTTCGTAACCCATGCAGGAGTAGCCGTACTCGCAATGGTAGGTGTTCGGAACCGGAGCTCTCCACAGTGCCTGCAGGTCGCCCGGCAGGGAGCCAGCAGCACCAACGCAGATGGAATCCGGAGCGATATGGGTGTTGATGTAACCCAGAGCAGCGGTCTGTGTCAGCTTGGAGCCGATGGACTCGATGTAGTGCTCAACGGCACGACGGTTTGCGTCCTGGATTTCCGGAACGTAGGACTCAGCGTCAACGTACTCGGTGTGATCCATGCGATCTACGTCAGCCCACCAAGCGTCCTGCAGTCTCTTAACCTCAGCTGCGTACTCGTCGGAGGTGTGGTAGCCGCCCAGAGCGTCCAGCTCAGCGCTGATTGCGGTCAGAGCCTCGTTTGCGTCAGCAACAACCGGATAAGCGTCCATCTTCAGGCACTGGAACTCAGACGGGTTGATGTTAACGAACTTAGCGGAAGTGTCGTACAGCCACTTGGAAGCAGTGGTAAAGTCGGTGTAACGGGTACCAACGCCGATAACTACGTCACAGTCATGTGCGAAAGCATTTGCGCACTCGGTACCGGTGATGCCCAGACCGCCCAGAGACAGCGGATGGGTCCACTCGATTGCGGACTTACCTGCCTGGGTTTCGCCGAAAGCAATACCAAACTTCTCAGCGAATGCACGGAATACCTTATGAGCCTCAGCGTAACGAACGCCACCGCCGCAGATCAGCAGCGGCTTCTTTGCGGACTTGATAATCTCAGCTGCCTTCTTAGCTGCCTTCTTGGTAGCCGGACGGCGCTCGATGGTCCAAACGCGCTTCTTGAAGAAGTCAACCGGATAATCATAAGCTTCGCCCTGTACATCCTGCGGGATGGATACAGCAACAGCGCCGCAGTTGCCCGGATCGGTCATGACACGGAATGCGGACAGCATATCGGTCATGATCTGCTCCGGACGGTTTACACGGCCCCAGTACTTAACAACAGCCTGGAAGGAGTCGTGAGCGGAAATGGTCAGGTTCTGCGGCTGCTCCATCTGCTGCAGTACCGGATCCGGCTGACGGGAAGCGTAAACGTCGCCCGGCATCAGCAGTACCGGAATGTTGTTAGCAGTTGCGGTAGCAGCAGCGGTAATCATGTTGCAGGCGCCAGGACCTACGGAAGAGGTGCAAACGAATGCCTGCTTGCGGCGCAGCTGACGAGAGAATGCAACAGCTGCCAGAGCCATGCCCTGCTCGTTCTTGCCCTGATATACTTCCATATCCTTGATTTCCTGCTCGATACCGTTGCAGTAGCCAACGCAGTTGCCGTGGCCCGGGATCATGAAGATACCGCGGATAAACTTCTGTTCTACTTCCTTGCCGTCCATGTCAATGTAGCTGACATACTGGTTCTCCAGGAAGCGGATGCACGCCTGGCTAGTGGTCAGGCGGACAGTTTCCATGTGTCTCATTGGAATTTTTCCTCCTCATGCAATTCTTACACAATTCTCACATTGTTTAAATCTATCTTATTTTCTTTCAAATAAGCGGGGGTAAGGGGGTAAAGTGGGGGATTAGTAGCCGGTGGAGCACTTCCAGATGTGCTCGTCTGCGTCGTCGCGTACCAGCCACTCGTGCTCAACATCGTCAACACGGGTCTTGTCCCACGGATCGCCCGGCAGATGACGGATGCCCCATGCGTAGCAGCAAGCGTAACCAGGAGCGGTTACCTGAGAATGCATCTTGCTGGTAATCAGAGACAGACCGTTGTGGTGGGTCTCATACAGCTCGCCGTTGCCCCAGCCTGCGCCGAAGCCCTGCGGCTTGTCGAAGCGGTAGAAGTAAACTTCCGGCTGCGGATGATGATGCGGCGGGTAAGAGGACCACTTGCCCGGCAGGTTGATAACTTCGCCCAGTACCATGTTGGAGTACGGAGCAATGTCGAGGTCGAAGCAGGTACGAACATCACGCTTGATGCAGTTCTGCAGAACGCCGCCAGTGCCGCGTGCCCAAGTATCGGTATCTTCCGGACGGAACAGCTTGTTCGGGAATTCCGGCTCGGTCTTGTCGTTCAGGGTCTTCTGCACGTAGATGTTAGACGGGCCCTTTGCGGTGATAACGATCTTGGTCTGCTTGTGAACCAGCAGACACCACGGGTTGTAGTCGAACGGATTCGGGCGAACCATGTCTACGCTCTGGTCGTCCCAGCTCATGTTGACGTCGCCGTCAAACAGCAGGCAGGCAACTTCCTTGTCTGCTTCTTCGATGGTATAGGTATCTCCAGCTTCCATAACCAGAAGAGCGACATCCATTATGCCGTCCTTGCCTTCTCCTTCATCAAGGCGCAGGTATTCGTTGTAGCCGCGCTTGACTTCCTTGTCCATGTACATTGTAAAACACACCTTTCTCTATGCCCGACTGATGCAGGCAGAACATTTGAATACAATGCTGCAAAAAGGCGTACAAATCCCTTTTGCATAATTTATGGTTTAATTATAGCATGGTGTGTGTTCTTTTTCAAGAATGCGCCGGATAAAAGCGGCCAGAATTTTGTACAGCGTGACGGTTGAGGGAACACCGTGATAGCGTTCTGTTGTCAACCTGTCGGATAATACAAAATGCAGTCAGCCCGTGCACGCGGACGCCGGAAAAGAACACGGAAATCTTGAGTAAAACAGAGGGTAAAACTTGTACAAGCACCGGGCGGGTGTTATAATGAGTGTACAGGCGAGATCACCCCAATACTATGCTTAGGGAAGCTGGTATTGTAAGTATAGTACCAGATCGGTGCGAAAGAAACAAGACCGCACTTTTTGGTAAGTGACTATGGTTTTGGTGACGATAGAGAACAGCGAAAAAGGGCGGACGGCGGAAGGAGGAATCCTGATGAAGCGAGACACGAGAGAAATTCCATATGATTGTCCCATTGAGGCGACGCTGGGATTGATTGGGGGAAAATGGAAGGCACTGATTCTGGACCATTTGACAGACGGCGCGCTGCGGTTCGGAAAGCTGCAAAAGCTGATGCCGAAGGTGACGCCGAAGATGCTGACGCAGCAGCTGCGAGAGCTGGAAAAAGATGGCCTAGTGAAACGGCATGTCTATCCGGTTGTGCCGCCGCGAGTAGAATATGAGCTGACCGAATTCGGTCAGACGGTTTTGCCCATCTTGGATGCCATGTGCGTCTGGGGGCGGGCGTATCTGGACGATCAGAGAAAAAAGTCCTAGTTTTTCAGACACACAAAAAGAGGATGTCGTTTGCGACATCCTCTTTTTGTGCAATGATACGGTTTGATGTACTTATTCCCAAATCAGTCGAATGTTGTGTGCGCGGCAGAATTCTACGAACTTCGGCGCCGGCTTTTGGTCGGTGACGAAGGTGGAAATGTCCTGTAAGCGACAGAATGTCACGGTGGCGTCGTGTCCCAGCTTGGAGTTGTCAGCGACGAGAATCACGCTGGAGGCATGGGATACGACACCGCGCTTGATTTCCGCTTCGAGAAATGTCGTATTGCTCATGCCGGACTCGACGGTTACGCCGGTAGCACAGAGAAACGCCTTGGTGATGCGCAGATCGGACAGCGCCTGCTGAGCGGAAATGCCGACAAACGAGCTGGTTGCCGGATTGAACGCACCGCCGAGAGAGATCAGGTTGATGCCGTCGTATTTTGCCGCCTCGACCATGGCCGGAAGCGAATGCGTCACGACAGTCAGCTTGATGCGCGGCGGCAGATGCCGCAGCACGTTGACGGCGGTAGAGCCGGAGTCGATAAAGATGGTATCGCCATCGTTCAGCTCCCGCGCTGCCAGCTTGCCGATCAGATCCTTGGCACCCGGATTGAGTCCGGAGCGCACCGGAAGCGGCATGACGTCTTCCGGCGTCACGGCGGTGACGCCGCCGTATACCTTGGCGATGTGGCCGCGCGCTTCCAGCTCGTTCAAGTCGCGCCGAATGGTGTTTTTGGACACGCTGAACACCTCGCACAGCTCATCAATAGAGACTGTCTTTTTGGATAGTACATATTCTTCAATTGCATTGAGTCTGCTGATTTTCATAAGGAAATCCCGCTTTCTTGGAACAAACAAGTAACTAACACAAAACCATGATAAAATCATTATAACAGAAAGATGAACAAAATCCAACCGGAAATCTGGAATTTGTTGAGCAAGTTTTCCCTGTGCGCGGTGCAGTGCCGGAAAGGGTAGCTCGGCGCAGCCGGTCAGAAATTCTGCTCTCAGGGAAAATTTCTCTAAAAATCGGCGGGCGAGCATTGCAATTCGTTTACAGAGATGATAAAATCTAAGAAAGTATGGTATGACTTCGGGAGGAAAGGGTTTTTCCGATGTCATGCTGACAATTCTTTGATTAAGGAATAGGTAGGTGTATTCAATGCAGAAAGCAGAAAAGATGCAGGCTCTCCGTGAATTCGCAGCCGAAATTCGAGTTGAGACCCTGAAGACCATCGGTTCGCTTGGCTTTGGACATGTAGGCGGCTCGATGTCTATCGCAGACGCAATGGCAGTCCTCTATGGCGATATCATGAAGATTGACCCGAAGAATCCGCGTTGGGAAGATCGTGACTGGTGTGTTCTGTCCAAGGGACATGCAGGCCCGTGTGCATATGCAACACTGGGACTGAAGGGCTTCTATCCGCTGGAAGAGACCCGCACCCTGAACAAGCCGGGTACCAACTTCCCGTCCCATACCGACCGCACCAAGACTCCGGGCGTTGATCTGACGACTGGTTCTCTGGGTCAGGGTATGTCCACCGCTACCGGCGCTGCTCTGGGCAACAAGCTGGACGGCCGCGACAACCACGTATTCGTATTCGTTGGCGACGGCGAGTGCGATGAAGGTCAGGTTTGGGAGGCTGCTCAGTTCGCAGCTCACTACAAGCTCGACAACCTCGTTTGCTTTGTAGACAGCAACAAGCGTCAGCTCGACGGTGCTGTTGATGACATCATGTCTCACGGCAAGGGCCTGAGAGCAAAGTTCGATGCATTCGGCTGGAACGCAATCGAGCTGGAAGACGGCAACGACGTAGAGCAGATCTACGACGCTGTTCAGGAAGCTTACGCTACCAAGGGACAGCCGACCGCAATCATTCTGAACACCATCAAGGGCAAGGGCGCAACCTTTGCTGAGTCTACCGGTGCGCACAGCTCTCAGCCGACTCCGGAGCAGTGGGAAGAAGCAATCGCTGCAGCAGAAGCAGAGCTTGCTGCTGTTAAGGCTGCAAAGTAAGGAGGACAGGCGAAAATGAGTTTTACTTTAATTGGAAAGCATGAGAAGGACTCCCGCAATTGCCGTGACGGTTTCGTTACCGCAATGGAGGAGCTGATGGCGGCTGATCCGACCGTTATGCACGTTGACTGTGACCTGTACAACTGCATCAACACCGCAAAGCTGGCTAAGGAATTCCCGAACCAGACCATCAACGCTGGTATCGCTGAGGCAAACGCTATGGGCGTTGCTGCAGGTCTGACTGCTACCGGCAAGAAGGTTTGGATGCATTCTTTCGGCTGCTTCTCCTCCCGCCGTGCATTTGACCAGGCATTCATGTCTGCTGCATATGCAAAGCTGGGCGTAAAGGTTCTGGGTTCTGACCCTGGCGTATGCGCTGCATACAACGGCGGCACCCATATGCCGTTCGAGGACTGCGCACTGTATCTGTCCGTTCCGGATTCCATCGTTATCGATCCGACCGACTTCACCATGGTCAACAAGATCACCAAGAAGCTGACCGCTGTTGAAGGCAGACTGTCTTACATGCGTATGATCCGTAAGGGCGTTATCAAGGTATACGGCGACGATTCCGACTTCGAAATCGGCAAGGGCGTTACTCTGAAGGAGTCCGCTGACGACGTAGCTACCGTTATCGCTTCCGGCATCATGGTTGACGAGGCCCTGAAGGCTTACGAGGCTCTGGAGGCTGAGGGCATCAAGGTTCGTGTCATCGACATGTTCACCTGGAAGCCGATCGACGAGGATCTGATCGTGAAGTCCGCAAAGGAGACCGGCGCTATCGTAACTGCTGAGAACCACAACTGCACCTGCGGTCTGGGCTCTGCTGTTGCTCGCGTCCTGTCCGCTAAGTGCCCGACTCCGGTTGAGATGGTTGGCGTACATGACCAGTTTGGTCAGGTTGGCGCTCAGTCCTTCCTGCAGGAAGCTTACAAGCTGACCGCAGAGGAGATCGTTGCCAACGTCAAGAAGGTAATTGCAAGAAAGTAAATTTCGTTATGCATACCGAGCTGTCCCTGCCTTGTGCAGGGACAGCTTTTTTGTGTGCAGATTTTGGTGATTTGAGGACAAATATTCGCAAGTTTGAGCACAAAGACAAAGTTCTGTTGTGCAACACGGATTAGAACGTGCAAGAAATAAAAAATAGTTGACCAAATTGCACAAAACATTTGACAAACAGTCACGTATCCTATATCATAAATAGTGTAGGAAATAAGCCTATTATCTGTTGCCGCGTGATACGAAAATTTGGAGAGGTTTTCGTCGGGAAAACAGGCGGCCGCAGAGGTATAAAATCATGGAGGTGTTGTGATTATGTTCACAAACAAGGATATCAAGCTGGGTATCTGCCCGATTGGCTGGACCAACGATGATATGTGGGATCTCGGCGACGAGAATACATTCCAGCAGTGCATTTCCGAGATGCGTCTGGCAGGCTTCACCGGATGTGAAGTTGGCCACAAGTATCCGTCTGACGTAAAGGAGCTGAAGGAAGCTCTGGATCTGCGCGGCATGACCGTTGCATCCAAGTGGTTCTCTTCTTTCCTCGGCACCAAGCCGTTCGAGGAGACCTTCGAGGAGTTCAAGAAGGAAATCGAGTACCTGTCTTACGCAGGCGCAACTGCTATCAACATTTCTGAGCAGTCCTATTCTATTCAGGGCAATCAGGATCTGTCCATCTTCGACAACAAGGCTCGCTTTACCGACGCTGAGTTCGCTCAGATGTGCGACGGCCTGAACAAGCTGGCTGAGTACGCAAAGAGCAACGGCATTCGTGCATGCTTCCATCATCACATGGGCACCTGCGTACAGACTCTGGAAGAGACTGAGCGTATGCTGGACAACACCAGCGACGACCTGCTGCTGTGCTACGATACCGGTCACTGGACCTTCTCTGAGGAAGATCCGATGGCAGTTCTGAACAAGTATCCGAACAGAATCGGTCATGTACATCTGAAGAACATGCGTAAGGCAGTTCGCGATCAGGCTATCAAGGAGAGCTGGTCCTTCCTGAAGTCGGTTCGGAACGGCGCATTCACCGTTCCGGGCGATCCAGAAGGCTGCATCGACTTCGAGCCGGTTCTGAGAAAGCTGGACGAGATCGGTTACGAGGGCTGGATCATGGTTGAGGCTGAGCAGGATCCGGCTAAGGCTAACCCGTTCAAGTACGCAAAGATGGCTTACGAGTACATCACTGACCTGATGGCTAAGTAAGGAACATAATCACTTAATTTTAGATGAAAACTGGATACCTGCGTCTGCAGGTATCCAGATTTCTGGCTTGATTAACAAGTATAGACAAGGAGAGAAAAGGTCATGGCAAATTTGAAGTTTGGCGTAGTTGGCTGCGGCAGAATTGGTAAGCTGCACATCAACAATCTGCTTAACAACATCGACGGCGCTGAAGTAGTAGCAGCAGCTGATCCGATGCTGGATAAGTCCGGCGCACGCGAGTGGCTGGCAGAGCGCGGTATCACCAACGTATCCACCAACTACATGGACGTTGTAACCAACCCGGATGTTGACGTAGTAATGGTTTGCTCTTCCACCGATACCCATTGTGAGGTTTCCATGGAAGCAGTAAAGGCTGGCAAGAACGTATTCTGCGAAAAGCCGATCGACTATGATATTGAGAAGATCAAGAAGCTGCTGGCACTGGTAGAAGAGAAGGGCGTAAAGTTCCAGGTAGGTTTCAACCGCCGCTTCGACCACAACCACAAGGCAGTTGCTGATGCAGTGAAAGAAGGCAAGATTGGCGATCCGCATTACATCAACGTAACTTCCCGCGATCCGGAGCCACCACCGGCATCTTATGTAGCAGTATCTGGCGGTATCTTCTATGATATGATGATCCATGACTTCGATATGGTTCGTTACCTGTCCGGTTCTGAGGCAGTAGAGATTTCCGCAGTAGGTTCCTGCCTGGTTAACCCGAACCTGCAGGAAGAGTCCGGTATTCCGGATGTAGATACCGCAGTTGTTACCATGAAGCTGGCAAACGGCGCTATCGCTACCATCAACAACTCCCGTCAGGCAGTATACGGCTACGATCAGAGAGTAGAAGTATTCGGCTCTAAGGGCATGGCTTCCGATAAGAACGATCTGAACTCTACCGCTACCATCACTACCGTTGACGGTGCAGTATCCGAGAAGCCGAAGTGGTTCTTCCTGGAGCGTTACAACGACGCATTCATCGAGCAGATCAAGTACTTTATCGACTCCATCGTAAACGACAAGCCGACAGTTGTTGGCGCATACGATGGCCTGCGTCCGGTACTGATGGCTGCTGCTGCAACTGAGTCCTGCCGCAACGGCGGTGTTTGGGTAAAGGTTGCCGAGTAATTCACCCAATTACCAAAAACAACACAATACAAAGAGAGGCGTCTCGCGCAAGCGGGACGCCTTTTCTGCTGCCGAAAAGAATAAGCATATTTCGTGCAAATGCACGAAATGGCAGAGGAGAAAACGAAAATGTCACTCGAAAACACGGAATTTTAGTGCGAATCACGAGAAAATATTGAGAAACTTGTGCATGTTTACGGGATTTTGCACGGGGAAATGATACTTGTCCGATTCTATTGAACAAAAGCACGAAGTGTAGTATCATAAAAACACCGAAAGGAACACGCGTGAAAGAGAAAACGGGAAATTCGTATTTATGGGAAAGAGTGATGTATATGAGTTTTTTTAGTTCATTTATTTGGATAGCGATCAGCTTCCTATTCTTCACTGCATTGGTAGCTATTGTGGCTGCATGGAAGACAAAGGGAGATAATCTGGAGACAGCAGAAGGATATTTCCTCGCAGGCCGTGGTCTGCCGGGTGTTGTTATTGCCGGTTCCTTGCTTTTGACCAATCTGTCCGCCGAACAGCTGGTCGGTACCAATGGTCAGGGATGGGCATCGAATATGAGCCCGATTGGCTGGGAAGTTGGTTCTCTGTTTACTCTGTTTGCATTGGCCTATTTCTTCCTGCCGACTTATTTGAAAATGGGTACGACAACCATGCCGCAGCTGATGGAAGCACGATTCGGCAGAAAGACCAGAACCATGTTCTCTCTGGTTATTGTCATCATGTATTCCATTTTGAATCTGCCGGTTATCCTATACTCCGGTGCGGTTGTATTTGAAAATATCTTTGATATTTCCGGTATCTTCAATTTGAGCAAGTTCAGCGCAGTTGCTATTCTGTGCGTTATCATCGGTATTATCGGTGGCTGTTATGCAATCTTTGGCGGTTTGAAAGCGGTTGCCGTATCCGATACTATCAATGGCATTGGCTTGATTATCGGCGGCCTGCTCATTCCGTTTCTCGGTCTGGCTCTGCTGGGCAAGGAAACCTCTGGCGGCGGTATTCTTGCTGGCTTCCAGTACATGGTTCAGACTGAACCGGCAAAGCTCAATGCATGGGCTGCATGGGATGCCGGTGAACCGGCTCTGCCGTGGCCTCTGATTTTCACCGGTATGCTGTTTAACAACCTGTATTGGTGGTGCTGCAACCAGTCGTTCGTTCAGCGTGCGCTGGCAGCAAAATCTCTGAAGGAAGGCCAGAAGGGTGCAATCTTCTGTGGATTCCTCAAGACACTTGGTTTCTTCTACCTGGTTCTGCCGGGCGTAATTGCGTACTTCCTGCCGTCTATTCAGGAAAAGATTCAAGCAGCTGGCAGCAGTGCGATTGACTTTGCATATCCGGCATTGGTTTCCGCTGTTGTTCCGAAACCGATTATGGGATTCTTTGCAGCGGTTCTGTTCGGTGCGATTCTCTCTTCGTTTAACTCCGTGCTGAATTCTGCCGCTACCATGTTTACCTTGGATTTGTTCCGTCCGATTTTGTGCCCGGGAAAAACCGATGTGTTCTATGTTCGCGTAGCAAAGATTTATGCAACGATTGCTGGTGTGATTGCAATCATTATTTCTCCATTCGTCATGTACGCAAACGGCATTACGACCTTCCTGAACTCTCTGTCACAGTTCGTTTCGATGCCGATTTTGTTCACCGTACTCGGTGCAATTGTATTCCGCCGCGTTCCGAGATATACGCCGTTCCTGATTACCGTTGTCCATGTGGTATGCTATGGCGCTTTTATGATTATCAAGCCGTGCTATCCGTCCAGCGGTGAGCCGATTCATTATCTGTATGCCATTGCCGTGATGTTCGTCATTGAGCTGCTCATTATGATGTATCTCAATAAGTTCAAGGCAGTGGAGGAATGGAAGGCTCCAGAGGATGGAACCGTTGATTTGACGCCGTGGAAGTATCGTCACATTGTCTGCATCGTAGGCATTGCCATTGCTGTCGGTATTTATATCTTCTTCTCTCCGATTGGCATTGCCGCATAATTAAATAACACGGCACGATTTTTTCGTGAACTCTCTCCATAGCACCCGGCGGCGCATCTGCCGCTTGGGTGCGGCTCTAACAATACAAAAAAATCATCTATTTATTATCAGATACAAAGGAGAATGACTTATGGCAAATGTAAAGTTTGGTGTCGTTGGCTGCGGCAGAATTGGTAAGCTGCACATCAACAATCTGCTCAACAACATCGACGGCGCTGAAGTAGTAGCAGTAGCTGATCCGATGCTGGATAAGTCCGGCGCACGTGAGTGGCTGGCAGAGCGCGGCATCACCAACGTATCCACCAACTACATGGACGTTGTAACCAACCCGGATGTTGACGTAGTAATGGTTTGCTCTTCCACCGATACCCATTGTGAGGTTTCCATGGAAGCAGTAAAGGCTGGCAAGAACGTATTCTGCGAAAAGCCGATCGACTATGATATTGAGAAGATCAAGAAGCTGCTGGCACTGGTAGAAGAGAAGGGCGTAAAGTTCCAGGTAGGTTTCAACCGCCGCTTCGACCACAACCACAAGGCAGTTGCTGATGCAGTGAAAGAAGGCAAGATTGGCGATCCGCATTACATCAACGTAACTTCCCGCGATCCGGAGCCACCACCGGCATCTTATGTAGCAGTATCTGGCGGTATCTTCTATGATATGATGATCCATGACTTCGATATGGTTCGTTACCTGTCCGGTTCTGAGGCAGTAGAGATTTCCGCAGTAGGTTCCTGCCTGGTTAACCCGAACCTGCAGGAAGAGTCCGGTATTCCGGATGTAGATACCGCAGTTGTTACCATGAAGCTGGCAAACGGCGCTATCGCTACCATCAACAACTCCCGTCAGGCAGTATACGGCTACGATCAGAGAGTAGAAGTATTCGGCTCTAAGGGCATGGCTTCCGATAAGAACGATCTGAACTCTACCGCTACCATCACTACCGTTGACGGTGCAGTATCCGAGAAGCCGAAGTGGTTCTTCCTGGAGCGTTACAACGACGCATTCATCGAGCAGATCAAGTACTTCATCGACTCCATCGTAAACGACAAGCCGACGGTTGTTGGCGCATACGATGGCCTGCGTCCGGTACTGATGGCTGCCGCTGCAACCGAGTCCTGCCGCAATGGCGGTGTTTGGGTAAAGGTTGCTGAGTAATTCACCCAATTACCAAAACAACACAATACAAAGAGAGGCGTTCCGCGCAAGCGGGACGCCTTTTTTCTATCAATCTATTGACAGGACACTCGCAGTGCGATATACTCAAGGTAAGATATATCGTACTGCGATGCATCGAGGCTTGAGTAGGAGGAAAATACCATGGATGCGCACATCAGAAAAGTGTATGTGCCGATGACAGAGACCGGATTTTATATTTTGCTGTGCTTGCAGCAGCCGATGCACGGCTATGGCATCGTCCAGCAGGTAGAGCAGCTGACGGATGGAGAGATTCGTCTGAGTCCGGGGACGATGTACGGCACACTGTCCAAAATGGAAAAGGATCAGCTGATTCGGTTTGTTCGGGAAGAAGAAAAACGAAAGATTTATTGTATCACACAGCTGGGACGCGAAGTGCTGCAGCTGGAAATGCGGCGCATTGAACGGCTGTTTCGCAATGTAAAGGAGGTACAGACATGGCAGAAACAATGAGAAAGCTCCGGTTTTTTACCATTCCGCAGTGGGAGAAAGAAGCCAACTGGCTGCGCCGGATGCATCGGCAGGGCTGGAAGCTGACAGGGATTTTCGGCCCGTGTGTATACAAATTCGAGCGATGCACACCGGAAGATGTGGTCTATCAGTTGGATTTTAATCCGGACGGCGTAGAACACAAAGAGGAATATGTGCAGATGTTTCACGACTGCGGCTGGGAATACATCCAAGACATGGCGGGATACAGCTATTTCCGCAAACCGGTGTCCGAGATGAACGGCGCAGATGAAGCGATTTTTTGTGATGAAGATTCCCGTATCGACATGATGAAGCGCGTTTGGAAGGGAAAAGTTCTGCCGTTGTTAGCGATTTTCTTCTGCCTGTTGGGAACACTGGTTGCGCAGAAACGGCACACAACGCCATTTGTCATGCTGGTAATACTGCTTGTCGTGTATGCCGTTGTTTTGATTCAGTGCGGCGTGGCGTATTGGAAGATGAGCAGACAGAGCAAAAAATAAACATTGGCTCTCCGAAAGGGGAGAGCCAATGTCGATTAGTGCATATCTTTGAGCAGTTCCAAAGAATCCTTTGCCCAATTCAAATCAATGGTCTGGAAACCGCGTGCCGGTGTGTACAGATAATCGCGCACATCATTGGCGAATTTCTGATAGGTTTCCGGCGGCAGACGCAGATACTGTTCGGCGCCGTCTGGATGCACCAGAACAAACACAAAGCGGCCGGAGGTATCAATGCTGTGGAATACGACATCCACGACATCTACATTGTCGCGGGTGAGCTGCATAATCAAGATGAGCTTGGTCAGTTCCAGTGCCCGATCATCTAAATGCCGCTCCAAAACATTGATTTTTTCGCGGAATTCATTTGGCGTCTTGGTGGTGCGCAGCGTATAATCGCTGAGCTGAGAAAAATCACGGGTGTCATCTGCAATTTCACCGTCTGGTGCGAACCATACCATGAATTCATTGGCTGGGTCATGATACAAACAGGGGTGCAGCACCAGCGCAGTTTTTTTGCAGTTTGGGCAAGTCCATTCAAAAACGGACAAATCTTCAATGCGGCGGCGCGCATCCGGGTCATGCGCGACATTGATGCTCGTCCACATCTGAAGCGGGCCATCTTCGCCGCACTGTGGACAGGTAAACGTATTATTCTGAACTTCAGACATAACATACATCCTTTCTGAGGGGGAAACTATGAATTTATTTGACATACCGGAACAATTGCCGGAACAGGAGCTGACAGACATCTTACTGACCGGACAGACGCGTATCGAGCGCATTATTTCCCATGGACAGACATCGGGCTGGTATGACCAGACAGAAGATGAATGGGTGTGCGTCTTGCAGGGAGTCGGTGAACTGACCTATGCGGACGGCAGCAAGCAGCGACTGCGTGCTGGCGATACCGTGTATCTTCCGGCGCATTGCCGTCATCGCGTCAGCTACACGAGTGAGCCGTGTATTTGGCTGTGCGTGTTCCGTCAAGAGGAATAATGAATGCGCAGCAGCATCTTGCCGGTCTTTGTCGCAGCGACGGTCTCGTAAAAATGCCGGATTTGCTCCTGAGAATACGGCTCTTCAAAGGCGTTGACCAAGAAATCCGCTTCGAGCAAAATTTGATGGTCGATGCCGTCAATCGGCTTGTACACATGGTGGTGAGCGATGAGCCAGCAAATGCGGTCAATGTCTGCTTGTTCAAACGGAAAATCCTTGAGGATCTTCCGCGCCACGGAAGGGCCTTCTATCTGCTGATACTGTCCGGCAGAGGAATGATGCACGCGCTCGGCTTCATGAATGCCGATGTCATGCAAAACAGCGGCGGCTTCCAGCACGAACTGTGTGTGTGCATCAATATGTTCGCCGTGCGCAATCATGCGGGCATAATTGTGTACCTTGATGAGATGCTGATTGCGCGCCGGATCTGCGCCGTTGTATGCACAGGCAGCGATCAGCAGCCGTGAAATCTGATGATGCATGAAGAGACCTCCTCTTGTACAAACAAATTGGAAAATAGCTCCCTCGTGAGGGAGCTATTTTGGTTTCTGTTGTGTTTGAAAGACGGATTACTCCTCGTAATCGTCCTCGTTCTCCCAGTTGTGCCATACGTGCTGTACGTCGTCGTTGTCCTCGAGGCTGTCCAGCAGCTTGCGCATCTGTGCCATATCCTCCTGGCTCTCCAGAGTGATGGTGTTCTGCGGAACCATCTGAATCTCAGCCTGTGCGAACTCGAAGCCAGCTTCGGTCAGTGCATCACGAACAGCGGAAAAATCTTCCGGAGCGGTGTAAATCTGGAAGCAGTCCTCGTCAGCCTGGAAATCATCTGCACCAGCATCGAGAACAGTCATCATGGTTTCGTCCTCATCCAGATCGCCGCGCTCAATAATCAGAACGCCCTTCTGCTCGAACTGCCAGGATACACAGCCGGCATTGCCCAGGCCTGCGCCGTACTTGTCGAAGTAATGACGAACGTCTGCTACGGTACGGTTGCGGTTGTCGGTCAGGGTCTCGCAGATAACAGCGATACCGGACGGGCCGTAACCTTCGTATGTATTGGATTCATAAGAAACGTTGCTCTGGTTGCCCTTGTCAAGCATACGCTTGATGTTGTCGTTCGGGACGTTGTTTGCCTTTGCTTCTGCGATGCAGTCGCGCAGCTTTGCGTTGTTGTCCGGGTTGTTGGAGCCGCCTTCTTTGATTGCTACAGCCATCTTACGGCCAATCTTGGTAAAGATTGCTGCTTTCTTTGCATCGTTTGCGCCCTTGCGCTTTGCGATATTATTCCACTTAGAATGTCCAGACATTGGATGATACCTCCATATAATCGTAAAATCATGCTGATTTTATTAAAAATTCCGTTGTGTACAACACCTAATTATAACATTGGAATACGCTCTTGGCAACTGTATATTTTCACAATCCGTGGTCATACTAAAGGCAAAAGAAAGAGAGGTGACACAGAAATGTGCCATAACAACAAGAATAGTCAGCAGAACCAGAATCAGTCCCAGTCTCAGAACCAAAATCAAAACCAGACCAAGAACCAGAAAAACAGCCGCAATAAGAACAACACTTCGTTTTCTTAACGCGGCAGACGAAAACCCGCCTTGGCATCAGCCATGGCGGGTTGGTCTCTGGTTGTCTGCCCATTCCTGTGCGGCTGGGAGCAAAACCGTGAATAATTCATTGAGCCGATCATATGAGCCTTGCAGATACAGCCAGCCAAACAGCGCTTCTACTGCTGTTGCAAGGGCATATTCTGCAACGGAAGAGGATTTCGGTGTACTTTTCGGCTTGGCATTGCGTCCGTGACGAAAGACCTCCTGTTCTGCCTCGGTCAGCAGCGGGAGAATTGCCTGCGCACCGGCTGCCTGTGCACCGGCACAGACCAGATGAATGGTCTTGCGATGCAGATTTTTGTTGGTCACAAGACCGGAATGAATGAGGTATCCGCGGGTCATCAGTTCATACACGCTGTCGCCCATATGTGCCAGCGCAAGGGAACTGCACTGCTTGAGTGCCTGCTCGCTCATCAGCGGATGGAAAAAATCTGTCATAATTCAAAAAACCTTTCCCTTTTTGATAAAAACGGGGTATAATAAATAGGTAATATATAATACCCAATGCAAACGGCTTCTGCATGAGATGCAGTGCTATTATTATATACCGCATTTGCAGTAGATTGCAAGCAGTCGCACGTTTTAGGAAGGACGAGAAAAACATGGCTACAATATTACATATTACACAGGAAAATTTCGAGGAAGAAGTTGTCAACGCATCCAAGCCGGTTCTGCTGGATTACTGGGCAGACTGGTGCGGCCCCTGCCGGATGCTGTCCCCGACCATCGAAGAGCTGGCACAGGAATTCTGCGGCAAGATTCGCGTCGGCAAGATCAACATTGACGAGCAGCCGACACTGGCTCTGCTGCACCGCGTTGTGTCGATTCCGACCGTGAGCATCTATTCGGAAGGCAAGGAAGTCAAGCGACTCATTGGCCTGCGCGACAAGCCGGAGCTGGTCGAAGCGATTCAGGAAGTGCTGAAGAAGTAAATCAAAGGATAATCCCCCTTCGCGTGAAGGGGGATTTTTGATGCCTGTAAGAGACCAAAAGCCTTCCTCTTTGAGGAAGGTGGCGCGGCGCAAGCCGTGACGGAAGGAGCAGCACGTGAACAAGTCTGTTTGAGAGTCAATCTGATTTGTCAAGCGTGCAGCTCGCACGGGCTTCTCGGCTCTCCCAAAGGGAGAGACAAGTTTATGGACTGGGGATGGTTGCCGTTGGCTGATTGCTTTCGCCTAAGATAGAAACGCTGCAATGCGGGTGCGGTTCGCCCATGGATAGATACGGATACATGGCGGTGGGCTGTTTTTGATCGGACAGAAACTGAACCAGACGGAGCGGCACGGTTACAGACGCTTTTTCAAGGGCATACGGTGATTCTTTGCTATCCGAACGAATGGTAACAGTATCCGGCGCGCTGTCTCCGTAATAATATAAGACGCCGTCCCAAGTGTTCTTCGGGTCGGTCACATTGGCATAGTTGGCAATCTGCCAGTGACCATCTGGGCTGACAGAAGATACGTCGTAATTGCGAGCGACGATACCTTTCGCCGCGAGAAGCGCAGCGATAATCATGGCGAGAAAAATCAGTCGTTTTTTCATGATAACTTTCCCGATGTATGATTGCGGATACAATGCAGTGCAAGACCGCCAAGTACAAAACCAATGACAGAGAGAACGACAGAACTCATATCAAATACACCGGAGCAAAACAGCGGTTGCAGCCATTCGAGCAAAAAACAGCTAACAACACAGATTGCTCCGAAAATCAGGTTGTTTTTTACAAAGAATCTGGTAAAAAATCCGCCGGGAATCATCAGAACGATATTGGCAAGATAGTTTGACCACTGAAACCGCCAAGTGTAAGGATCTATGAGAGGATTCCAGTCATACTGCAAAGACCATCCGCTAAAGTGTGGTGACATGGGTTTGACGACTTTGAGGAGAACAATAGCGATTATATATAGAGTAAAAAGGACGGTAAAAAGCAACTTTGTGTTTTTTGATTTGAAATTCATAAGATTCTCCCTTTGGCACATTGCAGATTAACCTGCACTCACTGTACCGCTCAAGTCGGCGTATTCTCCATCAGAGGTTTTCGTAATGTACAGATAATATAAGCTTTTTGAATCTAGATTGGTAAATGTTTTTGATGCGTCTGCACTATAAGTAAACTTACCTGTTTTCCCAATGGATTTTGTATATCCGCTAAAGGAAGCGACTTCGCTACCGCCTTTTTTGTACAAAGAGACTGTGAATTTTTTTTGGATAGTGTATTGCTGTGGCCAGCATACGCTTGCAGATACTTTTAATTTACCATTTGAAGGCGGATTGAAGCAATAATTCGTGTAAATACCATATGCAAATGATGCCGAGAAATTGTAAGAAAGTCCAGTTGACTTAGTAGGAACTTTTGTACCGCGTCCAAAGACCTCAGTTAAGATGTCCACGTTGTTGGGGTCAATTCCTTGGGCTTTTTGCGTTATATAGCGCATTTCGTCCGGTGTAAGAGAGGTATCAGAAGTTGTTCCTAATGCAAATGCTTCAATGCCTCCGGTCATAACGATGACCATTGACAGAATCAAAGCAAACATAGTTTTCAAGTGCCGAGTTACCATCATTTTTTCTTTCATAACATTCATCTCCTTTACAGATGTTGAGGTGTATTTCCAATTGTGTTATAATGAATTATCCACATAATCCGTACTGCCGTGGAAACGGCAAGGTGTCCAGCCTTTCGGTTTTATGTGGATTTTTCTATGCAATCATACGCATCACTCCTTTTTATGAGAATGTATATTGTTAAAGATCGATCCAATGAGAATCAACCCAACAATTCTTAGTTTCATTTCGGCGGCGGTATTGTTTTTTCCCGTTGTGTATACGATATTTTACAACGATTTTATCTGCATACGGCGAGACAATAGAATAGCCGTCTAGAGCAAGATTGGAATCTTGTGCGGCAGAAAGGTCAACTGCCTGTACGGTGGGAAATGCGGTTACCAATGAAATTCCCATGAGTAAGGTGCAAAGAAATTTTTTATACATATTTATTCTCCTTCCAGATGAATACTGGGAATATTTTGAAAAATTTTTGTATTGTCTGCAATGGGAGTTTCTGTGGTTTGAAACGTGGCAAATTCCTGTTCCGTAAGATCAGAAAACCATTCTCCATCTAAATATAATTGATATGTTCCGTCAAATTCTTTCTGAATGATGGTATGTTGTGGTTGCAAATCGATGGTGTTTGTCTCAGCGCTTGGCGGTGTGTTATATAATGGCTGAAGCTGGAAGGCATACGAGATGCGAAAGAGAGAGACAAAGAGAAACAACGTGCAAACAATCATAGGAATATGTGATTGTTTCCTTTCATCGTACATTACGGCGTCAAAGCGTTCTTTGATGTCGTAGTCTGCGTGTCTGTAAGAAAATGCAGTTGCAGAATCCGGTGTCTGCTTTTTGGCACAGGCATGTTGCAAGGTAGATAGAATGGTTCGGAGATACTCTGCACGCTGCTGCTTGGAGAGACGGCGAGAGACAGACCTGTCGCACCGCAATTCTATCAGCTGTTCCAAGTCCTTTTTTAGCAGATATACCACGGGATTCCACCAGAACATGATGCAGAAAATTTCGACCAATGTTTTCAGCAGTGTATCATGATACAAAAAATGGGTGTATTCGTGCAGCAGAATGTATCGCAGATGTTCGTCCGAGTATGCTTCATCAGGCAGGACGATGATTTTGCGAAAAACACCGAGACTGAAAGGAGAACGCAAGTTTTTGACGATATAGCCACTTACACAAATTTTTTGCTTGCTTTGCGCTTGGATTTTTTGAAATTGTTCGTCTGTGCGAACATCCCAAGGCGCTGCATACTTGCGGATGTTTCGTGATACACGACAATATTTGTGAAAATACCGGAGCAAGAAGAGACTGGAGACAAAAAGCCAGACAATTCCCAACGGAATAAAGAATTTCTTGTAGAACAACCAATCCCAGAATGCTGCGTACATATGCATAGAATAACTATCAATAATCGTCGTATGCGGCAATTCAAATGGGAAAAATATACGGAGCACGCCACAGAGATAGAGTAGAATCAAGCATGAAAATCCCAGAAAATTTGTTTTAGGCATGGTGCGCCGAAACAGGTAGAGTACAGAAATAAAAATGCTGCTCCATATTATTGCAGAAAAGCCGGAGTAGAAATTCAACTGCATATCATTCATCCCCTGTATCTTCTGATTCGTATTGTTCGATCATCTTTTCCAATTCTTCCAGCAGAGCGGCATCCTGTTCGGACACGTGTTCCTTCTTCTTGACAGCTTTTTTGACAAAGGCTACGGCAATTTTTGCAAAGGACGCTGTTGTGACCCCCTGATTTTCCAACAGATCCGAAATGTATTGCTCTTTATCGAAGCAAGGCAAAAATTGTCTGGAATAGTGAGATCCTTCCTGCACCATGCCGCAGACCGTCAAAAACCCCTTTTTTTGCAGAGATTGTAACATTTTGTGGATATAATTGGCACTCCAATTGGTATCAGATGCCAGCTTGCCAATCTGCGCACTGGTCAGTGGCGCTTTTTCTTTCCAAAAAATGTTCATCAAGCGTTCTTCTGTATTAGATAATGTGTGCGTATTCATTGTGTATTCACCTGCCTTTCATGCCAATCACCTGATTGGTGAATTATGGCTATAGTATACGTGCTTCTCTTGTGTTTGTCAAGGCGAATTCGTATTTCACAAAACATTTACATCTCACCCCATCCCGCTTCTTGCTTTTTGCTAAACCGTATGATTAAATAAAAGTATACCAATGCGGAAGAAATAGAGAGATGGGAGGAGAGGTATATGGGAAGATCTGGCGCAGGCGGTGGAGGTGGCTTCGGCGGAAGCGGCGGTTTCAGCGGAGGCGGTCGAGACAGCGGCGGCTTTAGCGGCGGTGGTTTTGGCAGCGGACGCAGTGGACAAGGCGGCTTCGGCGGCGGATTTGGTGGTCCGCCACCGGGAGGATTTGGCGGCCCGCCACCCAGACCGCCGAGATACCACGGAAACAGTGGATTCTGGGAAGGCATGATACTTGGCAGCCTGCTCAATGACCGCAGAGGCGGCGGGGGAGGAAACCGGCCGCCGAGCAATCGCAACCGGAACAATAACGGCTGCGGCATCGGCTGTCTGATTGTCGTTCTGCTTGTTCTCGCGCTGGGCATTGTCGCCGTGGCACTGGGCGGCAGTTCCTCGGATTCTGTCACAAAATCGACCGTACAGCGCGAAGCCCTGCCAGCCAGCGCAGTCAATGAGACCGACTATTATACCGATGAGGCGGGATGGATCAGCAATAAAAACCAGCTGACCAGCGGCATGAAGGATTTTTATCAGCGCACCGGCGTGCAGCCGTATCTGTATATTCTCAATGACTTGGATGGCAGCACGACACCGAGCACCACGCAGCTTCAGCAGTTTGCAGAGCAGGAATATGACAAGCTGTTCACAGACGAAGGACATTTTCTGCTGGTGTTCTGTGATACCGGAAGCGGCAGCTACAATTGCGGTTATGCCGTCGGCTCGCAGGCAAAGACAATTATGGACAGCGAAGCGGTCAGCGTGCTGGCGGATTATTTGGATCGCTACTACAGCAACAATATGGAGGACGAAGAGTTTTTCTCGACCGTTTTCCAAAAGACCGGCGAACGTATTATGACGGTGACAAAATCGCAGGCACCGATGGTCATTATTGTGATTGTCATTGCGGGTGCGGTTGTCGCTGTGGTATTTCTGTTGTACCGTTGGCGCGAAAAGGCGCGGATCGAAAAGCGCCGCCGCGACAAGGAAATGGAAGATATTTTGCAGACGCCGCTGGAACAATTCGGCGAGGAAGACGAAGCGGAAAATCTCGCAAAAAAATACGAGAAAAAGGACAAAAAGTAATTTCTCGAACGGATTTAGGAGGAAATTATGGGTATTCTTTCACGATTTGGAGACATTGTGCAGGCAAATGTCAATGCCGTGCTCGATAAGATGGAAGATCCGTCTAAAATGATCGACCAGTATCTGCGCGAACTTAACGAAAACCTTGCAGAGGTCAAAAAAGAGACCGCCGGTGTGATGGCAGAGGAAACCCGCACAAGACGTTTGATGGAAGAGAATCAGGCGGAAGTCGCGCGGTATGAAAATCTTGCCAAGCAGGCATTGCTGGCAGGCAATGAAGGCGATGCTAAGGTGTTTCTGGCAAAAAAGCAGCAGCTGGAAAGCGCGGGCGCAGGACTTGTCGATGCTTATACTGCCGCGCATGAAAATGCGGTCAAGATGCGCCAGATGCATGACAAGCTCGTCAGTGATATTGAAACGCTCAAATCGCGCCGTGCCATGATTAAGGCGAAGGTTTCTGTGGCAAAGACACAGGAACGCATGAATAAAATCACATCCAACGCCGACAAGGCGCGCGGTGCAATGGGCGCATTTGACCGGATGGAGGACAAGGCAAATCGAATGCTCGATGAAGCCAATGCCATGGCAGAGCTGAATACCGAACCGGTAGATGAAGCCAAGGCACTGGAGGAAAAATACAGCAAGGGCGCAGCGGATTCCGCTGTAGATGCCGAGCTGGAAGCACTCAAGAAGTCCATGGGACTGTAAGAAACCAGAAGAAAAGCACTAGAACCGGTATTTTCCGGAACTAGTGCTTTTGTTTTGCGTATAATTGAATTGTCTTTATGTCGATGGTTGGAGCAGGTAGTACACACCGTCTGCGTACAGATAATACGAATCCGTGAGCTGTAAATCGCGGGACATGCCGTCTGCATCGAACACCAGATGCGCGGTTGCGCTGGTTCCGGCGGGAATCGAACCGGTGTACTGTAAGTCCATGTCGGATTCCAGCAACGGTGTGCCGAGGCGGCTGATGGAATCCATCGTCATGCGCCCGCTGAACAAGGTGCCGAGCGGCAGGTCGGTATCGCTGTTGTTTTGAATGGTCAGGACAACATCAAACAGATTGCCGCCTTCGATCAGCTGCACGGAGGTATCTCCGCCTGCGCTTGTCACAGGCTCAATGGAGGAGACGAGATTGGCGGATTCAACGGTGAGCATCGCGCCGCTTTGCGTTTTCACCGCGCCGCCGACAGGCAGGGTGCGCTCTGCGACAGCGAGCTTCGTAAAGGATACGCGGTAAATATCTTCTGCGGACGGCAGCATAAAGGCGACATCCAAGGTGCTGGCATCGACATCCTCCGGCAGAATGATGGCGTAGTGTACCCGGGTGGTTTTTCCACTCGCGAGCTTGTCTGCGTCAATCAGCTCTGCGCCATCCTTGGATTCTGTGAAGGACATATAATCACTGTATACCGTGCCGTCGGTGATGGCATAGAAAAACAGATCATCTCCGAGATCCAGTGCTTTGTCGCTGGTGTTTGTGACGTCTGCGGTGCAGTCCAAATATACCGAGTCTTTATTGATGTCTTCCTCTTTTCCGGTGCCGTCTTCGGTATAATACGCGGTATAGGAACCGGACTTGTCTGTGGTCAGCGGTGCATAGACAGCATCGGACAAGGTGATAGAGCGGACAGTCAGCGTCACAGAATCGTCTTTCAGCGGCTTGTCTACGGCAAAAGAAATGCCGGTATCCGAGGAGAGCAGCGTGTCTGAAATCTGATCTGCCAAATTTTCACTGCCGCAGCCAGTCAGGCAGAGCAGCAGGCATCCGGCCAACAGACCGGAAATCCATCTCTTTTTCATAAAAAATACCCCTTTGCGTTCGGACGACAGCGTGTCGTCTGAATTGTTTTGTCTATTGTAACATAAACAGCATACAAAGAACAAGATAGGGGTATGCTGAGAATAGAAAAAATCAGGCCTTCTCCGAAGAGAAAGCCTGATAAAAATTCTTCAGTAAGGAAGGATTACTCAGCGTCAACCTTAGCCATGTGCTGCAGCAGCATCAGCAGCTTGTTGGAGTAGCCCCACTCGTTGTCGTACCAGGAAATTACCTTTACGAAGTTGTCGGTCAGGTAAACGCCAGCGGTAGCGTCGAAGATAGAGGTGCGAGCATCGCCCAGGAAGTCAGAAGATACAACTGCATCCTCGGTGTAGCCCAGAACGCCCTTCAGGCCGCCCTCTTCGATCGGGGTCTCAGAAGCCTTCTTCATAGCAGCGCAGATGTCTTCCTTGGAAGCCGGCTTAACCAGGTTAGCGGTCAGGTCAACAACAGATACGTCCAGGGTCGGAACACGCATGGAGATACCGGTCAGCTTGCCGTTCAGCTTCGGATAAACCTTGCCTACTGCCTTTGCAGCGCCAGTGGAAGACGGGATGATGTTGCCGGAAGCAGCACGGCCGCCGCGCCAGTCCTTCTTGGACGGGCCGTCAACAGTCTTCTGTGTGCCAGTGGTGGAATGAACGGTGGTCATCAGGCCTTCCTTGATGCCGAATGCCTCGTCCAGAACCTTAGCGATCGGAGCCAGGCAGTTGGTGGTGCAGGAAGCGTTGGAAACGAACTGCATGTCCTTGGTGTAAACGTTCTGGTTTACGCCGTATACGAACATCGGAGTGGAATCCTTGGACGGAGCGGACATGATAACCTTCTTAGCGCCAGCCTCGATGTGGCCCTTAGCAGCTTCCTGAGTCAGGAAGAAACCAGTGGACTCTACAACGTACTCTACGCCGATCTCGCCCCACGGAATCTGCTCCGGCTTGAACTCAGCGAATACCTTGATTTCCTTACCGTTAACGATGATAGAGTTATCGGTGTAAGAAATGTCACCGGTGTACTGGCCATGCATGGTGTCGTAACGCAGCATGTAAGCCATGTAATCCGGAGTCATGCCCGGGTCGTTGATGCCCAGGAACTCGATGTTTTCGTTGTCCAGACCAGCACGGAAAACCATACGGCCGATGCGGCCAAAGCCGTTGATACCTACTTTGATACCCATAGTAGAAATATCCTCCTTATTGAATATAAAATCCTGTTTTACTGGAACGAATTCATTATACACGGAAAAAAACATTTCCGCAATGACAGATTTGTATAAAATGCGGGGAAAAATGAAAATAATTTCATATCTCATGTTCATAACAATCTAAATTCTGCTATAATGTGTGAAAATTGATTGTCATATATTGACGAAAAGTCGGAAGGAGAGGGGCGATTGCAATGGAAAAGGATACGGAGCGGGAGCACATTCTGCCCAACCGAGAGGGCGAGAAAGTCTTTCTGGAACAGCCGCCGGAAGTTTTGCAGGCAATTTGCCTCGGATTAGGCAGCGAACAGCACCCCGCGGTATATATTTCGCGCGAGTTGATGGTGTTGGCACAAAATAAGGCATCCAAACAGCTGTTTGCCGATGCCTTATTTTATTCGGTCGAAAGTTTTCTTTCTCCCGACATCCGCGATCTGATTCGGCAGTGCATCGAGGAGCATGTCGAACAGGAGCAGTTGGTGTTTGTTGACGGCAAGCAGTGGAATCTGCGCATTGTGCCGGTAGAGAGCGGCGGCGCCGTGCTGGTGTTTGCGGCGGCGCAGCACCAGGCGGTCGGCGTGACGGCGGCAACAGCGGACCTGCGGGACCGCGCGGCCAATCTGCTTCTTCATGCGAATCGGCTGGACCATCTCGGACAGCCGGAGATTGCGGCGGAAATCCGACGGGAAGCCTATCGAATGCTGAGAAGCATCGGACATCTGGAGCTGCTGTCCGGCGCGCCGGAAGAAATGATGTGGGGCACGCACCGTCTGTCAACCTTTATAGAGGAAACCCGCAGCCAGCTGGAACGGCAGCACATGGACAATGTGACGATTGATATGCCGCAGCACGATGCAGCGATAGAGGCGGATGCCCATTTGCTGCGCGCCGCACTGATGTCACTGCTTTCCAACA
Source organism: bacterium (assembly GCA_963601915.1). Classification (GTDB taxonomy): domain Bacteria; phylum Bacillota; class Clostridia; order Oscillospirales; family Butyricicoccaceae; genus Butyricicoccus_A. The sequence continues at coordinate 107,959 of CAVCGL010000003.1, read as the reverse complement.
GTCTGCGCCATGGCGGCGAGCAGGTGCATGTCTGCCTGTCGGCGGAAGTAACCGATCAAAGCGTGACATTCCGTGTCGATGACGACGGCGTCGGCATTTCAGATACCGCAATGCAGCGTATGAACGGCACCTGGGAGCTGCAGGATGCCCTGCCGGGCGGATGGGGACTGGGAATTCCCTATGTGCGCCGCATCGCTGTGATGCATCATGGTCTGCTGGTCTATGTGCGCACGGCAGAGGCTGGAACCCATGCGCGGCTGCGCATTCCGCTGCGGCGCAAGGACGCGGAGGTGCTGAAGAGCAGCGACATCTATCAGCGCGTTCTTTCCAATTCCATCAGCGAGGCAGATATTGAGCTGTCCGTGGTGCTGGATGCGCCGCATTTTCGCCGAGACTGATAAAAAAACCACGAACAGGCAGGGGCTGACGGCGGCTCCTGTTTTTTTCTGGAAAAAATAACAGATTTGCGCGAAAAAACAAAAGTCTGTACAAACGAACTCGGAAAAAGGGGTGAAATTTGTGCATTTGTTGTTGCGGCTGTCTAATTTGAGACAAACTGTCCCTCGGCTGACGGAGGTAGTATGACCGGAATTGCAGGAAATGATGCACGGGGAAACGAAAAATCATAAAAAAATCGAAAAATATATGGAGTAAGCGAAAGCTAACACAAAGAAAGCAAAAAAACTTGTTGATTTGTGTTATTTTTTTTGCAAAATTCCTTGCGTTTCTGGCGGGAATGACGGTATAATCTAAAGTATAAAATTGTGCTCGAAGAAAACGAGCGCAGCGGGATCGGCGGCGCAGCCGCAGGAGCCATGCACCATGTCTGTCAGCATCTGCCAGAGCAACTGTTTCAGCAGGAGGCTTGCAAATTCTGCGAGGAACCAGTTCCGTGTGCAGGTGCAGATTTTTCATGTGAGCGAACTCTGAAAACTGCCTGACGATCTCAAAAACACGCGAGATGGCCGTGCCTGATTTTTGCGGGGGGACGGCTGTTCCGCAGTACAAGTATTTGTCTGCCGTGCGGCTGATGGAAGCCGCACAAAATGAACAGAGAGGTGAATCCATAATGGCGTACACGTTTCGTGGCGGTATCCATCCTGGTACTAAAAATGATCCGGGATTTAAGGCCGCAACAAACAAAAAGCCGATCGAAGTCCTGAAGGCACCTGACAAGGTCATTCTTCCGGTTTCGATGCACATTGGCGCACCGGCAAAGCCGCTGGTGAAGAAGGGTGACATCGTAAACATGGGTCAGATGATCGCAGAAGCAGGCGGTTTCGTCAGCGCTCCGGTTCACGCATCGGTTTCCGGCAAGGTCGTAGACGTTGCTCCGATGCTGCATCAGAATGGCTCGAAGGTACTGTCGATTGTGATCGAGAATGACCATGAGGACAGACTGGATGAGTCTGTCAAGCCGAAGGATTTTGAGGCAATGTCCAATGACGAGCGCATCCAGGCAATCTGGGACGCAGGTATCGTTGGTCACGGCGGCGCAACCTTCCCGACACACGTAAAGATCAAGTCCGGTATCGGCAAGTGCGATACCATCCTGATTAACGGTGCGGAATGTGAGCCGTACATCACATCCGACCATCGTCTTCTTCTGGAGCGTCCGGAGGAGATCGTAGAGGGCGTTCGTTATCTGGTAAAGATCATGGGCGTCAAGAAGGCCTACATCGGTATCGAGCTGAACAAGCAGGATACATTTGCAGGCATTGAAAAGCTGATTGCAGGTGACCCGGTCATCGAGCTGGCTCCGCTGGAGTGTCGCTACCCGCAGGGCGCCGAGAAGCAGCTGATTAACGCAGTCACAGGCCGCGAGGTTCCGTCCGGTAAGCTGCCGGCAGACGCAGGCTGTGCTGTATTCAATGTAGACACCGCTGGTGCGGTATACCGCTGCTTTGCCAAGGGTATGCCGGTGATCCGCCGCGTTGTTACCATTTCCGGTTCCGCTGTCGCTGAGCCGAAGAACCTGGAAGCACGCACCGGCACCCTGATTACCGAGCTGATCGACGCTTGCGGCGGCTTCAAGGCTGCTCCGAACAAGCTGCTGGCTGGCGGCCCGATGATGGGCAACGCACAGTTCACCACCGACGTTCCGGTACTCAAGGGCACCAACGCATTCCTGGCTATGGCTGGCGATGAGGACAAGCGTGTCAAGAACCCGACCTGCATCCGCTGCGGCCGCTGCGTAGGCGTCTGCCCGATGCATCTGACTCCGGTATACATGAACATGTATGCAGCAAAGAACGATCTGGAAGGCTGCGAGGAATATGATGTCCTCGACTGCATCGAGTGCGGTTCCTGCGCATATGTATGTCCGGCACGAATCCCGCTTGTACAGCAGTTCCGCGTTGCAAAGATGCGCGTACAGGAAAAGCGCAGAGCTGAAGCAGCTGCTGCCAAGGCTGCGGCTGAGAACAAGTAAGGAGGGTGAATGGCATGTACGATTTTAGTAAAGTAGTAATTACATCCTCCCCTCATATTAAGAGCAAAGAGGATACCAAGTCGATTATGCTGGACGTGCTCATCGCACTGATTCCGTCCCTCGCTGTATCGACGTATGTATTTGGACTGCGTGCCATCCTGATGACCGCGGTTTCCATCATTGCCTGCATGGTATTCGAGGCAGTCTACGACAAGATCGTAGGCAAGGAGAATACCGTTATGGATCTGTCCGCAGCCGTTACCGGCGTGCTGCTGGCATTCGTTTGCCCGGTAACGCTTCCGTACTGGATGCTGATTATCGGCGACGGCATCGCAATTATTTTTGCTAAGTGCATCTTCGGCGGCCTTGGCAAGAACTTCATCAACCCGGCTCTCGCAGGCCGTGCATTCCTGCTGGCTTCCTGGCCGGTAGCTATGACGACTTGGGTTGCAGCTCGCGGCCATGTGGCTCTGGGCTCCACCGCAGACGTTGTTTCCACCGCTACCCCGATGGCAATCCTGAAGGGCTCCGCTGAGGGCGACCTGCCGAGCGTGCTGAGCGTATTCCTCGGCGTGACCGGCGGTTCCATGGGTGAAGTTTCCGCTATCGCTCTGCTGATCGGCGGCATCTATCTGCTGGTTCGCAAGGTTATCACCATCCAGATTCCGACAGCTTACATTCTGACCGTTGCTGTTCTGGCTGTTATTTTCCCGGCTGAGGGCTATGGCCATCTCGAGTACATGCTGTACGCAATCTTTGGCGGCGGCCTGATGCTCGGCGCTATCTTCATGGCTACCGACTACAGCACCACGCCGGTTTCCAAGAAGGGCCAGATCGTATTCGGCATCGGCTGCGGTCTGCTGACCACCATGATTCGTTTCTTCGGCGGCTATCCGGAAGGCGTTTGCTACTCCATCCTGCTGATGAACACCACGGTATGGCTGATCGACAAGTACACTCGCCCGACCAAGTTCGGTGCACCGGCAAAGCAGAAGAAGGAGGGCTAATCCATGGCTGGCAAGCAGAAAAATGAATTTGTACAGCTCGGCGGCATCCTTTGCGCGATCACGCTGGTAGTCGCTCTGGCTCTCGGCGCTGTTAACGCAGTAACCGTAGGTCCGATCGCTGAGCAGAACGCACAGAAGATCAAGGATTCTTTGGAGAACGTTATGCCGGGTGCAGAATCTGAGCAGATCGACGTTCCGGAAGGAACCACCGTTACCACCGAGACCAAGAACGCAACATCCGTTACCATCCTGTCCGCATACAAGATGACCAAGGACGGCGCTGACGCAGGCTACTGCGTAGAAGTTGGCCCGACCGGCTTCGGCGGCGCAGTAGATACCATGGTTGGCATTGACAGCGACGGCAAGGTAACTGGTATTTCGGTTATCTCCGCTTCTTCTGAGACCCCGGGTCTGGGCGCACGCTCCACGGAGCCGGAGTTCCAGGCACAGTTCGCCGGTCAGGTCGGCACAGAAGTTGCTGTTGCCAAGGACGGCGGTTCGATTGATGCACTGACCGGTGCTACCATCACCTCCCGTGCAGTATCGGAAGGCGTTGTTGCAGCGGCTCAGTTCGCTGCTGAACAGGGTTAAGGAGGCCTAAACATGAGTTTTACAAAAAGTCTGAAGGAAGGCCTGGTTACCAATAACCCGGTACTGGTTCAGCTGATCGGCATGTGCCCGACGCTGGCAACCACGACTTCCTTGACAAACGGTGTCGGCATGGGCCTGTCCGCTACAGCCGTACTGATTTGTTCCAATATCGTAATTTCCCTGCTGCGTAAGATTATCCCGAGCAAGGTTCGTATCGCAGCATACATCACCGTTATCGCGGGCTTCGTAACCATGGTTGACCTGCTGCTTCAGGCGTTTATCCCGTCTCTGTCGGCATCCCTGGGTACCTTTATCCCGCTGATCGTAGTTAACTGTATTATTCTTGGCCGTGCAGAGTCCTTTGCATCCAAGAATTCCGTTGGTGCATCCGCAGTGGACGGCCTCGTTATGGGTCTCGGCTTTACCTTCGCTCTGATCCTGATGTCCGTTGTCCGTGAGCTGCTGGGCGCTGGTACCATCGGCGGCGGTGCAATCACCGTATTCAGCCAGCCGGCTACCATTATGATCCTGCCGGCAGGCGCATTCCTGACCCTCGGCTGCATCATCGCTGTTATGCAGAAGCTGCTGAAGAAAGGAGAATAATGCATCATGCTGACATCTATTTTATCCATTTCGCTTGGTGCGATTCTGATTAACAACTTCATCATGTCCCAGTTCCTTGGCTGCTGCCCGTTCTTCGGCGTATCCAAGAAGATTGACACTGCTGTTGGCATGGGCATGGCCGTAACCTTCGTTATGGGTCTGGCTTCCGCAGTTACATATCTTATCAATACCTTTATTCTGGTTCCGCTGGGTCTGGAATTTATGCAGACAGTCGCATTCATTCTGGTCATCGCAACCCTCGTACAGTTCGTTGAGATGTTCATGATGAAGTCTATGCCGGCGCTGTATCAGGCGCTGGGCGTATTCCTTCCGCTGATTACCACCAACTGTGCCGTTCTGGGTGTCGCACTGCAGAACGTACAGAACAGCTACAACTTCATTGAGTCCGTTGTCTACGGCATCACCGGCGGCATCGGCTTCACGCTGTCCATCGTGCTGTTCGCTTCCATCCGTGAGCGTCTCACTGCATCCGCAGATTGCCCGAAGTGCTTTGAGGGCTTCCCGATTGCACTGGTTTCCGCTTCTCTGATGGCAATGGCATTCCTTGGCTTCAGCGGCATGAAGATTTGGTAAACCCGACTGTCGAAGAATAAGGAGTGAATAACAAATGATGACGATTGTTTATGCAGTGCTGGCACTGGGCATCATGGGTCTTCTCTTTGGCCTGGTCCTTGCATTCGCATCCAAGATCTTTGCGGTCGAGGTCGATGAGCGTATTCCGGCGGTACAGGAGTGCCTGCCGGGCGCAAACTGCGGCGGCTGTGGTTACCCGGGCTGTAACGGTCTGGCAACTGCAATTGTTGAAGGCAAGGCACCGGTTAACGGCTGCCCGGTCGGCGGCGCAGCAGCAGCAGAAAAGATCGCAGCAGTTCTCGGCGTAGAAGTAACCGAGAGCGAAAAGATGGTAGCTCATGTACACTGCTCCGGTACTTGCGAGAACGTCAAGAACCGTGCACAGTACGAGGGCATCACCGACTGCCTCGGTGCAATCCGCGTAGCGAACGGCTTCAAGGACTGCGCATTTGCTTGTCTGGGTCTGGGCACCTGTGAGAAGGCTTGCCCGTTCGATGCCATTCATGTCGTAGACGGCGCGGCAAAGGTAGACGAAGACAAGTGTGCTGCATGTTCCAAGTGTGTATCCGCTTGCCCGAAGCATATCATTTCTCTGGTTCCGCAGGCAAACCCGATCCGTATCGACTGCTCCTCCAAGGCGAAGGGCAAGGAAGTTATGGATGCTTGTAAGGTTGGCTGTATCGGCTGCGGTCTGTGTGCAAAGACCTGTAAGTTCGGTGCAATCACCATGGAAGGCAACCTGCCGGTTATTGACTACACCAAGTGCAAGAAGTGCCAGATGTGTGCAAAGGCTTGCCCGCGCCACATCATCGAGCCGTGGAACACCCCGGAGAAGGTCAAGGAGCTTGCTGAGATCAAGGCAAAGCAGGCCGCTGCCAGGAAGGCAGCAGCAGAAAAGGCTGCCGCTGCTAAGAAGGCTGCTGAGGAAGCAGCTGCAAAGGCTGAGACAGAAGAGAAGTAATATCGCTTCTGCTCTGAATTTTTGAAACAAGAAGGAGACGCTCATGAATCACAACAGCAAACACAGTCATTCCCGCATCCGCCGCACGGTGGCAGCTGCCTTGATTGTGGCAGCGCTGGTTGTATTCGTGGGCGTCTTTCTGGTTTTCCAGTGTCTGTCTTTTGACGAGAACGGCGCACATGTCGTAGACCGCTACGGCATCCTTGCGATGGAACAGAATGCAAACCAGCCAAAGAAAACCGCGGCAGGAAGCGGCAGCGGCAGTGCCCAGCCGGTCAAGACATCAAAGAAAACGTCCAGCAAAGCCCTACGCGGCGCCATGCTCTCTGCCACCGATTTGTCGGACGCGGATACGGCGGAACAGCTGATCCAGCTGGCGGAAGCTGGAAAGCTCAATACGGTCATCGTCAACATCAAGGACGATGAGGGAAAGCTCAATCTCCCGGTCGAGACCGATGCAGTATCCGATGTCGAGGAGCTGCAGGAGAAAAACGCCAAGAAGCTGGCGCAGACCATCAAGAAGCTGAACAAAAACGGCGTACATGTCGTGGGACGCATTTACTGCTTCCAAGACGAAGCGGCATCCAAGCAGAATTCGGATCTGTCCATGCAGTATCAAAATGGCGGCAGATGGAGCGATTACAACAGCGCTCATTGGCTGGATCCGACCAATCCGGATGTTGTCACGTATCTGTGTGACATCGCGCAGAGTGCTGTAAATGCCGGCTGCGATGAAATTCTGTTGGATTCGTTTACATTCCCGCTGCGCGGACACATCGACCGCATTGCGTTTACGGATGAGCCGGAGAGCCAGTCCGCCGCGCTGTTGGCTGTGATGCAGGAGATGCAGGACACGGTTGGAGACAAGATCGGCATCAGCTTGACGGCATCCGATGCATCCGAGCTTGTCGCGCAGTCGGAGACCGCGACAGAGGACGGAATCAAGCTCGGCAGCGTGAAGAAGCTGCTTGGTACGGCGAGCCGCGTCTATGTGCCGGTAGGTTCTGACAGCGCGAAGTCTGTCATCAAGAGCGTGCAGAAAACGGCGCCGAAGGCACAGGTTGTTCCGATCTTTACCCGCATGACGGACTGGACGGAATACACGGATGATGCCGTGATTAACGCGGTCAATGCGACGGATGCGGCCATTGCCGTGTTCGGCGGAGACAAGACTGCCAAGTCATATGACGGCAGCGATCAAACGACGAGCCGTCGTTCTTCTTCTAGCTACAGCGAGGATGACAGTGACGAGGAAGAAACGGTCAGCAGCTCTCGCAGCTCCCGCCGTTCTTACGACTCAGATGATTCGGATGAAGAGGATTCCAGCGATTCCAGCTCCGATTCCTATGACGATACATCGTATGATTCTGACGAAGAATAACCGCATACACTGGAAAATTCCGGCTTTTGCCGGAATTTTTTTGTGTCTTTTTTGCATAGTTTTACAGAAATGTAATGAATTGCATTGACAAATGCCGTATAATAAAGGAAATATGACTGACAAAGAATGAAAAACTCCAAGAACACAGGAGGTCAAATATGAGCAAGAAAATTTTGATTGTAGAAGATGACGGCAATATTCGCGAGCTGCTGCGCCTGTATTTGGAGCGCGAGGGCTACGAAATCACCGAGGCGGCAAACGGAGAAGAGGGTGTCGAGCTTTGGCGTAAAATCAATCCGGACATGATTCTGCTCGATGTCATGATGCCGATTATGGACGGCTGGCAGGTGTGCAAGATCATCCGCAAGGAGAGCAAGGTGCCGATTATCATCATGACCGCCAAGGGCGAAACCTTTGACAAGGTCAATGGTCTGGAAATGGGCGCAGATGATTACATCGTCAAGCCGCTGGAGATGCGCGAGGTCATTGCCCGCGTGCGTGCGATTTTCCGCCGATTGGCACCGGAGGACAGCGGCAAGATTTCGTTTGACAAGCTGACGGTGGACAAGCAGGCGTATGACCTGATTGTAGACGGCAAGCGCGTCGATGCGCCGCCGAAGGAAATTGAACTGCTGTATTTCCTTGCATCCAATCCGAACCGCGTGTTTACGCGCGCACAGCTGTTGGATGATGTCTGGGGATTTGATTACTTTGGCGATACGCGTACAGTCGATGTCCATGTCAAGCGTCTGCGCGAAAAACTGGAAGGCGTCAGCGACAAGTGGGATCTCAAGACAGTATGGGGCGTTGGCTATAAGTTCGAGACCAGAGACTGATGAAAAACATTTTTATCAAAAATTATATCTGCTTTGCCATGCTGATTCTCGTCAGCTTTACGTTTGCGGGCGGCATGTTCATGGCACAGATCAGCCGATATTCCGTGCAGGAAAAGCAGGATCAGCTGGAGACGACCGTCAATTACATTGATGATATTGTCAAAAACAATTTGGATTTGTTCCAAGACAAAGACTATGATATGTTTTTGGATAAATATCTCGATCAGCAGGCGGCAGTCAGCGGCTGCGCCGTCATGCTGACCGATGCCAACGGCAAGGTAGAGGCATATTCCAGCCCGCAGGGCGATGACATGTTTGACGGAAAAGTGCCGGAGACCATCAGCAGCCAGCTGATACAAAAAACCCGCAAGGACGGCTCGTTTTTTGTTTCCGGCAATGCGAGCGGACTGTTTTCCGAAAATTATTTTATTGCAGGAACAACCTGTAAAGATGCATCCGGCAATATCGTAGCACTTGTCATTGCGGCATCTCCGGCGACTTCTACCACGGATTTGATGCGCAATATCATGAAGAGCTATTTTCTCATTGTCTGCGTCACGCTCGTGCTGACCATGATTATCAGCTGGTTCCTGTCGGATATGCTCACGCGTCCGCTCAAGGGATTGGTTTCTGCGGCGAAGAAATTCGGGCACGGTGAATTTGATGTGCGCGTGTCTGAGAACAATAACTGCGATGAGATCGACGAGCTGGCAGTCAGCTTTAATAATATGGCGACATCGCTGCAGCAGCAGGAAGAACTCAGCCGCGGCTTTGTGGCGAATGTTTCGCATGAGCTGAAAACGCCGATGACGTCAATTCGCGGCTTTGTCGATGGTATGCTGGACGGCACCATTCCGCCGGAAAAGCACAGCCAATACTTAAAAATTATTTCGGAAGAGGTTGGACGGCTGTCCCGCTTGGTCATGCGTATGCTGGATGCTGCCAAAATTCAGGCGGGTGAGCTGATTATCACACCGGCACCGTTCGACCTGATTGAAATGGTGGCGCGTGTGCTCATCAGCTTTGAAAACCAAATCAACGAGAAACATCTCGATATGGACGTAGAAATGGCGGACTCGCTGATAGTATACGGAGACGGAGACCATATTTACCGCGTGATTTATAATTTGGTAGACAATGCGGTAAAATTCGTCAATGAGGGCGGCAAGCTGACCATTCGCGCGGAGCAGGAAGGCACGATGAGCCAATTCCTCATCCGCAACACCGGCTCGGAAATTCCGCAGGAAGACTTGCCGCATGTATTCGAGCGATTCTACAAGGTAGACCGCAGCCGCAGCCGCGATAAGACCGGCGCGGGTCTGGGTCTGTATCTGGTAAAATCCATCGTCAACATGCATGGCGGTGATATTTCCGTCCGCTCGTCCGGCGGAGAGACGGAATTTATGTTTACGATGCCGATGGCAGAGAAAAAGCCAATGGCGGAAATCAAGGACAGAGTGAATAAAAAATCAGAGCTGTAAGACGAGGCGCCAGAATCGGAACAATCCGGTTCTGGTGCTTTTTCACACGTTTCACACAAAATCACAGAAAAAACACAGAAAAACCAGCACTGGACAGGAGTATTTGCGTAAAATATTTGTAAATATGTAGATTCACAGAAAATTAACATTGCAAACAAGGAATCATCATATTATAGGCGTACAATGAAGCACATAAAAGAAAGAACAGTATGACCTGATACTTGAAGGAGGATATAGGCATGGACGAGTTCCGCAACAATCATGAAAACGAAGCACCGGAACAGACGACACCGTTCCAGACGCCGGTACGCGGCGCAGAGGAGGAAAAGGGTGCAGGCTATCAGAACGCCGGTGCAGCATATACACAGAATAACAATACTTCTGAGCATACCGGTTTTTCGGATATGGGAAACGGCGGCAGCACGCCGCCACCTCCGCACAACAATGCGTATGAGCAGTGGAGCGGCGGCAAGAAACCGGGCGGCAATGGCCCGAAAAAGCCGAAGGGACCGAAAAAGAAGTTCCCGTGGAAGCCGGTGGCAGCTGTCGTTGTTGTCGGAGCACTCGCCTTTGGCGGCGGCTGGGCGGCAAACGGACATATTTCTCTGCCGACGCTGAGCAGCTCTTCCAGCAGCTCGACGGATACGGGAAGCGGCACGTCGTCCAATACCACCAAGGTACAGCTGAGTAGCACCAGCGAGGATATGGCGAGCTATTCGGATGTCTATCAGAAGGTTTCTCCGTCCATTGTTGCGATTGTCGTGGACTCCGTGCAGCAGGGAACAGAATCCTCCGGTTCCGGCGTTATCATGAGTGAAGATGGCTATATTATCACGAACAATCATGTTGTCGAGGGCGGCGACATGTATAAAGTCGTTTTGAGCGACGAAAAGAGCTACACAGCCAAGCTGATCGGCACGGATGAGCAGACCGACCTTGCTGTGCTCAAAATTGATGCTACGGGTCTGACGGCGGCAGAATTCGGTGATTCGGACAGCTTGCAGGTCGGTGACCGCGCGTTTGCGATTGGCTCTCCTGGCGGCTTGGAGTATCAGAACAGCTTTACCGGCGGTTTTATCTCTGCTATCAATCGAAATGTCACGATCAATGATCGCGTGATGACCTTGATTCAGACGGATACCGCAATTAACCCGGGCAACTCCGGCGGTGCGCTCATCAACTCTGCCGGTCAGGTCATCGGCATCACCAATTCCAAGCTCAGCGCTTCGTCCTCGGACAGCGCGTCGATTGAAGGTATGGGCTTTGCCATTCCGATGACGACAGTAAAGGAAGTTGTCGATGAGCTGATTGCCAATGGTCATGTGACCGGCCGACCGGCGATCGGCATCAGCGGCTACGACATTGACTCGACGCGTGCAAGCTATTTCAACCTGCCGCAGGGCGTCTATGTATCCAGCGTCGATCCGTCTTCCGATGCCTATCAGCAGGGCATTCAGGCGGGCGATATTATTACCGGTGTCAACGGCAAGGACATCACCAGCATGACCGACATCAACGAGGTCAAGAACGAGCTGCAGGTGGGCGACACAATGAAGCTGACGATCTATCGTGACGGCAGCACCAAGGAAGTCACCGTGAAGCTGATTGACCAGTCTACGCTGAGCGGCACGACCTCTTCCTCCAGCAGCGACAGCTCTTCTTCGGAAGACAACAGCAGCGGCCAGAGCGGCAGCCAGGACGGCGGCAGCACCAACCCATACGGCAGCTACGGATACGGCTATACCATCCCGTAAAATTGCTTCTTTTTGCTCCATTCGGCAAATCAAAGCCGAATGGAGCTTTTTTGTGTCTGTACGGGCGGACAGTGTGCAGGAAAGCGCATACATTGCTGTGAAAATTTGGTTGAATCTCACAAAATCCTGTCGTTTTCGCGCAAGAGCATTGAAAACAAAAGAAAAAAACGGTATGATAAAAATATCTATTGTAAGATTTGCAAAACTTTTTGCAAACGATGTTTGACGATACTATGGTAATTCGAGGTGCAACATGGCAGTATTAAGATGCTATACGGAAAAACGCAGTGGTTTCGACAGTGCATCCCAGTCGCTGTGCAGCAGCATTCGTGAACTGCTGGAGATCCCAGCACTCACCTATGTGCGTGAGCTGTGCCGCTACGATGTGGAAGGTATTGATGCGGAGACCTATGCAAAGGCGAAAAACATCGTGTTCTCTGAGCCGATGGTAGATGATTGCTACGATGAACAGTATCCGATGCCGGAGGGCGATTACCGCATTCTCGCGGTAGAACCACTGCCTGGTCAGTACGACCAGCGCTCCGACTCCTGCGCACAGTGTATTCAGCTGATGACACAGGGAGAGCGTCCGAAGGTAGCAGCAGCCCACATCTATGTGCTGGGCGGCAAGCTGACCGACGAAGAGATGGACAAGATCCGCGGCTATCTCATCAATCCGGTTGATTCCCGCGAGGCTTCTGCGGACAAGCCGGAGACGCTGGAAGCAAACTATGCCATCCCGACACAGGTTGACACCGTAGAGGGCTTTATTTCCATGGATACCGAGGCGCTGGAGCAGATGCGCACCAGTCTGGGTCTGGCCATGGAGCTGGATGACTTGCAGTTCTTACAGAGCTATTTCGCAGGCGAGGAAAAGCGTGACCCGACCATCACCGAAGTGCGCATGATCGACACCTATTGGTCTGACCACTGTCGTCACACCACGTTCCTGACCGAAATCGACGAGAGCAAGATTGACGATCAGATGGTACTGGATGCATACAACCGCTATCTGGCAGGCCGTGTCGAAGTATACGGCGAGGAAAAGGCTGCCAAGCGTCCGGTAACGCTGATGGACATCGGCACTATCGCAGGCAAGGTGCTCAAGAAGCGCGGCTGCCTGCCGAATCTGGACGAGAGTGAGGAAATCAATGCCTGCTCTATCCGCATCAATGCAACCGTAGACGGCAAGAAAGAGCCGTGGCTGCTCATGTTTAAAAACGAGACACATAACCATCCGACGGAAATCGAACCGTTTGGCGGCGCAGCTACCTGCCTTGGCGGCGCGATTCGTGACCCGCTGTCCGGCAGAAGCTATGTATATCAGGCAATGCGTGTCACCGGCGCAGGCGATCCGACCGTTCCGCTCAATGAGACGCTGGAGCACAAGCTGCCGCAGCGCAAGCTGTGTACCACAGCAGCTGCCGGTTATTCTTCTTACGGCAACCAGATCGGTCTGGCTACCGGCTTGGTTCATGAGATTTACCATCCGGGCTATGTCGCAAAGCGCATGGAAATCGGCGCAGTTGTCGGCGCAGCTCCGATTGAAAACGTCATTCGTGAAGTGCCGGATCCGGGCGATATTGTCATCCTGCTCGGCGGCCGCACCGGCCGTGACGGCTGTGGCGGTGCAACCGGTTCCTCGAAGAGCCACACCACCGAATCTCTGGAGACCTGCGGCGCAGAGGTACAGAAGGGCAATCCGCCGGAAGAGCGCAAGATTCAGCGTCTGTTCCGCAATCCGGAAGCAACCCGCATGATTCGCCGCTGCAATGACTTTGGTGCAGGCGGTGTGTCCGTTGCCATCGGTGAGCTGGCAGACGGTCTGGACATCAACCTGAACGCTGTACCGAAGAAGTACGACGGTCTGGACGGCACAGAATTGGCTATTTCTGAGTCGCAGGAGCGTATGGCAGTTGTCGTAGCCAAGGAGAACGTGGACAAGTTCATCCAGATGGCAAACGAGGAGAACATTGAGGCAACCGTCGTTGCAACGGTTACCGATACCAATCGTCTGCGCATGACTTGGAACGGCAATACCATCGTCGATGTATCCCGTGACTTCCTCAACACCAACGGTGCATCCAAGCACACCAAGGCACATGTATCCCCGCTGCCGACCCCGTCTATCGAGGTTCCGACCGAGGGCGCAAACCTGAAGGAAAAGATTTTGAACCTGTCTTCCAAGCTGAACATCTGCTTGGAGCGCGGCCTGACCGAGCGTTTTGACGGTTCCATCGGTGCAAGCTCGGTATTTATGCCGTATGGCGGCAAAAACCAGCTGACCCCGACACAGGTTATGGCAGCAACCCTGCCGACCGCAGGACAGTGCTCCACCGCATCTGTCATGGGCTTTGGCTTTGACCCGTATTATATGGAGCAGAACCCGTATCTCGGTGCTTCCAGCTCTGTGATTGAATCCATGGCGCGTCTGGTAGCAGCTGGCTGTGATTACAACACCGCATACCTGACCTTCCAGGAGTATTTTGAACATCTGAACCGTGATCCGGAGAAGTTCGGCACACCGCTCGCAGCTTTGCTCGGCGCATACGACGCACAGATTATGCTCGGCCGCGCAGCAATCGGCGGCAAGGACTCCATGTCCGGCACCTATGATGACATGCACGTTCCGCCAACGCTGGTATCCTTTGCCATTGCACCGGAAGAAGCTGACAATCTGGTATCTCCGGAATTCAAGCAGGCTGGTCATCCGGTATACTTCCTGGACGCAACCTACTTTATGGATGGCTCGCCGGATTATGCTGCGATCCGCAACACATGGGAGACCGTACAGGCACTCATCGCACGCGGCAAGGTGGCAGCATCCTGGGCACTGTCCGCAGGCGGTATTGCAGAGGGCATCGTAAAGATGTCTGTCGGCAATGACATCGGCTTTACCTTCGCACCGACCTTCACACCGGACGGTCTGTTCCTCAAGAACTACGGCGGCATTCTGATTGAAGCTACCGAAGAGCTGGAGAACATGCCGCTGTGGCTCATCGGTATGACAACGGACAAGCCGGAAATCGACGCATTTGGCGAGATTATCCCGCTGTCTGACCTGAAGCAGTCGCTGGAGGGCACGCTGGAGAGCGTATTCTCGACCCGCGCAGACGCTTCCGATGACAAGCTGGTTAAGCCGGTATACACCGAGCGCAACACCAAGGCTCCGGCAGTCAAGACCGCGCGTCCGGCAGCTGTTATTCCGGTATTCCCGGGCACCAACTGTGAGTATGACACCGCAAAGGCAGTAGAGACCGCTGGCGGCGAGGCAAAGATTGTCGTTGTCCGCAACCTGTCCCATGATGCCCTGATGCGTTCCGCAGAGGAGCTCGAGCAGGCAATCCGCGGCTCGCAGATGATGATTCTGCCGGGCGGCTTCTCCGGCGGCGATGAGCCGGACGGTTCCGGTAAGTTTATCGCTTCGTTCCTGCGTGCACCGGCAATCAAGGACGCCGTGCATGATCTGCTCAACAACCGCGACGGTTTGATGCTGGGTATCTGCAACGGCTTCCAGGCACTGATTAAGCTGGGTCTGGTACCGTATGGTGAGATCCGTGATCTGGATGACACCTGCCCGACACTGACCTATAACCTGATTGGCCGCCATCAGTCCCGCTATGTACAGACTCGCGTAGCGTCTGTCAAGTCTCCGTGGCTGTCCTCCTGCGAGGTAGGCGATGTACATTCCATCGCAATCTCTCACGGCGAGGGTCGTTTCGTGGCACCGCAGGCAGAAATTGATCGTCTGGTTGCCAACGGTCAGGTAGCGTTCCAGTATGTGGACTTCAACGGTGAGCCGTCTATGGACATTGCATTCAACCCGAATGGTTCCATGTGTGCTATCGAGGGCATTACCTCTCCGGATGGTCGTGTTCTTGGCAAGATGGGTCATACCGAGCGTTACACCAAGTACGTTGGTCAGAACATCTTTGGCGAGAAGTATCAGCCGATCTTCGAGAACGGCGTCAAGTACTTCAAGTAAGCAATATTGACAGAAAGTACAATCTCCCGCAGGATGCCCTGCGGGAGATTTTTTTATCATGCGCACAGACCTGCTTGTCTCTCCCTTTGGGAGAGATGTCGCGCAGCGACAGAGAGGGCAGGCTCCCTCGTGAGGGAGCTGGATTGCCGCTTTTGCGGCAAGACTGAGGGAGTAAGCAACCAGCATGTTTTTTTCAGATTTACTCTGATGCGAATTTGTCAGGGTCTTGCCCTCTCAGTCATTTGCTCCGCAAATGCCAGCTCTCCCAGAGGGAGAGCCGAGAAGTTGGTGCGAACTGTTGCCCTTGACGCGAAAACTTAGGAAGTATCCAGCCAATCTTGACGAATCAGGGCAGCTTTATGCAGATTTGTTCGCGTGCTGCTCCTTTCGTCACGGATTGCACCGTGCCACCTTCCTCAGAGAGGAAGGCTTTTGCCCTGACGCACAAACCAAACTTGTCTCTCCCTTTGGGAGAGATGTCGCGGAGCGACAGAGAGGGCAGGCTCCCTCGTGAGGGGGCTGGATTGCCGCCTTGCGGCAAGACTGAGGGAGTTATCTGACAGTGGCGAATCAGGGCAGCTCTGATGCAGATTTGTTCGCGTGCTGCTCCTTCCGTCACGGCTTGCGCCGTGCCACCTTCCTCAGAGAGGAAGGCTTTTGCTTGACGCACAGACTAAACTTGTCTCTCCCTTTGGGAGAGATGTCGCGCAGCGACAGAGAGGGCTTATACCAACCAGCATGTTTTTTTCAGATTTACTCTGATACGAATTTGTCAGAGGCTTGCCCTCTCAGTCATTTGCTGTGCAAATGCCAGCTCTCCCAGAGGGAGAGCCGAGAAGCTGGTGCGAACTGTTGCCTATATAACAGTATTTTGATACATTTGAGGTGTAAACATGGAAAATCTACTCTATACCATCGCACAGTATGGTCACATTACGATTGAATTAAAACCACTGATGGATAAAAAGCATATTACGCGGTATGCGTTGGCTCGTGCAGTGAATACGCGCTTTGAGGTGATTGATAAATGGTATCGCGGGCATGTAGAAAAGATTGACGCAGATGTGTTAGCGCGCATTTGTTTTGTGATGGGATGCACGCCGGGAGATATTATTCGCTATATTCCGGCAGAAGAATCGAATACATGAAAAAACTCCCACTCGATTTCGAGTGGGAGTTTTGCGCTGTCTGCGCATTAGAATGCAAAGTAGTTGTTTTCGTACTCGTCGAAAATCTTCTTGAAGCCCTTGACGTTTGCTGCGATGTCGCCGCCAAAGACAGCGGAACCGGCTACGATGACATTTGCGCCAGCAGCTACGATGTCCGGCGTGTTGGTCAGCTTTGCACCGCCGTCGATTTCCAGCTCACACTGGTAGCCGTTGTCGTCAATTGCCTTGCGGATGGTGCGAATCTTGTCGGTGCAGGCATCAATGTAGCCCTGACCGCCAAAGCCCGGCTCTACCGTCATGATGAGAACCATGTCCAGCTCCGGCAGCAGCGGGAGCAGAACATCTGCCGGAGTACCCGGCTTGATGGATACACAAGCGCGGACGCCTGCTTCCTTGATCTTGCGAACCTGTGCCAGCGTGTCGCCGTTTGCCTCGTAATGTACGGTGATAATGTCAGAACCTGCCTTGATGAAGTCATCCAGATACTGATCCGGATCGGAAATCATCAGATGGACGTCGAGCGTCGCATCCGTTGCCTTGCGCAGAGCCTTGACAACCGGTGCGCCGATGGTCAGGTTCGGTACAAAGTGACCGTCCATGCAGTCTACATGGACATATTCTGCGCCAGCATCAACTGCAATGGCAATGTCGCGCTGTAAGTTGGCAAAATCAGCGGACAGGATTGACGGAGATAGTTTAATCATTGTGCTCTTTCCTTTCCCGTATGGGGCGAACGCAGACGCCCCGCTTTTCATATGCTGGAACAGGCGGAAATACGCGCTGTGCAGCCCGCGGGACAGCGCCCCTGCCGGCCGGCTCACGCCTTTCGCATACGGGAGCTGCCTGTCCTTTTTCAGGCGGTTCCCGACCTGCGCCAGATGCTGTTTCCATTATACATCAAATACGGAAAATATCCAAATGTTTTCACAGGAGCAATAGACCAATGGCATGAACGATGAACGCACAGACCCAGGCGATGGCGCATTGGAAAACAACCGTTCCCAGTGCCCAGCGGCTGCCCAGCTCGCGCTTGATCGAAGCGATTGCCGCAACGCACGGTGTGTACAGCAGGCAGAACACCAGAAGAGAAGCGGCTGCCACCGGTGTCAGAACCGTCAACAGGTCGGTGCCGCTGCCAAAGAGAATGGTCAGTGTCGAGACAACGCTTTCCTTTGCCATAAAACCGGTAATCAGGGCGGTGGAAATGCGCCAGTCTCCAAAACCGAGCGGACGGAAAATCGGCGCGATGCTTCCGGCGACCAGCGCCAGAATGCTGTCCTGCGAATCCGAAACCATATTGAGCTGTAAGCTAAAGTTCTGCAAGAACCAAATGATGATGGTTGCGAGGAAAATCACGGTAAATGCACGCTGTAAAAAGTCCTTCGCCTTTTCCCACAGCAGCTGCATGACATTTTTCATGCCCGGCATCCGGTAATTCGGCAGCTCCATGACAAACGGAACCGCCTCGCCGCGGAATCGGAATTCCTTGGCAAACAGCGCGGTCAAAATACCGACGACAATGCCGCCAAAGTACAGCGCAATCATGACGAGACCGCCGTGCTTGGGGAAGAATGCAGCGGTGAAGAAGCCGTAAATCGGCAGCTTTGCCGAGCAGCTCATAAACGGTGTGAGCATAATGGTCATGCGGCGGTCGCGGTCAGAAGGCAGGGTGCGGCTCGCCATGACGCCCGGTACGGTACAGCCAAAGCCGATAAGCATCGGGACGATACTTCTGCCGGACAAGCCAATTTTGCGCAGCAGCTTATCCATGACAAAGGCGACACGCGCCATGTAGCCGGTGTCCTCCAGCAACGAGAGGAAGAAGAACAGCACCACGATGATCGGCAGGAAGCTGAGCACGCTGCCGACGCCGTTGAAAATACCGTCAATGATGAGGGAATGCAGGACTTGATTGACATGCGCCGCTGTCAGTGCCTTGTCCGTGAGAACGGTGAGGCGGTCAATGCCAAGCTCTAGCAGTGTCTGTAAACCGGCACCGATGATATTAAACGTCAAGAAGAAAATCAAGCCCATAATGGCGATAAATGCCGGAATAGCGGTGTATTTGCCGGTGAGAAAGCGGTCAATGCGCCGACTGCGCGCTCGCTCGCGGTTCTCATGCGGCTTGATAACGGTCTGATCGACGAGCTTTTGGATAAAGGCGAACCGCATGTCGGCAATGGCTGCCGCGCGGTCGAGTCCGCGTTCCTCTTCCATCTGCTTGATGATATGTTCAATCATTTCCTGCTCGTTTTGCGTCAGACGCAGCAGTTCCCGAATGCGCGCATCGCCTTCTACCAGCTTTGTCGCAGCAAATCGAAGCGGAATGTCCGCGCGTTTGGCGTGATCTTCAATCAGGTGCATGATGCCGTGCAGACAGCGATGCACCGCGCCGCCGTGATCGTTCGTGTCGCAGAAATCCGTGCGCCCCGGACGCTCCTGATATTTTGCCACGTGCAGCGCGTGGCGTACCAATTCGTCAACGCCCTCGTTTTTTGCGGCGGAAATCGGAACGACCGGAATGCCCAGCATTTCCTCCATTTCATTGATGTGAATGGAGCCGCCGTTGCCGCGCATTTCATCCATCATGTTGAGCGCGAGCACCATAGGAACATCCAGCTCCATCAGCTGCATGGTTAAGTACAGATTTCGTTCGATATTTGTCGCATCGACAATGTTGATAATGCCGAGCGGCTTTTCTCCGATGATAAATTGTCTGGTGACGATTTCCTCGCTGCTGTACGGAGACATAGAATAAATACCCGGCAAATCGGTAATTTCCGTGTCCGCGTGTCCGCGAATGGCACCGCTCTTGCGGTCTACGGTGACGCCGGGGAAGTTTCCGACATGCTGGTTGGAGCCGGTCAGCTGGTTGAACAGCGTCGTTTTGCCGCAGTTCTGATTGCCTGCCAAGGCAAAGGTCAGGGTAGTGCCCTCCGGAACCGGATGCTCGTCGGCCTTTACGTGATATTTGCCGCCCTCGCCAAAACCCGGATGCGCGGTAAAGTCTGCCAGATTCTCTTGGGGAGTCATTGGCACTTCCTGCGCGGTGACGGGGCGAATTTGAATTTTTTCTGCATCCGCCAGCCGAAGCGTCAGCTCGTAGCCGTGAATGCGAAGCTCCATGGGATCGCCCATTGGCGCAAATTTCACCAACGTGACCTGCGCGCCGGGAATCACGCCCATGTCCAAGAAGTGCTGACGCAGTGCGCCTTCACCGCCAACGGTTGTCACAATGGCAGAGTCGCCGATGGACAGTTCTTTTAATGTCATATGCATACCTCCCTTGTCAAATGTTAGTATATACATACATTTCTTGTTTGTCAATTGAGATAAGAAAAAAGCGCTCTGTTTCCGAAAAAACAGAGCGCTCTGAAAACAAATTACTTATTCTACAGTTACAGATTTTGCCAAGTTGCGCGGCTTATCCACGTCGCAACCTAACTCAATCGCGGTGTAGTAGGCAAACAGCTGCATCGGGACAACGGTCAGCGTCGAGGTGAACAGGTCGGCGGTCTTTGGAATGTACAGAACGGTGTCTGCAACGGTTTCCGCATCGGTGCAGCCTTCCTTGACCACGGCGATGACGTGTGCGCCGCGTGCCTTGACCTCCTTGACATTGGAAATCAGCTTTTCATACAATAGATCCTGTGTTGCCACAGCGATAACCAGTGTGCCCGGCTCGATCAGGGAGATGGTGCCGTGCTTCAGCTCGCCAGCGGCGTAAGCCTCCGAGTGTACATAGGAGATTTCCTTGAGCTTCAGGGAGCTTTCCAGCGAAGCACCGTAGTCGATGCCGCGTCCGATGATAAATACATTGTTGCGAACCAGTTCAGAACCGGTGGACTGGTGCTCCTTTGCCAGCTGACGGATTTTTTCTTCGTCAGCGAAGATGTTCTCCAGCTGATCCGGCAGCTTCTGCAAATCAGTCAGCAGAGACTGGAATACTTCCGGACGAATGGTCTGACGAATCTGCGCGAATTTCATCGCAATCAGATAGATAACAGCCAGCTGCGTGGTGTAGCCCTTGGTGGTTGCCACGGCGATTTCCGGTCCTGCCATCGTGTACAGCACGTCATCGCTCTCACGGGCGATAGAACTGCCGACAGCGTTGACGATGGACAGCACGTGTACATCGTTTGCCTTTGCTTCGCGCAGCGCAGCCAAGGTGTCCGCGGTCTCGCCGGACTGGCTGATGGTGATGCACAGGTCATTGCGGCTGAGAATCGGGCGGCGGTAGCGGAACTCGGATGCCAGATCCACTTCGACCGGAATGCGGGTCAGCTCCTCGATGACATATTTGCCGACCATGGCAGCGTGCCAAGCGGAGCCGCAGGCAACCATGTGAATACGGCCGATGTTCTTGATGCGCTCGTCGCTCAGACGCAGCTTATCCAGCGTGATTTCGCCGTCATGAATGCGGGAACCAATGCAGGTGCGCAGCGCGTTCGGCTGTTCCTTGATTTCCTTCATCATGAAGTAATCGTAACCGCCCTTTTCAGCGGCAGAAATATCATAATCTACGGTATAAATTTCGTGATGAATCGGCTTGCGATCCATATCCATCAGCTCAACGGAATCCGGCTTGATGAGCGCGATTTCATTGTCATTCAGCAGATAATACTTGCGGGTGTGGTCAAGCACGGCCGGAATATCCGACGCGATATAGTTTTCGTGCTCGCCCAGACCGATAACCATCGGGCTGTCCTTGCGAACTGCGAGCAGCGTATCCGGATAGTCTGTGCACAGGATGCCCAGGGCATAGGAGCCGCGGATGCGGTGCAGGACCTTGATGAGGGTGCCGATCAGATCGCCGTCGTACAGATAGTCAAACAGCTGTGCGACAACTTCGGTGTCGGTTTCCGAGCGGAAGACCACGCCGTTTGCCTGTAATTCTTCCTTGAGCGGGATGTAGTTTTCGATGATGCCGTTGTGCACCACGGTGATGCGGCGGCTCATGCTCGAATGCGGATGAGAGTTGATGTCGTTCGGTGCGCCGTGCGTCGCCCAGCGGGTGTGTCCGATGCCGAGCGTGCCCGATATGCCGCCTGCGGCGTTTACCTTTTCGCGCAGGACGGCCAGTCTGCCCTGAGATTTTACGGTACGAATCTTGTCAGAGAAAACAGCGATGCCAGCCGAGTCATAGCCGCGGTACTCCAGTTTCTCCAGACCTTCCAGCAGGAAGGGTGCTGCCTGCTCATGGCCGGCATAGCCTACGATTCCACACATGATAGTTTACCTCCGAGGTATAAAATTTTTATCAGCACAGTGCCGAACCCCTCTGTTCACCCCGTTGCCGGTGCGGTTTAAGAGAACGGCTTTCGTCCGTGTGCCTGCGGGCGGGAAGCATCCGCCGAATTTTCGATCACTTCCACCTCGTCAGCTACCCTGCATGGCAGCTCTGGCGCTTGTTTCCGGTCGGAAAATCCATTCCGAAATGGTGGTGCTGAATGCAGCAGCATAATTGATTATGGGATATTATAACACGTTCCGCCGAAGAACGGAAGAGGGCAACCATGCTAAAAACGGAAAATGGAACGGAAAAAAATTGGTCTTTCTCCTGAAAATTATGACAAAACGGTAACTTTTTTCGCAAAATATCAGAATCTATTGACAATTTGGAACGGTCGGTATACAGTAAAAACGATTTAAAATTTGTATTTTCATCATGCTGTATAAAGAGAAAGGGAGGATCTTTTTGGATCTCGGAATTGTACAAACGCTGTCGGGGCCGGTGATCGGTGCAGTGATTGGCTACTGCACCAATTATATTGCGGTAAAAATGCTGTTTCGTCCGCTTCGGCCGGTAAAATTGTTTGGAAAGCAGCTTCCGTTTACGCCGGGCATCATCCCGAAGGGACAGGCGCGGCTCGCGCGTGCTGCCGGTCAGGCAGTGGGAAGCATATTGCTCACACAAGAAGATATTCGGGAAATGCTGCTGTCAGAACAGACAAAACAGAAGCTGCGAGAGGCATTGACGGCGGAGCTGGACAAGCACGCGGAAACCTCTATCAAAGACATTGGCATCAAGCTGGCAGGAGAAGAAAATTATCACAAGAGCAGCGAACTCATACAGGATAAGCTGACCGAAAAGGTCAGCGATCATGTGCTGGATATGGGATTGGGTGACATCATTGCACAGAAAGTCATTGAAGCGGTCAGCCAGAAGCTCGCAGGTTCCTTCTTGGGCAAAATGATTCGAGAGGACATGCTGGAAGGCTTGGCGAAGCCGATTCAAGAGCATGTAGACGCCTATCTGGATACCAATATTGATGTGCTGCTTACCCCACAGATGCGCAGCATTTGGGAGGAATCCGAGCAGAAGCCGGTGGGAGAAGTGCTGGCACTGATGCAGGAAGCACAGATGCATCCGGTCGATTTGTGCATGAAGCTGTACGAACGCATGGTAGAGGAAAAGGCAGAGAGCTTGATTCGGATGCTCAATCTGCGCGGCGTGGCGGAAAATAAGATTCTTGCGATGCAGCCGGAGGAAGTGGAGACACTGGTTATGTCCATCTTGAAAAAGGAATTGGGTGCTGTCGTCAATCTCGGCGCTGTCGTCGGCTTTGTGATCGGACTGCTGAACCTGCTGTTCTGAGGATACAGGTGTGAAGATAGACATCGTTCCAATAAAGGAAAACTATCGCGGAATGGGAAGATCGTTGCTCGCAACGGATTTGCTGACGGAAAAGAGCAAAAAAGATTTTGCAAAGCTGTTGGATATGTATGATGCATACATCATGCTTTTAGAACAGCCGGAAAGTCAAAAAGTGCTGGAAAAACTCATGGATTTTGAAAAAATACTCCAGCAATATGAAATTCTGTGTGAGATCATAGCATACGATACGAAGCCAATAGATTCTGCGTATGGGTATGCTGTAGCGTGGCTGGGTATCGATATTGTGCACGACTCCTGCGAGTCTTTGCTCGAGAATATGTCAGACGGATGTATGCAACAAGCACTGAATGAAAACGGATTGTGCAGAGAGACGACAGACATACCAAAATTGTTGCCGCTGTTAGATCCTGGCGATGTCACATGGGAACCGTGTTATGTATATCGGGTGCTGAAGAAACAAAAGGGATTATGATGAAACCAATAGAGAAAGAAATATCGGCGCAGGCAAAGACAGACAAGCGCCCGAAGTGGCTGCGGCACTTGTGCACCGTTCATCAGCATCGAACACTAGTGCGGCATTATTGTTTTAAGCTGGGATTATATCGCCAAGGGCTGATGCATGATTTATCCAAATACAGCCCGACGGAATTTTTTGTCGGTGCGAAGTATTATCAGGGTTATCGCAGCCCAAACACCGCCGAACGGCTTGACCGCGGCTACAGCTCGGCTTGGCTGCACCACAAGGGCAGAAACAAGCATCATTTAGAATACTGGATTGACTATTCGCTGCAAAAGGACGGGTATCCGCTCGCTGGCATGGAAATGCCGGTAAACTATGTCGCGGAAATGCTGTGCGACCGCATTGCCGCCTGCCGTGTCTATCAGGGCGACGCCTATACGGACGCTTCGGCGTGGAAGTACTACGAAAGCGGTCTGCGTGTCAATACCATGATTATGCATCCCAAGACGCGGGAGCTGCTGGAAACCATGCTGCACATGCTCGCGGAAAAGGGCGAAGAGGAGACCTTTGCTTATATCCGGCGCGAGGTGCTGGGCAAGCGTGCGTAGTTTTCTCTAAATCAGTAGAAATCTTTGAACAAATACGGTATACTGGTACGAGAGAAAACCGCAGGAGGTTGTAAGATGAAAAAGCGATATTTGCTGCTGATTCCCGTTGTTCTCTGTCTGGCAGTGAGTGCAGCAGCCATCGGATATATTCAGATTCATCCGGAGAAGGCACCGGAGGGCACGGCATTTTTGGTACAGACAGCGAGCAAGAAGCAGGCACAAGCGGCAGAAGAAGCCGAAGCGGAATCGCTCACTGCATCGCAGAAACAGGCCAAACAGCTGGTCGAAAAGATGAGCTTGGAGCAAAAGCTGTATCAAATGCTGTTTGTGACGCCGGAAGCCCTGACGCAGACCAATCAAGTCGTCCGTGCGGGTGCTGCGACGCAGGAAGCGATAGACAAGCGTCCGGTCGGCGGCGTGCTGTACACGAGCCAGAGCTTGCAGAAAAAAGCCCAGATCAAAGATATGCTGAGCCATACGCAAAGCTATGCAAAGGCATCGAAAGCCGGTATTCCGGTGTTCCTCGGTGTACAGGAGCAGGGAGGCAGCCATGCGCCGGTGGCGCAGGCGCTTCAGACGACGAGCATTTTGAAGGCGGATCAGAGCACAGATGAAAAGACTGCCTATGCGCTGGGGCAGACCCTCGCAGAGGAGCTGCGCAGTGTAGGCTTTACCGTCAATTTTGCACCGACCGTCATAACCGATGCACTGGCTGCCAGCGAGGTCAAGGGATTGCAGGAAAATCAGGTGTTGTCCGCGGTTTCTGCGTTCCCGAACAGCACGGACAGTTTTCAGGCCTGCATCAAGCAGAATCCGGCGTTTATGATTGTCTCGCACGATACAGTGAAGGAGTATGACACCGTGCCGTGCTCGGTATCGTCCAAGGTCATGACGGATCTGCTGCGCAAGAAGCTCGGCTACAACGGCATTGTCATGACCGACGCGCTGAGCGACGAGAAGCTGACAGATTCGTACACAGAGCAAAAGGCCGCTGTGCTCGCCGTACAGGCGGGAGCGGATATGCTGCTGGAACCGTCCGATGTGGATGCCGTGTATCAGGCACTGTTTCAGGCAGTATCCGACGGCAAGCTGACTGAGCAGCGCATTGATGAGAGCGTACAGCGCATCTTGACCGCAAAAATAGACGGCGGCCTGATTGCCTGAGATAACCGAACAGAGGATACAATTTGCGAGATTGTATCCTCTTTTTTTCTGTGTATTCTTGACAAATGCGCGGGAAGCGGATAAGATGAAATAGGAATAGATAAAATACAAGAGAATAGAGAGCGCTGGTCTGTTCGGTGCGGGGATATAGGGCTGAAATAAGAGATAGGTTTTCAGGTCTTTTCTGTGCGCACAAAATCATAGATCAGTATGGTGTGAGCAGAAGAATAGAGAACAGATCCTTCTGCTTTTTTCATGCGACAAAATGCAGGAAAATGAGGGAGAATGGGAAGCTGAAACAACAGAAGGCCTGTATACAGACAGGCACACAATGAGGGAGGAACTTGTTATGTACACCATTCAGGGAAAAGGCGTCTCCGGCGGCGTGGCAAATGGACCGCTGTGTTTTTATCGACGTGGAGCCCACGACATCGCAAAACATGAGGTTGCAGATACAGAAGCGGAAAAGCAGCGCTTTGAATCGGCTCGTCAGACCGCGATGGAGCAGCTCAAGGAGCTGTATGAAAAGGCGCTCGCAGAAGTAGGCGAAGAGGGCGCCGAGCTGTTTGAAGCCCATCAGATGATGCTGGACGACCTCGACTATGTGGAGGGCATTCAGGATTTGATTGACGGCGAGCAAGTCAATGCCGAGTATGCCGTTTCGCAGATTGCCGAGCAGTTTGCCCAGATGTTTGCTTCGATGGACGACAGCTACATGCAGGCACGTGCTGCGGACGTCAAGGATATTTCCAATCGCGTGATTGGTATTTTGAGCGGCGCTGTGGCAGGCGGCATTGATTCCGATGTGCCGGTCATTCTGGCAGCGGACGATTTGGCTCCGTCTGAGACTGTGCAGCTGGATAAGTCCAAGATTCTGGGCTTCGTCACGCAGGGCGGCTCCGGCAACAGCCACACGGCGATTTTGGCACGCACGATGGGCATTCCGGCTGTCATTGGCACCGGTGATGCGCTCCGCGAAGACTACGAGGGCAAGACCGCATGGATTGACGGCGAGACCGGCGAGCTGTTTGTCGAAGCGGATGAGATCACGCATGAGCGTCTGAGCAAGAAGCACGCCAAGCAGCGCGCCATGAAGGAACTCATGGATCAGCTCAAGGGCAAGGAAAATGTGACGATTGACGGACGCAAGGTCATGGTATACTGCAATATCGGCTCTCCGGACGATGTCGATCAGGTGCTCGCCAACGACGGCGGCGGCATCGGTCTGTTCCGCTCCGAGTTCCTGTACCTGCAAAACAATGACTATCCGACCGAAGAGCAGCAGTTCCAGGCATATAAGACGGTTGCCGAGCGCATGGGCGGCAAGCGCGTGATTATCCGCACGCTGGACATCGGTGCGGACAAGCAGGCGGATTACTTCCAGCTGGCACATGAGGAAAATCCGGCAATGGGTCTGCGTGCGATTCGTATCTGTCTGACCCGTCCGGAGGTCTTTAAGACCCAGCTGCGCGCGCTGTACCGCGCCTCTGCATACGGCAAGATTGCCATCATGTTCCCGATGATTACTTCGGAGTGGGAAGTGCTGGAGATCAAGCGCATTTGTGAGGGCGTCAAGGCAGAGCTTCGCAAGGAGGAGCAGCCGTTTGACGAGAACATCGAGCTGGGCATCATGATTGAGACCCCGTCCGCCGTGATGATGTCGGATCGTCTGGCAAAGCTCGTGGACTTCTTCTCGGTCGGCACCAACGACCTGACCCAGTACACGCTGGCAACCGACAGACAGGGCGGCAATCTGGATCGCTTCTTCGATGCCCATCATCCGGCAGTCCTGCGCATGATTAAGATGGCAGCAGACAACGCGCATAAGGCTGGTATCTGGATTGGCATCTGCGGCGAGCTGGGCGCGGATACTTCGCTGACAGAGACCTTTATGGCACTCGGCGTGGACGAGCTGAGTGTTTCTCCGTCCGCTGTCCTGCCGCTGCGTTCGACCATCCGCTCGATTAACACCGCAGAGAACAGCGAGAGCATTCTCGAAGAACTGCTGAAATAATACGGATCATATCTGTGAAAAACCTGCCGCGGCTGCGGCAGGTTTTTCGTATCCATGGAGTATGCAATGCTACATAGACAAGAGGAATTTGTGTGTCCCAAAAGGACGCTGTCAGAATGGATAGAAAAGCTGAAACAAACAGTTACGGTTGAAGAAATCACAGAAGAAGAGGTTGACCCGATTTATTTGAGGATGACGAGATACAATTTTTATCATTCTTGGGACGAAAAGCCGGATACCTTGCAGATTTATCGAGTTGTACAAGATAATAAGAGCAAAATATATTATGATTATGGTGCGGAAGTCGGTACAGATATTGTGGTTGTTTTTGAAACGAAGCTGGGATTAGCTGAATCGAATTGTAATGTACTGCAAACGCAGTTGCTGATTTGGCGAGGCATAGATGCTTGCGACTGCTATAAAGGCAGTGAGGAATTGACAGCGTATTCGATGTATTTAGAATCGTGGAATCATGAAACTTTGACGAAATAGGAGACCTGCCGCGGCTGCGGCAGGTCTTTTTTTATGATATACTGGGTGGAGACACACAGAAAGAAGGCGAAAACATGAACATAACGGTTTATTTGGGCGCAAATGAGGGAAACGATCCTGCCCTCAAGCAGGCAGTGCAGGAGCTGGGCACGTGGATTGGCGAGAGCGGCCATGATTTGGTCTATGGCGGTTCCAAAGTCGGATTGATGGGAATCATTGCGGAGAGTGTGCTGCGTGCAGGAGGAGCCGTCACCGGCGTAGAGCCGCGCTTTTTTGTGGAAAAGGAGCTGCAATACGACGCCGTGACCAATCTCATCGTCACGGAGACGATGGCAGAGCGCAAGACCAAGATGATTGAACTGGGTGATGCTTTTATTGCGATGCCGGGCGGCACAGGAACGCTGGAGGAAATCACAGAGGTCATGTCGCTGCTGGCACTGGATCGGTTGGATGCACCGTGCATTCTCTATAACCTGCACGGATATTATGACAGCTTGCAGCAGCTGCTGAAACGCATGATTGCGGCAGATCTGTCCAGCGAATACCGGCAGAGAAAGATTTATTTTGTGAAAAATCTGAATGAGCTGCAACAGATACTAGATTCTTGCTTATCTTGCTGAAGCGGCGGGGGATACCATTGCACCCAATCGGTATTTGGGATATAATAAGCAGGTATACTAACAGAGAGCACGAATGATACGATTCGTGAGGAGGAAGCATATATGAAAGTAGCAGCAGCAGTAAAAGACGGTGTGATTGCACCGGCACTCAACGAGAGCACGGAAGTCATCATCGTTACCGAAGAAAATGGTCAGCCGGTATCCAAGGAAGTGATTTCTTTGGACGGCGCAGGCATCACCAGTGTGCTGTTCAAGCTGTCCATGCAGAACATTGATGTCATGCTGGCGGGCGAAGTCGGCACGGCATTGCAGGAGACCCTGCGCATGATTGGCATGCAGGTGCTGCCGGGATGTCAGGGCGACGCCGTGGAGTGCATTGCCGGTCTGCTGGCAGGCGAACAGGTCGGTGATCCGTCCAAGATTGTCATTCCGGAAGAGGATGAGGACGATCCGATGCACTGTATGCATGACTGCGCAAAGTGCATGGCGGACTGCGGTGACCGCCCGGAGGGCAAGCAGTAACATGGCTGTATGCGGACGATTTGCCCCGACACCGAGCGGACGCATTCATCTGGGCAATATTTTGTGCGCGATGCTGTCTTGGCTGTCCGTCCGGTCAAAACAGGGCAAATATCTCCTGCGCATCGAAGATCTGGATGCCATGCGCTGCCCGCGTTCGCTGGCGGATCAGATCGAAGAGGACTTGCAGTGGTTCGGCGTCGACTGGGATGACGGCGGCAGCGCAGGCGGCGAGTCGTGGTATCAGAGCAATCGCACGGCAATCTATGACAAATACTTCGAGGTACTCAAAGACAAGGGCCTGCTGTACCCATGCTTTTGCAGCCGCGCCGAACTGCACACGGCGCAGGCGCCGCACCGCTCAGACGGCACGTATATCTATGCGGGTACCTGCCGCAATCTGACGCCGGAACAGATCGCAGAAAAATCCAAACGCCGTTCGCCTGCTTGGCGTGTGCGCGTGCCGGATCGCGTGATGTCGTTCACAGACGGCTGTCAGGGCGTGTATACGGAAAATTTGGCGCAGGACTGCGGTGACTTTATCATTCGGCGGTCGGATGGCGTGTATGGCTATCAATTGGCGGTCGTCGTGGATGACGGAGAGATGGGCGTCACGGAAGTCGTGCGCGGCAGTGATTTGCTCAATTCCACCCCGCGGCAGATGTATCTGTATGAACAGCTGGGATTTTCCGTTCCAGAATTCTATCATATGCCGCTGCTCACCGCGCCGGACGGCAGACGGCTGTCCAAGCGGGACGGGGATTTAGATCTAGGTGTTCTGCGGGAAAGATTTGGCCGTCCGGAGCCAATTGTCGGCATGCTGGCGAAGGCGGCGGGACTGCGCCCGACGGCGCAGCCGGTTGCCCTGCATGAGCTGATTGCCGATTTTTCATGGGACAAGATACCAAAACAGGACATTGCTTTGCCGGAGGAGATCTTATTGTGATCCCTCTGGCTTTTTTTACCTGTTTTTTTTCGTGAATTTCCACAATTATTTTGCATAAGACAATGTTTGATGGTATAATAATCACGGAAAAACAGAAAGGCCGCAGGTATGGGCGGTGCTTTTCAGGAAAAGTGAGGAATCAAGCAGTATGTCAAGAGAGAGAAACAAGATCATTGCAGCCCTGCTCGGCACGGCGGTCGTTGTCGTCGTGCTGGCAGTCGCTATGTTCGTTGGACTCAGTAAAAATGGCTCAACAGAGGCGATAACCTCCGAGCAAATCGCCGTTGGCGAGGATCATATGCTGGCAGTAGATGCCGGCGGCGCGGTCTATGCTTGGGGACACAATCTAAAGGGTGAATTGGGCAATTCCAATTGTGACAATCAGTCCAAGCCGGTCAAGGCGGTCAAAATCTCCGGCAAGGTGACACAGGTAGCGGCGGGCGATGAGCTGTCGTTTGCCCTGTGCAAGGACGGAGATCTCTATGCCTGGGGCGATGACACCAGCTATCAAATGGGTGATGGAGACAACACCAGCCGCATGGAGCCGAAAAAGGTCAACACAGATATTGCGATGATTGCCGCTGGCAGCAAACATGCCTTGGCGATTGACACCAATGGCGCGCTGTATGTCTGGGGCCGAAATAAAAATGGTGCGCTGGGCATTGCGGATACTGTCTGTGATAAGAAAGACGAGGAAGGCTATGTCTGTATGTCCACGCCGTATAAGCTGATGGACAATGTCGCGTATATTGACGCGGGCGAGGACTATTCGATGGCGATTACCACGGATGGCACGCTGTATGCCTGGGGCTATGACGAGGACGGTCAGCTGGGACTTGCTAAGACCGACAGCACAAACAGCAAGGGTGAGGCGTATCAGTCCAAACCGGCGAAGGTCATGGACGGCGTGAAGATGGTATCGTGCGGTGCCAAGTATATGGCGTTTGCCCTGAAGGAAAATGGCGATTTGTACGGCTGGGGCAACAACAGCGTCGGCTCGCTGGGAACCAAGACCGTTGATGATCCGGCGCGCAGTGTACAGACCACGCCGAAAAAGCTGATGAGCGATGTCTCGTATGTCGATGCTGGATCGGCACATGCCGCGGTGCTCACAACAAACGGAGATCTGTATACCTTCGGCGTCAATAACTATCATCAGATCGGCATCAAATTTGGTGACGGCACATATGCGATTGGCGAAGAAACGATTTATTATCAGCTCAAGCCGCGCAAGCTCGCAGAGAATGTGGAAGCTGTGGCCGCGGGCGGATTCAATACGCTGTACCGTTCCAAGGATGGCGTGCTGCGCTCGGTGGGATGCAATCTGTATAAACAGCTCGGCATCGGCTCGGAGGAGTCGGACGTCAAGACGCCGACAGCTGTGTATTTGAAAAACTGAGACTGACAAAAAGTCCTCGGAGGCTGCTCCGGGGACTTTTTTGCGTGCATCGCAAGATAACAAAAAAATTCAGAAAGGACTGCGGAAAACGGCGGGAATAACAGGAATTCTTTCGCAACAAAATGGAAGAAAAACGCGCGGGTTTTGACTATAATATAGACATAAAAACAAAGAGGACAGCAAAAACGAAAGAGAAAAAGATTCGACTTAACAGGGCTGCTGTATCTAAATAAAAATAGTATTATCCTATATTTTCTGAAAGGAAGGATTTGTTATGACAACCATTCTTACCGCGCTGATTATTGTTATGCCGCTGGTTGCAACGGTTTTGAGCCACAGCACCCATGCTGCACCGGCTGTTCGTACTTCGCGCAACACCTACGATTATCGTTAATTTTGATTCCTACCTAATTCCACACTTCTTTGGTTATATTCTCTCTCTAAAAACCATCCGCAGGGCTTCCTACCGGCTCTGCGGATGGTTTTTTGCGCGCAACCAAAAAAGCCCCCGTTCCGAAGAACGGGGGCTGATTAGGAACATATCTCGAATGCCAATGCGGTATTCGGATTTGGCGCATGTTATTCTGCCATCAGGTCACACATAGCCTGCGTGAAGGCAGCCGGATCTTCTACCGGCATACCGGCAATCAGCAGAGCCTGATCGTACAGCAGCTTTGCATAGGTCTTGAGCTTGTCCGGATCGCTGGTGTACAGACGAATCAGCTTCTCAAAGATCGGGTGAGAAGCGTTGATTTCCAAAACCTTCTCTGCGGAGAAGTGATTGCCGTTGTTCGGCACGTTGTTGAGGACGCGCTCCATTTCGATGGACAGATTGCCCTCGGAAGTCAGGCACACCGGATCGCTGACCAGACGGGAAGAAACGCGAACGTCCTTTACCTTGCCGTCCAGTGCTTCCTTCATGGCGTCGAACATTGCACGGTTTGCGGTGGACTTCTCCTCTGCTTCCTTCTTTTCCTCCTCGGAGGACAGATTCAAATCGCCGGCGGTAATAGAGCGGAACTTCTTGTCGTCCTGAGACTCCAGCTGGGAGATGATAAACTCGTCAATGTCAGCGGTCAAATACAGGATGTCGTAGTCGTGCTTGCGAACCATTTCAGCCTGCGGCAGCTTGGACAGGGCATCGGTGCTGGAACCGGCTGCATAGTAGATTTCTTCCTGATCCTCCGGCATTGCCTCGCGGTATTCCTTGAGGGTGATGAGCTTCTCGTTCTTTGCCGAGTAGAACATCATCAGATCGCGCAGCTTTTCCTTGTCTGCGCCATAGTTTGCATAGGCGCCAGCCTTGATGGAGTAGCCGAAAGCGTTCCAGAACTTGATGTATTCCTCGCGCTCGTCCTTCTGCATCTTGAGCAGCTCGGAGCGGATTTTCTTTTCCAAGCTGATGGCGATAGCCTTGAGCTGACGGTCGTGCTGCAGCATCTCACGGGAGATGTTCAGAGACAGATCGGAGGAATCGACCAGACCGCGGACAAAGCCAAAGTAATCCGGCAGCAGGTCAGAGCACTTCTCCATAATCATCACACCGGAGGTGTACAGGGAAAGACCCTTGGAGAAATCCTTGGAGTAGTAGTCAAACGGCGGCTGGGACGGAATGTAGAGCAGCGCATCATAGGATGCGGTCAGACCCTCATTGTGGAAGTGAATCGTGCGCAGCGGCTTCATATAGTCCATGAACTTGCTGCGGTAGAACTCGTCGTATTCATCCTGCGTGATGTCCTTCTTTGCCTTCTTCCACAGCGGAACCATCGAGTTCAGCGTGTCCTCGGAGTAGACGGTCTCATACTCCGGCTTGTAATCCTCCGGTGCATCCTCCGGCTTCGGCTTTTCCTGCGAATGCGGCATCTGCATCTTGATCGGGTAACGAATGTAGTCGGAATACTTGCGAACCAGACCTGCCAGACGGTAGGTTTGCAGGAATTCGCTGTAGGTGTCCTCGTCCTCGCCTTCCGGATCCGGCTTGATGGTCAGGATAATATCTGTGCCGTAAGCATCCTTCTCGCCCGGCTCAATGGTGTAGCCGTCTGCGCCGTCGGATTCCCAGACATATGCCTGCTCCGAGCCGCATGCCTTGGAGACAACCTTGACATGAGAAGCGACCATGAAGGACGCATAGAAGCCGACACCGAACTGACCGATAATGTCCGTGTCTTCGGTCTGGTTTTCCTTTTTAAATGCCAAAGAACCGCTCTGCGCGATGGTGCCGAGGTTCTTTTCCAGCTCTTCCTTGGTCATGCCGATACCGTTATCGGAGATGGTCAGGGTGCGTGCGTTTTCATCGACTGCCAGATGAATGGAGAAGCCCTCCTCCGGTACGAGGGACGCATCGGTCAGGGACTTGAAATGACGCTTGTCAATTGCATCACTTGCGTTGGAGATCAGCTCGCGCAGGAAAATTTCTCTGTGCGTGTAGATCGAGTTAATCATCATGTCCAGCAGACGCTTGGATTCTGCTTGAAACTGCTGCTTTGCCATTGTATGTCAATCCTTTCAGATTTTAAATTACAGATTTAGCACTCTCGTCTAACGAGTGCTAATATAGAATAACCCAATTGGAAGGAAAATGCAAGGGGGAAAGGCGGTTTGTTCAAAACTTTTTAACAATAGGCGAAAAGAAAAACAGATGCCCGCGTTGGGGCATCTGTTTGAACGGATCAGAATAGTAAGAAGCCGGCGAAAATAACGAAGATCACGGCGACAACACCGAGCATGATGTAGGTCAGACGGTCTTCCTTTTTCTGCTGCTCGGCGCGGCGAGCTTCTGCTTCTTTTCTGCGCTGCTGTTGGCTCTTGTGAACCTTTTTGACAGGTCTTCCCATGCAATAACACCCTTTCTTTCCGTATCTGGTACCGTCAGAGTAACAGAATTTGGGAGCAGTGTCAATGGGAAAACGGGATTACACTTCCGGCTGCGGCTGATCTGCCGGTTCCGGTTTTCTGCCGCACAGCGCGTCAAAGTAATGAATAAACGCGATTTCCTGATACGGCGTGACGTACAGACCGACAATGCCAAAGGTAAAGGCCGACAGGCAATTCCAAAGGATAAAGCTCAGGTCAAAGACCATGAGTTCCCAGTTGTGATTCTTGAAAATCTTGGCACAAGCACCGGTTGCCTGCCAAACATCGGCATCCGGCGTGTCAATCATGCAGATGTATGCGCCATCGTAGCGGCGAATCTTGACAGATGCCCAGACGGCGACAACACAAACGACAATGATGTAGATGATAAGAACCAGGAAGAAGACACCGCCGCTCACATCATCGGCAAAGCCGGAGACAGCCAACGGAATTAAGCCAATCAACATGATAGCATAGACAACAATCAGCCAGCCCAGCGAGCGGATACCGATGGACAGACTCAGCTTCAAAGACGTCAGATAGGTCTTTCCGCTGGTAAACGGCTGGAAAATCAGACCGACGGTCGAATCCTCACCGCGTGCCCGCGCGACATAGTAGTGCTTGGCGCCAAAGGTAATCGGAGATCCGACAAAGAAATAAATGACAAGATACAGCAGGCCATATTGAGCAAACTTGCCGTAGACGGCTAAAACGGTATCCAGACCGGATGCGTCTCCCAGCGTATCAAAGCCCTGCATACCAATGCCCATGATGATGCTCATGAGAGCCAGCGGGATGGATGCTAAGATGACAGCGCCGATGGTCGGCCAGAACTTTTTGCGAATGTCAGCCCGCGCTTGCGCTTTGTAGTCTTTTCAGGCTTGTGCATCGTAAATCATACAAACACCTCGTTTCCGTTTTGTTAAAAAAGTACAGATTTTGTTTCTGTGACCATTATATCATAAGATATACACTGGCACAATAAAAGAACAAGGGGAATCTCGCGGGATAAAAGCCTTCCTCTCTGAGGAAGGTGGCACGGCGTAAGCTGTGACGGAAGGAGCAACACGCAGACAAGTCTGTAACAAGGCTCCCCTTGATTTATCAGGTGTGCGGTTCGCGCCTGCTTCTCGGCTCTCCCTTTGGGAGAGCTGTCATTTGCAAAGCAAATGACTGAGAGGGCAAATCTCGCAAATTCGCAGAAGAGTTCGCCCAATCGTCAGGGCAAGCTGATTACTCCCTCAGTCTTGCCGCAAGGCGGCAATCCAGCTCCCTCACGAGGGAGCCTAACCCTCTCTGTCGCTGCGCGACATCTCTCCCGGAGGGAGAGACAAGTTAAATGGTACGTAAGAGAAAACAAAGCGCCAAAACCGAAAATTTCCGGTTTTGGCGCTCTCGTTGAAACATTTCCAGCTCTTACTTGGTTTCTTCGGTCTTGGAAGCCTCAGCCTTCGGTGCCTCAGCAGCAGCTGTCTTGCGGGTGCGGGTAGTGGTCTTCTTTGCCGGAGCTGCTGTAGCGTCAGCTGCCATTTCAGCCTTGGTTCTGCGCTTGCGCTTTGCGCGGGACTCGTTGGTCTTCTTTGCAGCGGTCTTGCGGGTGGTGGTAGAAGCGGTGCGCTTGCGGGTAGTGGTTTTCTTTGCCGGAGCTTCTTCGGTCTTTTCCTCAGCCTTCGGCTCTGCGACAGCTTCCTCTGCCTTCGGAGTTTCTGCGGCAGCTTCTTCAGCCTTCGGAGCTTCTACAGCAGCTTCCTTCGGCTCCTCGGTCTGAACGGTTTCCTCTACCGGAGCTTCTGCCTGTGCTTCGCGGATGAACCAGCTCTGGTTGTCGCCGTCTACGTCAACCCAGATCTGCAGGTGTGCGCCGTCTGCCTCTGCGTTCATGCCGACAATATCAATGCACTTCGCGGACATAGCGGACTTGATGGCAACCGCACCGTCCTTCTTCTCCTCGAAGAACCACAGCTGGCTGTCGCCGTTTACATACTCCCACTGGTGAAGGTTTGCGCCGTTTACAACGCCTAGGCTGATGATGTCCAGCACCTTGCCCGACTTCTTGTTTGCGATTTTGTAGTACTTGCCGTCAATATGGGTGATCGACCACAGCTGCTGGTCTGCGCCAGTTGCCTCTGCCAGGCATACGGCTGCGCCGTTTTCCGTCGAAGCGTTTTCTGCCTCGATGACCTTGCCGCTAACCTTGGCTGCGATGGTGTACCATGCGCTTTTATCAAATGTCTGCATCATAAATGACACTCCTTGTCTCTGTGCAGAAATATGTAAATTCTGCAACAACCTATTATCCTGTGTTTTGTGTACATTATAGCACAAGCAATATCTGTAATCAATGTTTTTGACCTGCAAAAGACGGAAAACAGCAACTTTTGCGTGCGTTTTCGTGAAAAATGTTGAGGTTTTTCTAAAGAACAGAGTGGCGTTTTGGTGGTTTTGGTGGGCGAAAAATGCGGCAATTTGACGGGAAACGTGCACGGAATCGGGAAATTCTATTCGTTTGCTTTTCACAGGAACGAAAATATGTTATAATACAGCAGAAAAGAGATTCAGAAAGGATGGGATTGATGTCATGACAACGGCAACAATTTATACAATTGAGAGAGAATTTGGCTCTGCGGGACATATTGTCGGAGAGCGCCTGGCAAACATGCTGGGAATTCCGTTTTACGACTCCCAGATTGTAGATATGGCAGCGAAAAATGCAGGCGTCAGCCGCAAGATTTTTGAAGGATTTGATGAAAAGCCGACCAACAGCTTTTTGTATTCTCTTGTGATGGGAAGCTATACGGCGGCAGGCTCCATTACCCAGTCCTCTGACCTCAACATGAGCGATAAGCTGTTTGTGGAAGAGGCGAAAATTATCCGCGAGGCGGCGGAAAAAGGCCCGTGTGTCGTAGTGGGACGCTGCGGAAGCTATATTCTGCGCGAACGTCCGGACGTTGTCCGCGTGTTCTGCACAGCGGATATGGAATATCGAAAGAACCACGCCGTTCACGATCTGGGTATGCCGGAAAAGCGTATTGAGGACGCCATCACCAAGCGCGACAAAAAGCGTGCGAGCTATTATAACTATTATACGGGCAAGCGCTGGAGCGATGCGTCCAGCTATGACCTGTGCGTATCGACGAGCACGGCGGGTATTGACGGCGCTGTCGAGACGATTCTTGCCTTTGGCGAAATGCTGGAGCGTCAGCGCGCACAGCGAAGCAAATAAATACCGAAAACAATGCAAAAGAGGCAGGTTTCTTATGAATCCTGCCCCTGTTTTTTTGTGCGCAAGTATGCTATACTGTCTAAACGATTTGTATTTTATTTTTCGTTTTTCAGAGAGGAGTGAGCTTCTGTGCTGGAAGTATGGACGGAATGTATTATGGACATTGTCAAAACCATTCCGATTCTCTTTGTTGTATATCTGGTCATCAGTTGGATGGAAAATCATATGGATGCGGTGACCCGCGTGGTCACGAGCACAGAGCCGGCAGGGCCGGTCATCGGCGCATTGATTGGTGCCATTCCGCAGTGCGGCTTTTCGATGGGATGTTCTGTCCTGTACTGCCGAGGATTTCTGGCACCGGCGACGCTGATTGCGGTGTATTTGTCCACGTCCGATGAGGCGATTCCGGTTCTGTTTGCAGGCGGATGCAGCTGGAAGGAAATTGTGCTACTCATTGCCGTAAAAATCGGCATTGCGATTGTCGCCGGTTATCTGTTTTATTTGTTCTGGTTCCGCAAACACTGGGATGTTGAGGACTGGCCGGAAGATGATGAGCTGGATATGGATGAGGTCAATGCGAGCTGTTCCTGCTGCGGCGATCAATCGCTTTGGCGTTCGGCTCTGATTCGCACGGCAAATACCACGGTTTTTCTCGTTATCACGATGTTGGTTCTCAATACCATCATTCATCTGCTCGGCGCGGATTCGCTGGCAGCGCTTTTGCTGCAAGGCTCGCATTTACAGCCGCTGTTGTGTGCGCTGATTGGTCTGATCCCGGGCTGTGCCGTGTCGGTGCTGCTGGTACAGCTGTTTGCCGCAGGCACCATCAGCTTTGGCAGTGTCATTGCCGGTCTTTCCGCCGGTGCAGGCTTTGGCTTTATCTTGCTGCTGCGCGAAGCACCGCGCAAAAAAGCGGCTTGGCAGATTATCGGCTGCACCTATCTCGCAGCTGTTGTGGCAGGTCTGCTGCTTGATTTTATTGTATAATACAGGTCCCCCTATTGTTTATGTTTTTACAGGAGGTTTTTCATGCTTACCGTCAATCATTTGAGCATTAACTTTGATGGAGACAATCTGTTCTCCGATGTCAATCTGAAATTTACAGAGGGCAATTGCTATGGAGTCATCGGCGCGAACGGCGCAGGCAAGTCCACGTTCCTGCGGATGCTGTCTGGCGATCTGGAGCCGTCTACCGGCACGGTGGAGCTTGATCCGAAGCTGCGCATGTCGGTGCTGCGTCAGGATCACTTTGCCTTTGATGACTTTACCGTCGTAGATACCATTATTCAGGGCAATTCGCGTCTGTATGAAATCATGCAGGAGAAAGACGCGCTGTACGCAAAGGACCCGTTTACGGAAGAGGATGGCAACCGCGCCGCTGAACTGGAAGCGGAGTTTGCCGAGCTGGACGGCTGGAATGCAGACACAGAGGCAGCTCGTCTGCTGCAGGGTCTGGGACTCAAGGCGGATGATATTCTGTACAGCGGCATGAAGTACCGCACGGACGCAGAAAAGGTCAAGATCCTGCTGGCACAGGCACTGTTTGGCAAGCCGGATATTATGCTGCTGGACGAGCCGACCAACCATTTGGATATTCATTCGATTGCATGGCTGGAGGATTTTCTGGCAGATTACGAGGGCACAGTCATCGTTGTATCCCATGACCGTCACTTCCTCAACAATGTCTGCACGCACATCGTAGATATTGACTACGGCAAGGTTCGTCTGTATGTCGGCAACTACGAATTCTGGTATGAGTCCTCTCAGCTGGTACAGCGCACCTTGAACGACCAGAAAAAGAAGGCAGATGAAAAAATCAAGGAATTGCAGGAATTTATCCGTCGATTCTCCGCCAATAAATCCAAGTCGAAGCAGGCAACCAGCCGTAAAAAGCTCATTGACAAGCTGACGGTTGACGAGCTGCCGGCATCCTCCCGCCGCTATCCGTTTGTCGGCTTCCAGATGGACAGAGAGCCGGGCAAGGACATTTTGGAGGTCAAGGACATCTCCAAGACCATTGACGGCGAGAAGGTACTCAATCATGTATCGTTCCGTGTCGCGCGCGGTGATAAAATTGCCTTTGTCGGCAAGACAGAGCAGGCGGCAACCACGCTGTTCCAGATTTTGATGGGTGAACTGGAGCCGGATGAAGGCAGCTTCAAGTGGGGCGTTTCCACCAGCCAGTCGTATTTCCCGAAGGACAACTCGGAGTTCTTCAATGGACACACCGAGAGTATGCTGGATTGGCTGGCTCCGTATTCGCAGACCGACACACTGGAAACGACCCTTCGCTCGTTCTTGGGCAAGATGCTGTTTTCCGGCAACGATGTATACAAGCCGGTAAACGTCCTGTCCGGCGGCGAGAAGGTTCGCTGCATGCTGGCGCGTATGATGCTGTTTGGTTCCAATGTACTGGTTGTCGATCAGCCGACCAACCATCTGGATCTGGAATCCATCACCGCAGTCAACAACGGTCTGATTGATTTTAAGGGCAATGTCCTGTTTGCATCGCATGACCACGAGTTTACGCAGACCATCGCCAACCGTATCATTGAAATCACGGAGGATGGCGTTTGGGATAAGCAGTGCACCTATGACGAATATCTCGAAATTCGAGGCTGATAATCAAAAAGAGGCAAAAGCATCGCGCTGTTGCCTCTTATAGCTTGCGAATGAGAGCTTCATGTGGTATTCTTAAATACGGCACTGCCACGAACGGTAGGCGGTTTGTCCTTCTTGACAGAGGACAGACTTCTTTTGCCCTCTGATCTTAGGAGAGGAGGGATGCATCATGGTTACATATGAAGCGTTATTTGCTTATACCGCAGCCATTGTTGGTGTAATTTCTCTGACTGTTCAGATTATTGCTCTGGTCATTCAGCTGACAAAAAAGAAGTAACCGCCCAGCTTCCACACTAGCGGTTACTACCTTGTAACAACTTTTGAGGGACGACCGTCTACTGGCAGTGCCTCTTATTATCTTGATTATAACATATTCTAGGGGTTTGTCAATTGATGGAGGGGATTATGGATTCCAAAAAACGAGTGCGTGTCATCATACATATTTTGCTGGTGATTGCCGTCATGGCGTTTATTTTTTCGCATTCTCTGGCCAATCGGGCACAATCATCGGAAGAAAGTATGGGTGTTTTTGAATTTTTGATGAAGCTGCTCGGAACGGTTGGTCTAGGGGATGGATTGACCGAATATATTGTGCGGAAGATGGCACATTTTTCCGAATTTGCCGCGCTGGGATTTTTTGCTGCGATTGTCATGCAGGATATTCGCATTGTCCGGATTCCCTATGTGCTCAATGTATTTTTGTTCGGCATTTTGTGTGCGATGACGGACGAGACCATTCAGCTATTTAATGACCGTTCCGCGCGAATGACGGATGTTTGGATTGATTTCTGTGGTTCTGTGTGCGGCTGTCTGGTGTTTTTGCTGCTTCGCTGGCTGTGGAGAACGTACAAACGGAAAAAAGATTAAAAAAAGACCGGAATTCCGGTCTTTTTCTCTATCATTTTATGCCCAAGCGATCAACATGCCGAGAGACAGCACAAAGCTCGTGACCATGCTGACAGAGCTGAGTGCGGCAATCATGGACTGCTTGCAGCCGCAGGCGAGACCGAACGGAATCGCAAGCGTAGTTACCGGGCCGACCAGACACAGACACAAGGTCTGACGAATCGGCAGATCAAACGGACACAGGAAGAAAATAGCAGCTGCGGCGCACAGGCACAGCGCATAGCGCAGGCCTAAAATGCGGACGACATTGCCGATGTCCTCTTTTGGCAGATGCCATTCAAAGATCAGACCCAACGCAAACATGGCGAGAAAGGCATTTCCTTTGCCGAATAAATCGCACAGATCGAAAAAGGCATCGGGAAAGCGGAAGCCGGGCAGATACAGCACGATCATGATAAAATATGCCAAAAACGGAGGAGAGTGAAACAGCGTGTGCAGGA
Organism: bacterium; assembly: GCA_963601915.1. Taxonomy (GTDB): domain Bacteria; phylum Bacillota; class Clostridia; order Oscillospirales; family Butyricicoccaceae; genus Butyricicoccus_A. The sequence continues at coordinate 66,278 of CAVCGL010000003.1, read as the reverse complement.
TGCTGCGCAAAGAGACCTTGCCGTCGCCGCCGCTGGCAGAGGATGCGACAGAATACGCAAGACCTGCGCCATACGGATTGTTTCCGGCATCATACATGCACAGAGCCGGAACCACAGAGGACGGCAGAAAGCTCAGCACAAACGGCAGAACAAAGTTTCCGACGTTCTGACACGGCGTATTGAGAATATACAGGGCGCGCAGCTTACCGTCTTTGCGGACAGACGCGAGAGAACCGGCGAGCAGCAGCACACCGTTCATACAAAAGCCGAGCAGCAGGGCAAAGAGCAAGGAAATATCAATGGAAAATGTGCGAAAACCGGCGATAAGTGCGGCAGGCATCGTGATATTGATGATGATTTTCATCAAAACCTGGCTGTCTTCCTGCTCTAAGATGTGTTTGGTTTTCATCAGATAGCCCAACGCGATCATGAGAAAAAACGCGAGTGCTTTGAAAAGTACAGCTGACATGAATTCCTCCGGAGATTAAGATTGACGGAGAAACACACGGGGCGCGTCCGCCTGAGAACCTATTATACTCCTGTGCGCGAAAGGAAACAAGGGAGAAGTGATTTATCTTGAAGGATCTGTAGGAAACACAGTCAAAACACCGCCGTCCATTTCACAAACGGTATCGCACAACACGCGAATATCTTCCGCGTTATGAGAGGCTAACAGAATGGTTTTTCCGGCATTGCGCAATTGAATGAGACATTCACGGATTTCCTGTACGCCGTGTTTGTCCAAACCGTTCATCGGCTCGTCCAAGATGAGAATGTCCGGATCTTCCATGATAGCCTGCGCAAGTCCCAAACGCTGTCGCATACCCATAGAATATTTGCCGACATGTTTTTTATCGTCTGGATTGAGTCCGACAAAGCGAATGGTTTCTCGGATTTTTTCTTTTCCGATGACGTGACGTAATTCGGCAAGAAACTTTAAATTGGCATATGCGCTGTAGTTGGGCAAAAAACCGGGACTTTCTATGATTACACCCAAATTTTTCGGAATGTCGACATCTTTTCCTACTCGTTTGCCGCGGACAGAAATCGTGCCGGATGTTATTGGCATAAACCCACAGATGCATTTGAACAGTACTGTTTTTCCGGAACCATTTCTACCGATGATACCATGAATTTTTCCGCGTGCAAAGGAAATACTGACGTCATTAAGGACGGTTGTATTTTTAAATGTTTTATATACGTGTTCTACTGTAATGATGTTTTCTGGCATAATATATCCTCCGTTTTAAAGAGACTGAATGACATCAATAGATTTTTTTCGGACAGACAGCAGAATACCAATGATGAGAATGACCAACAGCAAGGTGCCAAAAATAAAAATGTAACTCCACGAAGGCGAACGGAAATTATTATAACCCATTTGCGATAAATCAACCCAAGTTGCTGGAGAGAAATACCGCATGGTATTCCAACTGCGGGACGGGATGGACATAATTTCAATAAAGTAAGCAAAGCCGACGAAAAAACTTGCCACAAGAATACCGACTTCCCGTTTTGCCCACAGATTACATAAAAACATCAGCAATCCTAAAAAGCTAGTGACAATACACATCGCTGCACCGCACAGGATAGTTGCCTGCACGGCGGAATAATGCTGAAGGACAGAGGCGGGGATGACATCCATGCGAATATTCCATGTGACGTGCGGCTGCGTCAACGTATACAGTACTTTTCCCCAATCCAATGTAAATGTAACGTGCGGAAAAAGCAACAGGACAGTGATAAGCATACAGCCTAAATAGAACACAACGCTTGCGGCAAGGATATATAGAATTTGTCCAATTGCCCAGCGCATTCTTCCGATGCGAATAATTAAAAATGGCTGCTGTTCATCCAAAAACGGCGCATCGCAGAACAGCAAAATCGGCAGAAGCATAATCCAGAGCCGCCGATTTCCCATGGTCAAGGCGAGTGGGAGCGTCCAAATAGAGCAGGATACTTGATACTGCTGGCAAAAGACACGGATACTGGCGATAAAATTGGTGGAAACAAAGATGGCGAATAGAATAAAAACCATCCAAATACGCGGACTCTTTCCCCATTTGCGGAACTGGTTTACCATACATCGAACACTAGCAGCCATGATAAAACCTCCTTTCAGCACGCCAGATAAACAGTTTTCCGGCGATGAGAATGACAATAAGCCATACGATAATAATATGAAGCAGGGTAAACTGCCAGCTGTCCGCGTATGCATAAATATATCCCATCGTGAGTGCATTCAAATCTATGCCCTGCGGCAGATGAAAAATCTGATAAATAGATGTAATCGCAAAAAATAATACAAGAGGAGACGCAATGGTGACGAAGGTATTGAGAATAAAGCCAGATACCAAAAGTGCTATGACGGCAAACCCTGCGGCTGCAAGTGCGTACAACAGGGCGTCACCGATAAAATATGCCCATGGGTGGATATAGTATAATAGATTAACTCCAATTTTATCTGGTACATCAAATTCGCTTGTCCATGGATAGAACAGACAGAGAGAACTGACAAACAGCAGTTTTCCAATAAAAACCGAGAAAAATCCAGAAAGCGCCGTAACCAAAACCTTTGAGCGCAGATAGCTGCGCAGATTGCCACGAACGACGAGCAGGCGAATGTACCCGTTGTTCCAGTCGTTCAAATAGGCGGTGGCGTAGGGGAGTGCTCCACAGACAAACAATACTTGAACTTGGCTGCCAAAGGCAAGACCTTCGACCAAATACATCACGCTGGCGGCAAGCATATTATCCCATGAAATATTGAGATAACAGACACCTGCGGTGCACAGAATACCAGTAATAAATAGCTTGCTGCAAAATGCTCGCTGGATGTCCATGCGAATGGACCGGATGGAATGCATAAAATTCCCCCTTTCACAAAAACATCCCAAGGAATTAGTACTTCCTTGGGATGTGTGCTATCCTGCTAGGAAAGCGTCATATGGAGATAGATGGTCTTACGGTGTCCAAGTACCAGAAATGGTAGAAGTGCCACTGCTGGAAGCTGTACTGCCATGTAGACGAAGACCAGTACCGCGGCTGGGCTTTGACGTATAAGAGAGGTCAAAAGATATGTCTCCTTGTTTGCTTTTCCAGCCTGTTTTATATCCGGTATACTGACCCGTAGCAACAGCGTATTGGAATGTGTAACCATTTGTTCCACGAACATTTATGGTGGCAAAGGAGCGGTCATTTCCTTTGGTTGCTAGCGTTGAGTAGTCAACACCGGAGTTCGCAAAAGTGAACGAAAAATTTGCAGCTTGTGCTCCTGTGATAAACAGACTGGCAGATGCAAGTATCAGACAACAGATTCGCTTGAATTTTTTCATACAAAATCTCCTTTCCGTCAATGTATGACTTCTCCGGTAATGGCATTTACTGTGATGGTGTCAAGATAAAGATCAACCTCCTCTCCGTCCAATGTTGTTGTTTGTGGCTGAATAATCCAGGCGGGAACCAGAGTACAGGAACCGGTCTCCGCACGGGCGTTCGTGGGGACATATTGAAAAAATACATTTTTGATGGTCACTGCTGATGTGCCGACTAATTGCTCATAATGTGCTTTTACTTGGCTCATCGCCTGATCCAACGGGATGCAGGAATCATGCTGTTCCTCTGTGCGGTCAATTGTATAGTTTGCTCCTCGATAATCTAAATCAAAAATTCCTTTTTCAGACAGACAAACATATAGTTTGGAACTATACAAAGATGTGTCGTCAAGTTCAGAACCATATTCAAAATGACTGTATGGAATGTTGTGGTATCCGGTTTCAAAAACCATATAATAATATTCCAACTCATCTTTTTTCTCTAGTGAAACAGGTACATAATCAAGACCGGATTCATTCCACTTTGACAGCAATTGATACATTGCATCACCAGTACAGCAAAATACCATGGGACTTCCGATAGGATAAATATTCCAATCATGCAGCTGGTTTGTGACAGTTTGCACCGCGGTCTTTCGAGGCATAAAGGTTAAATCGACTTGTTCGGTTGAAGAATCGAAAACATCCAATTGCGTTACTGGTATCATCACATCAAATTGGGGTTTTTCGTGTGGATAATCTTTAAACCGAGTAAAGACAATTCCCTGTTGTCCAGGCCATGCGAAAAGACTGAGTGTAATGTCAACATGGTTTGCTGTTACAGTGCTGTCTGTAAAATAATTGGTGTGTTGTTCTTCAGAAATAACTTCCTTCTTTATTTCATCTGCAGTGCAACCGCGGAAGACATATTGCTTGATAGACTTGATAGAAGCGTCATCCAATTGTTGCATGTGTGCAGATACAATATCGTAAGAGACAACATTGCTCAAATCGGGAATATCTGCATCGACAGTTACGCCATCGCAAAGCGTTCCACTGACATGATGATCTGTGTATGATAAATCAGTAGAACCGAGATTGGAAGCTGTATTGCTTGTCTGATTCGTTCGACAGGAGCATAAAAAACATACAGAAACAGTTGCTAAAAACAACATAAAAGCTGCGCGAAATCTGGAAGAAATCATACGATGTGTGTATTTCATATTTGTCCCTCTCTTGTAAAAAAATGTAAAGATATTTCTTTATTACAAAATATATCAGAACAAAACATACCTATATAAAATTTAATACATCTAATGTACTTGCATTATATACCATAATAAAAAGATATACAATATAAAAATTGTACAAAAAATAACATGGAAATTTTATGCACACTCCGATTACGCTTTTTCGTGCTAAAACGAAAAAGTGCAAAAGGATGGTTGTACGAACGCACAAAAGATGGTATAATGTCCATATAAGTTTGTTTCGGGGGTAATTGCTCGACCCTCAAAATCAGGAAAGGGGCAATTTATATGCCAGGCAAAATTGTTTTGGGCGCACAGTGGGGCGACGAAGGAAAGGGCAAGTACATTGACATCTTTGCTTCGCAGGCCGATGTGGTCGTCCGTTCTCAGGGCGGCAACAACGCAGGTCATACCGTAGTTGTTGGCGACGAATCCTATAAATTACAGCTGATTCCGTCCGGTATTCTGTATCCGGATTGTGTAAATATCATCGGACCGGGCGTTGTTGTCAACCCGAAGTCCATTCTCGGCGAGATGGACGGTCTGAATGCACGCGGCATTTCTACCGATAAGCTGTACATTGACGCACGTGCACACTGCATTCTCCCATGGCATCTGGAACTGGATGCACTGAGCGAGAAGGCACGCGGCGGCGATGACATCGGTACCACCAAGAAGGGCATTGGCCCGACCTATATGGACAAGGCTGAGCGTATCGGCGTTCGTATGCATGACTTCGTGGATCCGGAGCGCTTTGAGGCAGCGATGACCGAGGCTTGCGAGCGCAAGAACAAGGTTATCGTCGGTGTATACGGCGGCGAGCCGATTGACATCAAGGCAGTTCTCGAGGAGTACAAGGAGTACGCAGATCGTCTGAGAAGCCATGTCAAGGATACCTCTGTTATCACCTATCAGGCAATCAAGGACGGCAAGGAAGTTCTGTTTGAAGGCGCACAGGGCACTCTGCTGGATCTGGATATGGGCACCTACCCGTATGTTACGTCTTCTCATCCGGTATCCGGCGGCTGCTGCATCGGTTCCGGCGTTGGCCCGACCGCTATCGACGAAATCGTTGGTATCTGCAAGAGCTACACCACCCGTGTCGGCAAGGGCCCGTTCCCGACCGAGCTGTTTGATGAGACCGGCGATTATATCCGTAATGCAGGTCATGAGTTCGGTACCGTTACCGGCCGTCCGCGCCGTACCGGCTGGTTCGATGCGGTTATCGCACGCTATGCCGTTCGCGTAAACGGTCTGACCGAGATGGTTATCAATAAGATTGACCCGCTGTGTGGTCTGCCGAAGCTGAAGGTCTGCGTAGCTTATGACTACAAGGGTCAGCGCATCGAAGAGTTCCCGGCAAACTTCGCAGATCTGGAAGACTGCAAGCCGATTTATGAGGAGTTCGACGGATTCACCGAGGACATCACCGGCTGCAAGACCTTTGATGAGCTGCCGGAGAAGGTACAGAGCTACATCAAGGAGCTGGAGAAGATCGTTGGTTGTCCGGTTAAGCTGCTGGGCGTAGGCCCTGGCCGCGATCAGGTCATCGACATCACCAAGTAAACAATACCTGCTGGGTAAAATAGATAAGCCGGAAGCGAGAGCTTCCGGCTTGTTGTTTTTTCGGAGAGAATGGCATAATCCTCTCTTTTTACTGCATACTGTCAACAATCTGTTTCATGGTCTGATTGGAAACCTGTCCGCTCAGGGTATACCGAATACCGTGAGCGACGAATATCGCGTATCTTCTGTCCTGAAAGTTTGGATCACTGGGTATTGTATCCGAGGTTTCTTTGACTATATTTACGGTGTAGCCTTGGGAACAGGTATAGGTTTCCTCTAATTCATAGTATCCGAGATAATCTCGTTCAGAGGGAAGAGAATCGCCGCCGCAGCTGATGACGACCTCCAGAGAAACAGGAGAATAGTATTGTTTTCCATGAGAATATCGATATTCATGAATCTCTTGGTCATATACGAGATCGCTGGTGTCACCTAAGATATAGTTGTCTATGGTAATCCAATGCTCTGTTTTGTTGTCCGTTTCATCACAAATACGCATAAAATCAGAATCTTCAGAGAGTGGAGAATCCAGCAGAGAAATTCCAAGCTCCTGCATGAGCTTTCGATACGAACCGGCGTGAAATTCCTCAAATCCGTCAGGATGTTCGACAGGGTTGACGTGGACTTGATACATAGGATTGAGTTCGGGCAATTCTTGGTGATTGACGTGTCCGCGATTTAAAATAAAGGCTGTGCTGGCAAAAACGGTTCCGATACAGAGAATACCTGCAAGAAGGAAAGCAAGCAAACGCTTTCGGCGGAAAAGAAGAGAATATGGTTTTTGTGGTTTTGCACGCTGCTGTACGCGGTTGCACAGATCCGGTGTAAAACGTATGGCATCTAACTCATCATTGAGTTGCTTTTGTATGGCATCATGCTTCTTCATAGTCCACCTCCTGCAAGATTTTTTTCAACTTGACCTTTGCCCGATGGATTCGCTGCGCCGTTGTATTCACGGTTTTATGGATGATTTCTGCAATTTCTTTCGTAGATAAATCCTGATAATAGTACATCAGAATGAGTTCTCGATCTGCTCTCGGAAGAGAGGCAATGGCACTTGCCAGACTATTCTGCTGCAAAAGAGTATCAAATGGGTTGACGGATTCTGAAGCGGCTTCGGTCAGAGAAACAGGCGGTGTACGAAACCAGCGCGTGCGCATGATGTTTTTGCAGCAATTGATGGCAATGCGGGTTAACCAAGTCTTTTCTGAGGAAGCATGTTCAAAGGTGCCGTAGGATCGCGCAGCTTTGAGAAAGGTTTCCTGCGCGGCATCCTCCGCTAGGTGATAATCCTTGAGATACAGAAAACACATGCGAAGAATCGAGTCGCCGTATTCTTGCATCCATCGGGCGAGAAGTTCGTCCTGCAAGATATTCACCTCCTATAACTATGATTTTCTATTAGTTAGACACACGCTAGAAGGCGAATATGACAAGTAAAATCAAAAATAGGCAAAACAAAAAACGCATCCAACCGGATGCGTTTTCATTTCCAATTAAATCAAAGCAAGGGCTTACTTGGAAGCGTTTAGCTTGAGGGTCAGAGCGCTCTTCTTGTTAGCAGCCTTGTTCTTGTGAATCAGATTCTTTGCAGCAGCCTTGTCGAGGGCCTTAACTGCGGTCTTATATGCAGACTCTGCAACAGCCTTATCCTCAGATGCAACTGCAGCGTCAAACTTCTTCAGAACGGTCTTCAGCTCGGAACGAGCAGCCTGATTGCGAGCATCCTTTACCTTGGTAACGAGTACGCGCTTCTTGGCAGACTTGATATTCGGCATTGGTGTCCACCTCCTTACTCCATTTAATCTATTAGTCAGTAATTGAAATTTTATCACGAGATGAACGAAAAATCAAGAGCCAATTGTGTTTTTCATAGGAAATTCCCCAAAAAATACGTCAGACACCTCGCGGATTGGATAAATCGTACAGAGAAATTCGAGATCCAAGCAATATTTTTCCGGTTTCTCCGCATAGAATGCGACGATCATACGCACACTGGACGGGGAAGGGAGAGAGAAAACATGGCAGTACGAACCGATCTTGCGCTGGAATTGGCAGAGGGAAAGCGGGTTTCCCAGCAGACACAGACGATAGAAGGCTTTGACCTGCACACGGTTTCCGTGACGAAAACCGATCCAACATTTGGCAGACCGCCGGGACAATATATGACGCTGTCCATGCAGGATGTGCTGCGCAGAGAAGTGGATGCCTTTCCGCGCGCCTGCCGCGCCGTGGCGCAGATCCTGCGGCAGCTGGCACCGAGCAATCAGGACCCGCGCGCGCCGGTTCTTGTCATCGGTCTGGGCAATCGCGCGGTGACGCCGGACGCCGTCGGGCCGCTGTGCTGTCAGAATGTCTTGGCGACACGGCATTTGGTCGAGCGCTCGCCGGAGCAGTTTCGCGCGTTTCGTCCCGTGGCAGTGCTGGCACCGGGTGTTTTGGGCACGACTGGCGTGGAAACCGGAGAGATTGTGCTGGGGGTCATCGACCGCATTCGGCCGGAGCTGATTCTCGCTGTCGATGCGTTGGCGGCGCGGCGGCTCAGTCGTCTGATGTGCACGATTCAAATCACAGATACCGGTATTGTGCCAGGCTCCGGCGTCGGAAATGCGCGAACCGCCTTGACACAGGAGTCACTGGGGGTTCCGGTCATCGCTTTGGGTGTGCCGACGGTGGTGGATGGCGCGACGCTGGCGGCGGATATTGCCCAGCAGTCCGGCGCGCAGTGCGAAGCATTGGAGGACTTAAATACGCCGGTTTTGGTCACGACACGAGATGTTGACCAGCAGACGGCAGATGCGGCGCGGGTGATCGGCTACGGCATCAATTTGTTTTTGCATCCTTCGCTGGACATTGAGGACATGGATTTGTTTCTGTCTTAAACGCGGTATATCTTCCCGCCGGTACGAATAGAATTTTGTACAGGACACGGCGGGAAAGGCAGGGAGACACATGAAACGAAACAAGTCATGGATACCCATGTGGAGCATTCCCTGTCTTATCATGGCCGGTGGTCTGCTGGCAGCGGATCGGCTGGGCGGTGGGGAAAAGCTGGAACAATGGATGCAGACCCTTGCGGGCAATACAGACTTTGTACAGGCTGCGCTGTCATCGGAAATCGGTGCGCCGGGCTGGGAATCGGTATCCGAACACACGCCGCAGACCGTGAGCGTATCGGAAATTGTCGCGGCGCAGGCTCTGCCGGAAAGTATGACGGACGGCGAAAGCTGCGATACCGATGCCAGCGAGACATTGGTATCTGAGAGTCTGTTTGCGCTGCCGGACAATGTGCAGAAGGCGGTAGATACCTCGAATGCGCCGACACAGACCGCCGATGGCGCGGCAGTCAAACAGCTGACGATCACAGGACAAAAAGGCGGCTATCCCGGACAGGACGGCGTGTATATTTCCAATGATTCCGGTTTATCCTATGATTTGGGAGAGATGCTGGCGTCGCCGCTCAAAATCACGAAACAGGCATCCGCAGACCAACCGACTGTCATGATTTTGCATACCCATGCGAGCGAAGCCTATGTCGATCAGCATGGCGGCAGGTCGGAGGATCCGGCGCACAATGTCGTATACATTGGCGATGTGTTGACGCAAGTCTTGCAGGAACAGGGCATTGGCGTTGTGCATTGTCGGGAAATCATTGACTCACCGAGCTATAACAAGTCGTATAGCCGCGCGATGGAAATCATAGAGGCACAGCAAAAGAAAACGCCGTCGCTGCAAGTGATTATTGATTTGCATCGGGATTCTATGATTACCGCATCGGGGATGGAGTATAAAGTTGTGTCGGAGATTGACGGACAGACCTGCGCGCAGCTCATGTTTGTCATGGGCACCAATGCCGGCGGCAAGACGCATCCGCATTGGAAGAGCAATTTGAATTTTGCTGTCAACCTGCAAAAACGGATTTTGGCAGATTATCCGACGCTCATGCGTCCGATCAATCTGCGCAAACAGCGGTTTAATGAACAGGCGACGACCGGCAGCATGATTTTGGAGTGCGGAACGAGTGGAAATACCATAGAGGAAGCGGAGGTTGCCATTCGTGCGTTTGGAAAAAAGCTGGCGGAGGAGCTACAGCCGTGAGCGGAAAGGAAGTATTTGCATTGAATCTATCCTTCACAACCGATTTAGATGAAAATATTGCGAGGATGAAGCAGCTGTTTGTGCACGACAATACGTTTATCTGTCGTGAGGTGCAGGGCAGGGGACAGCCTGCTCTGCGCATGGCGCTGTTCTTTTTTGACGGCATGGTGAACAGTCAGGCAATCAATGACAGCTTGGTCAAACCGGTGAGCCTGTGGACGGGCGCGCCGCTGCCGATGCCGGATGTCATTCGTGAGGTGCTGCACATTGATGACTGTCCATTCGATCCGGAACCGGACAAGCTGCTGGCAGCGTTTTTATACGGCGACACGATTGTCCTAGTGGATGGAGACAGCAGACCGGCGGTTGTCAACACCAAAGGCTTTGCCAAGCGCGGGCCGGATGAGCCGGACAACGAAAAGGTGCTGCGCGGCCCGCGAGAGGGCTTTACCGAGGCATTTATGGGCAATTTGGCACTCATTCGCCGCCGCCTGCGCACGCCCAATCTGTGTTTTGAGTTTTCCGACATCGGCTCTGTGACGCATACCACGGTCAGCGTGTGTTATATTGACGGCGTTGCGGATCAGACCGTGCTGGCAGAGGTCAAAAAACGATTGCAGAATATTCCGCTAGATTCCGTCTTAGATGCCAATTATCTCAGTGAAATCATTCGAGATGACCGGTTTTCCCCGTTTCCGACGACGGGATTTACCGAACGGCCGGATATTGTCGCGGCAAAGCTGCTGGAGGGACGCATTGCGATTGTTGTGGACGGCACGCCGGTCGTGCTGACGGTGCCGCACATCTTGCAGGAGACCTTTCAGGCAAACGACGATTACTATATCTCGTTTTTGTATACCAATTTGACGCGCTGGCTGCGCGTGTTGGGCTTTGTGCTGACGCTGACGATTCCGGCGGTGTATGTTGCGCTGCTCACATGGCAGCAGGAGATGCTGCCGACGCGCCTGTTGTTCTCCATTTCTGCCGCGCGGCAGGGCGTACCGTTTACGACATTTACCGAAGCGGTCGGTACGCTGGCGGTGTTTGAAATATTAAAAGAGGCCGGTACGCGTACACCGGATACGATTGGACAAGCGCTTTCGATTGTCGGCGGGCTGGTGCTCGGACAAGCTGCGGTGGATGCCCGGTTTGTCTCTGCACCAATGGTCATTATCATTGCGTTTTCCGGTGTCACGACACTCATCGTGCCCAAGCTGCGCACAGCGACTCTGCTGTTACGCTTTTTTCTGCTGGTGTGTGCGGCGATTTTGGGGCTGTATGGCGTGTTGTTTGGTACCTGTCTCATTGTGGCGCATGTGTGCCGTTTGACATCGTTTGGTGTGCCGTATCTGACCAATGTGCTGGCGGCGGAAAAACACAGCCAGCGCGATGTGCTGCTCCGATTCCCGTGGTTTGCGATGAAGCCGACGCACCGATTTCTCGCCGGTTGGCGCGGGGTGCGCCGATGAGACGCGTGGGCGCGGCTTTGCTGCTGTGCTTTCTGCTATCCGGATGCAGCTGGAAGGATGCAGGAGATTTGTCTGCCGTGACCGCAGGGGCTGTGTCGAAGAGCGGGCAGCGGTATCAGCTGACGGCAGAGCTTGCGGTGCCCGATGCAGACAGTGCCGTACCGGCATCCAAACAGGTATCCGGCAGCGCACAGACGATGGAACAGGCGATAGACAACACCGGGGCAGGCTTGGATACCCAATTGTATTGGAGCCATGCGCGCGTGCTGTTTTTCGACGATACCGTGCTGGAAACCGGCATTCGCTCCTGTGTGCGGCAGTTGCACGCGGACAGCGCCGTGCGTCCCTCTGTGCGGCTGTGTGTGGTGCGGGACGAGCAGGCAGACGAGATTTTTTCCTGTGCATCCATCAGCGGGGAGCCGATTGGCTTTTCTGTGGGAGACAGCCTGTCTTATGCTGTTCAGCAGTCGCAAATGCCGGATATGCCGCTGTATCGCGTGTACAATGCGCTGGAAACACAGGGGATAGATCCGGTGCTTCCGGCGGTTTCCATCCAAGGAGAGCAGGTGCAGCTGGACGGATGCGCGCTGTTTTCCGGCGAGACGTGCACAGGATGGCTGAATCAGGAACAGACCGCCGTGTTGGCTCTGCTGCTTCACAGCGGAGAACAGGCGGTGCTGTATGATGACGGGGAGCCGATTGCGCTTCGGAAGATGCGCGTGCAGCTCGTGCAGGGGCGAGATGCGTGGGAAATTCGGCTTCGCGCACAAGCCGCCTGCGACAGGGAAAATCAGCTCCAGCGCGCGGCGCGGGTCGCGCAGGAGCAGTGCACACGCGTGATCGAGCGGCTCAAGCAAGCCGATTGTGATGCACTGGGCATCGGACGACTGAGCGGACAGGCATGGCGCACGGTGCCTGTCAACGTGTCTGTGACGATGACTGCCGCGCAGAGTACAGAAGGAGGAAATCAATGAAACCCATCAGCAGCCGACAGGTGACATGCCTGCTTCTCGTTGTGCTCAGCGGCTGGTCGCTGACCATGACGGCACAGGACGGGCGAGATGGCTGGATTGCTCTTTTGCTGGCCGGATTGTGCAGCCTGCCGGTTGCCGCGCTGTGCTGCTTGGCCTGTGAACGGATGCCACAGGGCGATTGGTTTCAGCTGCCGCGCGCGGCGTTTGGCGCGAGGGGCGGCACGCTGTATGTGTGGGTGCTGGCAGCGATTTCTCTGTGGTCGCTGTGCATGACGGTGCTCAGCGGCGTGATTTTCCTTCGGACGGTATCCGGCGGGATATGGCCGGTGTGGCTGCTGACGGCGGCGCTGCTCGTGTGTGCGGCAGCGGCGGCGCATCGAGGCGTGCAGCCATTGGTTTTGTGGATGCAGCCCATGGTGTGGCTGGTTGTGCTGGCGCTGCTTGTCTCGTTGGTGCTCAGCTGGAAACAGCTGCATGTTTATGAACTGCGTCCGGTATTGTCGGGCGGCGTGAAGGATTTACCCAAACGCGTGTATTTGCTGCTGTCTGTGCCGTTTGGCGAGGTCTTTTATGCGGCGGCTGTGCTCGGCGGACAAGGAACACGCATTCGGAATGGTTTGCTGCGGGCTTGTGTGCTGGCGGGGATTTTGCTCAGTGTGCTGTATCTGCGCAACATTTGCCTGCTCGGGGAGGCGGGCGCGCGCGGGGTGCTGTATCCGTCGTATACAGCGGCAAGTGTGCTGTCGTTTGGCGAGGCGTTTCAGCGCGGAGAAGTCCTGATTTCCGGCAGTCTGCTCGTGTGCACGGTGGCGCGCGCGGCCTTGATTTTATCGTTTTTTGCTGGATGTGTGCAGGCGGGAAGCACATGCAGAAAATCACGCGCTGTGTGGCTCGGTGTCATATTGACCGGTGCCATTTGCATTTTATGCGCAGGCAGCAATCAAGCATTTGGAATGTCACAGCAATGGTATCAGATTTTATTCCTGCCGGTCGTTGTCCTCGCGGCAGGCGGGCTGTTTCTAAAAGTGCATACTATGAGCAGTTCATAGCAGATAACAAGAGACTTTTTGGTAAGTTATGGAAATTAAGCAGCGTTAACAAAACAATGTGATATATCTTGTGTAACATTTACAATTGAATTTGGGGATAGCCTATGTTATAATGTACAAAACAGACAAACACCTTCTCGCATAAAGAATGGAGCGGAGTCCAATGAAGCAGATATGGCGTAAACGTTAATCCACCTTCTGGTTTCATAGAGATGATGACATATTATGAAATTACGCTGGAAAAAACAGATTTTTAATATATATACGATAAGTGTAATTCTAGCATTGCCTGTGGTCACGTTCCTGTTTATGGGATTTGAGAGCGGAATGCTGCCAAATATTTTGAAAGAAGTGAATCCTGGAGAATCTGCCGCGGGAGATGATTTATGGATAGTTTCTCATATGAGATATTTGATTTCTTATGTCGATGCCATGGAGTGGCAATTTGCATCAATTAGACATTTGATTCCTATCCTATCTTCGTTGGCGGTTCTCCCATTTATTCAAATGCGAGACCGCTTTTTACCATTTGCGTCTGTTCGCATGGAAGATACAAGGAAAATGGAACGGATCTGGATTGTTCAATCGGTATTTTGGGCAGGCTGTGTGATGTACGGTGCGTATTTGGCGACGATGTTGGTCATGCGTCTGTGGTGTGTCAATACATATGATGCCAATAATTGTTTTGATGTGTTTACTTGGTGGGGCTGGAACCTCAGTGCATCGACTCATCCATATATATATTTGTTGGCATTAGGCGTGCTGCGGTGCTTTTTGCTTCCGATGATGTTTTCTCTTCTGACGATAGCAATTTCGTATCTAATCAATAAAGTATATATTTACTTATTGGTGCCTACGATTTACGGTTTGATTGCCAGTTCGCTTTTCTCGCAAGGTCTGTATAAAGATAAATGGCCGTTGCCGCTGTTTTCTCCGGAAAATTTGTTGTGGCCGAGTTCGCCGGAGTATTGGGGGCATGGGCATACCACACACGGCATCTGGGGCGTTGTTGGAGCCATGGCGATTGTTATCCTTCCGTCTGTTGCGATGATTTGGTACGGGATGCGCAGGCGCAGAGCATGACTGGAAATATACCCAAAGAGGTGATATACAAATGACATTACGAAATAAAAAAAGTATTTTCAATGGGTACAATATTTCGGTAATACTGTTGGTTCCTGTCATTACGTTCTTGATGATTGGATTTGATACGGGAATGCTTCCAAAATTTTGGAGACATATGGACGGAATAAACAACGCTATTTTAGGAGAAGATCCATGGGTTGTTGCGTACATGCGTCTGAAAATTTCATTTGTAAACGCCATGGAATGGTATGCTTCGTATGGACGGCATCTGATACCGATACTGTCTTCCTTGGCAGTGCTCCCGTTTATTCAGATGCGAGACCACTTTTTACCATTTGCCATGCCGCGTATGAAGCATCCTAGAAGGACCGAACGGCTATGGGTTATACGGGCTACAGTCCTTGCTGGATGCACCGTGTTCTGTGCATATTTGGCAACCATGTTGGCTATGCGTATTTGGTGTACCAGTATATACGATGCGAACAATTGCTTGAATGTATTTATGAATGACTGGGGCTGGAATCTCAATGCGGCAGTACATCCATATCTATATGTGCTGGTATTAGGTGTTTTTAGATATTTTCTGCTGCCGATAATGTTTTCACTTTTGACGATAGCGGTTTCTTATCTAATCAATAAAGTATATATTTACTTGTTGGTGCCTACGATTTACAATCTGGTTGCCACTTCGCTGTTCTCGCAAGGAGTGGCCGACGATAAATGGCCGCTGCCGCTGTTTTCTCCGGAAAATTTGTTGTGGCCGAGCTCGCCGGAGTATTGGGGATATGGACATACTACGCACGGCATCTGGGGTGTTGTGGGAGCCATGGCGATTGTTATCCTTCCGTCTGTTGCGATGATTTGGTACGGGATGCGCAGGCGCAGAGCGTGACTGAGAGGAGGGAAGCGTATGCGTTGGAAAACACAATGGAAGCAATTGCTGCTGTTGCTGGCTGTACTTGTCGTACTCGGTGTGATTCAAGCAGATCAAGAACTCAAGCCGCTTCCCGATGCCGTGATAACAACGGTGCAACAGCGTGTGGAGACACCGAAGCCTCAGTGGACGGCATCCGGCAGCGACACAATGCTGGTCAATGCATTTCAGACCTATGGCTTTGTTGCCTTTTCGTTTGTCGTAATGATGGCAGCACAGAATTTGGTTCAGCTGCGCACACCGATTCAGCTGACACGCTATCCGACATGGAAGGCATATCGCAAGCGGACATTTTGTCGTTTGATGGCATTCAGCACGGTATTTGGGGCGATGGCTTCTGCTCTGCTGTTTGTGGTGGAGCGAACGGCCTTGCTGACAGGACTGGCAGAGCGGTATTTTATCACGGGGCAATTTTATTTGGTGCCGTTTGTAGTATATATCGTACATATGCTGTTGTGCACAGCGATGCTTTGCCTGTATCAGACCAAAGCTGTTTTTGCGAAGCATTATATCGTGACACAGGCGATTCCGATGTTGTTTTTCGTTGCCAGCGGCGTCCAACAGGGCACATGGATTCAGCAGATTAGCCCGTTTTCGTTTCCGGTCTATGACGGACTGCCAGAGGGCGGATGGATACGCGTCGTGCTGACGTATGCCCTGTGCTTTGCCGGACTGGCATACCTGTGCCGCAGACCGAAGAAAGAGTATCTTTCGGAGGAAAAGACATGAGCAAAAAATATATGCATTGGTAATCGCGCTGATTAGTATTCTGTCTGCCAGCCAGGTTGCCCAATCCCCTATGCTGCGTCAATCCGCATACAGTGTACACGATGCCTATGCGCTTGTTTTGAGCAATCCGGCACAGATGTACGCCTGTGGCTACGGTAGTCAATGGAATTCGTTTTCCTACTGCTATCTTGCGATGCTGATTCTTGCCGGTATCTTTGTGTATAGCAATTGTTATGCCTATCCAGAAGGATTTCGCACGCTTTCGATTTTACGGTTTGGCTCAGAGCGCAGCTATTGGAAGCATACCATGCGGCGGAATGGCAAATATGTTGCGTTTGCATCCGTCGTGCCGATGATTTGCGTCTTTGTCGCCAATGCGGTAGGTACAGCTAGGCACGGATTGGGATCGGTAAAATTTGTGCCGTATGAAAATTTTCCTGTCGTGTATATCCTGCTGTGGGTCAAGCTGTTTGTCTTTTTAGGGATGCTGATTGTGTTTGCAGAGGTGTTCTCTCAGACCATTTCCCGTGCCGGTATCATCGGGATTCTCGTTGTTGTCACGGTGGTTTTGTTTTCGATTGACCTGTTGCAGCAGCAGTCGGCCATGCTGGCGATTGGCAGTTGGCCGCAGCAATTGATGGCTATCCTTGTGTTTGTTGTTGTGCAGACTGCGCTTCTCATCTATGGAACACGGCGTCCGTTGAAAATATAAAGGAGGAAAGTATATGATTCGGCTAGAACATGTAGCGAAGGCGTATAAGAATAACGTGATTTTTCGCGATTTGAGTTTGGAAATTCCAACGGGCGCATCGGTTGCTGTCACGGGCTATAATGGTAGCGGCAAAAGTGTGCTGTTAAAACTCATCACGGGATTTTCTCGCCCTGACAGCGGAACAATTACCGTGGATGGGAATGTGATTGGAAAAGATGTTGATTTTATCCAAAATGCGGGTGTATTTATCAATGCCCCGCAGTTTATGAACAGCGCAACAGGCTATGAAAATCTGATGATGCTGGCGGAAATCAATCGCAAGATTGGAAAAGAACAGATCTTGCAGATTTTGGATCGTGTAAAGCTCACAGAAGCAAAGGACAAAAAGGTTCGCACATATTCACAGGGTATGATTCAGCGCTTGCGTATTGCGCAGGCTGTGATGGAACAACCGGACATTTTGATTATGGATGAACCGCTCAATGCTTTGGATCGAGATGGCATCGACATCGCACACAGCATCTTTCAGGAATACATAGATGATCCGAGCAAGACGCTGCTGTTTGCTTCACACAGCGCAGAGGAAATTCAAACGTTTGCGACTTCTGTGCTCCATGTGGAAAATGGAACGGCAGTGTTTCAGAAATGAGAACACATGAGCGCACGAGGTAATGGATATGAAGTTTCCAAAAAAATCATGGTTCTTTAGTATTCTGTTGAGTTTCGCGCTATTGCTTATGATCGTATATACGGTTATTATCTTGCCAAATTGGAAAAGCAAGCAGCAATTGGAGAGTTATCGCGCGGAATTATATAACACCATGCAAATCGGAATGGATTTGTGTGGGGATCGGATAAATCGTGAAGATACCGTGATTTTTAACGGGATACGTGACAAATTTCTTGTACATCAGGGTATATTACTCAATCAATATAATATCGTGTATGATGATATATCAGCGTATGCTGAGCCGGATGTGTTATTGTTGCTTGGTGAATATTGTTCCATACGTGATCTTCCCATGGATTATGCAGCGTATGCAGACGATTCTGATAATACAACGGGACAATTTATTTACCTTTGTACGAATATTATCTATGATGCACTGGGTGAAGATTCGCAAAACATGCAAGACGTTCTAAACGAAATAAAATCTGATGTTCGTTTAGATAAAGCTGTCGCATTGATAAAATGAAAATACGAGCTGAAAACATATGAGCGCACAGGGAATCAACTGTTCCCACGTGCGCTCTTTTGCGCGTCAAATTCTCGGGAAAAAGATTGTCTAATGTTTCTAATGGCGGACAAGCGACGGCTGTGGTATAATAAAGATACAGAAGATAACAACGCGCGAACGACGGAAAGGAGGCGTTCCACATGATGACCAAGAGAAAGCTGAGACTCAGAAGGAAATTTTTGAGATGGGCGCCGTGGCTTTTTCGGCAGTTTGAAGCAAGATAAACACGTATAGTTCGTATCACAGCCGTGCTGTTTGCGCATGGCTGTGATGTTTTATGCGCGGGGAATCCTTGCAAACCCCTTCGCTGTGTGCTAAGATTACAGGCAGACTGAACGCATATTTGAAAGAAAAAAGGAGTCAAGAATCATGCATTATCTGGATCATGCGGCGACAACTGCCGTTTTGCCGGAGGCAGCGGCTCTCGCCTGTCAGGTGATGACCGAGCAGTTCGGCAACCCGTCCAGCGTACATAAAATGGGAATTGAAGCATCCGGCATTGTAGAGACTGCGCGCCGCCATGTGGCAGCGATTATGAATGCAGAGCCGTCGGAGATCACCTTTACTTCCTGCGGCACAGAGGCAACCAACACGGCAATTTTTGGCGCGTGCCGCCGCCGCGGACAGGGCAAGCATATCATTACGACAGCCATTGAACACGCGGCAACGCTCAACACCGTGCACAAGCTGGAACAGGAAGGTTTTGAAGTCACCTATTTACAGCCGGATGCAGACGGACATATTTCCGTGGCGGATCTGCGCGATGCGATTCGTCCGGACACCGTGCTGCTGACGTGTATGCTGGCAAACAATGAGGTTGGTACGGTATTGCCGGTCAAGGAATTTGGCAAGATTCTCAAGAAAAAAGCTCCGAAGGCGCTGTTTCACATTGATGCCGTACAGGGTCTGGCGCGTCTGCCTATCAAGCCGAAGCTGTGGAATGCGGATTTTATCAGCGTCAGCGGACATAAAATTGGTGCGCCGAAGGGGATTGGCGCGCTGTATATGAAAAAGGGCACGCGCATTGCACCGCTCATGTACGGCGGCGGACAGGAGCGCGGGATGCGCCCGGGCACCGAAGCCGTGCCGAATATTGCCGCCTTTGGCGAGGCGTGCCGCGTGCGCCGCGAACAGATGGAGGAAAATTACGCGAAAGTGCAGCAGCTGTGTGACCGCCTGACAGCGGGCATTGATGCGCGATTCTTTTGGGCAAAATACAATGGCAAGCATGACATTCCGCATGTTATAAATGTGTCGTTCCCGGGCTGCAAGAGTGAAGTGCTGCTGCGCATTTTGGAGATGCATGACGTATATGTATCGTCCGGTTCGGCTTGCTCCAAGGGTAAAGCCAGCCATGTGCTCGCGGCGATGAAAGTCGATCATGCAGACATTGACAGCGCGCTGCGCATTAGCTTTGCGCCGTCCAATACAGAGGAAGATGTCGATGCCCTGCTCGATGCCTTGGAAGAAGGCACGACGCGGCTGAGACGGGCATAATAACATATTGCATAAACATGACACACGCTGAAAAGCAGTGTGTCATTTTTTATCAAAAAAACAGAGGCAAAAATTTGTGTACGTTTTATATTTACAATGACGGTTAAAGAATGATATAATTTAGAACAAGAAGAACGTATGGTATTTGGGGATAAAATAGGAGGTGCTTTGTATGGAGAATATGCTTGGGTTTATGAACAGTGGATTTTATGCTGTGATGCAGTATCTTTCTATCCTACTCAACTTTGTGCTGATTGCGGCTCTGATTGTCCTGATTATTGTTGGCATTCGGTTTGTTCTCATTCTGTCTGCGGCATTGAAAAAATATATCCAGACACAGAAGCTCCCACCGGACGCCTCATCGGAAGATAAAACACCAGAATAACATGCTGAATCACCTGCCGAAAAGAGCAGGTGATTTTTTTGTTTACCGATTAGTTGTTATTTTGTAATGGAACTGTAGTTGTATCAATGGCTGTATTTTTTTATACTGAATGTAGAGAAATAACGGGAGGTGTTTATTGTGACATTTGGTTGGTTCAGCGTATTTCATATTTTGATGATTGCTGCCTTGCTGATTCCAAATGGAATCTATATGATGCAAAATAAGCAGGCGAAAAATAAATGTACCAGTCGCTGCATGAATGTGCTGGAACAGATTGGCAGATATGGCTGCATGATCCTGATGATTTTGTCGATCAAAGGGGGAACATCGGATGGTCTGCTGGCGGTGTATGAGGCAGGCAGTTTGATGTGTTTGCTGCTGTATGAGCTGCTGTGGCGCAAGCTGCTCAAAGGACATGGCGTGTATGTTGGGTTTGTGCCGATTGCTGTGCTGGCGGCATTCTTTCTGATGCTGTCGCCGTTGGTTGTCATTCTGTCCGTGGGATTGACGGCGATTATCTATGTGGGAATGCAGGCGAGCAGATGTTTGTATGACAAGGCTTGGGTGAGTATGGCGCTGTCTGTTCTCCCTGTGTTGCTGTTCTTGCTGTGCGGTGTAACGCTGCACGCTTGGCTGCTCACAGCGGCAGCTGTTGTGCTTGCACTGAGTCATCCGTATGTCACGTGGTGCAATGTGAGTCGGTCGTGAGAAAACCGGTTGGTCTGGGCGACAAAATAGGCTGACTCTTGCAAACAAGTAGGCGCTGTGATAAGATAAGCAGGTGAATCATCGAAAAATTTATCACTTGAATGAGGGTTATCGTATATGAAAGAAGTTTTACTGTTAAAGCTCGGCGAAGTCGTGCTGAAAGGTCTCAATCGCCGCCGCTTTGAGAGCCGCCTGATTGCCAATCTGCGCCGCCGTGTATCCAAGGTCGGTAAGTGCAGCGTGTATATCATGCAGTCTACCATTTATGTAGAGCCGGCAGACGGCGTAGACATGGATGAAGTGCTCGATGCCGTGCACAATGTATTCGGCGTTGCAGCGATTTGCCGTGCAGCAGTCTGTGAGAAGGACATGGATGCCATCTGGAACACCGTCAATGAATATCTGGGCGATGAGCTGGAGAGCGTTCAGCGCTTCAAGGTTGAGGCAAAGCGCTCGGACAAGAAGTTCCCGCTCAATACCATCCAGATCTGCCAGAAAATCGGCGGCGATCTCGATGACAAGTATGAAAACCTGATTCCGGACATGCATAATCCGGAGCTGCGCGTCAATATTGAAGTGCGCGACAAGGCGGCATATGTACACGCAGGCAAGATTCCGGGTCCTGGCGGTATGCCGGTCGGCACCAACGGCAAGGCAGCTCTGCTGCTGTCCGGCGGCATTGATTCTCCGGTTGCCGGTTATATGATGGCAAAGCGCGGTCTGGAGCTGTGCGCGGTGCATTTCTTCAGCTATCCGTATACCTCGGAGCGCGCCAAGGAAAAAGTCATGGAGCTGGCGGAGCAGCTGACGCACTATGCTGGACGCATGGAGGTATATGTTGTTCCGTTCACGGAGATTCAGGAAGCGATCCGCGACAATTGTCCGGAGGATATGTTCACGCTGATTATGCGCCGCTTTATGATGCGTTTGGCAGAGCGCGTGGCGCAGGAGCATGATGCCGGTGCCCTGATTACCGGCGAGAGCTTGGGTCAGGTCGCTTCGCAGACCATGGAGGCAATGAACGTCACCGGTGCGGTCTGCTCGATGCCGGTATTCCGTCCGGTTATCGGCATGGATAAGGAAGAAATTGTGCAGATTTCCAGAAAAATCGGCACGTTTGAGACCTCTATCCTGCCGTATGAGGATTGCTGCACCGTCTTTACGCCGAAGCATCCGCTGACCCGCCCGAAGAAATTCAAGGTCGAGGCGGCAGAAAAGGTGCTGGATGTCGATGCGCTGGTGGAAAAAGCACTGGCTGGCGTAGAATGCGTGACGCTGTAACAATATCATCAGGAAATATTCATCAAATTACGAAGAGTTATGCAAGAGCACACCGGCAAATGCGCAGGTGTGCTCTTTTTTGGCTGCATTTGAAAATTTTTGGTTAATTCATCAAAAATATACAAAAAAGTAGTTGCATTGTGCGGCGGACTATGGTATACTTTAACCATGATAGATTGTTAAAAAAATAACAACTCTATAAATGGAGCGGCAGGCGTTTTGATAACAGGAAACAGGTATGGAGCCTGCGCGTTAAGAAATGAGGTATTTTGTATGAAAGTAGCAGTTGTTGGTTCTGGCGTTATGGGTCTGGGCATCACCCAGGCATTCGCACAGTCTGAAGGATATGAAGTCAATCTTTGCGTCGTTTCCGGCAAGGGATTCGACCACAAGCGCGCGCTGCTGGAGAAACCGCTCAAGCGTCAGGTTGCAAAGGAAAAGATCACGCAGGAGCGCATGGACGAAATCATGAGCAAGATCACCATCTGTGACATCAACGGATGTAAAGAGGCTGACCTGATTGTCGAGTCCGCTATCGAGAACCTGCAGGCAAAGGAAAAGCTGCTGAAGGAAATCGAGGAAATCGCAAAGCCGGATGCGCTGATTGCTTCCAATACATCGTCCCTGTCCATCACAGAGATCAGCGGCGAGCTGACTCGCCCGATCATCGGCATGCACTTCTTCAACCCGGCTGCTGTCATGAAGCTGGTAGAAGTCATTCCGGGCATGACCACGACCCGCGATATGGTCGATAAGGTCAAGAAGATTTCTGAGGACATCGGCAAGGTGCCGGTAGAAGTTATCGAGGGCCCGGGCTTCGTTGTAAACCGTCTGCTGATTCCGCTGATTAACGATGCCATTCAGATCTTTGAAGAGGGTCTGGCTTCTGTAGAAGGCATTGACACCGCAATGAAGCTGGGCGCAAACCATCCGATGGGCCCGCTGGCACTGGGCGACCTGATTGGTCTGGATGTTTGCCTTGCTATCATGGAAGTTATGTACCATGAGACGCTGGACCCGAAGTATCGTCCGGCTCGTCTGCTCAAGAAGATGGTTCGTGCGAAGCATCTGGGTCAGAAGTCCGGCAAGGGCTTCTATGAGTACAACGAACTTGGCCGCATCATTCCGGGTTCCGCACTGTCCTCTATTGGATAATTTGTCGAAAATGCAGGCGCATGTGGAAATTTTTCCACATGCGCCTTTTTTCGCGCCGTTTCGATTCTTGCGGATTGAAAAAAAATATGCTATCATAAAAATATTAGAAGGATTGATAGGGAGAAAACAGAAGGGAGCGAGCGTATGACACAGCCAGAACTGGAACAAACCGTAGCAAAGGCTTTGACGGAGCGCGGGCTCACGCTGTCTGTGGCAGAAAGCTGCACAGGCGGTCTGCTGTCCAAGCGAATCACCGATGTCGCAGGTGCTTCAAAATTCTATAAAGGCGGTGCCTGCACCTACTGCAACGAAATCAAGCATAAAATTCTCGGCGTGCGCACAGAGACCTTGGAGCGATATACAGCCGTGTCACAGCAGACGGCGGCAGAAATGGCACAGGGCATTGCGCGCGTCTATGAAACCGATCTCGGCGTCGGGATTACCGGCTATGCAGGCCCGGACGGCGGCGAGGACGGCACGCCGGTGGGAACGATTTACATCGGTCTGTTCTGCGAGGGGCAGACGCAGGTGCATAAAATCGTCTCTCCACATGGACGGCCGCAGGCACGGCAGGATGCTGCCGACGAAGCCCTGCGTATGATTTTGTGTGCCATGTCAGACAAAGACTGAACATAGAATAAGAAAACTGGAAAATCTCTGTAAAAATTAACATTTTTTCTGGACTTGTTTTTACAAATGTTGTATAATATTCCTACAAACGAGAAAAGGACATCTTGATTTGCGCGGAACGAGCACAGTGACGGCAGAGCAGAAGACCTTTTTCGTGCATTCGCATGTGTAATTGATGATTCTGAGAAGGGAGATGGCGCCAATGAAGATCCAAAAAACACAGGATATGGCAAGCCGTCTACAGGCATTTCATAACGGAACGGAATTCCGCGCTTGGGAGTGGATGGGCGCACATCGCGCTGTGAAGGACGGACAGGAAGGCGTGCAGTTTTGCCTGTGGGCACCGCATGCCGCCGATGTCTCTGTGATCCACGAAAAAAACGGATGGATGCGCGAGCTTTCACCGATGACCCGCATGGCGGAGGACGCGGCGTTTTGGACTTGCTTCCTGCCAGACATCGAACGCTACGATTGCTATAAATACAGCATTCGGACAAACGATGGTCAGGTTTTTGATAAATCTGACCCATTTGCATTCTATGCAGAAGTGCGTCCGGCAAATGCATCGCGTTGCTATCCGCTGGATGGATATGTGTGGAGCGATGCCGATTGGATGAAGCGCAGAAGCCTTGCGCCGGAACCGGTCAATATCTACGAGGTACATCTCGGTTCCTGGCAGACCAGGGAGGACTGCTCGTTTTTCAATTATCGCGTCATAGCGGATCGGCTGGTTCCGTATCTGTGCAAGATGGGTTATACCCATTTGGAATTGTTGCCGCTGATGGAACACCCGTATGACGGCTCGTGGGGCTATCAGCCGCTTGGCTTTTTTGCCGCGACCAGCCGATACGGTGCGCCGCATGATCTGATGTATCTGATTGATCGGTGCCATCAGGCGGGCATCGGTGTCATTCTGGACTGGACGGCCGCAGGCTTTCCGACCGATGCACACGGTCTGTTTATGTTTGACGGACAGCCGTGCTATGAGGCGTGCGAGTCCGACCCGAAGGACATGGTGTACGGCGTACAGAAGTTTGATCTCGGACGCGGCGAGGTGCAGTCGTTCCTGCTGTCATCTGCGATGTTCTGGATTACCCAGTTCCATGCGGACGGTCTGCGCGTCAGCTCGGTGCAGCCGATGCTGTATCTGAACTATCAGCGCACAGAGGGCGAATGGAAGGCCAATCAGTTTGGAGAAAATTGGAATACAGATGGCGCACGGTTTTTGCGCACGCTGTGTGATACCGTAAAGCAGCAGGAACCTGCTGTGCGCATGATTGCAAGCAGCACGGGAAAGTGGTCCTCTGTGACCAAACCGACCGAACTCGGCGGACTGGGATTCACTGCCATGTGGCGGGATACATGGGTGCAGGAAGCACTGACGCATTTGGAACACGCCGATGATCCAGAAGCACTGGCGGACTGGCTGTCGCTGTCGCTGCTCAACAGCACAGGAGAACGGTTTGTGCTGCCGCTGTCGCACGATGCGGTGTCGCACGGCGCAGGCTCGCTGCTGGCGCGGATGCCGGGAGAGTATCATGAGAAATTTGCCCCGCTGCGCCTGCTGTACGGCTTTGTCATGATGCATCCGGGAGAGAAACTGCTGTTTATGGGCTGCGAATTTGCGCAGTACACAGAATGGGCGTGTCATCACGCGCTGGACTGGCAGGACTTGGACTGCGAGGCCAATCGGCAGATGCAGACCTATGTGCAGGCACTCAACCGATTTTATCGGGACAATCCGGCACTTTGGACGGGCGACAGCACCGAACAAATTGTATGGGTGGATCGCGGCAGCAATCATGCGGGACTGCTTGCGCTGGAGCGCAGGAGTCCGGACGGCGAGCGGCTGCTTGCCGTGATGAATCTGACCGCGCACAAGCTGTCCGGCTGCCGGTTGACGCTGCGCGATTCCGAGGAGTGGCAGGAAGCCTTCTGCTCGGATGCCGTGGCATATGGCGGCACGGGAGAAGCCGGCACGGTGGCGTGCAAGCCACAAGAGGACGGAACTTGCCGTCTGACCATGCAGATGCCGCCGTTTTGTATTCGGTTCTTTGAACAAAAGAAATAATAGATAGAAGGAAAAATAAGCCAACAAACATTGCCGCAAGGCAGTTTTTGATAGAGTGGGAATTATTACGCAAAAGAACGATCGTTCTTTTGAGACGAATCTGCAGGCGAAGGCTTCGCGTGCAGAGAGCAGTCAAAATCTAACAAAGATTGGAGCAGAAAAATGGTAAGGAAGAAAGAATGTGTCGCAATGCTGCTGGCCGGCGGCCGCGGAAGCAGACTGTATGTACTGACGACAAAGGTTGCAAAGCCAGCGGTTCCGTTTGGCGGAAAATATCGCATCATTGACTTCCCGCTGTCCAACTGTGTAAACTCCGGTATTGATACCGTTGGAGTTCTGACACAGTATGAGCCGCACGAACTCAATGTATACCTGGCAAACGGTCAGACATGGGATCTCGACCGCCTGTATGGCGGTGTCTCTGTCCTGTCTCCGTATGAAAACGGCAAGGGTTCCGAGTGGTACAAGGGCACAGCAAACGCAATTTATCAGAACATCGGCTTTATTGACGAGTA
Organism: bacterium; assembly: GCA_963601915.1. Classification (GTDB taxonomy): domain Bacteria; phylum Bacillota; class Clostridia; order Oscillospirales; family Butyricicoccaceae; genus Butyricicoccus_A. The sequence continues at coordinate 39,617 of CAVCGL010000003.1, read as the reverse complement.
CAATCCGGAATATGTCCTGATTCTGTCCGGCGACCATATCTACAAGATGGATTACGACAAGATGCTCGACCAGCACAAGGAAAAGAATGCCGCTGCGACCATCGCTGTCCTCAATGTTACGCTGGAAGAAGCAAAGCGCTTCGGTATCATGAACTGTAATCCGGACGGCTCGATCTATGAGTTTGAGGAGAAGCCGGCACAGCCGAAGAGCACCCTTGCTTCGATGGGTATTTACATCTTTACTTGGTCCAAGCTGCGCAAGTATCTGATTGACGATGAAAACGACCCGAATTCTTCCAACGACTTCGGCAAGAACATCATTCCGGCAATGCTTGCAAACGGCGAGAATCTCCAGACCTATCAGTTCGATGGCTACTGGAAGGACGTAGGAACCATCGAGTCTCTGTGGGAGGCAAACATGGATCTGCTGTCCCCGAATTCCGGTTTGGATCTGGAGGACAACGACTGGCGCATCTATGGCCGCACCACCGCCGCACCACCGCACTTTACCGGCAAGCATGCCAAGGTAAAGCACTCTCTGGTATCCGAGGGCTGCGAAATCGAGGGCAATGTCACCAATTCTGTCCTGTTCTCGAACGTTACGGTTGATTCCGATGCAACCATCGAGTATTCGATTCTGATGCCGGGCGCAGTCGTAGACAAGGGCGCTGTGGTACAGTATGCCATTGTTGCAGAGGGCGCGCACATCCGTGCAGGCGCGAAGATCGGCAACACACCGGCTGAGGCAGGAGACAACTGGGGCGTCGCAGTTGTAGGACCGGACGTCACTGTCGGCAAGAATGCCGTTGTAGCGGCAAAGGAAATGCCGGATAAGGACATTCCGGACGCAGAGTAAGGGGAAGAACAAGAATGAAAAATACACTGGGAATTATCATTGGATTTGATAGCAATAATGACCTGCGCGAGCTGTCTGAGCACCGGCCGGTAGCGTCGGTGCCGTTCGGCGGACGCTATCGCGTGATTGACTTTATGATGTCCAATCTCGTAAACTCCGGCTGTTATCAGGTAGCCGTTCTGATGCGCGATAAGTATCAGTCGCTGCTTGACCATCTCGGCTCCGGCAAGGATTGGGATCTGTCCCGTAAGCGCGGCGGCATGTTCCTGCTCCCGCCGAACGCCTTCGCACCGAAGTCCTCTCCGCTGGTAACAGAGAACTATCACACCTCTCTGGAAGCTCTCGGCTCCATCAGCGACATGCTCAACAAGAACAAGAGCGAGTACGTGCTGATTTGCAGCGCAGACATCGTGGCAAACATCCCGCTGGATGAGGTCATGAAGGAGCACAAGAAGTCGGAAGCAGATGTCACCATCGTCTGCACCAAGAACGCAGAGGGCGGCGCATTTGATATGTTCCTCAACCTGTCTCCGCGTCATGAGGTAGAGGACATCCGCAACGGCAACAACATGGGCGGCAAGTGCAAGTACAAGAGCATGGGCATTTACATCATGAAGCGCAAGTATCTGCTCCAGCTGCTGGCTGACTGCGTAACCCATAACCTGCGTTCGTTCGAGCGCGATGCGATGCAGCATGTATTTGGCTGCCAGGACAAGATTCACGGCTATGTATTTGACAAGTATTCCGCAAAGATTGAAAACGTCAAGGGATACTTCACGGCATCCATGGATATGCTGGATAAGGACATCCGCGATCAGGTATTCTTGCAGAATCGCCCGATTCTGACCAAGATCTATGACGAAGCACCGACCTACTACGGCGAGGATGCAGAAGTCAATGATAGCTTGATTGCTGACGGTTCACGCATCGAGGGTAAGGTCGAGAACTCGATCGTATTCCGCGGATGCACCATCGCCAAGGACGCTGTTATCAAGGACAGCATCGTGCTGCCGAACAGCAAAATCGGTCAGGGCGTTGAGCTGTCGTATGTCGTAACCGACAAGAGCGTTACCGTGCGCGAGAACCGCAAGATGATGGGCGGCGCAAGCTATCCGGTAGCTATCGCAAAGAACGCTACAGTATAAGCAAAAACGATACAGAGATAAACTCTCGGATGCGGATGGAAAAAACGAATCATTGCTCCGGGACCAGCCGGGGGAACGGATGGTATCGTTCTCCCGGTTCTCTTTTTTAATTTTTGGAGGACACGAAAGATGAAGATATTATACGCTGCAAGCGAGGTGGCACCGTTTATTAAGACCGGCGGTCTGGGCGATGTGGCAGGCTCTCTGCCGAAGGCACTGGCGGCAAAGGGTCATGAGGTGGCTGTTGTCTGCCCGCTGTACTGCCAGATCAAGCCGGAATGGCGCGACAAGATGTATTATCTGCGCAATCTGTATGTACAGGTGGCATGGCGCAGCCAGTACTGCGGCATTTTTGTGTACGAAGCAGACGGCGTGAAGTACTATTTCTTGGACAATGAGTATTATTTCGCGCGCAACGGCGTATATGGCGAATATGATGATGCAGAGCGCTTTGCGTTCTTCTCCCGCGCTGTGCTGGATATGCTGCCTGCCATTGACTTCCATCCGGACGTCATCAACTGCAACGACTGGCAGACAGCACTCGTTCCGGTATATTACGGACTGGATTACAACTGCCGTCCGTGGTACGGCGGCATCAAGACCGTATTCACGATTCACAACATTCAGTTCCAGGGTCAGTATGGCCGTGAGGTTCTGGATTACGTGCTGGGCATTGACGATCATCACTTCCAGAACGGCTTTATGCAGCAGGACGGCGATGTCAATCTGATGAAGGCTGCGATTGTCTGCTCTGACCGCGTGACAACGGTATCCCAGACCTATGCACAGGAAATTCAGACCGAATTTTACGGCTTCCGTCTGGACTCGGTTCTGCGCTGGAATCAGGGCAAGGTCAGCGGCATTGTCAACGGCATTGACGTTGATGCCTTCAATCCGGAGACCGATCCGCACCTGTTCAAGAACTACGGCATCAACACGCTGGATGACAAGAAGGTCAACCGCGATGAGCTGCTCAAGATGTGCGATCTGAGCGCATCGGACGAGACCATGGTTATTGGTATGGTCGGCAGACTGACCAGCCAGAAGGGTCTGGATCTGGTTCAGTGCGTGCTCAATGACATTCTGGAGAAGGATGTGCGCATGATTGTGCTCGGCACCGGCGATTACGACTATGAGCAGATGTTTATGCACGCCAAGTGGGAGCATCCAGATAAGATTTCGACCAACATCATGTTCTCGGCAGATCTGGCGAATAAAATCTATGCGGGCTGCGATCTGTTCCTGATGCCGTCGCTGTTTGAGCCGTGCGGTCTGGCACAGATGATTGCGATGCGTTACGGCACCCTGCCGCTCGTGCGCGAGACCGGCGGACTCAAGGACACCGTACAGCCGTACAACCAGTTTACCGGCGAGGGAACCGGATTCTCGTTTGCCAATTACAACGCACATGAGATGCTGCATGTCATTGAAGAGGCCGCTGCGCTGTTCCGCCACGACCAGAAAGCATGGCGTCAGCTTCAGATCAATGCGATGAGCCGCGACTTCAGCTGGGATCATTCTGCGCAGGCATACATTGACCTGTATCAGAGCATTTAACAGGAATACGCAAAAGGGGAGCTGCAAAGCTCCTCTTTTATATGCTATTATATCTTTAAGATATAAATAGCATATAAATATAAATAAATGTGGCGTTTTTTTTTATAAAATTTGAGAAAAGTATTCCCTTTGGATAAAAAATATGGTATACTATTTTTTACAATGCTACAGAATGTGGCAAAACTATATGTCGAAAGGGGACATACATTATGAGCGTAAAAAAGAGAGCAGCGAGTATCCTTCTCGCGCTGGGAATGCTGGCGACAACTGCACCGGCATTTGCAGCAGATACCGTGAACATTTCCGGTGATCTGGCTGTACAAAAGAGTGCCGTCGTTTCCAAGAACGTGGCAGCGGAGGATCATTGCTACATGGCATTCGGCGCATCCGCGGACGGACAGAGCACAGTCGTTGGTTCGACGATGAATGTTGCCACAATGCTGTATTTGAATGGGAACAGCGGTGGAGAGCGTATGATTTTGAACATCGCAAAGAACGGAAAAAATGTATACAGTGAAGCAATTGGCTTCAGTGAGTTTGATGGAGATGCTGGACTGTATGCTATGGTTTTGCCGTTGGATACCTCGGACAAAGATCTGAAAATGACTTCGACTGGCACATACACACTGGAATTGTACACGCAGACTTGGTCTAACGGCGGCTGGAAAACTGTGGAAGCAACACGGGATAAGGTACAAGTTACCGTTGTCAAGAAAGCAGTTGGTCTCAACGGCATTTCTCTGGCAGACGAGAACGGCAAGACGGTTTCCAGCGTTACCCTCGAAAAGAATGACGATACGATTGGAGAGTATGATATTCGCTTCAATCCGCAGAACACAACGGTAGCTCGTGAAGCAACGGTTATCAGCGCAAACAAGAATATCGTAGAAGCAGCGGATCTGGCAGGTACCGTTGCTGTTGTCCCGACCGGCTACGGCAAGACCACCGTCACCGTAAAGGTAAGCGGCAAGTCCACGACCCTCAATGTGTTCGTGCCGAACCCGAATTCCAACAATGTTGTGGATCTGTTCTCCGATGTCAATACCGGCGATTGGTTCGTTCAGTACGTGCAGTACGCCCATGACAAGGGTATTATGAACGGTGTCGGCAACTATCGCTTTGCACCGAACGAGAATCTGACCCGTGCACAGATCGCACAGATTCTGTATGCACAGGCTGGCAGCCCGGAGGTTTCCGGCGAGATGGTATTCAAGGATGTCACCGCAGACCAGTGGTATTATAAGGCTGTGCTGTGGGCAAGCCAGAACGGCATCACCGGCGGCTATGCAGATGGCACCTTCCGTCCGAACAGCAACATCACCCGTGAGCAGCTGGCTCGTATGCTGTATGCACATGCCGGCACACCGGCAGTTTCCGGCGATCTGAGCGGCTTTGCAGACGGCAACAAGGTTTCCGATTGGGCAAAGGATGCTGTGATCTGGGCAACCAGCAGCCACATCATCAACGGCGTGAAGATCAATAACGCACTGTGCGTCAGCCCGCAGGGCAATGCAACGCGCGCAGAAGCTGCAACCATGATGAACCACTATCTTGGCTAATCAAAAGAAAAGATAATTTGGCAGGACTCAGAAATTGAGTCCTGCTTTTCTTATTTGCACAGAAAAAACATGCAAATTGGGGATAAAATATGCGGTTAGCTGTTTGACAAAGCGGAGCATTACTTTTATACTGGAAAATGAGTTAACATCGGCAAAAAAATAGCCGCGCAGGCTGGGCACAAAAGGAGTTTTTGGGATGGACTTGACGGAAAAACGAGTAAACAGTAAATATATCTTTCACGGGAAAATCATGACGGTTCGTGTGGATGATGCGCTGCTGCCGAATGGCGAGCCGTGCATCCGTGAAGTATGCGAGCATCCGGGCGGCGTAGGCGTGCTGGCGATAGATGAAAATCGCGTCGTTACGCTGGTGCGCCAGTATCGGTATCCCTATGCGGAGACCACACTGGAAATTCCGGCGGGAAAGATGGATCGCGGTCCGGAGGATGCCGAGCAGGCGGGCCGCCGGGAGCTGTCGGAAGAGACTGGTCTGACTGCGGGACAGATGATTTCTCTGGGAGAAATCTGGCCGTCTCCGGGATTTATGGATGAGCGCTTATACTTGTACTGCGCCAAGGATCTGGCACAGGGCGAATGCCATCCGGACGAAGATGAATTTGTAGAAATTGTGCGTATGCCGTTTGACGAGCTGTGCCAGCGCATTGCATCGGGAGAAATTCACGATGCCAAGACCGTGGCAGCTGTGGGCAAGGCACTGATTATGGGTCTGTAAGACGGGAGAATACCATTCATGCGAAAAACATTGCAGAAAAAACTGACGGGAAGTATGTTGGTCGCTGTGGCGGCAGCACTGGTGATTGTGTCTGTCTGCCTGCTGTTTGGCATGGCGCGCTATGCCAGCACACAGTTTGAGACAGAGGTGTCTCAGGTGCTCACGACCGATTTGCTGTCAGAAATGAACGAAAATGCGACGGGCAGCGCGGACAGCGCTGCCGCTGAGACGGAAAAGGTGCTCACGGCGTATGCCGGACAGCTGCGCTTGGGCTCCGGCAGAAGTTATTCCATTTGGGACGCTGCAACAGGAGACCGTCTGGCGGGTGACGAAAACGCGGTGATGACGGATAATATCGTCACAGCTATGAGCGGCACAGTGGGAAATGCAAGCTCGCTGCTGCCGACAACCATGGATATTGCCGTTCCTGTGACCGGCGAGAGCGCGCTGATTTTGGATATTCAGGACGACGGAAGTGCCATGCGCGCAATGATGGCGCGTCTGGCGGCGTTGCTGCTGGCGGGACTGGTGCTCAGCCTGATCGCGGCTGCCGGTATCAGCTGGTTTTTGGCAAAATCCTTTTCGGATTCCGCTGCCCAGACCGCAGAGGAGCTGCGGGAGCAGAACAATCAGGCGCTCAAGCCGAATGGCGATTGGGAGGCGATGGCTGCGGCACTCCATGCACCGGAGAAAAAGGGCAAGAAGGGCAGAGACCGCACCGCACTCAATATTTTGCTGCCGTTTTTGCAGGAAGGCTATGTGCTGTTTCAGGCGGATGGCAAGGTGCTCGAAATCAATGTCATGGCAGAGCAGCTGCTTGGCGTGACGATGAAGACGGGAGAACCGCTGTTTTTTGACACGGTCTTTCACGATGTACCGATGCCGACGACGGAACAGCGCTTGATTCGCGGCAAGCTGCATCAAAATGACCATACCTTGGACATCACGTTTGCGGCACTCGAGCCGGGACTGTTTGCGGCAATCGTGCTGCCTTCGGACAGGAGGGCGCAATGAGCCAAGAACGATTGCCGAATAGACGGATTCGCCGAGCAATCGCGCGCTGGTTTGCTCGACACAAAGAGATATGGCGCAATGGCATATTGGTTGTCCTGGTGGCGGCGATACCGGTACAGGGCGCGCTGCTGTGGCGGCAGGCGTTGCCGCAGGTCACGCTGTCTTTGCCGCAGTGGATGACGGCGTCGGATCAGACAGAGACCGATGCGGCCGCCGGTGCGATGCCGATTCGTTTTGCTTCGCGCAGCAAAAATGGTGTGTACGGCGCAGAATACAATACAGACAGCGTCAAGCAGGCGTATGAGCAGACAGCGGATGTCTGGATGCAGGCGCTGTCTCACGCGGCAAAACCGCACCCGACGACAATGGAAACATATAGTCAGGCACTCAAGCAGCAGCTGCTCATGATGCAGTATGACGGACAGGTTCCGGCGGCGATGATCGCCAATTGGCTGGGATGCTCTGACACAGAAAATTTGACGGATTGCGCGCTGGGAACCGCCGTGTTGTCCAAGAGCAAGGACGGCTATACGCTGTACTTCCGAGACAGCAGCAGCGGCGTCATCAAGTGCGCAGAGACCTCGGTACAAGATGAGGATTTTCAGCTGTCTGTCGAGCAGTTTGAGCCGAATGGCTGTAGTCTGGCAGTAGACGAAAAGACCGCCGTCATTTCACCGGATGTCCTGTATCACACAGGCGGCATGACCTTTGATGTGATGTCCTTTGCGCCGTATACCGGCGAGGACGGCATCGAGGATGTGCTCACAGCGTTTGGATTCCAGGCAAAGGACGCGGTACAGCGTGCCTATATCTCTGGTGGAAAGACGGTGTATGTATCCGGTGAAAATACGTTCCGCCTGGGAAAAGACGGCACAGCGATGTATGACGGAAGCGGCATTGGCGTGACCGCGGCGCATGGACAAAAGCTGTACCAGCAGTATGTGCAGACCGCGTATCGACTGACCGGTGAGACCTTGGAGGCGATCGGAAGCGGTGCACAGCCGTCTCTCAAAAAGACGTATACCGATGACAATGGACGGTTTATTGTCGTGTATGGCATGCAGATTGACGGCGTGCCGGTAGATAATGTGGCGTCCGGCTATGTCGCGCGCTATACATTTGACAATGGTATGCTGACACATGCGGAGCTGGCACTGCGCACCTGTCAATCGACGGGAGAGACCATTGCTGTCATGCCGGAAAAACAGGCGGCAGCGTCTCTGTCCTTTGATGCAGATGCGGTTCTCAGCCTGCGCTATGTCGATCAGGCAAAGGAAACGGCGAACGACTGGAATAGTGCGTATGCCGATGCATCTGGTACGGACAGTGCCAACTGGAATGCAGAGGACAACGATGCTGATTTGTCGTGGGACGAAGCGCAGAACAGCGCGAGCACGACGGCTTGGTATGATACGACCGGCACAGCGGTATCTCCGCAGTGGTATGTTCTGCAATACGGCAAGGAGGATACAAAGAACGAGATCAATCGAACGCTGACGCCGGATCATATCACGGTTGTCATGCAGGACTTTGACCATCTGATTCAGGGAGGTGGCGCATCGTGAAGCTGTGGAAAAAGCGGCAGGATAAGCAGCAAAAGACAGCGGGTATCCGTCCGTGGGGCGGTGTGAAAAATACAGCGATTGCCGTCTTGCTCGTGGTCAATCTGGTGCTGCTGGCGGCGCTGGGCTGCGCGAAGGGCTATGACACTTGGATCCGGCACAAAACCCATCAACAGCTTGACAGTATGCTCGCAAAGCAGGGCATCCTGTGCGGATCCAGTGTGTATCGCGCGATGGAGACCGTGCCGCAGGCGTATACCCTGCGCGCGGACGAGAACGCAGAAAAGCAGCTGGCATTTGCTCTGCTGAGCGGAGACATCCAGACCGAAGCCAAGGGAAATACTGCGGTTTGGAGCGGTGACAACGGAACCGTATCGTGGTCTCAGTCGGGCAAACTGGATGCCAGCGTGCAGCTTTCCGATGTAGAAGCCCCGCAGGATACCGATCAGGCGGTCAAAGTAGTGTTTGAGCTGCTGCAAAAGGCGGGATTTTCCGTGCCGAAAAAGCAGATCGCTGCGACACAGGACAATACCGGCTTTGCAGTCAGTGTGCAGCAGGAAATTGAAGGCACAGAACTGATTGGATGCAGCTTGGATATTTCCATTGCGCCGGACAATATTTTTACGATTACCGGCACATGGTGTGACGGCACCGCGCAGCCGCTGGAAATTCGCGCGCTGGAAACCTATTCCGAACAACAGGCGCTGTTCCAATTCCTCGCAGCGAAGAGCGGTGCGGGACAAATCCTCAATGTGCAGGCGGCATATGTTCTGTCCGATCGGAGCGGTGGACGGTTTGCCACCATTCCCTGCTGGCGGTTTTCCACCGATCAGGGCGATTATATTTTGAATATCCTGACCGGAAAGGTAGTCACGGCGGAGAGCATCGGAGAGACCAGCCAGTCGGGCGATGCCAACGGAGCGGGAAGCGGCAGCGCGTCGGATGCCGGCTCCGGCACATCGGCGGCATGGACACAGCCGGACACAGGTACGGACAGCGAACAGCCTGTTTCGGATGTGGCGGATACCAACACGGAGAATCAGACGGATTCCGGCACATCCGATGCCGCATCGCAGCAAAATGAAACAGATGCAGCGGATAATATCTGGAATGCTGAGGGATGATTTTTTGTGCATCCCGTACCAAAAAAATGCTTTTTGTCCTATGAAACTGTTTTTTTGAAGGAAAACCGGCGGAAATGTAAAAATCGTTTGCGTTCTTGTAATAGTTGTGTTAACATATTATTCGTATACATGTGCTGACAGAAGCAATTCCTGCAATGCACGTGAATGAAGGTTAAATAGAGTGTAACTGGGGAAACAACTATCCTGGCAGTTAGGATTTTAAGGAGAAGGTTTCGTTGGAGAAATATATCATCAAGGGCGGACATCCGCTGAACGGCGAAGTCACGATCAGTGGTGCAAAAAATGCTGCCGTTGCTATCGTACCGGCAACATTGATGGTTGATGGGCCGTGTATTATTAAAAATATTCCAAATATTGTTGACGTCATGCTGCAGTTCGAGATTCTCGAAAAGATGGGCATGAAAATTACCCGTTTGGATGAGACAACCATTCAGACCGAGAAGGGCACGATGGATCTGGAAAGCCCGGAGACATTTGAGCTGATGACACGCTTGCGTGCGTCGTACTACTTTATCGGTGCCGAGCTGGGCAGATATGGACATGCCCGCGTGGCTATGCCGGGCGGATGTAATTTCGGCGGCATTCGTCCTGTCGATCAGCACATTAAGGGCTTCGAGCGACTCAACAGCTATGTTCGCGTTGAGCCGGAAGGCTTTATCTCGGCCATTGCGCCGGAGGGTCTGGTCGGCAATCATATCTATTTTGATGTGGTTACCGTTGGTGCGACGATGAATGTCATGCTCGCAGCTGTCTTTGCAAAGGGTCAGACCGTGATGGAAAATGTGGCGAAGGAGCCGCACATCGTCGATTTGGCAAACTTCCTCAACCAGATGGGTGCTGACATCAAGGGCGCCGGTACGGATAAGATCGTCATCAACGGCGTAGAGAGCCTGCATGGCGGCACGTATTCGATTATTCCGGACCAGATTGAAGCAGGTACCTATATGGCAGCTGTTGCAGCCTGCGGCGGAGATGTTCTCATCAAGAATGTCATTCCGAAGCATCTGGAATGTATCGGAACTAAGCTGGAGGACATGGGCGTCAAGGTTGAGATGTATGACGATTCGGTTCGCATCATCCGAAATGGCCCGCTGCGCCATACCAACCTCAAGACCATGCCGTATCCGGGATTCCCGACCGACATGCATCCGCAGATGGCGGCAGCGATGGTGCTGGCAGACGGTTCCAGCCACATCACAGAGGGTGTTTGGCCGAACCGCTTCCGCTATGCAGAAGAGCTGGAGAAGATGGGCGCACACATCAGCGTCTTTAAGGAGACCGCTGTGATTGAAGGTGTACCGGATCTGTTTGGTACCGATGTTGTCGCACATGACCTGCGTGCAGGCGCGGCAATGGTCATTGCCGGTCTGGCAGCACAGGGTGTAACGACGATTTCCAATATCGGTTATGTCGAGCGCGGCTATGAAAATCTGGTGGAAAAGGTATGCGGCATCGGTGGCGAGATGGAACGAGTAAACGAATAAGCTCTTGTAGCTTTGCGGGGAACTGCCGAGGCAGTTCCCCGTTTTTGTCGAAGGAGATACCAATGAGTTTTTATTATTCCGTGGCTTCCGGTTCCTCGGGAAACTGCGCCGTGTGGCAGTCCGGCAAGACCGCGGTGCTGATTGATTTGGGCGTGTCGGTTCGCGCGCTCAATCAGGCGCTGCGCCGCATTGATATGGAAATTTCCGATTTGTCCGCGGTGCTGCTCACGCATGAGCACACAGACCATATCAAGGGTTTGGCGACATTTGTCAAAAAATACGAGCTGCCGGTATATGCCTCGTTCGGCACGGCGGCGGCCATTCTGCAAAAGCTGCCGCAGGCCAAAAAGAATCTCCGCATGTTTGCAGGCGGAGAAGAATTTTCCATCGGGCAGCTGCATGTACAGTCCGTGCCGATCTCTCATGACGCCGCAGAACCGGTTGCCTATCGCATTGACGGCGGCGGGCATCAGCTCGGTTATGTGACGGATACCGGCTTTTTGTCTGAGACGGTTCGACAGACCATCTGCGGCTGCGACACGGTGGTGCTGGAGTCCAATCACGATGTCGATATGCTCAAGCATGGCCCGTATCCGGTTTATTTGCAGCAGCGCATCCGCGGCAAGCTGGGACATTTATCCAATGAAGCGTGTGCGGTCGGGGCGTTGGAAGCGGTCAAAAACGGTGCAAAACGGCTCGTCCTGGCGCATTTGAGTGATAAGAATAATAACCCGCTGACCGCACTGCGATGCACCCAGCACGCGCTGAGCGGCGCGGACTGCGAGGTATATGTTGCGCCGCGCGGCGCAATGGAACAGCCGATTCCACTGACAGAGGAGGAGAACCAATGCTGCATGTTCGATTGATTTGTGTCGGCAAGCTCAAGGAAAAATTTTATCGAGAGGCGTGCGCCGAATATGAAAAGCGGCTCAAAGGCTATTGTAAACTGGAAATTTTGGAACTGACGGAGCAGCGTCTGCCGGACAGTCCGTCTCAGGCGCAGATTGACGCGGCACTTGCCAAGGAAGCAGAGGCGATTCGGGCCAAAATTCCGGCGGGCAGTGCGATTGTCGCCATGTGCATTGAGGGCGGCACGCTGTCCAGTGAACAGTTTGCGGACAAGCTGAGCAAATGGATGGGAAACGGTGTATCGCATATCAGTGTGCTGATCGGCGGATCGTGCGGACTGGATGAGAGCCTGAAAAAATCCGCACAGCTGCGCTTGTCTATGTCACCGATGACATTTCCGCATCATCTGGCGCGGGTCATGGTGCTGGAACAGCTGTACCGAGCGCTCAACATCGCATCCGGCGGAAAATATCATAAATAACAGCAAAATCCGGAGAGCATCGAATGATGTCTCCGGATTTCCTTTTGCTTATATATTGTTCAGGCGTTCTTGAGCGAAGTATACGTGCCGCATACAATGCCCTTGATTTTGCCCTTGAGCGGCTTGCCAGTAAACGGGGTGTTGCTGGACTTGGAGCGATACGTCGTGTACACAACATCCTCGTTCCAATCTGCAATCATCAGTTCCGCGCGATTGCCCTCTTCGATGGACTTGCCGGTCAGATTATAGAACTGTGCCGGATTCTGGCTCATGCAGCGCATGAGCTGCATCGGTGTGATTTTGCCGGTGCACACCAAGGCGGTGTTGAGGACAGAGAAAGCGGTTTCCAGACCGGTAATGCCCGACATGGACTGAGCAAACGGCTTGTTTTTCTGCTCTGCCGTGTGCGGCGCATGGTCGGTAGCAATCATGTCAATGGTGCCGTCTGCCAGACCGGCGATGAGTGCCTGACGGTCTTGCTCTGTGCGCAGCGGCGGATTCATACGGGCGTTGACACCATAGGTCAGCACATCATCCTGTGTCAGTGCCAGATGGTGCGGTGTCGCTTCAGCGTGAATATCTGCGCCGCGCGCCTTGCCCGCGCGGATGAGAGCGACGGATTTGCCGGAGCTGATGTGCTGGAAGGCGACGCGGGCGCCAGTCATCAGCGCAAGCTCAATATCGCGGGCAATCATCTCTTCTTCGGAGGACGGCATGGCACCGAGAACATCGAATTTCTTTGCCGCCTCACTGCCGTAATTGACACCGGGAGACAGCACATATGCCGGATCTTCCTCGTGGAAGGACAGCGGAACGCCGAGCGCCTTGGCGCGGCGCATCGCTTCCAAGCACAGCTTGCCGCTGGTCAGATTGACGCCGTCATCGGTAAAGCCCGGCGCACCGGCCTCGTGCAGTGCTTCAAAATTCACCAGCTCTTTGCCGCCCAGCCCCTTGGTCACGGCGCAGTCCTGCAGGACGTGAATCATGACGTGGCGCGCTTTGTCCTGCACATACTGTAAGATTTCCAGATTGTCACAGGTCGGCTTCGTGTTTGCCATGCATACAACGGTGGTGTAGCCGCCAGCCTCTGCGGCGGCTGCGCCGGTGTAAATGTCTTCCTTTTCCGTCTGACCTGGATCGCGGAAATGCACATGCACATCGACGAGACCTGGAGAAATCATGCAGCCGGATGCGTCATAGACGTCCTCCGCGTGATTTTCCGGAATATGCGGCGCGATGCGGTGAATCAGACCGGCATCGTCGATGAGAATGTCCAGCTTTTCGCAGGTTTCGGTGTACGGATCGAGAACCGTGCCGTTTTGAATGAGTAACATAAGAACCTCCTTGTATTTTCTATCATGGGAGTGAATCGGTCTTGATTTACAGCAAAACCGGTGTGTATGAATAAAACAGCCAAGCGCACAGGGCAAGCTGGCCCGCAAAAATGAGTGGAATACCAATCATGAATCGTTTGTGCTTGGTTTTGTGGCGAATGGCGCGCATCGTCAGATAGACACCGGGACAGCCGCCGAGAACGCATAACGCAAACAGCGTTTTCTCCGGCACACGCCATGCGCCGCGCTGGGCTGCGCGCTTATCGTGTATCGTGACGAAAATACCGATACAATTGATGAGTAAAAGCAAAAAAACAGAATCATGTGAAGTCTCCGTGAACAATCTTAAAAAGTTAGCAGTATGGTTGCTATTTTACAGATTATCGTGTATAGTAAAGAATGGTTTTATCAAAAACCAAAACATACTTACAGATGGGAAGGGACATATATGGGGAAAAAAATTGCCGCCTGCCTGATGGCGGTACTGCTGCTGTGCAGCAGCATGTCTGCACTCGCCGCTGCACCGCAGACTACGTCACAGAGTGCATGTGTGATGGATGCAGATACGGGAGAGATATTGTATGAAAAAGACGCCTATACACAGCTGCCGATAGCATCCATTACCAAGACGATGACAGCGCTCGTCGCAATGGAGAACAGCGATTTACAGGGTTCGACCACGGCGACAGAGGAAGCGATGGCGACCGTCGATCCGGCCTCTACGCGCATTGGCTTTGAGGCGGGAGAAACGCTCACGCTGGATGAGCTGATGTATTGTATGCTGGTGTACTCTGCCAACGATGCGGCGAACATTCTGGCGGCAGCCGTTGGCGGCACGGTAGACAATTTCGTTGCGATGATGAATGCAAAGGCAGCGGAACTTGGCTGCACACATACGCATTTTATGAATCCGAACGGCTTGGATACCGATGGACACTACACCTGTGCGCATGACATGGCGATTATTACACGGGCTGCCAATCAGTATCCGGCATTTGCCAAGTATGCCGGTGCCGTGTGCTATACGCTGCCAGCGGATAATGTCATTGGGGAAGGCTGGCAGATTAAGACCAAGGTGAATGCTCTCGAGCAGGGCAATGCGGTTTACGATGCGCGGATTTACGCGGGCAAAACCGGTTGGACAACCAAGGCACACAATACATTTGTCGCCTGTGCCAAGACGAAAGACGGCGGCAATGTGATTGTCACCTTGCTCAACTGTCCGGTAAAAAGCGGAATCTTCACTGAGACAACGGCGCTGCTCGACTATGTAGAGAGCACCTATCCGAAATTGACCGTGTCCACCGATCAGCTAAAAAAGCAGGCGAAAAAGGCGGTCAAAAAAGCCGGATATACGCTGGATGAGGCAAAGCTGCAAGATGTCACGCTGCGCCTGCCGACGGGCATGACGGAAAAAGATCTGTCCTACCGCTGTGAAAAAACCGATGCCGGTGTACAGATGCAGATCTCTGTTGCCAAAGGCAGCCAAAAAGCCTATCAGGAAGAAACCGGCTTGGACGGCTCCGCGCCGCTGAGAACCGTGCTGCTGCCGGTTGCTGCGCAGAGCACAGCTGACAAGCAGGAGCAGGAAGTACAGACGCAGGAAGAAACGCCGGAAAAACAGGGCGTGCTGGCCTCTGTACATCAAAAGCTGAGCGGCCTGCCGCAGCTGGCGCAGGATGCCATCATCGGCGCGGGCGTTGTGATTGGTGCGATTGTTCTGATGTTCGTGATTTTGTACTTTGTCAGACTGCACAACCTGCGCAAACGCCGCAATAAAAAGCAAAACAAATAATAGCGTTGAAATAAGGGCTGGAACCATGGGTTCCAGCTTTTTATTTTACCTCGATGTCGCCGAATTTACCGCGGATGAGACCGAGCAGGGCGTTTGGTTCCAGCTCAACCTGAAAACCGATGCGTCCGCCGGATACAATGACGGTCGGCAGATCCTTCGCGGAATCGCTGAGAACCGTCGGAAATTGTTTTTTCATGCCGATGGGACTGCAACCGCCGCGGATATATCCGGTGAGCTTGTTGATGTCCTTGACGTGGATCATCTGGACGGATTTTTCTCCGACAGCCTTTGCCGCTTTCTTGAGATCCAACTCGGCGGCAACCGGAATGACAAAGACGTAATGTCCGCCGGATTTGCCAGCAGTCACGAGGGTTTTATATACGCGCTCCAGCGGTTCGCCGATAGAGGTAGCGACGGAAATGCCGTCTACATGCTCTCCGTCCGACTCGTAGCTGTGCGGCGTGTAGGGGATTTTTGCGCGGTCAAGCATACGCATGGCGTTGGTTTTGTTTTCAGCCATAGAAAAAGCCTCCTGTTGTTGCATGGAATGATACTGCTATTATACACCAAAACGGCAGAAGAGACAGCGTTTTTTACGAAAACACAACGAATCCGCAACAGCGGGAAAACAGACGGGCAGTCGCCTGACAACTGCGCGGGTTGTATGCTGCGTCAGCGTCCGGAGAATGCCGAAAAAATAACAATCCTGAAAACGCGAAGGTGCACGCGAAATAATTGCGTGCACGCGCACATAATTAGTAAAAGTGCTGTGTGCACGTGCCCGCATTTTGGTGAAACTGCGAATTTACTTTCTGGCTGGAACGGGATATACTAAGTACAACAAGAACAAAAGCAGACAACATCCGCTCCAACGTGTACCTCTGCAAGTGATAGGTTGGACAAGATAACATAGAAGTCTATACCATATAGAGAATAGGTCTAGACAAGCAGGAAGGAGTTAGAAATGAAACGCATGTCATCGTCGCTGCGAGCAAAAGAAGAATTTATGGTACTGTGCCGCGAAGGAATGTATCAGGCGGGAGAACGCCTGCCGTCCGAGACCAAAATGGCACAAAAATTCGGAATCAGCCGAGAAACATGGCGTGCCTCGCTGGAGCTGCTCCGGCGAGAGGGCATTATCTACTCCAAACACGGCGTGGGAACCTTCCTCATGGAGGTGTCCGCCAAGGCGGAAAATGATTTGACGCGCCTGTGCGCAGTCAGTGAAATGATTCGTCAGGCTGGCATCGCAGAGGGTCGTTCCACCTATACGACCGGTCTTACCATTCCGTCCGGCGAGGTGGCATCCGCACTCGGTGTCAAGTCCGGCATCAATGTCTTTTATGTCAATCGCACCCGCTACGCCAAAAACGGCGAGCCGATCTGCTGCAGCATGCATTATATGCCGGTATATCTGGCGGATGAGCTGGACCCGATGCATATGCCGGATTCGCTGTTTTCCTACTTTGAACGCCGAAAGGGCATCTTTGTCAGCCGTTCCTCGGCGCACATCCTGATTCCGCAGCACGATGATCCGTTGGCTGTACAGCTGCGCGGAGAAGAGCAGAATATGCAGATTCTCGGCATGGAACAGCAGCACTTTGATTCCCGCGGCAATCCGGTTTTGTATACCGTAGATTATCTGCGCAGTGAAATCTTCAACTTTTCTGTGACTCGCATTCGCGAAAAGTAATTGATATTTGATTCTTCCTAACTTTTTCTATCTCTCTTTGTCGGCAGCTCCGCGCGAATAGGCGCGGAGCTGCTACTTTTTTCTGCGTACAAAAGCGCCGCCTCCCGAAGGAAGCGGCGCTTTTGCGGTAAATTATATAGAAGATATGATTACTCGATAACACGGAACGAAATGACGCCCTCTACAGCCTGCAGAGCAGCCTTGGTGTCGGCAGACAGCTCGTCATTGGTCTCCATGATGGTGTAAGCGATTTCGTCACGCGGACGGCTGCCCATGTTCTCGATGTTGATGCCCTGGTTGGACAGCGTGGTGGACAGACGCGCGATCATATCCGGAATGTTGCGGTGCATGATGCAGATACGGATATTTGCTTCACGCGGAACGCGCAGATTCGGGAAGTTTACGGAGTTGCGGATCGTACCGGTTTCGAGGTACTCAATCAGCTCCTCAGCAGCCATGCGTGCGCAGTTGTCTTCGCTCTCCGGCGTGGAAGCACCCAAATGCGGCAGGCAGATGGCCTTCGGCTGTGCCAGCAGCTTCTCGGAAGCGAAGTCGGTCACATAGCAGGCAATCTTGCCGGATTCCAGACCGGCGATGACAGCGTCCTCGTCGCACAGACCGTTGCGGGCGAAGTTCAGGATGCGAACGCCGTCCTTCATCTTTGCAATGCCTTCTGCACCGACGATGCCACGGGTGGAATCCATCAGCGGAACGTGTACGGTGATGTAGTCAGCCTTTTCAAAGATGTCGTTGAGGTTTGCGGTGTAGGCTACGCCGCGCTGGATGTTCAGAGCAGCGTTTACGGACAGATACGGGTCATAACCGATGACGTCCATGCCCAGCTCGATGGCAGCATTTGCCACGCGAACGCCGATGGCACCCAGACCGATGACGCCCAGCGTCTTGCCTGCGATTTCCGGACCGGCAAAGTTGGACTTGCCCTTCTCAGCCAGCGCACCGATCTGGTCGCCGTTGCCTGCGAGGGTCTTTACCCAGTTTGCGCCGCCGATGATGTCACGGGAGGACAGCAGCAGACCGCACAGAACCAGTTCCTTGACGGCATTTGCGTTTGCGCCCGGCGTGTTGAATACGACAATGCCCTTTTCCGTGCACTTCTTGAGCGGGATGTTGTTGACACCGGCGCCGGCACGGGCAATGCACTTGAGTCCCTTCGGGAACTCCAGATCGTGCAGCTTGGCGGAACGGACTAAGATGGCATCATAGTCCGTCAGATCCTCCGAATACTCGTAGGAATCCTTCTTGAGCAGGTCAAGACCTGCATTAGAAATCTTATTAAACAGTTTTACCTGATGCATGACAGAAAAATCTCCTTTGACAAGCCAATTACTTGTTGTTCTTCTCGAACTTCTTCATGAAGTCGATGAGGTACTCAACGCCCTCGATCGGCATTGCATTGTAGATGGAAGCGCGCATACCGCCAACCAGACGATGACCCTTCAGGTTGGTCATGCCGGCGTCGATGGACTCCTGAATAAACTTCTTATCCAGAGCGTCGTCGCCGGTTCGGAAGGTGACGTTCATGCGGGAGCGGGAAGCCTTCTGTGCAGCACCCTTGTAAAAATCAGTAGAATCCAGATAGTCATACAGCATGCTGCTGCGGATGTCAGCATTCTTTGCCATTGCTTCCAGACCGCCCATCTGCTCGACCCACTCAGTGACGAGCTTCATCATGTAGATGGAGTACGTAGGAGGCGTGTTGTACATGCTGTTCTTGTCAGCCATCAGCTGGTAATCCAGCAGAACCGGCATGTTCTCGCGGTAGTGACCCATCAGGTCTTCGCGGATGATGACAACTGCCATACCTGCCGGGCCCATATTCTTCTGTGCACCAGCGTAGATCAGGCCGTACTTGGAAATATCTACCGGCTTAGACAGAATGTTGGAGGACATATCCGCAACAACCGGAACATCGCCGGTGTTCGGGTCATAGTGCCACTCTGTGCCGAAGATGGTGTTGTTTGCGCAGATGTAGAAGTAGTCTGCATCCGGGCGAACGTCCAGCTGATCCGGCGTCGGAACCCAAGTAAAGTTGTCAGCTTCAGAGGTTGCAGCGATGTGAATGTCGCCGAACTTCTTTGCTTCCTTGTATGCATTGCGGGCAAAGTTGCCGGTGATGGCGTAATCAGCCTTGCCGGTTACCATGAGGTTCAGCGGAACTGCGGAGAACTGCATGGTTGCGCCGCCCTGCATGAACAGGATACGGTAGTTGTCCGGGATATTATACACGCGGCGCAGAACGTCCTGCGCACCGTTGATAATATCGTCGTAGTACTTTGAACGGTGACTCATCTCCATAACTGACATGCCGGAACCGCCGTAGTTTGTCATTTCTGCTGCTGCCTTCTCAAGGACCGGCAGCGGCATCATGGACGGGCCAGCCGAAAAGTTATAAATTCTTTCTTTGGACATGAGAATGATACCTGCCTTTCAACGGTACATAGGGATAAAAAAGAGTCAAATATCGGTCCCTATGTAATCAGATAGTTTTACCAGTTCGTTCAAACTGACATTCTTATTAAATCGCATTCAGGGCGGGATTGTCAAGATGCCAAACTTGTTTTCATCCGACTGCTGGAATTTAGCACGCGAAAGCGAAAATTTTTGTCTATTTTTGCAAGACAAAGAAAATAACCCTGCAAAGAATGATAAAAATACGGCAAAGTTGAGCACATTTTACGCAAAAGTCAGTCAGATATGACGTCTCGAACGCTTGAGCTGTAATCTGCCGGGGCAGGTTTCCGGAGCGAATTTCCAGTGACAGACCGGACAGGCAAAGCAGGTGCCGCCGTCGCGTCCCGCCTGTATATCATTGCCCCAGGACGGATTGACGAGATGCGCGCGGCCGGGAACAATCATGTCCACGCCGGTGCGCTGCAAAATATCCTCCGCCTGCTCGCCGGTGCGGATCTCGTTGCAGGCAAAGACCGGAATAGACACCCGCTCTTTGACGCGCTGGGCACCGTAAATGGCGGGCGTGTGCGGAAAATCGACGGGCTTTTCCAGTTGGGCACCCCAGTCACAGCCGTAATAGGCGTCGATGAAATCCAGTTCCTGCGCTTCGCACCACTGTGCGCTTGCCAGACCGTCCTGTAAAGACGGCTCAAAGACGCCGAGACGAATGCCGAGAATGAAATCCGGCGGCGTCACGGCGCGGATGCCGTCAATGATATGTTTGAGAATCAGGCGGTTCGCGGCGTTGTAGGCGTCGTTGCGGTGATTCAGATGGGCATTCAAAAACTCGCTGAGCAGATAGCCGTGGCAGGCGTGCAGCTCCACGCCGTCATATCCCGCCTGATAGGCGCGCCGGGCAGCGTCGATAAAATCGCGTTCGATTTTCTGGATCTCCTTGACCGTCAGTGCGCGGGCGCAGCGCGTGTGGCCGCCGACCTGCACCATGCAGTCACTCGGACAGACGCGATTCTCCTCCCGCGCCGCAAGAACGCCTGCGTGGCTGAGCTGGACAATTGCAGGCATGTTTGCCTCGTGAAAGATGGCAACCAGTTGACGCAGACCGTCTATTTGACTGTCCTCCCAGATGCCGAGCTGATCGAGGGTCAGACGCCCTTCGCGGCTGACGCTGGTTGCCTGCTGGATGACAAGACCCGCTCCGCCGTGCACGAGGGCGCGGTAATGGGAGAGAAAGGGTTCCGTCACACATCCGTTCTCGCCGCTCCATGTGTAGATGACAAGAGGCGGCACGCAAATGCGGCTGCGGAAATGAAATCCGTGCCAGTCCCAGGCTTCAAATAACTTCTGATATGTCATACAAGCACCTCCCAAATGCCGGATGTTCAAATTTGTTACCGTTCATTGTAACACCGTCCCTGCATCCCGACAATATCTTCGGTAACATGCACCCAGATCCGGCACAAAAGACCTGAAAATACGGACGATTGCACCTTGTACCGGCGGGAGAAATGGCATATAATTAAAAAATATGCCGGAACGCGCATAGACGTTCGTTTGTTCCGGTGTTATAATGGAAATACGTATGAAATTCTGTTCCAATCGAATCAGGAGGATGGAAATGTTTGAATTTGTAAATGACAATACGCTGGCTGAATATGAAGCCTTTAATATGAGCCACCCGTTTGGCCATTTTGCTCAGTCCAAGAAGTGGGCAAACCTCAAAGATAACTGGAAGTGGGAAGCAATCATTGTCCGCGATGAGAACAGTGCGATCTGCGGTTCGCTCGCTGTGCTCATCCGCAATCTGCCGCATATGCCGTGGACGCTGATGTACGGCTGCCGCGGACCGGTCTGTGATCCGCACGACCGCGCAACCATGGAGCAGCTGATTGCAGGTGCTCGCGTGCTGGCGAAGAAGTACCATTCGTATGTGCTCAAGATTGATCCGGATGTCTCGATTGAGGACAAGAACTTTATCAAGGAGCTGGAGCATCTGGGCTTTAAGAATGCAACCGGCGACGGCAAGAATTTTGAGGGCATCCAGCCGAACTTTGTGTTCCGTCTGGACGTTTCCGAGATGAACGCCAAGAAGATCTATACCGCGGAACCGGGCGAGGCATTCGACATCACCGTCGATGACACGCAGGGCGAGGATGCGATCATGCACTTCAAGACGGATACCCGTACCAAGGTGCGCAAGGCAATCAAGCGCGGCGTCAAGATCAAGCTGGTCGGCAAGGAAATGATGCCGTTCTTCGCAAAGATGATGCTGGAGACCGGCCTGCGTGACGGCTTTGTCACCCGCCCGGCAAGCTACTTCAATAAAATGCTGGACGCTATGGGCGACAACGCTCGTCTGTACATGGCATTTTATGAGGATAAGCCGATTGCAGGCACGCTCGCCATTTACTACGGCGACAAGGTTTGGTATCTGTACGGTGCATCTGCAAACGGCACCAAGGAGTTTGATGTTCGTAAGCTGATGCCGAACTACTTATTGCAGTGGATGATGATTCAGTGGTCTCTGGAGAAGAAGTGCCGCATCTATGATTTCCGCGGCGTTTCCGGCGATCTGACACCGGACAACCCGCTCTACGGTCTGTACCGCTTCAAGAAGGACTTCAATGGCGATCTGGTACAGTTTGTCGGTGAGTATGACCTCGTATTCAACAAGCCGGTATACTTTGCCGTAGTACACGGCCAGAGCACCTATCGCAATCTGCGCCGCAAGCGCTTCCTGAAGAAGAATGCTGCACTGGATACCTCGAAGCCGAAAAACCTGACCGGCGATCATCGCGGTAAGCAGAAGCAGGCAAAGCCGGAGGAAAAGAAGACCGAGGACAACAAGCCGGAAGAGAACAAGTAACATGAAAAAGTTCGTTATTGAGCGGGAAAAGCTCAAGGAGAATTCCCGCATCATTCAAAAAAAAGCCGGTGTGCCGGTCTTTGCCGTATTGAAGGCGGACGGCTATGGCTTTGGCATGAAGCAGATGGCAGAGGTCTTGAAGGAGACCGGCATCCGCATGTTTGCGGTGACGGAACCGGAGGACGCGCAGCGCCTGCGCGACTGGGGCTATACCGAGGAAGACATTCTCGTCATGCGCTCTACCGCGATGGCGGATGAAGCGTATCAGGTCGTACAGGCAAACGCGATTGCGACGGTCGGTTCGCCGGAGGCGGCGCAGTGCCTGAATGAAGTCGCACAGGGCTGCGGCATCCAGGCAAAGGCGCATGTCAAGATTGACACGGGCATGGGACGCTACGGCTTTTTGCCGGATCAGTATGCAGAGATCAAGAACGTGTACACCCAGTGTCCGGGCATTCAGGTGACCGGTATTTACACGCATTTTCACTCCTCCTTTGCCGACGAAGCGGCGACGCGCGGACAGTATAAGCAGCTGTGCAGCATCGTCAGCCAGCTGGAAGCGGAGGGAATCTGCGTGGGTATGCGCCATGCGGCAAACTCCAATGGCGTGTTCCGCTATGATGACATGATGCTGGACGCGGTTCGCGTCGGCTCCGCCTTTACCGGACGCATTGTCAACGGCGCAAAATATGGGCTGTCCCGTTTGGGATACCTCGAAAGCCGCGTCATTGAAACGCGCACCGTGCCGAAGGGACATACCTTTGGCTATGGCGCCGGTTATGTCGCAAAGGACACCACGCGCGTCGCGGTTGTACCGGTCGGCTACACAGACGGCTTTTCTGTTGAGAAAAAGCGCGATTTGTTCCGTCCGCGCGATATCATGCGCTATGTCAAGAATGATTTGGAAGACGGCAGAGGAAAAGGCAACATCTACATCAGCATTGCCGGACATCGCGTCCGCGTGCTGGGACATGTAGGTCTGTGCCATGTCTCCTGCGATGTGACAGGACTGGATATTAAAAACGGAGACACGGCGATTCTCGATGTCAATCCGTTGTATCTCAGCCCATTGGTAACGAAGGAATATGTCTGACGCAAGATTGTATGAACAATTACGGAAACAGGCGGCTCGCAAGGCCGCCCGTTTTCATATGCCGGGACACAAAGGCCGTCCGGTTTTGCCGGAACTGAATTTTCCATTTCCGATTGATTATACGGAAATCGAAGGAACCGGCAACTTATATGAGGGAGATGAGCCGATTCTCTCCGCCGAGCGCGATGCCGCGCGGTATTACGGCGCACACGACTGCCTGTTTCTGACCGGTGGCTCCACGCAGGCACTGATGGCGGCAATCGGCGCGGCTGTGCCGGAGGGCGGCACGCTGATTTTAGACCGAAACTGCCATAAATCCGTCACGCACGCGATGGCACTGCTGGATTTGACACCGGTGTTTGTCGTGCCGGAACCGCTGGACGGAATGCCGGGGCTGCTTGATCCGAAAACGGTGGAACAGACGCTGCAAGAGCACCCGCAGGCGTCCGCCGTTCTAGTGACCAGCCCCAATTACTATGGCATTTTGCAGGACATCCCGAGGTTGGCAGAGATTTGCCACGCACACGGCGTGCCGCTGCTTGTCGATGCGGCGCACGGTGCCCATCTCAAGGCGGTCGGCCTGCCGTCACCTATCGAACAGGGAGCAGATCTCGCGGCGGTGAGCACGCATAAAACGCTGCCGGCATGGGGACAGAGTGCGATTTTGCTGTCATCCGGCCGCATTCCGTTTGACACGCTGCTGGAGACGGCGCCGCTGTTCGGCACGTCCAGCCCGTCGTATCTGCTGCTCGCCTCTATTGATTTGGCGCGGGCTTGGCTGGAAGGGGACGGCGCTGCGGCGTATGCGCAGTGCGCCGTGCGGGTACAGGCGCTCCGGCGGGAGATTGCACGGACAACCGTGTTTGATGTCCTGACAGAGGAAAAAGCGCCGCTTGACCCGTGCAGACTGACCATTCGCTGCACGGACACCAATGTTACGGGACAGCAGCTTTCTGCCATTTTGCATGAGGATTTTGCGATTGATGCGGAGATGGCGGACGCCAATTATCTCGTGTGTATCTGTACCGGCGCAGATACCGAGCGCGATTATGCGCGGCTCATGGGTGCGCTGCGTGACAAGCGGTTTTGCGCGGTGTCGAAGCCGCACGCCGAGCCGCTGCCGTTTCCGGAGCCGGAGCGCGTGTGTTCGGTGCGAAAGGCATGGTTTGGCAAAAAAAC
The DNA here is from genome assembly GCA_963601915.1 of bacterium. GTDB lineage: Bacteria > Bacillota > Clostridia > Oscillospirales > Butyricicoccaceae > Butyricicoccus_A. Next base: position 14,842 of record CAVCGL010000003.1, on the reverse strand, counting down.
AACCGTGCCGCTAGGGCGCAGTGCCGGAAAAATCTGTGCGCGGCCGATTACGCCGTATCCGCCCGGCGTACCGCTGGTGTATCCGGGAGAGCGGATTCGGCAAGTTCACATTGAATTTCTGCGGGACGGATGGTATACTGATACTGCATCCATTTGCGTGATGGATGGTGATTTTTGAGGAAAGGCGGAACCGTCATGACGTTTGCCAGTCTGCTGGGAAATGAGGAATTAAAAGCGGCTTGGCAACATGCCCTGCGCGGACGATTTCCGCAGAGCATTCTGCTGACCGGGCCGAAAGGCATTGGTAAGCTGACGGCGGCGCGTGTGCTGACCATGGCACTTATGTGCGAGAGCACCGGCGAAAAGCCGTGCGGGCAGTGCGCTGCCTGTCGCAAGGTCGAGCAGAACAATCATTCGGATGTCACCTGTATTGATTTGGGTGATGCAGAGATCAAAGTGGACACGGCACGCCGCATTCGGTCGGAATGCGCGGTCTATCCGGGCGACAGTGACCGCCGCATTTTTCTCATTCGCCATGCGCAGAACATGAACGCTGCGGCGCAAAATGCACTGCTCAAGCTGCTGGAAGAGCCGCCGGAATATGCCTTTTTTCTTTTGATGACGGAAAATGAGAGCGCGATTTTGCCTACGATTTTGTCGCGCTGCACCCAGTATGCGTTGGCGCCGCTGGATCGAGGGTCGGTGCTGCATCTGCTGCGGCAGCGGTATCCGGAAAAAGATGCCGCGGTCTTGCAGTCTGCCGCCGCAGGCTGTCAGGGTATCGCAGGGGATGCGATTGCGGCACTGAGTGAAGACGCGGAAGAGATCACACAGCTGGCGGGCGAATTTTTGCGCGCGCTGGACAGCAAAAATGAATTGCGCCTGCTGGAAGCCGCAGAGCACTGCTCCGGCTTGTCGCGGCAGCAGTTTTCCCATGTGCTGACAGCCCTGCGCACGGCGATGCGCGATGCGATTTTCTGCGCACATGGCATGGCATCCCCACTGATTCCGGCACTACAAGAACAGACGAACCTAGTGAGCCGAAGGCTCACCGTTCGGCAAATGCTCGCGCTGTACGATTGGATGGGCGAGCTGGATGAACGCATTTCCCGCAATCCGAGCATGGCACTGCTGACAGGCTGCCTTGCTGCCGGAAGCTTTGAGCGGATACAATAGATTTTATGAGAGAGCGTTTTGCCGGTTTGGCGAGACGTAGGAGGAAAGATTTTGGCTCAGATTATAGGCGTCCGATTCAAAGAAGTCGGAAAAGTATATTATTTTGATCCGTGCGGCATCGAGACGACGGTGGGACAGCATGTCATTGTCGAGACGGCGCGCGGCGTAGAATACGGAGAAGTCGCAATTGCCAACAAAGACGTCGCAGAGGGCGAGGTCGTCAAGCCGCTCAAGAAGCTGCTGCGCGTTGCGACACATTCGGATGAAAAGGTCGTGGAGACCAACCAAAAGCGGGCAAAGGAAGCCTTTGCGATTTGCGAAAAGAAGATTATCGAGCACAAGCTGGATATGAAGCTGGTCTCGGTCGAATATACGTTTGATCTCAACAAAGTGCTGTTTTATTTTACCGCAGACGGCCGTGTGGATTTCCGTGAGCTGGTTAAGGATCTGGCATCGGTGTTCCGCACGCGCATTGAGCTGCGCCAGATCGGCGTGCGCGATGAGGCGAAGGTTCTCGGCGGACTGGGCATTTGTGGCAGACCGCTGTGCTGCGCATCGTTCCTGGACGATTTTCAGCCGGTTTCCATCAATATGGCAAAACAACAGAATCTGTCGCTCAATCCAACAAAGATTTCCGGTACCTGCGGCAGACTCATGTGCTGTTTGAAATACGAGCAGGAAGCGTATGAGGAGCTGTCGCGCGTGACCCCGCGTGTGGATTCCACGGTACAGACGCCGGACGGCGTTGGTGTGGTGCTCAGCAATGCCATGCTGCGCGGACAGTGCACGGTACAGCTGGAGGATGATCCGGACACGCCGCGCGTCTATGCCTGCACAGACTGTCAGGTATTGCAGGCGGGCCGCAGAACGCGCCGCCCGACACCGCGCCCGACAGCCGCTGCGCCGAAGGTAGCAGAAAAGCTGGTCGATACGGTGGAGACACCGGAGCAGGGAGCGGAGGCAGCTGCCGAGCCGCAGCAGGAGCGCCGCCGCACCGAGCGCCCGAAGCGCCGCCGGAAAAATCCAGAGGCTGCCCCGAAGCCGAACCATGAAAAAGAATCCGGCGAAAAGCAGGAAAGATCGGGAAAATCCGGTGACAAGCCGCATAAAAATCGCCCGCGCCGTCCGCGCCGTGAGCGTAGCAGAAATGAGCAAGGAGATTCCCGTCCGGCACACAACGAGCGCCGAGCATCGGAGGACAAGGAATTTGTCGATGCCCATCGTCCGCCGCGCCGCCGCCGTCCGAAGAGACGTCCAAAGGAAGAAAATAAAACCGGTGCGCCGGAAGCATAACAGAGGGAAAGCGTCTGCCAATTGGCAGGCGCTTTTTTCGTCAGGACGCTTGATGAATAGAGGCGTATATGCTACACTGAGAACAGGGAAAGTTGATGGGTACAAGCTGTACATTTTACATTTTCATGATATAATGAAATCCAGAAAATAAGAATATAGAAAAGAGTTCAAAGGAGGCTTCCTTCCGCCGCGCAACAGCATAGAGATACAGGAAGGAGAAAGAGCATGAGACATAACTATTTATCAGCAGATTTGGCAGGCGAAATTGGCGGCCAAAATCGACACATTGTCCTGTTTGGTCAGGTAGGCAGTGGTAAGACGAGCATTTTTAACCTTTTGGTTTCTCATAAGAAGGATGTTGAACAGAAGGGCACGAAAAAGTTCAGTCCGATTGTAGGCAGCTGCCGTCTCGGACATATCGGTGAGGTTACACTGATTGACACGGCAGGACTCAATGACGTCAGTGAACTGAACGGTGAAAATGCCTCGGCGGTGCGCAATATCGTTCGCCGCGCGGACATTGCGATTTATGTCATCAACATTCAGGAGTTTAACGAGGAAGCACGAAAAACCTATCAGCATGCACATGATTGGCTCATCAAAAACGATGTGCCGTACCTGCAGGTATTCAATCGCTGCGATGAGGCGTATGCGGGAGATATTGCAAAGCTCAAGATGGAATTTCCGGACGCTATTTTTATTTCCGCCAATACATCCGGTTCGGTATCGCTGCTGCGTGCCCGTCTGTCGCAGATGGTGCGCACGAGCGAGGACTTTGAAGGTTCGCTGATACCGGATAATCTGGTGCGGGAGGGCGATTATGTCCTGATGCTGGTGCCGGAGTCCGGCTTAATTCACGAGTATCTGATTATGATGGATCTGATTAACCGCGGTGCGCGCTGTGTTATCATTCATGAGGACGATTTAGAAAACGCACTCAAGGAGATTCCGCGTGTCGATCTGGTTATTGCTTATGCGCGCTCGTTTAGCAAGGTGCGCGACATTGTGCCGGAAAACGTTCCGCTGACCTCCTATTCGCTGCTGTATGCCAAGCAGCGCGGCGTACTGCAGGACTTTATCGACGGCGCACGCACGATGAGCAATTTGACCGAGGAGAGCCGTGTTCTGGTTGCGGTTGGCAGCCGTGCGAGTGAAGTGTACAAGGAGATTGGACGCATCAAGATTCCGCGTTCCCTGCGCCGTCTGATTGGCGAGGAGCTGCAAATTGATTATAATTTCGGCTTGGATTTGCCGGAAAATTTGGCAGAGTATGATCTGGTCATTCATGATACCGGTGCGACCATGTCCACCCGCTCGGTACAGGCGCGCGTGGCAATCTGCCGCGAAGCAGGCGTTCCGTCTGCAAACTACGGCACCGTGCTGGCACAGCTGGCAGGCATTTTGGATCGCTGCGAAGCTGTACTGTTGCCGAAAGAATAAATGTTAGAGAAAAAGCAAGAACGGATGTCCATATGGGCATCCGTTCTCTTATGCAAATAAGTTGGGAAAAGAAAATAGCGTTTATAAAACAATGCTCTCTGTGTTGCCGGTCTGCTGAGAACGAATGAGGGCATCTGCGGTGACGCAGGCAGCATAGCCGTCCTGTGTGCCCGGGCCAGGCTGGTTGGTTTTGCCGCGCAGATAATCAATCCAGTGCTGTAATTCGTTTTTATACGCATCCGGGAAGCGCTCTGACCAGTCATCCATCACCGGAACAGCACACTGCAAGCGCGAACGGACGATAGGAGCAGCCGGAACCGGCAGGCGGAGCGTACCCTTTTCGCAGACAATTTCACAGCCGATTTCATAGCCGTAGTAGCTGTTGGCAGAGGACTCTACATCAATCAGCACGCCGCTTTCCGACCACATGAGTACGAGCTGCGGATCATGCAGACCGGACTCGGCAAAGCCGGTGGAGCGGGAGAAATGTACCTGACTGCGCACCAATTCCTCGTCCAACATCCAGCGGAACAGGTCGATTTCATGGATGACGATGTTGGTAATCTGCATCGGATCTGTGAAGCCGGGAGCAATGCGCGGGGTACGGCTGATACAATGCGCCATAATCGGCGCACCCAGCTCGCCGGATTTGAGAATTTCCTTCATCTTGCGGTAATCCGCGTCAAAGCGGCGCATAAAGCCGACCTGTACGAGCGTTTCGCCCGCTTCTTTTTCCGCTTCTACGATTTTTTTGCAGTCCTCGATGGTGGTTGCGAGCGGCTTTTCACAGAATACCGGCTTGCGGGCTGCGATGCATTTCAGCGTTAAATCGGCGTGCACGCCGTCCCATGCGGTAATGAGTACCGCATCGACCTGCGGATCGGCAATCAATTCTTCGGCAGAAGCAGCGACGCGGGCATGGTATTTGTTTGCAAGCTCGGTGCACTTTTCTGTGTTCAAATCGTACAGCATTTCGATGTTGACGCCTTCAATGACCGTAGACAGGCGCTTTAGATGATCCTGACCGATAAAGCCTCCGGCACCGATGACGCCGACAGAGATCATTTCCTTGTTTTTCATCGTATATCCTCCTTGCAGCAATACTTGTTGGTTGTTGATGGTATCGGTTGATTTCTGCTTTCAGTATAGAAAATGAGCGGAGAAAATGACGTAGAGAATCGCGCGGAAACCGAAGAATTTCGCGCATTTTTTGTGCACACTGCATGGATGCGTGATATAATGGCAGAGAAAACATGGGAAGAAAGGAGAATACACCATGCCGCTTCCCTATGAAAAAGGCGTTGCACAAAAATCAGAGCTGTTTGATGCCACAGCATCCAAACAGGCGTGTGCTGTCCTGTATTATCTCCAGCGGGCAGGACACTTTTATTGTGATACCCATTACACGGTTGAGCGAGACAGCTATCCGAGCTTTTTGCTGCTGTACGTGCTGCGCGGAGAGATGGAAATCGCAAGTGATGACCACGGAACTGCGCGGGTTCGTGCGGGAGAACTGGCATTTTTGAACTGCTATCAGCCGCACGCCTATCACGCTGTCCAGCCGTTGGAATACTTGTGGCTGCATTTTGACGGCGCAAACACCATGGATTTTTACCGGGAAATTTTGCAGACGCACGGCGCGGTCATTCGCGTGGACGGAAATCGGTATTTGCTGGAGCAGATGCAGCGCATTGTCAATCAAATGCAGCAGGTTGGACAGATCAATGAGGTGACGGCATCGCAACGGCTGCATACCCTGCTGTGCGGACTGCTGTACACCACAGACCGCATTGCCGCTGACCATCCGCTCATTGCCCAGGCGCAGCGGTATTTGCACGAACATCTGCGGGAGGAACTGTCCGTGGCAGAGCTGGCACAGCAGTTTCATCTCAGCGCGTCCCAAATGAATCGACTGTTTCGCGCGTCTACCGGCCAGTCCCCGCATGAGTATCTCATCAACCTGCGCATCAATCGAGCCAAGACGCTGCTCAAAGAGACCCAGCTGTCTGTCATTGAGATTGCAGGAGAAGTCGGCTATGCGTATGACACGAGCTTTGCGGCGGCATTTCGCGCTAAAACTGGCATGTCTCCGCGTCAATTTCGCAACATGCCGGTATGATTGGATTGCTTCTGTTTATGCGCCGATTGCATCGGTTTTTCCTCGCTTGATTTTATACAATGAAAGCACAGAAAAGAAGAATCAAATTGGAAATCAATTGGTTTTAGGAGGAAAAGACGATGAAACATCTTCGGTTTGGCATGGTAGGCGGCGGCATCGGCTCGTTTATCGGCGATGTCCATCACCGCGGCGCACAGATGGACGATTTGGCAATCATGACGGCGGGCTGTTTTTCCCGACATGCGGAGAAAAATCAGGCGACGGGAGAGCAGTGGCATATTCCGAGCGATAGATTGTATACCGACTACAAAGAGATGGTCGAGAAAGAGAGTGCCCGCGAGGATGGCATTGATTTTGTCGTCATTGCGACGCCGAACAAGACGCATTTTCCGATTGCCAAGGCATTTTTGGAGCACGGCATTCATGTGTCCTGCGACAAGCCGGTGGCGATGAACATCCAAGAGGCGAAAGAGCTGCAAAAGCTGGCAGAGGAAAAGGGCCTGCATTTTGGCGTGTCCTATACCTATGTCAATTATCCGATGATTCATCAGATCCGAGATATGGTCGAGATGGGAGAAATCGGCAAAATTTTGACGGTTGTTGCGGAGTATCCGCAGGACTGGGTCATGAACGGACTGGATCGCGGCGATGATGTGCGCCATGCGTGGCGTTTTGACCGGTCACAGGCGGGAGATTCCGCGTGCTGTGCCGATATTGGCACGCATCTGTCGTGCCTGATCGAGCGGGCAACTGGATTGGATATTGAACAGGTATTGGCAAATCTGACTCCGATTCCGGCGGATATGCCGCTGGACACCAATGCACAGGTGATGCTCAAGCTGACCGGCGGCGTGCCGGGACTGCTGTGGGCATCTCAGGTAGCCATTGGCCACGAATGCGGCGTTTCCATTCGTGTATTCGGTGACAAAGGCTCGCTGGAATGGTCGCATGAACAGCCGACGCGGCTCAAAGTGACGAAGGCAAACGGGCCGGAGATCTACTACACCAATGGCCGGTCGTTCCTGACCAAGCGCGTCGAGAACCTGTCCCGCATTGCGGCAGGGCATCCGGAGGGATTCTTTGAGGCATTTGGAAACTATTACCGCGGTTTTTGCCACGATGTGCTGCGCTGCATGGGAGAAGATGTCCCGCAGCTGCCGCATCCGACCATTGCCGACGGCATCAAGAGCATGGCGTTTGTGGATGCCTGCGTCAAGAGCAATGAAAAGGGAAACATCTGGGTTTCTGTTTCTGAATGATGCGAAAAAGTTTATCCCGAAAACGCAAAAATCGTGTTGCTTTTGCAAAAGAATACAAAAATATCCGTCAAATTTAGATAAAGTGCTGTAAAATGCGGGTATGTGTTGTGCGCAACAAAAACATTTTGTAATTTTGGTAAATTATCCTTCAAATTTCCTGTGAAATGCTGTATAATTTTTCTAGAGATACCTTCTGCCCGAGCAGAAGAGAAATTCTATGAAAAAATTAAAATAGGAAATATGAGGTGTTTTGAAATGGGCTATATGGAAGAATATCGCAAGTGGATGGAATCTCCGGCTCTGACCGCAGAGGAGCACGCCGAGCTGGCAGCTCTGGAGGGCAACGAAAAGGAAATCCAGGAGCGATTTTTCGCACCGCTGTCCTTTGGTACAGCAGGTCTGCGCGGCACAATGGGTATCGGTCTGTATAAGATGAATCGGTTTACCGTTGGCGCAGCGACACAGGGACTGGCCAATCTGATTAAGCAGTACGGCCCGCGTGCCATGCAGCGCGGTGTAGCCATTGCCTGCGATAGCCGTCTGCATTCCGACGAGTATTCGCATCTGGCAGCCAGCATTCTGGCAGCAAACGGCATCAACGTCATTGAGTATGAATCTCTGCGTCCGGTTCCGGTGCTGTCGTTCGCTGTTCGTATATACGGCACACTGGCAGGCGTTATGATTACTGCTTCCCACAACCCGAAGGAGTACAACGGCTACAAGGTTTACTGGGAAGACGGCGCACAGCTGCCGCCGAAGGAAGCTGACGTTGTGGCAAAGGAAATGGACGCGCTGGACATGTTCACAGACGTCAAGACCATGGATCATCAGGAAGCCATTGACAAGGGTCTGATTAAGATTATCGGACCGGAATCCGACGAGATTTACCTGCGCCAGATTCAGAAGATGAGCATCAATCCGGACTGCATCGCACAGGTTGCCGATGATTTCAAGATCATCTACACCCCGTTCCACGGTGCAGGCTACAAGCTGGTTCCGGAAATCCTCAAGCGCATCGGCTACAAGCACGTAATCTGCGTGCCGGAGCAGATGGTCATTGACGGCAACTTCCCGACCGTAAAGTCTCCGAACCCGGAGAACAAGGAAGGCTTCAACCTCGCAATCGAGATGGCAAAGCAGCAGGGTGTTGACCTGATTATCGGCACCGACCCGGACTCCGACCGCTGCGGCACTGTGCTCAAGAGCAGCACCGGCGATTATGTCACCCTGAGCGGCAACCAGATGGGCGTGTTGCTGATTGACTACATCATCACGGCAAAGAAGCTGACCAACACCATGCCGCCGCATCCGGCAGTGCTCAAGTCTGTCGTTTCGACGGAAATGGCACGCAAGGTTGCCAACGACAACGGCGTTGCTTGCTTTGATACGTTTACCGGCTTTAAGTTCCTTGCAGAGAAGATCAAGGAATTTGAGGCAACCGGTTCGCACCAGTACCTGTTCGCCTTCGAGGAGTCTTACGGCTACCTGTGCGGCGACCATGCCCGCGATAAGGACGCTGTCATTGCCTCCATGCTGATTGCAGAAATGGCTGCTTACTACCGCACCAAGGGCATGACTCTGTACGATGCAATGCAGGATATGTACAAGCGCTACGGCTACTACGCAGAAGAGACCCTGTCCATCGTAATGCCGGGCGTGTCTGGCCTGACTCGCATGGCAGAGCTGATGAAGGAGCTGCGTGAGACCCCGCTCAAGGAAGTTGGCGGAACCGCAGTCAAGGACGTTCGTGATTTGCAGTCGGGTATCCAGACCGAGCTGGCAACCGGCGCACAGACCGAAGTAGAGCTGAAGGGTCAGAACGTACTGTATTACGATCTGGAGGACGGCACGAGCTTCATTATCCGTCCGTCCGGCACCGAGCCGAAGGTCAAGGTTTATATCATGGCAAACGGCAAGGAAAAGGCAGAAGTAGACGCAAAGATTGAAAAGTACGCTGCTGCTGCAAAGGAAATCGTCAAGTAATTTCACTTAAAAACAACGAATCCCTCCGGAAAACTCCGGAGGGATTTTTTTGTCTGTTCTTAGATTTTATCTGATATGAACCTGTTCGAGTTTGCCCTCTCAGTCATTTGCTATGCAAATGCCAGCTCTCCCAAAGGGAGAGCCAAGAAGCCGGTGCGAACCGTGCGCCGAACAAATCAGAAAAACGCTCATACAGACTTGCTCGCGTGCTGCTCCTTCCGTCACGGCTTGCGCCGCGCCACCTTCCTCAGAGAGGAAGGCTTTTGTCTCGCGAGATTTTACTCGTCTCTCCCTTTGGGAGAGATGTCGCGCAGCGACAGAGAGGGCTGGCTTCCTCGCTGAGGGAGCTTTGCGATTAAATGAAATCGAACCAGAAGGTCAGCTGTACCGCGTTGTCAACATCTGTGGGAGTATTCGCGCCGGTGTCTACAGACGCTTGTATCGTCATCTCGTCTGAGGCAGCTGCCAGCTGATGCACGATTTGTTTCGCCGCGTCCTTGAAAATCAAAACATTGCAGATGAAGGTAATCCAACCCGCATGGTCATCGGTACCCATGAACAGGTTCGCGCCGATTTCCTGCGCGAGAGATTGACAGGACGCAGATAACTGCGTGAACGACTGAAACTTTTCCGTGTTTTCGATGGCTGCGTTCGGCTTGTTGTTGTCAGAATAACAGTATTTTTCTACTCGCATGAAGATACCTCCTGCCTTATCATTTGATACTAATATTATACTTACATTTTTCAGTATATCCAAGTATCTCTTTTCCTACGATAATAAAACATATATCGTAGGAGGAGGTGCCGGTTTGGTTGATTACAGTCCGTTATGGCAGACAATGGAACAAAAACAAATCACAACATATGCGTTGATTACAAAATACGGCATCAATACCCGAACGATTTTTAATTTGAAGCACAACAAAGGCATTACGGTTTATACATTGGAAAAACTTTGCAAAGTGTTACAGTGCACGCCGAATGATGTTTTGCAATTTACGGAATAAGCACGTTTTCGAGGATTCGGAGCGTGCTTTTTTAGCGATATGATATGAATAACTATTACAAGAGATTACGAGAACTGCGTGAAGATCATGATTTGACGCAAAAACAGGTGGCGGATTTTTTGGACATGAAACAGCCGCAGTATTGTCGATATGAGCGCGGTTTGCGCGATATACCGACAGATGTGTTGATCCGTCTGGCGAGATTTTATCAGACTTCAACGGATTATATTTTGGAATTGACGGACGACGTATAAATGAAAACACAAAAACCTCCCGTTTTTACGCGGGAGGTTTTCGCATATATAAGATGTATGAGAAGAAAGGTAGGTAGGCTTATTTTTCGTCGGAAGAGAGCAGGGAGACGTCTTTGCCTTCCAGAATGTAGTTGGTGGTACGCATTGCGCACATCTTGCCGCACATCGAGCAGGTGTGGCGATCCTTCGGCGGCTTGGACTCGAAGTATCTGCGTGCCTTTTCGCCGTCAATGGCGAGGTCGAACATCTCGTCCCAGTCCAGACGGCGGCGGGCATCGCTCATCTTGTTGTCAATGTCGCGGGCGTGCGGAATGCCCTTTGCCATGTCTGCGGCATGAGCGGCAATCTTGGAAGCGATAATGCCTTCCTTTACGTCGTCGACATCCGGCAGACGCAGGTGCTCCGCCGGGGTGACATAGCACAGGAAGTCTGCGCCGTAGGTCGCTGCAATCGCACCGCCGATCGCAGAGGTGATATGGTCATAGCCCGGAGCGATGTCCGTGACAATCGGGCCGAGCACATAGAACGGCGCGCCGTGACACAGACGCTTCTCAATTTCCATGTTTGCCTTGATTTCGTTGAGCACCATGTGACCCGGGCCTTCGATCATGACCTGCACGTTCTTTTCCCAAGCGCGCTTGGTCAGGATGCCCAGCTCAATGAGCTCGGTAATCTGGCTGGCATCGGTGGAGTCGTGGTTGGAGCCCGGACGCATCGCGTCGCCAAGGCTGATGGTGACATCGTATTCGTGCAGGATGTCACATAGTTCGTCAAAATATTCGTAGAACGGATTTTCGTTGCCGGTCATTTCCATCCATGCGAACAGCAGGGAACCGCCGCGCGATACGATGTTGGTCAGGCGCTTGGTCTGCTTGAAGGTGTCAATGGTCTTGCGGTTGATGCCTGCATGAATGGTCACGAAGTCTACGCCGGTCTTGGCGTGTGCTTCGACAACGCGCAGAAAATCCTTTGCTTCGATGCTCTTCAGATCCTTTTCCAGATAGCCGACGGCATCATACATCGGAACCGTGCCGATCATCGCCGGAGACATCTCAATCAGCTCCTGACGGAAGGTGTGCGTTTTGCCGTAGTTGGACAGATCCATGATTGCCTCTGCGCCGTAATCAATGGACATGCGAACCTTCTTGAACTCCTCCTCGTAATCGTGGCAGTCGCCGGAAATGCCGAGGTTGACGTTGATTTTGGTCTTGAGTCCTTCGCCGATGCCCTCCGGGGACAGGGACGTGTGGTTGCGGTTCGCCGGAATGACGACGGTGCCGCGGGCGATGCGGTCGCGCAGAACTTCTGCGTCCATGTTTTCCTTCTTTGCGACAACTTCCATCTGCGGGGTGATAATGCCCTGCTTTGCTGCTTCGATCTGTGTTTTGTACATGCTGATCCTCCTAAAAGAAAAGTGGGAACAACGTAGGAAACAAAAAATGCACTGATTTCGCAGGAAATCAATGCATATCTGGATTCAGTATCCGAAATACCTTTACTTCCTACAACGGTGTTAACCGACAGGTTCAAAGGGTCAGGTTTCAACCTTCTCAACTCGGTGTCTGGAATAGACAGCCATAAGTTCCCCTGTAAATTGGTATCATTGTATCAAACGGCCTGAAAGATGTCAATGGCAAAAAGAGGAAATTACCAAACAAAATAGGAAAAATACAAGAATCTGTAAAAGAATTCTGAAAAATAAACAAAAGAAAAACACATAACCCCAGGCCGCACGATTGCACAGCCCCAGTCATGTGTTTTCATTTCAGAAAAGAGAAAAAGAGGAATCCGTGCGGAAAAGCACGGAGAGTAGACACAGCACTGATTGCTCAGTGGCTTGCCTGTTGTTGATGGATGTATTATAGCATTGCCCCATCTTCCTGAAAAGATACAAATTTCATGAAACAAAACGGAGGCTTCCGGCGGGTGACTGTGCAAGTTTACAACGGATGCAGGACACGCTTTTTGCTCATGCAGAAATGGCGGGAAAACTTTGCTGCGTTCGACAGAAAATGCAGGATTCTGCACAAATAGATGTCATGGAAATTCGCAACCAAACAGTAAAAAAAGAACGGGTATTTGCGAAAAAACTTGTATAATCTGTACGGGTGTGATGCAAAAAGAAACGATTTGCGCAGGTCGCGTCGGAAAATCGCGATATGTACAAAATACAGGAAAAAAATCCGAAAATTTTTACTTTACAAACGGCGTGCCGTATGATATGATGCAGTAGTTAGCGTATCCCCCTCACTGAGCAGTCTGGATACCGGACATGTTTGACCGTGTCCTTACACCTGAGCCGCTGCCCGGTGTGTGGAAAGCTATACAAACTATATTATATTATGAGGTGTCTAATTATGATCCGCAAAGAACAGAAGGCTGAAGTTATTGCTGCAAACCGTACCCACGAGACCGACACCGGTTCTCCGGAAGTACAGATTGCTATCCTGACCGAGCGCATTAAGCAGCTCACCGAGCATCTGAAGGAGCACAAGCACGACAACCATTCCCGTCGTGGCCTGCTGAAGATGGTTGGTCAGCGCCGCAACATGCTCGCTTACCTGAAGAAGAAGGACATCGAGCGCTACAGAGCTATCATCGCTAAGCTCGGCATCAGAAAGTAAGTACTTGTTCATGAGAGAGGAAGGCCGCACACGCTGCGGTCGTCCTCTCTGCCCGTTTATGTAGGAATGGACTGGACGGCAACTCCTTGAGCAGTTGAAGGAAGTGTGGACGCTGGTGCCACATCTGCTTCAAGTGCTTGAAGGACTGTCGGACTTTCCGAAAAAACGAAGAATTTTTTAAGAATAGGAGACAGTTATGACAACGATTACTCATAAGTCATTTGATGAAGAGCGCGTGTTTAAGACCACGTTTGCAGGCCGTGAGCTGACGGTTGAGACCGGCAAGGTTGCTCAGCTGGCAAACGGTTCCGCGCTGGTTCGCTACGGCGATACTGTTGTTCTCGTTACCGCTACCGCTTCCCCGAAGCCGCGCGAGGGCGTTGATTTCTTCCCGCTTTCCGTTGATTTTGAGGAAAAGCTGTACGCAGTAGGCCGTATCCCGGGTTCTTTTATGCGCCGTGAGGGCAAGGCAAGCGAGCAGGCTACCATCGCCTCCCGCCAGATCGACCGCCCGATGCGCCCGCTGTTCCCGAAGGATCTGCGCAACGATGTATCCATCGTGTGCACCGTGATGGGCAACGACTACGACAACTCCCCGCAGGTAACTGCTCTGAATGGTGCTTCCATCGCAGTTGCTATTTCTGATATTCCGTTCAACTATACCGTAGCAGGCGTAGACGTTGGTCTGGTAGACGGCGAGTTCGTTCTGAACCCGACGCTGGAGCAGCGCCAGAAGAGCCTGATGGACGTAACCGTTTGCGGCACCGCAGAGAAGATCGTTATGATCGAGGCTGGCGCAAAGGAAGTTCCGGAAGACCAGATGCTGGACGCTCTGCTGTTTGCACACGAGGAAATCAAGAAGATGTGTGCATTCATCGACTCCATCAAGGCAGAGATCGGCAAGCCGAAGTTTGAGTACGAGCATCATGATGTCGATCATGAGCTGTTCGACCAGATCGAAGCATTCGCGCGCGCAAAGGTAGAGGTTGCCTTTGACACCGACGACAAGACTGTCCGTGACGCACGCATGCAGGTTGTCCGCGAAGAGATCGACGAGATGCTGGGCGAAGAGGTTGCTACTGAGCGCGCTGCTGAGATCTCTGAGATCGTTGACAAGCTGTGCAAGAAGGTTGTTCGCCACTGGCTGACCCAGGGCAAGCGCGTAGATGGCCGCGGCATGGAAGAAGTTCGTCCGCTGGCATCTGAGGTTGGCGTTCTGCCGCGCGCACATGGTACCGGCCTGTTCACCCGTGGCCAGACACAGGTTCTGTCTGTCTGCACGCTGGGCACGCTGTCCGATGCACAGACGCTGGATACCATCTTCGAGCAGAAGGAGAAGCGTTATATCCATCATTATAACTTCCCGTCCTTCTCTGTTGGTGAGACCCGTCCGTCCCGCGGCCCTGGCCGTCGTGAGATCGGTCACGGTGCACTGGCTGAGCGTTCTCTGCTGCCGGTACTGCCGTCCGCAGAGGAGTTCCCGTATGCCATCCGCGTGGTATCTGAGGTTCTGTCCTCCAACGGCTCCACCTCTCAGGGCTCTGTTTGCGGTTCCACGCTGGCTCTGATGGACGCAGGCGTTCCGATCAAGGCTCCGGTAGCTGGTATTTCCTGCGGTCTGATTACCGATGACGGTCAGGAGACCACCTTCACCGATATTCAGGGCGTTGAGGACTTCTACGGCGAT
>CAVCGL010000002.1:0-241545 GCA_963601915.1 bacterium | reverse complement strand
ACAGGATTCATACCGTTCAGATCGCTTAATTTTTATTTTTGTCTAACAAATGGGGGTCACTTCATTTTGGGAAGAGCGGCATCTTATTTTTCAATATTACAGCGTTACCTTGCGGAAAGATTTCTTACCCTTGCGGATAATCATGCCCTCTCCGGCAAATGCATCTGCGCCGTAGTCAGCATAAACATCGGTGACCTTCTCATCATTGATGGTCAAACCGCCCTGCTGAATGGTGCGGCGCGCTTCGCTCTTAGACTTCACTAAGCCGGTCTTTACCAGCAGATCCATAGCACCGATTTTGCCGTCAGTCAGATCCTCTGCGGTAAGAGCGGTGGTCGGCATATCAGCAGAAGCACCACCGGAGAATGCAGCCTTTGCGGCGTTCATTGCCTTCTCTGCCTCTTCCTTGCCGTGAACCATGGCAGTGATTTCGTATGCCAGACGCTCCTTAGCCTTATTCAGGCCAGCGCCTTCCAGCTTTTCATACTCTGCAATTTCTTCCAGAGACATAAAGGTCAGCATCTTCATGACACGGATTACATCCGCATCATTGATGTTTCTCCAGTACTGGAAGAACTCATACGGAGAAGTCTTTTCCGGATCAAGCCATACGGCGCCCTTTTCGGTCTTGCCCATCTTCTTGCCTTCCGAGGTGGTCAGCAGCGTGAAGGTCAGGCCATATGCATCGTCCTTGCCATCTACACGACGAATCAGATCAGCACCGTTGATGATGTTGGACCACTGGTCATCGCCGCCCAGCTCCAAATGGCAGCCCTTGGTGCGGTACAGATGCAGGAAATCGTAGCTCTGCAGCAGCATGTAGTTGAACTCGATAAAGCTCAGACCCTTTTCCAGGCGGGTCTTGAAGCATTCAGCCGTCAGCATACGGTTGACAGAGAAATGAACGCCTACCTCGCGCAGGAAGTCCATGTAATTGAACTTCAGAATCCAATCTGCGTTGTTGAGCATGGTTGCTTTGCCGTTGTCAAAATCAACCAGTCTGCGCATCTGCTTGCGGAAGCACTCTGCGTTGTGATCGATCTGCTCCTTGGTCAGCATCTTGCGCATATCCGTCTTGCCAGTCGGGTCGCCGATCATGGTTGTACCGCCGCCGATGAGGGCAATCGGATGATGGCCAGCCTTCTGCAAGCGGGACATAACAACCAGCTGCAGGAAGTGGCCGACATGCAGCGAATCAGCTGTTGCATCAAAACCAATATAGAATGCCGTCTGATGGTTATCCAGCAGATCGCGGACTTTTTCCTCGTTTGTGCACTGGGCAATTAAGCCACGTGCCTGAAGTTCTTCGTAAACTTGTGACATCGTTTTGAAACCCTTTCTGTTTGTTTATAAGCAAACCGATGATCCGGTTACTTTTTCTTGTTTGCCGCTGCCCGTTCTAAAAGTTCGGCAGCATTTTGCATGGAAAGCTCGGTGATGGCGTCTCCGGACAGCATTCGCGCCAGCTCACCCACACGTTCTTCTTCACTGAGATTGAATACATCCGTAAATGTATATTCCTCTGACAGGGATTTTTTGATCAGCAAATGATGATCGCCCATCGCTGCCAGCTGCGGCAAATGCGTGACGCACAGCGTTTGCTTTCTGCGCGAGATTTCGCCCAGCTTGAGCGCGATCTTCTGCGCTGCTCTGCCGCTGACACCGGTATCAATCTCATCAAAAATAAGTGTACCCACATCTTCCGTCTGCGTCAAGACATTTTTTATCGCAAGCATGATGCGGGACAGCTCGCCGCCCGATGCAATCTTAGACAACGGCTTAACCGGTTCGCCCGGATTGGTAGAAATCAAGAAACGAACCTCGTCCATGCCGTGCGGATTGAGCTTGGTTTGGCTGGACACCTGAATGCTGATACGCACTTTCGGCATATCCAAATCCTTCAGCTGCTCGACAATCTTTGCTTCTAACAATTCTGCCGCTTGACGACGGCGTTTGGACAGCTCACCGGCAATTTCCCGCGCTTTTGTCAGGGTCTGATGGTATTCTTCCATCATTTCATCCTTGCGGTCGTCTGCATTTTCCAGCTCTCCCAGCTCTTTGGACGCCTTATCATAGTACGCAAGCACTTCTTCAACCGTCGCGCCATACTTGCGGCGCAGGCGGTAAATGGTATCCAAACGCTCTTCGACCGCATCGCGCTCCTGTGGCGAAAAATCAACATCTGCCGCGAGCATCGCAACCGATGCCGCCAGATCCTCTACTTGATACCGGATTTCCTCTGCTTTCTGTGACAGGTTGTTCAGATCTTGAGACAGCGTCGCTACATCTGTCAGTTCATCCGCTGCGCGGGACAGCAAGTCCATCGCGCCTTCGTCTTCTTCGTTACCGGAGAGCAGCTTGCTGGCCGCCTGCAGGGAATATGCCAATTGTCCGGCGTTTTCAAAAAACTGTCGCCGTTCCGTTAAGCTCTCTTCTTCTCCTGCCTTTAGCTCTGCCGCCGCGATTTCTTCCATCTGGTATCGCAGCATGTCAATGCGCTGTTCGCGCTGCTGTCCGCTCTTTTCCAGCTCACGGATTTTGCTGCGCAGCGTATGCAGCTTGGCGTACATCGGCCGAAACTGCTCCAGCAATGGTTCCGCCTCAAAAAAACTGTCCAGAAAGTCAATGTGATACTCTTCCTGCATCAGCTTTTGTCCATCATGCTGCCCGTGAATGTTAATCAAATACGAACTCAGCGTCTTGAGCACAGAAGCAGATACAGGGCGCATATTGACGCGGCACACGCTGCGTCCTTCCGCGGATAGTTCGCGCTGAATGCGGACGGTTCCGTCCTCTTCGGTATCCAGTCCCAATTCTTCCAGCTGGTGTTTCAAAGCCGGCGGAATATCTTCAAACACCGCACTGACAAAGCCTTTTTTTGCGCCGTTGCGAATGAGCTCGCGGCTGGTGCGCTGTCCCAAAATCGCGCCAATCGAATCAATGATGATAGATTTTCCGGCGCCTGTCTCACCCGTCAGCACGGTAAATCCCGGCTGCAAGACAATGTCCGCCTGTTCAATGATTGCAATATTCTCAATGTGAAGCAGGCTCAGCATATCGGCACCTCTTTTATTTCAAGTTTTTCTTGGTTGCTTCGCAAAATTCTACGGCACTTTCGTTGTCCTTCATCGCAATGAACACCGTATCGTCGCCGCTGATCGACCCTAACGCATTAGGCAGCCGCATGGCGTCAATCGCATTGGCCGCCGCAGGCGCCAATGCCGGAAACGTCTTAATTACAACAATATTTTGTGCAGCCGCCACACTGGTCACACATTCTCGAAAAATGTTCTGCAAGCGACTCGCATAGCTGTTTTCCGCTTCCTGCGTCGATGTCGCGTAGCGATATTTTCCCGACGGAGAAAGAATTTTAATCAGGCGAAGTTCTTTGATGTCGCGGGAAACTGTCGCCTGTGTCGTCTCATAGCCTAACAGACGCAGGCGCGAAGACAGCTCTTCCTGCGTCTCAATCTCATTGGTTTCAATGAGCTCCAGAATTTTGGCTTGGCGTTGAAATTTCATGATGATTCACCTTTTATACGCGCCGAATGGTCAGCTTTTCATTTAACAGCGAATAGAAGCTATTTCCCTTGACGCGAAGCAGCTGCGTGCAAAACGGAGCCTTGCGAATGGATACGCGGTCGCCGTCCATCAGTTCAAAGCCTCTGCGTCCATCGCAGGACACAAAAATCGTTGCATCGTTAAAAAATCGCGGTTCAATGCTGATTTCTCGATGCGGAGAATAGATATACGATTTCGCATTCACTTCATGCGGACAAATCGGTACCACCGAAATGTTTTCTGCTGACGGCTCAATAATCGGCCCTCCTGCTGCCAGCGAATACGCTGTACTGCCCGTTGGTGTCGCAACAATGACGCCGTCACCATGCAGAGAACAAACCGCCTGATTATCGCAAAAAATATCCAGCAAGCTGATACGGAAAATCGAACCGGTTTTGACAATCGCTTCGTTGAGCGCCATTGAGCGATACACCAGTTGATCCCCGCGTGTGACATCGACATCCAGCATCATACGGTCATCAATGGTATAGTTTCCTTCAAAAATGCGCTGAATCATGCGGAATTCCGGAAACTCCACCTCGGTCATAAATCCAACATGTCCCATATTGACGCCGAAAATCGGCACATGATACGGTGCCGCATGTTGTGCCATGGAAAGAATGGTACCGTCTCCGCCGAGCACGACAATGAAGTCTGCCTCAATCATTGCTTTCTGCAAGGTATGCACGAGAAATCCATCAGTATCAATGCCGATTTCTAAGGCACGTTCTGCCAAAATGACTTCTGCACCAAATTCCCGAATGACATCCGCCGCCTGCCGAACTGCCAGACCCATACCTTCTTTTCCGGTATTGGGCCAGATCATGACTTTTTTAATCGGATGCTGTAAGCGTTCATTCGTCATGTTTGTCTAATGCTCCATGTGCCTCTTCTACCAAGGCCGCTGTGTCAATGTCGACATCTTCTCCATCTTTTCCGATGTATCCTAAGAATTCAATGTTGCCTTCTGGTCCCTTGATTGGCGAGAAGGTCAGGTTATAAATATGGAAACCGGCTTCGTGTGCATTTTCGACAAATGCGTTGAGTACATCCAGATGAATCTCCGGTTCGCGCACCACGCCTTTTTTGCCAACCTTTCCCTTTCCGGCTTCAAACTGCGGCTTAATCAAGCACGCAATGCGTCCGTGCTCGCTTAACAGCTGCGCAACCACCGGAAGCACCAGCTTGAGTGAGATAAAGGACACATCAATAACGGCAAAGTCCGGCACATCATCCAGCATATCCGGCGTCACCTTGCGAATATTGGTTCGTTCCATGCAAACCACGCGCGGATCCTGCCGCAGCTTCCATGCGAGCTGACCATATCCGACATCAATCGAATAGACTTTGCGTGCGCCGCGTGTCAGCAAACAATCGGTAAAGCCGCCTGTCGATGCACCGATGTCCATCACGCACAGATCCTTCGGATCAATTTGAAAATAATTGAGTGCCTTTTCGATTTTCAGTCCGCCGCGGCTGACAAACGAGTTGGTCTTTCCGCGGATTTCGATTTCCGCATCCTCCGGAATGCTCATGCCGGCCTTGTCCGCTTTTTGATTGTTTACATAGACAATGCCGCTCATGATAATCGCCTTGGCGCGCTCCCGGGATGGTACCATGCCTTTTTCAAATAGAAGAACATCCAGTCTCTTCTTTTTCATGCTGTATAGCCTCCAAACAGGTCTTGGCAACTGAATTGCCGTCTAAATGGTAATATTCGTAAATCTGTCGCACAGCACCCTGCGGAGCAAAGCTGCTGTCGGTATTGAACAGACGAACCCACTTCGTCTGTATCTGTTTCAATGTCAGCTGCTCTGTCAAAGCCTGACCGATTCCTCCTGCGTGCATCACATCTTCTATTACCGCGACGCGCCCGCAGGCCTGTATATCCCGCAGCAGCTCTTCAGGAAAATCCGCTGTCAAGATATTGATTTTATACACTGCCGCGTGAATGCCGTGCTCTTGCAGCTTGTCTGCTGCCTGCAGCGCTTCATTTATCATGATGCCGTATGATACCAGTGCCATATCTGTGCCCTTGCGCAGACAGACGGCACTCTGGCCCTGCCAATGGTCTTCTTGATATGCGCCCTCTCCTCCGCGGGGGTAGCGCAGGGCAATCGGCCCTTCTGTGTGCGCAACAGCTGCTCGCAGCATGCCGCGCAGTTCCGCATAGCTCGATGGTGCCAGCAGCGTCATATTCGGAATCTGACGCAGGAATCCCACGTCAAATACGCCGTTATGTGTCGCGCCATCTTCTCCGACGATGCCCGCGCGGTCAATGCCCAAAATAATCGGCACGCGATCAATCGCCGCATCATGAATGAGCTGGTCATATGCGCGCTGCAAAAAAGTAGAGTACAGCGCACAGACCGGTCGAAGTCCCTGCTTTGCCATACCTGCTGTCATGGCAACCGCGTGTTCTTCCGCAATGCCAACGTCAAAAAATCGCTGCGGATACAGCTGAGAAAAGCTGCTCAAGCCCGTGCCGGACGGCATTGCCGCGGTAATGGCACAAATTTTTGTGTCCGTCTTTGCCAAACGCACCAATTCTTTGCCAAATTCTGTCGAAAAATTGGTCGTAGATTTTTTGAGCGGCTGACCTGTTCCGATATTAAACTTGGAAACACCATGGTATTTATTCGGGTGCTGTTCCGCGTAGCTGTAGCCCTTGCCCTTCTGCGTTTTGACATGAATCAGCACCGGCTTTTTCATGTCTTTTGCTATTTGCAGCAGATCACAGACCGCGAGTACGTCATGGCCGTCTACCGGCCCCAAGTAAGTAAATCCCATCTGCTCAAACATAGAGCATTGCAAAACCATGGATTTCACCGCTCGCTTGGAACGAGAAATCCAATTTGCCGCCCGTTCTCCTACGCGAGAACAATCCAGCACCTGCTTGACATCTTGCTTCATGCGGATGTACTCCGGCTGTACGCGCAGATGCTGTAAATGGCGGCTCATCGCACCGACATTTTTATCAATCGACATGTTGTTATCGTTGAGCACAACGATTAACGGCTCCTTGCTGGCTCCGGCAGAATTAAGTGCTTCATACGCCATGCCGCCGGTCAATGCGCCGTCACCAATGACTGCGACAACGGAATAGTTTTCTCCCAGCAGCGTCCGGGCATGTGCCATGCCCTGCGCAACAGAAATAGAGCAGGATGCATGGCCGGTAATACAGGCATCATGTACCGATTCAGACGGCTTCAAAAATCCGGAAATGCCGCCAAATTGCCGCAGCTCACCGAATTGATTCTTTCGCCCCGTCAGGATTTTATGTGTATAGCACTGATGACCCACATCAAAAATCAGACGATCTCGTGATGTATCAAAACAGCGATGCAGGGCCACCGTCAGTTCCACTGCGCCGAGATTAGACGCCAGATGTCCGCCGGTCTGAGAAACATGATCCAGCAAAAACTGCCGAATCTCTCCGCAAAGCTCATCCAATTGTTCTTTTGTCAGCGATCCCAGCATCGAGGGCAAATCGTCTCGATCCAAAAGACCATATCGCATCGTCTCTTTCTGCTTTTCCATCTCTTAACCCCAAATTCCAACAAGATGCCGCTGAAATCAGCGGCATCTGTTTATTTTTTCCACGGTAAAATTGACAAAACTCGACCGGTAAGAAAGACAATATCCTCACTGTGAGAAATCGCAAATGTCTTACCAATCGCCTTGCCGCCAATCGTCAGAGAAGACACGCAGCCTGTGATAACCAGCGATAAAATCACAGAACGCATATCCGTTCCATCCTGCGTCAGCCGTGTAATAATGACAGCACTTGTCGCGCCGGAAATAATGCCGGAAATATCACCGACAACATCGTTACAGAAGCTGCCGACCTTTTCCGCATTTCTCGCGATCCAAATCGCCTGCTTCGCGCCCTTGACGCGCCGCGCCGCCATAGAATGGAATCGCTTTTCCGTTGCGACCGTTGATGCAACACCAATAATATCAAAAAGGATGCCGAGCGCAATAAACGCGAACAGAATGACAAACGCAATGATGTTTCCCACGCTCTCCAGTGCCCGCTTCGATGTGTACGACATCAGTACAGACAAAATAAAGCTGGTAATGCTAATCGTTGCGATCCATCGCACGTTGACGGGACTGCCGTTCTGTTTCTGCTTTGTTTTCTTTTTCGGTTTACCTGTGTCACTGTCCAAGTGATCTGCCCTCCATATTCACAATGTTTGTATTTATTCTCTTCTAAATATTTTAAGATGAATTGCATAGTATGTCAAGCGATTTGGATTTCTTTCTGAATCTATGCCAAAAAGGCGCGAAAAAAGCGCCGCATTACCAGTAATGTTTCATTTCTGGCAGCATGGCGCTTTTGTATGTTTATACAACAAGGGTGGCAGCAGGCAGAGTAAATCTTACGGCTTGAGGTTCGGTTGGATTTCCCCAGAGACGACCAACCGTTGCCAGTTGGCGGTTTCCCATTATGGTCTCTGCCGGGTCGTTACCGATTCCGGGACCGAATTGCCACTTAGTCCGTACTGCAATCCTCTGCCTGCCCAATTACGACAGTCTAGGCGATTTCCGCGACAGTCACTCCGATTCTTAGCCTCTTTTGCAAGGTAGGTTTCACGGGTCAATACAGGAGACGATCATGGCCATGACCACGCATCTGCGGACACCCGATCCCCCAGACTCACGCAAGGCAGGCTACGCTGCACACAGCGTCTTTGCAGTCAAAGCTGCATTCGCACCGCATTGCAGGTTTATTCCGATTCCGTAAAGAATCCATCAACCCGAAGGTGTATAGGTTCTCTACAGCAAACGGTCTCCACGGAAATAGGAACTATATTCCCATGCCATTGGGAAGCATCCTAAAACCTTAACCCCCAGCATCCACCCCAAACTGGGCGTAAGAAGCAAACACCAGGGACTTCATCGATGTGCCTTTCTACGGATTTTTAGGCCCGTCTTATGAGTCGAAGCGGCTGACTAGAATACTGCGCCACCGCGTACTACTTTACCATATCTTGTTTTCTTTTTGCAAGGGATATGGCAATTTATTTACAAGAATTTCACTTTTTTCGTGTATTTAATGATTTCTGTCCGCCAAAGAGTATGCTAACTCAGGTAAAATACCGGCATCGGCGAACGGCACCAGTGCGTCCACTGCCTGCTGTGACAGCTCATGCACGAGTGCATGGCATCGTTCCAAGCCCAGCAGAGACGGATACGTGCTCTTGCCGTTTTCTGCGTCTGAGCCAATCGGCTTGCCAAAAGTTTCTGCATCGCCTTCAATATCCAAAATATCATCCTGAATCTGGAATGCCAATCCGATGCATGCCGCGTACTCGCAGGCAGCCTGTGTCTGCTGCTCGGTCGCGCCGCCAATCAGGCAGCCGAGCTGTGCCGCTGCGCTGATGAGCGCGCCTGTCTTCAGCTCCTGCAAAGTCTTGAGCTGTTCCAGAGAAATCTGTGTCTCCTCTGCCTGCATGTCTAAAATCTGACCGCCAATCATGCCGTCCATACCGGAAGCCCGCGACAAAATGCGAATCGCCTTGACCTGCGTCTCAGCGGAGACCCATTTGGCATTCGCCGGATCAGATGCCGTTTCAAACGCTAAATTGAGCAGTCCATCGCCTGCAAGCACTGCTGTCGCTTCGCCATAAACCTTATGATTGGTCGGCTTGCCGCGGCGAAAATCATCGTTATCCATGCACGGCAAATCATCATGAATCAGCGAATATGTGTGAATCATTTCCAGTGCACAGGCAAACGGAAGCGCCGCTTCCAAATCGCCGCCGCAGACGCGGCAGAATTCCAGCACCAGTCCCGGACGCAGACGCTTGCCGCCTGCCATAGCAGAATAGCGGCACGCCTCAAAAATAACCGCCTGTCCCTTATCCTCGCTCGGCTGGATATACGTCATCAAACGATCTTCTACTCGCTTGCTGTAGGCAGCAAGCCGCTCCTGTAACGTCATCTGTCATTCCCCTTCCTGCGTGTCAAACGGAACTTCTGTTTCCGTTCCGTCCTGTACCGTCACCATCGTTACTTTCTGCTCCGCTGTGTCTAACAGCTTCGATAAATACGCAGACAGCTTGGTACCTTCTTCGAACAGCGTCATGCTCTCATCAAGCGGCGCTTTTCCTTCTTCCAGAAGAGATACAACATCTTCCAAACGCTGCATAGCCTGTTCAAATGTCAAATGTTCCATGGTCGTATCCTCATAGCTTGCGTTTTACCTGTTTGACCGTGCACACCGCGCCGCCTTTGGCAAAACGCACCAAAATTTCATCTTCTTTGCGCAGCTTGGCACTGCTGGAGACCACAGTGTTATCCTTGGTCACAACAGAGTAGCCGCGCGACAAGACTTTCAGCGGGCTATAGGCGTCCAGATATGCCGCCTGTTCCACAAATCGCTGCCGATCAGCGGCGAGAATGCGCTGCATGGCAGAAACCATCTGGCCGGAAACATGTTCCAGTTGATACCGCTTGTCCTGAATATATCCCTTTGGTGTGCGCAGCTTTCGGCGTTTGTCCAGCGCTTCCAGCCTGAGCCGACACGCGTGCAGGGTTTCCTGTATGTCTCCGCACAGCGCATTGTCTGCACTGTATAAAAAGTTTCGGATCGTTAAGCTGTCCGCCGCAACGATTTCCGCCGCATTCGACGGTGTAGACGCTCTGGCATCCGCAACAAAATCCGAAATCGTGATGTCCGGTTCATGTCCGACAGCCGAAATGACTGGAATTTTCGATGCATAAATCGCTCTTGCAACGACTTCTTCATTGAATGCCCACAAATCTTCCAGCGAACCGCCGCCGCGCCCAACAATCATGACATCTACATCGTCTCTGCGATTGACCGCTTCAATCGCAGCGGCAATCTGCCCGGCGGCTTCTTTACCCTGTACAAGCACAGGGTAAATCACAACCTGCGCAATCGGGTACCGCCGCTTCAAAATACGCAGAATATCGCGCACAGCAGCTCCCGTCGGCGATATCACCACGGCAATCCGTTCCGGCAGGCGTGGAATGGGCTGTTTATGCGCTTCATCAAACAACCCTTCTCGATACAGCTTCTGTTTGAGCTGCTCAAAAGCAATCGTCAATGCGCCGATACCGTCCGGCATCATGTCCGCCACGTACATCTGGTATTGTCCGCGCTGCGGATACACACCAATGCGTCCTCTTGCGATGACCTTCATGCCATTTTCCGGCTGAAAGCGCAGACGCGCAGCATCCGAGCGAAACATCACTGCCGAAAGCACACCGTCTGCATCTTTGAGTGTGAAATAATGATGCCCGGACGGATATTTTTTATAATTGGAAAGTTCACCTTGGATATACAGGTTGCTAAATGCTTCCTGCTCTTCTAACAGCAGCTTAATCGCGTGATTGACCTGTGTTACCGTGTAGACATTTGCGTTTTGCCGTCTCATCATACTTCTCCGCTCAATATCGCTGCCAAAACCGCTACGCCCACCGCATTGTCCCCGGACAATACCGGCTCTGCAAATTTTGCCCCGAATTTCCGGCGCATCCGCTTTTGCAGCAACCGATTCGACATGACGCCGCCTGCGCACAAAACCGGCAAACCGGTCTCCATCACGGCTTGTTCTGTCGCTTTGATGACGGCATGGGACACGACGTCAATCGCATATCGTGCGACAGTCGGCGCATCTGCGCCTTTCTGATGCAATTGCTCGATTTTATTCTGCGCACCGGACAGCGAAAAACGAAAATCTGTTACCTTCGGTCGGAACGGTTTTTCTGGTTCCTCGCACTGGTTTGCCAATTCTTCCAGCTGTGCACCGGATGGGAACGGCAAATCCAGCAGCCGTCCGGCGCGGTCAATGAGCTGACCTGCCGCCAAATCCTCTGTACCGCCGATAATTTCCGCATTGAACAGCTTGCCTTCCGGTTTCACACGCAGCAGCTCGGTTGTGCCGCCAGACAAATGCCACGCCAAAAACGGCTGATGCAGCAATTCCAGCACACCGGCCGAGAGAGCAGCTGCCGCCAAATGTCCCTGCTGATGAGAAACCTCGTAAAACGGCACATCCAGTGCATGTGCCATGCTGCGCGCCTGGCCAGCTCCCGCCAGAAAACATGGCATATAAGATCCCTCTACTGCTCTGGGGCGTGTGCTCGCAGCAATCGCTCGAATACCTTGACCAAAGCCTGCTTCCAGATCGTCTATGCGCTCCGGCAAATGCAGCACATGCTGAAACAGCGCATCGCTCTGTCTCAGACCAATGCGCCCTTCCGGCACTTCCAGCAATCTGCCGGAATTATTCCATTCCTTTGTCTCACTGTCAAACAGTGCCGCCGATGTGCGGTAGTTGGATGTATCAATTCCAAAAAAGCGAGACATTATTCCGCCTTTTCGCGTGCCACTGCGCCGAGAACGCCGTTGACAAAGGCAGATGCTTCCTTGGACTCATATTTCTTTGCAAGCGCAACAGCCTCGTCAATTGCAGTGCCTACCGGAACATCTTCTGCGTACTGCATTTCATACAGTGCCAGACGCAGCAGAGACATCGTCATGTGCGTCAAACGATTGGTCTTCCAGTTGGTAGAATGTGCTTCTACTACCGCGTCCAGTTCTGCATTGTGTGCGCAGACACCGAGAACGGTATTGCGAATATATGCCTTCTGCTCTTCCGGCAGCTCGCCCGCATACAGTGCGACGTCACCCGCCAGTGATTCCATAACCTCTTGTTCCAGACGGTCAGAAACGAGTTCCGCGTCATCAAACTGCTTAAAGCTCAATTCAAAAATCAGATGCAGTGCAATTTCTCTTGCTTCTTTTCTTCCCACAGGGATACCTCCGTATATAGTTAAAACTAGCCATTCTATGATTTAAAATATATTATACAACAAGTCTGCAAAAAAATAAACCCTCGACCGGCATTGGTCAGGGTTTATTTTACTGTGCTTTGGTCACTGAACCTCAGTCGATACAGCTGTCGGCGTCTCAAAAGACACACCGCCCACGTTAATATTGACCGCCGAAGTACGCATACCGGTCATGGACAGAATCGAAGAGCGAACTGCCTCCTGTACCTTTTTGCTCACTTCGCAAATATCGTAGCCGTACTGTGCGAGCATACTCACCTCGACCTCGACCAGATCGCCATGGAACACGACCTTTACGCCCTTTGCCAGGCTTTTTTTACCCAAAAACTCTGCAACATTGGTGCCAATGCCGGAATAGAGGTTGCCTACGCCCTCTGTCTCGGATGCCGCAATCGCTGCAATCGACGCGATAACGTCCTCAGAAATGCGAACGCTGTCCTGTTCGCTGCCGGAAGTCCAGTATTCCTTACCGTCTGCCATAGGTATCACACTCCTTACGATGTGATTATACCATATGGTTTGGCATTTGAAAACAAAAAATTGAAAAAAGCCGGATTATTTCGCTTCACTGACACGGAGCATAGATGCCTGCGCACCGGTCTCAGACAGCACCATATCCGAAATCGCTGCTGTAGAAGAAGCATTTAAGCCTCCCTTTGGCGAGGAAACAATCACGCTGATCGTCTCATCCGAAATATAGACGACCGCATCCGCATAGCCCTTGGACTTCAGTTGACTTTCTAACCGTTCTTCTTTTACGGTATTCCCCGCAATCTGCGTAATCTTCTCGCTCGCTTGTTTTTTTGCGTCTTCCGATGCGCTGTCACTGGAAACGGTTTCCCGCAGCATCGTGAGCGCTTCATCTCGTGCAGTTTCTCGAGACAGACGCGCCTGTGCAAAATAATCCGTCTGCTTTGTATCCGCTGACTCGGAAGTCTTTTCATTGTTCTTCTCTTCTTTAGAGTCAGCCGTTTCCGTATGATCTACCGCCGTCACGGCACCATAGATACTGCCAGTTGCCTCTGCTGCCGCTTGATCGGCAATGGTCAATGTATCCGGTGATTGAAAATAGCTCCAATTTAAATAGACTGCCACACACAGCATGAGACCAATCACGCCATACACAGCACCGCGCCTCTTTAAGGATACCATGTTCTTCCCTCCTATTGACTTAGTTTCGATACCGATATGCAATCGCTGGAAATCCCACACAGGGCAGAAACCGCATGAACAATTTGCAATCGAACGGCATCATCGTCCGCCCCTTCACATAAAACCACCGCACCGCGAAATGTCGGATACTTGCTCTTAATTAAAATCGGTGTTTCTCCATAGCTCCCATCCGATAAAATAGACGTTGTACTCTCATACGATTCATTGCTGTCGTTGTCGGTTGTCTGGCTCGATTTACTGACATCCGCCGCATAGACGGACTCTTCTCCGGTTTCCAATGACAGCAGGACGGTAACGCGCCCTGCTCCGTCAATCTGCGACAAGCTATCCGCCACAGACTGTTGAAACGCCTGTAAATCAAATCCGTTGTCTGAACGTTCTGCCTCTTGCTCCTGTGTATTCGATGCAGGCTGCATACCAGAAGTCAATAGCAATAAGACACCGACCAGAATCACGAGCAAAAAGTATTTATACCGTCCTAACATGCGTGAAGCCCACACCTGCCACGCTTGCGCTTCCTGTTTCATTGTATGAGGATGCAATCAGCCGATATACCAAGCTGTTGTGCAAGTGTCTGCCGAAGCTGCGATAAATCTGCATCTCCCTCTTGTTTTAAGGAAATCTGCGTAATGACAACTTGGTTGTTCGTCTGAATCTGCGCGGATACCTGTGCCTGACACGAAATGCCGCTTTGCTGCGCGAGCTGCTCCACATAGTCGGCGGTCTCTGCTTCAATTTCTCGAATCATCTCCTGCTGAAACAGCTGTGTACTGTCTTCCGTCTGTGTGGTCTCTATTTTAGGAAACAGATCTCGAAATCGCTGTGGTGCGTATTTCTGCATAGGAATAATGAGCGATACAATCAAAATCAAACCGGTTCCCATCCGAAGCACCTCCTTCATCGCACCTTCCGGCACAATCGCCAATACGACTGCGCCAAACAAAGAAGCGGCTGTAACACTCAAAATAATCTGGCGCAGCAGGTCAATCATGTCGTCATCACCACCGAATACACCAGCTCAAAAAACAAAATGGCAGAACAGCTTCCCAACATGCCTAAAATCATGCCCATACTGTCCGCGATGCCATCGGCAAGTCCGCTGAGCGATTTGGGGCAAATCGGTGACAGGACAGCCGCACCAATTTTGAACACCAGATAATTCACTCCAATCCGCAAAAACGGCACGAGACAAATCGCACAGATGCACAGCATGCCAAAGACACCCAAGGAATTTTTGAGAATTACGGCACCCGCCAGAACAGAATCTGCCGCACCGGATAAGATGCTGCCGACGAGCGGCACAGAGGAATTCAGCGCAAATTTTGCTGCTTTCACCGTTCCTGCATCCATCCCATGACTGACCGATCCGGAAATCGTGATGTAAAAGAAAAATAACGTCAGCAGCAGCTTGAGGGAGCTGACAATCAACCATTTGATACACGCCGCCAATCGCGTCAGCATATCATTTCCCACTGCTGTATTGACGGTAAGAATCGCAACATACGCAGATACCGCAGGAATATACACGCCGGTAATCAAAGAAATACAAAAATCCAGCGCAAACATCGTGCCGCTGTACACCAATGCGGCAGAAGCAGGCGCTCCGGTCAGACTGATTGCTGTCGACATAACCGGCAGCATGGATTTTGAGAAGATCTGTATCTGTTCCGTCGTCTCCCGACACAAGCTAGTCAGTCCGGCAAGCGTTTGATAGACGGCAGCTGTCATTCCTAATGCTCCCGCCAGCTGCAAAATCAGTGGAGAAATCCGCGATGTTTTGGAAAAGCTCTCTGCGCAGCTGCACAAAATCATGACGACAGCGGCGCCTGTCAGCGCAGCAACCGCCTCGGCAACGGCGCCCCGCTGCTGCGTTTGTGTTCGGCGCAGGATCTGAGAGATTGTCTGTGGCAAATCCTTGCCGTCAGACAGTCCGTCCAACAAGGCTTGGCTTTCACCATTTAAGGAACGCCGCATGGATGCCTGTCCCTGTATCTGCTGATCGGAAAACATATCCGCCGCATATGCCGGTCCCTGCACAATGCACAGGCAGAGACAGACAAGCACAGCAACTCCCAAGCGTTTCATATCTCTGCTCCTTTTTCTTACAGCAGCATGGATTCCAAGAGTGCAAAGACTTCCCGCATGAGCGGAATGCACACCGCGATAGCGGCGATGACACCCGCCAGCTCTAATTTACTGCCCAGCGCATTTTCTCCCGCATCTTTGCACACCTGTGCCGTGATATGCACGATAACCGCAATGCCGACCGCCTTTACGACCGGCACGTACAGATTTTTTGTCATTCCTGCTGCGGTCAAAAAGCCGGACAGCACTGCAAAAATTTGTTCTATCGGCTCTAATACCGCATACAGCAAAAGCAACCCACACGCGAGGGCAGTCAAAATGCCAAATACCGGCGAAATCGGACGCAAAAACGCAGCAAACAATGCGCCGCAGACCGCCAAAGCTGCCAATTTAAAAATCAAATACATGTTGAATCAACGTAAACAGCTCACTGATTTTTTGCACGATGAGCATCATCACGACAATGAGTCCCGCCAGCGTGGTCATCATCGCCTGCTCTTCTCGTCCGGAACGAACAAGCAGCTGATTGAGCACGGCGACCAAAATACCCACTGCGGCAATTTTAAAAATCAAATCCACTTCCATACGCATGTATCAAATCAAAATCAGCACCAGCAGAATGCCCGCCGCCACACAGCAGGTGCGATACACATTTCCTTTGCTTTTCATCTCAGTCGAAGCGATGTCCAGCTGTCTGGTCAATCGTGTTTTGGCGTAGGAAATACTGTTGAGCTGTGCCTGCACATCATATTTTCCGATAAATTCCGATAAATCGCATAAAATGAGGATGTCCTCTTCTTTCAATCCGACAGAGGTTCCGCATTCCCGCATAGCTTTCATCCATTTAAATGTCAGAGACAGTCCATCGTCATGCTGCATCATTTGCTGCATGGGCTGAAACAACTCGGAAACGCTGCTGCGGGAGTCTGCCGCCAACTTTGCCACAATATCCGGTATGCTTGTCAAGTGAAACGAAAGCTCCGCGGAAATCAGATCCAGAGCAGACAGCATATCACCCAATGCAATCACCCGCCTGCGAAATTGCTGTCTTTGTGTCACGCCGATACCAGTAAACGAACCAATCACCAACAGTACACCCATGATTTTTAACATTCCTGTTCGTCCTTTCTATTCGCTAAACAATCCGCGTCACTTGATGCCGCTGTTCAATGCAAAACACACGGGTAAAAATCTTTCGTTCCTGCAATCGCTGGTACAATGGGCGAAGCTGGAAATCCTCTAAGTCCCACGCATGTGCCGAAGCGAGCACCGCCGTGCCGCAGTGCGCCGCACATTCTGCGGCAAAAATGTCTGCTTCTGATGTAATCTCATCCAAGACAAGCACCTGCGGCGACATCGTCTTGACCAGCATCATGGCAGCCTGCGCTTTGGGGCATCCATCTATCACATCGGTATGCCTGCCGACATCAAATTGAGGAACACCATGATGCAGTGCTGCCAGCTCTGACCGCTCATCCGCGATGGCGGTGCGAACGTGCGCATCGGACAGCTGACGGGCAATATCACGCAGCAGCGTTGTCTTTCCCCAACCGGGCGGAGACAAAAACAAAGCATTGTGCCAGTGTGTGCCATCGGACAGCTGGTGCAGCAGTTCCGGCGAAGCAACCCCTTTGATCTGGCGGGCGATGCGAATATTGAGCGAGGAAATACTGCGAAAGGAAAGCATATTCCCGTCCTGCACGGCGGTCTGTCCGCACACGCCGATGCGGTGTCCGCCGCGAATGGTCAAAAATCCCTGTCGCAAGCTGTCCGCACAAGTATGAATGGAATATTCTGCCGCCCGTTCCAGGGTTGTTTGAATTTCTGTCCCATGAAAAACGGCATCTCCCACGCGCTGTTCCTTTCCGTCTACTACAAGATGCATCGGCTGTTCCACACGCAGACGCAGTTCTTCACAGTGCAGCTGTGTCTCTATCGGCAGCCGCTGCAAGGCCTGCCTTCGTTCCGGGAGCAGACAGGCGCAGGCTTGTTTGAGCCGCTGTTCCATATTCGCCCTCCTCTCTGACATGATGTTGATTCAGCTTATGTGCACTGCCGCCGCGGTAGAACGAAAACCGAGAGGATTTTCCAGAAATTCGCACGCAAGTTATCTGATTGCAACTTTTGCACCCTCTCGGAATTCTTTGCATAATTATTGATTTTCGTAAAAAAAGATTCCAAAGGTATTGTGAAAATTCCTCAAATATTGTATTATAAGATTAGTTGGTTTATCTAAAAAGATATTGTTGATTGATTGGTTTGTGTAATTACAATGTTTTATTGATATTAGGAGGATATTTTCATGTATCAAATTCTTGAAAAGCGTCGTTTGAGTTCAAACGTAGTCCTGCTGGTCATCGATGCACCGTATGTTGCAAAGAAGGCTGAGCCGGGTCAGTTTATCATTCTCCGCGTTGATGCGGATGGCGAGCGTATCCCGCTGACCATCTCTGCCTACGACCGCGAGAAGGGTACCATTACGATTGTTGTCCAGGAAGTTGGCGCAACAACCATGAAGCTGGGTCAGCTCAATGAGGGCGACTGCCTGCATGACTTTGTTGGCCCGCTGGGCAAGGCTTCCGAATTCGACGGCATCAAGAAGGCTGCTGTTGTCGGCGGCGGTCTGGGCTGTGCTATCGCACTGCCGCAGGCACAGAAGCTGCACGACATGGGTGTTGACGTAGATCTGATCGCAGGCTTCCGCAACACAGACGCTATCATTCTCGAGGACGAGATGAAGGGCGCATGTTCCAGACTGACGCTGGTAACCGATGACGGTTCCAACGGTCACAAGGGCTTTGTTACCGACGCTCTGAAGGAGCTGATTGAGGCTGGCAACAAGTACGACGTTGTTATCGCTATCGGCCCGATGATTATGATGAAGTTCGTCTGCAAGACGACCGAGCCGTATGGCATCAAGACCATCGTTTCCATGAACACGATCATGGTTGACGGCACCGGCATGTGCGGCGGCTGCCGTCTGACTGTTGGCGGCGAGACCAAGTTCGCTTGTGTAGACGGCCCGGACTTCGACGGTCATCAGGTTGACTTCGATGAGGCTATGCGCCGTTCCGCTATCTACAAGCCGCAGGAGCAGGCTGCTAGAGAGCACCAGTGCAATCTCATGAAAATGGAGGTAAAGTAAAGATGGCAAAGCCGAATATGTCCCCAGTTAAGAATCCGATCCCGGAGCAGGATCCGAACGTAAGAAACAAGAACTTCCTGGAAGTTTCTCTTGGTTATGATGAAGCTACCGCAGTGGACGAAGCAACCCGCTGCTTGAACTGTAAGAACAAGCCGTGTGTTGGCGGCTGCCCGGTAAACGTACAGATTCCAGACTTTATCTCCCTGATTAAGGAAGGCAAGTTCCTCGAAGCAAACGCAAAGATCAAGGAAACCAGCTCCCTTCCGGCTGTCTGTGGCCGTGTATGCCCGCAGGAGAGCCAGTGCGAGAGCAAGTGCGTGCGCGGCATCAAGGGCGAGCCGGTTGGCATTGGCCGTCTGGAGCGTTTTGCTGCTGACTATGCAATGGCACATCCGTCCACCGATCCGATTGAAGTACCGGAATCCAACGGTCACAAGGTTGCTGTTGTCGGTGCAGGCCCTGCTGGTCTGACCTGTGCAGGCGATCTGGTAGCAAAGGGCTACGATGTTACCGTATTTGAAGTACTGCACACCGCTGGCGGCGTGCTGATGTACGGTATTCCGGAGTTCCGTCTGCCGAAGGCAATCGTACAGAAGGAAATCGACACCCTGAAGGCAAAGGGCGTAAAGTTCATGCTGAACTTCGTCGTTGGCCGCACTGAGACCATCGACGACCTGTTTGCTGCTGGCTACGAGGCTATCTTCGTAGGTTCCGGCGCTGGTCTGCCGAACTTCATGCGTATTCCGGGCGAGGGCTTCAACGGCGTTTACTCCGCAAACGAGTATCTGACCCGTGTGAACCTGATGAAGGCATACAAGGAAGATTCCGACACCCCGATTTACCACGCAAAGCGCGTCGCTGTATTTGGCGGCGGCAACGTAGCAATGGATGCTGCTCGCTGCGCAAAGCGTATGGGTGCTGAGGAAGTATACATTGTATACCGTCGTTCCGAGGCTGAGCTTCCGGCACGTAAGGAAGAAGTTCACCACGCAAAGGAAGAGGGCATCATCTTCAAGCTGCTGGCTAACCCGATTGAAATCTACGGTGATGACGACTTTCACGTAAAGAGCGTACATATCCAGAACATGGAGCTAGGCGAGCCGGACGCTTCCGGTCGTTGTCGTCCGGTTCCGATTGAGGGCAGCACAGACGTTCTCGATGTTGATGCTGTTATCGTTGCAATCGGTACTTCCCCGAACCCGCTGATCCGCACCACGACTCCGGGTCTGGAAGCAAACCGCAAGGGCTGCATCGTAGCTGACGAAGTTGGCGCAACCTCCAAGGAAGGCGTATTCGCAGGCGGCGACGCTGTTACCGGCGCTGCTACCGTTATCCTGGCAATGGGCGCTGGCAAGAAGGCTGCTGCTGCTATGGACGAGTACATTCAGAACAAGAACAAGTAATCTGATCTGAAGATACAGCAATCCCCCGCCGGTTTTCGGCGGGGGATTTTTTCGTCTTTATGTAGGAATGCGGAGCAGATAGCGCACGCCCTCCGGCTGTATTCTGCGCTCGGCAATGCAGATGGTGCCATTTTCTGCTTTTACCAAGTAGTCTCCCTGCGTCAAGCAAAGATACCCTTCCCATATGTAAATGTCCAGCGTATCTCCGCGCACATCTATGTTATGTACTCTGTCGCTCAGGAAGTCATCAATCTTATCTGTATTGTTTCCGTCCCAGCAAATCGCATTCGCCAGCCGAAGCTCCGGATGACTGAGCGCAGCGATCGCCTGCTCCCTATCTGCCGCCGGATACCTTGCCTCGATTGTCCCAATGATATAGCCCGAAATAAACGATTTATCCGACTCTGGCAGCATCGTAAATAGCTGGATGATATTCTGGTATATTGCCTTTCTTTGTTCATCGTTCATGCGGCATCCCTCACTTATATTTTGCTATGTAATAATTATATATTACTCAGCAATCATAGTCAATGATTTTCTGCTATTTAACTTTACTCTGCAAAGATAATATGATATGATTTATATATAGCAGGAGGTTAACCCATATGAATGAACGTCTGAAGCAGCTTAGAAAAGCATTAAATATCAGTCAAGCAGATTTTGCCAATACAATCGGACTCAAAGCAAGCTCTGTTTCTTTGTTAGAGAACGGACAGCGAAACTTTACCGAGCAAACAATTAAATCTATCTGCCGTGAATTTCATGTTAACAAACAATGGTTAACCACTGGAGAAGGCTCAATGTTCCTCTCTCCGAGCGACGAGGATCTCAATGAGCAAATCGAGCGCATCATGGCAGGCGAAAACGAGTTCCACAAAAACATGTTCCGCATGTTGGCGAACTTCGATGACGAAGATCTGATTGCCTTGGAACGGCTGGTGAAGAAACTGGCACAACAGACGAAAGAATAGTATAATAGCACAGAACCCCCGACACAGTTTTCCGTGTCGGGGGTTCGTTTGCTTGTTAAGCTAATTACTTGTTCTCTTCGATGTAATTCATCAGGTCGCCGATGGTTACCATCTTTGCAGCGTCTTCGTCCGGAATGGTTACGCCGCACTCTTCCTCCAGATCCATCATCAGCTCCACGATGTCGAGGGAGTCAGCCTGCAGATCTTCCTTGATCTTGGTGTCAACGGTCAGGGTGCTTGCATCTACGTCAAACTTGTCAGCCAGCATTTCACAAATCTTCTCAAACATAATGTGTTCTCCTTTTTCAGTTATCAGTTATATATTTTCATAAAAAACGCCGATTTTCCGGAATTTTTCAGATCGCTGTGTTTGTAATTCCTGTTCAGACATCGCGGACAATCGCTTGAGCGATGCTGCCAGCGTTGCCTTGATATTTTTAAAGTACGCAGCCTGCGTTATTCCTTCTTTAATAATACCCTCAATCATGCCAAATTGCAAGAGATCCTCCGCAGTAATATGCAGCGCTTGTGCCGCGTCCAGTTCACGGGATGCATCCTTCCAGAGAATGCTCGCGCAGCCGCGCGGAGAAATGACGGAATAAATAGCATTCTGCATCATGTATACTTCGTTGGCAACCGCGATGCCCAATGCGCCGCCGCTGCCGCCTTCTCCGGTCACAACCGAGATTACCGGTACTTTCAGTCCCATAAACTCATAGAGGTTGCGTGCGATGGCTTCGCCCTGTCCGCGCTCTTCTGCGCCAACGCCGCAGAATGCACCTGCGGTATCCACAAAGCAGATAATCGGACGATGGAATTTTTCCGCCTGCTTTGCCAATCGCAGTGCCTTGCGATAGCCTTCCGGATGCGCCATGCCAAAATTGGCTTCAATATTCTGTTCTGTCGTGTGTCCCTTGCGCTGTCCAATGACCGTGACCGGTGTCCCGTTCAGCCGCGCAATGCCGGCACACATGGCATGATCTTCGCCGTACAGGCGATCGCCATGCAGTTCCATAAAGTCGGTGAAGATTTCTTTTACAATATCGTCAATATTCGGTCGTTCAATGTCGTGAATGACGGCCAGCTGACGAGCCATTGCTTTTTGATTCATTCTTCAAACCTCCTTTGCTTACCGGATAGCCGTGCAGAGATAATAACGATGTCAGTGTCTGCTTGAGTTCCTTTCGCGGAACAATGGCATCACAAAAGCCGTGTTCCAGCGTAAATTCTGCGGACTGGAAGGTAGACGGCAGCTTTTCGCCAATGGTTCCCTCAATGACACGCCGTCCGGCAAATCCAACCGTTGCCTTCGGCTCTGCCAAGATAATATCGCCCAACATGGCAAAGCTCGCTGTGACACCACCGGTTGTCGGGTCTGTGAGTACCGTGATATACAGCTGACCGGCTTCCGTCAGCTTTGCTGCCGCGCCGCTCACCTTTGCCATCTGAAGCAGAGAAAACATGCCTTCCTGCATTCGCGCGCCGCCGGAACAAGTAAATAAAATCACCGGCAGTTTGTGCTTTGCGCCGTATTCAAACAACCGCGTCAGCTTCTCGCCGACAACACTGCCCATAGATGCCATCATAAAATGACTGTCCATCACGCCGATACAGGCCTTGATGCCTCCAATCAGACACGTGCCTGTAACGACGGCATCTTCCATGCCAGTCTTTTCCTTGAGCGTGGCGACCTTTTCCGCATATCCCTCGAATTTCAGTGGGTCAAGCGTTTGCAGCTGACCAAACAGCTCTGAAAATGTGTTCTTATCTGCAATCTGGCGAATTCGTGTTGATGCCAACAGACGAGCATGTGCACCGCAGTGCGGGCAGACATACAGATTCTTGCCATACTTTACGGAATCCAACGGCGCGCCGCACACCTTGCAGAAATGACTCGTCTCCTTTTTCGGTTTGATATGTTTGATTCGCTCAGAACTTTCTCTCGTCTTGTGAAACAAATCAATCAGCATATGATTCCCTCCCCGTCCGCATTACGCTTCATTGGATACATCAAATACGCCGTCTTCCATCGAATTGGTGTTGAAATCAGCGCGTTCAAATGCATCGGACAGCAGAACAGACAGCTGTCGGTCTGTATTCGTCACGATGCCTTCAAACAGCATTTCAGACAGCGCACGCTTCATCCGAGCAGATGCCTGCTTGCGGTCTCTACCAAACGTCATGAGCTTGCAAATCATGCTGTCATAAAACGGCGGAATATGATAGCCTTGATAAATGGCGGTATCTACGCGCACACCAATGCCGCCAGCCAAATGCATGGATGCAATCGTGCCCGGACGCGGCCGGAATTCTGCATCCTCCGCATTGATGCGGCATTCAATCGCATGTCCCAGCATCGGGACGTCCCGCTGTTCAAAATCCAGCGATTCGCCCGCTGCAATGCGCAGCTGCCATGCAACCAAATCCAAACCGGTAATTTCTTCCGAAATGCCGTGCTCGACTTGAATGCGTGTATTCATCTCGCAGAAATAAAAATTCTGCTGGTCATCTACCAAGAACTCTACCGTGCCCGCGCTGGTATATCGCGCCCGCTTGGCAAGCGCAACGGCACACTGGCACATCTTTTGCCGCTGTCCGTCAGACAGAAAGGCAGACGGTGCTTCTTCGATGAGCTTCTGATGTCGGCGCTGAATCGAGCACTCTCTGTCATACAGATGCACTGTATTTCCGGCTTGATCTGCCAAAATTTGTACTTCGATATGGCGCGGCTGTGCAATATACTTTTCGATGTATAATCTGCCATCGCCAAAATTGGCAATGGCTTCGCCGGATGCCGACTGATAGGCTTCCTCCAGCTGTTCCGGACGTTCTGCGACGCGAATGCCCTTGCCGCCGCCGCCAGCGGATGCCTTGAGCATAACCGGATAGCCGATTTTCTGTGCCCACTCGCTCGCTTCTTCTAACGAGCAAACAACGCCGTCGGAACCTTCCGCAAGCGGCACGCCAGCTTCTTTTGCCAGTGCACGCGCCTGTACTTTGTCGCCGAGCAGCCGCATGGACTGTTCAGACGGGCCGATAAATGCCAAACCATTCTGTGCGCAGGCGTGAGCAAATTCCGGATTTTCCGACAAAAAGCCGTATCCCGGATGAATGGCCTGCGCGCCACAGCCCAAGGCTGCTTCTATGATATTATTGATATTGAGATAGCTTTCCTGCGGCTGTGCAGGGCCAATGCAATAGGCTTCATCGGCAATCTGCGCATGAAGCGATTCTTTGTCCGCCTCTGAATAGACCGCAACACTGATAATCCCGAGATCGCGGCAGGCGCGAATGACGCGCACAGCAATTTCGCCGCGATTGGCAACCAATACCTTTGTAAACATACTCAGTCTCCGATAGCACAGGTAAAGATACCCTGTGCCGCTTTTTCTTCTCCGACCATCGCAACGCCTTCCGCCACGATGATCTTGCCGCGCTCTTTGACTACCTTGACATGCAGCGTCAGCGTGTCACCCGGCAATACCTTGCGGCGGAACTTAATCTTATCCCAAGAGGCAAAATATCCGGTCTTTCCGCGAAATTCTTCACGGGAAAGAATGGCCGTTGCACCGGTCTGCGCCAGCGCTTCAATGATAAATACGCCCGGCATCACCGGATTGCCCGGAAAATGTCCCTTGAAAAACAGTTCATCACCGGTTACATGCTTGATGCCGGTTACCGTTCCCGCTTCAACGTCCATTTCCTCAATGGAATCGACCATCAACATAGGATCTCTGTGCGGGATAATTTCCTTGATCTGTTCAATATTCAGCTTCATGAAATGTTCCTCACTCAATGACAATCAGCGGCTGATGATATTCTACCAAGTCGCCATTCTCTACCAAAATTTTCTGTACCTTGCCATCGCATGGGCTTTCAATCGTATTCATGGTTTTCATTGCCTCAATGATACACAAGGTCTGTCCTTTGGTTACGGTATCGCCGACAGAGACAATCGGCGGTTCTTCCGGCGCATTTGCCGCATAGAAGGTGCCGACCAACGGGGCGGAAACAACCGTACCAGTATATGTTTCTTCTGGCTGCGCGGCATTCTCCTGTACCGGAGCCGGTGCGGCTGGCGCAGAAGGCATCGGCGCTGTACCAGCAACTTCAGCCGGTGTATTTTCTACGGTAATCGAGAAGTTCCCCTCCGTTACCGTGACCTTTGACAAGCCCTGCTCTGCCGCATGACGCATCAATTCGAATGTGAATTCCTGTAAAGCTTTATCCATTTACAGCCTCTCAATCCGTGTATTTTTTAATCAAAATTGTCGCATTATGTCCGCCAAATCCCAAAGAATTTGAAATTGCTGCGCGAACCTCTTTTTCTACCATCTGATTCGGTACATAATTCAGATCGCACGCTTCATCCGGCTGCTCATAATGAATCGTCGGCGGAATCTTATTGTCCTGTACGGCCAATGCGCAGGCAATTGCCTCAATCGCACCAGCTGCGCCGAGCAGATGACCAGTCATAGACTTCGTAGAAGAAATCGCAACAGATTTTGCCTGTTCACCGAACGCTAGTTTGATGGCATTGGTCTCGCACGCATCATTGACCGGCGTGGACGTACCGTGCGCATTGATGTAATCCACATCGGCCGGCGTCAAACCGCCGTCCTCAATGGCCATCTGCATCGCACGCTTCGGGCCTTCACCGGTCGGATCTGGGCTGGTGATATGATAGGCATCGCTGGTCGTGCCGTAACCAGCAACCTCTGCCAAAATCTTCGCGCCGCGCGCCTTGGCATGAGACAGGCTCTCCAGAACCAGAACGCCTGCGCCCTCGCCCATAATAAAGCCATTTCTGCGCGCATCAAATGGGCAGCAAGCCTGTTCCGGATCTTCTGTGCTGCTCAATGCATGCATATTGGAGAAACCGGCAACGGCAATCGGAGCAATGGCTGCCTCTGCGCCGCCAACAACTGCGACATCCAAATAACCATGACGGATGGCGCGCATTCCTTCACCGACTGCATGCGTGCCGGAAGCACACGCGCTGACCGGAGAAAAACCGGAGCCCTTCAGGCCAAAGCGCATCGAAACATGCGCTGTCGCCATATTTCCGATAATCATCGGAATACAGAACGGAGAGACACGATTCGGGCCGCGGTCTACCATTTTAATCTGTTCCTGTCCCAGCGTCATAATGCCGCCGATACCAGAGGCCATCAGCGTACCAGCACGAAACGGATCAAAGTTTCCTTCCGTCAGACCGGACTGCTTCATTGCTTCCTCTGCAGCTACCATAGCAAACTGGCAGTACAAATCCATATGGCGTGCTTCCCGCTTTTCGATGACAGCGGACGGATCAAAATTCTTGACTTCCGCTGCAACGCTTGCCTTGTAACCCGAAGCATCAAATCGTGTAATCGGTGCTACGCCGTTCTTGCCTGTCTGCAAGCCTTCCCAGTATTCCTTAACCGTATTTCCAATCGGTGTCACAGCACCCATGCCGGTGATGACAACACGTTCCATATTGTTCCTCCTTGTTTTACCGCCAACACTCACAGTGCTGTGCAGCCGTCTACGGACAGAACCTGTCCGGTGATATACGATGCCTTATCGGATGCCAAGAACGCAACTGCCTCTGCAATTTCTTCCGGCTTTCCGAATCGTCCCAGTGCAATGCGGGACTTGGCGTTTTCTTTGATCTCCTCAGACAGCGTATCTGTCATATCCGTCTGAATAAAGCCCGGTGCAACTGCATTGACGCGAATGCCGCGAGTGCCCAATTCCTTTGCCGCGGTTTTGGTCAGTCCAATCACACCAGCCTTTGCTGCCGTATAGTTCGCCTGACCAAAATTGCCATGCAGACCGGAAATAGACGTGATGTTGACAATGCTGCCGGTCTTTTTGCGCATCATCTGTGCGCCGACAATGCTTGTCATGTAAAAGACACTGTTCAGATTTGCCTGGATGACCGCATTCCACTTGTCTGCACCAAGACGAATCATCAGACCGTCACGCGTAATACCGGCATTGTTGACTAATACATCCGGTACACCGATTTCCGCCTTAATTTTCTTCGCCGCTTCCTGACAAGCATCAAAATCGGATACATCCCAAGCCATCGGATATGCCTGCATGCCAAGTGCGCGGCATTCCTCTGCGACCGCTTCTGCCTTCGCTACGCTGGATACACAGTTGATGACAACATCATAGCCTTCTGCTGCCAACTTCTTGACAATGGCAGCACCAATTCCGCGGGAGCCGCCAGTAACAATTGCAAGACTCATTGTTTTCCTCCGTTTATACCAGAGAAGAAGCGCTGCGCAGACGCTTCTCTGCCTCTTCTACCATGTTATGAATAATGTCGCGGCAAGTGGACGGTTCATTGACCAAGCCAGCAATCTGACCGGACATAAAGGTGCCCTCTTGGAAATTGCCGTCCTGTACTGCCTTGCGCAGGGAACCTGCGGTCAAGGCTTCAATTTCTTCCAGCGTGCGTGTCTCAATATGACCTTCCATCTTTAACAGCTGTCTGGACAGCGGCGTCTTGAGCGAGCGCACCGGATGACCGGATGCCTTGCCAGTGACAACCGTTGAAATATCTCCTGCCTTGAATATCAGGTCTTTATATTTCTGAGAAATGTGACACTCCTCTGCCGCCAGAAAAACAGTGCCGCACTGCACACCTTCTGCGCCGAGCACACGAGCAGCCGCCAGTCCGCGACCGTCTGCAATGCCGCCCGCCGCGATAACCGGAATATCGACGGCGTCTACGACCTGCGGCAGCAAAGCCATCGTTGTCGTCTCACCAACGTGACCGCCGGACTCCATGCCCTCTGCGATGACGGCATCGACACCCAGACGTTCCATGCGCCGCGCCAATGCAACGGAAGCGACAACCGGGATTACCGCTGTGCCCGCTTCCTTCCACTGCTTGATGTATTTGGACGGAGAGCCTGCACCGGTTGT
The DNA here is from genome assembly GCA_963601915.1 of bacterium. GTDB lineage: Bacteria > Bacillota > Clostridia > Oscillospirales > Butyricicoccaceae > Butyricicoccus_A. The sequence goes on along the minus strand of CAVCGL010000002.1, from coordinate 213,457 downwards.
GACAACCGGAATCTTCTCGTCAATGACAAGCTGTGCTACATCGTCCGCATTCGGGCTGAGCAGCATAATATTCAGCGCAAACGGCTTATCCGTCATGCTCTTGGCCTTTTTGACTTCCTCTCGAATCACTTCAATCGGTGCTGCACCGCCCGCAATGATGCCGAGACCGCCTGCATTGGAGACCGAGGCAGCCAGATAGCCGTCTGCAATCCATGCCATCGCACCCTGAAATACCGGGTACTCAATATGTAATTGTTCCGTAATTCTTGTACGCATTCGCTTCTCCTTCCTACATCCGAATCAAAATGGCGCCATACGTCAAACCGCCGCCAAAACCGACAAAAATTGCTGTTTGTCCCGGCAGCAGAATTCCGTCGCGCCGCATCTGATCCAGACAGATCGGAATAGAGGCGCTCGATGTGTTGCCTACCTTATCTAAATTGCTGAAGATTTTCTCCATCGGCACGCCGTATCGACGGGAAACCATCTCCAAAATCCGTGCATTTGCCTGATGCGGAACGACCCAATCCACTTGACTCATATCAATGCCTGCTTTTTTCAGTACGCCATCAATCGCATGGGGAACTGCCTTTGCCGTAAAGCGAAAAACAGCGTGGCCGTCCATCTTTAAAAAGGCAATTTGCTGATTTCCCTGCTTATGCAGCGTGTCGCACGGGGTAAACGCCTGCGCAAGCAGGGCATCGCCCTTTGCGCCCTCCGCGCGCATAAATGACGCGCGGATGCCGCTGTTTTCCGTGTCGCTCCACGTATATACTGCCGCACCGGCGCCGTCACCAAACAAACAGCAAACCGTGCGGTCGGTATAATCCATGATTTGGCTCAAGACCTCTGCACAGACAATCAGCACATGTTTTGCCTTGCCGCTGCGCAAAAAACTGTCCGCCACATCCGACGCATAAACAAAGCCGGAGCAGGCGGCGGTGAGATCAAATGCGAAAGCATGGTCTGCACCGAGCGCAGCCTGAAGCCGGCAGCTCAGCGATGGTGTAAAACTGTCAGGGGTTACCGTGCAGGCAATAATGAGATCAATCTCTTCCGGCGAACATCCAGAATCTGCTAGTGCTCGCTGTGCCGCAGGCAGCGCAATATCAAATACCGATTGATTCACTGCGATGCGCCGCTCATGAATGCCTGTATGCGAAACGATCCATTCGTCCGTCGTATCAACCATTTGCGTCAGCATATGATTTGTCAGACGAGTTTCCGGAAGGAAGCTGCCCGTTCCTGTTAAAATCGTGCCGATTACCGTCACTTCCCTTCTGCCTGCCAGCCGATATGCCGGCCGAAAAGCGTATAAAATATTTAGATTGACAAACTTAGTAGAGTTTATTATAATTGAGAACACCCGAGTTGTCAATCACTTTTGGCAAAAACATCGAATAAAGTACACTTATTGTACAGGAGGTTGAATAAAATGGAAGCAGTTGCATTGTTCCCCGGACAGGGCGCACAGTATCCGGGCATGGGACAGACCATTTACGAAAACAGCGAAGGCGCACGACAGATTTTTGAGCAGGCAAGCGACGTTTGCGGGCATTCTATTTCGGAACTGTGTTTCAACGGCACAAAGGAAGAGCTGTCTCGCACAGTAAACAGTCAGATTGCCATTTTTACTTGCTCCATGGCAGCTCTGCGCGCCTTGCAGGAGCGCGGCATGACGGTACAGGCATGTGCCGGTTTTTCTCTCGGTGAATACACTGCTCTGACAGCCTCCGGCATTCTGTCTCTGGAGGATGGCCTGCGTCTGGTTCGCCGCCGCGGCGAGCTGATGCAGGAAGCCGCTGACCAGACCGACGGCTGTATGGCTGCCATTTTGGGCTTACAGGACGATGTCGTTGAGAAAATTTGTTCTGAAACAGAAGGTCTGGTTTTGCCGGTGAACTATAACTGTGAAGGCCAGCTGGTCATCGCCGGTGAACGCGCTGCCGTAGAAGCGGCTGCCGCAGCGTGTAAGGAAGCCGGTGCACGCCGCGCTGTGCCGCTCGCTGTGTCCGGTGGATTCCACACGGCTCTTATGGCTCCGGCTGCCGCAAAACTGCGCGACTTTGCCCAGACCTTGACGTTCCACGTACCGACACTGCCGATGTACACCAATACAACCGGCGCACTGCTCGACACCACGGATTATCCGGCACATCTGGAGCAGCATATGATTTCCCCTGTTCGCTGGAAGCACCTGATTCACACGATGATTGCGGACGGCTACCACACGGCATTGGAAATCGGCGTAGGAAAAACACTGACGGGATTCTCGCGCAGAATTTCCAAAGAAATGTCATGCAAAACCGTAGAAACTATGGAATCTGTCATTTCTATCACAGAATAATAGAATCTATTTGACTATTTGACAAAAAGCGGATATACTTAAAAAAGCGGGTTTTCTCTCCCGCCTTTTCTTTTTATGTATTGATTTTTTTGATTCCGACTAGGAGGAATATTTTGTCTAACGAACTGAAAGAGAGCATAGAAACAACCGAAGAAACCGGCATCCGCTTTGAGGATATGGGTCTGTCTGAACCTGTCCTGCGCGCCATTCACGACATGGAATTTTCTCAGCCGACGGAAATTCAGGCACGCGCCATTCCGGCCGTGATGTCCGGCAGAGATATTATTGGCCGTTCTCACACCGGCACCGGTAAAACCATGGCATTCGGCGTACCGGCTGTCGAATACTGTATTCGCAATCCGGAATGCCGCGACACCATGGTTCTCGTCCTGTGTCCGACCCGTGAGCTTGCCATGCAGGCATGTGACGAAGTGCGCAAGCTGACTCGATACACCCACAGCATTCGCGCCGTTCCGGTATACGGCGGTCAGCCAATTCAAAACCAGATTCCGCAGCTGCGCCGCGGTGCCGAAATCGTCATCGGCACGCCGGGTCGTGTGATGGATCACATTCATCGCCACACGCTCAAGCTGGATCATTTGGCAGCTGTTGTATTGGATGAGGCAGATGAAATGCTCAACATGGGCTTCCGCGAGGACATTGAGAGCATCCTTGCTTATGTTCCGGGTGAGCATCAGACCCTGCTGTTCTCCGCGACTATGCCGCAGGCAATCTTGGATATTACCGACCAGTATCAGAATGACCCGCTGCTCATTGAGACCAAATCCGGTCCGGAGCGCACCATGGATACCATCGAACAGTATTACTACGAAGTGCCGCTCGGCAGCAAGATGGATGCACTGGGTCTGCTCCTGCACACCCATCAGCCCAAGCTGGCGATCATCTTCTGCAACACGAAAAAAATGGTAGAGGAGCTGAACCGCTATCTCGCAGAGCATGGATTCCATTGCTCCATGCTGCACGGTGATATGCAGCAGGAGGCGCGTACCTCTGTCATGAACACCTTCCGTTCCGGCCGCACGCCGATCCTGATTGCAACCGATGTTGCCGCCCGCGGCATTGATGTCGATGACGTTGACGCCGTTTACAACTTTGACATTCCGCAGGATTACGAGTACTACATCCATCGTATCGGCAGAACCGGACGTGCAGGCCGCTCCGGCAAGGCGTACACGCTCGCTGCCGGTCGCCGTCAGGTGTTCCAAGTCCGCGATATTTCCCGCTTTATCGGCGTAAAAATCGAAAACAAGCCGCTGCCGTGCACGCAGGACATTATCGACCGCAAGCAGGAAGAACTGCTCGCAGAGGCTCGCCGTCAGATTGCAAAGACCAGCGAAGCCTCTACCTGCAATCCGATGATTAAAAAGCTCATCGAAGAGGGATGCAGCCCGGAATGGCTGGCTGAGTGCCTGATGGAAATGCTGCTGCGCCGCGAGATGATGGACATTCCGGTACTGACCATGCCGAAGCCGGTAAACGGCAAGCAGAGCGGCAGCCCGCTCCCGCCTCCGCCGGAAGGATATGTTCGTCTGCGCTTCAGTGTCGGCCGCTACCAGCGCGTAGCACCGAACCATATTGTTTCCGCTATCGCAACCGAAACGCGCATTCCTGGCAAGCAGATTCAGAAAATCTATTGCTATGGTGAATACAGCTTGGTAGAAGTACCGAGCAAGTACAAGAACGTCATCATTCAAAAGCTGTCCGGCAAGAAAATCGGCGGTCATGTGACCGACGTTCGCCTGTACGACAACAAAAATCCGAAGGCAGCGGCAAGAAATGCTGCCAAGCGCGGCAAGCCGTCGGAAAACCGAGACAACCGCAATCAGCATCGCACCCACGTGCGCAACAGCAGAAAATCGTCTGGCGGCAACCGCCCGCCGGTATCTGAGCATCGCCGCCGCGTTGCCCGTGAGCACGCCCGCAGAAAAAACGGACGTCATGGTGAATAACACAAAATAAGACAAAGGAAGGCATATGGCAGGTTTTACCTGTCACATGCCTTCCTTTTTTGCTACAAATGCATAGATGTCTTGGATAGAATCGAACAAATCTTGCTCTTGTTCCTTAAATGGGCAATCTCCCGCACGATTCAGCATGGCCTGAAAGATTTGGTATTGCTCGATGATAGCAGAAGAATCGTCTCGATGTCCCGCTACGTTATTGTGGTGGAATTCTTTCATGCGGCGGGCAAAATCAGCGGCTACGACAATTGCTTTCTTTCGGCAGCGGTTTTGTTCTTCTTCCGTCTCCGCCTGTTGTAACTCGGACATCACCTGTTCAAAGCGTTGCTCCAAGTCTTCATACGGCATAAAGATCAGACTTTCCTTCCGCATATTTCGCGGCATTCCCATTTTTGCCGAAAGTTCTTCCACTTCACACAGGCAATCCCATGCATATTTTACGCCAGCATCTCGTTTTTCTTCCGGCCATCCAATAATCCGTAGCCACTCATTGGCAAGTGGTGGCTGCATATCAATTGCACGACTCTGAAGTTCCTTGAGAATTTTTTTACGAAACATGCGATGTCCTTTTGGCGGTATTTTGTCCCAGACTTGATGCGCCGTCTGAAATCGTTCACATGCTTCACGAAATGTATATGTCGGCTTCGGTGGAGTTTCCATGTGGTTGTCTTTTTTTAATACATCCCCAGGAGCACTACATACTGCGCAAGCCGCCAATGTTAAATGCCCATGGGAAAGAAGCCAAATCGCGTCCCAAAAGACAGAATCCTGAGGAAACGGAAATAATAAGCAAATTAGTAGGAAAATTCCAAAACAAAATGATATATCGAAAATAGTTCTAAAGATATAGTATTGAAAACGATATTTCTTGATATACGGTCTCATATATCGCCCGATCGCCCATGTTTTCCAAGGTAAGAGAGAATTTATATCACGTAATTTAGCTTCTCCCACATTTTCTTCTACTACTCCTTCCATCAAAACGCGATATAAACTCGAAATAAAAAGCATTGCAATCGCAGTACCTACAATTTCTCCTCTATCCATCTATTATCTCCTAAACAATACGTTACATTTTTTGCTTCTGTTTTCATGATACGAAATCCACACGCCCTTGTCAAGATAAATCAACACCGTGTAAAATATCATCAGCGAAATTGTTGTAAAACCCTCTTATTTTCGTAATATAGCGCACAAAAAGCGCGCAGAAATCGTATCTGACGGTATTTCAAAGAAAATAAAGGCTTGTCCTTTTGTCTAATATCTACTATAATAAACAGTAGTCATTCACAAACAAAGGGGGATTCTGCCATGTCAGAAATTAACAAAGAATCTTGTCCCATGACAGCGTATTATCCGGATCTGTACAACTGGAACGGCGTTATGATGGACGCAGCGAGCTATGCCAAGCATCAGCAGCACAGTCAGCCTGCGCCGGAACAAGCTGTTTCCTCTGCTGAGGAATCGACAGATACTTTGGATGCCATTTTTGACGCGCCGCAGGATCTCCGTCAAATCGCCGCCGATGCGATTCAAGAAGATGCCGAACAGGAATCGTCTGAAACCGGCTGTGAATGGAGAATGCAGACACAGCAGCTGTTGCTCGAAGCACCAAAAACGCAGTATACCGGCTCTGGTTCTTATCGCGGTTCCGGCTCGTTTGTTTCCTCGTCGTATCTCTCCTCCTATTTGTCATCGTATAGAACCTCGCAGCGTTCCAGCGGTTCATTTCGGCTGTCATCTGGCAGTCTGTCTGCTTTCTCCATGCTGGGCGGTTACGGATTGGATTTAATCTGATATGCAAGCCTTTGTTTCTAACTGGACACGCCCCTATACGGTGCGCTGTCCCGGCAGACCCTACGAAATGGCGGATTATGATTTACTGACCACCGTGCTGTCCGCCCTGCTGTGGCGGCGGGAAAATGGGTCAATTTGCATGATTACGGATGATACCGGCGCACAATACTACCGTTCACTTGGCCTGACAGAGCTTTGGGACGGTGGTATTTTTACCCATCTCAATACGATTCCGCAAACCATTGACCCCTGTACGTTTTGGGCTGCAGGAAAGCTATATGCGCTGGCAGCGGTTCCGGCTCCCTGCGTCATGCTGGATACCGATTTTATCGTTTGGCATTCGCTCGCCGCGCATTGGAATAAATCGCTCGCCGTGATCCATCGAGAGCAATTGCACCCGGATATTTATCCAGATTCCTCTGTGTTTGTTTTAGATGCTTCGTATCAATTTCCTTCCGATTGGAATTGGAAGGCACAGGCGTGCAATACCGCGCTCACCTATTTCGGTGATGAGACACTGCGCAAAACCTATGTCCGGCAAGCCATGGATTTTATGCAGGCTGTACGCGGACAAGATGGTTTAATTTACATGGTATTCGCGGAGCAGCGACTGCTTGCTATGTGCGCAGAAGCTCTTTCGGTTCCCATCTATGCGTTTTCGACAGAACAAGACTTGTTTTCGGGAAAACAGCGCGATTTCACCCATGTATGGGGGTTCAAGCAAGCCATGCAAGAACAGCCAATCCTGCGTGAAGCGTTTTGCAGCAAATGCGCCGCCCGCCTTCAGCGAGATTTTCCCGCTTATGCCAAGCGGTGTGCAGGTATCCCTATATTACAGCAATATTTTTAACAGCAGCCTTTATTTGTGCGTTTTGCACAAATAAAGGCGTTGCTTTTCTCACTGTATAAACCAACTGTATCAATTGACTTTATGCAAAAATCATTTATGATTAAAAGTAGAAATACAATTGATAAGGTGGTCATCCTATGATTTATACTGTTACGTTTAATCCGTCTTTAGATTATTCCATTCGTATTGATGATTTTGCATTCGGCGGACTCAATCGCATCGGCGAAGAAACGATTCGTGTCGGCGGCAAAGGCATCAATGTTTCTATTGTGCTCAACAGCTTAGGAGTAGAAAATACTGCCCTCGGCTTTGTCGCAGGCTTCACCGGTGAGCACATCGAAGAAGAAATGAAACGCCTTGGATGTACCACACAGTTTACGCAGCTTCCAGAGGGATTTTCCCGTATCAATGTCAAGCTGAACAAGGTTTCTGAGCCGCAGACCGAGATGAACGGACAGGGTCCCAGCGTTTCGCCGGAAGAGTGTGAGCAGTTTATTGACCGTCTCCAGCGAACCATCAAAGCGGGAGACTGCTTGGTTCTCTCCGGCAGCATTCCGCGCAGTATGCCGCGCGATATGTACGAAAAAATATTAGAAATCATAGATACAGAACATGTTTTGGTCATTGTAGATACCAACAGCGACCTACTGCGGCGCACCCTTCCGTATCATCCGTTCCTCATCAAGCCAAACCTGATTGAGTTGGGTGAAATCTTTGGACGCACCCTGACAGAGTACGACGACATTGTCGGCTGTGCGATGCACTTACAAGAAGAGGGTGCCCGCAATGTGCTGGTATCTATGGGCGCTGACGGTGCGATTCTCGTCACAGAAGACGGACAGGTATTCTCCTCTCCTGCACCAAAGACAGATGATCTCGCGCTGGAACTGGTCGATGTCAACGGCGCAGGCGATGCAATGGTTGCCGGATTTTTAGCCGGTTATTTGGACCGCCACAGCATGGTAGATGGCTTCGCCAAGGGATTGGCAGCCGGTTCTGCAACGGTTTATACTGCGGGTCTGGCAGATGAGAAGCAAATCAATCTGGTTGCGCAGCGTAAGTAACAGAAATATTGTTCGTTTTTATAATCAGTGTGCGTTTTCGTACACTGATTATTTTTATGTATAAAACTATTGTGTTTTCCAGAACAACATGATATACTATTGAAAACTATTTAGATTGACACATTCTCGTTGATATAAAAGGAGCACATCATTTTGAATTTACCTCAGATTTCTATTGGCGGACTTCGTCCCAAATTGCCGGTCATTCAGGGCGGTATGGGTATTGGTATTTCCCTCTCCGGCTTGGCATCGGCCGTTGCCAACGCAGGCGGTATTGGCATTATCTCCGGTGTACAAATCGGTTTCCGCGAGCCGGATTTTGAAAAAGATCCCGTCTCTGCAAATATTCGTGCGATCGGCAAAGAGCTGCACCGTGCAAGAGAGCTTGCGCCGAACGGTATTATTGGCATGAATTTTATGTCCATTGACGCGCATTACACAGAATATGTCACAGAAGCTGTCAAACAGGGAGCAGATGTGATTATCTCCGGCGCAGGTCTGCCGCTCACCTTGCCCGAACTGACAGTGGGAAGCCAGACACGCATTGTCCCAATCGTTTCTTCCGCCCGTGCCTGCCGGTTAATTTTGACCAAATGGCTGCGCAAGCACAACCGTTTCCCGGATGCCGTTGTGGTGGAAGGCCCTCTCGCCGGTGGTCATCTCGGTTTTAAGCTGGATGATCTGTACAACGGCACCAATCAAACCCTGGAGCAGGCGCTCACAGATGTTGTTGCTTATATCCGCAAATTTGAACAGGAGCACCATGTTTCTATTCCGATTTTTGCCGCTGGCGGCATCATGGATTACACGGATGTCCAGCGCATGTTGGAAATCGGTGCTTCCGGTGTGCAAGTCGGATCTTCCTTCGTCACGACCAAGGAATGTGATGCTTCCGACCGATTTAAGCAGGCATATTTGGACGCGCGTCCAGAGGATGTTCGGATTATCAAAAGCCCGACCGGATTTGCTGCTCGCGCAATCAATACCAATTTTGTCCAGCAGGCATACGATCACGGCGGGATTCCCGTACAGCATTGCTTCCGCTGTATGCCTGAAATCTGCCATCCCGCCACGACACCGTATTGTTTATCCCAAGCGCTGTTTGATGCAGCACGCGGCGAAAATATGGGCGGATTGGTATTCTGCGGCGGCCGTGTCGGGGAACTGCACGAAATCGTCACCGTACAACAGGTCATGGATCGCCTGACAAAGCCGGTAACCATGTGATTTTTCTTGAAGAAACAATAGAATCCCGTATCTATGAGCTTATATCATAGATACGGGATTTTTTACGTATGATGCGGGCGAATGCGCTTCAATTCCGCCATAAACGAATCAACATCGTTGAAATCTCGATAGACCGATGCGAAGCGGATATAGGCCACCTCGTCAATATCAATCAGGCGTTCCACTACCATTTCGCCAATCGTCATGGAGGACACTTCATCTTCCAGTTGATCGTATAACTCTTTTTCAATGTTGCTCAGCAAATCATCCATCTGTGCCTTTGTGACCGGGGCGCTTTTGACAGGCTTTGAGAATGCCGCGCATGAGTTTTTCCCGGTCATATTGCTGACGCGAACCATCTTTTTTTATCACCATGAGTGAACGAGATTCGATAGTCTCATATGTCGTAAATCGCTTGCCGCATTTTTGGCAGATACGGCGGCGGCGAATACTCTCCCCATCGACAGTCGGGCGGGAATCAATGACCTTGCTCTCTGTATATTTGCAATACGGGCACTTCATATCGTGTTCACTCCTTTAATTCCTCAGAAACGCTTTCTTTATAAAGAATACCATATTTTCACATGAAAAAAAAGACCGGACAGATAAAATCTGTCCGGAATTGCAATCAATGCTTCTTTTTTCTCTGCTTTCTCGAGGTTTTCTTCGGCGTAACCTTCTTTGCAGGTGCTGGCTGCTGTGCAGTAACCGGCTCTGCCTGTTCTTCTTCCGCCTTCGGTGCCTCTTCCGTCTTTTCCGGCTGCGGCTTTGCAGCCTTCTTTTCCGAGGTCTTAGAAGATGAAACCTTTTTCTGTGCCTTTTCCTTTCTGTTCTTGCGCACCATGCCGCGGTACTTGGACCAGAATGCACCGGACAGGAACATAGACGAATATGCACCTGCGATGATACCAATAATCATCGGCAGCGTGAACTGACGCAGGCTGGTGACACCAAAGATAAAGATCATGCCAACCGTAAGCAGCGTCGTAATCGATGTATTTATGGTACGGCCAACCGTCTGCCAGATACTCTTTTCTACGGTATCTTCAAACAGCTCGCGGCGTGCAAACTTTCGATTTTCGCGGATACGGTCAAACACAATGATACTTGCGTTGATGGAATAGCCGAGAATCGTCAGTGCAACCGCAATAAAGGTCGTGTTAAACGGAATGCGGAAAATGACATACGCGGACAACACAACGAGCAGGTCGTGTGCCAAACAGGTAATCGCTGCCAAACCAGAAGTTAACTCAAAGCGAATGGTGATGTAAATCATCATGAGAACGACAGCAACCAAAGCGGCTGTAATCGCCTTGCCCTGCGTCTCTTTACCAATCGTCGCATTGACGTCAGAAATATTCTGTGTGTCATCATCGGACAGATTGAACTGCTTCTGCATCGCCTGTACAACCTGCTTCTGCTGGTCACTGTCCAGACGGGTGCACTTAATCAGAACCTCTTCGCCGTCATCACCGGTCTTCTGTACCGAAGACGGCTCTACGCCAACAGCTTCCTGAACCAGTTCCGGAATCGTTTTGCTGGAAATATCGCTGGTTACTTCTTCATGAATGTCAAAGGTCATACTGGTGCCGCCGATGAAATCGACATCCATGTTAAACAGGTTCATGCCAAACGGAAGAGTGACCAAGCCGACGAGACCTGGCGCGATTGCAATCAGTGCAATCAATGCGAAAATCGGGAATCTTTTGATAATCGAAAACTTACCCTGTTTCATCGTCTTACACCTCCTCCTTCTTTTCTTTCTTCACACCATACCATTTCGGATTGGTGATGCGGAAATCTGCCATGCGCTGGAGCAGGAACTTTGTTACGGTGATTGCCGTGAACATAGACAGAACAACGCCGATGCCCAGCGTGATAGCAAAGCCCTTAACCGTGCCGGTACCCATAAAGTACAGGACAAATGCAGCAATCAATGTTGTGACGTTGGAGTCCAAGATTGCCGAGAACGCACGATGGAAGCCAGCGTCAATGGCACCGCGAATGGTCTTACCGTTCTTCAGCTCGTCCTTCAGGCGCTCAAAGATGATGACGTTCGCATCAACCGCCATGCCGATGGACAAAATAATGCCTGCAATGCCCGGAAGGGACAGGTTTACGTGTGCAACGGACAGAATGACCAGATCCAGCGCGGTATAGAATACCAGTGCAATAGATGCCACGAGGCCCGGCAGACGATAAATCAGAATCATAAACAGCATAACGAGCAGGACGCCAATACCGCCCGCCATCACACTGGTAGACAGTGCCTTTTCGCCCAGCTGCGGGCCTACAGAGCTCATGCTGACCTCTTCCAGAGAGAACGGCAGCTGACCAATGTTGATCTGCTCCGCCAGTGTCTTTGCGGTATCTGCGGTAAAGCTGCCGGAAATGACACAGCTGTCACCGGTGATGCCGGTCTGTGCATATTCGCTGCTGACAGACGGCTGAGACAGTACTTCATCATCCATCTTAATGGCAATATAGTTTTTGCCGCTCTCCGCATTCGCCGCAGCCTTTGTGGCCTCTGTCCACTTTTCCTGTGCTTCATTGGTGAATGTCACCTGCACATAGTGTTCACTCGCCATGCTGGACTGCGAAATCTGACCGTAACCAGAGGTCGCCGACTTGATGCCGGAGCCATCAAGAATGACGTTCCCGTCTGCGTCCTCAAAGGTCAGCTGTGCTGTCGCACCGAGCACGGATACTGCTTCTTCCGGATTATTGATAGACGGGATGTCAACCGTTACACGGTTGTCACCGACCAACTCAACGGTTGCCTCTGTGTATCCCAGAGAATCCAGACGCTTCTGGAGCATTGCCTGTACAGACGCCATATCAGACGACAAATTATCCTTGTTATAGTCATCTTTCAAAATCGCCTCAAAGGTAATGGACGAACCGCCGACCAAGTCCAAACCTCGCCGGATGCCGTCCTCTTCGTCCATTACGCTTGCAATGGACAGCGGCCCCACATTGAGTCCAAATGCCGCTGTGCACGAAAGCAGCGCAATCACTGCGAGCACAGCAACAAAGGACAGAATACTTTTTTTCAAAATCATTCGCCTCCTAGTTGACAATAAGCAAATTTATTATAGCTGATTGCGCATCTAAAGTCAATTTTTTCGTATAATTTCACAATAAAAACTCACACTGCAGCGATGCTTTTCTCACTCCACATGCTTCAGCGCCTCATCCATCGGAATGTTCCGAATCTTCCGATACTCCATCGCCGCTACGACAGCATACGTGACGATGCCGATGACAATCATCTGCACATAAATTCTTGTGCGAATGACCAACGGAATCCAGCCGGTCATTTCCGAACGCATAATCACGCCGAACAGCGCAGTAAGCCAATTCGTTTCAATCGGGAGACTGAGAAACAGGAAGATAACAACAACAAGCGAAGTGGAAATAATATACAAGCGGCTAATTTCTCGATTGCTGTATCCAAGAATTTTCGTCATAGAAATTGCCTGCGCATTTTTTTCGATAATGATTTTGGACAGCAGATAAATTAAAATCACAAAAACAGCAATGCCAAATCCATCCACCAAGTACATCATACTTCCCATGGAGACATCCAACTGTCGGGATACCTTTGTAAGCGCATCCAAATCTATAACGGAGGAAATATATTTATCCGGTATATCCGTGATTGGTGTGTCGGATAAATAGCCGCTAAAATATGCGCTGTCATAGTCGAGCATCGCGTTTAAGTCCTCTTGATTCATAAATACACACAGCGCACCCTGATAGGAAGAAATATCCGAGATGGAAAGCGTATAGCGCGTATCTTGATACGGTTCTTTGAGCGTGATCGTATCCCCCACCTGTAATCCGTATTTATCTGCGTAAAGAGAAGAAATCGCCACACCTCCGTCAGTATGCTTCCAATGCACGTACTGACTGTTTGGCTGAACACCATACATGGTAATTTCTTCACTGTCATAGCCGGTATCTACGGTTTTCAGCGTGTATGCTGTGAATTTCTCTGCCTGTTCATTATCCGTCTGAACATCAAGCTGGAACAGCAGCATAGATACCATCGTTCCAATTGACGGATCATCATCCATCGCGTCATACGGCATTTTTAGAACATATTGATACTGGCATAGCATGTTGTGCTCTAAATTTTCTTGATACACATCCAGCACATCAGGAAGAGCCAAGCCAAACATCAGCAGCAAATTGGCAAACAAAATACCGATAAACAAAATGAGGTAATTGCCAATGTTTTGAGAAATAATGCGCAGGCGAAACCGATGGAAAAACGGAAGGTTCTTTGGCAGCCACAACGGCTTTTTCTGCTGTTTTCTCCGCAGATCTCTGCGCAAAAACTTAAGCGGAGACAGGGTTAACTTGCGCCGCAGAATCAACCAAGTCAAAATCACCATCATGCACACAGGAATAATCGTTGTGAGCACAAATGCCTCTCCATTCCAGATCGTCACATAGGTCGGCAGGCTATAGCTTCCATAATACATGCCTGCACAATAGTCCTTCATGAACGAATAGCCGATGATATTGCCCAGCAGGGCACTCACCACCGTGACGATCATTGGCATGGTCATATAATGCCGGATTAACTCCTGTTTGGTGTATCCGGATGCCCGCAATGTGCCAATGACAGCGGCTTCCTTGGCAATGGTGTCACTGATAATCAGGCAAAAAACAAACGCCATAATGGCAATGACCATATACAGCAGCATAATCATCATGCCGCGGTCACTGCCCATATCATTTCCTGCAAAGATAATTGCCTGATTGGTATAGCGTGGAATAAATCCATCCAGAGCAGTTTCTCCGCTCAAAAATTCCAAAAAATCCTCCGCACGCGCATGTTCTTCCGTCTCATCGGCAGGTGTCTGTTGGTATGTCCAGGCATAACAAAAGATTTTATCCTCCGCTGAGATCGCAGAGAAAGCATCCTGCGTCACAATGGCAACACCGAATTTTGTCGCGTCAAACATGGTATCGCTGTTGTTCTCAAACAAGCAGCTGTAATCAGACAAAGCCAGCAGGCCGGTAATTGTCCAAGTCTGATTGTCACTCGTCGTCAGCGTATCTCCGACAGAAAGCGCATTGTTGTCGGCATACATGCGGTCAATGGCAATTTCATCGGCGTGCTTCGGCATTTCGCCTTCCATCAGGCATTCCAAATTGACTTGCTCTCGTTTAGGAAAGATGCGCAGCTTGCTGTCATTGGTCAGCTGTTTCTGTGTGTAAAACAAATTGTACAGTGTGACACCCTGCGCTTCTATATCGCGGATCTGTGTTTGGTTGAGCTGCCTCTGTACGGTAAAATTGCCGTCTTCCACATGATAGGTCTCAAAGCTGTCATGATACGCCTGCAACAAACTGCCGTCGGCAACCAAAAAGCCGGAAACAAATCCAATGCTCGCTGTCATCAGCAGAAAGATCACCAGATATTTGCCGATTTCCTGCTTGAAATCGCGCCAATATCGTTTTCTCAAAGGATTTTTCATGTGATTCACCATTCTAATTTCTCCGCCGGAACGCGGGATGTATTGGTATAGCTTTTTACAATGATACCATCGCGCATACGGATTACGCGGTCAGCCATATCCTTGATGGCATCATTATGTGTCACCATGATAACCGTATTGCCGTATTTCTGGTTGACAGTTTCAATGAGCTTGAGAATCTCTTTGGATGTGTGGTAATCCAGTGCGCCCGTCGGCTCATCGCACAACAACAGATCTGGATTTTTTACTACTGCTCGTCCAATTGCCGTGCGCTGCTGCTGACCGCCGGACAATTGATTCGGCAGCTTGTTTCGATGCTCATACAGCCCTAACGTATGCAGCAATTCCTCTACATCCAACGGATGTGCCGACAAATAGGCACCGACTTCGATATTTTCCTGCACCGTCAAATTAGGAATCAAATTGTACATTTGAAAAATATATCCCAGATGATTTCTGCGATACAAAGTTAGTGCTTTCTCATTCATATCTGCCAATTTCGTCTCTCGAATGCAAATATCTCCGCTGTCCGCTTCGTCAATGCCGCCAATAATATTCAGCAGCGTCGATTTTCCCGAGCCAGATGCACCCAAAAGCACGCAAAATTCCCCTTTTTCAATCGCAAGGTCGATTCCTTTTAACACTTCTACGCGATTTTCTCCTTCTCCGAAGGATTTCCGAATATGATGGATTTCCAGAAACATATGCTGTTCTCCGTTTCCTTTTTAGTTAGCAATCTCTAATCAATATATGCCTATCGCCCAAACAAGTCAAGATGTCATTTTGTACGAATTGCGCAAAAAAAGCCCGCAGAACGAACGCATTCTGCGGGCTTAAGATATTCTGTTGAATAAAAATTACAGGTTGATTTCTACCTTGATGTTGTCATCATCCAGATACTTTTCAATGCGCGGCATGACATCATTCTTGATGAAGTCCTCGACCTGCTGCGGTGCGCGGCCAATGTATGCCTTCGGGTTCATCTCTGCCAGAATTTCTTCCTTGGTCAGACCGAACATCGGGTCAGCAGCAATCAGGTCTACCATGTTGTTGTCCAGACCCTCTTCCTTCACGCGCTTGCCAGCGGTGATGGAGTGTTCACGAATGCGCTCATGCAGCTCCTGACGGTTGCCGCCGCGCTTTACAGCACTCATCATGATGTTTTCGGTTGCCATGAACGGCAGCTCGCTCATCACGCGCTTCTCAATGGACTTCGGATAAACCACGATGCCCTCAGAGATGTTAATCATAATGTTCAGGATCGCATCAATGCCGAGGAATGCTTCCGGAACAGAAATACGCTTGTTTGCGGAGTCATCCAGCGTGCGCTCAAACCACTGTGTTGCAGAGGTAACAGCCGGATTGAGTGTATCAATCATGACATAACGAGCCAGCGAGCAGATACGCTCCGAACGCATCGGATTGCGCTTGTACGGCATCGCAGAAGAACCAATCTGATGTGCTTCAAACGGCTCTTCCAGTTCCTTCAGATGCTGAAGCAGACGCATATCTGTAGCAAACTTGCTTGCGGACTGTGCAATGCCGCCCAGCGTTGCGACGACCTGTGCGTCAATCTTTCTGGAATAGGTCTGACCGGATACCGGAACAACACCATCAAAGCCAAAATCAGCGGCAATCATCTGTTCCATCTTGCGAATCTTTTCATGATTGCCATCAAACAGCTCCATAAAGCTTGCCTGTGTGCCAGTGGTGCCCTTCGAGCCGAGCATACGCATATTGGCAATGCGGAACTCCAGCTCGTCCAGATCCATCAACAGCTCATTGATCCACAGCGTAGCACGCTTGCCGACCGTGGTCAGCTGTGCCGGCTGGAAATGCGTGAAGCCCAAAGTCGGCATGTCCTTGTACTTTGCAGCAAAATCAGACAGGCGATGAATGACAGCAACCAGCTTCTTGCGAACCAGCTTCATGCCTTCCTGCATCTGAATGATGTCGGTGTTATCGCCTACGTATGCAGAAGTTGCACCCAGATGGATGATACCGGCAGCCTTCGGAGCAACCTTGCCGAAGGTGTATACATGTGCCATAACATCATGGCGAACTTCCTTCTCGCGCTTCTTTGCTACTTCATAATCAATGTTGTTGATGTTGGCTTCCATCTCGTCGATCTGCTCCTGGGTAATCGGCAGACCAAGCTCCTTCTCAGCCTTTGCGAGAGAAACCCACAGACGGCGCCAGGTGGAGAACTTCATATCCGGAGAGAAGATATACAGCATCTCCGGGCTGGCATAACGGGAACAAAACGGACTTTCGTATACGTTGCTCATACTCATTAAATTCCTTTCCTGGCGCTGGGTCTTCCCTGCGCCACATACAAAACAGTGTTTCTTTTATTTTAGGCGAAAATCGACCCAAAGGCAAGATACTTTGTATACAAAATTGCCTATGTACAAGAGATACAATTTTGGAGAAAAAAAGAAGCTATCAGATGATTCTGATAACTCCTTTCTTACTAAAAACTTCTAATTTTTGCTTACGCCTCAGCAATGAACTTCTCCAGACGGTCGAGGCCCTTATCAATGTTTTCCATCGAAGTTGCATAAGACCAGCGCAGGTAGTTCGGTGCAGCAAAAGAGGTGCACGGAACGGTTGCCACGAGAGCCTTCTCCAAGAACAGAGAAGCGAAATCGCCGTCGTTCTCGATCTTCTTGCCATACATGGTCTTGCCGACAAAGCTGGACATATCCATCATGACATAGAATGCGCCCTGCGGCTTGATGCAGGAAACACCTTCAATCTTGTTCATGCGCTCTACCAGATGGTTGCGGCGCTTCTCGAACTGCTGACGCATTTCCTCAACAGAGGACTGATCGCCTTCCAGTGCTTCCAGAGCTGCCCACTGTGCCATGGTTGCCGGAGCGCCGGTAGAATGGCTGACATAGCTGGACATTGCCTTGGCAACCGTCGGATTTGCCAGTGCATAGCCGACACGCCAACCGGTCATTGCGTAGGTCTTGGATACACCGTTGATTACAATGCACTGCTCCTTCATTGCCGGAGAAACCGATGCAATAGAGGTGTATTCCAGTCCATCATAAACGAGCTTGTAGTAAATATCATCGCTCAGAACATAGATGCCGTGCTTCTCACAGACAGCAGCCAGTGCTTCCAGCTCTTCTCTAGTATATACCATGCCAGTCGGGTTAGACGGGGAGTTGAGCATGAACATCTTGGTCTTTTCGGTAATTGCTGCTTCCAGCTCTTCCGCAGTAATCTTGAAATGATGCTCAGCAGTAGCGCGAACTTCTACCGGAACAGCGCCAGCCATGCGAATCATCTCTGCATAGCTCAGCCAGTACGGAGCTGCTACAACGACCTCATCGCCCGGATCACAGCAAGCCATGATTGCCAGATAAACATTATGCTTCGCGCCGGATGCAACGACAACCTGGCTCGGCTCGTATTCCAGACCGAGGTCTTCCTTCATGCGGTTGCAAATTGCCTTTCTCAGTTCCATGATGCCGGCAGCCGGAGTATATCTCGTCTTGTTTGCCTGAATGGCAGCAATGCCTGCTTCCTTGATGTTTTCCGGTGTATTGAAGTCCGGCTCGCCTGCGCCGAAGCTAACAACGTCAATGCCGTCAGCCTTCATCTGCTTTGCCAGTGCGCTGATTGCCAGAGTGGCGGACGGAGCGATTGCAGCTGCAATTTTAGAAATCGGTTTAACCATACTGTGTTCCTTTCCGGGGCGAATCCCCTTCCGAAGTTCCTCGCCTCTGCGGCTTGAATTCCGCATGTATCTTTTTCACTTAACTATCTGATATTATAGTGATTTCTTACCATTTTTGCAACTAAAATTGGTATTTCTCTTTGATAAAATTGAAAATTTCCATACTTTGAACAAAAACAAATCCAGGTTTTCTCATATCGTGGCATTTTGCACAAATGAAAGTTTCGATAATGCAGCTTGCATTTCATTTTCCTGTAAAATTTAGTCAAAATGAATTTTTGCAGTCATGCATGCTGCATTTTTACCATGCCATGAAAAAAGCAGGGCTGAAAATCAGCCCTGCTCATGTTCTGTTTTGGTGCTTACTTCGCCTGCTCCAAAGCCTGTGCAATCTGATCTGGACATGAGGTTCCGCGTCCGCCGCAGTCAACGCCCTTAAACGCCTTGATAACCTGCTCTACCGGCATACCGGTAATCAGACGGCAAATGCCCTTGAGGTTGCCGTTGCAGCCGCCAATCACTTCGATGCTTTCTACCACGCCGTCCTTGACGCTGTAGTGAATCTCGCGGGAACAGGTTCCCTTTGTCTTGTATACATTCATTTCAATATCCTCCTGTGTTTTTTACTTGTCTTTGCTCTCAATCACCAGTGCGCGGCCGCTCCCGATGGTAATCGAATACTCTGATTCCACCGGCTCATTGGATGTGGTATACATCTCAAAGCGAGAAACCTCTGCATCCGTCACGATATATTTGGTGCCGCGCAGGGTCAGACCAGTCAGCTTACCATCCAGCGGTACAATGCTGACATATGGATACTCTAAATCTGTTTGATAAGTTATCGCTCCGCCGCCGTGAAAGGTCACGCGGTTCTGGCTATCTATGAGTATTCCCACACAGTCGTGCTCATATAAAAATTCCAGCAGCGAAAGATTGGAAAGAAAGTGGTCAATTCTGCCGCCCGATGCACAAACATAGGTGATTCGATCTGCGCCGCGCCGCAGTGCCTCCCGCGTGCAGCTGAGCAAATCAGTATCATCCTTTTCCGGCTTGAGCTGTACGACTTCTACATCAAAATCCGGATAATTGCCCGAATCAAAATCTCCGACAACCAAATCCGGCTGAATGCCGCAGGCCTGCGCATGACGCACGCCGCCATCCGCACAGATAATATAGTCTGCCTGCTCTGCCAGCGGCTTGATATAGCCGTAATCGCTCTCTGGTGCAGCAGCAATCATGAGCACGTTCATTTCAATTCCCACTCCTTTAGATTTCGGACACTTTCGTACAGCTGACAATAGCTCTCGTGTCGTTCTCTCGCAATCTTTCCGTCCGCAACCGCCTGCCGAATCGCACATCCTTTTTCCTTGACGTGCGCACAGCCGGTGAACTGGCATTGATTGAGATATGGTTCAAATTCGCGGAAGGCATACTGCAAATCATCCTTGAGGATGAGATCCATGCGTTCCGCATCAAAAGCGGAAAATCCCGGCGTATCTGCGATAAATCCACCGTTTTCCAGTTCAACCAGTTCCACGTGCCGTGTCGTATGGCGTCCGCGTTCGGTTTTCGGGCTGATCGCGCCGGTTTCCATCTGGAACTTTGGATCAATAGCGTTGAGCAAACTGGATTTTCCGACGCCGGAATTTCCTGCGAATGCAGAAATTTTCCCCGTCAGCTGGTCTCGAAGTGCTCCCACACCCTCGCCGGTCTGTGCGCTGACGCGGAAAACCTGAAATCCTGCCTGTGTGTAAATGGCATACAGACGATCTCCCGGATCGATGTCACACTTATTGATGACAATCAGGACATCCATTCCTTTGTGTTCTGCAATCGCCGTCACCTTATCAATCAGCAGCGTTTCTGTCACCGGTGGTGCTGCGCTGCATACAATGACAAGCTGATCGATATTCGAGACCGCAGGCCGAATCAGTCTGTTTTTTCTTGGTTCAATTGACATAATGTAACCCGTGCCGTCATCCTGCACTTCGATCATGACGCGGTCACCGATTACGGGTTTTTGTGATGATTTGCGGAACTTTCCGCGTGCTTTGCATTCTACAACTCCGGAATCTGTGCGAACATAATAAAATCCGCCGATTCCTTTGAGAATGAATCCATTCTCCTGTTTCATAACTTTGTATTCCTTTTTTGCTTACAGCTTGCTGAAATCAACATCCTGCTCGTAAACTGCCGAACCATCAATTGTCACAACAACATGCTGTGTGCTGCTGTAACGAACACTACAGCCGACAGAACCACGGCTTGTCTTTACCGTGCTGCTGTACAGCGTCGAGCCGCCGACGGAGATCGCGACACTGCATGTGTCGCGATCCGTCGGAAGGCTAACTGTAATTCTTGAAGAAGTCACGCTGACGGAAGCGGAGCCTGTTCCGCCAGTATTGTCATCTCCGTTATTATCATTGCCGTTATTTGGCTGGTCATCCGTTGTTGTGGACTCCTTAGCAATGGTGATGCCAACGCTGGTGCCCTTTGCAACCTCTGTGCCATACGGTACAGTCTGGCTGATAACGGTGCCTGCGGTCTCTGTGCTCTCCTGTTCATGGACAGAGCCCAGCGACAGACCCGCCTTTTCCAGTGCCGCAGAAGCCTGCTCAGTGGTCATGCCCTTGAGGTTCGGAACCGTCTTATTCGTGTTCGCAGAACCGGAAGAAACAATGACCGTAACCGTAGAGCCAACCTCTACATCTTCACCGGCATCCGGATCACTGCCAATGACGTAGCCCTGTGCGACGCTCTCCGAGGTCTTTTCTGTACGCTTTGCCTTCAAGCCCTTGGCGCGCAGCGCACTCTGTGCATCCTCGTAGCTCTTGCCCGCCAGAGACGGAACCGAAACCGTATTGGTCTCTTCATTCGCATTATCGACAACCGAAGCCAGCGTCAGCGAAACTTCTGTGCCGACATCTATCGTTGTCTTCGCTCTCGGATTCTGGTCGATGACATCGCCATCTGTGTAACCCTTGCTATCCGCTTCATCCTGAGAGAATTCCTGCTCCGTAATCTGGAAGTTGAAATCCGAATAATCCTTGTTGCCCTTAATATCCTTCGTGTAGTTCAAGCCAACAAATTGCGGAACCGTTAACGTCTGGGTTTCATTGTTGTTGCCCGCCATGCGCATCACAAAGAACGCCACAACGGCAAGAAGCACAACAATCACCGCGCCGACAACTACCTTACCGGTGCCGCCCTTTTTCTTGCTGCTAACTGCGCGCTGCTTTACCGGTGCTTCGTACACCTCGTTGTCCTCTTCGGCCGGCTGCTGCTTATTGGTCTGCTGTTGCTGCGGACGGCTCTGGCTCTCGGTTGCGCGCGGTACATACTGCGTTGCATCTTCATCTGTATCTACCGCCGGTGTGTGCGGAATATACTGTGTTGCGTCCTCGTCACGGTTGTACGAAATCGCACGGGTCTCATCCAAATCGCTGTTGTGCGACGAATAATTCAGCACCAGATTCGGATTCGAGCGCAGACGTTCCATATCACGGAACATATCCATAGCAGAGCTGTATCGCTGGTTGACATTGGCGCACATAGCGTGCATGACAATCTCATCCATTGCCTTCGGAATGTCCGGCACAATGCTGCTCGGTACCGGCGGCACCGTATTCAAGTGCTGCATGACGACTGCAACAGCAGTATCTCCGCGGAACGGCAGCGTACCGGTCAGCATCTCATACATTACGATGCCCAACGAGTACAAATCCGTGCGGAAATCTACCTTGATGCCCTTTGCCTGCTCCGGCGAGATATAATGCACGGAGCCAATCGCCTCAGACGATACCTTGCGTGTTTCCTGGCTGTTGGCGAAGCTGGCAATACCAAAGTCCATGACTTTTGCCGTGCCATCGCGCAGCAGCATAATATTCTGCGGCTTGATGTCCTGATGGATGATGCCGCGGCTGTGCGCGTGATCCAGTGCACGCGCCACCTGCTGTGCAAAATACAGGGTTTCCTGCCATGTCAGGTGATGCTTCTTGCGAAGATAATCCTTCAGTGTAACGCCCTCACACAGCTCCATGACGATGTATTCCGGACAATTTTCCGTGTGACATACATCGTAAATGGAAACGATGTTGTTCTGCGAGAGCTTGGCTACCGCCTGTGCTTCGTTGTAAAAGCGCTTGCGGAACTCTTCATCCTGAGAAAACTCTTCTTTCAGGACCTTAATGGCAACATAACGATGGAGAACGGTGCAGTATGCCTTGTAAACAATCGCCATACCACCGGTTCCAATCACCTCGCGGACTTCGTATCGCCCGCCGAGTGTCTGTCCAACTAAATTTTCCATTCCCATGTCTCCTACTTGGTGTACAATACAACCGTAATATTGTCATTTCCACCGGCTTTGCAAGCCAGCTCAATCAATTGTGTGCACGCCTGTTCCATGCTCTCTGCCTGCGAGACAGTCGCAACGATTTCCGCGTCTGTCACCGGGCCGCTCAGACCATCCGAACACAGCAGCAATGTCTGCCCTTCGTGCATCTTGATTTCATACACATCCGCTTCCACTTCGCTGTCCACGCCAACGGCGCGGGTAATGAGGTTTCGTCCCGGATATGTTTTGGCCTCCGCTTGGGTCAACCGTCCGCTGCGAACCATTTCCGCGACCAGTGAATGATCGGTACTCATCTGTGCGATTTTGTCCGTGTCAATCAGATACGCGCGGGAATCGCCGACGTTGGCGAGAATCACGCGGTCATCCACGCAGATACCGCCGACCAATGTCGTGCCCATGCCGTTGTATGCCGGAGACGACTGAGACAGCTCAAACACCTCTTCGTTCGCCATGCGCACAGCCTTTTCCACTAAATCCGCCAGCACATCTGCGTTGGTTTCAGAAGGATCTGCTGTTTTGATGGTCTCTAAGAAGCGATTTGCTGCGCGTTCACTGGCAATATTTCCGGCGCGTGCGCCGCCCATTCCATCGCAGAGAACGATAAATCCCATTCCCGTCTCCGGAACGTCCAGGCGAAAGGTATCCTGATTGTTCGCTCGAACCAGACCCTTGTCGGTTTTGCCATATGCTTTCATTGTATCACTCTTTCCCGAACGTCTCACCAATGTGCCTGCGGCGCAGCTGTCCGCAGGATGCGTCAATATCCGGCCCTAAGGTACGCCGAACTGTCGCAGTGACTCCGTTCTTTTCCAATATATTTTGAAAAGCCGCGACATGCTCCTTCGAGGAAGTGCGCAGTCCGCTCTCCGTAACGTGATTTAAAGGGATTAGATTTACATGTGCCGGACGTCCGCGCAGCAGCTCTGCCAGCTTTTTCGCCTGCCATGGGCGGTCGCTGACGCCGTCAATCATCGTATATTCATACGAGATTCTGCGTCCTGTCATGTCAAAATAATCACGACAGGCTGCAATCAGCTGTTCCACCGGGAAGCTCTTGTTGACTGGCATTGTGGCACTGCGGCTCTCGTTATCCGGAGAATGCAGAGAAATCGACAGCGTAATCTGTAATTTTTCCTCGGCAAGTCGGCGAATCTGCGGCACCAGTCCCGATGTGGACAGGGAAATATGCCGCTGTCCGATATGCAAGCCCTCCGGTGCGCCGACGAGATGAATGAAACGCAGGACGTTGTCATAATTGTCCAACGGCTCGCCGGTTCCCATTAAAACAATATTGGAAATGCGCTCGCCGGTGTCTTTTTGCATAAATAGAATCTGGTCAAGGATTTCCCCCGCGGACAGGCTTCTGACCAATCCGCCCAGACCCGATGCGCAGAACTTGCATCCCATACGGCAGCCCACCTGAGACGACACACAGGCGGAATTGCCGTGATGATACCGCATGAATACGCTCTCAATGCAGTTGCCGTCGTGCAGCTCCCATAGATATTTAATGGTTCCATCCACCTTGGAAACCTGCTTGCGCAGGATCTTTGGTGCCGTCAACAGATACTGTTCGGACAGCTTGGCGCGAAGCGGCTTGGAAACATTGGTCATCTCATCAAACGAAGAAACGCCCTGATGCAGCCATTGAAAAATTTGTCCCGCGCGAAACGGTTTCTCGCCCATCGCGCGCAATTCTTCCTTCAGCTCCGGCAGTGTCCGGCATTTAATCTCAGGTTTTGTCATATGTCAA
Source organism: bacterium (assembly GCA_963601915.1). Taxonomy (GTDB): domain Bacteria; phylum Bacillota; class Clostridia; order Oscillospirales; family Butyricicoccaceae; genus Butyricicoccus_A. The sequence continues at coordinate 188,897 of CAVCGL010000002.1, read as the reverse complement.
ATCTCCGACGAAAGCACAGATGTGCTCTCATCCTTTTCATAGTAAGCCATTTTACGGAATTTTGCAACAAAAAATCCATCCGTGTGATGCACCTGTGGCAGAAGAGTGACAGACCCATCCACAGGCTGTTCACATACCGGAAGAGAAAACGTCTGTTTTTCAAACTGTGGTGTGTTCTGTAAAAATGCTTTCACAATTTCTTCGTTTTCTCGACGCAGTACCGTACAGGTTGAATAAACCAAAATTCCATCTTTTTTTACATATCGCGCGGCATTTTTTAAGATTGCCAGCTGAATCTCCGGCAGGGACTCCAGTGCGGCAGCATCTTTATACCGGATTTCCGGTTTTTTACGGATAATACCTAAGCCGGAGCACGGTACATCACACAGCACGTAATCAAACGCTTCTTCCCATTCCGGGCGAAACTGTGCCGCATCTTGCAGCTGGGTGTCAATACTGGTAAGTCCCAGACGCTGTGCGCCCTCTCGGATTTTATCCAATTTGTGCGCGTAAATATCGCACGACGTCACGGATCCGGTATTTTTCATCCGCTCAGCGGCAAAAAAGCTTTTGCCGCCCGGCGCAGCACAGCAATCCAGCACGCGGCTGTTCGGCTTCGGATCGAGTGCATACACACTCATCTGACTTGCACCGTCCTGTACTGTGACAAGATCCTCCTGAAAGACATCCAGCTGTTCCAAGCTGCCGGTTCCGGAAACTGTCAGACAGTTTGGAATGGTCTCATGCATGTGGACGCAAACACCTTGTGCTTCCAAGCGCTCCCGCACGGTGTTTGTATTCGTTTTCAGCGTATTGACGCGCAAAACGGTTGGTGCCGGTTCATTGTCCGTCTCCAACAGCAGCCGCGTCTGTTTGACGCCGAACTGCTCCAAATACAACTCCGTCAGCCAGCGCGGATGACTATACCGCAGCGAATAATACTCTGCCTTGGTCTCGCAATTCGGCTGCGGCAATGCATCAATATTTCGCGCAATGGTCCGCAGCAGACCATTGACATAGCTTGCTGTGCGCGGATCTGCCCGACACAGAGAACGCGCCAGACGTACGCTTTCATTGACCGCTGCCGAATTAGGAATCCGATCCATCCAGACCATCTGATAGACAGCTAGGCGCAAAACGTCTAAAATTCTCGGCTTGACCTTTTTTAGGCGAACCTTGGAGTAATGTGCGAGATAAAAATCGCACATCGCTTGGTTTTGCAGGACACCGCCAACCAACGCCGTTGCCAGTGCGGCATCTCGTTTGGAAAGGCCTGCCGCATACTTTTTCAGTGCCGGAGCACTCCATGCATCTTCTTCTCGAATCGCAAACAATGCTCGTGCTGCCGCCTCGCGGGCAGATGGATTCTCACGCATTCCGTTCCTCCTTTCGTCTCTCATCAGCCAAGAACCGTTCCGCTCTCCATGGCGTGACCACGCAGATAGTCTCCAGCAGCCATGCGCTTTTTGCCGACCATCTGGACTTCTGTAATCTGCAATACACGTCCATCGCCGCACGCAACAAACAGACCCTTTTTCGGATCAGCAGTCGTCACTGTGCCTGCCGGAACCTGTGCCGTCTGGTCGGTCAGGCGAGACTGAAACAGCTTGAGACGCACATCGCCGCGATTCGTCACGGCAACCGGCCACGGATCCAATCCGCGTATCTGGTTATGCACCTGCTGCGCCGGTTTGCTCCAATCGACCACAGACATATCCTTACTCAGGACGGACACATAGGTGGCCTGCGTGTCATCCTGCGGCTTGCGCTGGATGCCCTGCGGCAGCTGCTCCAGCGTCTCTGACAGCAGATCTGCGCCCATCGCTGCCAGCCGGTCAAACAGCTCACCGGCAGTTTCATTTTCACCAACCGGCGTTTCCTTCGTCAGCAGAATATCACCGGTGTCCAGCCCGCGATCCATATACATGGTTGTCACGCCTGCGGTCTTTTCGCCGTCGAGCACCATCCATTGAATCGGTGCCGCGCCGCGATATTTTGGCAGCAGAGAACCGTGTACATTGATACAGCCGTACTTCGGCAAATCCAGCACATAACTCGGCAGCAGCTTGCCATATGCCACAACAATGATAACTTCCGGATTCAGCTCACGCAGCAGCTCCAGCTGGCTTTCATTCTTGAAGGAATCCGGCTGATATACCGGGATATTATGTGTCAAGGCAAGTTGCTTTACAGGCGGCGGTGTCAGCTTCATTTTGCGTCCCTGTGGCTTGTCTGGCTGCGTAAATACGCCAACAATCTCATGTTTGTCTGTAATCAAGCGTTCGAGCGAGTTTACCGCGAAGTCCGGCGTACCCATAAAGACCAGTCTCATTCTGCCTCGTCCTCTTCCTCATCATAGTGGATATACTCCGTCACCTTTTCAGTAAAGACATGTCCGTCGAGATGGTCAATTTCGTGCAGGAAAGCACGTGCCGTCAAATCCTGAGACTTAACCGTAAACCATTCGCCGTTTCTATCCTGTGCGCGAACCGTTACAATGCGCGGACGGGTAACCATACCAAACTTATTCGGGAAGCTGAGGCAGCCCTCCGAGCCGGTCTGCTCACCTTCGGTTTCTACTACTTCCGGATTGACCATCTCAATGATTCTGTCATTGTCCAACGTGTCCAGCACAACACAGACGCGACGCATATAGCCGATCTGCGGACCTGCCAGACCAACGCCGTTGGCATCCAGCATTGTCTGCGTCATATCCGTCAGGATATTTCCCAGCTTCTTATCAAATTTTGTCACCGGATGACACTTCTTGTACAGAATCGGATCCGGATCATAAATAATTGGTCTTACAGCCATAGTAAACTCCTCTTACTTTTCATTGTTCTTTTATATTTGCATAGGATTGACATCTGCATACACAGTGACACCACGAAACCGGCGGTCAGCCCCTGTCTCGCGCAGCACGCCATCTATCAAGGCGCGCCTGCGCTTGTTGTCTGGGCAGCGGATAGTCAAATGATAGCGGTATCGGTTTTGTACGCGCACAATATTCGCTGGCGCAGGTCCCAATACCGGATAACAAAAATCGGAAAATGCTCCCGCCATCAGGCTTTCTATGCGCTGTTTGACAGCAGATAGAGCCATCAGCACCTCTCGTTCGCTCTCTCCCACAGCGGTCAAAACCACAAGCTGTGCAATCGGCGGACATTGCAGCAATCGGCGATGCTCCAACTCTTCCTCATAAAACTGTTCATAATCTTGCCGTGCGGCGTTCAAAATCACGGTATCTTCCGGATGGTACGTCTGAATGACCGCATGTCCCTGCGCCTGCCTGCGTCCGGCACGTCCCACAACTTGCGTGAGCAGTGAAAAGGTACGTTCTCTGGCGCGATAGTCCTGCGCAAACAGGGATTGATCTGCATCTACAATGCCAACCAGCGTCACGCGGTCAAAATCCAATCCTTTTGTGACCATTTGTGTGCCGAGCAGAATATCTGCCTTCTCCTCTTCAAACGCCTCCAACAGCTTGGCATGGGCACCCTTTGTGCTCGTCGTATCTGCATCCATGCGAAGAATCTTGCGCTCCGGAAACAGCTCTTGCAGCTCGGTTTCCAGTCTCTGCGTGCCGATTCCTTCCCATTTGAGATGCGTACTGCCGCAATTGGGGCATGTATGTCTTACAGGGATACTCTTTCCGCAATAATGACACATCAAACGGTGATTGGCTGAATGATAGGTCATGGAAACGCTGCACGACGGGCATTCCGGTGTCCAACCGCACGCTGTACAGGTAACCTGTTTAGCCGCGCCGCGTCGGTTTAAAAACAAAATGCATTGATGCCCTTCGGCAAAGCACTGCTCCATCTCCTGTCGCAGGACAGGCCCAATTGCGCTGATATATCCCTGTCGGGTCAAACCGCGCATATCTGCAATGGTAACGCGCGGCAGTGCCGCTCCAGAATAGCGTTCACGCAGAAATAACACAGGATATTTTCCCGTCTCTGCGCCGTAAAACGTCTCGATTGCCGGTGTCGCGGAGCCGAATAAGACAAAGGCATTTTCTTGCATGGCGCGGTATTTGGCTACGTCCCGCGCATGATACCGTGGACTGGTTTCCGATTTATAGGCGTCATCCTGCTCTTCATCTAAAATGATAAGCCCTAAATTTTGTGCGGGCGCAAAGACCGCTGACCGTGTGCCGACAATCACCCGCGCCTCACCGGCACGAATGCGTTTCCAGCTGTCATATCGTTCGCCGACAGACAGCGCCGAATGCAGCACAGCGGTGCAGTTGCCAAACTGTGCCATAAATTTCCGAATGAGCTGCGGTGTCAATCCAATTTCCGGCACGAGCACAATCGCGCTTTTGCCCGCCTGTAAGGCGCGGTCGATCAGCTTCATGTATACCTGCGTCTTGCCGCTTCCCGTGACACCGAACAGCAACGCCGCTTCGGGATGACCGGACAGCAGCATTGGCTCCATGCGATCATATGCGGTTTGCTGCGCCGAATTCAGGACAAACTCCTGTCGTTCCGATGGACTCGGCTGTTCCGGCAGTCGAAAGGTTTCCTCCTCCCACCGATCTAATACCCCGCTTTTGACCATCGCCCGAAGAACGCCGTCACTCGCACCGGTCATATATTTCAGATCCGGACGGCTCATACGTCCTTCCTGTGCCAGCACACTGACAATGTCCATGCGAACGTGACTGCGTCCGCGTTCTGCCATCGCCATTGCGTCATCGCGCGGTATTCCCAGCCGATACATCGTGACGGTTTTGTCATTGATGCGCCGATCAAAAGCGCTGGTCTGTTCCAAAACCTGCGTCTGCAGCAGTGCATGGATCTGTTGTTCCGGCAGCGTACCGCCGCATAACTCGGTCAACGTTTTGACTGCAATCACACGTTTTCTCTTGGAAAAGTGCTGCAATATCGGATACTGCTGCGCCAATTGCTGGCGTTTTCCTTCCGTTGTTGCTTGCGTCAGCGCGTATTGTTCGGTTTTGCGAAACCATAATCCCGCCGGAAGCATCGCGCGTGCACAGTCATAAAACGTGCAAAACAGCGTAGAGCACAGATGCGCCGCCAGAGACAGCGCGTGTGCATCCAGCACCGGCTGCGCATCCAACACGTCTAAAATGCTTTTGCGCTCGTACTGCGCCTGCGGGTCGCACCCCATGCGCACAACAATCGCCTCACGGGTGCGGTCGCCACGCCCGAACGGGAGAAGCACACGCACACCCGGCATAACGGCTCCCATCAGTGCTGGTGGAATGTCATAGTCGTACAGCTTATCAAACGCATATGTCGCATCGGAAATCGCTACGCGGCAAACGTCGGATCTCATGCCTGTTTCTTCCGATGCAAGGCGACGAGACGTTCGAGCAAAATGTCCGCTACGCTGTCCTTTTCCATCAGCTCCAGCGGCTCCACGGTTCCGTCTCGATACAGCAGCGTAACCACATTGGTATCACCGGCAAAGCCCGCACCCTTTACTTTCAAATTATTGGCGACAATGACATCGCAATTTTTCTTCTTGAGTTTCTTGGTAGAATTCTCCAGTAAATCGCGTGTTTCCATCGAAAAACCACAAATCACCTGGTCATCTCGTCTGTTTTCACCGATTTCTGCCAAAATGTCCGGATTGCGGACGAGAGAAATCGACATGTCCTCGTCATGCTTTTTGATCTTGTCATCTTGGAACTGCGCCGGACGATAATCTCCGACAGCTGCCGCCTTAATGACCAAATCAGACTGCGGCAGGGCTTTCATTACTGCCTCACGCATCTCGCAAGCCGAGGTAATCGGTACCATGTGCACGCCGTCCAGCGGTGCAAGGGAAACAGGGCCGGTAATCAGTGTAACCTGTGCGCCGCGCATTTTCGCGCTGCGAGCAATCGCATAGCCCATCTTTCCCGTGGAATGGTTGGACAAAAAGCGAACCGGATCCATGGCTTCGCGCGTCGGACCCGCTGTCACCGTAACATGCATTCCCTCCATGTCCTTTTCCGTCAGTGCATCGAGAATTGCCTGTTCAATAGTCTCTACGTCCGCCAACTTGCCTTTTCCGGTATCTCCGCACGCCAGATGGCCGGATGCCGGTTCGACAAACAGACAGCCGCGCTGTTTGAGTGTGGCAATATTCTCCTGCACAGCCGGATGCTCATACATATTTGTATTCATCGCCGGAGCAAACAGCACAGGTGCGCGGGTCGCCAGCAGCGTCGTGGACAGCATATCATCCGCAATGCCATGGGCATATTTGCCTAAAATATTGGCAGTCGCCGGAACAACAGCAAAGACATCCGCCGCTTTGGCGAGGGAAATATGTTCGACTTCCCACGGAAAATCGCGGTTAAACATATCCGTCACCACGCGGTTGCCAGACAATACTTCCAATGTCAACGGCTGAACAAATTCACAAGCGTGTTCGGTCATAATAATCCGAATATTGATGCCCTTCTTGTGCAGACGGCTGACCAAATCGCAGGCTTTATACGCCGCAATGCCACCGGTTACGCCGAGAACGACAGTTTTACCGGAAAAGTTCATCGCTGGTTCCTTCTTCAGTATCCGTGTCGTCTGCCAGTTCTACCGGCTGTTCGTCTCTATCATCTGCAAACAGATCTACTTCCTCTTCTTTGTTGGCAGCAGCAACCAGATCCTCCGACAGCTTTTCCGGCTCCGGCTTCGGTCCCTCACGATATTCAATCTCGCCGTCGCTGATTTCGTCCAATGCGAGCTTTACCGGCTTGTCCGGCAGTTCCTTTCCGGTTACTTCTTCTTCTGCACACAGATCACGAGCGCGCTGTGCGGACAGGTTGACCAGCAGATAGCGGTTGTTGACTTTCTTCATCAAATCCTGCATAGATGGCTTTAACATAACGATATACTCCTTTAATAAACGCTTATTTTTATTATTTCAGTGTTACACGGGACGAACGGCATGCCTCTGCCTGCATAATTGCCAGCACATCGCTGACGGCCTGTTCCACCGTGTTGTTTACGACAATATAATCAAATTCCGGCGCTAGCGTCAGCTCGTGCTTCGCAGCGTTTAGACGACGCTGAACCACTTCCGGTTCCTCTGTGCCGCGGCCTACCAGTCTTCGCTCCAGTTCCTCAAAGCTCGGCGGAGCGAGGAAAATGCGAACAGCCTCCGGGCGTGCCTGCTTGACCTGCATGGCACCCTGTACTTCAATTTCCAGCAGGACATCTCTTCCTGCCTGCAATTCTGCATCTACCGGCGCTGCCGGTGTGCCGTAGCAATTCTCGCTAAACTCCGCATGTTCCAAAAATCCGCCTTCTTCGACGAGCTGCTGGAACTTCTCGCGGGTCATAAAATGATAGTGTACGCCATCCTGTTCGCCCTCACGCGGCTCACGGGTGGTCGCAGAAATCGAATAAAACAACGGCTTGTGCTCGCGTACTTGCTTGAGGACAGTGCCCTTGCCGACACCAGACGGTCCTGTGAGCACAAACAGAATTCCTTTTTCAGACATCGTTTTTCTCCTCCTCTGTGCTGCGGCTGTCCATTCTGCCCGAAATCGTCTCCGGAAGAATCGCAGACAGCACAACATGATCGCTGTCCATAATAATGACTGCGCGGGTTCGTCTGCCATAGGTCGCGTCGATCAGCATATTGCGGTCACGCGCTTCCTGTACCGTGCGCTTGATCGGCGCAGAATCCGGCGAGACAATCGCAATGAGGCGATCCGCAGAAATCATATTGCCAAATCCAATGTTGATGAGCTTCATGGAAAGCCTCCGTTACTCAATGTTCTGGATCTGCTCGCGGATCTTTTCAATTTCAGCCTTGATGTCCACGACAATCTTTGCCATTTCCATGTCATTCGCCTTGGAACCAATCGTGTTGGCTTCGCGATTCATCTCCTGTACCAAGAAATCCAGCTTGCGTCCCACCGGCTTTTCTTCCGCTGCCATAATTTCCAGCTGATGCATGTGGCTGCGCAAGCGCACGGATTCTTCGTCTACCGCGGTGCGGTCAGCATAAATAGCAGCCTCTGCCAAAATACGCTGCGGATCAATCGTCGTGTCTGCCAGAATTTCATTCATGCGAGCGGTCAGCTTCGCGCGATATTCCTCGACTGCCTGCGGCGAACGCTTTTCAATCTCAGCGACATAGCCGAGAATGGTCTGCTCGCGGGACAGAACATCTTCCTTCATCTTTTCGCCTTCACGCGCACGCATTTCGCAGAAATCTGCGCCTGCGGCTTCGAGTACCTGCAAGACATCCGCTGTCAGCTCATCCGCATCTGCCTCCTGCTTTTCTGTAGAAAAAACGTCCGGCAGGCGAGATGCCGCCATAACACTGATGTCATCCTGCATCTGATACGTGTCGCGCATCTCATGCAGCAGCTCCAGATAATTCTCCAGCAGCTTGTGATTGAGCGAAATTTTCACATCGTCGGATGCACTGGCATCAATCGTGACATACACATCCACTTTGCCGCGGGCAATCATCTTGCCGACAGCAGTCTTGACCGCTTCTTCCAAAAAGCCGTACATGCGTGGGGCCTTTACATTGACATCCAGATAGCGGTGGTTGACAGAACGAAGCTCAACGGTGATGTCGCGATCATGCAGCATCTGTCGAGCTCGTCCGTATCCAGTCATGCTTTTCAAGGAAATTCCTCCTATTTGATGATTTTTGCGTCCCTTTTTCTGTTCGCTATACGCTCGAAAAGGGTTCTCTAGTATATTGTAACAGCCCGCCTTGCTTTTGTTCAAGCAAAACGGGCCATTTTCATAATAATTATCCAAATATTTTTTGAATGATTTTTGATTTTTGTATAGTTTTACCAGCGTATGCGTTCAAATAAATACGCAATGATTTTGGAAAATGCAATATCATATAAAACAAAAACGACCAAGATGATCGGCAGCAGCACCCAAGTGTGCTTGGCCAGCACAGTCGGCACAAGATTCAACAGCGAGCTGGACACAACAAGCAGTAAAATCGTCATCACACCGCAAAACAACAGCTTGAGAATCCATTCGACAGGCTGACGGTGTATGCGCTCAATGAGATTCTTGACAATGGTGTACGGGCCAAAAAATGCCGCATAAATCAACGCGACTTCTTTGGATGGAAGCAGCAGAAATGACAGTATCGCTGTGGCAAGGACTGTGAGGACGCCATAGCCCAAGTTGCCGCGTATCACAGCGAGCACCGCAATCACGCCCGCCAGTGCCGCTACAGTTAAGCGCATCCCTGGCAGCAGCGAGCCGAGCAGCATCACGACCACACTGAGCGCAACCATCATCGCGCAGAATGTCAATGTATTGTTGTGTTTTTCCATGGTTTCTCGCCTCGTTTTCTTTAACAGCTGCCGCCTCCACAGCAGCTACACAGGCAGTTCAGACACGCCAGCTGCATACAGCAGTCCGCTGCGTCATTTTGCTGCATCGGGCGATAGCCGCCATATGCAGAGCTGTTGCTCAGGACGTTTTGCATCCGACGATACTCCATATTGTTCGGTGCCATCGCGCACGCCTGATTGATCTCCTGCACCGCCTCGTCAAACCATCCCTTGCGATAGCAGATATTCGACCGCAGAAAATGCCATTCGGCGTCTCGATTGGAGATACGTGACAGCAGTTCCTCTGCCATACCGATATTTCCCACGTTAATCGCGTTGCGTACCTGCACGTACACACCGGCATTGGAACCAGTGTAGCTGGAGGAATAGCCGTTATAGCCACCGGCATTGTTGTACCCGTTGGTATAGCCGCTGCCGGCAGAGCCTGCGCTGCGGGTATACGAGCTGCCGCCGCCATTCTGCCGCTGTTTCATCACCGTGTCGTAGGCGTCATTGATTTCCTGCATCTTTTCTTTTGCCAAATCCGCCAACGGATTGTTGATATAATTGTCCGGATGATATTTCCGCGCCAAGTCTCGATAGGCGCGTTTAATCTCATCTTCTGACGCAGACGGCGAAACGCCGAGTACCTTATAAGGATCCATGCCTGTTCTTTCCTCCATGATTTGAAAATGTGCCATCCAAGACCAGCCGTGTTACCTCAGGCAGTCCTTGGCACAAAATATTCTCTATAATCCCCGCATCGCGTAATGGATGCAATAAAATATATGCGTGATATGCCGCTGCGAGCGACTGCAGCAGCGTGTGCTGCATCGCGTCCTTCACCAGTGGCAGCAAAGTCGGCTGTGTCATCTCCCAGCGCAGCAGCACCGGATTGTAGCTGCCGGACGCAAAATCTTCTTGTATGTCATCGCAGGCATCGACAAGATAAATCCACCTGCCCACGTGGTAAAACATCTCTTGTAAAATACGACTATCTGTCTGCCAATCCGCAACCGCTGCCCGCAAAATCGACGCGAAAGCATCGGCAGGGCGGTCAAGTGACGGCGTTTTCTGTCGTTCCAGTGCGTTCAGGTTTTCCAAACATCCCCGCGTCTCTCGATCAAAAACGGGCAGCTCTGCCGCCGCCTTTCGGTATCCCCGACGAAGAAAAAGCCGAAACAGCCGCGCAGCAAGTTTCTTGATGCCGCGCTCATCGGCAATGGTATCCGCCAGCTTATGCCAGCACAAAATCACACTGACAGCTGCCGCCCGAATCATGCCGTCACTCTGCTTGGCGCAGCTTCTGCGGCGAAACGGGTGCATGATACACCGGCACTTGCTCTGTTCGCCGCCGCATGGTTCCAACGCATCCAGCACCAGTGCGAGATAGGTGCAGTCATAGCTGAGCATCAGCGTTTGCGCAAAGCCGTACCGGCGGCGAATGGTGTGGCACAGTCCGCAGTAAACGCTCTGAAAGCGCTCCCACTCCCGCACCTTAAGTTCTCCGCGCAGCGGTCGAACAAATCCGAACATGGTATTTCTTCACCTCAAATACCATTTTACTGTATCTTCGCCCAGAATACAAGGCTGACGCACGCGCCAGCCTTGAAAATTTACAGTTTAGAAATAGTGTAAATCGGCTTTTTGTTCTTCTGATACTTGTTCATCAAAAGCGCACCGGCGATTCCGAGGAAAAAGCCCACGCCGCCCCACAGCTCCGGAATCGGAAGTGCGGCGACTGCTGCAATCGCATACAGAACAAAAAACAAGACAATCGGAATGATATATACCACTGCTGCCAAGCCGAGCACCTGTTTCGAGCTGCCTGTAATCACAACTGTGTCTCCGATGTCCGCACCGATGGAGTTATCTGCAATGACGGTAATCGGTTTCGTTACCAGTTCTCCGCAGCCTCCGCATTTAGAACAATCATGTCCGCAAGCAGTCTGCCGATGTACGGTAAGCTCTGCTTGATTGCCGGACAACAGCTTCGTCACTGTCGCTGTTTGCTGCATAAAATCAATCTCTCCTTTCTTCGAGAGGACGAAATGTTTGTAAAATCTCTTTGGCACAGCCAATGCCATCTACAGCAGCACTCATAATGCCGCCAGCATAGCCTGCACCTTCACCGCACGGAATAAGACCGACGAGCTGCACGCTGTGTCGGTTGTCATGCCGCGTAATGCGAACCGGCGAGCTTGTGCGGGTTTCCGGTGCGGTCAAAAGCGCATCCGGCGCATCAAATCCGCGAATTTTTCTGCCAAACTGCCGCAGTCCCACCTGCATGTGCTGAATCACAAACTCCGGCAGTACGCCTGTCAGCGAGGTATATTGTACACCGATTGGGTAAGTCGGCGCAACCCGTCCGTGCTTGCGGGAAGGTTTTCCAGCCAAAAAGTCACCGACTTTCTGGCATGGCGCACGGTATCCGCCAGTCAGTGCAAAGGCGTTGCGTTCTATTTCTCGCTGAAAAGCCACGCCGCCCAAAGCATCAGCGGTCGGAAAATCCGAAGGATTGACCGAGACGACAATGGCTGCGTTCGCATTGCGTCCATCCCGCGCATGATAGCTCATGCCGTTCGTCACGATGGAATCCGGCTCACTCTGTGCCGCAACGACATGACCGCCCGGACACATGCAAAACGAATAACATGCCCGTCCGTTTTCTCGATGCGACAGCGTATATTCTGCCGGTGGCAGAGCGGGATGTCCCGCCAGCTTGCCATACAGACTGGCATTCAAATCCTCCTGCAAGTGTTCGATACGCGCGCCAACGGAAAACGGCTTCGGTTCCAGATACACACCGCTGTGCAGCAGCTGTTCAAAGGTGTCGCGCGCACTATGACCAATTGCCAAAATCAAGCGCTCACAAGCAATCTCCTGTCCATCAATGATCGCAGCCGTGAGTGTGCCGTTCTGACTGCGCACGCCAGTCAGTGTGCAGCCAAACTGAACCTCTCCGCCTAATCGAATGATTTCTTCGCGCATGGAGCGCACCACGCGTTTAAGAATGTCTGTACCGATATGCGGCTTCGCCTGATACAAGATTTCTTTTGGCGCACCGTGCTCGACAAATGTCCGCAAAACCCACTCGCTCATCGGGTCATTGATGCGCGTCGTTAATTTGCCATCAGAATAAGCGCCCGCGCCGCCTTCACCGAACTGAATATTGCTGGCCGGGTCAAAAGTGCCGCCGGAAAAAAAGGCATTGACCGCGCGGTCACGACTGTCTATCGCCTGTCCGCGCTCAAAAACGCGCGGACGATAGCCATTCTTTGCCAAAACATAGGCGGCAAACAAGCCGCCAGGGCCAAATCCCACGACAATTGGGCGATGCATCAGTTGCTCCGTACCCGTCGGAACAGGCTTCTGCGCAGGCGTTTTCAGCCGGACGTCCGACTTTCCGACGCGATCAATCACCGCTTGTTCCTGTGTCGGTTCCGCTAAATCAAGCAGCACAGACAAAACGCGGGTAATTCTGCCGCGTCGCGCGTCAATAGACGAGCGATAAATGTGTGCACCGCGAAGCTCTCGCATAGAAAGCCCGCATTTTTTTGCCGCCGCTTCCAAGGCTTCTGCATCCGCAGCCTCCAACGGCAGTCTGATATTTCCAACTAAAATTGACATGTATTATTCCTTTGCGTTCGCAGTCATTTCAATCATCTGAGGGAACTTGCTCCCTTGTGTCGCTTATTATACCGCAAGATGCAGAAAAAGTAAATCACCCGCGTTTCTGCACAGCGCAAACCGACAGAGGGTCAAAAAACTCCCAGCAGAAGCATCTGCTGAGAGTCCATGTTTTTTATTCCTGCTCTTCCTTTTCGTCCTCTGCTTCGCCGTTTTCCAGCGCGAGCTGATGCATGATGAACTGGCGAGCGGTACGCGGAGAGCGTCCGCCTCTGCGCGTCGCAAAACGTTCTGCGAGCAAATGTAGCTTGTCCTGCGGGAGGGTCAAGCCGTAATCCTCTGCGAGCTGTTCGACAATGGACAGATATTCGTTCTTTACCGGCTTGGAGAACGTAATCTGAATGCCAAAGCGGTCGGATAGAGATGCTGCGGACTCCATTGCATCGCGGCGATGAATATCGTCGCCTTCGCGCTCGGAGAACTTTTCGCGGATAATATGTCTGCGGTTGGACGTCGCATAGATAACCAGATTATTCGGCTTACCGGCAACGCCGCCCTCAATAAAGGCTTTCAACGCAACAAATCGTTCGTCTTCCGAATTGAAGGTCAAGTCATCCAAGAACAAAATAAACTTGAACGGGCTGTGCGTGATGCGTTCACAAATCATCGGGAAGGCCTGAATTTCCGACATCGGCATCTCAATAATTTTCAAACCGCGGTCTGCATATTCATTGGCAATCGCCTTGACGGTAGATGATTTGCCGCAGCCCTTATCGCCATACAACAGAATATTATTGGACGTTCTGCCAGCCAGCAAAGCCAGTGTATTGTCACGAATGGTCTTTTTCTCCAGTGCATAGCCCTTCAAATCGGTCAAACGGATCGGATCCGGATGCTCAATCGGCTGGAACTGATTGTCCACAATCTGGTATGCATTGGCGCGGGCAAAGTAGCCATATCCCTGCTTGCGGTACAGCTGGCACAAACCTTCACAATTGCCAAACGGCAGCGGAGAGCCTGCTACAAAAGTCGGCAGTTCATTCAGCGCACTGCTCAGCTTCGGATATGCCTTGCCTGCAAACTCTAAAAAGTCTGCGCCGGACAGAGAAATCAGCGTATTGACAGTATATAGATCAAAATCAATGGCCTTGCGGATCTCTGCCGACAGCGGCTCATTGAGCTGCTTGGTCAGTACGTTGGTATCAAAATGAATCTCTTGCGCAAGCAACTTGCCAAGATCGCGATTTTCAAAATGAAACCGGCAAAGCTTTGCATATTTCTGACAAAAGTCTGCCGGTGTCGTGTACAGAGCAGACATAGTATCTTCATAGGCCTTGTATACTTCTGTGTTGCGCAGATTGCTGAGAACTGTCAGCGACTCCATGCGCAGGCGAAGTGTTGTACTATTCATGTGTGATTCACCCTTTTCAATTGCTTTCAATTGTTTAATCCTATCACAATCAGCGAATATTTGCAAGGGACAGGCACAAATCCTGCACTATTTTCTTATACTGATAGAGAGGAAACTTTTCGGAGGTGCGGAATATGAAATCCAAACGTCTGATTTTAAGTCGGTCGCAGAGCGAGGCATGGCAGCTCTCTCATACCCTGTCCGCCTGCGGCATTGCCAACAATCTAACGCGCCCGCCACGTTCCAAGCAACTGCCATCGTGCGCATGGGCGATTGCCATAGATGATAAAGATACTGCACGAGCAAAGTCCTGCTTGAAACATGTAACGGACATTGAGTGGTGCTGGGGGAATTCTGATGATCTATCTGGATAATGCAGCGACAACGCTGGAAAAGCCGCCTGCGGTAGCGCATGCGATGCGCTGGGCGATGCGGCACGCCGGAGGTGTCGGCAGAAGTGCTCATCCGCCTGCGATGCTGGGCGCAGACATTGTATATGATACCCGACGGCTGGCGGCACAGCTATTTGATGTTCCCGATCCGCGCCGTGTGATTTTTACCGCAAACGCCACACAGGCACTCAATATGGCACTGTATGCCATGGCACAGACCTGTCACCATATTGCCATTTCCGGTTTTGAACACAATGCCGTGTATCGCCCCGTATTGGAACTGGTCAAACGCCAAAATATCAAACTCACGATACTCAAAAGTGAATTGTGGAATGATGATATGCTGCTAGAGCAGGCGCAAAAGGCGATTGCAGACGGCGCAGACTGCTTCGTGCTGTGCCACGTTTCCAATGTCTTTGGTTATATTCAGCCATTGGAGCCGCTGGATGCGCTGCTGACGAAGCACGGAATCCCTCTTATTTTGGATGCTTCACAATCTGCCGGTGTGATCCCTCTTTCCGTCTCGCAGCTGCACAGCCTCGCGGCTGTTGGAATGCCCGGTCACAAGGGCTTATACGCTCCGCCGGGAACAGGAATCCTGTTGTGGCTGTCACAGGATTTGCCTGCGCCACTGCTGCTCGGCGGCACTGGCAGTCTGTCTGAGCAGGCGGACATGCCGGACTTTTTGCCGGATCGGCTGGAAGCCGGTACCGTCAATCTCGCAGGGATTGCCGGATTGTTTGAAGGGTTGCAGTTTATATCCCAATTAGGTGAGACGGAAATTGCCGATTGGGAATGCCGCCTGCGTGATATAGCCGTGGAAAAACTGCGGGAAATCCCCGGTATTACGCTATATCTCTCGCCAAAACCACAACAGCAAACCGGTGTCCTGTCCTTTACGTGTCGCCAGCTGCCGTGTGAGACCATTGCGCAGCGATTGGCCGAGCAAAACATTTGCGTCCGCGCAGGATTGCACTGTGCGCCGCTTGCCCATCGTACAGCAGGAACACTCGAAACCGGAACCGTGCGTCTTTCGCCGGGATGGTTTCAATCGACACGCCAGATACGGAAATTCTGTGATGTGCTGGCGCATATCTGTGGAAAAGAATCTGACCAAATTTGTGAGGAAGTGTTCACACGCTGAAAAAATTGTGGTAAGATAATAACAAGCATGGAATTTTCCATGCTGGAAACTGTGTATTTTCGCAGAACCAAGGGATTGAATAACTATATGGATTATATCCAAATGATTATGCAAAATTTAATGTCTCTGACAGTTTCAGACGTGATAGATATTGCGGTGGTCTCGTTTCTCATCTACCAAATTGTCAAATTGGTACGGGAAACGAGTTCTACCCGCATTATTCGCGGTGTCATTATTCTCATTGTCGCCATGTGGCTGTCCAGTATCTTAAAGCTGACAATGGTCAATTATCTGTTCCGTGCAATACTGACATGGGGCATTGTTGTTGTGGCTATTGTCTTTCAGCCAGAGCTTCGCCGCATTTTGGAGCGCGTCGGTAAGAGCAAGCTGTCTACTCTAATGATTCGCAACGATGCGATTCCTATGGAGGAATCCGTCATCCGCGAGATGGTACATGCCTGCTCTGAGATGTCATGGTCACGCACAGGTGCGCTGATTATCTTTGAGCGCAAAGAAAATCTCAGTGATATTATTCACACGGGCACAGTCATTAACGCAGACGTCAAGGACGAGCTGATTCGCAATATCTTTTATGAAGGTGCCCCGCTGCACGATGGCGCAATGATTATCCGAGATGGCCGCATTCATGCAGCAGGCTGCGTGCTTCCGCTGTCGCCTAACCCAAATCTCTCCAAAGAACTCGGCACGCGGCATCGAGCTGCCGTTGGCATGAGCGAAAAGTTTGATTCACTCAGTTTAGTTGTTTCAGAGGAAACCGGTTCGATTTCCATCGCGATAGACGGTGAATTGCAGCGGCATCTCGTGCCGGAACAGCTGGAAGAGATTCTGCGCGCAGAGCTTCTCGTGCATGACCTGCAGGAAGAAGAACCCAAACAAGAGGAAGCCGCGCCGCATTTCTTTGACAATTTGTTAGACAAGCTTCCGGGCTTCGGGAGGCGAAAAAAATGAGAAAATGGATTGTGCAGCACGATGTGCTGACCAAACTTTTATCGGTTGTCGCTGCGTTTATTTTGTGGAGTTACTTTATGGGCTCCCAAAACCCAAGCCGCACCCTAGAATACAAGGATATTTCTGTGCAGCTGACCGGTGTCGACCAGCTGTATAACAACTATAATCTGCGCATTATTGAAGGCGCGGATTCAACCGTAGACGTCAAAGTGTCCGGTTCTACCAATCGATTGGCAACTTTGACTGCGTCTCAAATCAAGGTACAGGCGGACGTCTCAGAATCTATTACTGCTCCTGGCACGTATCAGTTGCCGTACACCGTCATTCTGCCGGAAAGCGGCATGACTTGTGAAAGCAAAACACCAGACAGTATCACGGTTGTCGTAGACGAAATAGAGACGAAAAAAATACCGGTTTCTGTCAAGTTGAGCAAGGAAGCCGCTAAAAATTACATTTTTGGCGACCCACAGCTATCCACAAAAACCGTTAAGGTCTCCGGCCCGGCAACCATTGTGGATGAAATTGCAACTGCAGTCGTTGACGTGGACACGGACGGACTGAAGCAGACGCTGACCGATAATTTCTCTTATAAATTGGTCAACAGCAAGGGCACGCAGGTAGACACCACCAATATTTCTCGTGAAGTATCCAGTGTCACCGTCACACTCCCCGTCAAAGAGGTTAAATCGGTTCCGCTGGCAGTGACGGTTTCGCCAGACGAAGATGCATCCGGTATTTCGACGACGATTTCACCAAAATCTGTCAAGATTATCGGTGATCCAGCAACGGTAGACACTATCGATTCCATCGCATTAGGAGCCATCAATGCAACGACAGCAGAAAATGGTGACACGCACGAATTTGACATTGAAGCTCCGACCGGCGTTTCTCTGTACGATGGACAGCCGACATCGGCAACCGTCACAGTCTCTGTCGATAAAAATACGACGAAGTCTTATACGATTACCGATATTACGCTGAACGATACAGATAAGGATTCTGACGCCACGGTTACGCTCAATACGCAATCGCTGACTGTCACGCTGACAGGCTCTCAGAAGCAGTTAGATGCGATAGACGCATCGGACATCCAAGCAGTTGCTGAACTGTCCTCTAAGGAGCTGTCAGACGGCGAACACACCATTGGTGTCACGGTAAGCAGTCCAGATGGCACGACCGTCAACGGCAATTACAGCGTCAAAATTACGCTTACACGAAATGCTTCAAACTGACGAACATGAAAAAAGCAGAGGCTTTTGCCTCTGCTTTTTTATATTGCCAAGTATATTTGACGTATTACTCTTGTTCTTCCGGCTCCGGTTCCGGTACACGCTCAACCAAATGGTCGCAGTACACGCAACGCTCGCCGTCCTTGGTGTGGATAATATCCATCGGGAGATAGGTTTCAGAGTGCGTGATGCACTTCGGATTGGTGCAGCGCAGATTCGGCAATCCAATCAGATTCTTCGGCATATGCACACGCGGCTGTTTGCTCAGCGTCAGCAGCAGTGCCATACGCGCATACATACCAAATCGTGCCTGATCGAAGTAAACAGCGCGCGGATCATCATCAACATCCTGTGCAATCTCATCAACACGCGGCAGCGGATGCATGATGAGCAGATCTTTCTTGGCATCGCGCAGCTTGGCCTTTGTCAAGCAATACGTGCCCTTGAGGCTGTTATAAACATTGAGATCTGCAAAGCGTTCTCTCTGAATGCGCGTCATATATAGCACATCCAGCATCGGAATAACCGGTTCCAAACCGGATACCTCATAAAATTTCATCTTATGTTCTACCATGAACTGACGCAGATATTCCGGAATCGCCAGCTCACGCGGTGCAATCAGGTAAAACTGTACATTTTTAAAGTTTGCGAGGAAATGAATCAGCGAATGCACGGTGCGTCCATATTTCAAGTCGCCGCACAAGCCGATCTTCATATTGTCCGCCGAGCCACGCAGACGCAGAATTGTCGTCATGTCTGCCAGCGTCTGCGTCGGATGCAAATGTCCGCCATCACCGGCATTGATAATCGGAACTTCGGAGAACATAGACGCTGCCTTTGCTGCGCCCTCGTGCGGATTACGCATGACGATCATATCTGCATAATTTGACACCATGGTGATGGTATCTTTCAGTGTCTCGCCCTTTGCAGCAGAAGAAGAATTCGGATTCGAGAATCCAACCACACTACCGCCCAAACGCATCATCGCTGTGGAAAACGAAAGATTGGTACGTGTACTCGGTTCATAGAACAAGCTGCCCAAAACCTTGCCGCGGCAGGCATCGGTATAGCCTTCCGGTCGGTCGATGATATTTGAAGTGAGCTTGTACAGCTCATGAAACTCTTCCATTGTCAGATCACTGAGGTCGATAATATGTCGCATACATGCGTTCCTCCTTGTATTTTTTTTATTGTAGCACAAATTCCCCCTCTTGAAAAGCCCATGCGTTTTTTCCTTGCCGAAAAATCTCGAATTTTCTAGTATTGGAACGAAAACAGCAGCATAAACAGCAAAATTGCTGCCGTGAGTAACAACGTACATCGATACCAAAACATAATGCGACACATCCTTTTCGGAAATATACTTGTATAGTATACCCTAATGCCCGCAAATTTTGTCGTTGGAATCGTGTCGTTCTTTGAAAAAATCTGTGAACAAAAAACGCTGCACATCCTATTATTTTTTCCAATAAATTTCTCGCTGTTGCTTGTCCAATCGACAGACAAACCGCTTTTTATACAACAGGAACTCTTCCATATCCATCAGAATATGATACAGCATGGCGCGGCTCTCAAATTCCTCTCGCGTTTTCGGCAGTTCTTCTCTCTTCATGTCTGCAAAGATTTCATGCAGCCGGTTGAGCTGTTTTTCCGGACTGTTGATTTCCACGACATAATCCGCCACATACAGCAGATACTCCGCAATAATCTGCGCTTGTTTTGGTCTGCTGCGCACACGGCGCAGCTCATTGTGCAGATTATCCAGCACCAGACATTGTGCGTGCCGCATTTCAAAATAATCAATATAATACTCCGGATGGAAATGAAAGGTATTGTCTTGATACTCGTGTGCGTCTTGAATATAGGTTTCCAGTTGACGTTCCAGCGTGCGAATATGTCCCCACAGGTTATGTGACATCTGAAACTGAATCAAGTAGGCGGCGAGCTCCAGCATGATCTGCTGCAGCTGCTGTTCCACGGCGCGCATATTGGCAACCAACTCTTTTTTGCGTTGGCCATTGTCGTGATACAGATTGAGCACTAAGGCAATGACAATGCCAATACAGACCAGCTTGAATTCGTTTCCAATCGTCTGCATGGAAAAATCCTGTCCGGTAAACAGATGTGCGCCGATGACCGCATTGACAGATACGGTCGCTGTCAAGCCCAGCATAGCGGAAATACAGACTAGCAGGAACATAAACACGCCATACGCCGCATAGGCATTGCCGACATGCAGAAAAATGACCCATGCAATTAAAATGGCAAGCACAAACGTCAGCACACGGGACACAGACAGCTTGACGGTCTGCCATTTGGTCGTCATCAGCGTCAGCATGGTAATCGTTCCCGCAGAAACATCATGTGACAGTTCCAGCTGTCGCGCTACAAAAATCGCCAACGTACTTCCCAATGCAATTTTTGCGCTCAATAGCAGGACTTTCTGCCCTTTCCTGCGATATTTTTCCCAAAATTGATTTCCTATTTCTCTCATCTCATAGCTCCATTCTAAAAAAAGAAATAAATTGGTTCTATTCTACCACATTTTTAACACAATAGAAACAGAAAAAGCAAAAAATCAGGCATCAACCCGAAGGTCAATGCCTGATTTGTATGAAAGTCAGAAATATTCGCTTGAATGACGAAGATTAGTACATGCCGCCCATGTCCGGAGCTGCCGGAGCTGCTGCCGGAACCGGCTCCTTGATGTCGGCGACAATGGACTCGGTGGTCAGTACAGTAGAAGCAACCGATGCAGCGTTCTGAAGAGCAGAACGGTTTACCTTGGTCGGGTCTACGATGCCGGATGCGATCATCTCGCAGTAGGTTTCAGAGTAAGCATCGAAGCCATAGCCAACTTTGCCGGACTCACGAATCTTCTCCAGAACAACTGCGCCGTCAATGCCAGCGTTTGCAGCGATCTGACGGATCGGCTCCTGCAGAGCCTTGACAACGATGTTGACACCGGTCTTTTCATCGCCTGTTACGTCTGCAGCAGCAGCCTCAACAGCCGGAACAGCATTTACATAGGCAACACCGCCGCCTGCTACGATGCCTTCCTCAACAGCAGCACGAGTAGCGTTCAGAGCATCCTCTACGCGCAGCTTCTTTTCCTTCATTTCGGTCTCAGTAGCAGCGCCAACCTTGATAACTGCAACGCCGCCAGCCAGCTTAGCCAGACGCTCCTGCAGCTTTTCACGGTCGAAGTCGGAAGTGGTGGTCTCGATTGCATGACGGATGTTCTCAACACGAGCCTTGATTGCTTCAGCGTCGCCCTGACCGTCAACAATAACGGTGCCTTCCTTGTTGACCTTTACCTGACGAGCACGACCCAGCATAGCCATGGTGGTGTCCTTCAGTTCCAGACCGATCTCTTCGGAGATCACTTCGCCGCCAGTCAGAACAGCGATGTCCTTGAGCATTTCCTTGCGGCGATCGCCGAAGCCCGGAGCCTTAACAGCAACGCAGGTGAAGGTACCGCGCAGCTTGTTGAGCAGCAGGGTGGACAGTGCTTCGCCTTCCAGATCCTCTGCGATGATGAGCAGCTTCTTGCCGGTCTTGACAATCTGCTCCAGCAGCGGCAGGAGATCCTGAATGTTGGAAATCTTCTTATCGGTAATCAGGATAACAGCGTCATCCAGAACAGCTTCCATCTTCTCGGTATCCGTTACCATGTACGGCGTGATGTAGCCGCGGTCAAACTGCATACCTTCTACGATTTCAGAATAGGTCTCAGCGGTCTTGGACTCCTCAACGGTGATAACGCCGTCAGCGGAAACCTTCTCCATAGCCTCAGCAATCAGTTCGCCGATGGTCTCATCGCCGGAAGAGATCGCTGCAACACGAGCAATGTCAGCAGAACCCTTGATGTTCTCGGAGTTTTCCTTGATGGCATTGATTGCGGTCTCTACGCCCTTTGCGATGCCCTTGCGCATAATCATCGGATTTGCGCCAGCAGCAACGTTCTTCATGCCCTCGCGGATGATAGCCTGAGCCAGAACGGTAGCGGTGGTGGTGCCGTCGCCTGCCAGATCATTGGTCTTGGTAGCAACTTCCTTTACCAGCTGTGCGCCCATGTTCTCAAACGGATCGTCCAGCTCGATGTCCTTTGCGATGGTTACGCCGTCGTTGGTGATGAGCGGAGCGCCGAACTTCTTGTCCAGAACAACGTTGCGGCCCTTCGGTCCCAGAGTTACCTTTACCGTATCAGCCAGCTGGTCTACGCCGCGGCCCAGTGCACGGCGAGCTTCCTCGCCGAAAAGAATCTGCTTTGCCATAATACAATAGCCTCCTAATTATTGAGTCAATTTACAATTAGTCTACGACAGCCAGAATATCGTTCTGACGAACAATAATCAGTTCCTCGCCGTCGATCTTTACCTCTGTGCCAGAGTACTTGCTGGTGATAACCTTATCGCCAACCTTGACCTGCATAACGACTTCCTTGCCGTCTACAACGCCGCCAGGGCCTACAGCCAAAACTTCTGCGATCTGCGGCTTCTCCTTAGCAGAACCTGCCAGAATGATTCCGCCTGCGGTGGTCTCTTCTGCTTCGACCATCTTGATGACAACGCGGTCAGATAAAGGCTTGAGCTTCATAATAAAATCCTCCTAAGATGATAAAATACAAATTCAGAGGTTAGCACTCCATACCTTCGAGTGCCAACAGCTATATATTAAATCATTTTTCCGAAATACGCAAGTATTTTTTCCCAAAATTTCAAAGTTTTTTGTAAATAAATTATGAATATTATTTATCTCGTTTATTTTGGTAGTTTTTGCGGTTTTTTGCAACATTTTTACGTGCTTTGTTTATCGGCTGTGCCGAGCGGAGCTTCTTGCGCTTCTCCGGCGGCTGATAGTACATAAACAGATTGCAGCGCAGCATACCGTTGTACAATTTTCGCTTTTTATCCGCTTTTACCCCGTAAAACTCCTCAAATTTCTCATCAGAGCTGATAATATACTGCTTCATTGGCGATAAAGCTGCCGCTGTGCCAAAATTTCTCAGCAATTTCCGCGCCGCATTGACATCCATCATCCGTTCTCCATACGGCGGATTGGCGATCAATGTGCCCTCACGGTTTTTCAATCGGCACGCGCAGGCGTCTTTTTCTTCAAAGTGAACCGTGTGATCCACCCCCGCCTTTTTGGCGTTTTCTATCGACAGCTCCACACATGCCGGGTCAATATCGCAGCCATGAATATCATAGGTTCGGTCTCGATAGATGACATCTAATGCCCGTTCCCGTTCCTGTCTCCAGATTTCCGGTGCAACAAAGTCCCATTTTTCCGCATCAAAGGAGCGCATGAGGCCCGGTGCGCGGTTCATGGCAATCATAGCTGCTTCAATCGGAATCGTGCCGGAGCCGCAGAACGGGTCAAAAAATTCTCCCCAGCCGCGGAACCTGGAAATCTGTACCATTGCTGCCGCCAATGTCTCACGCAGCGGTGCTTCATTGGCATTGGCGCGGTAGCCGCGCTTATGCAGACCGGCACCGGAGGTGTCCAAATACAGCGTGGCTACATCGTGTACGATGGAAAACTGCACCTGACAGCGCGCACCAGTCTCTTCAAACCATGTGATGCCATACGATTCCGACAAGCTCTTGACAATCGCCTTCTTGACAATACTCTGGCAGTCCGGAATGCTGTGCAGCTGAGAATCCAGCGCATAGCCCTTGACAGGAAACGCACAGTCCTTCTCAATATAGTCCAGCCATGGCAGCTCGTATACACCTTCAAACAGTTCTTCAAACGTGCGAGCCGGAAATTCTCCCACTTTAATGAGTACACGCTCTGCACAGCGCAGCCACAGATTCGCCCATGCCAGAGTATGCTCGTCGCCAGAGAAAAAGACGCGGCCATTTTCTACACGAACATCGGTCAAGCCGCCATTGTGGCGCAGCTCATCGCCGACAATTCCTTCCAGTCCGAACAGCGTCGGACAACAAAATTCATAGTTCATAATCCATATCCTTATCCGAAATTGATTGATTTCATTGTACTATATTTTCCCATGCAGAACAAGATAACCACGCAGATTTAGCAGGTTTTTCGTTGCTTTTTTCCACGTTTGTGGTATACTTAACATGATTATTGGAAGATTTGAGGTGTACCTATGGTTCGTTTCGGCTTTATCCGCACAAAAGAGGAAATCAAATTTCTGATTTTGACCTGCATGGCTTATCTGCCATTCCCGGTTTCTTTCGCTGCGATTGTTGATCTTTGTACTTGGTGTGACGATGGCTTTGGTTATTTTGAGTTATCCGAAGCATTTTCTGAGCTGCAAAATACGCATCACATAGAAAAATCGCTGGAGGGAGAATCGGAAGTGTTCTCCATCACAGAAAAAGGACGCCAAACCGCACAGGCGTTTCGCAATCGCCTGCCGTTTACTGTTCAGGAAGCGGCTGAGCTGTCCGCCCTGCGCGTTGTGCGCAAAATCCGCCAAGATGCGCAGATTTCCACTTCAACGGAACAGTGCGGAGAAGAGGACTATGTTGTACATTTGACGATGCAGGATGTTTTTTCCGTCCAAATGCACGTGGTCAGTCCGGCACAGGCTTCGTATCTGGAATCTCATTTCCAAAAGCATGCAGAAGACATGTATCAACAGCTGCTGTCCGCTATGACAAGCGAATATGAGCTTCCGGCACAAAAAGACGAATGACCTTCGTCTTTTTTCGTGCCATAAAATTACTACAGAATGGAACGATATACTATGACAAACAACAAAACCAAAGGCATTTGCTTTATTATCTTATCTGCGTTTTTCTTTGCACTCATGAATTTATTTGTCCGGCTGTCCGGCGATTTGCCGCCGATGCAAAAGAGCTTTTTCCGCAATCTCGTCGCACTGGTATTTGCAGTCATCGTCCTGCTGCGCACGGAGGAAAAATTCCGGTTCAATTATAACAATCTCCCGCAGCTCATTGCGCGGGCTACCTTCGGCACGTTGGGCATCCTGTGCAATTATTATGCCATCGATCATCTGGTGCTCTCAGACGCCTCGATGCTCAACAAGCTGTCGCCATTCTTTGCGATCATTGTTTCGTATTTTTATCTGAAGGAAAAAGTAACACCGGTGCAGATTTCCGCTGTCATCATCGCGTTTCTCGGCGCACTGTGTATCATTAAGCCGGGCTTTTCGTCGATGAGCTCTCTTCCGGCATTCATTGGCGCTTTAGGCGGTCTCGGCGCAGGCACAGCCTATACAATGGTGCGTAAGCTGAGCTTAAACGGTGAGCGCGGACCATTTATCGTGTTCTTCTTTTCCGCCTTCTCCTGCTTGTTCTGCCTGCCGTATCTGCTGTTTGCCTATCATCCGATGACATGGCAGCAATTGGGCTTTTTGCTTCTCGCAGGTCTCTCTGCTGCCGGCGGACAGTTCTCCATCACTGCCGCGTACTCCAACGCTCCAGCTCGAGAAATTTCTGTCTTTGATTACTCTCAGATTGTCTTTGCCGCATTATTTGGTTTTCTGTTTCTGCAGCAGATTCCGGATTTTCTCAGCATCATCGGCTATATTATTATCTGCGGTACATCCGTTGCGATGTTCTTCTACAACCGAAAACAAGCATAAATTTGCGTTTATTTCCAACATAAAAGTCCCGAAGCATCACGCTTCGGGACTTTTGCATATTGCTTTTGTTTATGCCATTTCCTCACAGAACTTCAGTGCTGCTTCTGCTGCACTAGCTGCGTCCGGTGTATAGCAGTCTGCGCCGATCTGCTCGCAGAAGGTCTGCGTAATCGGAGCGCCACCGATCATGATCTTTACCTTGCCATTCATCTCGGAAGCCTGTACTGCGTCTACCACGTTCTTCATCTCGCCCATGGTTGTCGTCAGCAGAGCGGAGCAGCAAATCAGCTTAGCATTGTGCTCTCGTGCAGCATCCAAGAAGTTTTCCGTCGGTACATCGACACCGAGGTCGATAACTTCCAGACCCTTGCCTTCCATCATCATGCGAACCAAGTTCTTGCCGATGTCATGCATATCGCCCTTTACGGTGCCCAGAATGACGGTACCCTTGGTTTCTACGCCGTCTTCTACCAGATACGGACGCAGAATCTCTACACCGCGGTTCATTGCACGTGCAGCTACCAGAACCTCCGGTACGAATACTTCGTTGTTCTTAAACTTCTGACCGATAATGTCCATGCCTGCCAGCAGACCATTTTCCAGAATCTCGCTCGCCGGAATGCCTTCCTCCAGTGCCTTGGTGACAGCAGCCTTTACCTTCGGTGCGCGGCCCTTCTGCAGCCACTCGCTGATTTCATTCAATGTCTCATTCATACAAAATCTCTCCTTTGGTTTTATGTTTTCCTCTGAGAGTATTGTACGACATTCCCTGCGTGAAATCTTGTACCCAATTGTTCTTTTTAGGACGAAATTGCTTAAATTGTGCTCGCCGACCAATCGTCTACATTGCACGGCACACAATGGAATTTTCTGTCCGTATAATCCGCTTCAATCTGACTTTCCGGCAGACAAATCAAAAACTGCTCATCGCTCCACGGGCCATTGACCAAGGATTCCAAATACATCATGCTGCCGGGCACGCGCCGATATTCCCAACCGAAATCCTCCGAAGCTCGTTTGACATAGGCTTCCACCTTCGGATCATCTCCAAGCGGACTGGTGATATACGCACAGCATCGATAATTTGCCATCCAATTATTGGTACATTCCATCAGATAATCCGCGTTTTCCTCACCATAATCCCGGGCATACTCTGCTCTCTGTTTTTGATAGTTCTCTCTTGACGGTGTAAACGCCTGCTCAATCCAACCGCGATTGTACCAGTATACCCCCTGCATCTCTCGAAACAGCATCCGATACCGCTCCGCAGAGCCTAAAAACAGAGAGATACAATCATCGCACCGCGGCACGACAATCGGCAGCGTGCGGCTGCGCAAACCGATGACGCCGTTGGAGCACAGACCATATGCCAAGACAATCGCATCAAACCGCTGGCTTTCGCGCAGTTCCTGATTTTCTCTCTCAATGTCATCAATGGTTTTCTGCAATTGTGCACGCAAAATATCCGGTGTGTCATGCAGTCCCTGCCGCAGCCACCAGATTCGTATAATATTTTCACTCTTCGATGCCAGCAAATTGATCTCTCGATTCATGACCATGCATCCAATTATCGCAATGCGCATGTTTTATCCTCCCCATTTTTCACTGGTATTGGTATCAGTATATCGTTTCTGTGTTTTATTCGCAAGTATTTTTGTCAGTTGGGCAAGATTGTACCATCGAGGCAAAGTCGGATGCATACAATCGTTCTATCTTCCTATGCAGTATCATGGTATACTATAGATGATTATACAAGGAAATGAGGCATACACCATGAAATACGCAATCGGCATTGATACCGGCGGTACCTGTACAGATGCTGTTTTATATGATTTTGACACCGGAACCGTTCTGTGTTCCAACAAAGCATTGACGACATACGATGATTTGACACGCGGCATCTTAGAGGCACTCGACGGCTTAGATCTTTCTTTGTGTCAGCAGGCGTGTGCCGCCGGACTTTCCACGACGCTGGCAACCAATGCCTGTGTGGAAAACAAATTTCGCCGCCCCAAGCTGCTGCTCATGGGCATTGATCGCAAGGGAATTGCGCGATTCGGTGCCGATTACGGCTTTACAGATCCCGATGACATCGTATATATTCCTTGCAAGACGACCATCACCGGAGAAATTATCCAAGAGCCAGACTGGCAGCTGCTGCGCACGCAGGCCAAGGAATGGTTTCATGACGCAGAGGGCTGCGCAATCTGTGAAATTTATGGAATGCGCAATCATGGCGTGCTGGAAAAGCAAGCAGCTGCTATCATTCAGCAGGAAACCGGCTTGCCGGTTGTTTGTGCCAGCGCCTTGTTTTCCGGTCTGTCCAGTCTGGAGCGCGCTGCCAGCGCGGTTCTCAACGCCGGACTGCTGCCGCTTACCTGCAGTTTTCTTGACGCCGTCAGCCGTGCATTTCAAGAGCGAAAGATTCACGCAGATATGTACCTTGTCCGCTCAGACAGCAGCCTGATGGGCTTGGATTATGCCGCACATCACGCGGTGGAAACGCTGCTGTCCGGCCCTGCTGCGTCGGCACTCGGCGGCAGCACTCTTGCGCAGGCAGATCAAGCCGTCATCGTAGATATGGGCGGTACAACCACAGATATTGCTCTGATGGAAAACGGCTTGCCTCTGCTGTCTGAAGATGGCATTCGCGTCGGAAAATGGCGAACCATGGTCAAGGGCTTATTCGCCCATTCCTTTGCTCTCGGCGGAGACAGCGGCATTCGCTGGGACAAGCAGGGACAGCTGACAATCGGTCCTGCGCGAATGATTCCGCTGTGTGTATTAGCATCGCATGAACCGCAGATACTCACCTGCTTGGAAGATTTGTTGCAACGGATACCGTGTCACACCTTGCCTCTGCACGAATTTCTCACGCTCAACCGCAAGGATTGGCACACGTTGTCTCTGACAGAACAGGAACGCCAGCTGTGCGTTCGCTTAGAACACGGTGCTATGAGCGTAGAACAGGCGGCGCAGGAGCTTGGAATTGACAAATACAATCTACATACAGAAGGATTAGAACGCACAGGCGTTATCCTTCGCGCTGGCCTGACGCCGACAGACATCATGCATTTGCGCGGTGATTACACGCGATATGAACGGCGCGCTTCCGTTCTCGGCGCACGATTTGTTTCTGCTTCTATGCAGTGCAGCCTAGAACAGCTGTGTGAGCGTGTGTATACCGAGATTTCTCATCGTATTTTCTTGGCTGTATCTCAGATGCTGTTAGAACACGCCTCACCCTACTATCAAAAGTCCGGCATAGACGACGGGGTGCAGCAGCTTCTTGAGCTGCAATGGAGCAACCAAGCCACCAAAGGCTCTTCTATGCTGCAATACGGTTTTCAGTCCAAGGCGGTTCTCGTCGGCATCGGCGGCCCTGTGCATCTGTTTTTGCCAACTGCCGCCAAAGCATTGGACGCGAAATGCATCATTCCAGATTGTGCACCGGTTGCCAATGCGCTGGGTGCTGTTACCGGCCGTATGACACGAACCTTGTCCGCGGAAATTCGACCGCACGGCATGTCAATCGCAGAAGATGCAGATACAGATGAAATCGCAGATTTTGAGGTCTTGTACGCAGGACAAACCAAATACTTTGCCAAAGAACCGCAGGCTATCGCTTGGCTGACCGAACGCATGGAGCAGGATGCCGCCGCGGATCTCCGTGCGCAAGGCGCAACAGGTGCAATCACCTTCCAGGTTAAGCAAAAGGATCTGACCGCTCCTGCATACAGCGGCGTCATCAAAATCTCTACCTGTATTCATGTAACTGCTGAATCCAGCTTACAGCTGATGGCAAAAAAAGGAGAAATCGAACATGTTTGAACTCACTCTTCATCTCGGCAAGCAGACACAGATTATTCCTGTTACAGCAGGACAACACATCAGTGAATTACTGCAACAGTATGTTCCGGCTTTTGCGCTTCCCTGTGCCGGAAACCACACCTGCGGCAAGTGCCGTGTGCAGGCATCCGGTGCACTGTCTCCGTTATCTCGCGCGGAACAGACCCTTCTCAGCGAAGCGGACATTGCATCCGGTATTCGCCTTGCCTGCGACTGCACGATAGAGGGAAATGCCACGGTTTCCGTCCAGACGGAACAACATGCCCGTATCATCGCTTGGTATCAGACCCCGCCTTTTGAGAAAACAGAAACCGGATACGGCTTTGCTGTTGATATTGGCACGACCACTGTCGCTGTACAGCTCATCGAGCGGGAGACCGGCCGTATCCTTGCGGAACGACTGGCAGAAAATGCGCAGCGCAGCTATGGTGCCGATGTCATCTCCCGCATTGAGGCGTGCAAAACAGCCGGTCTTTCTGTTCTTTCTGACCGCATTGCCGAACAAATCGAACAGCTGGCACAGGAATGCCTGCAAGAGACCGGTATTTCTTCCATTGAAGAATCGGTTGTAACCGGAAACGCAACCATGCTGCATATCTACGAAGGCTTAGATCCATCTTCTCTGGCGGTATCTCCGTTTGATGTACAGTCGTATTTTGGCTGTTTCAGCCGCCGCACCTTAGCTGGTGCGCCCGTATATCTGCCGCGCTGTATCGGCGCGTATGTCGGTGCGGATATTGTATGTGCCATTCTCGCCGCCGATTTGGAGCACGGCGGCACGCAGCTGCTCGCTGACATCGGCACAAACGGCGAAATGGCACTGTTTCACGCAGACAAGCTGCTGTGCTGTGCAACAGCGGCAGGTCCGGCATTTGAGGGTGCCGGTATCAGCGCCGGTATGCCGGCAGCTTCCGGTGCCATTCGCACGGTGTCTTTGCAGGATGATACCGTGCAGTATCAGACGGTTCAAGACACACCTGCTGTGGGTATCTGCGGTTCCGGCATTCTTGACGCATTGGCTGTCCTGTTGGAAACCGGCGAAATGGATGACTCCGGCTATTTAGAGCTGGAGGATGACGACGAAGAGGCATGGGAAATTGGCAACAGCGGCATTTCTATCACGCAAAAGGACATTCGACAGATTCAGCTGGCAAAATCTGCGATTTGCGGCGGTCTGCTGACCCTGTTGGACGAAGAAAACATGGAGCCAGCGGACATTCAGCGGTTTGTCGTCGCTGGCGGCTTTGGCAACACAATGAATCATGCTTCTGCAGCTAAAATCGGCTTATTTCCCGCTGACTTGCAGGAAAAGACCGTTTTTATTGGCAATGGCGCATTGGGCGGTGCTGCCATGTTGCTGCTCAATCATTCTCTGCGAGAAAAGACCGAGCAAATGGCACAGCAAGCGGAAGAGCTGTCCTTATCTACCAGTCCGGCATTCATGGATTATTACATCGATTGTATGGCATTTGATACGTTCTAAATGATTTGCTGTTTATACGAAAAAGAGGGCACTTTGTGCCCTCTTTTTTAGTGATTCGCTCTGCAAATCTGCAAAAACTCCTGAACAACCGGAGATATCTGTCCGCCTTTTTTCCAAATCAATACGGTCTGTGTCTCCAGTGCCGGTTCTTCCAGCGTCTGCATCTGCAAGCCAGCACACAAGCTGCGCATAGACTGTGGAAAAATCGCCGTGGCAAGCCCTGCTTCGACCCACAGCATGGCATCTCTCGCGTCATCACATACGCAGAAGATGTCCGGCCGAATATTTTGCCGAGAAAATTCTTCTAAAATCAGACTCTCATATCGGCGGTATAGAATCAACGGACGACCGAGCAAATGCCGCAGTCCCAATGTCCCCTCTTTTTCTGTGCGGGAGTGCGGCGGAAACACCGCAATCATCGGTTCGGTGCACAGCAGCATGGATTCCACGTTTTCCAGCCGCAGCGGCGTTCGTGCAACCGAGACATCAATGATGCCGTCCAGCAATAGCTGCAGCAACGTAAACGTCGTGCCGTCCCGCACCTCAAAATTAACATCCGGATGTTGCTGAACAAATCGCGAAATGTCCGGCAATATCGTCGGAACCGTTGTCGATGTGATTCCCAAGCGCAGCACCCGCTTTTTTCCGGCTTCTGACACCTCTCGACTTGTAGAACGAGCGTATTCCAATAGGCTATTCGCTCGCCGATACAGCATCTGTCCCGCCTCTGTCAGTTCTACGCCCTTGCTCGTGCGCACGAGCAGTGTTGTATGGAATTCCTGTTCCAATTGCTTGAGCTGATAGCTCAGCGGCGGCTGCGACATATTGAGTCGCCGCGCCGCTTCATGAATGCTGCCGGATTCGGCAATGCGACAAAAATATTCCAGCTGCCGCAGTTCCATTTCTTCTCCCTCCCAGCGATAGAAAATAAATATCACGTTAAAACAAAAACAATACTTTTTATATTTATCATAATGGACTATACTATATCTTGTCAAGAAACAGAAAGGAAGGAATCAAATGCAAAATCTTGCTGTTTATTTGAAAAAATACCGAAAGGAAAGTATTCTTGCGCCGTTGTTCAAACTGCTCGAAGCGCTGTTTGATCTGTTTGTCCCGTTGGTCATCGCTCGCATGATCGACACAGATGCAGTCTCGAACCGACACTTGATCTTTCTGTATTTCGGTGTGCTGCTTCTGTTAGCTGTCGTCGGCTTAGGATTCAGCATTGTCGCGCAGTTCTTTTCCGCGAAAGCCAGCGTTGGCTTCGCCGGTGCACTGCGGCAAGCGGTATTCGACCACATTCAAACATTCTCGTTCACAGAATTGGACGCCATTGGCAGTGACACGCTGATTACCCGCCTGTCCGACGATGTCAATCAGGTACAAACCGGTGTGAACATGGGTCTGCGTCTGCTGCTTCGCAGTCCGTTTATTGTTCTGGGTGCCATGGTCATGGCGTTTACCATCAATGTGCGCTGTGCACTGGTCTTCGTTGTCACCATTCCGATTTTGTTCGGCGTGACATTTCTCATCATGAAGCTGAGCATTCCGCTGTTCGGAAAAGTACAGGCTGGTCTGGATCGCGTGACAGCACTCACCCGTGAAAATTTGACCGGCGTTCGTGTCATCCGCGCCTTTTGCCGCGAGCAGCGTTCAGTAGAGGAATTTGAAGAGAGCAATCAGGCACTCACCCGCCTGAACTTGTTTGTCGGCAGACTGTCTGCCCTGCTCAATCCACTGACTTATGTACTCATCAATATCGCCACGGTTGTATTGATCCAGCAGGCAGGCATTCAGGTCAATCTTGGCAGCTTACCGCAGGGTCAGGTTGTCGCCCTGTACAACTACATGCTGCAAATCATCGTTGAGGTCATTAAACTGGCGGCACTGATTATTACTCTAAACAAGTCTTTGGCTTGTGCTAAGCGCGTCTCCAGCGTATTGGATGTCAAGACAAGCATGACATACCCCGCACACAAGCCTTCGTTCCACATGGAGCACTCGACTGCACCAGCGGTATCTTTTGATGACGTATTGTTTACCTATCAGGGAGCGGGTGCGCCGAGCCTGACGCACATCAGCTTTTCCGCGATGCCTGGTGAAACCGTCGGCATTATTGGCGGTACCGGCAGCGGCAAATCCACCCTCGTCAATCTGATTCCGCGCTTTTATGACGCCACAGAAGGCAGCGTCTCCTTGGGCGGATATGCCATCAAGGAGCTTCCGCATGATCTGCTGTGCCAGAAAATCGGCATCGTTCCCCAGCGTGCGCTGCTGTTTCAGGGCAGCATTCGAGAAAACATGAAATGGGGCAATGAACACGCATCCGATGCGGAACTGTGGCAGGCATTGACCTGTGCGCAAGCGCGGGAAGTCGTCGAGGGCAAGCCGGACAAGCTGGATTTCCATCTGGAACAGAACGGACGCAATCTGTCCGGTGGTCAGAAACAGCGGTTGACCATCGCTCGTGCGCTGGTGAAAAAGCCGGAAATTCTCATTCTTGATGACAGCTCCAGCGCACTGGATTTCGCCACAGATGCCGCTCTGCGCAAGGCTATCCGTCAGCTCGGCGACAGCGTAACCACCTTCTTGGTATCGCAGCGCATTGCCGCCGTGCGGCAAGCCGACAAGATTCTCGTGCTGGATAACGGCGCACTCGTCGGCATCGGAACGCACGAACAGCTGCTGCGTGATTGTCCGGTATATCAAGGCATTTATGAATCTCAGTTCCCGGAAGAATCCAAAAAGGAGAATGAGGACGCATGAAAAAGCAAAACAAAAACACCACATCCGCTTCTTTCCGCCAGCTGCTCCCCTATGTTAAGGCACACGGATTTGCGCTGACGCTGAGTATTGTTCTTGCGGCAGCATCCGTCATTCTTCAGCTGTATGTGCCGATTTTATTTGGCAATGCCATTGACCAAACCATTGCCGCACACCGCGTCAACTTCGCACTGATGTGGAACTATTTGCGCTTAATTCTCATCGTTGCCGCCGCATCCGCGCTGTGTACCTGGCTGATGAATCTGCTCAACAACCGTATGACCTATCATATCGTGCAAGACATTCGTTCGCGCGCGATTCGGCACATTCAAAAGCTGCCGCTCTCCTATCTGGACAAGCACAGCTCCGGTGATATTGTCAGCCGTATTATCACAGATACCGATGTATTATCCGACGGTCTGTTGCTCGGATTTACCCAGTTGTTTTCCGGTATCATGACGATTTTGGTCACTCTGATCTTTATGTTCTCCAAAAACTTTTGGATTTCCTTGATGGTTATCGTGCTGACACCGCTGAGTTTTCTTGTCGCTCGGTTTATTTCCAGCCGTTCCTATCGACTGTTTCAAAAGCAGAGCGAAGTCCGCGGCCGCCAAACAGCCCTGATTGATGAAATGATGGGTGGTCAAACCGTCGTAAAGGCCTTTGGCTATGAAGACCGCGCTTCCGCTCGTTTTGCTGAAATCAATGAAGATCTGATGAAATACAGCCAGCAGGCAACCTTTTACAGCAGCCTGACCAACCCGTGCACGCGATTTGTCAACAGCATCATTTATGCCGGTGTCGCTTTGGTTGGCGTCCTGCTCATTCCGCTCGGCAGTTTAACTGTCGGTGGACTGTCCGTCCTGCTTGCTTACGCAAATCAGTATATGAAACCATTTAACGATATTAGTTCTGTGGTCACAGAGCTGCAAAATGCGCTTGCCTGTGCCTCGCGCGTCTTTGCCCTGATGGAAGAGCCGGAGGAAAAACCGGACGCCAAACAGCAATTGGATGCTGTGCGCGGACAGGTTGACATTCACGATGTATCCTTCTGCTATGATGCTTCTCATCCGCTGATTGAACACTTCAACTTGCAGGCAAAGCCGGGTATGCGCATCGCGATTGTCGGTCCGACCGGCTGCGGCAAGACGACATTCATCAATCTGCTCATGCGTTTCTATGATGTCAACAGCGGTACGATTTCCATTGACGGCGTTCCGATTGACAATATTTCCCGCCATGCACTGCGCAGCAGCTTTGGCATGGTCTTGCAGGAAACGTGGCTCAAGAGCGGTACCGTGCGCGATAACATTCGCTTCGGCCGTCCGGATGCCAGTGAAGAGGAAGTGATTCAGGCGGCAAAATCTGCACACTGCTGGGACTTTATTCGCCGATTGCCAAAGGGGCTGGATACTGTTTTGACAGAAGAAAGCGTCAGCCAAGGTCAAAAACAGCTGCTGTGTATCGCTCGCGTCATGCTGTGTCTGCCGCCGATGCTGATCTTGGATGAAGCCACCTCCAGCATTGATACGCGCACGGAGCTTCTTGTGCAGCGGGCATTTGATACGCTCATGGAAGGCAGAACGAGCTTTGTTGTTGCGCATCGCTTGTCTACCATCCGCAATGCCTCCTTGATTCTCGTCATGCGTGACGGCAAAATCATTGAAGAGGGCACACATCAAGAGCTTTTGGCGGCCGGTGGTTTTTACAACAAGCTGTACAACAGTCAATTCCAACCGTCATAAAAAATATATATGCATGATAAAAGCGGCTGAATCGTATAGATTCAGCCGCTTTGTCTTTTCCTGTTACTTTGTATAGAATTCATCTACCGCGTGGAAGAACGCGTCAATGTTATCCCAGCTGGACATCGGCGGAATATCACAGCCGGAGGAAATGACATAATTCGGATATTTGCAGCACTTCTCCATAACAGACAACGTTGCTTCCCGAACCGATTCCGGTGTGCCGTTGCGGAACTGACCTGCCGGATCGACATTTCCCATGCAGATGACATCTGCCGGAACCTTGGACATGATTTCCTCCATGTCAACCGCATTGCCAAAATGATAGGCATTGGCATGAGCACTCAAAATAGACTCCAATGTGACATTGGCCGTGTTGCCACAATTGTGATAGATGACCGCAAAATTCTCGTCCTTTACTGCTTCTACAATGCGCTTGCAGTAGTCGCCGGAAAATTCAACTGCCAGCGACGGGGACAACAAACCTGCGAGCGGTTCCGCAATGACAACACCATTGGCGCCGATTGCCTTGTATGCCTGAATATACTTGATGATAAATTCCGTTGCCTTTTCCAGCACAACATGCGCCATATCCGGCTCATCGTAGCAATAAATCAGCGAAGAGGTTACGTCCATTAAGCGGCCAGCCAGAGAAAACGGTCCAATAACGCCCGCAAATACCGGGCGATCAGTAATCAGATCCAGTGCCTTCTCAATGGCATCAATGTAAATCTGCGTGCGGCCTGCACCGATTTCCGGTACTTCCAGAGCCTCCGCCGCCTCCATGCGTTCATCCTCGTCAATCTCTGTGTCGAGAACCGGGCCGATGACCGTTGGAACCTCGTCATCGGATACGCGAATCGGTGCGCCGAAGCATTCTGCCTCTACAGACAGATCCATCAAGGATACCGCGCCGCCTGCATTCGGTGTGCGGTCAGCTACCGCTTTCATGCCCTTTGCCTGTAAATCACTGTCGTTAATCAGTTCTTTTACCGTAATACCCATCAGCTGAATCGACGGGAAAGACAGTACCGGCAAGGCTTTCTTCACCGGAGCGTCTAATAATTCTTTTGTCCATTGGTTCATATTCCTTTTCATGATATTTTCTCCTTCCTGTACCGCGTAGTGTTATGTTTTAAAACTTTTATGCCGATAAAAATCAGGCACTGGATGCTCCCGCGCGATATTTTCCGGGCGGAACGCCTACCTGCCGCCGAAAAACACGGGTAAAATAGCTCTGGTCATCAAACCCAACTGCACAGGCGATTTCTGACAGCGACATATCTCCGCAGTGCAGATACAATTTGCTCTTTTCTACACGCAGACGATTGGTGTATTCAGTAAACGTGCAGCCAAGCTCTTCCTTCAAAATCCGACACAAATACGATTTTGACAAATGCACTTCGTTTGCCACCTGCTCCAGGCTTACCTTTTCGGACAAATGCTCTTTGATATACGCTGCCGCCTGCTGAATGATACTCTGATGCCGTGCATCCGGAAAATCAAACAGCATATCAAAAAATGTATGCAGCATCACGCCGAGCCATGCATCTACCGTGTCAAAATCCATCAGATGGTCTAATTCTTTTGCGCTGCGATCACACAGCGCAAAGATTGCAGCCGCATCTGCGCCGCCGTCCGCTGCCGCGCGGGACATCAGGGTAATCAATTCCCG
This sequence comes from bacterium, assembly GCA_963601915.1. Classification (GTDB taxonomy): domain Bacteria; phylum Bacillota; class Clostridia; order Oscillospirales; family Butyricicoccaceae; genus Butyricicoccus_A. The sequence goes on along the minus strand of CAVCGL010000002.1, from coordinate 151,739 downwards.
AATGCGCTGCTTGAGCAGCACCAAATCCGTACCAACTACCGAGTACAAATCCAGCAGCAAGCGGTTGAGCTGCTGCTGAGCTTCCTGCTTGCTTCCTGTCCGAATCAGTTGCTGTAGTTTCCGTTCTTCCTTGAGTGAATAAAAGGTCTTGTTTTCTTTGCGCACGGTCAGATACATTTCCTGCAGCATCTCTTCTTGAATCTCAGAGTCTCGTGCAGACATCGTGCTGGTGCTTTCCAGTTCACTGCACAGGGTTCGCATGGTCTCTGTCAACGCGTCCGTCTGCCGCTTCGTCAAAACCGGAAGCTGTATATCCTCGCGCGGTTCCATCAGAAATGGTCCGGCAATCAGACTTCTCATCCAAGCGGTTTCCGCTTGCCGAGGCAGTGCTATGGCAAAGCAGCAGCCACAGTCGCAGCGATACACCGACATACCTTGGCCCTGCTGTCGGAGCGCCTGCTCCAAGGCCTGTTGATGCAGCTTTTGCTGTTCTAGGAAATGGCTCTCATCCTTGGCACAAAGACAGGAGAGAACAGCTGCATTTTTTTGATATTCCCACGCCGCAACGCAGGGAATCCCCGTTAAGACAGTAATATTGTCGCAGATATGCCGAAGCTGCTCTCGCCAATCTGTCACAGCTGTTCCTCCTCTCCCGCTCATTCAATCCATAAACATCAATATACCTTGGCGATTTCTTCCTTGGCAATCTGTACCCAGCGGTATACATTTTCCGGCTTATTGGCAATGGTGTGATTGTCCTTCATAATTAACTCAACATGATTACCGCAGCGCTTGCAGTCGGTCAGCACCTGATGCAGACGGGTGCGAATGTGATCCTCGTCAATGACCGGAACGGCAATATCTGTTGGGCTTACCTTGTGGCAGAAGACATAGTCACCGCCGAGCAGTTCACTCATCTTCGGAATATCTGCCCACTGCGATACCGATACACGACGCAGACGCGGCAGATTTTTGACATAATCCCACCGGCGATCCAAGCCTTCACAGCAGCCGTAATAGTTCAAACCGAACCGCTCTGCCAGCTTCATCTGATACGGCAAAACAAATTCAGCAAACATCTCTGGAGATACCTCGCTGGTCTCCTGGCTTTCATGGAATCCCCAAATATCCATTGCACTGTTTGGAACAGCGGCAGTCGGGTTTAAATCTCCTGTAATGCCCAATCCGCCGGAACCAACATAGCAGTTACCTGTATTCGGTGTGAACAGCTTGTTTTCCTCCAGGAAATCAATCATCGCCAGGTAGCCTTCCGTGAAGCGTCCCAAAATTTCATGCATCTTTTCATCGTAGTCATAGAAATCATACAGCATATTTTCCAGACCGCGCAGATCGGCATACGGATGGGTAAGCTCCAGACCCCACCACCACCAGTGGCGGCGTTCTACGGTCAGGATGCCATCAAAGACATCGTGTGCAATCGCCGTATAGGCTTCGGTTGCTTCCCAGTCAATCGTAATCTTCGGAATCTGAATCAGCTCTTTGACATCGAAATCATCTTCCATCATGTCATCGGTAATCGGGCTTTCCCACGTGATCGCTTCGCCGCCCTTGACATCGCCGATGACCTTTTTCTCAACGCCCCACATGGTGTTATGTGCCTGATACGGAATATAAAATTTTGCTTCAATCGGCTTATCGCATTTGATTTTCTCTGCGTAAATGAGCTCTTTGTGCAGCCACATTTCCCATTCCTGTGCCATTTCACCTTCGCACTGACAGGTAAACTCCATCGGCAGCAGCTCATTCCAACCGTTTTCCAAATCCACATAAATCAGCGGGCGAGTGTCTTTGAGGTCATTGTGGTCGCGCCACAGCTGAATGCGCGCCTCTTCCTCCGGCTTTGCCGCATACGCCGCCATTTTCTTTGCCAGCTCTTGCAAAATCGCCTTGTCATGCTCGCTCATCACAGCCTGTTCCTTTGTCCAGCCATGCATAAAGATATTGCCGTTGGTACATTGATCGAATCTCATAGAATCCCCTCCACATGATTATTTTCCGAAATTATTTAAAGCTTCGTATCATAGAAAAACTATCTTTCCTCTATACTTTTCTCGTTGTTTATATCATACCACAGAAAAATGCGCTTTACAACCGGTGTAAGATCGTCCTAAAAATCATTTTTGTGCAGTTTTTTCGGTGCAAAATCGTCCAAATATCTCCATAATATGCTCACGCTTTGGTTATATACCTTGTGTATCTCAGATGTTTTGCGCATTTTTCGCAAAAAACTTTTGAATTTTTATCATTTCATGATAGGATAAGAACTGCCACATCTATTTTTCTTTATTTTCATGAGAAAAAGATGATAACTTTGCGAAAGTATTTCTCATTCTTTCCTATTGCTCTTTTGCACAACAATCATTATAATTAAAAGTTAAAGATCAAGGTGATTTATATGCTTCGACAAAAAGAATTCGGTGTTCTCTCCGGTTCAGAATACTTTTTTGGAACGATCGCCATGCAAAAGCAGGCGCTTTTTTACTCTGTACATATGTGCGGACATTACTATTGTGATAAACGATACAGTATCGACCGACAGGGTCTGGGCTGTTTCATGCTGATGCTGATTGAAAAGGGTACCTTGAATTTGCAATATCACGGAAAGACTACCACTGCGCATCCCGGTGATATTCTCCTGTTTGACGGAAACGATCATCACGCCTATCATACGACAGAATATGTCGAATTTTATTGGGTTCACTTTTCCGGCGTTAATTCTCTGGAGCTGTATCAGCATTTAACCCGCGAAAACGGCGGTATATTATACACGGGGCAAAAGCACGCCCGTTCTGCCACACAAATCCGCACGCTTGTGCGGCAATTTGCCAACCATCAGCTCGTCGATGAAACCGAGCACTCGCGTTTGCTGTACAATGCTCTGTGTTATCTGAATATCAATCAAGATGCCGATTTTACCGAGCTGCCAAGCGACGATCCCGTGCAGCAAGCCGTTGCGTACATTCAAACCCATTTGGGAGAGGATTTGCGGCTGAAACAGCTCGCCAAGCAGGTACATCTCAGTCCATCCCATTTGATTCGTCTGTTTCGCGCCCGCCTGCACTACTCTCCGCATGAATTTATCATTTGTATGCGCATGGATCGCGCAAAGTATCTGCTTAAATCGACAGAATTACCCATCAAAGCAATCGGCGCAGAGGTCGGCTACCGAACAGAGGCCAGCTTTACCGGCGCATTCACGGATAAAATCGGCGTATCACCGCGAAAATTCCGCGAATTGCCGCTCGGATAAATCCTTAAAAAAACAAGAAAGAGATGTGTTCGTCTTAATAAGGCAACACATCTCTTTTTCTTATTCTATTTTCTCAAAAGCAGACAGCAATCGTTTGACACAGGCTGATACAATTTCATACTGTGTCAGCTGAACATATTCTGTATGCGCTTGCTTCATGGCATAGATCTGTTTTTCTGTCACGACAGTATAGGGATACACACCGAATAAAAACGGAAAAAACGCATAAATGAAATCCTGTACGTCGTGTACCGTCATGCACGGAAAATATTTCGTGACACACTTCGTCACGGCGTGTATCGAACGTCCATAAGACTGTTTAAATTCCACCAAATTTTCCATGCGGCTGCTGCTCTCCATGTCATAGTGATTCATGGAAAGCAATTTTAACATGCGTTCCCGTTTTTGCAGTGAGCGCGCCATAGCGTCCGCAAATTCCTGCACCGTCATCGTCTCCTGTGTGTCCATCATGCGGCACAGATCATCGCTCCACCAGTCATATTCCCGCTGTAGCAGAGCCAGAAAAATTTCTTCCTTCGTCTGAAAATAATTATAGATGGATGTGCGTGTAAACGAGGTCGCTTTTCCGATCTCCTTGATGGTGATTTCTTTAAAGCTCATCGTCTCATACAGCTTCGCACAGGCATTGATAATTTCTTCTTTTCTTGCGTTGGTTAATTGTTCTGACCCTTTCGGCATATAGATTCCTCTTTTGCTGTTACTGTTTGGATGCCCAATCTGCTGCATTGCGGCGATTGACCAGTTTTCCTGGTTTCCAATCCACCCGCGGATATAACTGCTTCAGATGCTGCTGTGCCCGCTCGATGCCACTGCCGCCGGAGGTCGCAAATGGAATGACGGTCTTTCCGGCAAAATCGCCGCTCTCCATAAATGTATCAATGATACGCGGTTCTACATACCACCAAATCGGGAAACCGACAAATATTGTATCATAGGATTGCCAATTTGTCACGGCATTTGCGATACCCGGGCGGCTGTTCTCATCGTTCATCTCTACCGAGCTGCGGCTGTTCTTGTTCATCCAGTTTAAATCCGCATCGGTATACGGAGTAGCTGGCTCAATCTCGTGCAGATCTCCACCTGTCGCCGTTGCAATTTCCTTCGCCACGCTGCCAGTTACACCGCTGGCAGAAAAATAAGCAACCAATGTCTTACGCATGATTTTCGTCCTCCTATTATTTCTTTTCATCAAGCAACATTACGCCCTGCGGCGGATTTGCGTTAATCGCACCGACAACCGGATGCGGAACATATGGTTCTTCCAAATAAGCAATATCTTCCGGTGTCAAACAAAGATCAAACGCGCCCACGGCATCATCAAAATACTGTGCCTTTGTCGCACCGATAATCGGAGACGCGATCCCCTTTGCCCACTGCCATGCAATGGCAATCTGCGACATGCTACAGGTATATTTTTGTGCCAATTCGCTGACGCGCTTGACAATCTGCATATCCTGCTGCTCCATGCGATCATATTTGCCCCGCGCGACGCGATCCGTCCGTCCGCGCAAGGTCTCTGATGTCCAAGAAGCGCGCGCAAGATGTCCTGCGGCAAGCGGGCTGTATGGCATCAACGAGACACCCAGCTGTTTGCAAATCGGAATTAACTCGCGTTCATCCTCCCGATACAGTAAATTGTAATGGTTTTCCATGGCAGAAAATGGCGTCCATCCGTGTTCTTTCGCTGCCAGCTGCATGTTATAAAACTGGTAGCCGTACATAGCCGATGCACCCAATGCGCGAACTTTTCCCGCTTTGACCAAATCGTGCAGCGCTTCCATGGTTTCTTCTATCGGGGTATCGTAATCAAACCGATGAATGATATACAGATCCAGATAATCCGTACCCAGCCGCGATAACGTGCCGTCAATTTCTCGCAGAATTGCCTTTCTGGACAAACGACCTTCATTGAAATAGACTTTGGAAGCTATGACAACTTGATCTCTGGCAACATTCCGTTTGATGCCCAAGTCAAGGGCATGTTTGATGACCTGTTCGCTCGCATGCTCATCCAGTGTCCAATCATGCATGGTTCCGGCTTTTCCGAAGCTCATGCAGCCCACACACAACTTAGAAACGGTAATATCTGTCTTTCCTAACGTGGTATATTCCATGATGTCTTCCTCAGTCGTTCTGTTTAAACGACAAGCATTTTCCCAATACATCACCGGTTTTCAAATACTGATAAGTTGGAAACTCAAACAGCACCGGCTTGAGTGTCTGGTAGTTAATCTTATTCTGCTCATCCAGCTGTGTCTCTTCTACATACGTTGCATCAATCGTGCAGATAAAGCTCTCAAAACCATCTGTCTCATAAATATCCTGCACGGTGCATTCCATTGTCAGCGGAGATGCTTCGATGATTGGCGTACCATTTTCGCCCATGGTATACGCAAACAACTGTGCTTTGCTCTCTTTTGCGCCACTGACAGAACCTGCTACATCTGCATTCGGAAGCATTTCTTCATTGACTAAATTGATAGACAGCTTTTGATTTTTCTTGATGCATTCATTGATAAAATGTGCGGACGCAAGGCTAACCAACACGTGATCGTGCCCAATAATTCCTACGTGTGCCACCAATGTCCAAGTCGGCTGTTCCTGATGCATAGTGCCAATGACTGTCACCGGTGTCGGGTACAGTGCCAGCTGCGAGCCAATATTTTTCTTCATTGCAATCTGCTCCTCGCTTGTATTCTGACATCGTGTCAGTATCTGTATCATACACCCGTTCTGACACCGTGTCAATATATTGGCGTAAAAAACAGCAGACACGTATGTTTCGCGTCTGCTGTCAAAATCTTTGCGTTTATCGAACCAGTAAGCCGTACTTATCGCAAAGCGGCTGCAATTCTTCCTTTGTCAGAGAGCCTGCGTACAGAGCGCGGCCCTGATACAGGCGCAGAGCCTGCTCCAACAGCTCTGCATCGTCACAGTGCAGGCACAACGGCTTGACAATTGCATACTGACCTTCTGCGAAGTTTTCCAGCTCGTCCTCTGCATCAATTCGAATGGACAGAACGGCATCTTCACTGTCCTCTGCTTCTTCAATGGCGTCCATGACATCTTCATCACACGCGAATACTTCTCCGCAGTCAACATCTGTCGGCAGAACAAAGACGTCGCGCTCTGTAGCCGCTACCAGCTCTTCTGTGTGTTTGGGTTCCGGCTTTTTTATGTCTGCCTGCTGAACAGCCTGCGCCAATGCCGCAATGTGCGCTGGCTCCGAGCCACAGCATCCGCCAAAAATGCCGACACCTGCCGCCGCCATTTCCGGTACAAGTGCCGCAAATTCTTCCGGTGTGCAGGTATATACAGCTTTGCCGTCTACCATTTCCGGAATGCCTGCATTTGGCTTGGCAATGAGCGGAACCTGTGCATATTCTGCCATGCGTTCGAGCTGAATCAACATCTTATCCGGTCCTACAGAGCAATTTAGGCCAAATGCGTCTGCGCCCATGCTCTGCATAATGACCAGCGCTGCGGTAACATCGGTACCTGTCAGTGTCTTACCGTTTTCATCACAGGTAAATGTGACAAATACCGGCTTATCGCTGACGCTCTTTACTGCGAGAATCGCCGCACGCGCTTCCGGAATCGTCATCGTTGTCTCAATGACAAAGACATCCACGCCAGCTTCTTCCAATGCTTTTGCCTGTTCTGTATAAACGTCCAGCAGATCATCAAAGCTCAAATCACCAATTGGATACAAAAACTTGCCGGTCGGCGCAATGTCTCCGGCAACCATTGCCTTTTGTCCCACTGCTTCGCGGGACAGGCCAACCAATCGCGTGTTATATTCCGCCGTCTGTCCATGAATGCCATTGCCTTCCAATTTGATGCGGTTTGCACCAAAGGTGCTGGCATAGACGATATTGCTGCCTGCCGCAACATAGTTTTTTTGAATGTCCTGAATGGCTTCCGGATGCTCTAAAACCCACTGTTCTGCACACTGTTCATTGGTGTATCCGCACTTTTGCAGCTGTGTGCCGGTCGCACCATCCAAAATCAATGGAAGCTGTAATTCCATATGTATTTCCTCCGTTTTCTTCGTAATACCATACAATAGTTTTATTATAACAGATCATTATGCAAACCGCATCTATTCTCTCTTACTTTTTTCCAAATGCTGCGCCGATGGCCTGTGCAATGTTTTCCACCTGAACGATTTGAAAGCTATCCGGAATTTCCATGCGTCCGATGTCCTGCTTTGGCATGATGCAAGTGGTAAAGCCCAATCGAATGGCCTCGTGTATGCGCTGGCTCACCGCCGTGACTGCGCGCAATTCTCCCGTCAAGCCAACCTCTCCAAATGACATAACGCCCTCTGGAAGCGGCTGGTCTCGATAACTGGATGCTACAGCCAATGCAATCGGCAAATCAATCGCCGGTTCATCCAGCCGCATACCGCCAATAACATTGATATACGCATCGCTGGAGGACAAATACAGTCCTACCCGCTTTTCCAAAATAGCAAGCAACAGCACCATGCGATTGTAATCGACACCGGCAGACATGCGGCGCGGTGTGCCATAAGCTGTTTTTGTTACCAGTGCCTGAATTTCCGCCAAAATAGGGCGGCTGCCTTCCATGGTGCAGGCAATGCAATTGCCCGAAGCGTCCATCGGGTGACCAGACAGCATCGCTGCCGATGGATTCGGCACTTCTACCAATCCGCAATCGCTCATCTCAAATACACCAATTTCATTCGTCGAACCAAAACGGTTTTTCGCTGCGCGCAGGCAGCGGAACGAAACCTGCTTTTCACCCTCAAAGTACAACACACAATCCACCATGTGTTCCAGGATTTTCGGGCCTGCCAGTGTGCCCTCTTTGTTGACATGACCGACAATAAAGATCGTGACGTTGTGCCGCTTGGCGTACTGCATGAGTGTCATGGCACATTCTTTAATCTGCGTGGTATTTCCCGGTGCACTGTTGAGATCGGATTTGTAAATGGTCTGAATGGAGTCTACAATCAGAACATCCGGCAGCAACAATTCGGTTTCCGCCAAAATTTCTTCCAAATCCGTCTCCGCCAGTACAAACAATTCCGGCGAGGAAATGTGCAGCCGATCAGCACGCAGGCGAATCTGCCGCAGCGATTCCTCTCCAGATACATATAAAATTTTTGCCTGTCGGCTCATCTCCTGACACATTTGGAGCAGCAGCGTCGATTTGCCAATGCCCGGCTCACCACCGACGAGAACAAAACTGCCGTGCACCGCACCGCCGCCCAATACGCGGTCTAATTCTGAAATGCCGGTACGAAATCGAGTTTCTTCATTGGTTTCAATTTTTCCAATTTCCAGCGGTTTGTTGCGTTTGCGTTCGGTCTTTGGCAGGACGCCGCGCGGCGCCGCTGTGGTTTTTGCCTCTTTGAATTCATCCATCGAATTCCACGCGCCGCAGGATGGACATTTCCCATACCATTTTGGGCTTTCATAGCCGCATTCATTGCATAAAAACACTGTTTTTTGCTTCATAAATTGTTTATCCTTCTAAATAATTCAAGTATCCCTGTATCATGCAAACAGACAATTTTTTCTGATAGCTGTCTTGCTTTAACTGTTCGGTTTCCTGCTGATTGGACAAAAAGCCACACTCCACAATAATCGCCGGACAGGTCAAATGCTTCATCAAATACACACTGTCCGGTGCCTGCTTCGCTACGCGCTGCCGAACTGGATGTAATCCTAGAGTCAATTGATCTTGGACGGATTCTGCGAGCAATTGTCCTTCTGGGTTGTTTTTTGACCAAAAGACCTGTGCGCCCGTATATTGACTGTCCGAAAACTTATTGAGATGCACAGATACAAAAATCGGATTTTCTGCTCCATTGGTAATTTCTTCCCGCGCATGAATATCCGCCACTTTGTTCTGCCGAACTGTGCTTGCTGGATCGTAATACAGGGATTGCTGATCTGTCCGCGTCAAAACCGTGCGAATGCCGAAGAAACCAGCAAATGCCTGACATTTTTTGACGATTGCCAAATTGATGTCCTGCTCTGCCGTCCCATCCTCTGCCACCGCTCCGCCATCCACGCCGCCGTGTCCGGCGTCCAACACCAGCGTGTGCTGATAATTATGCGGCGCAAAAACACCATACAGCGGCAGGTTTTCTCCATACGGCATGAGCACAGAGGCAATTGCCAATACCAACACTGCTGCTAAGATTGCCCGTTTTTTTCTCCACATAGCTCTTCCCCCAAAGGTTCTCTAAGAACTATATGTCTATGTGTGCGGCATCATTCGCTCTCGAAAGTCAAAAACTGTCTGCTGTCATATCCTTCTTTCTGAAAGCCGGAACTGAGAAAATCAATGCGTGTCGGCGTGACCTTGATTAAATGCAGCAGATGCGCAATTTTTTCCATTGCTGCCTCGGGGATGTTTTTGTGCCGGGCCGCCTTGCGAAATGCCTCCGAATCCGAATCAATTAGCTGCGCGATACCGGAAACCTGCATTCCGTTGAGCTTTCCAAATCCCTGATAGCTGTCAAAAATCGCCAGGCATACCTGTTTGTTGTGTGCTAAGGCTTGAAACTTCAAGCCACCCTCTGAAAACATCCAAAATGCCCCGTCATAATACGCATATTCAATCGGTGTACAGCGCACAAATTCACCGCTTCCCGTTGCCAGTGCACAGGTATTATTTGCCTGAATATACGCCTCCATGGCTTTCCACAGAGCATCTCTGTCCATTCGTTTGGATGTCGCTTCTTTCTCTGTCCAATACTTGGCAGCTTTGCTGTATTCTTCCTGAGTCATGTCAGATGCTCCCTTCTGTTTTCCCTTGCTTGGCGAACTGTTTTGGTGTCAAGCCAAAGGCGCGGCGAAATACGCGGTCAAAATATCCCACATTATCAAAGCCCACAGAAACCGCAATGTCCGACACCGTTCCGTGCGAGGACAGCAACAGCTCTTTTGCTCGATGCAGGCGATAATCGTTTAAATAACCGACCGGCGATGTCTGCATACCCGAACGAAAACAACGCAGCGCAACACTTTTGCTGATATTCGCTGAGTCAGCAATATCATCTAATGTGATTTTTTCGGCAAAATGATCCCAAATGAACTGCATCATCTTTCGCAGCCGCGCCTGTGCCAGTATATTTTTATTTTCCTGTTGCTCTGTCTCTTCTCGATACAGCACAGGAAACAATCTCGCCCACAGTTCCGAAATCCCCGCTTGGATACGCAATTCCGTCAAATCGTCCCCAGCCAGACAAACGGCTACAATATGGTGATATAATTCACGCACGCCTTGTTCCCAGCTGTCTGTCTGATGCATGACAAGAAATGGCTTTCCATGCTGTACAATGGGACGGATATATTTTTCATAAATCAGAGAAGAATTCGGCGCAATCATCTCTGGCAAAAACAAAATATCCGAAAAGATACATCGCTTTTCGCGGTATGTCTGCGGAGCCTGGTACTTATGAATGACACCGCTGTTGATAAAAAATGTATCTCCTTCGTTTAATACAATGGTTTCGTCTCCAATATGGCATTCGATCGCACCTTGTAAAATTTCAACAAATTCTAACTCTCTGTGCCAATGCCATTCCACTGTTTCCAGTCTGCTCCAGTTAAAATGCTCCTTGTAATATTGAAACGGAAAACGCTCTGTTCCATGCCGCTTCATTTCCTGCAGTGTCTCGTCCGTTACAATATTGACATCCTCCTCCGTCAATACGGTAATAAAATCTCTATGCACGCGTTCTCCCCCTCTCTACGATGGTTATACCAACTCCGACAAAATAGAGGTTCCAATCGTATTCTCTGGCATTTTCAAGTCGAAATTGTCCAGAATCGACGCGCCAATCACAGCAAATGTCGGCTGTTCCTGCAATTTTCTTCCCTCTTTCATAGACGGAGAGTAAGCGAGAAACGGTACGCGCTCACGGGTGTGATCAGTTCCGGTGTGCGTCGGATCATTTCCGTGATCTGCGGTCAAAATCAACAGGTCATCATCTCGAAGCAGCGGCAGCAGCTCACCCAATTTTACATCAAATCGTTCGATCTCCTGTGCATATCCAACCGGATTGCGCCGATGTCCCCACAGCGCATCAAAATCCACGAGATTGACAAAACACAAACCGATAAAGTCGCGCTGTGCCATTGCGATGGTCTGTTCCATGCCATGTACAGAGCTTTTGGACTTCTGTGCCTCGGTAATGCCTTCTCCGACAAAAATGTCATTGATTTTTCCAATCGAAATCACATCGAATCCGGCATCTTTCAAAACATTAAGGGCCGTGCGTCCTGTCGGTTTCACCGCATAATCATGCCGATTGCTTGTGCGCACAAATTCGCCGCGCTTTTTGCCGACATACGGCCTAGCGATGACACGCCCTACTTTCCATTCATCGCGCATGGTAATTTTACGGGCAATTTCGCAGCAGCGATACAGTTCCTTTAAGTCAAAGGTTTCCTCATTGCCGCAAATTTGCAGCACAGAGTCCGCAGACGTATACACAATCATATGGCCGGTAGCGATTTCTTCCTCTCCCAACTCGTCCAAAATAACTGTGCCGCTCGCACTCTTGTTTCCGATACACTTGTGTCCCGTTTGCTTTTCCAGTTCCGCAATCAGTTCCGGTGGAAAACCGGTATCCGTAAACGTTTTAAACGGAACCGTTGTCCGCAAACCCATCATTTCCCAATGACCGGTCATCGTGTCCTTAGCACAGCTCGCCTCACGCAGTGTCGTATACCGCGCCATGGGATGCTGCACCGGTGCCACCTGCTTGAGCGGATGCAGATTGGCAAGTCCTAACGCTTGCAAATGGGGAATGTGAAACTGCTCAACAGATGCCGAGATATGCCCCAGCGTATCCGTTCCGGCATCACCATACTGTGCGGCATCATCCATCGCGCCCGCTCCCAGTGAATCCAATACAACTACAAAAATTCGACGATATGCTTTCATATGCTCGTCTCCTTTCTCGTCATTTTGTCTTCTATACTCGTTATTATACGCTCTTTTTCCTATATGTGCTACCACTTATTTCGATGCCTGCTGCGTCTGAATCGCCCGATAATCTCCAATCGCCATAATCGGTATCGTGATAAGAATCAATGCAAATCCGATAAAATCCTGCGCGACAAAGCTCGTGTGCAGCAAAAAGGCAGAAATCATCACAGATGCCACGGGTTCTACCGAAGACAGCACGCCTCCGACCATGCTGCCGACGATATTGCAGCCGGTCTGATACAAATTAAACGCCAGAATGGTGCCAAACACAATGACAGCAGCCATCAGGAGGAATAACTCTGCATTATATGTAACGCCTTGAATCGTCCACGGATGAAAGATCAGCATCATCATGCCGCCGCCAATCGTCATGCCCCAGCCGACAATACTCATGACATCAAATTTTTGCATCAGCCGCCGCGGGCACAAGGTATAGAACGCAAAGCATACCGCGCTGACCAATCCCCATACCAAACCAATCGGTGGAACCGCCAACGCAGACAAATCGCCATGTGTCGCACACAACACGGCACCGGCTGCAACCAGCACGACGCTTACCAGTTCATACAATTTTGGCAGTCTTCTGCTGTGGAGCAATACGAAAAGTAAAATAACAATCGGGCTCATATATGTCATAACCGTCGCAAAGGCAACATTGGTGTATTGAATGGCGGCGTAGTAGCTGTATTGGCACATAGCTGTGCCAATCAGCGCAAAGACCAGCAATGGAAAAATGGAATGTTTATCTTTCCACACCGCGCCAATCGGCTTTCCGCGCAGCTTGGCAAGCGCTAAGACCAAAATGCCTGCAATAAACATGCGAATCGGCACCAGCCAATTGGCATCGGCACCGCAGTCACGAAACGTGACCTGTCCGCAGGCACCGCCAATTGCCCATCCCAATCCGCCGCATATTGTGATAATATATCCTTTTATCAATCGGGAACGTGTCGTTTTATCCATGATTTATCCTCACCTGTTCGTTTTTTTGCGCAATGCTGCCAGACCCATACATAGCATATTGCCTGCATACCAATGGTAAGAATCCACGATACCGGATACGAAATATACAGAGTCTCCAGGCTGCGATGGCTTGGGAAAATAATAAAAATCCAGAAAAACCGCAAGCAGACGACGCCGATCAGCGACAACAGCATCGGAACGGTAGAATATCCCATGCCGCGGATACAGCCCGGAATCATATCCATCAGACCGCACAGACCATACGGCACGCAGATGATAGCGACATTGATGAGACCATAGGCAATCACCTGCGGATCGGAAGCATACAAGCCAAGAATCTGATGTCCAAACAAATAGCACAGATTGCCGAGTCCAAATCCAATGATGCACTCTAAGATGCCGCACTGGAATAAAATTTTATTGATTCGTTTATAATTTCCCACGCCGCTGTTTTGGCTGGAAAAGCTCAATGCCGCCTGCGTCACAGAATTGCAGGCAAAATATAAAAATCCATTGATGTTAAATCCTGCTGTGTTTCCGGCAATCGCCAGCGTGCCAAATGTATTGACAGAAGACTGAATCAATACATTGGAAACATTGATGAGCATGGACTGCAGTCCCGCTGGAACGCCAATACGCAGCATATTTTTCATAATATGTGTGTTCAAATGCAGCTTTCTGACGTCCAAATGATAGGATGTCTGTTCTCTGTGCAGGGTCATCAATACGAGCACGGAAGAGATAAACTGCGACATAACCGTACCAATGGCAACACCGGCAACGCCCAGATGAAAAATCAGCACCAAAATCAAATTCAGCGCTACATTGCACACACCGGCAAAAATCAAATAATATAACGGTCTGCGCGTGTCGCCAATTGAACGCAAAATGGCCGCGCCGAAATTATAGCACATAAAAAACGGCATACCGAGAAAATAAATGCGCATATACAGCGTGGACTGGTCAATGACTTCTTCCGGTGTAGAGACCAACTCCAATGCCGGTCTGCACAAAATGATGCCGATAAACAAGACACAAATGCCGCCGATAATTGCCACTGTAATGGCCGTATGTACGACTTCCGACATCCCGGTATCATCTTTTTGTGCGTAAAATCGTCCCGCAAGTACATTGGCACCCAACGCAATGCCGACAAACAACGTCGTGCAGACGGTAATCAGTGAAGTTGTCGCGCCCACTGCTGCCAGAGCATGACTGCCGACGAAGTTTCCCGCAACCATCAGATCTACGGCATTGAACAACAGCTGGAGCAAATTGGACGCCAACAGCGGCAAAGCAAACAACAGCAAACTGCGAAACAGCGGCCCATTACACATGTCGATTTCATAAGAACGTTTGGTCAAACAATCTCCTTCTTTCTCCGATATTTTTTAACATACACATTATAAACTTCTTCCCTCTTTCTGTCTATACGCGTTTTCACTGAACAAAATGTTATTTTTGTTCAGTGAAAATATCCCAAGATAAAACTTGCATATTTTGTAACGATGTTGTATACTATGTATAGTTTAACTCACATGTCATTTGATAAAAATGTGCAATTATTCCAGAAAATATTTTTTGTGTTTGAAAAGGAGGAGCCTATGAGTACGTTTGAGTCCAGAATCGTGAAGTTTCCGTCCAAAAAATATGGATCTGTTGTTCCTATGAAGGCAATCCCCGGGCATTTCGTCACCAATCATTCGCATATCAATTATTACATTGATCTGACGACGATGAAGTCCCGTTTGAGCGAAGTAAAGCAGTGTGTGCATGTACTGGCGCAGCAGTATGCAAACACTACCATTCCGATTGACACCATCGTGTGTTTGGACGGCACGGAAATCATTGGCGCTTTTCTGGCACGAGAGCTGGAGGATGCGGGACATTCCATCCACAACGCTCATCAGTCTATCTATGTCATCACACCGGAACGCACAGCAAACAGCCAGCTGTTCTTCCGTGAAAATGTAGAGCCCATGGTGCGCGGCAAAAATGTCATCCTGCTCATGGCTTCGGTTACGACCGGTATCAGCATTCGCCGCGGCATTGAGTGCATGGGATATTACGGCGGTCTGATTCGCGGTGTCGCTACCCTGTTCAGTGCAGTCGGTCAGATGGACGGCATTCATGTCAACACGATCTTTACCTCGGAAGACATCCCCGGATATGCTTCGTATGACCGCCACAATTGTCCGTTCTGCCAGAAGAATGTTCCCGTCGAGGCAATTGTCAACTCGTTCGGATATTCTAAGCTGTAAAAAATCAGATAGAAAAGATCCAGCCGCTCCGCGCCATTACGGCGTGAGAGCGGCTGGGTTACGTTTATGGGACAAAGAATATGATTTACTTCATATTCTGCTCGTAAGCCTCAATCATCTGCTTTACCATCTGTCCGCCGATAGAACCCGCCTGACGCGCTGTCAGATCTCCGTTATATCCATCCTTCAGGTCGATGCCGACCTCGCGGGCTGCTTCCATCTTGAAGCGATCCATGGCTGCCTTGGCTTCCGGTACATTCAGCTTGTTAGAATTGCGGTTCATATACTTCTCTCCTTTGTCTGTCCGATCTCTGTGCTAACAGTATATGATTTTTTCGATATTCTATGCTCTGAGATGCAAAACGCGCGGCGACACTTTTTCCCTGTTTCGTCAAATATCGCTCCCTTGTCCATTTCTCAGTACTTCTGCCAGATTCCTGCATCATTTTTTATGAACTATGCTGGTATTTGTCAAATAGATGCAGTTTTCTTTGAATCACGCGGAAATGTCCGCTATAATAAAGATAGATGCTAGAAATTAGCTGGATTTTAAATTTTCATTGGGAGGCTCTAAGAAACATGTCTTGTGTATCCGTACCAAAGATCCTGATGCCGAAAAACGGCATTGATTTGAAAAAATGGGCTGTTGTCGCTTGTGACCAGTATACTTCTCAGAAGGAGTATTGGTCCGAAACCGACCACATCGTTGGCAATGCTCCGTCTACTTTGCGCCTGACCTTGCCGGAAGTATATCTGGAAGATGCCGATGTCGAAACGCGCATTGCAAACATCAACGAGACCATGAAGCAGTATTTGTCTGATGGCACGCTGACCGAACTGCCAGCTGGCTTTATCCTGACCGAGAGATATTCCGGCGGCACATCTCCGCGCCGCGGTCTGGTCGCTGCTATTGATCTGGAGTGCTACGAATACACCGCAGGCTCCCGTTCTCTCGTTCGCCCGACGGAAAAGACGGTTGTTGAGCGCATTCCGCCGCGTCTGGCTGTCCGCAAAAATGCTTCTATCGAAGTGCCGCACATCATGCTGCTCATTGATGACCCAGACCGCACGGTCATTGAACCGATGTTTGAAAAGACGGCACAGCTGGAGAAGGTCTATGACACCGATTTAATGCAGAACGGCGGACATATCAACGGTTGGTTTATTCCGGAAGGTGATCTGACGGATCATCTGATTGCACAGATGGAAAAGCTCAATGACCGTGAGACCTTTAACAAGAAGTATCGCCTGACGAAGGATCTGCCGCTGCTGCCGTTTGCTGTCGGCGATGGCAATCACTCGATGGCAACCGCAAAAGCATACTGGGAAGATGTCAAAAAGACTCTGACACCGGAGGAACAGGAAACCCATCCGGCACGCTATGCTCTGTGTGAGATTGTCAACATCCATGATGAGAGCCTGATTATTGAGCCGATTCACCGCGTGATGTTCCATGTCGATGCGGAGCAGCTGCTCCGTGCCGCTGTTGACTTTTATGCGAAAAACGGCAGTCAGTGCATCTTCTCGGACGAGAAGGCTGCTGCCAATCCGGAAAATCATACCGTTCGTTACTGCTTTGGCGGCAAAACCGGTACGATGACAGTGATTCGTCCGAAGTGGGGCATTCCGCTTGGCACCCTGCAGGCCTTCTTGGATGATTATCTGGCACAGCACAGCGAAGCGAAAATTGACTATATTCACGGCGAGGATGTTGTGTCCAAGCTGGGCAATGAAAAAGACAATATGGGCTTCTTCCTGCCGGAAATCGAAAAGAACGATTTGTTCCGCGGTGTTATCATTGATGGCGTTCTGCCGCGCAAGACCTTCTCGATGGGCGAAGCGCACGAGAAGAGATATTATATGGAATCTAAAATGATTGTCAAGTAAATTTGCTTGTCTCTTTCGGGACTGTCCACACAGGGCAGTCCCTTTTTTTATCCCAAATCAGCTGTGCCCTACCATCTTCCACCCGACAAAAAGAAAACACACCGGAAAACAGAAACTCTTTTTGTGGAGAAAAGGTGCAGGATGCGATGATATACATGGGTTGTTCCTGCATTTGAACCTCCTTCTGTCGCAGCAGCTGACAAAAACAGGTATCCTGACTGACAAATGTTTGCCCCTTCGGCGGCTGTGTGTCAGCCATGTACTGTTCCGGCAAGTGCGGCCAATAGCCCACCGAAGCTAAATATTGCTTGCTTATTGTCCGGTCAATCGCCAGACTATCGCCGTCCGGCTCCGCCACACCGATGAGAAGCGGCTGAGCATCCGCTCGCGTTCCCCACACGCGAAGTACCTCACCGTACTGCGGCAGTGCGCCTGTCGCGCGAAAGCGAACCTGTGTGGCTGTCTGTGTGAGCTGCATCTCTCCCCAATGTACCTGCTGGCGACTGATTTCCATACACGACTCCCCTTTGTAAAAAATCCCCCTGCACAGCATATGCTGCACAAGGGGAAAATCATGCTTTCGGTCAATGTTCTATGTAAGCATTGACCTTTTTCTCAGTCTCTTGCGTTCAGACCAAAGCTCACTGCTAATGCGCGATCTACTTCATCCATATGAGAGGCATCCAGCGTGCCCATTTTTTCTCTGAGCCTGCGCTTATCCAGCGTGCGGATTTGTTCTGTCAGAATCACAGAATCCCGCGTCAGGCCAAACGTGCGAGCGCCGAGAGAAATATGTGTCGGCATCTTCGCCTTATTGACCTGTGAGGTGATCGCAGCTGCGATGACAGTCGGGCTATATCGGTTTCCAACGTTGTTCTGTATAATTAAAACCGGACGCATACCGCCCTGTTCACTGCCGACCACTGGTGACAAATCCGCATAATAAATATCGCCGCGTTTGACATGATGCTCCAAAACAATCACACTCCGTAGGAAAGATTTCAGGTGTTGCCCTGATACTGTTACTTTCCCCAGCAATCCGGTTATTTAATCATGCACCTCAGGAATATTTTCTCTTTGCCTCATTCTATGCATTATTCACCAAGATAGATACGCGGAACGCGCTTGCTGATGTCGCAGGTGACCTCATAAGAAATCGTGCCTGCTGCCGCTGCCAGCGTATCTGCGGTAATCGGGCAATCGCCAAATACGGTCACTGCATCGCCGCGCTTGACATCCATGCCGGTGACATCTGCCCAAGCCATGTCCATACAAATACGGCCGACCGTCGGAACGACCTTGTCATGGATGACAACCGAAATATGGTTGCTTGCCACACGCGGATAACCATCCGCATAACCAATCGTAAAGACAGCCACGCGCATCGGCTTGTCCGCCGTAAAGGTGCGGCCATATCCAATAGAATCGCCTGCCGGAATATCACGCACCTGCGCCACGCGAGCCTTTACCGTCATAACCGGTTTGAGCGGTACGGTTTTCTTGGTGTCGGCATCCGGATAGTAGCCGTACAGGATAATACCGGCGCGCACCATGTTGAATGTGCCCTCACGATACAGATCTGTGGTAAAGGTCTGCGTGTGCTGCAAAATGGCGGCACTGTTCGAGCAGTGGCGATATTGCAGGTTCACACCGTGCTTCTCCAGCTCCAGACACATATCTACAAAGCGACGGTATTGCAGTTCGGTAAATTCTTCACCGCCATTGACATCGGCAACCGCAAAGTGCGTAAATGCGCCTTCGGCTTCCAATCCCGGCAGAGAAACTGCCTGCAAAATTTCCTGTACATTTTCCTTCGTAGAACGCGTCTCAAAGCCGATGCGCGTCATGCCGGTATTTAGTGCAATATGTACACGGATCGGCTTTCCAGCCGCCTGTGCTGCCGCAGAAAACGCCTTTGCCGTGTCGGTATCGCACAGTGCTGCAGCAATGTCATATTCTGCCAGCAGCGCTGCATCTGCATCACCCACGTAGCCCAGCACCAAAATTGGAAGCGTAAAGCCCGCCTCGCGCAGCTCTACGCCCTCCGCAACCGTTGCCACAGCGAAGAAGTCCACGCCCTCCTGTTGCAGGACAGTCGCAACCTGTACCGCGCCGTGTCCATAGGCATCCGCTTTGACGACGCCCAATACCTTTGCTTCCGGCATTACTGTCTTTACATGGTCACGAATCTGTGTAAAATTGTACTTCAGATTGTCTAAATTGATCTCTGCCCAGCATCTGCCGGTCTCGTTTGTTGTTGCCATGATTGTCTTTCCCACTTTCCTTCACGGCTGCAAGGTACAGCTTTGCACGGTGCAGTCCATGATTTGTTTTCCATTGTTATATATATGAGCCTCCGCCAGCGCAAAGCTGTCCGGATGCAGATACACTTCTTTTACGACATTGCCCTCTTCACTTGTATCTTCATAGCGAAGGGCAATGCGTCCATTCTCCTGCCAAACCTGCTTTGGTTCCTTGGTTTGCAGATCGTGCAGCAGATAGGTTGTGACATCCGCCGGTGTCAAGCCTTTTTTGTCCGGCATGGCGGTCTCCAATTCCGCATCCTCATAGGAAAAGACAAAATCTTCTCCCTGCACCGATGCCCGAATCCCTGCCACAGATGCCGGCTTTTGAATTTCCAGCTCGCCGGTCTGCGTGTCTGCATGATACGAGTATTGTATTTGATAGTCCATCGTATATTCGTCTAGATCAGACGTAATATTGGATACAAGCTCTATGGTCTGTGCACTGGCATAAGCCTCCTGCGCACTCGCTGCCAACTGCTCCGGATTACTGACCGCAGAACAGCCACACAGCAGCCATACAGCCAGCAAGCCGCTCCATACTCGTTTCAAGCGATCTTACCACTCCCTAGAGTTCAGCGGTTTCAGCACCCGTGGAATATATCCCAACATATCTGTCGGTGTCATGCCAAATTCCCCGATGTCATTGGCACACAAATCGCCTGCGCGGCTGTGAATATACGCGCCGCAGGCTGCCGCTGCAAGCGGTTCCAATCCTTGTCCCAACAGAGACAAAATGATGCCGGACAAGACATCACCGCTGCCGCCCTTAGACATGCCGGGATTGCCATGTACATTTTGATACAGCTCGCCTTGCGCTCCCGCGATAATCGTCCGATGTCCTTTGAGCAGCAGCACACAGCGGTGCTTTGCGGCAAAGGCGGAGGCCGTTGCCTCCCGATTTTCCATCGACGGAACATCACAGATCCGCGCAAATTCATGCTTGTGTGGGGTCAAAATCACAGGGTACTTTGCTTTCTCCACTATATCTATATGTCCCGCCAGCGCATTTATGCCATCGGCATCGAGAATCAGCGGACAATCCGCCTGTTCGACAATGGTTTGTACGGCTTGCGTCACACCTGCGCTGATGCCGAGTCCCGGTCCTGCCAAAATTGCCGCGCGGCGATCCAAAGACGGCAGACAATCCGCCGAAATTTTTCCGTCTGCGCCGGTTTCCAGCGGCAGAAATGTCGGTTCATTGAGCTTTGCCGCCAGAATCGGATAAATACAAGCGGGCAATGCCAATGTGACAATGCCGGAGCCGGTGCGCACAGCTGCCTGCGCGGCAAAAAACGGTGCGCCGATATAATCTCGACAGCCACAAATGGCGAGCACTCGCCCATACGTATTTTTATCGCTTTCCGGCGCGCGCGGCTGGATATGCTGCGTCAGATACGCCCAGTCAATCGTTTTCATGCTTTGCCTCCACTTGTGTATTTTCCAACAAAATTGCCGTTGCTGTCGCATATTCCCGACAATGCGCAATGCTCAGCAGAAAATTTTTTTGCGGTTTGTTCACCCGTGGTGCACCCAGTTCATCATGGGTAATTTCAATATCCTTGAGATTGAGTCCGCGCTGAAAGCCTGTTCCCAAGGCCTTAGCGACCGCCTCCTTGGCGCAAAACAGCCCTGCGGCGGATTCTGCTTTATTCCTGCCCTTGGTGTTCAGCCATTCTTGTTCACACACGGTAAATGTGTGCCGGACAAAGCTGTCCCGCTGGATCGCGCGCGCAATTCTTGCAATTTCAATAATGTCTGTTCCCAAGCCTGTCACAGCGTCCCCTCCAATCCTCTCCTATTCTATCACCTTTTATTTGGTTTGTCTGCACTGCCCAAACAGAGATTTCAAAATTTTTCAAATAAATTTTGAAAAAATGAAAATTTCTTGTTGACACAGCACGAATTCCCTGCTATAATAACAAACGTTGCAGCGAAGAAGTGCAACGGCAAAAACGAGGTGTGGCTCAGTTTGGTAGAGCGCTGCGTTCGGGACGCAGAGGCCGTGGGTTCAAGTCCCGCCACCTCGACCATCTTTTTCTTTTCAATTGCATATCGAGGTGTGGCTCAGTTTGGTAGAGCGCTGCGTTCGGGACGCAGAGGCCGTGGGTTCAAGTCCCGCCACCTCGACCATCTTTTTCTTTTCAATTGCATATCGAGGTGTGGCTCAGTTTGGTAGAGCGCTGCGTTCGGGACGCAGAGGCCGTGGGTTCAAGTCCCGCCACCTCGACCACTTTTTTCACAGAGCAGAGTGTCTGCTCTGTTTTTTGTTGTCATTGACCAACCGCTCTTCCCTGCTATATGATAAATAAAAGGGAGTGTGATACCATGCAGTCGTTACAAAACACACCATTCGGCAAAAAGCAAACCGTCAAGTGGGTCACTGGCACGGGAATACAAAAGGATCTGTTGGAGCAGATCGGCATCCGACAGGGCGAGGAAATTGAGGTTGTTGCTTCCTATTTCGGCAACACCATTGTCTCCGTCCACGGCATCCGCTATGCGCTGGGCACAGATGTCGCAGAACGGATTCGGATTTAATCGCTTAGCATTGAAAAGTTCTGTGATTTATGGTATGATTCCAAAAGATACAATTTGGAAAGGAATCTCTCATTTATGACTGATAAGAACTTTAGCATCAATCTGGGCGAGTACAAGGGCATCAAGCGTGCACCGATTACCGCAGACGTAACCAACGACGAAGTACAGGCTGCCATCAAGCAGGAGCAGCAGCAGCGCGCAAAGATGCACGATGTAGAGCGTCCGGCACAGCTGGGCGATACCGCTGTCATCGACTTTGCAGGCTTCCTCGGTGAGGAGCAGTTCGAGGGCGGCACATCTGAAAACTATTCTCTGGCACTCGGCTCTAACACCTTTATTCCGGGCTTTGAAGAGCAGCTGGTAGGCGCTTCTGCCGGTGATGAAGTCGATGTCAATGTCACGTTCCCGGAGAACTATCCGGCTGGCAACCTGGCTGGACAGCCGGTTGTCTTTAAGTGCAAGGTACACAAGGTACAGGAGCGCAAGCTGCCGGAACTGAATGACCTGTTTGGCAAGATGTACGGCTTTGCAAACTACAAGGAATTCGAGCAGAACGTTCACGATGCACTGGTACAGCAGAAGGAGCAGGCCGCTCGCTCACAGGTACAGAATGCACTGCTGGAGCAGATCGTTGCAAACTCTGAAATCGACCTGTCCGACGAGTTTGTCGATGCATTTGTAGAGCAGATGATTGCTACTGTTACGCAGGATCTGGCACAGCAGGGCGCTTCTATGGAGCAGTATCTGGCATACCGTAAGATTACCGATGAGCAGCTGCGTGCAGAAATGCGTCCACAGGCAGAAGCTACCGGCAAGGCATCGGCGGTTCTCGCTTCTATCGCTCAGCAGGAAGGCATTGTCATCACGGATGAAGACGTTGACAACGACATCCGCCGCATGGCTATGATGTATCAGATGGATTACGACAAGCTGGCTGGAACGATGGATGAGGCTGCTCGTGAGAGCGTGCGCAACAGCTTGGAAATTTCCAAGGCTTTGCAGCTCGTCTTTGATGCTTCGGTAGAAGAATAAAGAAGAATGCGACACAGGAGGACGTCTGTCACGACGTCCTCTTTTCTCTGCACAAAGCAAGGAGGTTTCTACTATGCTGCGTATGATTGCCTTGGATCTGGATGGCACGCTGCTTCGCTCAGACAAGACGCTTTCTCCACGCGCCAAACGAATCTTAGAGACATATATTCAACAGGGTACCCATGTTGTTGTAGCGAGCGGACGTTCCTATGATTCCCTGCCGCAGGAGGTGCTCTCTGTGTCCGGCATTGACTATGCCATCACATCTAACGGCGTAGCGATTTGTCACCGGCCGACCGGACAAAAGCTGTTCTATTCCCCGCTCAAACCGACCTGTACGCGGCAACTACTCTCCCTCATTGAGACATATCAAGCGGATTTTGAGGTTTTTCTCGATGGAGTACCCTATGCTGATGCCGATTTTGTGGCACATCCCACAGCATACGGTCTGCCGGATGCCGCGACCTCATACATTCAAACCACCCGCAAGCCGGTTCGTGATCTGTTCGCCTTTACGCAGGAACACATCCAAGAATTGGATTGCCTCGATTTTATCACGATTGACCAGCAAAAAAGAGGGATTTTGGTACAACAACTAAACCAAATTTCTGGTATTTATGTGACCTCCTCTGTCCCGCATCTGCTGGAAATTTCCGATGCCTCTGCCGGAAAGGGCGCTGCGCTGCGGCGTTTGGCACAGTATCTGGACATTCCGCGCGAACAAATCGCCGCATTTGGAAATGAGGAAAACGATTTGGATATGATTGAATTCGCCGGTGTCGGTGTTGCAGTTGCCAACAGTCCCGCTCACGTGCGAGACTGCGCCGATTACGTCACGCAGAGCAACGATGAAGACGGCGTGGCCGCTTTTTTGGAACGCTACCAAGTCCATCAGCAGGCATGAAAAACGACTCGTTTGGGCAAATACCCAAACGAGTCGTTTTGTTTCCATATGTTACGCCTCAAACGCCTGCTTGATGCTGTTATAATGCAGGAACTTGTCCTGCTCTGCCAGCTTCTTGATGGTGTCCAGATCGGCAAACTGGAAGCCCATTGCCTCTGCGGTCTGGATATGCACATCTTCTTCCTTGACATCCATATCAAAACGATAAATATCAACGAAATAGTTGTCGCCTTCATCCGGATTGATGCGCTGATAGGAGAACAGATAGCCGCCCTTCGCACCGGTCACATCCAAGCCGGTCTCTTCCCAGATTTCGCGCTGAATCGCCTGTGCAGAGGTCTCTCCTGCCATGACACCGCCGCCGGATACTTCCCACGAGCCCGGTGCCCAAGCCTTGGTCATGACGCGCTGGGTAATCAGAAACTTACCGTCCGGGCGGCGAATGACGCCGAGTACGGTCAGATGAAATTCGCCCGGCTGCATGTGCCAGTCGTTCTTTTTCATCGTCCGTCCGGTCGGCTGTTTATTTTCATCATAAATATCCCATAATTCCATTATTTGGTACTCCTGTTCTGTTTTTCCTACAAATATACTGCTTTATTATACGTCTGTTTTAGCCAATCAGCAAGTGGAATTGCGAAAAATCTGCAAAAATTCAAAAACCTCACAGCGCATATGTATATTTTGCATAATTTTAGCGCAGATTTTCACACAAAATTCATTGACATTTCAGTAAAGTCGAAGTATAATAAACACAAGTTAAGAGGTTACGAAATATAGCAATATTTCGTACCTGAAATCAGGAGGTGTTCCTATGTATCCTATCATCACTATCAGCCGTGAATTCGGCAGCGGCGGTCATTCTATCGGTCAGGCGGTTGCAAAAGAGCTTGGCATTCCGTTTTATGACAGCGTTATCGTTGAGGAAGCTGCAAAAAAGAGCGGCTATTCTACAGATACCGTCGTAGAAGATGGAGAGTATACAACGCTTTCGCAGACATGGTTCAGCTCTAATGCGGCATACAATGTCAATTACCTGTCTCCGCAGGATAAAATATTCGAGGCACAGCGCAATGTGATTCTCGATCTGGCAGAAAAAGGCCCGTGTGTCATTGTCGGACGTTGCGCGGACTACATCCTCGATACCGCTGGTATTCCGGCTCTCAACGTGTTTATTCACGCGAACATGGAATATCGCAAGGCGCATGTACTGGAACGCTACGGCAAGACCAATGTACCGATTGAAAAGCGTCTGCGCAAGAAGGACAAAGGACGCAAGACCTACTATCGCTACTATACCGACCGCGAATGGGGGCAGTCCAGCTACTATCACATCAGCTTGGATGCCAGCTATCTGGGCGAGCTGACTTGTGTGGACATCATCGCATCTGCCGCTCGCAGAAAGAATGAAAACAAGTAAATACATACCTCGCAAGAGCAGCTGTTTTTATAACAGCTGCTCTTTTTGTCGTTATCGCTTTTCTCCTGGATGACAAATTTGCATTGCCACACCGTCCGGCATCTTTTCAAAGCCAAATCTCTGATAAAAAGCCGCATTTTTACTTTCCTCCGGCATGATTTCAATGTACAGATACTCTTTATATTTTTCTTTTACCATCTCAATCATGTGCCCAGCGATGCCTTGTCCATGATACTGCGGATCTACCAGCACATAATGCATATATGCTGTCATTTCTGTGTCATCCAGCAGCCGTACCAGCCCGACAAGCCGTTCTGCGTCCCAAGCCGTGATAACTGTCGAAGAGTGCATCAGCGCCTTATACAGCCGCTCTGGGTACTCTCCAGACACCCAGCCGACCGACAAGAACAGCTTCTGTACCTGTTCCTTTGTGAATCTCTTTTCTTCTGTGTATACAATCTGATTCATGCGTTTTCCTTTCATCTGTAATCACATTTTTTGCATTGCAGCATCGTATTCTTTGAATCTTCTTTGCAAAAAGCCCCAGACCATTTGCAAATGCTCTGTAAAATCGGCACAACCGATTTTCCCTTTTCTGTCAACGAATATTCCACGCGCGGCGGAATTTCATCGTATGATTTTCGGCAAATCATTTGCGATGTGATGAGCTCCTTCAATGTTGATGCCAGTACAGCGTCTGTAATATTTACCATCTCTTTGCGAATTTCGCTGTACCGCAGCACCTGTTTTGCTGCCAAAACACAGATAATCCGTGATTTCCATTTTCCGCCAAACAGCTCCAGCCCGTATTCCAACGGACAGCGAATATCTTCTTCCAATTTTTTCTGATACACGACAGTCACCCTCCTTGTCTCCTTGCTTCATCTATATGCAATTTACACTAGTATAAAAAATAGGATGCAAAAAAACAAGTTACTATGAAATTTCATAGTAACTTATAAATTGACCCATATCTTTCTTTGCTTTAGTTTGAAGCTTATACTATGTACAAGCTCCACGGAGAGCTGCAAATCTATACACACGGAGGCGTATATTATGCACGCAAATGTTGTAAAAATTCTCAAAGAAAATATGTGGGATCTCGCTACCTGTGCCAACAATGAACCGAACGTTGTCACTGTGGCATTTAAAGATGTGACAGAGGACGGCAAACTGATCGTTGGTGATGTCTTTCTGGAAACGACTTTGCATAACCTGAAGGCAAACGATGGAAAAATCGCCGTCACGGCATATGATGCTAAGACATTGGAAGGCTACCAAATCAAAGGCACTGCCGAGTACATCACGGAAGGTGCAATTGTAGATACCTTTAAGAAGATGGTAGAGACGATGTTCAACGGTGCTGCAACAGCAAAGGGTGCACTGGTTATCACGCCGAGCAAGGTCATCGTCACGACCCCTGGTGCAGATAACAAGAAAGAGCTTTAATTGATTCTGCATTTGTTCCCATTTTCCTATACTAAAACAGAAATTCCCTCCGTATGCAGTGCATCCAGAGGGAACCTTTGTCTTATGGGAATGTTTTGAGAAAGCAAACCGATTTAGCCAACATGTGCATTGTCTTCATTCTTTTTTTCAACAATGACCGACAAGCCTCTAGCAATCGCTCTGCGATCCTGTTTCGGTGCAGAAATCGCATCGTCTTCTGGAATATCCGAAGCTAAATGGCTCTTGGAGCGGAGCAGCGGCTTGATGAGCTTAAATGTCATCAGGACCAGCCACAGTGTCGGAATGGTCATCAACAAGCCGCCCAAATTGAGCAGTCCCTTGACGGCATCCACACCGCCGGAAATGACCAGCAAATAAGCGACAATGGAAATCGCAATGCCAAGACCGATCTTCAATACCTTCGGCGGCTCGGAGTCGATTTCCTGGCCGTGTACACACAGCGTAGACAGAGCAGAACAATTCGGGTCTGCCAATGTGATAAAGGACAGGCATACAGTTACCAAGAAGGCAAACTGCACGATTTTACCAAACGGCATACTGCCAAGTACCTGATACAGTGTCGTCTGCATTCCCTCCTGCTGGATCATTGCCCAAACATCAGTGACGCCAGAGGTCTGTACGCTGATAATCTGACCGGCAAAAATAGCGATAAACAGGCAGCAGAACAGCGAGGGAACCAAAACCTCTACCAGTACGAATTCACGAACGGTGCGACCCTTGCCCATGCGAGCGAGGAACATGCCGATAACCGGTGCATAGATAAAGAAAGAATTCCAGAATGTGATTGGCCATTCATTTGCCCACTGATCCTGCGGCACCATGGTGTTATTTGTCGTGATTTTCGTCCAGAAATTGTCCATCAAATTACCGGCAGCTTCCGATCCGATTTTGCCGATAAACATCGTATCGCCTGCAAACAGCATGTACAACATCAAAGCGAAGAAACATACCATACAAGCGGTAGACACATAGGTAAGTCCCTTATTGATACCGGTTACACAGGAGATGATAAAAAACAGTGCAACCAGAACCGTGATAACCAGATACATCATCGCGCCCTGCGGAATACCGAATACAGCATTGACACCGCCGGAAATCTGCATGAGACCGGCTGCCATCGAGTTGGATACGCCGCACGCGACTGCGTAGCCACAGATGATATGCATAAACGTCGTCAATCGCTTGGCGTTCTTGCCGCCTGTCAGTTCCAGCATCGGTGCCATAGACAGAGACTTCTGATAGTTGAAGCACAGAAGAGCAAATGCCAGTGCCGGAAGAGTGTAAATAAAGTACTGCACAAATGACCAATCAAACATGGCCTGACTGACTGCGAAAATGGCAGCTTCGCGGCTGCCTGCTGCCGCCTGAAGCGCTGCCGGAGGCGTCATAAAGTGATACATCGGCTCACCCATTGCCCAGAACATCAAGCCACAGCCAATACCGCTGCAAATGGACATCGAGAACCACTGCCAGTATGTGAAATCCGGCTTGGCATCTTTGCCGCCAATTTTGACATCACCCCATCGAAAAATGACGATGACAATGCCGACAATCACGCAAAATACTGCCAGCAGGTTGATCCACCAGCCGAAATTATCACCTACCCAGTACAGCATTTTGGACATCACCGCGCCAAATTGATCGGTAAAAAAGATACCACACACGATCTCTACCAGCAGAGCCGCTACAATGACAATCAGCACGGGCTTGTAAATCTTCCCCTTGTTTGTTGTGTGTTCCATTTTTGTTTTCCTCTTTCTGTCTTTGTATTTGTCAGTTCCTTGCAAACAGCATTTGTACATGCAAGTGTTTTTGCACGTGCGTGTGCTTTGGCAAAATGTAACAACACACTCGTTTGTTTGAACTGTCAATCGAATGGCAAAGCATTGAATGATTGTTTTTCCTACCTCAATCAACTCAATGTTTTTACTTATATAGAAGCACATTCCATGCCATTCGAGATTTTTTATCAAAATTTTTGTGTTTTTTGCACAGTTTCAGCTTTTTTAGCTGTATCTTCTGCCAATGTTTTGCTTTGTCCAGCCCTTGCTGACATATTTTGCATGATATATGCAAAATTCCTTTGCGCCATGCAAAACAGCTTTGCCAAATGCGCAAGATTTTTTGCACGTTACCGTTTTGAACAAGTATTCGTATATATTATACGCATTTCTGCCCTAAGACGCAAGAAAAGAGCGAAACCAAAATTTGGTTTCGCTCTTTTCAGAAAGAAGAAAATCAGCGGATTATTCGCCGTAAATCTTGGCTGCGTTATAGCCAATGCCCAGCGTCTTGTACATGTACTCGCAGGACTCGCGCAGACCCTTCAGCTCCAGCTCACGGCCTTCCTCAATGGTATAGCCGGACAGCGGCAGCTCGATTTCCAAATCAATGGTATCCAGCTGTGCCGGAGCCTGCTCGCGCAGGATCTTCATGATAGCTACGCAGTCCACATTGCCCTGTCCGATAGCGGTACCCAGAGAATGTGTGCCGTCCGGATCTGCAAATACGCGGTTATCGCAGAAATGAATGCAGTTGACATACGGAGCCATCTTACGCACGCATTCCTCGATGCCTTCCATCAGCATCAGAGAGTTGATGGTATCGCAGCAAGCGCCGATCTGCGGATGTGCCAGTTCCTTCACCAGCCAGATTACTTCGTCCGAGAACAAATCGCAGTGGTTCTCAATGGAAATCTGCAGACCATACTTTTCGATGGTCGGAATGTTCTTGCGGAAGTTCTCAGCAATGACTGCCAGCTGTGCCATAACAGATGCACACATGCAGGAATGAGAGGATTTTTCCGGATGCTCCACGTCGGTGCTGTACTTAACCAGCTTGCAGCCGAGTTTATGTGCGATTTCGAGAGACTCCTCAATCGTGCAGTTTACACGCGGATCGGATGGTGCGTTAAAGGAAATATTCAGCTCCAGCTCAATGCCGTGCTCTTCTGCATACTTGCGGCACTCTGCCAGATGCTCATCAGAGGTATCATTCTGAATGTCTACCAGTGTGATATGCAGAACATCCAAGCCAACATCAACGGCAATATCTACTAAATCCTTGAACGTCTTTACCTGCTCGAACGCATGATGTTCGCCATACTCCTGAAAGCCCCAGCTTTCGCCGAAACCGGAAAGATGCAGGGTGTAGCTGTGCATACCAAGCTTAAACTTTCTGTCCTGATGCTGTAACATAATCTCTATCTCCTTTTCTGATGTATAATATTCTTATTTTAATAAAAATGCTTTGTTTTGTCTATTTTTCATTCCTGCCGGTCGCATTGACCGGCAGGAATGCAGGATTGTTACTTCTTGTTGTAAATTGCTTCTGCCTTGCCTTCTGCAATCAGATCCTTGTTAATATCCATCCACAGATCGACATTCTTGATGCCAAGCTTCTGCGGGTTGAAATACGGAACCTCAATGCCAGCCTTGAGCTGCTGGAAGAAGTCATCGTACATCTTCTTAACATTCGGCAGCAGGAAGATCAATGTAATCAGGTTGAGCCAAGACATCAAGCCGAACATAACCTCGGAAATTGCCCATGCAGTAGAAGCAGTGACCATCGTCCACAGGAAGAAGAATACCGGCATAACAATACGGATGCCCCAAATCAGAGTCTTACGGGTCTTATCGCTTGCATTGCGGGTCAGATAAGCCAGACCGGACTCGCCTTCATAATAGTAAGCAATACAGGTGGAATATGCAAAGCAGGTCAGCGCGATTGCAATTACGATGCCGCCGATAACCGGCAGAGCGGTGTTTGCAGCTTCCTGTACCCAGACAACGCCTGCAGTCATGCTGTCAGCCTGTGCCTGCATCTGTGCGGAACCAGTGCCAATGTACTTAAAGGTAGTGCCATCTGCATTCAGAACGTTAAAGCAATCGGTAACGAGAGCCATAATGCCGGAACATGCACAAACGGCAACGTCGATGTATACGGAAAATGCGTTTACCAAGCCCTGGTTTGCCGGATGCGGAGTCTCAGCAGCTGCTGCAGACGGAGGGGTCTCACCAAAACCGGAGCCAGAAGAGTTTACAGCACGCTTTACGCCGTAGGAGAATGCTGCACCCAGCATACCGCCGAATACTGCATGTCCGCCGCCAAATGCGCTGCTGAACATCATTGCCAGGGTCGGGCCAATGTTGCTCGCATGAGTAACCAAAACAATAACTGTAATAATCAGATAACCAATCGTCATGAACGGAACGATGATGGTCGAGAACTTAGCAATTCGACGAACGCCGCCGGAAATAACCAAGAACAACAGAATAGCGATAATCAAACCGACGATCCAGTGCGGAGCACCGAAGCTGTTCTCCATTGCCATAGCAATGTTGTTTGCAGACGGACCGGTTACAAAGAACGGAACGCCAATGCATGCACACAGCGCAAACAGCACTGCGAAAATCTTGCCGAGCGGCTTAATCGGAATACCATGCTCCATATAGAAGTATGGGCCGCCGCGGTACTGACCGTCCATGCGGACTTTATACAGCTGACCAAGGCTGTTCTCTGCGAATGCGATAGCGGAAGTTACCAGCGCGGTGATAATCATCCAAACAACTGCGCCAGGGCCGCCATACATGATAGCTACCATTACGCCGCCGATGTTGCCGACCGCTACGCGGTACGCAGCTACCGAACAGAACGTCTCAAAAGCGGACAAGCCTTCCTCAGAGCCTTCGCCCTTTGTGAGAAGTTTCCACTGCAATTTGATATTTGTGACGTTGCCAAATTTAATTGCTACGCAATAAACCAAAGCAAGACCAAATGTCAAAATAATCAGCGGAGTAGCCCACAAAATGTTGTCGATTTGCATAATCAGTGCAGAAAAATCCATTGTGTCTTTCTCCTTTCGATTCCCATCTTTTTTTCTCTTTACTCCATCACGCCGCTGTTGTCTGTGAACAAAATGTTCCTCCTTCCCGTTTTTTTCAGCGTCATGATTTTGTTTGTGCACCCTCGGACAATGTGTCTAAAAATTTTCCTACGAATTTTTATGGAGTGCAGCGTCTTTACTAAAATAGATGCAATCGCCGTGCCAAAACCAATTTCTTTTCGTGAAAATTCAACAAGAAATTTTCTTTTTGTGAATCTTGTTCAGTTATTTTGCGATGTATTTGTGAAAAACGACAAAATTTCCTTTTATTCCCTTTCTTTTCTTGACAGCAGGAAGAGCATATTGGCAGAATTCTTTTGCACTTTTCTGCATGCAATTTTTGCACCATGCATGCACATTTTGCACCACATGCAAAAATTGATAGCACACGCTATATTTTTTTGCATACGCCGCATGATTTTTTTGCACAGGCATGCTGTTACAGCGATAAAAATATCCGCTTATCTTTACGACAAGCGGATAGATTCTAAAAAATTATAATTCTTTGACGTTAATGCCGTATTTTCGGATGCGGTACTGTAAGCTCTGGCGGCTCATTTTCAGCACACGTGCCGATTCCGAAATATTGCCTCCATTTTCCTTGAGAATCTTACAGATCGCATTGCATTCTACGTCTTTGATCGTACTGTTCAGCGATGATCCCAACTGCGGCGTCGGTGTTTCTGCTGTTTTTTTGTGAGATACCTGCTGCATGTAGCCGGGAATATATTCCGGCGTAATCAGCGATTCATCATCTGGCAGGACGTTAATTGCGTGCTCAATGGCGTGTTCCAATTCGCGCACATTGCCCGGCCAATCATATGCCTGAAACAGTTCCTGTGTTTCCGGTGATAAATCACGTGCATTACGCGAGAGCTTGGCATTGCACTTCATAATAAACTGCTTCGCCAACAACGGAATGTCTTCCTTGCGCTCCCGCAGAGGCGGAATCGCAATATTGACAACGCCCAACCGATAAAACAGGTCGCGGCGCAATTTGTTTTCATCAATCGCCTGCTGCGGCGGAATATTCAGATTGGACAGCACGCGCACATCGACATGAATCTCCGACGATCCACCGACACGACGCACCATACCATCCTGCAAGACGCGAAGCAGCTTTGCCTGTAGGTTAATATTCATAGAATTCAACTCATCCAACAGCAAGGTGCCATTATTGGCCTGTTCAAAATATCCCTGTCGCCGCTCTGCACCTGTATATGCCCCTTTTTCTGTGCCAAACAGCAGGCCTTCCAACAGATTTTCCGGTATTGCCGCACAGTTAATCGCCAAAAACGGGCCATTGGCACGACGGCTGGCGTTGTGAATGCTCTGCGCAAGCAGTTCTTTGCCAGTGCCGGTTTCACCGTAAATCATCACGGAGGAATCGGACTTTGCCGCCTGCCGACATTGCTCCATCATGCTTTCCATCGCATCGCTGATATGCATAATATCTTCAAAGTGATACCGAGCCGTCAGCGCGCTCTTTCCGCTGGTGTGCTTGCTCGGATCGCTCTGGGCAATCAGCTTCGCCTGCAGCTCGACAATCTTTTTATTGAGCGAGTCAACAGCGCTCCAATCCTTCATGATGCTGTATCCACCCAGTACCTGCCCGTTCTGTATAATTGGATAGGTATTAGAAGTAATGTCTACATTCTTGTTATACCGTGTGGTGTAAATCTGCCGACGTCCCAAATAAATCTGTTTTTTGCGAATCGCCTGCGGAATAATTAGTTCTTGTCCATCCAGCGGCTCATAAACCTTTTCATTTTTCTCGCCGATGACATCGCTCGGCACGACCTCATCCATCTGAATACAGGCGTTGTTTAAAAAATTGATGCGCGTTTCTGCATCGCACATCACGACCGCATCGCTGACCTGCTCTAGGGCATGTTCAAACATATCGCACTGTGCATCTCGTGTTGCCGTCCGAAAAACAACCAACCGGCAATACTCCGGCAGGTCATCCGCAGACGGCGCAGGACAGCGCAATAAATATTCATTGAATCCCATACAGGCATAGATGTTTTGTTCCGATTCCAGACACAGCGGTGCTGCAATATCAGACAGCCGCTTTCCTATCAGCCAGTTGTGTTCTGAGCCGTGCAGCAATTGAATACCGGTCTCATTGACCTCTCGAATTTCCCAGTTTTCCGTCACGAGTACAGCTCCCATTCCGCACTCGGATAACACCTTCATAATCTCCTGATACTTCATATCCCATTTAACCTCCTATTCCACAAGTCCCTCTCCTTCATCGTTCTCGCGGCAGGCTTCTCTCTCTTGTGTGTCACGAATATATTTCGTGACTAATATTCATTGACTTTTAGTCATTATACCTCTTTTTTCTCTCAAATGCAATGATTTTTTGCAGTCTATGTTCTCGGCAACTGATGCAGTACCTTGCGGCTGACGAAGAAATACGCCGTGAGTACCATCACGCCGGTTACAATCCACGAAATCGGATAAATACTGAACAAAACCGGCAGGGTGTGGTGTGCAGGAACGACTGTATTGACCCAAATCACACGAAAAATACAGGTGCCGAACACTGTAAGCAGCGCAGGAACCAACGAATGTCCATATCCTCGCAGCGCAGAACCGCTGATTTCATAGGAGCACGCAAGACACTGGAACAGCAGCACAATCTGCATTCTCTGCGCCGCACAGGCAGCCGTCGCTGCATCCGTTGTAAAGAAACCGATCCACAATCCGCGTCCCAGATAGAAAAATACATCTAACGCCAGACAAACGCAAACACCGCAGAGCATGCAAATACGGCATACCCGCTTACATCGCTCTGCCTTTCCCGCGCCATAGTTCTGACTGGTGAACGTCACAGCAGCAGAATTAAAACCCATAAAGGCAAAGCATGTGATGTATTCAAAATTCATGGAAATCGCAGAACCGGCTACCGCAGCAGAGCCAAAGGTATTGACAGCAGCCTGAATGCACACATTAGAAAAAGAAAACACAATGCCCTGCACGCCCGCCGGAATACCAATGCGCAAAATCGTCCACAATTCCTCTCTGTGAATGGCAAGTTTGTTCCAGTGCAGGCGAATTTCTTCCTCCTCGTGCATAAGAAAATACACCGCCATCGAACAGCTGACCCCATTGGCAATGACGGTTGCCAACGCGACACCCGCTACACTGAGATGAAATCCAACGACAAAGAGGATATTCAATCCGGCATTGATACAGCCGGAGAAAACCAAACAATAGAGCGGCCGTTTGGTATCTCCCTTGCTTCGCAAAATCGCCGCCGCAAAGTTATACGTCATAATAAACGGCATTCCTAAGCAATACAGCCGCAAATACACGACTGCCAGATCCAGTACATTTTCCGGCGTAGAAAGCAGCTGCAGCAACGGTCGTGCAACAACGATGCCGGCAAACAACAGCAGCAGACCACTGACCATCGCAAGCAGCATCGTCGTGTGAACCACATCGGGGATGCGTTCCCGTTTGCCTTTTCCGATATTGTTTGCAATCACAACATTGCTGCCGACAGAAATGCCGACAAATAAATTGATAAACAACGATACGACGGAGGTATTAGCACCGACTGCCGCCAAGGCTTCACTGCTGGCAAATCGTCCAACCACCGCTGCATCTACAGAATTGAATAGCTGCTGCAGCATACTTCCCGCGGCAAGCGGCAGTGCAAACAGCAAGATCTTATCCCACATCGAACCGGATACCATATCCATACCGGTTTGTTTTGTCCGTCTCATAAACCATATACTTCCTTTTTTCGCTATGCTATTTAGTATAGCATATTTGTCTTGTGCTTGCCAGAAAAAGAAAAACGGCTGCTGCCTCTCGACAGCAACCGCTCTTCAAAATTTAGGTGATTTTTATTATGCGCGTCAGTTAGTCCAGCTGTTCCATAACCCAATCCAGATCATCTGTTGTTTTGAGCTTTTCCAGAACCGCTTCATCTTCCAGCATGTTGCAAATCTTTGCCAGAAGATCCATATGCTCGTTGCCGATACCAGCAATGCCGAATACCAGCTGCGCCTTTTCCTCGCCAAAGTCTACGCCTTCCGGATACTGTAAAAATACAATGCCTGTTTTCTTTACTGTACCCTTTGCCTGGCTGGTACCGTGCGGAATGGCAACGCCCATGCCCATATATGTTGTGATGAGCTTTTCACGCTCCTGCATCGCCGGAATGTAACTCTCATCGACATAGCCGAGCTGCACAAGCAATTCGCCTGCTGCCTGAATCGCTTCTTCCTTGGAT
The DNA here is from genome assembly GCA_963601915.1 of bacterium. Classification (GTDB taxonomy): domain Bacteria; phylum Bacillota; class Clostridia; order Oscillospirales; family Butyricicoccaceae; genus Butyricicoccus_A. The sequence continues at coordinate 115,556 of CAVCGL010000002.1, read as the reverse complement.
ACCGATTTCTGATTCAGACGGACGCCTTCTCGGCAGATAACCTGCTTATTTGCAATGGGAGAAGCTGTCTCCTGCTGTGCTTCCGCCTGCGGTGCAACAGCATCTATTTTTTGCAGCATTTCATACAGTGCATCCAGTGCCGGATCGGCCAAGAAATTTTCAATCGTGACCAGCTTTGCCTGCGGCGCACATTTCTGTGCACGCTCTGCCAAGGTTGCCTGTACAACAGCAATGTTACAGTCCGCCGGAATATTGTCCACAGAGGTATTGCTTACCTTAATGTCCGGGCGAACACCCTTGAGGCGATTTCTAAATTTGGTTGCACCCATAGCCGAAGAGCCCATACCTGCATCACAGGCGAAGATAATCTTCTGCACGCCGGATGCATTGGCGATCTCTACCGGTGCAGCCTGCCCCTTAGATTCTGCCTTCATAGCAGCCATCTGATTCTGTGCGTCTTCCAAATTCTTACCGCCAGCCATTCTGACGATTGGAGATGCAATGGCAAACGAAATGCCAGCTGCAAGCAGCACACCGACGATAACCTTCCACAAATCACTGGTCGGTGTCATCATCAGGAATGCGATGATAGAGCCAGGGGACGCCGGACCTACCAGACCGCAATTGGTCATGCTGAACCAGAAAATTGCTACCATGTTGCCGACAATCGGTGCAACGATAACCAGCGGATTCATCAGGATGTACGGGAAGTAAATTTCATGAATACCACCGAACAGATGAATGATAACAGCGCCCGGTGCAGACTGCTTGGTCTTCTGATCCTTACAGAAGAACATGTAAGCGAGCAGGATGCCAAGACCAGGACCCGGATTGGCTTCCAGCATGTACATGATAGACTTGCCGGTCTCTGCGGCATCTGCTGTTGCCAGTGGAGTGAAAATGCCGTGGTTGATCGCGTTATTCAGGAACAGAACCTTTGCCGGTTCGATAAAGATGGCTACCAGCGGCAAAACGCTGTGTGCCACCAGAAAATGTACGCCAGCTGCAAGCACCGTCAAAATAGCGCTCATAACCGGGCCGACAACGGCATAGCCCAGAATGGCCAGAATCATGCCGATGATGCCTGCCGAGAAGTTGTTAATCAGCATCTCGAAGCCTGCTGGCATATGTCCTTCCATCTTCTCATCGAACTTCTTGATGCAGAAGCCGCCGAGCGGACCCATAACCATAGCAGCCATCAGCATCGTGATGGATGTATCGCTCATAATCGCACCGATGACAGCAATCGCACCGACAACGCGGCCTCTGTCTCCGCCGACCATCTTGCCGCCGGTGGATGCGATCAAAATCGGAATCAAGTATGTCAGCATCGGAGAAACCATGCTGTTGAGCTGTTCATTCGGAATCCAGCCTGTATCAATAAACAGCGCTGCAAGGAAACCAAACGCAATCAGTGCTCCGATATTCGGCATAACCATGCCGGATAGGAATTTACCAAATTGTTGTACCCTATTTTTCATGTCAGACCTCTCTTATCCTGTAGAGAAGAGCAAAAGATGAACCCTTGGTATGTTATAAGACAGGAATATGATGCCGGTCGCATTCCTCCAGCACTTCTTTCGGAAGATGTCCGTCAGAAATCACAAGGTCTACCTCTGCCATTGCGCAGATAGAATAGCTTCTCTTCACACCTACCTTGGAAGAGTCCATCAAGACGATAACCTGTTCTGCCTGCTTCATGGCTGTGCGCTTGAGCAGCGCTTCTTCTATGCTGCCGCAGGTAAAACCCGCTTGCAGCGTGTAGCCTGTGATTCCCAAAAATGCCTGATGAAAATTGACACGTTCCAGATCTCGAATCGCCGTCGTACCATACGTGCTGATACTATAACGATTGAGCCGTCCGCCCGGCAGCATAATGACAGGCTGTTCTAAGCCAGCCAGCTCGGTGGCACAGCTGAGTCCGGTTGTATAGATGAGGTTGGATTGATCCGGAAACAGCCGCGCCAATTCCGTCGTTGTGCTGCCGGAGTCCAGAAAGATTGCCGTATCCGGCCGAATCAGCCGCAATGCTTTTTTTGCAATCTCCTGTTTCTCCTGAATATTACGAATGGCTCTTCGATTGAAGAAATCATCCGTATTGATAACCAATTGTACAGATTTTGCTCCACCATGGATTCTTACTATCTGTTTTGCCTCGTCCAACGCCTTTAGATCGGTACGAAGCGTCATTTCCGAAACGTTCGGGAAATGTTCTTTGATGGTAGAAAAGCTCACGGTTCCCTTTTGATTGATGAGTTCCGCAATTGCATTTCTACGTCTTTCCATCGTATCCATATATCTATTCTCCTTTCAGCTGCCATTCACCGAAAGAAGAACAGCGTTTTATTCTTCCTCGATGAAGTTTGCGAGCAGGTATTCCTCTGCCTCCGGGCACCACAGCCCCTTATGTGCGTCTACAATGTCAGCCAGTGCGGTATACCGCGCATCGCCAAGCTCTTCGCCTCTCTTGCGCAGATCTTCCAGCGCGGTCAACGGCATGGTCAAGTGCGTATAAATCAGCTTCTTGCCGCCCGGAATTTTCGGCAGATTCAGTGTTGTCTCTGCCACAGCGTCCAGACCGCCGATATGGGTAACCATAACTGCCGGATTGATGCGCTTTGCTGCGGTCAGCTCCAGCGATTCAATCATATCCGCGGTATTGCCGCCGGTCGTACCCATGACATGGGTAGAGTTGTAGTGTACATCGTAAAAGTTCATCGTCGCGCTGAACTTTTTGTCGGTCGGACCAGCAAAGAAGTTCAGACAGCCGTCTCTGCCCAGGATGTCGCTGCACTGCTGTACCACAGCTGCAACCGGTGCATAGCAGAATACATCGTCATAGCCAGCGCCGCCGGTGATCGCACGCAGCTCTGCAACCGGATCTTCGTACTCGCCGGTATTAACAAAGTGCAGGTCAATGCCCATTTCCTTGTACTCTTCCACCGGGAACAATTCTTCTGCGCGATCCAGACGATCCTGATTCAGATCAGCGACAACAACACGGGACGGACGGACGTCACGATGCAGCGCATAGGTCAGTGCGCCCAAGCCCATCGGGCCTGCGCCTGCCATAATTGCCAGATTGCCGCCCTTTTTGATGCCCATTTCATGCTGGTACACGCCCATATGGGTATGATATGCTGCATGGAATGCACCGATGCTACAAGACATCGGCTCTGCCAGAGAGGCCTCATAGTATGCACGTCCCTTGTATTCGAGCAGGCATCCCAACTCCATAACCTCTGCCGGAATGACGCAGTACGTCGTATCGCCGCCGAAGAACTCATAAGAGTATCCAGGACTCCACATGGTTCCCTTGTAGTTCAGTGCCGGCTGAAGGGTAAACTTCATGCCCGGCTTGAACTGATCCTGATGGTTCTTGCCGACCTTAACGATGTCACCGGCAAATTCATGGCCCATGATTGCCGGATGCTCTGCGACATCCTCGTGTACACGCTTGTGGTCTGTACCCAGTATAGCACACTTATACGTGGACATACAGATGCTGTCGGAGACAACTTTGACGAGAATTTCGTCATCCGTGATTTCCGGAAGCTCGAACTCCTCCAGTCTCAGATCGTTTGCCGCGTGCAGTCTTACGCCTCTTGCTTTCATCTTGAAATCTCCTTCCGTTGTTATTTCAAAACTCGGTGTTTTTACTTCGATAGTTTATGTTTCTATAATATTCGCATTTCGCCCAAATGTCAATGCATTTTGTAACAAAAACTTGCACAATTTTCCTCCTAGATTTTTGTAGTAAAAGTCTATTACTTTTGAATTGACAATTTGTGCATACAAAAACACCTGTGCGCGGCGGTTTCCGCACACAGGTGTTTGTTGTTTATCCTATAGCCGAAGCGATTATACTTCTACCATTTTCTGGTTCCAGGCCATATCCCAGAACATGTACTCGTACTGGCTGCACACATAAATAATATGTTCCAGATTCTGAATCTGCTCCTCGGTGTAGCCTTCTGTCAGGCGATCTACCAAATCAATCATGACCTGATTGGAGGAACGATAGCCTTCAGAGATATACATGTTGACCCACTCTCCATAGAATTCCTGTTCCTTTGCGCCCGGGAATTTTTCCATGAAGTCGCCAATCAGCTTATAGCTCCAAGAGCAGGACAGAACAGCCGCCATCAGCTCAGCCAAGCCTTCTTTTTCTGCAATGGCAATCATATAGTTGGTGTACGAATCGGTCACAATGCTCGGCTTTGCCTGCGCGATCATTTCCTTAGAAATGCCCAGACGGCGCAGATAATCCTGATGCAGTGCATTCTCTGTGTCCAGGGTTGCAGTAATCAGATTAGAGAACAGACGCATGTCGCTCTCCTCCTTGGCCTTGAGAACGCCCAGTGCAAAGACTTTTGCGTACTGCATCAGATACAGATGATCCTGAATCATATAAAACTGGAAATTCTCCAGCGGCAGTGTGCCATCCGCAATACCCTTGACAAACGGATGCTCATTATACTTGTCCCACAGATCAATAATGCTGTTATACAAACGCTCAGATACCTTCATATGATAACTCCTTTTCTCTTTTATAAACAAATCGTACCTGCCGCCATGAGTCCAATACAAATCACAGCAAAGCAAATATCTCCTACATGCACGCGCGTGGTAATCACAAAGGTGCGGGCACCATCGCCGTCAAATCCTTTGGATTCCATCGCCATTGCTACATTTTCCGACCAGCGAATGCCATTGACCAGCGTGTTGAACAGCGGACCAATCGGCAGCAAGCCGGTGCTCTTCTTTCTTGCCCGATACGCAAGATTGACTTCATCCCATTCACGGCGCAGCGTCGGGACGAGATTGACTGCCGCCAACACGCCGTATGCAAATTTCGGTTTGACATGTCCTTGATGCATCAGCGACATAATAAATTCTTTCTGATCCGTCGAAAGCGCAAACAACATGCCCATGCCGACATAAGCGAGAATGCGTGTGCTGAGCAGCAGTGCCGATCCCATAGACGCTACATCATAGATAGACGCCGATGATCCCGCACTTTTTCCGTATGACATGCCGGATACAAACACAGCACCCGCCAGCACCATGACAGGAACAAACGTCTTGACAAGCGATGACAGCTTGCAGTTGGACAGCACAACCAGCGCTGCCAGTGTTACCAGCCATACGGCAATATTCAGCTTCCACGAGCTCGTCAGCGCCATCAAAATGCCGCAAACCAAAATCGTAACGACTTTGACAAAGGGATTGATTTTTTCCAAAACGGTCGGTCTCATCGGTTTGTGTCCTCCCGTATCAGTTTTTTTCCTCGCATCTGGTAGCGAACATCCGCATATGCCTGCGCCAATCCTCGGTCATGCGTTGTCATAATCACAGTCAGACCTTCCTCTTTGACACGCGCACAAACCTGATCCATCAGCGCGCGCGCCGAGCGATAATCCTGTCCATATGTCGGCTCATCCAGCAGCAGCAGCTTTTGACCGCCTGCCAGCACAGACAGCACAGCCAACCGGCGCTGCTGTCCCTGACTGAGCATATACGGCGAGAACTTTTGATACTTGCGCAGACCGCAGGTATCCAGCATATCCAACGCCCGCTGTTTGATCTGTTCCGGTGTTTCCTTGGCATATCTGCGGCTCAGTCCGTCCGTCACTTCTTCCGTCACGTTCTGCGTGATGAACTGATTGGACGGATTCTGAAACGCAATGCCCACTTCATCGAAGCAGCCCTTCTGGTCAATCGAACGCAGTTCCCGCACATATCCGTTTTCTACAATCGCAATGTCCCCCAGATAATCGCGCTGCTTGAGCAGCGTCATCATCAATGATGTCTTTCCGCAGCCGCTCGGTCCCAAAATCGCCGTAATGCAGCCGTCCGGGAAAATCGCTTCTCCCTGAAACAACAGACTATCCTGTTCCGCGATATTTTCTCTCAACCGCCGGCGTTTTTTCGGCTTTTGCGGAATTTTCGGCATCGTCACATGACTCAAGCGCAGACCATCTTCTGCGGGCTGATCTATGCGCGGCAGTCTGCGTGTCTCCTGCCAAATACCCGGATAGGCCACGCCCTGCTCTCGAAACAGCGGACGCGCCTGCTCCAGCTGTTCCGTCGTTTTGGTCTCGGACAGCACCTGTCCGCCTTCTCCGAGCAGCAAGAACCGATCCGCTGTGCCGATCCAGTGATCCGCCATATGGTCAATCGCCACGATTGTTTTGCCCTGCTCTCGACACATCTTGCGCAGTAAAACCATCATTTCCTGCACAGCGTCCGGATCCAGATTGGCAAACGGCTCATCCAGCAAAATACACGATGCATCCAGCAAGTGAATACAGGTCAAAACTGCCCGTTGTTTTTCACCGCCGGACAGGCTGAACAGCTTTCTGTCCAGCAAATGCGCCGTGCCCATCACGCGGGCGGACTGCTCTGCGCGCTCCCGCATTTGTTCCATCGGCACGCTGATGTTTTCCATACAGAAATACAATTCCTCACGCAGCGTTGCCATGCAGAACTGCAAATCCGGATTCTGGAACATCATAGAGATTTTCTTAGCGCGCTCACTGACACGCAGCTGCTTGAGCGGTGTACCAAACAATTCAATGGATCCCTCGGTCAGAAAGCCGCCGTTTTCCGGCAGCAAGCCGCACAAAATCGCCGCCAACGTGCTTTTTCCACAGCCGCTGCTTCCCATCAAAACGGTAATTTCTCCCGCCGGAATCGTCAGCGATGCTTTGTCAATCACCGGTTTAGACTTCTCAAAATAGCGAAATGTCAGGTTTTCGCATACAATCGCAGCCTGTTCCATGGATTACTCCACTTCCTCTGGAAGATCCTGTTTCATGCCCAGCGCATAGCCGCGCAGAACACCAGCCTTTGCCAGACCATCGCCAATCAGCTTGGATACAATACCAGTGAAAAGTATCGAGCTGATGACGCGCAGAACCAGCATCACTGCCAGAATTGATACCGGATATTCGCTGTAGCCATAGAAGAAATATTCCGGAACAAAGAATGTCAGAACTGCGCAAATAATCGAGCTGAGAATCATGGAAGACCAGCCAAATTTCTTGTAGCGAAATGCCGCAAAGCCCAGCTCGCAGCCCAAGCCCTGAAAGAAACCGCTGACCAGCGTGGATACGCCAAACATACCGCCCATCATCATTTCGATGACAGCAGCGAGCATTTCAGCAACCAAGCCGACGCCGCGCTTCTGAATGACGTAGGTTGCAAAGGTTGCAGCCATAAACCATACACCATAGATAATCTGATATGCCAGCATGTTCAGGCCGAACGGCGTCAGAACGGCAATCAGCGCTGTTCCAATATAATTTGCGCCCAAAAACAGGAACGAAAACAGCACGCCCACGATGGCAACCATCAGAATGTCTTTCAATTTCCACTTCATATTCATAATTCTTTTGTCTTACTCCCTGAAACGACTTAGTATTTGCCTTCAATCGCAAAGGCATGATTCATCGGGCCGCTGCCCTTTCCAAGATCCAGCATCGCTGCCAGCGCGCCGGAAATATACCGCTTCGCACAGTCTACCGCCTCATCCAGATTCATGCCCTTGGCAAGATTGGACGCAATGGCACTGGACAGCGTGCAGCCGGTACCGTGGGTATTCGGATTGTCAATGCGCTTTCCCTTAAACCACTGATAACCGCCATCACGGTACAATAAATCGTTTGCGTCATTCAGATTATGTCCGCCCTTGCACAGGACAGCGCAGTGATAGGTCTCACTAATCCATTTTGCCGCTTCAATCATATCGTCTGCACTGGTAATCTTTTTGCCGAAGAGAACCTCCGTCTCCGGAATATTCGGAGTAATCACGGTCGCTTTCGGAATCAGCTGGGTCTTGAGCGTATCAATCGCCTCATCGCTGATGAGCTTTGCGCCGCTTGTCGCAACCATTACCGGATCCACGACGACATTCTTGAGCTGATACGTTTCAATGGTATCTGCGATGACCTGAATCAGTCCGCTGGAAGAAACCATGCCAATTTTTACGGCGTCCGGTGCGATGTCTTCAATCACATCGACCAGCTGTTCCCGCAAAAATTCCGGAGTTACCTCCATAATACCTGTTACGCCGGTAGTATTCTGCGCAGTCAGGGCAGTGATCGCGCTCATGGCATATACGCCATTTGCTGTCATTGTCTTGATGTCTGCCTGAATTCCGGCGCCTCCGCAGGAATCGCTTCCCGCGATCGTCAATGCTGTTTTCATTGTGAACTTGTCTCCTTTCACAGTCATTGATTTTGTATAGCGGCGGAAGGTGGTGCCCCCAATCAACCGCTCTCCAAACGAAACCCTGTGAGATTTTTCCAAAAGAAAAAGCGCACTCGGTAACCCGATGCGCAAGTCAAAAATCTCTTCCTACGTTGGCATTACCCAAATCAGGTCAAGGGTCAAGGCGATTGCCTACTCTCAGCCGGTTTACACAAGCTCCCCTGTTTCGTTCAATTTATTATATTATCTTTCGTTCTCTCCGTCAAGAACCGATTGACTTTTGCAAGAAAAAACTGTTGCCCTTGAGCAACAGTTTCTCTCTTGTATTATTCCGGCAAACGCTGCCGCACAATAGTAGCATAGCACTGCGCGACATCACGCTCCAAGCGCTGCACAAAGGCAGCGCTTTCTCCGTGCTGCATGTCCCGCAAATACGCGGTGCCGTGTAATATTGCTGCACAGGCCCGATGGATCAAGTAGGCAGCGGCACCGGTAGTGTCTCTTTCCGGCACAAGCAAAACCAAACAGCCTTCTATCTGCCGCTGTTCCTCCGTGTATGGCATTTTGAGCTGCAAATATCCTATCCGGCAATGCTGCGTATATTCTGTCGTACAGCAAACAATCCATCGATGATATGGCTGCAAATAGCTATCCGATTGATATAACTGATATGCCAGCTGTTGTTCCAATTGATTCGCCGCAATATCCTCCGAAATCATCATATGCGCCGCATAATATGCCAAATCTTCTATCTTTTGAATACTTGGAATCTGATGCCACGGAACATCCTGCGTCAGGCGGAGCATTTCATCACTGAATCGTGCGACAAATGCAATGTCTTTTCTCTGTGTAATCGGACGATCTTCCGGCTGATGCTCCTGCTTGCGCTGAGTTGCCATGGTGAGCGCCGCATCAATGCGCGTAAAATCTCTCCGATTGAGCAGTGGACTGACACGCACCATCGGATAAGAAATCGGCAAATCAATGGTGGAAAGAATCAGATCTACACCCTCTCGGCGCAATTGTCGGGTATCAATATTGACGGCGCTGACAATGCGATGCACGATAATCTGCGGAAAACGACGTGTAATTTCTGCCGCCAAATGACTGGCTCCGCTCATGCCAACCGGACACACCACGACAGCAGAGATATTCTGCGCTTGCTCCTGCATTCGCTCCATTGCCGCGCCCAGATGCATGGCGATATACGCGCACTCCTCCGGCGGAATGGTCTCTACATGAAGAATTTCCTTGAATACCTCGCAGGCATTGCGTGTTGCGGCATATAATTCCGGATAGGTATCTATAATTTCCTGCATCAGCGGATTTTCAATCGGACTGCCTAATCGCAGGCGACTGCATGTTGCCTGTAAATGTGCATATAATCCTTCTAACAGTTGTTCATCTGCCGAAAAATCCAAATGTAGTTCGCGCTGTGCAGCATCAATGATACGCTGCGCCAAATACAATCGATGCACTTCTCCCGTCAGCAGTTCTGCTGTTTGTTCCGGCATAACATCGCTGTTTGCAAAATACATGGCCAGAAAGCCGATCTCTGCACTGTCTAACACAATGTTACTTTGTTCTTGCAGCATATCCGCCACGTGTTCAGCCATGGCATATTCCGGCAGCCGCTGGAATCGCTCCATCTCTTCTCGATCCAAACGCAACGGATGTCCCTGTCGAACGCGCCGGAGCATCAGCCCTGCGCAAAGATAGACACGCAAAAATCCCTCATCGGTCAGATAAATTTCCTGATAATTCTGCGCCCGCCGGAGCACCGACAGCAATCCGAGCTGCTCTTCTCTGGAAAGCACACGAAACAGCAGCGGCGGCGTATTTTGCTCCGGAGCGGAAAAATACGTCATGACAGCATCCGCATGAAATGCAGCGATGTGTTCAATGCGCGCTATCCGCCAATCTTTTTCTGCCCCTTCTATATATAAGCCAACACCGGTCTGCACATGCAGACGGATCTGATAGCGCGCCAGCCAGTCGCGGATCCATGGCAGCTGCTTTTCTACTGCATCTCTCGAACAACGTAAACGCTCACTGAGCTGCTCGATAGACAAAACCTGCTGTGCATCCAGCAGGATCTCCAACAATTCCGCCCGTTGAGACAAATACTGCGCGTTATCTGCGCCTCCCTGCAGCTCTAACAGCAAACAACGTTTGTTTTCTTCGCTTGCCTCAACAGAAATGCCGCTTCCAGCCCTCGCTTGTACCCTGCAATTGCGTTCTTCCATCCAGCTGCGCACCTCCGGCAGCGCGCGTTGAATGGTCCGTTTGCTCAAATGCATCTGTTCAGACAGCTCTGCCAATGTAAGCGGGCACCCCGCCGGCTGTTCCAACAGCAATTGACTCAGCTGTTTGGCTCGCTGTGACAGCTCCATGTCCTCTCCCCGCCTTTCCTATTCTCTAGCCATTTGTGAAATTATTAACAAATCTTGATGGTTTCGTGATGTTTTGCAAGAAAGATACCACATTTTCTCAGATTTGTCCACAATTGACGGAAATTTTTCTTTTGTGATTTTTTTAACAATTTTCGTTTTTCTCTCGGCCGCTATTGTTTATCTTCTGCATTCACGCCGTATTATCACATCGTATTTTTGTGCAATATAAACAGTTTCTCAGTGTGTCCACAGGGATGACGCCAAATTTCCGCCAGAAATCCACTTGTCCTGTCCTTGTTTTGACGTCATACTTGTAGTCACAAAAGATAAATCAACAAAACACAAACCACACCACACAAGAAAGAGGTGCCAATCAATGATTACCATTGAACATACAGTATCCGAACCGGTATTCGTTCATGCACAGGTCGCATCGGAGTTGACCCAGAACATTCGATCTCTTGGCTCTTCCGTTCGACTGTTTAAAGACAATGCATCTATCGACGCGACAAGCATTCTCGCCGTCATCGGTTTATCTATCAAGGGAGGAGACAGCATCTCCTTTACTCTCTCCGGTGATTCCGAGGAGCAGGACGCAAAAACCCTTTCCGCTTATCTCAACGACAAGCTGTAATTGCATCGCCTAATCCATTTCACTATAAATCTTACATTCACTCAAATGTACGCTGCGGCTCCCCGCCGCAGTGCCGATCCCCCAAAGGAGGAACAACTATCATGCCAGAGAACAAAACGAGAGTTGCTGTTCTGGTACAGAATGAATTGAATCTCGATCTCAACGAGGTTTTTCACGACGCTGTCGCACAGGGCGCAGAAATCGTCAATATCCCACTGTACCATACACAGGACGTACAGGAAGTCATTGCCGCAGCAAAGGGCTTTGATTATGTTGTAGCCGGACGCGAACCGTGGAACGCAGAAGTTCTCACCGCCTGTGCCGATCATCTGAAGGGCATCGCCCGTTTTGGCGCTGGCTTCGAGACGGTTGATTTGGAAAAAGCTGCCGAACTGGGCATCGCCGTATGCAACGCACCAGGTGTCAACTCCAAGGCAGTAGCAGAACAGGCACTGGCTCTGACGCTTGCCATTCTGCGCAAAATCACCATTTATGACCGCAGCCTGCGTGCAGACGGCGTTACCGCTAAGATGTCGCAGACGCTGGAAGGCACAGTCGCTCTGCTCGGCTTCGGAAATATCGGCTGTGAATTTGCCAAGCTGCTCAGCGTCTTCCCGGTCAAAGTCATTGCTTACGATCCGTATCCGAACTATCAGGCAGCCAATGCACTTGGCGTAGAAATCGTCGATTTGGAAACCGCTGTGCGCACCGCAGACATCATCAGCCTGCATCTGCCGGCAGTGAAAACCATGAAGGATTTCATCTGCAAAGATGTCATTGACCTGATGAAGGACGGTGTATATATCATCAACACAAGCCGCGGCTATGTTGTCAACGAACATGATTTGGCAGATGCTCTGCGCTCTGGCAAGATCGCCGGTGCAGCATTGGATGCATTCAAGGTTGAACCGTTTGATCCGGATTCTGAGCTGAAGACTTTGCCAAATGTCGTTCTTACGCCGCATTCTGCGGCCGTATCCACACAGGCTGTCCGCATGGTATTTAATCACTGTGCCGGTGTCATCGCCTCGTATATGCGCGGCGAGCAGCCACGCAGCTTGCTCAATCCAGAGTACGCAAAACACAGATAATCACAAAGCATAAAGGAGAATACATGATGAACAAGGTAAAAGTTGGCGTCGTAGGTTATGGTACAATCGGTCAGCGTCTGGCTGACGGCGTGGTACGCATGGGAGATATGGAACTGGTCGGTGTGGCAAACCGCACCCCGAATCTGGGCGTTCGTGCGCTGAAGGAAAAGGGTATGCCGTATGATCTGTACATGTCTGACCCGAAATATGCTGATGCTTACGCAGAAGCTGGCATTCCGGTATGCGGTACAATGGAAGATCTGGCAGAAAAGTGTGATATTCTGCTCGATGCAACACCGGCAGGCGTTGGCGCAGAGAACAAGAAGCTGTTTGAGCGCATGGGCAAGCCGTGCATCTTCCAGGGCGGTGAGAAAAACGATGTCGCTGATGTCTTTTTCCACGGTTATGCAAACTATGAAAAGGGTCTGGATAAGCAGTTCTTGAAGCTGACCTCCTGCAATACCACCGGTCTGATTCGTGCCGTTGACTGCCTTGACCGCAACTGCGGCGGCATTGAGCGCGTAGCAATCACGATTATTCGCCGTGTTGCTGACCCGGGCGATTATCATCGCGGACTGACCAACGCACTGAAGATCGACAAGGCTCCTTCTCATCAGGCTGTTGACCTCATGACCATTATGCCGCACGTAGAGGCTACCGGCATTCTGGTTCACACACCGGTCACCCACGGTCACATCATCACCATCACTGCACAGGGCAAGCAGAAAATCACCAAGGAGCAGGCACTCAAGGCATTTGAAACCCATGACCGTATCCGTGTTGTCCGCATTGCAGACGGTTTCCTCGGCAATGCCTCCATGTTCAAGTACGCTCGTGACCTCGGCAACCCGCGCGGTGACATGTATGAAATCGGCCTGTGGGAAGAATCTATCGTAGAATACGGCGATCAGATTATGTTCGCAATTTATATTCCGCAGGAAGCTGTTACCATTCCGGAAACACTGGATGGTGTACGTGCTGCTCTGCACATGCAGGACACTATGGAAGAAGCAACCGCTAAGACGAATAAATATCTGGGGATGGCAAAATGGAAATAAAAATGAACGCCCTGCGTGGGCTTACTATTACAGGCAAGAAAATTCTGTTCCGTCCGGACATCAATTCTCCGATTGATCCGGTTACCAAGAAGATTGTCAACGAGAACCGTCTGAAAAAGAACGCGGTTACGCTGAAATATATGTTGGAAAACGGCGCTGCTGTCGCTCTGATTGCACATCAGGGTGATACGCAGGACTATCAGAACCTGATTCCACTTGAAGAGCACGCACAAAAGCTGTCTGCACTGACCGGTTATCCGGTACATTATATTGATGATGTTTGTGGCCCGGCGGCAATTGAAGCTGTGAAAAATCTGCCAGCAGGTGAAGCAATTATTTTAGGCAATCTGCGGTATCTGGGAGAAGAGCTGTCTACTTTCTCTAACTTTGTCAAACTGAAGCCGGAAGAGATGGGAAATGTATGGCATATCCGCAAGCTCTCTCCGCTGTTTGATCTGTATGTCAACGATGCCTTTTCTGCCGCGCATCGTGATGCCCCGTCTATGGTTGGTTTCCCGCACTTTTTACCGGCAGCTGCTGGTTTCCAGTTCTTTGACGAATATGCCGCACTGGCATCCGTTAAGGACGGCGCACAGCATCCGTGCATGTTTGTGCTCGGCGGAGCAAAGATCTCCGATGCCTTTGGCATGATGGAATCTGTGCTCAAGAACGGCACGGCGGATAAAATCCTGACCACTGGTGTCACTGGTATCATTATGCACATTGCAAATGGTGTGACATTTGGTGAGCCGCAGATGAAGTTCCTGCGCGACCGAGATATGCTGACCTTTGTAGAAGCAGCAAAGAAGTATCTGACAGAATATCCGGACAGATTTGAGCTGCCGCGCGACCTCGCCTATAATAAGGATGGCGTGCGTGTAGAATGCACGATTGACAATCTGCCGCAAGACGCACAATTCATTGATATTGGTGCACAGACGATTGCCGACTATCAGGCTCTGCTGGCATCCGCAAAAACCATTTTCGCCAATGGTCCTGCTGGCATCTATGAACAGGAATGCTTTGACATCGGCACCCGCGGTATCTGGGGTGGTATTGCTGACAGCGAAGCATATTCTGTCATTGGCGGCGGTGACACCGTGTCCAGTGCTACCAAGTTTATCGATCTGACCAAGATCAGCTATGTCTGCACCGCAGGCGGTGCCATGGTTCGCTTCATGAGCGGCAAAAAGCTCCCGCTGATTGCTGCCATGGAGCAGGCTTACGAGCGACAGAAACTGTAAGCCATACAAATTTTCGTCTATTCTCTATTCTACTCTATTCCACATTCCCGCAGCGTCTCTCACCGGACGCTGCGGGTGAAAATCAAGTAAGACGGCACTTCTCTCCACACCTCATGTACGAAGACACACAGTTTAATCTACTTTCTCATATTGCCGTTTTTCTCTTCCCTGTGTTCCTTGACCTGTGGGACACAGGGATTTTTTTACCTCTTTCCAGAAAATTATCGTTGACAAGTGCACGGTTGTTTGTTATAATATCAATACTGCTCAGCAGCACGGACACTTAGCTCAGTTGGTAGAGCATCCGCTTGACGTGCGGAAGGTCAGCGGTTCGAGACCGTTAGTGTCCACCAGAATCGACACCCTGAAATCTGTATGGTTTCGGGGTGTTTTTGCGTATATATTTTCTAAAGAAGAATCTCTCAAGAACTCCTTGCTTTTCCCTGCATTGTATGGTATAAATATATAGTATATTGATTCTACGGAAAAGCAACGAACGGGAAAAGTACTCAAAGCCCTGCGGCATCAGAGAACGGCAGCCATTGGCTGGAAGCTGCCTGCTGAAATGGATTGACGAAGTTCGCCCGGGAGCTCTGGTGTCCAAAAACACCAGCGGGAGACCCCGTTATCAGTCGCAAAGAGCCGGTATAATACCGGAATCTGGGTGGTACCGCGGAGGTTCCCTGACCTTTCGTCCCTGTTTTTGATAGGGTTGCGAAAGGTTTTTTTAGTGTCATTAAATCTTTCAAGGAGTTGTTTTAACAAATGAAGGAAAAATTACAGTCCATTCGTGAGATTGCCGAGCAGGCGATGCAAGCCTGCAAGGATTCCCGCGAACTTGACGCCATTCGCGTCAAATACCTGGGTAAAAAGGGCGAAGTCACTGCGCTGATGAAGAACATGCGCAATCTGGCACCGGAAGAGCGTCCGGCATTCGGTCAAATGGTCAATGACCTGCGCGCAGCCATTGAGACCGGTCTGTCTGCAAACAAGGCTCGTCTGGAAGAGGCTGCTCTGGCAGCAAAGCTCAAGAGCGAGACCATCGACGTCACCATGCCGGGCGAGGAATTTACCCTCGGCAAGAAGCATCCGCTCAACATCGTTCTGGATGAAGTCAAGGACATTTTCATCGGCATGGGCTTCAACATCACCGATGGTCCGGAAGTCGAGACCGATTGGTACAATTTTGAAGCGCTGAACATCCCGAAGGATCATCCGGCACGCGATACGCAGGATACCTTCTATATTTCCGATAACATCATTCTGCGCACGCAGACCTCTCCGATGCAGATTCGCGCCATGGAGCACAAAAAGCCGCCGATTCGCATCATCGCACCGGGTCGTGTTTTCCGCTCTGACGCAGTCGATGCTACCCATTCTCCGATGTTCCATCAGATCGAAGGTCTGGTTGTTGACAAGAACATCCGCATGTCCGACCTGAAGGGCATTCTGGAGCAGTTTGCCAAGAAGCTGTACGGCGAGGACACGGTTGTCCGCTTCCGTCCGCACCACTTCCCATTCACTGAGCCGTCTGCCGAGATGGACATGCAGTGCTTCAAGTGCCATGGTGCTGGCTGCCCGCTGTGCAAGAACGAGGGCTGGATTGAAATCCTCGGCTGCGGCATGGTTCATCCGAAGGTTTTGGAGGTCTGCGGCATTGATCCGAACGAATATTCCGGCTATGCATTCGGCATCGGTCTGGAGCGTATCGTTATGAGCCGCTATAAGATCACCGATATCCGCATGTTCTACGAAAATGACGTGCGTTTCCTGCACCAGTTTTAATTGATTGCTGGAATATATTTGATTTTTGGAGGAATGAAATCATGAAGCTGCCAATGAGCTGGCTTGCCGAATTTGTAGATATGACTGGTATTTCCAACAAGGAATATGCGGACAAGATGACCATGTCCGGTTCCAAGGTGGAAGAAGTCGTCTACCTCGGCGATGAAATTAAAAATGTAGTTACCGGTAAAATCCTGTCCAACGTTCCGCATCCGGACTCTGACCATCTGGTTATTTGTCAGGTAGACGTTGGCAAGGAAAAACCGATTCAGATCGTCACCGGCGCACCGAATGCAGAAGTAGGCCGTGTCGTTCCGGTCGCTCTGCACAAGTCGTATCTGCCGGGCGGCGTGAAGATCACCAAGGGCAAGCTGCGCGGCGTGCCGTCCAACGGTATGATGTGCTCGCACGAAGAGCTGGGTCTGACCCTGAATGAAATCCCGTATGGCGATCCGGATGGTCTGCTGCTCATGCCGGAAGGCACGCCGGTTGGTGTAGACATCAAGACGCTGGTTGGTTTGGATGAGTATGTCACAGATTTTGAAATCACGTCGAACCGTCCGGACTGCCTGAGCATCATCGGTCTGGCACGCGAGACTGCTGCTACCTTTGACCGCGAGCTGAAGCTGCACGCACCGGTTGTCAAGGGCATCGGCGGCGACATCAACGATACGCTGTCTGTCGCAGTAGAAGCTACCGATCTGTGCCCGCGCTACACCGCACGCTTGGTCAAGAACATCAAGATCGAGCCGTCTCCGGCTTGGATGCGTGAGCGTCTGCACGCCGCTGGCGTTCGCCCGATCAACAATATTGTTGATATTACCAACTATGTCATGCTGGAATACGGTCAGCCGATGCATGCCTTTGACTATTCCTGTCTGAAGGACGGCAAGATCGTCGTTCGCCGCCCGAAGGATGGCGAATTTATCCAGACACTGGACGGTGAAAACCACTACCTCGACAAGGACATGCTGTGCATCGCTGACGGCACCACAGCTACTGCGGTTGCCGGTGTTATGGGCGGCTACGAGAGCGAGATCACCGAAAAGACTCAGACCGTTGTCTTTGAGTCCGCAAACTTCCACGGCGCAACCGTTCGTATCACCGCACAAAAGCTGGGTATGCGTACCGAGGCTTCCGGCCGTTTCGAGAAGGGTCTTGACCCGCGCATGACGATGGATGCAGTCAACCGTGCCTGCAAGCTGGTAGAAATGCTGGGTGCTGGCGAAGTGGTTGACGGCGTGATTGACGTCGATGCAACCAGCGACAAGCACAAGCGTCTGCCGCTGGAGTGCGACAAGATGAATGCTCTGCTCGGCATTGATCTGAGCCGCGAGGAAATCGTCGGCTATCTGAATCGTCTGGGCTTTGTTGTCGAGGGCGAAGAGGTTGTTGTTCCGTTCTACCGCACCGACATTGCGCGCATGTGCGATCTGGCAGAGGAAGTTGCCCGTATGTATGGCTACGACAATATTCCGACCACACAGTTCGGCGGTACGGCTGCCGGAGGTCTGTCCCCGAAGCAGTATTTTGAGAAGAACATCGGCTCCTATGCCCGTGCCTGCGGCTTTGACGAGGCGCAGAACTTCTCGTTCGGCAGCCCAAAGATGTATGACAGCATCGGTCTGCCGGAGGACAGCGAAAAGCGTCTGTCCGTGACGATCCTCAATCCGCTGGGCGAAGATTTCAGTGTCATGCGCACCACTTCCCTGCCGTCCATGCTGGAGTGCCTGATGCACAACCTGAACCACAGAAACCCGACAGCAAGCCTGTACGAGATTGCTACGGTATATCTGCCGGAAATCAAAGACGGCAAGGTAAATACCGAAGTTCTGCCGCAGGAGCCACACATCCTGACCATGGGCACTTATGGTCGTCTGTCCTTCTTCCAGTTCAAGGGCATTGTGGAGAAGATTCTCAGCGAGAGCGGCGTATCTGACGTCAGCTTCGAGCCGGTAACCGACAATCCGTCTTATCATCCGGGACGCTGCGCAAAGATCCTGACCGGCGAGACCGAGCTGGGCATCTTCGGCACCATTCATCCGGTCATCTCTAAGAACTATGGCGCTGGCAAGAGCGAAATTCTGGCTGCTGAAATCAATCTGGATCTCATGTTTGCCAACGCAAATACCGACAAGCTGTATCAGCCGCTGCCGAAGTATCCGGCATCTACCCGCGATATTGCGGTTCTGTGCGATGACTCCATTCCGGTAGCACACATGGAAAAGGCAATTGCAAAGGCTGTCGGCGGCATTCTGGAAGCGGTTTCCCTGTTCGATGTATACAAGGGCGATCAGGTACCGGAAGGCAAGAAGAGCGTGGCATACTCCATGCGTCTGCGCGGCAAGGACCGTACCCTGACCGATGAAGAGTGCGACAACGCGATGAAGAAGGCAATTGTTGCCCTCGAAAAGCAGTTCGATGCAAAACTTCGTCAGTAAAATATAGTTTACAATCCTTTACAATTTTGAATTTTTGTATTATCATGGTAGATAGTTGAAAGGAGGGCTCCGTAATGCTTGATGGAACAAGAAAGTTCAGCATGAAAGAAGAAAGTAATAAGGAAATGAAGCGCGTGCTTCAGACAGTATATGATGCTCTGAAGGAAAATGGCTATAATCCGATCAATCAGATTGTGGGTTATCTGCTCTCCGAAGATCCGACATATATTACCAACTATAACAACGCACGCAGCTTGATTCGCAAGATCGACCGCGACGAGCTGATGCAGGAACTGATTTCCAATTATCTGGATCTGTAATGCAAAGCAATAAACGCAGGGCGTGAAAACGTCCTGCGTTTTTTCGTCAATGTAACCAAAGCATCCCTGTTTATTCTCTGTTGTCGCCCATATATCCAACAGAATCGTGGAAATGTGCACAAAAAACGTATAATTTTCTATCTCCCGGCAACAGAAGAAGTGATTGACATCGCGCAAAGCATGTGCTATACTATAGCCAATGTAACCGAATTGTAATGTGCTAGAGAGTTGATTGTAACCTATCAGCCATGCCAAGGCGGTTGTATGCCTGTCTTTCGTTTGACAGAGATTCTTGCGCGTGTTATACTGGATATATTATTGCGAATTTTTAATCAAAGGAGAAATACAATATGTCAGCTAACGCTAAGAAAAGCGCAGATGAAGAGATCCTGACCTATAAGGGTCATCCACTTATGAGACATAACAATATTATCTACTATGGCAGCATGAGCGACCGCTATATTATTATGATGCAGATTCTGGAAACCAAGAAGGTTCAGGATATGGAAGTTGCAACAAAGGTAGCCGTTCAGCTCCAGCAGACATCCCCGAGCGTGCGTCCGAAGGATCGCATCGTCAAGAAGACCGAAAAGAATGGTCTGTATACAGCTCTGGACATCGCCGTTGTATGGCTGAACCGAGCACTGTCTGCGAAGTAACCATTATTTCGTTAATTTTCAGGAGGATAAACCAATGATACATTCTAAGAAGATGAAGTTTGCAGTGACCACCGCGGCTGCGACTGCAATCGTATGCACCGGCGCACTGGCTGCAAATGTAACTTCTACGACCGATGTAAACGTTCGCTCCGGCGCAGGTAATTCTTACTCGGTTCTGACTGTTATGAAGTCCGGTACCACCACCGCAAGCCTCGGCACTTCCGGCAGCTGGACCAAGGTCAACGTAAACGGCAAGACCGGCTACGTATACAGCAAGTACCTGACTTCCGGCAGCGCTTCCTCTACCCCGTCTAACAGCGGTACGCAGAGCGTTTCCAAGACCGTTTATATCTCGGCTTCTTCTCTGAATGTTCGTTCCGGTGCAGGCACCTCCTACAGCGTAATCGGCAACCTGAAGAAGGGCAACAGCGCTTCTGTTGTCGCTTCGACCAACGGTTGGTACAAGATTAAGTACGGCAGTGGCTACGGCTACATCAGCAGCAAGTACACCACCTCTCAGGTTCCGTCCAACACGACGAGCTCTGTTGCTCCGACAACCTCTACCAACAAGACCGTATACACAACAACCACGCTGAATGTTCGCTCTGGCGCAGGCACTTCTTACAGTGTCGTCGGCGTTCTGGGCTCCGGCAAGGCTGCTTCTGTTGTAGGCACCTCCGGCAGCTGGTACAAGATCAAGTACGGCAGCGGCTATGGCTACATCAGCAGCAAGTACACCACTTCTTCTGCTCCGTCTAACGGCGGCAGCACCAGTGGCTCTTCGATTGCTTCGTATGCAAAGAGCTTCCTGGGCTGCTCCTATGTATACGGTGCCGCTGGCCCGCGTACCTTCGACTGCTCTGGTCTGACCCAGTACGTATACGCACACTTCGGTAAGTCCATCCCGCGTACCTCTGCTTCTCAGTATGCTAGCTGCAAGAAGATTTCCAAGTCCCAGCTTCAGCCGGGCGATCTGATGTTCTTCTCCAGCTCTAGCGGCGGTGGCGTCAGCCATGTTGGTATCTATGTTGGCAATGGTCAGATGGTTCATGCAGCAAACTCCAGAACGGGTGTATGCATGGACAGCATCAACAGCTCTTACTATGTAAAGAACTACGTTGGTTCTGGTCGTTACTAATACATAATCGAACGTTGAAAGCCGACTGAATCAATCAGTCGGCTTTTTCTCATCTTAAATATATGACATGTATGTTCTCACCTGCTTCGGCAGGACACGGAATCGGGTGAAAGTCCCGGCGAGTCGGTCACTGTGAAGCCGCCCTTGTGCGGATAAGTCAGATACGTGGAGCACATGCAATACGCCTGCCGGAACCAGGATGTATGAAACTGACATGGGATACAGCTGTCGCTGTTTCCTTTCTTTTGCGTACACTGTTTTTGGCAGCGTGCGCATTTTTCTTTTTGGGAGGTTTTAATGATGTCTCACCACTATTCCTATTTTTCGCACAAGCAATGTGAATACTTTCCCTGCCACCCCAATGCTGATCCGGATAATTTTAACTGCTTGTTCTGTTATTGCCCTTTGTACCCGCTGGGCAGACAATGCGGCGGTACCTTTGACTATCTTCCCAATGGATATA
Source organism: bacterium (assembly GCA_963601915.1). Lineage (GTDB taxonomy): Bacteria > Bacillota > Clostridia > Oscillospirales > Butyricicoccaceae > Butyricicoccus_A. The sequence continues at coordinate 94,116 of CAVCGL010000002.1, read as the reverse complement.
AGGATTGCAGTCGGTGTTTGTATCCGCACCAACGGGAAAATTACGATGCCATTGTCCGGCGCTATCAGGAAATCTTAGCTATGATGCATCCTGAATCAGATACAGAAGAAATGGATGAAGCCATATGACCTTACAACAGCTGAAATACGCGGTGACCACAGCAGATGCCGGAACGGTCAGCGAGGCCGCCAAGCAGTTATACATCGCTCAGCCGTCTCTGACGGCCGCTATTAAAGAACTGGAACACGAGCTGGGAATCACGATCTTTCATCGCACCAACAAAGGCGTCATTGTATCCGCAGACGGTGAGGAATTTCTCGGCTATGCCCGCCAGATTATGGAGCAGACCACACTCATGGAGGAGCGCTATTTTGGTGCCGCTCCGATCAAGCATCGCTTTTGTGTCTCGACGCAGCATTATTCCTTTGCGGTAGAAGCCTTTGTCGCTCTGCTCAAGCAATACGGCGGAGATACCTATGATTTCCGCATTCGAGAGACCAAAACACACGAAATTATCGAGGATGTCTGTCGCCTAAAAAGCGAAGTCGGTGTGCTGTACCGCAATCCCTTTAATGCGGTCGTCATCAATAAGACACTCAAAGACAACAGCCTGCTCTTTCACACGCTGTTTACCGCCAAAGCGCATGTCTTCGTCGGCGCAGATAATCCGCTGGCGCAGCAGCCCTCTGTGACGCTGCATGACTTAGCTCCCTATCCCCGTCTGTCCTATGAGCAGGGCGAGCACAATTCCTTTTATTTTTCCGAAGAGATCTTGAGCACGCTGGACTGCGACAAAGACATCATGGTATCCGATCGCGCCACGCTGTTTAATCTGCTCATCGGTCTAAACGGCTATACGATTTGCAGCGGTGTTATCAATGAGCAGCTCAACGGCGAAAATATCGTCGCGGTACCGCTGGATGTTGATGAATACATGGAAATTGGATATATCACACATAAACGCACAACCTTGAGTCCATTCGGAAAACAATATATTTCCCTTCTTCGGCAATACACACCGCCATTTGAGGCTAAGCCATAGATATTTCCTATGGCAAACCGCTCCTGTTTGATATTTTACAGCAGCGATCAAATATCGTATACTGCAAGCATACCAAATCAAACACAAGCAAAGGAGCATTTTCTATGAGCAAGAGATCTATTCCATTTATTTACGACATGGTCGGCAGCTTTCTGCGTCCGGCTTCTCTCAAGCAGGCGCGCGAGGATTTTAAGTCGGGCAAAATTACGCGCGATGCGCTGACACAGATTGAAAACGAAGAAATCACTAAGCTGGTAGCAAAGGAAAAGGCAGCTGGCTATCATGCCATCACAGACGGCGAATTCCGCCGCAGCTATTGGCATCTGGATTTCATGTGGGGACTGAACGGCATCAAGGAAATTGAGCTGGAACACGGATACTTTTTCCATGATGAGGAGACCACACGCGGTTCAATTGAAGTCACTGGAAAAATCAGCGGAGAAAATCACCCGTTTGTCGAGCACTTCAAATTCATGAAGCAGTTTGAGGATGAAAACACCATTGTCAAGCAGACGATGCCTGCACCGGCACAGCTTCTCGCAGAATTAGACCGCGGAGACAACAGCATCAAGACCGCCGCGATTTATCCGAACATCGAGGATTTGATTCAGGATGTTGCTGCCGCATACCGCACCGTCATCCGAGAATTGTATGAAGCAGGCTGCCGCAATATCCAGTTTGACGACTGCACTTGGGGCATGTTCTGCGACACCAACTATTGGAATGCCCGCCAGAATGACAATGTATCGCTGGAAAGCGAAGCAGAAAAGTATCTGCGTGTCAACAACCTCGCTATGGAAGGAAAGCCAGCAGATTTGACCATCGCCACGCATGTATGCCGCGGCAACTATCATTCCACGTACGCTTGCACTGGCGCATATGACACGGTGGCACCGTATCTGTTCGCCAATGAAAAGGCAGACGCATTCTATTTGGAATTTGATGACGAGCGTTCCGGCGGATTTGAACCGCTCAAGTACATGGCAGAGGGCAAAAAGGTGGTTCTCGGTCTGATTACCACCAAGTCCCCGGTTCTAGAGAACAAGGACGCAATCATCGCCCGCATTCACGAAGCGGCAAAATACATTCCGCTCGATCGTCTGTATCTCAGCCCGCAGTGCGGCTTTGCTTCCTGTGAGATCGGAAACAAGCTGGTCGATGCAGACCAATGGAACAAGCTGGCTCTCGTCAAGGAAATCGCCGAGGAAGTTTGGGGATAATTTTTCTGTGCCGGCTCTCAGATGTTGCTGCTATGAAATATCATAGTATCTTGCATCCGCCTATCAAACGGTTTACACTGATGGTGATAAAATCTCGGAGGTGTAACCGGTATGGATGGATCACAAATCAAAGCAAAAATCTGCGAAAAAGCCAAGGCATTAGGCACGAACGTCGTTCGTTCCTGCTCCGTAGACCGCTGGCGTGAGATTCCGATTCAAGCACCGGAATTCTGGCCACAGAACATTTGGAGCTGGAGTAAAAACGTCATTGTCCTCGCCATTCCTCTGTTTTCACCGATGATGGATACCACGCCGTCTATGGTCTATCAGGAGCTATATGACACCAGCAACCGCGTACTAGATGATATGTCTTATCACCTAGCGAATTATATCGTGTCAGAACTTGGCTATCGTGCCATTTTCTTTCCGCGCGACTGTTATTACAGCATTGAAGTGCTGATGGACAATCCGAACGCCGCATTTTCTCATGTCGTGGCCGGATACTACGCCGGTGTCGGCACATTGGGTGACAGTCACAATCTGATTTCCAAGGAATTCGGTCCGCGGATGCGTATTGTTTCTATTATCACAGATGCACCTATCCCGCAAGATGACATGCTGGATCACGAATTGTGCATCCACTGCAAAAAGTGCTTAACCAGCTGTCCGTCACATTGTTTTTCTCATCCAGAGCAGCATCCATATGTTATGGACAAGGTCGCCTGCACAAAGCATCATGTGGAAATTAAAAATCAACACCACTGGCCGTGCGGCATCTGTGCTGCCATCTGTCCTGTCGGCGAGGATCTCAAATTGTACCGAACTGTCAAGCCGGTCACGCCTCAAGGCATTTTGCATTGTCAGAGTTTTGGATCATAAAAAAACAACCCATCTCCTACCGCAGCTTTGCTGCAGTAAGAGATGGGTTTATTTTATTCTATTAGGAGTTCGTCTCTTCAGCGGAAACGCAAGTTATGCCTGCCACTTCCAGTCGCGGACTTCCGGCATATCCAGACCGTACTCGTTGATATACTGCTTGTGCTCAACCAGCTTGTCGCTCATCTTCTGATACAGATAAGCGCCGCGGTTGCCGAGCTGCGGCAGACGGAGCAGAACGTCCTGAACCAGATGGAAACGGTCAATGTCGTTCTGTACACGCATATCAAACGGCGTGGTGATGGTGCCCTCTTCCTTGTAGCCGCGAACATGCAGCTGGCGGTTATGACGGCGATAGGTCAGCTCGTGAATCAGAGTCGGATAACCATGGAAAGCGAAGATGATCGGCTTATCCTTGGTGAACAGCATGTCATACTCTGCATCAGACAGACCATGCGGATGCTCAGCCTTCGGCTGGAGCTTCATCAGGTCAACAACGTTGATAACGCGAACCTTGAGTTCCGGCAGCTCCTTGCGCAGGATGGATACAGCAGCCAGAGTCTCCAGTGTCGGGGTCTCGCCGCAGCAAGCCATAACAACATCCGGCTCCTGACCAGCATCATTGGAAGCCCACTCCCAAACGCCGATGCCCTGGGTGCAGTGCTTGACAGCCTGCTCCATGGTCAGCCACTGCGGACGCGGATGCTTGGATGCAACGATAACATTGACATAGTTGCGGCTGCGGATACAATGATCGAAGCAGGACAGCAGGCAGTTTGCATCCGGCGGCAGATACAGGCGAACGACGTCTGCCTTCTTATTGGCAATATGATCGAGGAAGCCCGGATCCTGATGGGTGAAGCCGTTGTGATCCTGCTGCCATACGTTGGAAGCCAGAATCAGGTTCAGAGAAGCAATCTTCTGACGCCACGGCAGCTGGTTGCAAACCTTCAGCCACTTTGCGTGCTGAGCAGCCATGGAGTCAATGATGCGGATAAATGCCTCATAGCTTGCGAAGAAGCCATGACGACCGGTCAGCAGGTAGCCTTCCAGCCAGCCCTCACACATGTGCTCAGACAGCATAGAGTCCATGATTCTGCCGTCCTTTGCGAGGAACTCGTCGGTCGGCAGAGTCTCTGCGTTCCAATCACGATTTGTTGCTTCAAATGCAGCGTTCAGACGGTTGGATGCTGTCTCATCCGGTCCAAATACGCGGAAGTTACGGCTGTCTTCGTTCAGCTTCAGGATGTCGCGGACAAACTTGCCCATCTCAATCATATCCTGACCTTCAGTTGCACCCGGTTGACCAACTGGGAATGCATAATCACGGAAGTCCGGCAGACGCAGGTCGCGCAGCAGCAGACCGCCATTGGCATGCGGATTTGCACCAATTCTGTGATCGCCCTTCGGTGCCAGCTCACGCAGCTCCGGAATCAGACGGCCATTCTCGTCGAACAGCTCCTCTGCATGGTAGCTCTCCAGCCAATTCTTCAGGATTTCCAGATGCTCCGGCTTATCCATCATAATCGGAACCTGATGCGCGCGGAAGCTGTTTTCAATCATGTTGCCGTCTACTTCCTTCGGACCAGTCCAGCCCTTCGGGGTACGCAGAACAATCATCGGCCAGATCGGACGGGTTGCATCGCCTGTCTCACGTGCGTGCTTCTGGATGCCCTTGATTTCCTCAATGACAATATCCAGTGTCTCAGCCATCTTGCGATGCATGGTCATCGGATCGTCGCCCTCTACGAAGTACGGCTTCCAGCCGCAGCCCTCGAAGTACTTCTGCAGCTCTTCATGAGAAATTCTGGAGAAAATGGTCGGGTTTGCGATCTTGTAGCCGTTCAGGTGCAGAATCGGCAGAACAGCGCCATCCGTGATCGGGTTCAGGAACTTATTGGACTGCCAAGAGGTTGCCAACGGGCCGGTCTCAGCCTCGCCGTCGCCTACGGTGACAGCAGCAATCAGATCCGGATTGTCAAATACAGCACCGAATGCATGAGCGATGGAATAACCCAGCTCGCCGCCTTCGTTGATGGAACCCGGTGTCTCCGGAGCAACATGGCTTGCGATGCCCCCCGGGAAGGAGAACTGCTTGAACAGGCGCTTCATGCCCTCCAGATCCTCGCTTACGTTCGGGTAAACTTCACTGTACGTGCCTTCCAGATAGGTGTTTGCAACAAAGAAGTTGCCGCCATGTCCTGGGCCGGACAGCAGAATCATATCCAGATCATACCGCTTAATCACGCGGTTCAGGTGTACATATACAAAGTTCTGACCAGGTACAGTGCCCCAGTGTCCTACGATTTTCTTTTTAATCTGATCCATTGTCAGCGGCTCGCGCAGCAGCGGATTATCCAGCAGATACAACTGACCAGCAGCCAGATAATTGGTTGCACGCCAGTACGCATTCATCTTGCGCAGCAGTTCGTCTGTCAGCGGTCCTTTTTCTTCGCAGACCGGTTTCATGTTTTCACTCATGAGTCAGACTCCTTTCTGTTTCGTATAATCTATAAGGCTTTCCCTATCCGACATTGTACGACATCGAAGGAAAAGAAGGCAAGTTTTGAAAGTTAAAAAAGTAACGAAAAACGCAATATTATTTTTACCCGTTTTGGCGACAATTAACCATTTGTTACTTGCAGTTTCAAAAACACAAAGAAAGATGCAAGTTTTTACATGAAACTGAGCAATTTTCCATTTTATGACAACCGAAAGTATGTATATGCTTCTTTTATTTTCTGTATGCAGTATGTTAAAAAACCTGCACATTGTGTAACGATTTACATTACGATACAAACAACAGCCCGCCATGCATTTGCACAGCGGGCTGTTGTTTTTCTGTTTTTTATTTTTTACTTTGCGTAAAATTCATCGACAGCGTTAAAGAACGCATCAATATTGTCCCAGCTGGACATCGGCGGAATATCACAGCCGGAAGAAACAACGTAGTTCGGATACTTGCAGCACTTCTCCATAACAGACAACGTTGCTTCACGAACCGATTCCGGTGTGCCGTTGCGGAACTGACCTGCCGGGTCAACGTTACCCATGCAGATGACATCGGACGGAACCTTGGACATGATTTCCTCCATGTCAACCGCATTGCCGAAATGATATGCATTGGCATGTGCACTCAGGATAGAATCCAGTGTGACATTCGCCGTGTTGCCGCAGTTGTGCAGAATCACTGCGAAGTTTTCATCCTTGACTTCTTCTACAATGCGCTTGCAGTAATCACCAGAGAATTCAACAGCCAGCGACGGGGACAGCAGACCTGCAAGAGGCTCTGCGATAACCACGCCGTTTGCACCGATTGCCTTGTATGCCTTGATGTACTTGATGATAAACTCGGTGGACTTTTCCAGCACAACATGTGCCATGTCCGGCTCATCGTAGCAGTAAATCAGCGAAGATGTTACGTCCATCAGTCGTCCAGCCAGAGAGAACGGGCCGATTACCCCTGCGAATACCGGGCGATCAGTAATCAGATCCATTGCCTTCTCAATGGCATCAATGTAAATCTGCGTGCGGCCTGCACCGATTTCCGGCACTTCCATAGCTTCTGCCGCTTCCATACGCTCGTCTTCATCAATTTCCGTGTCGAGAACCGGGCCGATTACCGTCGGAACCTCGTCATCAGATACGCGAATCGGTGCACCGAAGCACTCGGCCTCAACCGACAAATCCATCAAAGATACTGCACCGCCGGAATTTGGCGTGCGATCAGCAACAGCCTTCATGCCCTTTGCCTGTAAATCACTGTCGTTAATCAGTTCCTTTACCGTAATACCCATCAACTGGATAGACGGGAAAGACAGTACCGGCAACGCCTTCTTTACCGGAGCTTCCAGCAATTCCTTGGTCCACTGATCCATATTCATTTTCATAGCAATATTCTCCTTTTCTCTGAATCTTGTTGTGTAGTATTTCTTATCTCTGGTATAAGAATACCATATCCAAAAATCCCAGTATTGTACTATGTTTCCCTATCTGAGGCAATTTTTGAATAATTTTAATCAAAATACAAAATTCTTTGAAAACGGCAAAGATTTTACTGATGCTTCCAATACGTCCGGTACTGCTGCGGTGTCATGCCGACAGCTTTCCGAAACGCATTGTGAAAATGACTGACGCTGTTATATCCTACTTTCGTAGCAATGTCTGTAATCGGCAAATCAGACATGAGCAGCCACGACTGCGCCTCACCGATCCGGCGGCGGATCACGTACTGTAAGATAGAATAGCCGGTTGCTTTTTTAAATGTATGAGATAAATACGACTCTCCCATATGTAAATGCTGGGCAATATCTGAAATCGCAATTTCTTCCAGATAATGTTGGTCAATATAATCTTGAATTGCCCGACTCACTTCGTATACTTTTCCGCTATACATTTTTTGGTTCAGCGTTCCCGCCTGATACAGCAGCAACACCAGCGTACTAATCAGATGCTCCTGCATCTCTTTCGTCACCTTCGGCGTGCCCATCTGTCCTTCGTAAATCATGGACAGCAGCGCTTCGGTTTCCTGCATACACCAGCCGCCATGAATAACCGGAGAACAGTCATCCGGAAGAATATGATTGGGTTTTCGATTTTTGAGCTGGATATTTCCAATAGAACAGCCCAAAATTTCTAGGCCCGCCACCTGATCGGCGCATTCATCGTGCAGCACATACGGATGAAAGACCAAAATATCTCCCGCCTGTGTGGCATACGTGCGTCCGCCAATAATGTGCATCCCATTTCCACGGCGAATCAAGCGAATCTCCACCCGGTCATCGTGCATATGCATCGCACGATTGAGCCGTGTGTGCTCAATGTCCTGCATCTCTGCCTCAATCAGCTGCGGCTGCGTCTCAAGCAGTCGATCCGTGACAGAAAAAGTCGGTTTGAACAGCATATGATCGTCTCCTTATTCGTCCCACAATCCGGACACAAAATACAGCAGAGCCGCCCACGTGTATACGGAGTAAAACATGCCGTGTGTATCGCGTCCCTGACGCAGAATTTTCTGCGCTTCGGCCTTGGACAACAGGACAAAGCCGTCAAAGCATTCTGAACCAACGGCGCCCGCCTGCGTCAGCTGAGAAAGATCTTCTGGATGCAGCACCGCGCAAACCAGTGCATTGCTCTCATCCGTCATGCCCGGCGAGCTAAACAGACACGGATTGACGACGTGCATAGTATCCGCTTCGCTTACCGTCAAGCCGGTCTCCTCGTGAATTTCCCGCGCAGCTGTCTCTAAAAGCGGCTGCTTTTTCTCTTTGTCCTGCGGATCAATTAAACCCGCCGGTGGGCTGAGCAGAAATTGACCGGTCGGATAGCGAAATTCATACGTCAGCAGCAGCTTTGCCTCTTGCTCTGCTTCCTGTACGATGACAATACACGTAACGGCGTCCGGCAGCATATTTTTGCACGCCTCGTCCGATTGCAGGGCAACCAGATTCTCTTTGCTGCGGCGCGTCGCATCGAAATAGTGCTTTCCCGGCGCATACTGCAAATCAAACACCTTCAAAAACTTGGTTTCCAGCAGGGTTTCCGTTGTTTCTTTGGTGATATTCGGCTTTTCCATACACAAATTCCTCCCATGTTAGCTTCTATGCCCATTATAGCAGGAATGGTATCTCATAGACAAGCACCAAAATGCAAAGAGCCGCATCCCTTGCCGGAACGCAGCTCTTCGCATTGGTTAAGTGAAATAGATAAGGATAAAAATAGGTATATGTTGAAATCAAAATGATTTAACAGCAATTCATTGTCATCAGCAGTTCGCCAGCCTTGACGCTGCTTCCTTCTTTGACCAGAACCTCTTCAATGTGTCCGCTCATGCGCGCTACCACAGAGGTTTCCATCTTCATGGCTTCAATGACAGCGATAACCTGATTTTCTTCTACAGCATCGCCAGGCTTCACGTGCACCTTTGTCACCATACCCGGAATGGATGCGCCAATCTGTCCTCTATACTTCGGATCCGCCATCACAACAGTATTGGCTGTGGACTCGGCATTCTGATCCGGTACCGTGACCTCGCGGCGGCTGCCGTTCAGCTCAAAGATAACCTGTCTTGTGCCATCGTCGTTCTTATCGCCAAGCCCCAAGTATTTGATAACCAGCGTCTTGCCGTCCTCAATGTTGATCTGTGTCGTCTCACCGACCTGCATACCATAAAAGAAGACATGCGAGCCCATGCGCATCAAATAGCCATATTCCCGATCGTAATGCCAGAAATCCTCCAGCACTTTTGGATACAGACAGTACGAAATGACGTCGCGCATATCCGGATTTGGATGGAACTTCTCCACTTCTTTGCGCACAGCTTCAAAATCAATCGGTTCCAGCAGTTCGCCAGGACGGCAAGTAATCGGCTCTTCGCCCTTGAGCACGACTTTCTGAATATCTTTTGGAAATCCGCACGGCGGCTGGCCCATCATGCCCTTAAAGTACGAGACGACAGAATCCGGGAACGTCAGAGATTCACCGCGCTCGACGATATTTTCCGGTGTCAAATCATTCTGCACCATGAAAATCGCCAAATCGCCAACCATCTTAGACGATGGAGTCACTTTAATCAAATCGCCGAGCATATCATTGACGGTTTTATACATCTCCTTGACCTCTTGGAAGCGGCTTCCAAGACCCAGAGAAACAACCTGCGGTTCCAGATTGGTGTACTGACCGCCCGGAATCTCATACCGATAAATATCTGTGACCGGCGTTTTGAGTCCGCGGTCAAAGTTCTTATAGCGCAGGCGCACATCTGCCCAATAATCCGTCAGTCTTTGCAGCTCATGGAGATCCAAGCCGGTATCTCGCGGATTGCCCTGCAAAGCCGCAACCACCGCATTCATGGATGGCTGAGAGGTCAGGCTGGACATAGAGGCAATGGCGGTATCTACAATATCTACGCCGGATTCTGCCGCCATCAGCAGTGTAGCAACCTGATTGCTCGTCGTATCATGGGTATGCAGATGAATCGGCAGAGCGATTTCCTGTTTGAGCGCATGTACAAGCTCCTTTGCCGCATATGGCTTAAGCAAACCGGACATATCCTTGATTGCAATCGAATGCACACCGAGCTTTTCCAGCTCCTTTGCCATCTTGACATAGTAATCCAAGGTATAATGATTTCTGGTCTTATCCAAAATATCGCCGGTATAGCAAATCGTTCCCTCACAGAATTTATTCTGATTGAGCACTTCGTCAATCGCCACAGACATGCCCGGCAGCCAATTGAGCGAATCAAAGACACGGAAAATGTCAATGCCGCTCTTTGCGCTCTGTTTGATGAACTCACGCACAACATTGTCCGGATAATTGGCATATCCGACTGCATTGGAACCGCGCAGCAGCATTTGGAACGGAATATTCGGAATTTTTTCGCGCAGAAGATCTAAGCGTTCCCACGGAGATTCATGCAAGAAACGGAACGCCACGTCAAACGTCGCACCGCCCCACATTTCCAGTGAGAAACAATCTGCCAGAATATCCGCCGTGCCGTCTGCGCCTTTGACCATATCGCGGGTGCGCATCCGTGTGGACAGCAGAGACTGGTGCGCATCGCGCATCGTTGTATCCGTAATCAACAGCTTTTTCTGATCCAGCACCCAATTGCTGAGTGCCTTCGGACCTTGCTCGTCCAACAGCTGCTTGAGTCCCGGCTTCGGATTACCGCTTCCTTCCGGGAATCGCGGTTTCTCATACAGCTTCGGGTCTTTATCCGGCCGATTGACTTCAATGCAGCCGATGTATTTCAAAACACGGGTCGCACGGTCTCGGGAACCGATGATGTCAAACAGCTCCGGTGTATCATCAATAAATTTCGTATGGCATTTACCAGCCAAAAACGTCGGATGGCTCAAAATATTCGTGACAAACGGAATATTGGTCTTGACGCCGCGGACGCGCACCTCATTGATCGCGCGCAGCGCCTTGCGGCACACACCGCGGAATGTATTGTCATGGCAGGTCACCTTGACGAGCAGCGAATCATAATACGGAGAAATAACCGTACCCGTTGTCGCATTGCCGCCGTCCAGACGAACGCCAAAGCCGCCGCCTGTGCGATACGCCGTGATTTTTCCGTTGTCCGGTGCGAAATTGTTCGCCGGATCCTCCGTTGTCACACGACACTGCACCGCATAGCCGTTGATTTTTACATCCTCCTGCGAACGCAGTCCAATCTCCGGATGCGACAGCGAATAGCCTTCTGCAATCAAAATCTGTGCACGCACCAAGTCAATGCCGCTGACCATCTCTGTTACCGTGTGTTCTACCTGAATACGCGGATTCATTTCGATAAAATAGTAGTCTCCATTTTTATCTACCAAGAATTCCAGCGTACCCGCATTGACATAGCCGACAGATTTTGCGATCTTGACCGCATCTTCTCGAATCCGTTCACGTACGGTTTCCTCTACAGCAAATGCCGGTGCAAATTCCACGACCTTTTGATACCGCCGCTGCAAGGAACAGTCACGTTCGCCGATATGATAACAGTTGCCATAGGTATCGGCTAAGATCTGCACTTCAATATGCTTCGGTTCGACAAGAAATTTTTCAATAAAGATGTCATCGTTGCCGAATGCTTTGAGTGCCTCATTTTTTACCAGTTCAAATGCCGGTTTGACCTCTTCCGGTGTGTTGCAGCGCCGCATACCGCGTCCGCCGCCGCCAGCTGCCGCTTTTAAAATGACCGGAAATCCAAAGGACACCGCTTTTTCCAGCGCTTCCTCCGCATCCTTTAGCGGCTCTGTACATCCCGGAATAATCGGAACACCTGCCTTGATGGCAATTTCTTTCGCGCTGAGCTTATCTCCCATCATGGCGAGGATCTTGCTCGGCGGGCCAATAAACTGGATGCCCGCCTCTTCGCACGCCTGTGCAAATGCGGCGTTCTCTGACAGGAATCCATAGCCCGGATGAATGGCTTCTACGCCCCGTTTTTTGGCTAAGTCTATAATGCCCGGAATGTCCAGATAGGCTCCAACAGGACTTTGATTGATGCCTATCTCATAGGCCTCATCTGCGTGGGTGCGGAATTGGCTGTTCATATCCTCGTGAGAATAGATTGCTACTGTGCGCAGGCCGAGATCGTAACAGGCACGAAAAATGCGAATTGCAATCTCTCCGCGGTTTGCTGCAAGCACCTTCTTAAATGGTCTCTGAGTCACAAGATCACCTCATTCATGATTTGTAATTGCTTTTCAGTATACGTTTTTTGCAGCAGCAATGATCTTCTGTGTTTCTGTTGAATTTTGCCTGTTCTCAGGTAAACTGTGATTTTGCACGAATGCAGGATTATTTATTGCATCATGCATAAATCCAGAATTTTTCACCAAAATATTCTGGATTTTACAAAATATACATCTGCACACTTGCATTTTCAGATGACTTTCTTTGTCAACTAAGATGTTCCTTTCGCCCAAGCTCTGCGAATAACCTGCATTTTTTCGCAAAGCTTCTGCTTTGTTAATATTATAACAAAATTTTACCGAACGACCGAAGAATTGAACATTTCACCTAGGAAACGGCAAATCACACGGATAGAAAAAGCGTATAATAAAACTCAAGAAATGCATCTCAGCACAAAAATCGATAAGAAAGAGGGATTTATCGTGGAAAAGCTTCATACAAGAACCGTTCAATTCAGTTCTAATAAGTTTGGCAACATCGTTCCGATCCAAGCCATTCCCGGTCATTTCGTCACAAGTCATTCGCATGTCAATTATTTTATCGATTTAACCATGCTGAAATCCAGCCAAGAAGATGCCAAGAAATGCGCACATGCCTTGGCGAGCCAATGCGAAGAAGTCGATCCGATTGATACGATTATTTGTCTGGACGGAACCGGCATCATCGGCGCATTCCTCTCTGTGGAGCTGCAAAAGAAGCTGCCCGCTTCAGAGCATAAAAAGATCTATGTGATCTGTCCGGAATGCGCCAACAACGGGCAAATGTTCTTCCGCGAAAACGTAGAACCGATGGTCTATGAAAAGAATGTCATTCTGCTCATGGCAACGGTAACGACCGGCATCAGCATTCGCCGCGGCATGGAATGCATTGATTATTACGGCGGCAATCTCAAAAGTGTCTGTACGATTTTCAGCGCCGTAGATGACGTGGACGGTGTGATCGTTCACAATATTTTTACCGCAGAGGATATTCCCGGTTATGCATCGTATCAGCGCCGCGATTGTCCGTTTTGCAAAAATAATACACCCATTGAAGCTCTGGTAAATTCCTATGGATATTCCCAGCTTTAATAGATAAAAGTGCTTATACCATCTCCAATTCACACTCTTTCCTATTCTCATGCAGCGTGTTGCTTCAGCCAAGTGATACGCGCACAAACAAAAACACGCAAGAAGGTTCTCTCCTCTTGCGTGTTTTTGTTTGTTTAGATTGTTTCTCCGAGTTGATTCAAATTCTCCTGCAACCGATGAAAAAACAGGCTGCTGTGATACCCATCCGCTGCCGCATGAGAAATTGTCAGCGATACCGGCAACGTCAAGATGCCGTTTTGTTCCGTATATTCGCCAAAAGCCAGAATCGGAAACAACGCCGGATCCTCATTTCCCGCCGTATAGGTAAAATAGCCGGTATAATCCAGCCACGGCACGCAGCTGATGCAAAAGAAGTTCATCGGCTGACCGTCTCGCGCCTTCATGCCATGTCGATGTCCATATTTCTGCATGACGCGCAGATAGTCTTGATAAAACGAGGAAAAATCCGATTGGTAGTGCATCCATATATCACTGAATGTCTTATCATCCTCATGAAAAACAGTAAAATTCGGATGAGACACCTCCCAAACGCCTGCATTTCCGTCCGGTGTGAGCATCATCCGCATCTCATCCATCTGATTTACTGTCCGCGAAGCGGCATACAAAAAGCAGGGAAAGAAATGCAGCTTGTGCTGTTGTGCAAACGTTACGAGTTTTGTCACATCCATGCGAACCGTCAACGAATACCCGCATCGGAGCTGATGCCGATAATAGGCAAAATGCTCTCGCCGCGGCCACGTGTCCATCTGAATCGCCCGATAGGCCGGATAGCTCTGTTCCATACGATTTCACCTCTTTGTTTTTCTTTTATTATACCACATGCAAATAGCTATGGCATAGATGCAAAACGAGTGGTACAATAGAAACCGAAAACAGGAGGAGCATCATGGAAGAACTGCTTTTTGAACAAACAGCCCGCGGTGCGGTGCTGAAAAAATATACCGGTCATGCGGCACACGTCACCGTTCCCGCCCAATCACACGGACAACCGGTGGTTGAACTCGCAGACTACGCGTTTGCCGGTCACGAAGAACTGCAGTGCGTCACTCTGCCAGCTTGTGTGCAGGACATCGGAAACCATGTTTTTTACAACTGTCATGCGTTAGAACAGCTGCAATTGGCGCGCGGTCTGCATTCTGTCGGCGACGGTGCATTTAAGAATTGCAGAAATCTGCATGCCATTTCCGTCAGCGGTCTGACATGGCTCAAAAGTCTTGTGACGGATTTTACCAATGAAATTACCTTGACGATTCAGGAACACGGGGAAACCATCGTATTGCTGTTTCCGGCATATGATTATTCGTTTCAGGAAATCATTCCGCCGCGGGAATTTCGTTCTGTGACATATGGCTCCGGTTCGTTTTACCGCATGTGCGTGACGCGCAAGGGCATTGATTTTCGAGAATACGACAAGACCTTTTCCCGTGCCGTGCGCGAAGATGCTCCGGAAACCGCGCAGGACATCGCGTTTTATCGGCTGCTATATCCGTATCGTCTGCTGCCGGATGCACGCGAGCAATATCTATCCTATCTTACCGAGCAAGCGGACGCTGCCGTATTCCGCATCTTAGAACAGCGAAATTTGCCGCGCTTACAGCTGATGCTGGACGAAGAACTGCTGTCTGAATCGGTTGTCTCCTATGCCATCAGCAAGGCTTCTGAATGGGATGAGCCGGAAGCCGTCAGCCTGATGATGGATTATCATCTCAAGCACTTTGGGAAAAAGAAAAATCGGTTTGCACTGTAATGATAAGGAGGCTTGCCTATGAATCCGTTACATCAAGAGCTGATTCAGATCGGTACACGCATTCTGTCTCTATGCCGCAGTGAGCTATATCTTTCGATGCGGTATCTCGACTTGGCGCTCTCCGCCCTCAGCTATGATTTGAATCTACAGACCCGAACCATTGCGACAGACGGGGTACATCTGTTTTACAATCTCAATTATTTGATTCACAGCTACGAAGATGATCCTGTGGCAGTCAACCGCATGTATTTGCATATGATTCTGCATTGTATTTTCCGTCACATGACACAGGCAGAGCAGCGCGACCCAGAGGATTGGAATCTCGCCTGTGATATTGCTGTAGAATCCGTGATTGATTCGATGGAATATCCGTGCGTGCAGCGGCTGGTTACGGACCGCAGACAGGAATATTATGATTCTCTGGCTGTTTCGGTTTTCAATGCGGAGCAGATTTACGCTGTCCTCACCAAGATGACATACAGTCAAAAAATTGGCATGAGACGGGAATTTACCGTAGATGACCATCATTTTTGGGAAGAATTGCAGGATGACAAAGAGCAGCCGCAGCAGACAGGCGGCGACCGCTCAGATGACGACACACCCCCGCCACCGGATAAAGACGAAGTAGAACAAAAATGGCAGGACATCAGTCAAAAAACACAGACTTCTATGGAAACCATACAGCGCGACATCAGTCTGATGGCAGGAAATTTGCGTCAGCAGCTGCAAATTGAAAATCGGCAGCGATATGATTATCGCTCATTTTTGCGCAGGTTTGCTGTGACGCGCGAGGAAGTCCGCGTGGATCCAGACAGCTTTGATTACGGTTTTTACAATTACAGTATGCAGCTGTACCCCAATATGCCAATGCTGGAAGAACTGGAATATCGGGAATCCAAAAAAATCCGCGATTTTGTCATTGCGATTGACACTTCCGGCTCGTGCAGCGGCGAACTCGTCAAGCAGTTTTTGGAAGAAACCGTCACGATTTTATTGGACAGCAACAGCTTTTTCCGCTCCGTCAACGTTCACATTATCCAATGTGACGCAGGCATTCAGTCCGACATCAAAATTACAGATACCCAGCATTTTCACGATATGCTGCAGCAGTTTGATGTCAGCGGCAACGGTGATACAGACTTTCGTCCTGTGTTTGATTATATTGAGCAATTGCAGCAACGCGGCGAGCTATTGCAGCTGCAAGGACTGCTGTTTTTTACCGACGGCGTGGGCGTGTATCCGAAAAAACGCCCGCCATATGATGTAGCCTTTCTATTTTTTGACAACACCTATGCGGAACATCTGGTTCCACCATGGGCAATGAAATTGATTTTAAGCGAATCCGACCTAACAAGAAGGTAATTGATCATGAACATTTTGCGAGCAAAGCAAGAAATTATTCGTACTGTAAAAGCGTATTTGGCAAAGGATGAAGACGGACAGTATCTCATTCCGTCCGTGCATCAGCGTCCGATTCTGTTGATGGGCCCTCCGGGCATCGGCAAAACTGCCATTATGGAGCAGGCTGCCAGCGAATGCGGTATCAGTCTCGTTTCGTACACCATTACCCATCACACCCGCCAGAGCGCTATCGGTCTCCCCTATCTGACCAAACGCAAGTACGGCGGCAAAGAGCTGACCATTACGGAATACACCATGAGTGAAATCATTGCATCGGTTTACGACAAAATCGAAGAAACCGGTCTGCAAGAAGGCATTCTATTTATTGACGAGATCAACTGTGTATCCGAAACGCTGGCACCAACCATGCTGCAATTTTTACAGCGAAAATCGTTTGGCAGCCATCAAGTTCCGTCTGGCTGGGTCATCGTTGCAGCGGGCAATCCGCCTGAGTACAACAAATCCGTCCGCGATTTTGATGTTGTTACTCTCGACCGCCTCAAGCGTATTGATGTACAGGAAGATTATGCAGTCTGGAAACAATATGCCTACCGCAGACAAATGCACCCTGCGATTTTATCTTATCTAGACATCAAAAAACAGCACTTTTATACCTTCGAGACTACTGTAGACGGACAAGCCTTTGTCACTGCTCGCGGCTGGGAAGATCTCTCGCAGTTTCTCTTGGCCTGCGAGAAGCTGGAGCTGCCGATAGACGAATCCGTCATTCTTGAGTATATTCAGCATCCAAAAATTGCGCGGGATTTTGCCGCATATTATGATCTATTCAAAAAATACCAGTCAGACTATCATGTAGAGGAAATCCTCGCTGGCAAGCTGCCGGCATCCGCTGTAGAACGTCTCAAGAGTGCTCCATTTGATGAGCGTTTGAGTGTCATCGGCTTGCTTATCGGAAAATTAACCGGTACATTTTCTGCGTCGTATTATTTGGACATGCAAATCACGACGGTATTTGAAAGTCTGAAGTCCATCAAACGGCGTCTGGAACAAGACGATCTCGTACAGCTTCTGTCACAGGAAGCCAATCGCCAGCGAGAAAAACTGGCTTCCCGCCAGAAAGCTGCTGCTGTCGATCGGCAAGAAGCTGCTGCCATTTTGAAGGCTGCTCAAGCCTTAGAGACCGATGCCAATCTGCTGCGCACAGAAGCTGTCCGCTCCAATGAAGATGGTTTTGCCAAGATTTCCGAGCGATTCCAGCAGGCAGTCGCAGAGATGGACACGCAAACCGAGCAAGCCTCTGCCATGCTGGAGCACGCCTTTGCTTTCTTGACTGCAACCTTTGGAAAAAGCCAAGAGATGGTCGTCTTTGTCACGGAACTGAATACCAATTTCTTCTGCACCTGGTTTATCGGGCAAAACGGCAGCGAAGCGTATACCCACTGCAACAAGGAATTGATGATCGGCAAGCAAAAGCAGGAACTGCTCGGCGATATAAAAAAGATTCATAGCTTTTTGACTGTATTGGAATAAAACTGTTGACGCAGCAATTTAACTCTGATAATATAAATATACGGGTGAGCACCTACCGGCAGTTAGGCTAAAAAGTCTAGCTGCCGTTTTTATTTGATTTACAGGAGAGTGATAGGTATGGTTATATCTTATATTTGGCCGCTGGCGATAATCGTTCTCGCCAACACGTTTTATCAGGTCTGCGCCAAAGGCATTCCCAGTTCCATGGATCCGTTTGCCTCGATGACAATCACCTATTTTGTCGGAACAATTTGTTCCGCAATTTTGTATTTTATTGTCAACCGAAACGGCAATCTGCTGACAGAATACAGCAAATCCAATTGGGCACCGGCTCTGCTGGGGCTGTGTATCGTCGGTTTGGAAGTCGGATTTATTTATGCGTACAAAGTCGGCTGGCAGGTCAGTACGCTTTCCATTGTGCAAAGCGCCTTTGTTGCCGGTGTTCTGATTTTTGTCGGCTGGCTGTTGTACCATGAAGCTATCAGCTTGAGCAAGGTCATCGGTATTGTCATCTGTTTGATTGGCTTATATTTTATCAACAAATAAACGAAAACGGACAGCGATGTGCTGTCCGTTTTCTGCCCTTATGGAATGATATGACAAATCAGTATTGCAACGACAATACCTACAACAACACCCGCAAGAATCTCTGGTATCGTATGTCCTATTTTTTCTTCCAATTCCCGTTCCATGACCGGTTGTTTTCCCTCTTCCAAATCCCGGCGGCGCAGCTGGTTGAGCGCTTTCGCCTCTCTTCCGGTTTCCAGACGAACACCAACTGCATCATACATGACGATAATGGCAAAAAATAATGCCATTGGGAATTCAAATCCGCCTGTACCGCAAACAATAGCTGTCGCTGTTGTCAATCCAATCACTGTTGCGGAATGTGCGCTCGGCATCCCGCCGCCACCGGACAGTCGTTTGAGCGTAAATGTTCCCTTTATCATGTCAATCAGGATCTTTGATCCCTGCGCAACAAACCATGCTGCAATCGCAGAAATCAAAACTTTATTTGTTATCAATCCGATCACATATTCCATGTCATTTTCCTTCTCCTTTGTTCTTTTTCGTCCTCTGGAGAGTATAGCATATCTTTCTGGAATTTTCCACGAAAAACGACAAAAATCAACTTTTCTTAACACATACAATTGCATGAACACGCAAAATATGCTATGGTTTATAGGAGATTACTTGATACAAACAAAAAGGAGTGGAACCTATGCCGCACCGTTATTTTACAACCGAAATTGCCGATGGAACTGCCGTTCTGCGCGGAAAAGATGCGCACCACCTGTCCCGTGTCATGCGGGCAAAAATTGGTGAGACCGTCATCCTGTGCGATGGAAACGCCATCGAATATACCGCGCAAATTACAGGATTTTCAGAAGATGCTGTCGAATTTTCCGTGGAAGAGGGATACCCAAGCACAGCAGAGCCCAATATAGACGTTACGTTATACGCCGGATACCCCAAGCAGGATAAACTGGAAGAAATTATTCAGCACGGTGTCGAACTGGGCTGCACCCGCTTTATTCCATTTTTCAGCCGATACTGCGTCGCAGCCCCCAAGAAGGAAGAACAGAAAAATACTCGTTATAACCGAATTGCCGCAGAAGCTGCCAAGCAGTGCGGCAGAGGCATTTTGCCTCAGGTATGTATGCCGCTGAAAAACTTTGCTGCCGTTTGTGCCGACTGGGCACAGTATGACCTTGTTCTATTCTTCTACGAATGCGGCGGAAAATCTCTGCGCTCTCTGCTCAAAGAACTGCCTGCAAAGCCTACTGGTGATTGCCAAAAAATCGCGATTGTGACCGGTTCGGAAGGCGGATTTGCTGCCGAAGAAGCGCAGGCCGCTGAACAGGCAGGTGCAAAAACGGTCGGTTTAGGCCCGCGCATTCTCCGCTGTGAGACAGCCCCGCTGGCTGCCCTTTCTGCCGTCATGACGCTGACAGGAAATCTGGAATGATGCTGCATGGATAACATTCTTATTGCCATCAATGCTGTCGTTCCGTTTCTCTGCTATATCTCGTTTGGATATTTGGTGCGCATGGCCGGTATTGTAGATGAGCCATTTATGCGCCGACTGAATCAGATGGTATTCCGTGTTTTCTTCCCTGTCATGATGTTCTATAACATATATCATCATGCAGCACAAACTGCACCGGACAAAAAACTCATCTCTGTCAGTGTGGCAAGCGTTTTGCTGACTATTTTGCTCGCTTTTCTCACTGTCCCGCGCATCGTCAAAGAAAATGCCAAACGCGGCGTCATCATTCAGGCTATCTATCGAAGCAACTTTGTCTTGTTTGCTCTGCCTCTCTCTACCAATATTTTCGGTGACAGCGGCGCTGCTATTGCCTCCGCCATGATTGCCATTATCATTCCGATTTACAATATCTTTGCTATTGTTATCTTGGAATATTTTCGCGGAGATGACATTCACGTTTTGCCGCTTCTCAAGCGCGTGTTGTCCAACCCCATGATTTTTGGTGCGCTTGTCGGACTCGCGTTCATTGTGCTTGGCATGCATTTGCCCGCATGCCTCGAAACGCCTGTGTCACAATTTTCCGATTTGACAACGCCGCTCGCGCTGTTTATCTTAGGCAGTACCCTGCGGTTCTCCTCTATGTTGGATCACGGCAAGTATCTGATTCCGACACTTGCCGTCAAGCTGCTTCTCCTGCCTACTTGTGCGCTGCTTGTGACGGTTGCTCTGGACTTTGAGCCGGTCAGCCGATTTGTCTATCTGACCATGTTCGCCACGCCGGTTGCAGCCGCTTCCTATCCCATGGCCGCGAATATGGGCGGTGACGGCGCGCTGGCTGGAGAATTGGTTGTGGCAAGCACAGCCTTTTCTGTCATCACGCTGTTTTTCTGGATCTTCATCCTGAAAAGCTGCGGATTGATTTGAATCATTTCTTTTGCAGAACAATTTGAATAAAGTTTAAATACTTTCCGCCGCCGGCTTCCATCGACTTTCGATCGCCGACGGCGTATTCATTTTCCTGCTTGAGCCAATCTGCCCATACTTCCTCGTTGGATTCCATCTCTCGAATCTCTATGAGTCGTGCGTCTCGGCTCTGGCTGACAATAGATTTCCAATAGATCACATCGTGCAGATAATCTAGCTGTTCCGGTGTCCATGACAGCAGCAATTCCGGCGGCAAACAATCATGGCAGTCGATTTTCATGCCCGGAATCGCCACGTATACATATCCTCCGTGTTTGACAAACGGCAGCAGTTTATCATCCAGATAGTTCGGATCACGTCCAAAATAATTGTATGAATCCGTGCTGATTACTGCGTCAAAGGATTCCGGTTCAAATGGCAGATGCGTGGCGTCTGCTTTTACCGGAATAATTTGTTCGTCCGATAATCCCATCTCCCGAAAAAATTGGCGATTATCCGCCGGTTCACTCCACAAATCTGCGGCATATACCGTAAATCC
Organism: bacterium; assembly: GCA_963601915.1. GTDB lineage: Bacteria > Bacillota > Clostridia > Oscillospirales > Butyricicoccaceae > Butyricicoccus_A. Next base: position 72,601 of record CAVCGL010000002.1, on the reverse strand, counting down.
GTACTCCTTTGCCAAAAAGACAGACGTCAATCCCTGTCCACTGCCGAGATCACAAACCACAGCTTGTTCGGGAATCAAATGATCCCTCAGCAGTTCTTCCTCCAGCTTGACCGGATTGGGTCCCATTATTTTTTTCTGCAGTTCTGGTGTATCATATGCTCGGCTGCGAATATACTTCATTGTGTTTCTCCTCTCTCGTGCATGAGTGTTCCATAGACCATGTCCAAACTCTCATCTGCTAGGCGCAAAACAGCCTCTTTGTCTTGCGCACCATCATATACGCTATACAGCAAAAACATCGGCGCGTACAGCTCCACTGCCCGCTGCGCCGGATGTGTAACAGACAAGCCGAGAAGCAAATCTGTCACATATCCCAATGGCCCATCGCCCAAATACTGTTGATACAGCTGCTGCATCTGTTCATTGCGATACTGCTCCAAGGTCAGCATCCTTCGGAATTCCGATGCAAACGCATCACACGTCCAATAGCGCATCTGCGCCTTGCTGAATGCCAGCAGCTGTTGCAGAGATGCCGCGCGGTATGCTTCTGCATTCTCTTGTCGTGTATCCTCCGGCAAATCAAATCCATTGGCTCGTTCAGCGTCTTGCCGCTCCATCTCAACAACAATCTGGTCAAAAATATCCTGTTTGTTTTTGTAATGCTTATACAGCGCACTTTTTGTCATGCCCAGCGCACTGGCAATCTGACTGACGGAAACCGCCTCATATCCGTCCTGCGCGAACAGGTGCAGGGCTGTCCGTAAAATTTTTTCTTTTGTATGCATAGCTTTCTCCTCTATATAAAAAGAGTAAACGACCGTTCACCTTTATTTTAGTGAACGGCCGTTTACTTGTCAAGTATTTTTTATTCAATCCATCTTTGCTTGCTCTACCGGATGCAGTTCACCGGTTTTTACATCGTAAATATATCCGTAAATTGGCAGTCGCTTGGAAATCAACGGATGATTGCGAATATAGGTCACATCATCTATCACGCTCTGCTCCAGATTTTTAATCGGCTGGAAGTTGATATACTGACCTGCGCGGCTGCCGCCCTCTTTGATCGGATTGTACCAGCCATGCTCTCCGCGCTTTGCGGTCTGTAAGCTCTCCTCTAACAAATCGCAGAGAATCTCATTAGTAAAATTCATCATGCCGCAGTCCGTGTGCTGAATGACGAAAACCGCCTGCGCACCTTGGAACTTATGCGCCACAACAAGCGAACGAATGGTTTCCTCATTGGCTCTGCCGCCGGCATTTCTGATGACATATGCCTTGCTCTGCTCCAATCCTGGAAAATTTTTCGGATCGAGCCGCATATCCATACACGTGACAATGACAATTTTTTCTCCCGGTTTTGTAAGACTCATTTTTGAACACCTCGTTTCTTGTTTTATCTATGATAATATGAGATATTTGCTTTGTCAACAAAAAGGTGTATAATAAATGCATTGAAAAATCTCAGAAAGCACAGGTATTTCATATGACAAAAAAAGGATTGGTTTTAGAAGGCGGCGCGATGCGCGGACTGTTTACCGCCGGTGTCATGGATGTTTTGATGGAGAATCACGTGACATTTGACGGCGCGATCGGCGTCTCAGCCGGTGCCGTATTTGGCTGTAATTACAAGTCTCAACAGATTGGCCGCGTGCTGCGCTACAACATCAAATTCTGCAATGATCCGCGATACGCCAGCTTCCGTTCTCTGCTGAAAACCGGCGATTTGTATGGAGCAGAATTCTGTTACCGTGAACTTCCAAACAAATTAGATCTGTTCGACACAGACACATATCAAAAAAATCCGATGGAGTTTTACGTGGTCTGCACAGACTTGAAAACCGGCAAGCCGGTCTATCACAATTGCCCGACCGGAGATGGAACGGATATTACTTGGATGCGTGCATCCGCTTCCATGCCAATGGTATCCCGTGTCGTAGAAGTCGATGGCTACCAGCTGTTAGACGGCGGTATTGCCGATTCGATTCCGATTCGTAAATTTCAGGAACTGGGCTATAAGAAGAACGTCATCGTTTTGACCCAGCCTTTGGATTACATCAAGCACAAAAACAAGATACTTCCTCTGCTTCGGATCGCACTGCGCAAATATCCGGAAGTGATTCGCGCTTTGAAAGTACGGCACGATATGTACAATCAGACTACCGCCTATGTTCGTCTGCTCGAACAGCAGGGCGATGTCTGTGTCATTCGTCCGGAGGCTCCGCTCAATATCAAGCAGGTAGAGCATGATCCGGCGGAACTTCAGCGCGTCTACGATCTCGGCAGAAAAGCCGGTGAAGCAAAACTCGCAGAAGTGCAGGCATTTTTAGCTTAACAAAAAAAGAAGAGACAAAAGTCTCTTCTTTTTTTATCCAATTTTTATCTCTGTACCTTTCGCAGAAAGGCCTGCGTGCGCGGATTCTGCGGATTGTCAATGACATCTGCCGGTGCACCCTCTTCTACGATGTATCCATCCACCATAAAGATAACGCGATCGGATACCGCACGGGCAAAGTCAATCTCATGCGTTACAATAACCATCGTCATTTTCTTTTCTGCCAGCTGGCGCAGAATCTTCAAAACTTCCGTCGTCAGCTCCGGATCCAGTGCGGAGGTCGGTTCATCAAAGAACAGCATTTGCGGATGCATAGCCAGTGCACGCGCAATGGCAACGCGCTGCTGCTGGCCGCCGGAAAGCTGGCATGGATAGGCATCCGCCTTGTCTGCCAAACCGACATCTTCCAGCAATTTTTTTGCTTCCTCAATAACCTCATCTTTATTGCGCTTTTGTACATGAACCGGCGCATCAATCAGATTTTTCATAACAGAATAATGCGGAAACAGGTTAAAATTCTGGAATACTAAGCCATAAAATTCCTTAATCTTTGCGAGCTGTTCTTTGCCGGCATATGTACCGTCCTTTACCGCCGCGGTGCCGCCATACAGCAAATCGCCGCCATTCATGGTCTCCAGCATTGTCGCACAGCGAAGCAGTGTCGATTTACCAGAACCGGACGGACCGATAATGGAGACAACTTCGCCTTCTTCTACACTCATCGAAATATCCTTTAAAACTTCCAGTTCTCCGAAATATTTTTTCAAGTGGTTGATTTCCAGCAGTTTCATCGTATCGTTTCCTCCTTTACTGGTAATACGCGAGCTTGCGTTCCAACCGTTCCATAACAAATGCAACGACATAGTTGAATACGTAATAGAACAGACCGGCAACGAACAGCGGTGCGATAGAGGCATCGGACGCTGCGACCTGCTTTGCCAGCGTAAACATCTCTGCATATGCCAGAACAAACGCCAGCGAGGTGTCCTTTGTCAAAGTGATAATTTCATTGGTAACCGGCGGAAGCACACGCTTTACCATCTGCGGGAAAATAATCTTGCAGAAGGTCTGTGTTTTGGTATAGCCCAAAACTTCTGCGGCTTCATACTGTCCCTTTGGAATGGACTGAATGCCGGATCGATAAATCTCTGCGAAGTAGGCTGCATAGTTGATGGAAAAACCGACAATGGCAGCCCAGAACCGCCATGTGTTGGAGACATTCATGCCAAACACATAATACGGACCAAAAAATACAACAACCAACTGCAGCATCAGCGGCGTACCGCGCAGAACCGAAATAATAAAGTTAAACACCATCGACACCGGCTTGATTTTAGACATGCGTCCAAAACATACCAGCAAGCCGAGCGGCATAGAAAAAATGAGTGTCAGGACAAACAGCAGCAAGGAAGATGAAATACCTGCGCCAATTTCCTGTACAACAGAAATGAAGTATTGCATGATGTGCCCTCTTTCTTATGATTGAAATAAAAAGCGGCGGAAATCAATTCTCCGCCGCTCTGTTAACAAAACCAAGCGAGTGTTACTGCTTGTTCATGCACCAAGTTTCAGACAGGAAATTGTATGCACCATTGTCTTTTTCAGACCATTCCTTGACAATCTTTTCCAGAGTGCCGTCCTTTTCCAGTGCATCCAATGCCGTCTGTACCTGATCACGCAGGGTATCATTGCCCTTCTTAAAGCCAACTGCGTACTGCTCAGAAGAAATCTCCTGATCCAGAATGGTATATTTGTCTGCGCCGCGGTTTGCGATCTCATAATTTGCAACGCCGACATCCATTGCGATAGCATTGGCAGCGCCGGATTCCAAATCCATAAATGCGGTGTTATAGTTGGATACCTGCACCAGCTTGCCAACAGTAGAGGTAATCTTCTTGCCGATGTCGGTCGCATCGTCGCCCTGCAGAGCTGCCAGTGCGGAGGAATCTGCCTGTACATCCAGAATGACACCAGACAGATTGTCAATGCTGGTAATGTTGGAATCCTTCTTGACAACGACTACCTGAGAATTGTCGATATACGGCTTGGACCAAGTGTAATCATCCTCACGGCCGTTCATCGTAAAGCCGTTCCAAATGCAGTCAATCGAACCGCCATTCAGTTCCATATCCTTGGAATCCCAGTCGATCGGCTGCTTCACCAGCTTCCAGCCGTAGTAATCGCAAACGGCCTGTGCCAGATCCAAATCGAAGCCTTCGTAGTCATCGCCGTTCTTATAGCCATATGGCGGGAACTCTGCGTCAAAGCCAACCGTCAGCTGCGTGCGATCCTTTGGATCCGTAGATGCTGTCTGCTGAGACGAGCCGCATCCTGCCAGTAAACCAATGCACATCACGCCAGCCATCATCATGGCTGCAATTCTTTTCAGTTTCATATTTCTTTCTCCTAAAAGTTCATGATAGGCAAAACACACAAGCGGTGATGCCAAGTACATGTTATATTTTATTCTTTTAGCATGATAAAGTCAATATGTAATTGCGATTTTGCTTTAATATTTTATCAAAATACAGTTCTATAGCAGCAAAGCCTCTCACCGCGTCAATCATCGCCCTCTAAAAAGACACTGCGGCAAATGCTCGCAGTTACGGTCATCTGCTCATCATTGGTGATGCTCGCCGCGCCATCTCCCTTTTGCTCCCCGTAACTGCCAAAATATGCATGATTTCCGCCGCTAATGACGGTTTCGACATATTGCGGCGGCAAATTGGATTTGTAATTTTGATATTTTTCACGGTTCATCACACGGTCATTGCTGCCATAAATACACAGCGCTTTCAGTTTTGTCCGCCGCAAATCCGTCGTTGAATATCCGCCGAGCAATATCAATCCGTCCAACGCATCGGCATGTCTGGACGCATAAATCGCCGCCATTGCGCCGCCCAAAGAATGGCCGCCGATGTACCACTTCTCAATTTCCGGAAATTTCTCTTGTAAGCCATCCGCAGCCGTGATGTCTAATACCGCGAGATTCAGCGGCATTTTTTCCAGCAAACAGAGAAATCCCTGCTCGGCTAACTCCTGCATGAGTGGTGCGTATGCCGTATCCTCGACCTTTCCGCCTGGATAAAAAATCAGTGCTGCCTTCGGCTGCTCCGGTACAAATGTAATGGTTCGACTATTGATTTGCTCCACGGTTACGTCCGAATGCTCTAAAACCGCTTGTGCTTCCGCCGTTGCATGGTAATAATCATGAATATATCTGCCCATGGAAATCACGCAAATAATAATCAAGCTCAAAATCATTGCGTGAATCGGCCAAAGCAGTCGTTGTCTTTTCCTCATACGATCTATGTTGTCTCCTCTTTGCATACCTCTTGTGATATTTAGAATTAGTTTACCACAGATCGCTCCGGTTTTCCAGAATTACTGCGCTGTCGCCGCATCTTTTCGCAAATATTCAAGTGTTTTTCCAACTTCACACAAAAAATATATGTTTTTTGTGAATTCCTCGTGCATTTATAACAAAAGTATGATATGATATAGGAAACCAAGCGCAAAGGAGTTGTTTTTATCATGGAAAACAATCTTTTTACCAATGCCCACATTCTGGCATGGCTTCAGTATTTTTCCGATCAGGCGGATGTCGATTTAGAGCGCGTCAAGATTCTGGATATTACCCGAAAGAATAAGAATCTGATTCCGACTGTAGAGTCACACCGTTCTACCCTCGTATTTACCGAGGCTGGCCATCCAGACATCTTCTATCGCATGTTTAATGCAGGTCTGGGCGAATGTACGGTTGTCTATAACGAAGGCAGCGAACCATCCGGCCCGATCAAGCAGAACAAGGTCTATGATATGATGGATCGCGGCATCAATGCCTCTGCCGGTATGCTGATTCTCAATCCGAATGCCCGCAGCACCTTCCGCTTCGGCATGAGCAATCAGTCCTTTGCTTACGGCTCTGTCCGGTACGTCGGTGCAGAAATCCGCGCTGTCCTCTTGAGTAAGATGCAGATTGATGTGCAGAAGAATATCTGTGTCATTTCCGGCGAGTCCATCGCTGTAGAAGCTGCCAATCTCGCAGCAGAAGGCACCGTCATCGCAGTTGAGTACAACAAGCATGACAGAAAGACGCTGGAGGACAACGTCAACCAGTTCGGCCTGAACAATGTCGCTATCGTCGATCATGTCGATGAAGAAACCTTGAAGAATCTTCCGATTCCTGATGTGACCATGCTCGTTGCATCCGCCAGCATGGAGCAGGAAATGGCATGTCTGCTCAAGCTCAATCCAAATATGGAATTTGTCATCTATACCTTGGATTTTGGCGTTGCTGCCAGCATGTCCGATCTGTGCAAGAAGATGGGCATCATTGATGTAGAAATCATTCAGATTGCCGTTTCTCATCTCAATCACAAGCACAACTTTGAGACCCAGCCTGCGCCGTGGATCATTTCCGGCAAGGCCAATGGAGAGGGCTAACATTCCCTTCAACAAAAAAATCAGGCAGAGTATGGTGCATTCGCATTCCATCCTCTGCCTTTTTGTTATGCTTGTTCGAGCAGACGCGAAGCGTCTGCGTGCGCCTGTTCATATGTCTGAAAATGTACTGTGTGAATGCCAAACTTCTGTGCCGCTTCGCAATTGTCCTTTCTGTCGTCAATAAACAGACAATGCTCTGCTGTCAATTGATACTGCTCCAAGCAGGTCTGATAAATCGCCGGATCCGGTTTGAGCAGATGCACATCACAGGAAAAGACACCGCCGTTCATCTTTTCTAAGAATGTAAAGATCTCCGGTACTTTTGCGATGATATATCGTGCATAATTGGACAGAAACAGCACGCGAAGTCCTCGCGCCTTCATCTCGTCAATCCATGCGTCTGCATACGCGTTTTTGATTAAGCTCGTGCCGATATTGTCATACACGCGCTGAATATCTTCTCGATACTGCGGAACACGGGCAAAAAATGCATCCAGCACCTGTTGCTCCGTCCACACACCGCGGTCTACTTCGTCCCATAGTCCACTATTGAACATTACATCGTCAATGACTTTGCGCTCGTCTGGATCGTCTATCATGCGGCACAGATACTCCTGCCACCGGAAATCCACCAGTACCGTCCCAATATCAAACAGAATGGTATGTATCATCGTACACCTCCGATTTTATCGCTTTACTTCGCCTCGCTCACAGCGGTTGCCCCAGCTATCAATCAGTTTGCCGTCGCGGAAGACACAAATAATCTCGCAGTTATTCGGACAGCGACCGCAGCTCGCCTCTCTGGTATAGAATTCCATGTCTTCCATCGCAAAGTCGAACTCCTGACGCTTGCTGCTTCTGCGTGCCAGAATCGCCGCACCCAGTGCGCCCATCAGATGGCCATTCGGATCTACGATAACCTCGCAGCCGAGCAGCTTCTCAAATGCAGCGACAACGCCCTTGTTCTTAGAAACGCCGCCCTGAAAGACAACCGGACTGGCAATCTTCTTGCCCTTGCCGACGTTGTTCATATAGTTTGCAGCAACCGCATTGCAAACACCTGCGATAATATCTTCGCGTGGATGACCCATCTGAATTTTATGTACCAGATCACTTTCTGCGAATACCGTGCAGCGAGCAGCAATCTGTGTCGGATGCTTGGACTTCAGTGCATAATCACCGATGTCCTCTACCTCGATGCCCAAACGCTTTGCCTGGCTGGACAGGAAGGCACCTGTACCGGCAGCACACAGCGTATTCATCGCATAGTCAACGGCCACACCGTTTTCTACTAAGATAATCTTCGAGTCCTGACCGCCGATCTCCAGAATCGTGCGTACCTCTGGATAAAAAGTCGTCGTTCCGACAGCGTGTGCGGTAATTTCATTCTTTACCATCGTTGCGCCGACGATAACACCGACCAGCTTGCGCGCACTGCCCGTTGTGCCGGTTGCCACGACCTTGTACTGTTCTTTGTCGAACTGCTTTTCCAGCAGAGCAACCAGTTTCTTGACCGCACCAATCGGATCACCCTGCGTCCAAATATACTCACTGGCCAGGATATTGTTCTGTTTGTCTATAATTACGCCTTTGGTGGAAATAGAACCGACGTCGATTCCAAGATATGCATGTTGACGTTCCATCCGTTAAAATACATCCTTTCTCATTGCAATCATATCATAAAATGCTTCCAGTCTTGTCATAAGACCTGCTTCGCCGGTCTGTACGTCATAGGTCAGATACAAAACCGGAATCTTTTCCTCTGCACCGATGGTCTGCAAGACCGGCATGACATCAATCTCCGGCGTGCATCCGGCTGATTTGACATGGATGATGCCATCAAATCCGCGGCGGGCATATTCTCTTGCCGCCCAGATATTTGCCGTAGAGGTCGGACCCATTTCATAGGTACACAAGTCCTTGATCTTCGCATTCATATTTTTCTCGCCCGGATAATGTACCATACGATTGGATACATTCATCCAGCGATGCACTTCTACGCCCATATCCGCCATGGTCTGTTCCAAATCCAAATTAGAGAACGGATCCATAACGGTGAAGAACTCACCGACAATGCCAACGCGCAGCGGTTCTGCCGGTTTTTCCAAAGGAGTATCACTGAATACTTTTTTTACCTCTCGATAAATTCGATCAATATCCTGTCGAGATTCTACGTGTTCTGTCTCCTCCAAAAACTGCTTGTATGCTTTTTTATAGGCACCGGACGGGTCAAATCCACAGTTCTGATAATATTCATCCGTCACTTCATCCACATATTCCAGCAGCTTGAGGGCGTCCATGGCACCGGGGATAATGCGCGTATACTTTACCTTCGGGTTAATGCGCTTGAGCACTTTGAGCATGTCTTTTTTCTTGCCCGTGCTGTACTCAGACAAATTGATAAAGTCAAATTCATAGCCAAGATCGCGAAGAATCTGCTCCTGCAACTCGCCATAATAGCCCAGACGGCACAAACCGTGCGACATCATCAGGGTATCTGCGCCCAAATCCAGCGCTTCAATCATACATCCCAACGTGCTTTTGAACGGGGTACAGACCGTGTCCGGACTGTATCGCGCGCCGATTTCCAGCGTATGCCGCGTCATTTTCGGCGGCATAATGTATTTTTGTCCCATGCAGACTTCAATAAAATAGCGGATAACGCCGCTGTAATGGGCAATGCGCGGGAACATAATTTTTTTCTGGTTGGATGGAATTTCTACTGGTGTCATAGTGTTCCCTCCTTAAAGTGAATGATGTCTACAAAGCTCTCCAAACGCGTCTCTACACCAGCGGTACCGCTCTGTGCATCCAGCGTCAAATTCAAAATCGGAACGCCCTTCATGCGGCGCTGAATCATCTCGTTAATCATAGAATCTGGTCCGCACGGGAAGGCACTGAGTAAAATGATGCCATCCACCTTCTTTTTATTTGCCATTAAGCTGCCAACGATTTCCCGACTCATCTCCCATTTGATGGTCGGTGAAAGCGTTGTGCTTCGTTTGGACGCCGCTTCGCGTTCCGTAATATCTGCGCGAATTGGTGTGACATCCAGCTTGCGCAAAACATCCATAACCGGTTTTCCCAAGAATGGATCTTCAATGACATAGCTGTGACCCGCAACAAGAATCTTGGTATTCGGAGATTTATATAGAGCTTCCTGCTCCGTCAGCAGTTTTTTCCATGTTCTCTGCTCAACGGCCTTTGCTGTCGCATAGGCTTTTTTGATTGTCTTTTTGTCAAAACCGAGCTGATTTCCCATGCCGTAAAAAGCAGATTTTTCATCCTGTTTTTGCAGAACATCCAGATTATATGTCAGGAATTTCTGCGGCACATCACGGAATACATTTTTGACAATATCCGGCATCGCTTCAAACCGCACGCACATCATGTGCTTGTGTCCGAAATTGCTGACGCGCGGCACAAGAATATAATCGCACTTGCCGACCAGTGCTTTCACATGTCCCAGATAAATCTTTTCGGATAGACAGGCTTCATCGACACACAGTGCAGTGCCTTGATCCAAAATCTCTTTATCTGTCGGGCGACTGGTCACAATTTCTGCGCCCAGCTGCTGAAAAAACACCGTCCATAGCATAGAATACCGATGATACAGCATCGCGCGGGGCAGACCAATTTTCAAATTACTCATGTATTTGTCTTCCACCAATCTTTTGAATTTTTATACAGATTTTATTATAATGCATAGTAAAACAGCTTGTCAACTTCTCTTCTGTTAGAAGGAAATCTCGTACATTTCTTGGGAATAAATGTCAAAAGTGTCCCTGAACGCTGTCAGAGACACTTTTTATTTGCTTATTTAGTTAAATCCGTATATTTTTCGAGAAATCCGATAGGCTACCTTCCCTAAGAATCGTCCCGGTCTGCCCGGCAGATTCATATATCTGCTGATGACGCTGTGATGCAGCTTGTTATACAGCTGTCTGTCCGTCTGCTTCATGTACTCCCACAGTTCATCTCGCTTGTGGAGATTTTCCTTTGTACCGGACAAAATTGCCAGCGTCACCGTGATTGTCGTGACAATCTCTAAATAATTGAACATGTATCTGCGGCACTTTCTGTCCTTGACTGCCAACAGATTGACATCGGCGAACATAATTTTATTGACGCGAATCTGCTGGTCAATGCGGCGAATCATGGTCTGTTCGTTGACCGACTGATCCTCTCGTCCGATATAGTACCGATACAGATCTACATCCATGTAATACATGTTCTTGACATACGGCAACGGCTTGTACACGTAAATATTGTCGACGTAGAAGGTATGCTCCGGCAGCTGCAAACCGCAGTCGTGCAGCATCTGTGTGCGGTAAATAACCGAATGCATCAGAATATAATGTCCCTTGAACAGATGTCCCACATCGTCCCAGCTGAACATCTTTTCTTTCGGAAAGCCCTTCTGGCGCATGACTGCCTTATGCTTGCTGCCTTCCTTCTCATATACATAATTGGCAAGGAACATATCCGGCAGTGTATTCAGCTTAATGAGTGTCCGGAGACGCTTGAGCACACGCAGATAACTGTCACGATCCAGCCAGTCATCGCTGTCCACGACCTTGAAATACACGCCGGAGGCATGCTTTAGTCCTGTGTTGACTGCCGCACCATGTCCGCCGTTCGGCTGGTGAATTGCTTGGATAATATCCGGATACTGTGCAGCATAGGCATCTGCAATTTCTGCCGTTCGATCAGAGGAGCCGTCATCGACGATCAAGATCTCTACATCCTTTCCGCCCGGCAGCAAAGACTCAATACACTTTTCCATATACGCTTCCGAGTTATAACACGGAACAGCAAAGCTTAACAGTTTCATTTGATTTCTTCTCATCCTTACACATACTTCTTTGCATGGTTACAAATGCTTTCCTATTGTAAAGCATTTTTCTTTTCTTTGCAAGTCTAAGTATATCGTATTCGAGGGAAAATTTGTATTAAAATTTTGTGTCGATTTATAAAATCGCGGATAATAAGCCGATTATTCCTGCATGATCTGCCAGCGGTAAAATCCCCGATAGCCATCTTCTATGCTGTACGCTTCCCAGCCATGCTCCTGCATCCATGCGGCAAATTCATCACTGGTCTCTCCCGTATAGCACATCATGTAAATCGGCTTATCTTTGGGCAGCTCCGACATACGGTCATTGAGTTCTTCCCAATAGATATGCACCGCTCCCGGAATGGTACCCAGATGAAATTCCCGATCCTTTCTCAAATCCAGAATCAGTTTTTCTCTGGTATCCGCCATCATCTGCTCGGTTGTTCTGCTATATGTCTGCATCTGTTTCCTCCTATTATCCCAGCGCAACATCCAGCGTCATCATCAGCGTAAAGCCCACAGCAAACAGCAACGTGCCTACATTGGAATGCTGTCCCTCCGACATTTCCGGAATCAGCTCTTCTACGACGACATACATCATCGCACCCGCCGCAAAGCTCAACAAATACGGCAGCCACGGGAGAATATGTGCCGCTGCCAAAATGGTAACCCAAGCACCGATTGGCTCTACTGCACCAGATAACACGCCGCAAACAAACGCCTTTCCCTTTCTCATGCCCTCCGCACGCAGCGGCAGAGAAATAATCGCGCCTTCCGGAAAATTTTGAATCGCAATGCCGATGGAAAGCGCCATCGCACCCATCCAAGTCAATCCGGAATTTCCCGCCAGCCAACCGGCATATACCACGCCGACAGCCATGCCCTCCGGAATGTTGTGCAGAACCACTGCCAGAACCAGCATTGTCGTGCGCTGTAGGCTGACAGACGGTCCCTCCGCCTCACTGCTTCCCATATGCAGATGCGGAATCACACGGTCAAGAACAAGCAAAAACAATACACCGATCCAAAAACCGATAACTGCCGGCAAAAATGCCAGCTTGCCCATGGTATCTGCCTGTTCCATTGCAGGAATCAGCAAGCTCCAAATAGAGGCAGCTACCATCACGCCTGCGGCAAATCCGGTCAATGCGCGCTGTACCATCGGACGCAGCGTGCGGCGCATAAAAAACACACACGCCGCGCCCAGCGATGTTCCCGCAAACGGAATCAAAATTCCCTGAATGACTTCTATTGACATGTTCTCCTCAATTTCTAACAGATAAAAATCTGACGCGCGATAAAACTATACTATTTTTATCCACATTTTAGTCTATTCGGCTGTATTTGTCAATAGTTGATATAGCATTCTTACTCGGCAGCAATATCTTGAATGGCCAGTTGGTCAACAATATCCTGTCCGGCAGCTGTCAACGCCATACTGCCATGCATGGGGTAGGAACGATAGGCGGCGTAATCAAATTGTCCCAATGGAATGTCATAATCGACACGGATCAAGCCCTTTAATGCCAAAGCCTGTATTGCCCAGCTATATTCTTCCTGTGAAAATTGGGAATCTTCCAAATAAATCGGTGTTTTTAAGTTCCAGCTGGCAGCTACCGGAAGAAACGGTGTTACCGCCAAGACCTGCAATAAGGCATACTCTGCCGGAACCAAGGTCAAGGAATGACACGCTCCGCCGCAGCAGGCGCCGCAGTGATTTTTGCCGCAATCTTTTCCGCAGCTTTTTGCACAACTCATATCCATACCTCTCCTTTCACGATGAATCTATCTCGATTTATCGTAACGGAAAACACAAGGTCTGTCAATTGTCTTTTTTTCGCAAATATGCTATGATAACAGTATCCACAATACACAGAGGAAAAAACAACATAGGAGGAATGTTTTATGCGCAGTTTTGAATACAATACGCCGACTCGCGTGGTCTTCGGCAAGGATTCTGTTGAAAAAGTAGGTGCGCTTGTCGCAGAGCAGGGCTGCAAGAAGGTCTTGATTCATTACGGCGGCGGCAGTGCCAAGCGCAGCGGTCTGCTGGATCGTGTCGCTCAGTCCTTAGACAAAGCCGGTGTCGCTTACGTGATGTTGGGCGGTGTTGTGCCAAATCCTCGCCTGAGCTTGGTTCGGGAAGGCATTGCTCTGTGCCGCAAGGAAGGCGTTGATTTCATTCTCGCTGTCGGCGGTGGTTCTGTCATTGATTCCTCCAAGGCAATCGGCTATGGCCTTGCCAATCCGGGAGATGTTTGGGATTACTATCTCAAGAAAGTTGCACCGACCGCCTGCACGCCGATTGGTGCTGTCTTAACCATTGCCGCAGCAGGCAGTGAAATGAGCAATTCTTCTGTTATTACCAACGAAGAGGGCTGGCTCAAGCGCGGTTTAAACAATGAATGCTGTCGCTGCCGCTTCGCCGTTATGGACCCGACGATTACGTATACGCTTCCGGCATATCAGACTGCCAGCGGTGCTTCAGACATCATGATGCACACGATGGAACGATATTTTACCGCAGAAAGCGATCCCATGGGCTTAACCGATGAGTTGGCAGAAGGTTTGCTTCGTTCCGTGATGCGCGATGTGCAGGCTACGCTGAAAAATCCGCAGGACTATGACGCACGTGCCGGTCTGATGTGGGCAAGCAGCTTGTCGCACAACGGTTTGACCGGATGCGGCACAGACGGCGGCGATTGGGCTTGCCATCAGCTGGAGCATGAATTGGGCGGCAAGTACGACATCGCACACGGTGCCGGTCTGTGCGCCGTGTGGAGCAGCTAGGCACGCACTGTAATGCCTGCCAATCCGGCGCGATTCGCCAAGTTTGCCATGCATGTGCTGGGTGTAGAAGCCGGTGCAGATGACACAGAGACTGCCAATCGCGGCATCGATGCCATGGAAGCCTTCTTCCATTCTATCGGTATGCCGACGCGCATTTCCGAGATGGGCATCACACCATCAGAAGACGATCTGCGAGAGCTTGCCTACAAGTGTACGTATATGGACACGCGAACCATTGGACAATTTATGGTTTTGGACAAGCAAGCGATTTATCAGATCTACAAAAAAGCTGCCCAGTAAACCGATACAAGAAAACATCCAGCTCATCTTCGAGCTGGATGTCTTTCGTTCTCTTTACGGGTGGCAAAAATCCGGCACGCCGATGTCTGCCAAAATGACTGTCCCACAAAAAGCCTTTGCTGCTTCCGCTATATGTACCTGTTTATAGGAATCAAAGGCGATGGTACAGGTTGCCCGAACTGCCCCGTCCGCCGCGATACCGGTGTCCGCCTGTAATCCGCTCGGCAGGTCTAACGCGACAAGATACGCACCGGAGTTCTGCATGAGATCGCAGGCCTTTCGTCCGGATGGACGCAGCTGCCCATGAAAGCCTGTGCCGTATAGTGCATCAACGACAACATCGGCTGTTATTTCGTGCACATCGTCAATGGTTTGCATGGCAATGGGAAATTGACGCATCAGCGCATAATTGGTCTTTGCGTCCTGTGTAACCGGCTCTCCTTCTGCCAGAATTACCGTGACAGATAATCCGTCCTGCGCGGCCAGACGCGCTATGACAAATCCATCTCCTCCGTTGTTTCCTTTTCCAGCCAGAACCGTGATGCTTTTCGCATGTGGCACGCGCTGGCGAATGATATGATATGCCGCTGTTCCGGCATTTTCCATCATTTGATAATAGGAAACACCATTGGCATCGGCGTCTTTTTCGATTTGTTTCATTTGGGTGACAGTAACAACGCGCATACTTTTCCTCCTGCTCTGATACGAAAGGAATGATAACCTATGAAAATGATGACAGATGTATTTATCTGCCCTTCGACTGGATGGGGTGTATTTCTCGTCTATGACGAAGAAGAATGTGAGCTATACGCCCGTGTCTGTGACGAGGACGAATGGGATCCAGATCTTGCAGATGAAGATCAGTTGTCTGATTTTGAAGAAACTGAAATCTGGTGCAGACAGTTCGGGTATCGCCGCTGCGATTCTCTCGTAGAGGCAATGGAAGCCGCCGACATGTTCCAAGCCACATTCTAATAAAAAGTATAGCATTCTGCTCGAAAAATTGCAATCTCAAGCAAATAGCCTGCTGCGTGCAGGCTATTTGCTTTCTCCAGAGATATGCAGTGCTCCGTCTTGTGAAGCAATCGAAACAATCGAAGCAAACGTTTTTTCTAATTCCATCTGAAGATTGCGCTCTAATGGTTCCAACAGATCTTCCTGCATCCAGGCACTTGGTAGTTCCATAGATGCCACAGACAGTTTCTGTAATGTGAGATTCACTTTCCCATTGTTCGCTTGCAGCTGAAGCTGACAAGATACCGGCAACTCTTCCGGCAAAAATTCCAAAACGGCAGCATACGACTGTGCAATACTGTCTGATTGTTGATTTAATAGCTTTTCGGCTTGTTCCTTAGATAAAATTCCCGAAACAACTATTTTTTCGTCCTCTTGTATTTCTATCGCAAGATTGGTAAGCGGCAAGACATCTCCGCAGGTATCCTGTACAAGAGAGACGAAAAAGGAACTGTCGTAGGTCTGTGTGACCATCTGTTCTGTCTGTATCGTTGTGTGTTCTTGCAGCTCTGTGTCACCCGGTATATGTTCCGGCACTGTCTTTCCGATCGTTCTACTTAGCACTACAGCGCCTATTGCCAAGCATACGCCAGCGATTATGCCAATTGTTTTCCAGCGCGTCTGCATCATACACCACTCCCCTGTGTACAGCCTATGCTGTATCACAGATCTTTATACATCGCGACACCAAAAGAAGCACACAGCCAATTGCCGTATGCTTCCTATGTTTATTTCTTTGTGTACACGGTTTCTCCATCGTATACAGACTGCATATAGCCAGAAATCTTTTCTCCATTGGAATCTGTACAAGAGATTTTCATCCAGCCGTCATCATCCGCTTTGCTCAAAATGGTAATTTGATCTCCTTTTTTGAGCGTCATCAAAATATTATTGGCATTTTTGGTTGTCGGCTTGCTGCGCACATTCATGCCCAGCTTCATTACTGCTGTCGTTTTACTGGTTGTCTGCTTATCTTTATCAACAGATACACTGCTCTCTACAGCTGGTTTGCCAATGGTAAGCTGAATGGTTTTATCAGTATTGGCTAGCTTCCATCCTGCCATTGCACCAATGATAAAACAGACGAGCATACCAATAACCGCCCAGCCTGCTTTTGACACATGCATCGAAGAAACCTTCTCACGCACTGCATCGGACGAAATCATGGTCTGTTTGATTTTAGATGCCGTGGCATGAACCGGAGATTCTCCTGTCTGGTTTCGCATTTTTTCCTGTTTCTTCTTTTCAAACTTCTGAAATAAACCGGACAGCAGCGGTTCCGGACCATTCAGCCATTCATCCCAGTTGTTGCAAATATCATTTGCCGCATCCTCAGGAATAATGCGCGCACCATTTGGTGTGCGTGCATGTTCTGCATACCACTGCACGATCACCTTCAGACGTTTATTGATATTTTCGTCCGACAGGGTTGTCTGATTCTGTGCTTCCTCTAAATAGGCCATGCAGAAGTCATACAGGACATCTTCCGCCGTTTTTCCGGTATGTTCTTGCTCATAAGTGCAGTCGAGCAAATGAATGACAGCTTCTACACTTTTCCGATCATCCAGATCAAAAACCTCCGGGCTGAACTCAAATCGTTCTTCCGACATAAAGGTTCCTCCTTCTTCTGTTTGTATCCTCTATCAACATATATCGACAATTTCAGTATAATGCAAAACCGCATTTTTTTCAACTCTTTTGCCGGATGTTTCAATCATTCCACAAAGTTTTTGCATGCAGGCATAGAAAAGCTGACAGAGAAATACTCCCTGTCAGCTTTTTGTTTTCATACAAATGATTTACTCTTTTGCTTCCGGACTCGGCGTCTGCCATACTTCCTGCAGCGAAGTTGCCAAACCAGCCATGCCCTGAATTTCAGACGGAATGATAATCTTGGTTGCCTTGCCGTCCGCTGCCTTAGCGAATGCCTCCAATGCCTTCAGGCGAAGTACCTTGTCATTCGGTGCCGCCTCATTGAGCAGTACCAGAGAATCTGCCAGAGCTTTCTGCACGGTCATCAGTGCTTCTGCCTGGCCCTGTGCTTCCTTGATCTGTGCTTCACGCTTTGCATCTGCACGCAGAACCGTGGATTCCTTTTCGCCCTGCGCAACCAGAATTGCGGACTGTTTCTGACCTTCTGCAACAAGGATTGCTTCGCGGCGTTCGCGCTCTGCCTTCATCTGCTTCTCCATGGACTCCTGAATGGCCTTCGGCGGAATGATGTTCTTCAGTTCCACACGGTTGACTTTGATGCCCCACGCATCGGTTGCCTCATCCAAAATCGTGCGCATCTTGGTATTGATGACATCACGAGATGTCAGCGTTTCATCCAGCTCCAAGTCGCCAATGATATTTCGCAGTGTCGTTGCCGTCAAATTTTCAATGGCTGCCATCGGGCTTTCTACGCCATAGGTAAACAGCTTCGGATCGGTAATCTGAAAATAAACAACCGTGTCAATCTGCATCGTTACATTATCTTTGGTGATAACCGGCTGCGGCTCAAAATCCACAACCTGTTCTTTGAGCGTCACACGACGCGCGACACGCTCAATCAGCGGAATTTTGAAGTGCAGACCTGTCTGCCAGGTTCCCTGATATGCGCCCAGTCGCTCAATCGTATACGCTTTTGCCTGCGGAACGATCTTGATATTGGAAATCAATACGACCAGCACAATTAAAATCAAAATAATTACTACCATACGTTTGTCCTCCTTTTCGTTTTGCTCATGCTCTCTTTACGATTGCCTTTACACCGGAAATGGCGGTAACAACAACCGTCTCACCCTCCGGAATGCAATCGCTTGGATCAGACGCACGGGCGCTCCAAATCTGCCCCATCAGGCGAATTTGACCGGTTTCCTGCTTGGCATCAATCGTCTGAATGACAACCGCTGTTTGGTCAAGAATGCGGTCTGCATTTGTCCGATCAATTGTTTTCAGCAGCTTGCCGCGGACAATTGGTCTCAGCAACAGCAGCATGACAATCGCAACCGCCAAGCAGACACTGAGCTGTACGATTTCGCCAAACCCCATCGCCGCTGCCGCCATGGCTCCGATAGAGCCAATCGCAAACCAGATGGTAATCAGCTGCACCGTACACGCTTCTGCCACCAGACAAAAGATCAGCACGCCGATCCAGATATACACAGGAGAAATAGTCATCATCATGAAGATTCCCTCCCTTCCTGTTAACTATATCATATTTACCCAGCAATGTACACAACAAGATGATTACAAAGCATATCTACATTGGCTGTTTCTGCTCCGATTCGCTGTTCCATTCCCGAT
This sequence comes from bacterium, assembly GCA_963601915.1. GTDB lineage: Bacteria > Bacillota > Clostridia > Oscillospirales > Butyricicoccaceae > Butyricicoccus_A. Next base: position 53,594 of record CAVCGL010000002.1, on the reverse strand, counting down.
CCAGCAGGTATCTCCTTCGATATTTGAGCATGGCATAATCCGTGATGCGCTTGAGTACTGTGACATCCGTTGCGCCGCCAATCACACCAACCAGCATTTTGCCTTGAATAAATTTCGCGTACAGCATATCATCAGATAGTGTTTTCGCTGTGCTGTGAATCTGGTCGGTGAGATCAAACGCCAATTTTTTCATTTCTTCCGGCTTTTGCTGTTTGCTGCCGCACAAATTTTTGCACAGGGTGTTCATATCCTCATCCCGTTTGCGCATTTCTTCGCCGCTGTAGAGTGCCGTTTCAATGACACGCAGTTGAAAGTACCGCTCCTCCATATTGTCATAGTCATAGCCAAATGACAGAGAAATCTCATATAAATTGCGCAGCATCAGACTGACAAACAGCGGAATATCCGGCAGTCCCAGTCCGATCAGACCGAATCCAATGCCCTCCAGCGAAGAAAACAGCAGATTTTTTCTGGCATAGCCACTCGCTTTTTTGCGAAAAGCACGCACATTTTGCTTGTCCTCTCGAATTTTTGCCGCATATTCCCGCACTTCATATTCAGACTGCCGTTTTTCCTTGTCATAGGTTTTCTCAATGACACCGGTTCCCTTGTCAAATACCACTTCAAATGCCTTGATAAAGGCGGCATCCAATTTGGATTGCAGGGTTTTGGGGACGACTTTTTGCAGCTTGGAAAACAGCTTCGTGCCCGGTACGCAATTTTTATAGATATACTTTTCTTCGCGTTTGCGCAAATCGTCCCATTCGTCTTCCCAAATATTTTGTCTTTTGCGTCTCATGTCAATCACTTCTGTCTTTTTTCATGCAGTAGACGTCCAGCACAGCGATCCGGATTGATGCGCCACTGACATACACTGCAATCCACGCACTTGTCCGTTTTTCGCCCTGCCAATGCATCCGCTGCCCACTCAGGGTTCGCCAACGAGCTGCGTCCGACATCAATCATGTCAACTTGCGTCTGTTCCAATGCGCCGCGCGCATCCTCCGGCACACGAATGCCATTGACAGCAAAAACAGGAATAGATACCTGCTTCTTGATTTCTCCTGCCGCATAAATAATATCTTTATACGGAAAATCTGCCGGCTTTTCCGCTTCCTGCTCCTCGGTAAATCCATAGGAAATATCCAGAAAATCTATGCCGTGCTCTTCCAAGATCTTGGCATGGCGAATGCCGTCCTGTAATGTCGGCTCAAACGCGCCTAAGCGAATGCCAACCACAAAATCCTCCGGTACAATGTTGCGAATGCCGTCGAGAATCTCCAGCACAAATTGTTCCGGATGCGCTCCGTATGTATCCGTGCGCGTATTCACTCTGGCATTTAAAAATTGACACATCAAATACCGATGGCATCCATGCAGTTCCACGCCATCATAGCCAGCCTGATAGGCGCGCCGCGCCGCAGAAATAAACGCCTGCTGCATAGTATGAATCTGCTCCACAGACATCTCTATACCAGTCTTATCTCCCAACACATACGCGCTGGGACATAGCGCGTGCTGCGCAATGCCAACGATACCGGCATGATGAATCTGTACAAAAATCGGACATCCTTCCGCATGAACAGCATCGGTAATCCGGCGCAGACCTTCTATCTGTCCATCTTCCCAAATGCCGAGCTGTGTCTGCGCCAGCTTGCCTTCCTCTGTCACACAGGTCGCTTCCTGAATAATCAGTCCGGCACCGCCGCGCGCCAAACGACGATAATGCGCTACGTGTTTGTCATCGACATATCCGCTGCCATCCGACCAATTGTACACAACCATTGGCGGCACACAGATGCGATTGCGAATTTTTGTATTGCGAATAAAAAACGAATCAGATAATTGTTTCTTCATCATGTTTCTTCCCCTTGTTGTATGATTTACTCTTAGTGTACCACGATTTTTCTTTCTGTGTGTGAAAAAATCGTAAAATAGCAAGAATATAACAAAATCCGGCAGAAAACACAGGTTTGTCCGTGTTCTGCCGGATGATTGCTTGTTTTTTAAGCCGGATCTGTGCTCAATACCGGCGGACGGATGCCGCCGGAAATCTGTGCATTTTTCCGTGCAATAAATACCATGGCATCTGCATGGTCACCGATTTTTTCAAAATCGTGCAGGGCTTCTACAAAGATAATGCCCGGCTCTGTGGCACACTGCTTGTTGCTCAAGCGCTTAATATGATTGTTCTCATAATTGCGCTTCATATTATCTACCTTGTCCTCAATATGATGCAGCTCCAGTGCATCCTGCTCGGTCAGGTTGTGGCACAGGAATCCGCTGAACGCACGATCAAACAGCAAGAGATCTGCTTCATACATGTTCTTCAATTCCTGTCGAGCTTCCTCTGAGTAAATCAGATTTTTTTCTAGGCACTGTTCGGTCTTTTCCAGCAGATTGATGGCATGGTCGCCGATGCGTTCCAAATCGCCAATCAAGTGGAACATGTTGCCGACCAGCTGCGGCACATGCGCCGGAAGACTATGTCCGCTGAACTGCACCAGATAGTCTGTAATCCCATGGTTGAGGAAGTTGATGACATTCTCTGTCTCACGGATCTTTTCCGCCTGGCTGACATCATTGTTCAGCATACCTTCCGCTGCCAGAACCAAGTTTTCACGAACCATGCCGCCCATGCGCTCGGACTCCTTATACAGCTGACGGACAGTCGCGCTCGGCGCATCAATCTGCTTAGAGTCGATATACGCAAAGCGATAGGCATTTTCGTGTACCTTTTTCGGAATGACACGATACGAAATATCGACCAGCCAACGAACAAACGGCAGCAGGATCAATGCTGTTACCAGCTTGAAGGTGATATGGAACATGGAGATCTGTACGACGGTATTCGTCGTAAACAGGTTATAGATGTTGACAAACGGCGTTAACATGCAGAGCGGAATAAAGATAATTGCACCAATTACGTTATATACACAGTAAATAACCGCTGCACGCTTGGTGTTATTCTTCGCACCGATTGCAGACAAGAACGGCGTGATGGAAGAACCAACGTTGATGCCGCAAATCAGGAACGCCGCAAAATGTATCGGCATCAGTCCCTGCATAGCCAGAGCCTGCAAGACACCAACTGCCGCGGAAGAGCTCTGAATCACACCGCACAGAATCAAGCCGACAACAAATCCAAGGAACGGATTGGTTGCGCTGGCGATAAACTGCTGAAATTCCGGCATGTCCTTCAGGCCGGACATGGAATCACTCATGGTGTGCAGACCCTGGAACAGAATACCAAAACCCAGAATAATTTGTCCAACATATTTCTGTATCTTTTTCTTGCAGAACATCTGCATCAACGCACCGACAAAAATACATACCGGAGCAAGCCACGAAATGTCCAGCGCAATCAAGATACTCGTCATTGTCGTACCGACGTTGGCACCGAGAATGACACCGGCTGCCTGAAGCAAGTCCATAATACCGGCGTTCAAGAAGCCCATACACATAATGGTTGTCGCAGAAGATGACTGCACGCAGGCGGTGACGAAAACGCCCAGAAGGAAGCCCATAACCGGGTTGCGTGTCAGTTTCTCCAGCAGGTTGTTCAGCTTCGGACCGGCTGCAAGCTCCAATCCGGCACCCATGTACTTCATGCCGAACAGGAACAGTCCCAATCCGCCGCACAAGGCTAGAATGTTACTAAATCCCATATAGTCTCCTCATTTCGAGTTGTTTCGCCTTAGAAAGCAGTCTGCCGCCACTCTTCGCATTTTTTCGACAGACAGATTTCTGCAGCTTTCAAAATTTATTATAACACTCCATGTTAAAAATTGCACGATTTTTTTACATAAATGATACGTCACATTTACAAATCTTACATAGATTTAACAATTGTGCGTCGCATGCAAAAAATGCCCCAGATGATACATTGTATGCATCATCTGGGGCGCGAGATAAACTTTCGACGATATTACTTGTTAAACAGGCCGGTAACGTCTAACGTTGCGAAGTAATCAGCCGGTGTCTCTGCACGGCGCATCAGCTCTGTGGTACCGTCTTCACGGTACAGCACCTCTGCGGAGCGCAGACGACCATTGTAATTATAGCCCATGGAGAAGCCATGCGCACCGGTATCATGGATGACGAGCAGATCGCCCATATCAATCTTCGGCAGCTGACGGTCAACCGCAAACTTATCACAGTTCTCACACAGAGAGCCGGTGACATCATAGGTATGATCGCACGGAGCATTTTCCTTGCCCAGCACCGTGATGTGATGATATGCGCCATAGATTGCCGGACGCATCAGGTTTGCCGCGCAGGCATCTACACCGATGTAATTCTTATATGTGTTCTTCTCATGAATGGCACGAGTCAGCAGGCAGCCATATGGGCCAAGCATATAACGACCCAGCTCCGTATACAGCGACACATCGTCCATGCCAGCCGGTACGAGGATCTCCTCGTATGCCTTGCGCACGCCTTCACCGATAACTTTGATGTCATTGACATTCTGCTCCGGACGATACGGGATACCTACACCGCCGGACAGGTTGATAAAGGTAATATGCGCGCCGGTTTCTTCCTTCAGCTCAACAGCCAGCTTAAACAGAATGCGTGCCAGAGCCGGATAATACTCGTTGGAAATCGTGTTGGAAGCGAGGAATGCATGAATGCCGAACTCCTTCGCACCCTTCTGCTTGAGGATTTTATATGCTTCGGAGATCTGCTCGCGAGTCATGCCATACTTCGCGTCGCCCGGATTATCCATAACCTGGAAGCCTTCTTTCGAGCCGCCCAGCTGGAACACACCGCCCGGATTAAAACGGCAGCAAATGCGCTCCGGAATGTGACCAATGGCATCCTCAAGGAACGGAATATGGGTAATATCATCCAGATTGATGGTAGCGCCCAGCTTGTCTGCCAGTACAAACTCCTCTGCCGGTGTATCGTTAGAGGAGAACATAATCTCCTTGCCCTTGAAACCGCAGGCATCGCTCATCATCAGCTCTGTCAGAGAAGAGCAGTCAGTGCCGCAGCCCTCTTCCTTCAGAATCTGCAAAATCTTCGGTGTCGGCGTTGCCTTTACCGCAAAATACTCCCGGAATCCCTTATTCCAAGAAAATGCATCATACAGCTTGCGTGCATTCTCACGGATACCCTTTTCATCGTACAGATGCAGCGGAGTCGGATACTCCTTGACAATTGCTTCTGCCTGCTCCTTGGTGATAAATGGTTTCTTTTCGTTCATTGGTCTGAATCATCCTTTTCTATCTATATCTCCCCATACAGGAAGAATATATTATTTTTCTTCATGAATATGTTCCAGAATCAGCGCAAGAACTTCATCCTTGCCATTTCCCTTTTCTGCGGAAAACGGAATAACCGGCACATCTTCTGGAAGATGCAGCGTGGTGCGAATGGTCTGTAAGCTGCTCTCCAGCTGGCTCTTTTTAATTTTATCCAACTTGTTGGCAATAATGGCAAACGGCACGCCGGTCTGCAAGAACCAATTTGCCATCGTGACATCGTCCGCTGTCGGCTTATGCCGAATATCTACAATCTGGAAGCCCAGCGTCAGCGTATCATCGCTCGCAAAGTACTCGTCCATGAGCTTTCCCCAACGGTCGCGCTCCTTCTTTGAGACCTTTGCATAGCCATAACCAGGCAGATCGACAAAATACACTTTTTTATCAATTTCAAAGAAATTGATATGAATGGTTTTTCCCGGCGCGTTACCGACGCGGGCAAAGTTTTTGCGATTGAGCAAGCGGTTAATCGTCGAGGATTTGCCGACATTGGATTTGCCTGCAAAGGCAATCTGCGGCAGGTTATCCTTTGGGAAATCTGCTGTTTTGACAGCAGACCGCACAAATTCTACCAAATGTAAGTTCAGCATAATTCTCCTTGTCTCGCACCTGTTTTCCCTGACTGTGCCGGATCTGTCACAACGGACACCTCCGCTTTTTCACCCTTGACTGGGCGGCGAAGTGCTGTCTGCAGCACGGTATCCATCGTTTCTGCGATGACAAATTCCACATTTTCACGCACAATCGGGTCAATATCCTGTAAATCCGGCTCATTTTCCGCCGGAACAATGACGGTCTTCATTCCCGAGCGATAGGCTGCCATGGTTTTTTCTTTTAGTCCGCCGATTGGCATCACACGGCCGCGCAGAGTGACCTCGCCGGTCATCGCAACATCGTGACGCACCGGAATATCAGACAGCGCCGATGCGATTGCCGTTGTCATGGTCACACCTGCCGACGGGCCATCCTTCGGAATTGCCGCCTCCGGAAAATGAATGTGAATATCTTTCTCTTTATAGAACATCGGGTCGATACCCAGCTTTTCTGCCGCGGAACGCACATACGTTACCGCTGCCTTTGCCGATTCCGTCATAACCTTGCCCAGATTACCGGTAATTTCCAGTTTACCTGTGCCCGGCACGGCATTGACTTCTACTTGCAGCATTTCACCGCCAACCGATGTCCAAGCCAGACCATTGACGACACCAATCTCATCCTTCTTGGTGACGTTATCGCGCTTGTATCGCGGCGTTCCCAAAAAGCTCTCCATATTGGAGCGATTGACTGTCACACGCTTGCGTGTCTTGCGGTCCGGGTGCTCTTGCTGATCCTCTGCAATAATTTTCGCAGCTTTGCGGCAAACCTTTGCAATCTGCTGTTCCAAGCGGCGCACGCCAGCCTCTCTCGTATATGCATCAATGAGATATATCATCGTGTCACGGCTCAGCGTCAAATTAGACTTTTTCAGTCCGTGATGCTCCAACTGCTTTGGCAGCAGATGCCGCATGGCAATTTCGGCTTTTTCCTGTTCGGTATAGCTGGACAGCTCGATGATTTCCATACGGTCGAGCAGCGGACGCGGAATGGTATCCAGTGTATTTGCTGTTGTGATAAACAATACGTCGGACAAGTCAAACGGCAACTCAATATAATGATCGCGGAAGGCATTGTTCTGTTCCGCATCCAGCACTTCCAGCAGAGCTGCTGCCGGATCGCCGCGGGAATCTGCGCCCATCTTGTCGATTTCATCCATCAAAATCAGAGCATTTTTGCTGCCAGCCTGCGTCAGCGCAGTCATAATGCGTCCCGGCATTGCACCGATATATGTCTTTCGATGACCGCGAATATCCGCTTCGTCCCGCACACCGCCGAGCGACATGCGCGCGTACTTACGGTTCATGGCTTCTGCAACAGAACGGACAATCGAGGTCTTGCCGACGCCCGGAGGGCCAACCAAGCACAGAACCTGTCCCTTGAGCTGCGGTGCCAGAGACTTAACTGCCAAAAATTCCATAATGCGATCTTTTACCTTGTCCAAGCCGTAATGATCGCGGTCAAGCACCTTGCGTGCCTGCTTTAAATTGACGTGCTCCGAAGTTTGGGTATTCCACGGAAGCTCCAAGCATGTATCCAGATATGTACGGATGACGCCGCTCTCTGCGGACATCGGCTGCATTTTTTCCAGTCGTCCCGCTTCCTTGAGCAGTTTGCTCTCTGCCGCTTCATCCAAATGCAGTGCTCGAATTTTTTCGCGGTACTCTTCGACCTCTTCTCCGAGATCCTGATCGCCCAGTTCTGTCTGAATGATCTTGAGCTGTTCGCGCAGGTAATATTCCTTCTGATTTTTGTCAATTTGTTCTTTTAATTTATCTTGAATCGAGTTCTCAATCTGAAGAATTTCAATTTCATGACCGAGCACACGAACAACTCGCTCCAAACGACGCACATCGTGCAGCTCTTCCAATAGCTCCTGCTTGGTCTCAAATGCCAGCGGCGCATTTTGTGCGACATAATCCGCCAGATAGCCCGGTTCGCCGCCGTCCAACACCGTCATGACAACGTCATTGGTCACCTGCTGTGCGAGTCCGGCATATTCTTCAAACCGATCCTGTAAGGTGCGTACCAATGCTTCTTTGCGGCGTTCTGCTACTCGTCCCGGGTTGGTATCCATACGGAACACGCGGGCGAACATGCAGCCGTCATCTTCTTTAGAAAATTCTTCCACACCGGCACGGTACGAGCCCTCCACCAATACGCGAATGTTATCGCCCGGCAGGCGCAGAATCTGCTTGACTGTGCACACCGTACCCACGACAAACAAATCATCTGTCGTCGGCGCATCCGTGCGAATATCACGCTGTGCTGTCAGAAATAGACGCTGATTGTCTCGCATGGACTGCTCCAGCGCCTTCATGGAAATCAAACGACCGACATCAAAATGAATCAGCATTTCCGGAAAGGCTACCAATCCGCGCAGTGGCAGCACCGGCAGCACTTCCGACGCAACGCTGGTATCATTTACCACTTCTTCGATCTGGGACATTTGATCTTACCTCCTCCCGGCAGCGCGGCAGGGATAGAGTTCCCAGCGCTGCGTACAGTCTCCCTATTGTCCAAATGAACAAACTGTACTTCAATATTTCATACTTCTTAAAATTATATAGTATTTTATCCGGCTTTTCAAGTCTCAGAGAAATCTGATATATGGAGAAAACGCCTAAATATACCATTGTTTCTCCGCATTTATCCGTGCAATTTGGTGTATTTTTTCATATTATACTATTTTAGGAGGAATTTGCATACAAAAACAGCCTACAGATGCCAAAAGCAGGTCTGTAGGCTGTAACATGCAAAGCATTATTTTTGCAGGGCAAACTGCTCCGCAAAATATTCTGCATCATCCTCTGTCAGAGAAATGATATTTCCAACATTGTCGAAAGACACCACAATCATCGGGCCGTAAAACTGCGTTCCATCAATGACGCGATTTTCCGTCATTTTCAGCAGCTCGCTCAGCGCATTGTGAATCACACAAACGCCTTCCTCGATACCTGCCGACGCAATCTTGCCGTGTACCAGTTCTTCCATCTGTGCTTCCGTGCCGTTGAGATACTTCACAACCGGCTCTTCATCTGGAAGAATATACAAGCTCCGAATGATATACGGATTTTCAGTAAATTCATTCACGCGATTTCACCTCTTCTGTCAAGCGGTTTTCTGCGACTTCAGCGTGATTTCCGGCTTGCCCTTCTTGTCAATGACATCCTTGGTGATGCGCACAGACTCAATGTTGTCATCCGACGGGATGGTAAACATAATATCCGTCATGGCATCTTCCATGACGCCGCGCAGGCCGCGGGCACCTGTCTTGCGCTCCAACGCAATATCTGCCACACGCTCCAGTGCTGCATCATCAAAGGTCAGCTTGACGCCGTCCATATCAAACAGCTTTTCGTACTGCTTGACCAGCGCATTCTTCGGCTCCTTGAGGATACGAATCAGCGCTTCTCGATCCAGAGAATCCAGCGATACCAGCGCCGGCAGACGGCCAATCAACTCCGGAATCAAGCCGAATTTCATCAAATCATGCGGTTCCAAATCGCGGAGAATCGTACCGATGTCTTTTTCTGTATTAGACTTGATCTGCGCACCAAATCCCATGCTGCTCTTTGTGGTGCGGTTTTCAACAATCTTCTCCAGACCATTGAATGCGCCGCCGCAGATGAACAGGATATTGGTCGTATCAATCTGAATAAACTCCTGATGCGGATGCTTGCGGCCGCCCTGCGGCGGAACATTGGCAACTGTGCCTTCGAGCATCTTCAGCAGTGCCTGCTGAACGCCCTCACCGCTTACATCACGAGTAATGGAGGCATTTTCACTCTTACGTGCGATTTTATCAATTTCATCGACATAGATGATGCCGCGCTGGGCACGCTCTACATCAAAATCCGCTGCCTGAATCAGACGCAGCAGAATATTCTCTACATCTTCGCCAACATAGCCAGCTTCTGTCAATGTCGTCGCATCTGCAATCGCAAACGGAACCTCCAGCGTCTTAGCCAGGGTCTGTGCCAGCAAGGTCTTGCCGGAGCCAGACGGGCCGACGAGGAGAATATTGCTCTTCTGAAGCTCTACGCCATCATCCGAGCCTTTGAAAATACGCTTGTAGTGATTATATACTGCAACACTCAGCGCAATCTTCGCGCGATCCTGTCCAATGACATACTGATCGAGCGTTTCCTTCAGCTCACGCGGTGTCGGAAGCTTTTCCGGACCCGTTTCAGCCTTCATAACAGAAGCCGTTGGCGTATCTTCCTCATATCCGAATTCTTCATCCAGAATACTCTGGCAGATCTCGATGCATTCATTGCAGATATAGACGTTTGGGCCTGCAATCAGCTTATGCACACTGGACTGGGGCTTTCCGCAAAACGAGCAGCGAATCTCGTGCTTATCATCGTTTCGTGCCATAATACACCTCGAATTTTCCAATCCCTGCCGCGAGGTAGGGATGATAATGTCGAATCACCGGAACGACTGCACGTTCCAGCCATTCCGGTGATCGCGTTCTTTTTATCTGTGAACCATAACCTCGTCAATCAGGCCGTATTCCTTTGCCTGCTCCGCATACATGAAGTTATCACGCTCGGTGTCACGAGCAATTTCTTCGATGGACTTGCCCGTGTTCTTTGCAAGGATTTCGTTCAGCTTATTTCTGGTGCGAACCAGATGATCCGTATGGATCTTGATGTCAGTCGCCTGACCCGACAGACCATTTCCGCCAATCAGCGGCTGATGAATCATGATCTCGCTGTTCGGCAGAGCAAAACGCTTGCCCTTGGTGCCGGAAGACAGCAGGAACGCGCCCATAGACGCCGCCATGCCGATACAAATCGTGGATACATCGCACTTGATGTACTGCATGGTATCATAGATTGCCATACCGGATGTGATGGAACCGCCAGGAGAGTTGATGTAGAACTGAATGTCCTTATCCGGATCCTGTGCTTCCAGATACAGCAGCTGTGCTACAATGAGCGAAGCGGTTGTATCGTTGACATCCTCGGAAAGCATGATAATGCGGTCATTGAGCAGTCGAGAAAAAATGTCATAAGAGCGTTCACCGCGATTGGTCTGCTCTACTACATAAGGGACTAAACTCATAAAATATTCCTCCTTCCCTTTCGGGGGTATGTAACGCCGGAGGGGATTTGAAATTTCTCTTACTCTGCGTCAGCTGCCGGAGCTACTGCTACAGCGTTCTCCTTCAGCATATCGAGAGTCTTCTGGGTGGTCAGGTCAGACTTTACAGAATCAACCGGAACGTACTTCTTAACCTGATCTTCCTCCAGACCATAGGACTCTGCCAGTCTCTTGTACTCAGCCTCGATCTCGTCCTCAGACGGCTCGATGTTCTCCAGCTCGGAGATCTTCTTCAGAGCCAGCTGAACCTTTACCTGACGCTCAGCCTGATCGCGGAAGATGTTGCGGAAGGATGCCATATCCATGCCCATCTGCTTTACATAGTCCTCCAGGGAGATGCCCTGAGACTGGATGCGGTAGCCGTAGTCCTGCATCACGTTGTCCAGCTGTGCCTCGAACATTGCTTCCGGAATATCAGCTTCCAGGGTCTCCAGAACCTTGTCCAGAATCTTCTCCTCGAAGTTGCGGTCAGCAGCATTCTTCTTGGACTCTGCGATCTTCTTCTCGGTGTCCTGCTTCAGCTCTTCCAGAGTCTCAAACTCGGAAACGTCCTTTGCGAACTCGTCGTCGATCTCCGGCAGGATGGTCTCCTGAACAGACTTTACGGTGCACTTGAATACAGCCGGCTTGCCTGCCAGCTCAGCAGCCTGATACTCTTCCGGGAAGGTAACGTTTACGTCGCAGGACTCGCCAGCAGACTTGCCAACCAGCTGATCCTCAAAGCCCGGGATAAAGGTGCCGGAACCCAGCTTCAGGCTGTAGTCCTCGCCCTTGCCGCCTTCAAATGCTTCGTCATCAACAAAGCCCTCGAAGTCGATAACTACGGTGTCGCCGTTCTGTGCCGGACGCTCAGCGGTCTCGGTGCTAGCGTCACGCTCAGCCAAACGGTTCAGCTCAGCATTTACGTCGTCCTCAGATACGGAATCGTCAGCGCGCTCAGCCCCGATGCCCTTGTACTCACCAACGGAAACTTCCGGGTAAACCGGTACAGTGAAGATAAAGTCAAAACCGTTGTCAAAGTTCTCCAGAGACTCGTCGATCTTTACATCGCCCTGGCCAACCGGCTCAATGCCAGCAGCTTCCAGAGCCTGCGGATACATCTCCGGGTACAGGTTGTTGATTGCATCGTTTACAAAGAAATCCTTGCCGTACAGGCGCTCGATTACCTTACGAGTTGCCTTGCCCTTACGGAAGCCCGGAATCTGAAACTGATTCTTGTTCTTCTTGTAAGCAGCTTCCTTTGCCTTATCTAATTCTTCAGCAGATACTGCAACAGTCAGCTTAACCTGGCTGTGCTCCAGCTTTTCGGTATTTTTGAGTTCCATATTAAATGACTCCTCCTAAATATATGTCCAATCTATTTTATCAGATAGTTGGCTTTTTGGCTACAATTTTTTCTATTTTTTTAGCAGTACAGGCATAAAATCAATATAATCTCCGGAAACCAGCCGAAAATTGATGTCCTCATGGATGCCGGTGACGGCATAACGCAGACTGTCTGAGTGCAAATGCCCATAAATACACTGCTTGACCTGATACTGATGCATGAGGTCAATAATCTCTCCACAGCGAAAGCTCGTGAAGATCGGCGGATAATGCAGGAAGCAGTAAATCTCTTCTGCGCCCTGCGCTTGCGCGGCCTGAAAGGAATGTTCCAGCCGGAGCAACTCCCGCCGGAAGATCTTCTCATCGTGGCTTTCCTTGAAATCTTCCTCGTAAAACCAACCGCGTGTTCCACAAATACCAATATTATCATAAATGAAACAATTATTAAAGAGGAAATCAATATTTTTTATCTGATTTTCTTCAAAAAATCGTTTCATCTTCTTTACCGTACACCACCAGAGGTCATGATTGCCCTTTCCGATGATCTTTTTTCCCGGCAAATCGGATAAAATCTGAAAGTCCGGCAAGCTCTGTTGGAGATTGATTCCCCAAGAAATATCTCCGCCAATCACTACGGTATCTTCCGGTCGGATGACTGCCCGCCAGTTCTTTTGGATCTTTTCCATGTATCCCTGCCATTTGCCGCCGAAGATGTCCATTGGCTTTTGGACACCGGCGGACAAATGCAGGTCTGCAATCGTATACAGCGCCATGGATTAAATCTGTCCCAGCAGATCTACGGTATTTAAAATATTCTCGCGGTCAATGACCAAATCAAAGCGCGGCTTGAGACCAGCCAGTGCTGCAAGCGGAGCCGGAATCGGTGCGCCGGTCATAGTATGCAGCTGATCGAGCAGTTCGGTGCCGTCGCTGGTAACCGTACCGCCCAGTGCAGAGATAACGCTCTGGCAGAACTTGAACGGGCTTGCCGTCGAAGCGATGACCGTCGGCGTTGTATCACCGGTGCGCGCCTGATAATCCTCATAGACCTTCACAGCAACGGCGGTGTGTGTGTCAGCCAGATACTTCTTCTCGTCAAACAGCTTCGCAATGGTCTGCTTGGTCTGCGCGTCATCGCAGAAGCCGCCCTCGAACTGGCTGCCAATTTTGGCAAAGACATCTGCCGGAACAGAGTACTTGCCGGTTTCCTTGAGCTGCTGCATCAAATCGGCAACCATAGCATCATTATATCCCGAAACCAAGAACAGTAAACGCTCCAAATTGCTGGAAATCAAGATGTCCATCGACGGAGAAATCGTCGTATGGAACGGACGGTTTCTGTCATATGTGCCGCCAGACTGGAAGAAATCCGTCAAAACATTGTTCTCATTGGAAGCACAAATCAGCTTGGCAATCGGGATACCCATCTGCTTGGCAAAATATGCCGCCAAAATATTGCCAAAATTTCCGGTCGGTACACAAACATTGATCGGATCACCCATCTGGATGTCACCGCGGTTGAGCATGTCGCAGTACGCGGAAACATAGTACGCAATCTGCGGCGCCAGACGGCCCCAGTTGATGGAGTTTGCAGAAGACAGCGTCATGCCCTGCTCATCCAGCTTGCGAATCGAATCCTTATCCGTAAAGATTTTCTTTACAGCGCTCTGTGCGTCATCAAAATTGCCGCGAATTGCACAAACCTGTACATTGTTGCCGCGCTGCGTCACCATCTGCAGCTTCTGAATTGTGCTGACACCGTCTACCGGATAGTAAACCATGATTTTGGTGCCTTCTACATCAGCGAAGCCGTCAAGAGCTGCCTTGCCGGTATCACCGGATGTGGCAACCAGAATGCACGCGGTGCGCTGCTCGCCTGTCTTTTTCAGAGAAGCGGTCAGCAGATGCGGCAGCATTTGCAGTGCCATATCCTTGAACGCGCAGGTCGGACCATGCCACAGCTCGAGAATGTACTTGCCGTCCTCCAGCTTCACCAGCGGAGCTGTATCCGGGCCGCCGAACTTTTCATCCGCATAGGCGCGGGCAGCGAACTGCTCCAATTCCTCCGCAGAAAAATCGGTCAGAAAGCGTCCGAGAACATCCGCACTTCTGCCGCGGTAATCTTTCTTGCACAGAGCAGCAATGTCCTCTGCTGTCAGCTGTGGGATCTCTGTCGGGCAGTACAGACCGCCATCCGGTGCAATGCCAGTGGCAATCGCCTTTGCTGCGCTGACGCTCAGCTCTTTATCTCTTGTGCTTACATAATTCATGAGTTGAAAACCTCCTGCGTTTTTCGCTATCGTTAAAAGTTCGTCTGTACGAACCGAGATGCATTGTCATACAGGAAACCAGCAATTTGCTGTTCCGAATAATTTTTTCTTGCCAGCGCTTCTGCCAGCTGCGCAATACCGGTCATATCAGAGATGCCGTCCGGAAACCGATCACAGCCATCCCAATCCGCACCGATGCACAGATTGCGTGCGCCGCCCAATTCGCAAAAATGTTCAATGTGACGCACGACATCATCACAAGATGCCGTTCTCCGGTTGGTGACAAACAGAACATAAAAATTCATGCCCACCAATCCGCCGCGCCGAATGATCTCTCGAAATTGTTCATCCGTCAAATTGCGCGGATGATTGCAGATTTTTCTGCTGTTGGAATGTGTGGCTAAAATCGGCGCGTCGATGCAGCTCGCCAAATCCCAAAATCCTTTGGCGGACAAATGAGAAACATCCAAATAGACGCCGTGTTCCGTCAAGGTTTTTGCGAGATGCTTTCCCGCCGGTTTGAGTCCCGCCGCATCGTCTGTGGATGCGCCGCAGCCATAGACAGAATCAAAATTCCATGTCAGCGTGACAATCTTTACGCCTGCCTGTAGTGCTGCCTGCAAATCCGACTCTGTTTGCAGCAGTTCTGCGCCTTCGATGGATAAAAACGCTGCTATTTGCCGTTGAGATTGCGCCGCGAGAAAATCCGCCGCCTGTTTGCAGTGACGCAACCGCGAACCGCAAGCAGAAAATGCATCCTTCGCTGTGCGAAGCATCCGCGTCAATCGTTCATGCGCATCCTCTGGCGATGCAACTGGTCGATACCCGCAAAACAAAGCAAAGACCTGCGCATACTGCTCCAGAGAACCGGCTCTCTGCAAATCCACATGACCGGTATTTTGAAGCAGCGTCTCTCCCGCAGGCAGTCGCTGCTCAAAATCTGTCAGGCGATATATCGTATCGCAATGAAGATCAAAATATCGCAATCAATTCACCTCAAATGCATGGGGAACATGTCGAATGCGGCAGGTTCCTCGCTGTTGATTGACCAGCACTTCTATGACATCAAACCGCGGCTGTTTCGTTGTCGGATACTGGAGCAGCCAACACTGCGCGGTTTCAATCAGCCGTTCACGCTTACGTGCTGTCACCGCTTCTCGCGGTGCGCCCCACGCTTCACTCGACCGCGTTTTGACCTCTACAAAGATCAAATACTGCGCATCTTCACAGACAATATCTATTTCACCGTGCTTCCAGCGATAATTTCGCGCCAAAATGGTGTATCCATGCCGCTGCAAGAACTCAGCTGCACGCTGTTCGCCGCGCTGTCCTGTCGTCATGTGTTATTTGAGGATCTTCTTCAGAAATGTCTTGCGGTGCAGCGGACAAATGCCATACTGCTCAATCGCTGCATAATGCGCCTTGGTGCCGTATCCCTTGTGCTTTTCAAAACCGTATTCCGGATACACTTGTGCCATCTCACGCATGTAGCGATCTCGTGTGACCTTTGCTAAAATGGAAGCCGCAGCAATAGACAGTACTTTGCCGTCTCCGCCGATAACGGTTTCTGCCGGAATGTCTAAGCCCTGAATGCGGTTGCCATCCACCAAAGCAAAATCTGCCGGAACGTTCAAGGCTTGCACCGCACGGCGCATGGCAAGGAACGTCGCCTGCAAAATATTGATATTGTCAATTTCCTGTTCGCTCGCCTGACCGATGCCATAAGCGAGGGCATTTTCCTTGACAAAGTCAAACAATGCTTCACGCTTTTTCTCGGTCAGCTTTTTCGAGTCATTGACTCCGGGCAGCTCAATCCCTTCCGGCAAAATCACCGCTGCCGCGACAACCGGCCCTGCCAGCGGGCCACGTCCCGCCTCATCAACACCACACACGGCCGTAAAGCCTTTGGCACGGATTTCGGCTTCTTTTTCTATCGTGAGGAGAACCGGCTGCTTGCTCTTAGCCATTCGCCTGTCCCTCCGCGTATTCATCCGGTGTTTCCAGTGTAATGCGTCCGAGCTTTCCGCCGCGATATTCATCGAGCAGAATGCGCGCCATGCGTTCGGTGTCAATTTCGCCGCCGGAAATCAAGAAACCGCGTTTTCTGCCCGCGCGCATCAACAGTTCATAGCCAAGAAAATCAATTTCTTCCTCTTCACTCGGCAATTCAAATTTATATCTGTCCGTCAGCAGCTTTGGCGCATGATGATACAGAATTTCCATGAGCTTGCAGGCCAAGGTCTCTACATCCAAGATATTGTCTTTGACCGCACCGGTCACTGCCAGCAAAATACCTGTGCGCTCATCATCCAGCTTCGGCCACAGAATGCCCGGTGTATCGAGCAGCTCCAAGCCGCCTTCTACCCGAAACCACTGCTGGCCGCGGGTAACGCCCGGCTTATCTGCCGCCTTTGCCGACTTGCGTCCGAGTACTTTGTTGATAAACGTAGACTTTCCTACATTCGGAATGCCGACAACCATGACTTTGACAGAACGGCCGGTCTGTCCCTTTTCTTTCCACTTTTCGATTTTATCCGCCAGCAGCGTGCGCACCGCCGCGGAGAACTTTGCAACACCCGCGCCGCTCTTCGCGTCGGTTGTCAAAACAGCATAGCCCTTGTTGCGATAAAACGCCGCCCACTGTTTGGTCGCTTCCGGATCCGCCAGATCTGTGCGGTTCAAAATGAGAATGCGCGGCTTATTGCCCGCAATTTCATCCATATCCGGATTTCGGCTAACCTGCGGAATTCGTGCATCAACCACTTCACAGACCGCATCTACCTGCTTCAGGCTGACCGCCATCTGACGGCGCGTGCGTGTCATATGGCCGGGATACCATTGTATATTCATATGCTTTTCTCCTTATGATACCGTACCGATTTCATTGACTGGATAAATGCGCATCAACACTTTACCAATGACATAGCGGGTATCCACCATGCCCAGCGCTTCGCAGCGGCTGTCTGTCGAATGATTTCGATTGTCTCCCATGACGAAGATACATCCCTTCGGCACAGTCTGCGGAAAATCCATATCAAAATGCGTCTGCGTTTTTTCCGCAATGTATGTTTCGTCCAATACCTCGCCATTGACGGAAACCTCACCGGTTTCAAAGTCAATATCCACAGTATCGCCTTCCGTTGCAATCACGCGCTTGACAATCGGACTTGTCATAAACGAATTCTTGGTCAAAATAACAATATCGCCCTTTTCCGGCGTATAAAACAGATTGGAAACCAAAAGCTGATTGCCATTCTGCAAAGTCGGCACCATCGAAGAGCCTTCTACACCAATAATTCGGATTCCGAACACAAAAACCAGAATCACGATGGTCAAGGACAGAATCAGTGCCTCGCCCCAGTCAAACAGTTCGCTGTGAAACCGTCCCTTTGGTGTTTCTTCTTCAGAAGATTTTTTCTCTTTGCGCATCAGGTCTCATCATCCTTTCATCGGATACACATATATCTTTATATTATACCGATTCCGCCCTGGATGGCAAGTAATTTCCGGCAAAATGCCCGCAAATCTTCTATATTCCTTGAATTTTTGAAAGAAAAAGGAGAGAACAGAACTGTTCTCTCCTTTGTGGTTCCTGAATACAGGCTGAAACTTACAGCTTTTCCTGAACCTTTGCTGCCTTGCCGACTCTGCCGCGCAGGTAGTACAGCTTAGCACGGCGAACCTTACCGTTACGAACAACCTCGAACTTTGCAATGTTCGGGGAATGTACCGGGAAAGTCTTCTCAACGCCTACGCCGTAAGAAATACGTCTAACGGTTACAGACTTGTTGATGCCAGTGTGCTTGATAGCGATGATGGTGCCCTCGAAAACCTGAATTCTTTCGCGGTTACCTTCCTTGATCTTCTGGTGTACCTTAACGGTAGAACCAACCTTGAGCTCCGGCAGATCGTTCTTAATCTGCTGCTCTGCGAGAACCTTAACTAAGTCCATCGTATAATCCTCCAAATCTTAGACAATCGTATCCCTTTTAAAACCTCCTGTCCGGTACTGCGATGGATCGCTCCCTGCACAATGCTTGTGCACCGCATTTCCGGTGGCCGGGCCCTTCCCAGCCGGGTGAACAGAGGATTGTCCGGTTTCAGTTAGTTATTTTAGCATGAAAACCCACAAAATGCAAGACAAATATACAAAAAATAATGAATTATTTTGTGCATTTTTGTTGTTCATTCTCACCAAATATGGTATACTATTTCTGTCATAGGAAATACATTTTCCATAACAAGGAGGTAATTGCTGTTATGTGGGCTTATGAGAGTGTTTTTTATCAGATTTATCCAATGGGCTTTTGCGGCGCGCCGTGGGAGAATGATGGAAAGACCGTAAATCGCATCGGCAAGGTCGGTGACTGGGCGGCGCACATTGCGTCTGTCGGCTGCAATGCGATGTACTTTTCCCCTGTTTTTGAATCCGACAGCCACGGCTACGACACCCGCGACTTCCGAAAGATTGACTGCCGTCTCGGCACCAATGCAGATTTTGCAGAGGTCTGCGACAAATTGCACAAGGAAGGTGTCCGTGTTGTTCTGGACGGCGTGTTTAATCATGTCGGCAGAGGCTTCTGGGCATTCAAGGACGTGCAGGAGAAGAAATGGGATTCTCCGTATAAAGATTGGTTCCATATCAGCTTTGACGGAAACTCTAACTACAATGACGGCTTCTGGTACGAGGGCTGGGAAGGTCACTATGAGCTGGTCAAGCTGAATCTGCGCAATGAAGAAGTCATCCAACACATTTTTGACTGCATCCGCGGTTGGGTAGAAGAATTCGACATTGACGGTCTGCGTCTGGACGTTGCCTATTCCTTAGACCGCGATTTCATCCGTCGCCTGCGTTCGTTCTGCGATTCTCTCAAGCCAGATTTCTTCCTGGTCGGCGAAGTGATGAGCAGCGATTGCTCCCCGTTCCTCGCAGACGGTATGCTGCACTCCTGCACCAATTATGACTGCTACAAGGGTCTGTATTCCTCGTTCAATTCCATGAACATGTTCGAGATCGGTCATTCGCTGCAGCGTCAGTTCGGCCCGGAGCCGTGGACGCTGTACAAGGGCAAGCACCTGCTGTCTTTTGTCGACAATCACGATGTCACTCGCGTTGCCTCTATTTTGACCAACGAAAAGCATTTACCGCTGATCTATGCCATGATGGTCGGTATGCCGGGCATTCCTTGCATCTACTACGGCAGCGAGTGGGGCGAAAAAGCACAGAAACAGCAGGGTTCCGATGCGAATCTGCGCCCGTGTTTTGAGCAGCCACAGACCAATGAACTGACCGAATGGATTGCCAAGCTGGCAAAGGCAAAGAAATCCTCCAAGGCTCTGTGTTATGGCGGTTACACCATTCGTCTGATGACCAACAAGCAGATTATCTTCGAGCGTGCCTTTGAGGATGAGCGCGTCATGGTCGCTATCAATGCCGATGACCAGCCGTTTACCGCACACTTCAATGCAGAAGCCGGTCGCGCACGCGATCTGATTACCGGAGAAGTTCATGATTTCGGCGGCGGCTCCGAGCTTCCTCCGTACTACGCCGCATTCTGGCAGGTATTTTAATCGTTAACAACCAATAAAAAGAATAAATCCCTCTTTTCACCACGTTTATGCAGGCAGCATACACTGCTCATAAGCAATCGGCTGAAAAGGGGGATTTTTCTTGGATTTTATGATTGTTGTCGCCGTAACTGCGGACGTGATGTTCGCCGCTATGGCTTGTGGAACCGCTGGCATTTGGATTCCCTGGTATTCCCGCCTGTGTATGGCAGCCGTCAGCAGCGGGTTTCTCATCCTATCTGCTGCCGGAAAAAGCGTGCTGTTTCAAGATCTTCCGCAAGACACCATCCGATGGATCGGTTTCAGCGCTTTGGTCTGCATTGGACTGATGCAGCTTTTTGGCGAGCGCATTTCCCGGCGGATCGGCAAAACAACCAGCCGAATCTTGGCACCTGTGCGTGTCGGCGCCGCCGTTTTTCTCGACCACACCCGCGCAGACAGCGATCACTCACATGTATTGTCTATTCCGGAGTCTGTTGTACTCGCCATTCCGGTTTCCATTGACTCTCTGATTGGAGGGCTCGGTGTTTCTGCCAGCGGATCTGCGCTCCTTTTCTTGTTAGGCATCGCATGGATATGGAATTTCTTTGCTGTCTGGTGCGGCAGATGGTTTGGCACCAAAATTCCCATTCCCAGTGAACGCGCCCGTTCCGCCTTCTGCGGTGTGGTTCTCATCGCACTGGGATGCTGGAAGCTGGTATAATCGGTCAGCTGTTTTCGCGCTCTGCCATCTCCTGCAGCTCAATCCAACGCTCTTCCTTGGCGTCCAATTCGCCGGATACCGCTTCAATTTGTTCGGAAAGCTCTTGCAGACGCACAAAATCAGAGGTCACCTGTGCTTGTTCATCTTTCAATGCCGCGAGCTTGTCTTCCAACTTGGCAATTTCATCATCAATGTGTTCTAATTCATATCGATCCTTATAGCTCATCTTGGTTTTGTTCGAACTCTTCGGCTTTGGCTTTTCCGCTTTTTCTGCTTTCTCTATCGTCGGCTGTTCGATTTCCTTGCGTTTGCTGAGATAATCTGCATAATTGCCGAGATATTCCTCGACCTCGCCGCTCGGACGGAACTCGAAAATACGCCGTGCAATTTTATCCAAAAAGTATCGGTCATGGGATACCGTGAGAACAGCACCTTCAAACCCTTCCAGATAATTTTCCAGAATATTCAGTGTTTCAATGTCCAAATCGTTGGTCGGCTCATCCAGCAGCAGGATATTCGGCGCAGACATCAAGACGCTGAGCAAATACAATCTGCGTCTTTCGCCACCGGAAAGGCTGCCGATACGCGTCCATTGCTGTTCTCCGGTAAACAAAAATGTCTCCAACATCTGCGCCGCGGACAGCGTGCCGTCCGGCGTGCGGACGGTCTCCGCAATATCTCGAATGAATTCAATCACCTTTTGGTTTTCATCCATATGTCCGCAGTCCTGCGCGAAATAACCGATTTTAACGGTTTCTCCATAGGTTACCGTACCTGCATCCGGCTGCGCCTGCCCTGCGAGAATGCGCAAAAACGTCGATTTGCCTGTACCATTGCGTCCGACAATACCAATGCGATCGTCACGCGCCACCGTCAAATCAAAATCTCGAATATAGGTCTTTCCATCCCAGCTCTTGCACAGGCCGGATACCTCAATGGTCTTTTTGCCGAGGCGCGTAGAAATCGACTTCATTTCTACTTGGCTGTCCTCTTCCTGTACCGTTTTGCTCGACAGCTCTTCAAATCGCTGAATACGTCCCTTCGCTTTCGTGGTGCGTGCCTTTGCGCCGCGGCGCATCCATTCCAGCTCCCGGCGCAAAATGGTCTGTCTTTTGCGTTCCGATGCCGCCGCACTGGCAACACGCTCCGCCTTGCGCGCGACAAAACCCTCATAATTTTCTTCATAGAAATATAGCTTTGCATGATCCAATTCACAAATACGGTTGGTCACGCGATTGAGAAAATATCGGTCATGGGTAATGATAACCAATGCACCTTTATAGGCTTTGAGCTGTTGTTCCAGCCATGCGGCCGTTTCATTGTCAATATGGTTGGTCGGCTCGTCCAAAATCAAAATTTCACTCGGATTGATCAACGCAGAGCAAATCGCTACGCGCTTTTTCTGTCCGCCGGAAAGTAATCGCACATCTCTATCAAAATCCGCAATGCCGAGCTGCGTCAGCAGCATCTTGGCCTCATATGCCCGTTCTTCTGCAAAATCCGTCGATGCGCCGCGAAAAACCTGCTGCAGCACCGTAACCGATTCAGAAAAATCCGGAGACTGCGGCAAGTAACCAATGCGTGCACCGCGCGCCAGCGTAATGGTTCCGGCATCCGGCTCCTGCATTCCCGCGAGAATGCGCAAAAAAGTCGATTTTCCCGTGCCATTGATGCCAATAAAGCCAACTTTGTCATGCTCTTCCAGCGCAAAGCTGACATCGTCAAACAACGTGTTTTCTCCCCAGCTCAGGGAAATGTGTTCTGCGTTGAGTAATACCATTCTGTTCCTTCCTCGTAGACACAGAAACCGCCGGATTTCCATCCGGCGGCTGTGATTGTATCGTCATATGATTTACAGACTATTGACAATGTCCTTAAAGCGGTTTCCGCGCTCCATAAAGTTCTTGAAAATATCAAAGGAAGCACTTGCCGGACTCATCAGAACAATATCGCCCTCTTCAGCAACCTCTGCTGCGCCACGGACTGCCTTTTCAAAGTCATCGTAGGTATCAATCGGAAGCTCGTCCGCCTTATAATTGTCAGCTGCCTGTACAGAAGCCTTAATTGCCGGTGCGGTAGAGTCATCCGGATTGGCGTCAATCAATACCAAGCGCTTGACATGGTCGCAGACAATCGGTCCAAACGAATCATACGGAATCTTCTTGTCATGGCCGCCAGCGAGCAGAATCACCTTCTGCTTAAACGAACGCAGACCTGCAGCTGTTCTCGTTGGGCTGGAGGCAATCGAGTCATTATAGTACTTGACGCCATTCAGTGTGCGTACCAGCTCCAGACGATGCTCTACGCCGCCGAAATCATGTGCGACATCTCGTACATTGTCAAAGGTTACTCTGCCATGTGTCATGCAGATTGCTGCCATATAATTGGCAATATTATGTGCACCAGGGATGCGGATCTCATCTGCATCCATAATCTTGCGGCGGTTTCCGTCCTCTGCATACCAGATCACGCCGTCTTCCAGATATACGCCGTTTTCAACCGGGCCCTTCATCGAGAACTTGAGCAGTTCGACGCCTTCTGCCGGACGGAAATCCTGCGAAACGGCATCATCTGCATTGAGTACGAGCTTGGCACCCGGCTTCTGATTGATAAAGATATGGGTCTTTGCTTCGATGTACTCCGCCATATCCTTATGAATATCCAGATGATTCGGGGTGACATTGGTTACCAGCGCAGCTGCCGGAGAGCACGTCATATCCATCAGCTGGAACGAAGACAGCTCAACGACTGCAAAATCATTCTCATTGATAAACGGCACGTCAGCCAGCAGCGGATGACCAATATTTCCGCCCAAATGGCAGGTATATCCTGCCTTCTTGAGGATTTCACAAGTCAGTGTGGTCGTGGTGGTCTTGCCGTCAGATCCGGTAATCGCCAGAATCGGGCACGGGCAAACCTGCATGAACACTTCCATCTCGCTGGTGATGATGCTTCCCTGCTCACGAGCCTTCACCAGTGCCGGCTGGTTCGGATGCATACCCGGCGTGCGGAAGATGTAATCTCCAGACAGATTCTTCAAGTACTCGCTGCCAACAGAGAATTCTACACCGATGTCGTGCAGTCCTTCGTAGATTTCTCCCAGCTCCTCTGTTGTTTTCCGGTCATGTACCGTGACATGTGCGCCGGCTTCCAGCAACAGGCTGATCAGCGGCGTATTGCTGACCCCGATTCCAATGACAGTGACATTTTTGCCACTCATGGCTTCCAAAAAGCGATCATATGCACTCATTTCTCGAACCTCCAACATGTTTCGCCAACGGTCTCTCCCAAACTCAAGCGAAATCACCTATTTTATTCCATGTCAGGAAAACCGCCCCTGCGGGCGGTGAAAATCCTGCATTTCATTTCAATAAAGAGTGAGTAAAGAGTAAGCCGGGTTCTGTCATTGGAGCAGCCATCTATCTTGGACGCATGTCGCCATACGCCTCAAGCCACCTCCTCGGGACGGATCGGGCAAATCCTATGTGTCCCTCCACGGTGTTGCTGCGGATAGAGTTTACAGAATTCCATAGTTACCTATGGAATTGGTGAGCTCTTACCTCGCCTTTCCACCCTTACCGCAGCCGAAGCCACGGCGGTATATCTCTGTTGCACTTTTCCTAGAGTCGCCTCCGGCGGACGTTATCCGTTATCCTGCCCTGCGCAGCCCGGACTTTCCTCACAGAAGGGCCTTTCGGCGCGATCTGCGCGACTGCTAACTTTACTCACTCCGTTTATTATACTAAAATCAGCGATTTTGTCAATCTTCAACCGAGAAAATCTCAGGATTTTTTTGTTTCAAATATGGCAAAACCATCGCTTGAAACTCTCCGTCATGGCAGCACCATTGATCTCTGTCAACGAGAATCTGCTTGCCATTTTCTGTTTGGATTGGTATGCTTTCTCGCTGTTTTACCTCCATTTGATAGAAATCATCTGCCGAAACGCGCACCATACGCTGCACCTCATCTCCCAGCGAAAACGCAGGTGTATCTGCGCAAAGCATGAACACATGTGACATTTCTCGGTCATAATAACCGGGGATACGAAAATCCGGTGCACGGTACGCGCCCAGTGAAATCAGGTCATTTCTTGTCACATACAGTCCAATTTCCTCTCGAAGCTCGCGCAGCATCGCCTGTATCGGCGTCTCTCCGGCATCGACATGTCCGCCGCAGGGTAAGTCAAAACAGTCCGGAAAATCCTTCTTCGTATGTGCCCGCTGCTGAAACCAAAACACCGGCTGACTCTCTTGTATGATCCAGCAGTGCACGACACGGTGCAGCAGTCCGCGTTCATGCACTTCATCGCGTGATGCCGTGCCGATGCACTGCCAGTCTTCATTATAAATATCTAATATCTCCTGCATATTCTCACCGCCTTGCTGTCATCATACCGCAAACCGGCGAGGATTACAACGTCTTCTACCGAATGGTCACATGATACAATTTCATCCAATGGTGCAGCTGTAAGAAATACGCAATGGTCTGCGGCGTCTGCATCAGCTGTCCATACCACGGCTGTGCGCGCGATTGAGTCAGCAATTGTTCCAGCGCATCCCGCCGGATAAACGCAAACATCGGTGATGTTCCCTCATCCAATACTTGCCGCAGCAAATTTCCCACAGCACGCATATACGCCGGATTGTGTGTCTTTGGATACGGGCTTTTCTTGCGCATTCGGATTTCTTCCGGCACAATGCCTTTCACTGCTTCCCGCAGCAGCCCCTTTTCTCTGCCGTGTAAATCCTTCATGCTCCACGGAACGTTGTACAGATACTCTGCGATCCGATGATCGCAAAACGGCACGCGAACCTCTAAGCCGCTGAACATGCTCATTGTATCTTTTCGCATTAAGAAAGTAACAGAAACTTAAACACACAGATATACAAAAAAGACCTAGGGCAATCGCCCTAGGTCTTTATAGGTTTACTCCTTATCCAGCACGCCCATCTTGTCCAACACAGTCAGCGTGCGGCACAGATCTTCGGATACGTTCATTTCTCCGTTGCCAGTGCCGTTCAGCGCGCCCGCGTCAATCGCCTTTTTCGCGGCTGTCTGGTACCATGTCGGGATGTCTTCAAATTTCTTGTAGTAAATCATGTTGTCATCGTCCTCCTTCTTTTTGTCGGTTGTCGTGTTGCTGCTTGCCGGTTTCTGCGGCTTCTGCTCCGTCTTTTTACTAATCAAATAGTAAGAGGGGGAGCGGTCTGCTGTTGCAAGTCCGCACTGGTATAAGCTCGTAGTGACGATACCCTTTTCTAGTACCTTAACCTTTTTTCTGCGCAGGTCTGTAGAGGTATATTTGCTGCCATACCAGTAGCTGTCGAGAACCGTAATGGTTTCGCCCGACGCTTTGACCGCGCAGACAAAATGACCGCTGTTGCTGAACAGCTTGTGCGAGCTGCCACCATGCAAAACAGCAACGCCGCCGTTTTTCAGATGTTCGAGCAGTTCAGCATTCTTGCTGGTCGTGCGGTATGCAAATCCGTATTTCTTTGCCGCATGTTTCAGTAGTACACTCTCATCCGTACCGCCGACCACTCTCGCTCCAACGGAAACCGCATAGGCACACATAGCCTTTACTGTGACCTTTGCGATACCTAATGCATCGAGCGCGTTGCACAGGCTGGCAGGGCCGCAACCGCTACTATATACAGTCCCCTGTCCGTATTTGACGGACTTGTACGATGGGTCCGTCTGAAAATGCACATTATAACTCACTTGTCGTCCCCTCCTATTCCGATGATTTTGCGTAATTTTTCTGGGACAAGGTCCGGATTGATTGCGCCGATGTTTTCAATTGCGCTGCCGATTTCCATTACTACAATATATGTACAAATCGCTGCCGCTACAGGCAAATTTACACCTAAATTCAGATACTGTTCGGCGTACTGTACTAATACGCCAAGCGCTACGCACAGCAGTTCGCCAGACTTGTGAAAAAGCCCCTGTCGCATCAGCGAGCTTTTGAATCCGTCTGTCGCTACCGCTTTCACCAGTCCTGTCACAAAATCCAACACGATAAACGCGCACGTGATTGCATAAATCATTATGAATAATATTCCTCCCACTCATCCGTGTACGGTTCACATTCTCGTTCCGTATTTTTTAACTCGTTCTCAATTTGTTCCATTGTCTTGCTGCTATAACCGTATATATACAGCTTTAAGTCAGCAATATGTGACCACAGTTGCGCAATGATTTGTATCTCAGTCATCTTCAACCAAGTATTCCATCCCAGCGGCAACCACAAGTTCCTTCACCTTTGCTTTCAGCAATCGCGGCACCTTCTTGTACACCGCTTTTGCCGCTTCTACTGTTTCCTGATTCATAATTTCCGTAGCCCATAACTTCGCCATCATTTTTGTCCATCCTTTCAATTACGCATAGACCGCTTCTGACATTTCTAACAAGCAGTCTTTTAACATTTCGATTTGTTCTTCTTGTTCTTTCAGCTTTTGTTCAGCTGTTTTTTCACTTTGTGGTTCATAATCTAGATATTGTCCCGGATTCTTTTCCACAGCGGCACGGTTTACGTTTTCCGGCCTCTCACGGAATTGATGAAAATCGTATTCCCAGAACGTATCTGTCGCAGCGACATCCCGTTCTTTGTCCGCCATTTGCTGATTTTCTTCTGTGATTTTCTGTCCGTTTAGACAGATCGTCACGTCAACCATTCCGTCATCAAGCGGCTGCCAGTTGACCGCTGGCTGCTCTGCCGTGAATCTTGCTTTCAATGCTCACCCTCCTTTTCGCGTATTTCATCAGCTGTTCTATTCCATACTTCTTTTTGAAGTGATCGGAATCCGAATTCTTGAACCATCCGAAATATGAAATGCAGCGGTATGCCAAATCTAGCGCTATCTCTGCGCGCCGCTGCACCTGTTTCCGTAGTTTCAGATATGCCCGTCTTGCACGGAGAAATATGCCTCGCCGAATCTCTGTATGATCCCTATAAATCTTATAGCCCATCATATCAATACAATCTCCATGATGCTTTCCGTCTTTTGCAACATAGTCAACCCGAAACAATTTCCAGTTCGGTTTGATTCTTAGATTCAATTCATCTCTGAAAAATCGGATCAGCATAAGCATTGCTTTTTTGACATCTGCTTTTCGCGGTCCTAGAATCAGAATATCATCCATGTAAAAGATGATTTTGTAAAATAACCTTGTCCGCTTCTCTTGTCCGCGTCTTTTCTGCACCTTAAAGAGCTTTTGCTGTGCATAGTGATAAGCAAAACTTAAATAGTAATTACACAACCACTGACTTAAATATGAACCAATAGACAACCCTTGCTTGTACGATGCAATCAACGTCTCCACCAAATAGAGCAGGTCATCATTTTTGACTTGTTTTCTTAGAAGTCTCATGAGATTTTCTGTATTGATAGACGGATAACAATGCCGCACATCAGCTTTCGCGGCTGCACGCGTTTTTGCCGGATTCTTCCGGATCCACCTCTCTATTGCGTCTTTTCCGTATACTTGACCTCTGCCCGGCACGCTGGCGCACTGATATTTTCCTATTTTTCTTTCAAAAAGCTCTTTTAAGGCATTAACCGCGATATAGTTATAAATCTGCTGTTTAATGCTCTCCACTCCGATTTCTCGCAATTTCCCGGAATTCCCGTCATATCTCACTGAATAGCGTATTTCCAGGAAGTGCACATTACGCTCTTTGATTTCTCTCGCCAGCCCTTCAGCAGCTTTGTCAAGTAATGTTTTTACCTCTTTTCTGTTTTCCCGAATCGTCCTGTACACCGTTCTTGCAGGCATGTCTTGATATGCTGCAAGAAATCTTGCTACGTCATATCTCTTCCACTTATCAGAAAGGCATTCCAACATAGCAGCCATGATTCGGTTCTTGTCAAATTTTATGTTTTTACAGTATCTTTTCAACTGCTTTCCTCGTTTCTTGATGCAGGAGTTTTCGGTTTTTCTACTAACTCCGCGCCATGGTCTACTGCACCATGCGCCCGCTCGGCCAAGCTTCTTATCCCCAGCCGGGCGGTGTGGTTTCAATCGTATTTCGGGGATATGCCCCATGTGCCAGCAGCAGCTCCGTCACCGCAGAGCGAAATGTAACGCCGGAAAATATAATTCAAGAAAATCCGGAGACGATATTCCAGTTCGAGTTCGACCAGCCATTGTTCGCATTCAGAATCCAGAGGCCAGCATTCGTCCCGTTGTTCAAATTGCCGAGAGCAAGCCCAGAACCAGCACAACCGCCCGTGTGGCGTTACAAGTCCATATTCAAGGGGAAAGCCCCTCTGTCAGGCTACCGCCTGCCATTCACCCCTAGTACCGTTCGCTGAAACGCCGGAGACGATATACCAGGTCGAGAGCGACCAGCCAGAGGCCGCATGCAGAAACCAGAGGCCAGCATCCGGCCCGCTGCCCAAAAGGCCGAGAGCAAGCCATTCTCGCTGTCCGGATGTGCCTGCGTCTGTATACAGTCTATCTGCAAATCCCGTGGACGATCCAGCGGCGGTTCCTGTAGGAATCATGATTCCTAAGCTAGTATCTGTCGTTTCTTCCGAGATGTACTTCCAGCTACTTGCCGTGTATGTAACCTGCGCAATAGCTTTTTTATAATTTGCTCGCACCGTTGCAATGTTTGTTGACAATGTGCTTGCATCTGTGCACACATATACATCTCTCGCCGGATTACCATCCGCACCGGTCACAATGTCCATTACAACATTTGCAAGCACTTCATAAGCGCCGACGCAAGTTTCGATGCCTTGAATTTTATACGGATCTTTTCCGTTAGTGTTGTTGTTCGGAGATCCGTCCGAACCGAGGACTGCATCAGTAGCGCCAGAGTGCCAAGGCATTGTCGTGATCCACGTTGTCAGTGTCGTGTCAAACGCTGCCGGAACATCAACATAAACCGCAGAGTTGTTGTCATCTACAGCCTCGATCTTTGTGATTTGCACACTATACGCCTTGTTATGCACCCATGCGTTATATCTATCCTTGTTTGTCTGCGTGCCCACATCGCCGATGGAAACATAAGAGCCAACAACATAGCCAGCCGCCTGCGACTTTGTCAAAACAACCCTCTTTACGTCTGTTTCCGCAACAAGGTTCTGATTCTGATTGCTGTATGAGGTACAGCCTGCCATCACGCTTTGACTATGCGTTGTACCGTATTTGATTATCATCATGAGCTGTCGATAAAACAGATCCCAGCTCGTCGATCCAGAGTAATGTTTGCCCAGCTTGTGCATGTATGCAATCATACCTGTATAACTGATAGATTTCTTTGCTTCCGCCGCCTGGCATCCGTTTGCAGGTGCAAGGCCAGCCGAACTGTATGGCGCTCCGTCAATGTCTCCCGCCGCATATTTGTTGTGTATCATATACGGACTGATCGTTCCGTCCGGATTGACAGATTCCCGCATCGAATATGGAGTCAGATCCGACCTGCTGTCAGAATAATGATACAGTGTCGCCTCCGGCGTTAGTTCGATGCCGAACCATGCGCCCATCGTGACCTCTCCGACCTGCACCTTTCCATGCTTCGAAAATCCATCTTGACCTACGAGCGCATCTACGTGATTGAATCCGTTTTCGTCCACAGAAAAATTGCATGTAAAGTGCTGAAACAGTCCGTACTGTTTATAATCATCTTGTCCTACCGTTGTATTCGTAGAAGGTTTTGCTACCATACCTGTATTTGCATTCATCTTCACGCCAACCGGGCTTGTAGATGTATTATAGTTGTACACCTTTGTTGTAAACACTTTTCCGGTCCGGCGTAGTGCAAAATAGTTTGCAAGCATCGTTTCGTTGCTGTTCATTGTGTTCAGCTGCTTCTGCGTGCTTTCCGCACCCTTTTGCGCCCTCGCCGCCATCGCGCGTGCGATATTGTCTGTTGCCATCAGTCTTCACCTCCAAGCTTTTCCCAGGCACCATCATATCGCCATAACGATGCCGTGTCCCATTCAAAAAACGTACTTCCGACCGCGATTTTCCGGCCCTCGTAAGTTCCGACCGGCTTTGCATCGTCGCTATTGCCAGAAAACACAAACTGTGAAGATTCCGCTGTAATGTACTTGCAATCGTCTTTTGATACCATTTTATTTCCACCTTCCTTCCGCGACCATGCGCAACTCACCTAGCAGAGTTGTATTTGTGTTGTCGTTGCAAGCAATGTAGACGTCCGGCGGGGTTTGATAGTAATACACACCGCCCGAACCGCTTGCCTGTTCACTGTTCCCTCGCTGGAGCGTTGCGTATGCGCTGACGTGCACGCGGTTGGGAGACGGAACATACACCGCCCTGAACTCCGGCTTTTCAATGAAAATGTCCGGATATTTCCTGTACGATGAGTTGAATAGCTTATCCGTGACATAAGCCCCGTTACTTGAATTCAAAGTCTTGTTCTGCACGTCAAGATTCCATTTGAGAACCGCGCGGCCGTCCGGGTATTTGTAGCCAGACCAGTATGAATTGCCGATCGCCTCATGTTCGTTTTTACCAACAATCGCTTCTTTCAGTTCGGACAATGCGATGTCTGCGATAATTTGCCCGACAGCGCCGCGCAGCACAAGCGATCCGCCGTCCGTGTCATCATCGATCAACAAGTGTACACGCCTGACAGCAAGATCGCCATCTGTGTTGACAACTGCGATTTTGCCTAAGTCGTTCGTACTGTCGTAGCCAGATCGCGTCAATGCTACTCCACCTACAACTTCCTCAACAACATCCTTGATCGTTGCTGGATTTTGTGCCAATTCGGCGGCTTGTGGATCTATCGACGGCAGTACATCAATCTTCGCAGCAGCAGTCGGCAATACCATATCATCAATCTTTCCTGACATCACGAAGTTAACTGTGCCGCTTTGCATCAGTTGCACACGGCTGATTGTACCGGATGCTGTGCGTCCAGACAATGTTAACGTGCAACGTGCCGGTAGTGATTTATATGCTTGCGTCAATAAAACAATTTCCGTCGCGCTGGCGTATTCATTGTCTACTGTAATTTCCACAGGAATATTATCACCGAATTGAACTGGTTTGTTATTGCTCGTCAAGCGCAAAGACTGATTATCTTGCACGAATGTAATCTTCATTCTTCGTCCTCCTCTGCTTTAACTTCAATGCTCAAAACTTCAAACTCCGGCTTGACTATTTTTTCTGCGCCCGCACCTTCAACTTGTACAGCTGCCACGCGAGCTGTTCCAGAGATTCCGATTTGTCTGTGATTTGCAAATGACACAATATCGCCCAGCCCATAATCTTCTCCGTATGTCATCTCTGCATTATTTACTGATAGTTCGAGCTTTGTCTGTATCTCTTTTTCTTTTAGTTTCTCAAATCCTCGTGCCTGTAAAATTTTAATGTAATCTGCATCAGATAGCGTTGTTTTCTTTCCATCTGTGTCCTCGATTTCGCTTTGCAGGTCTCTTGCATCGACAAAAAGTTCACGACGATCAAATCCAGCATACTTTCCAGACGCAGTGCCTGTAATGTCAACACCCGTCCACTTTCTCGCTGCGCCTTCACCTTCTCCTGCAATCGAAGCTATAGTGCAATACTCAGACACATCTCGCGTGTACTCGCAATTGTCCATTGTGCACAATATGTCATCAAACAAAACTGTACTTGTCACATCTGCACCGCGAAAAAACACCGGCGTAATAGTCTTTGCAGATATATCTAAATCTACTCGCCAGCCGTATGCGTCCTGTTCCAGTATATCAACCAGTGCGTTCAGTAGATTCTTGCCTGTCATCTGTTGATTCAGCGCAGGGCCTATATCTGTTCCTGCCGGTGTGCGGTCTAAATCTTGCACAAACGGCAGCGCACGGCGAGAATCAGACGGTGACGCAGCGTTATTATGTATCAACCACCACATTCGGTTTGACATAGATCCATCGACTGTTTGATTGTTGATTACCCGGAAGGCAAATAATGCCCGCAAGTCGCGTCCAGATACTTCCGCAATGTTTGGCAGATCTTGCGATGGATCAACACTTTCAATCAAGTATCCTTGCTTCGGTTCGTCCGTGAATGCGATGATAAATCCTGTAAACATTAGCCTAACGCTATCACTATTTGCAGGAAGGCGCAGAGTAAATTTACCCGGCTCTCGGTATTTGTAAGTCCTAACAATCTCTGAAATATTATCTAAGTACCCGATACTATTCAATTGCTTGTTATAGATATTCGCAACGATTTCCATTTAAATCCCACTCCATGTGTCCCTCCATGCCGCGACACCTAACACACCGCGCGCATAATTTTTAATTGATGCCGTGATTGTCGTATCTTCTCCGGCAGGTACTGTCACCCAATCATTTTCAATTCTGACGTTCTTCGCGTCTTTTAATCTTAAAAAACTGTGTGCGCCGGGCGTTGTATCAATCAGCAAAGTAAGTCCTGCGCGCGATGGTGTATATACACTTGTTGTGTCGTAGTGTATCGCATTCCCCTTCTGATCTGATATGTCAAATGCAGACAATTCCATGGTCGTGTCTACTGATGCATAAATCCTGATTCCTGCGCAAATGTCACCTGCCTGTCTAGCTGTAAATGCGCTTCCAAACGTAATATCTTGCCGATGTTCTCGGCAAGATCGAAACCACGGATACGGGCAAAAAAATGGCACCTCAAAATCATCCAAGCGCGCTTGTTTTGCTGTATATGTTGCGCCTTTTGTGTATCCGTCAATATAAAATATTCCTGTGTCGTTCTCGAAAAAGAGGCGTCTCTTTTCTCCAAAGCCGAGCAACTTATATAGATTGTTTTTTCCTGTATCGCTACGTGTCTTCAAGGAAAGTGTAATATTTCTATTTTTCACCGAAATCCCCGAGAACACTGATGCGTCCGCACCTACAAGTTCACTCTCGCTCAACTCCGCGCTCGGTCTTCCTAGTCCTTCGATCTCATATACATCAAAATCTTTGTTTGTCAGCATGTTTTGCGCACCAGACGGTATTGTTCCTCCAGATATGTCACTCGAACCAGCAATATACAAACCTTTAAGCATTGTTTCTCAGCATCCTTTCAATTCGTCGGGCATCTCTTCGGTTTATTGCTTCTCTCTGTGCAAGTGTCACTGGCTCATCAAAGCGCTGAACAGGTGCATATGTCAAATATACATTTCTCGTGCCTGCATCGTTGCTCATGCCCGTTTTTCTCGCACTGGCAGTATTTGATTTCTTGTCAAACTGTGTTCCGGCAGCCACCATTACTTTTGATTGCAGCGATGGAATTGCTGTCTCGGTTAACTTTGCAGACATTTTTTCTACTGCAGTAACAGCAGAATCGCTATACTTTGATACGCCTACTGCGATACCGGCCGGAATCCATTTGCCAACCTGATCGCGAAATACTTTAGAAGGCGATGCAATGCCAAGCTTATGTTTCACCGCATTGATTGCATTGTTTACAACATTTGATAACGCATTGACAACCGCACTCGCTGCGTTGCGAATACCGTTTGCGATACCTTGTACAATCTGTCGGCCGATGCCTGTTACTTTGCTCGGAACCGCAGATAATAGCGAAATTATCTTACTGACAATGCTTGCTATTCCCGATGCCACTTGTCCGGCAGCACCGCGGATGCCAGATGCCAGGCCAGAAATGCCGCTCCTGCCTAACGCCAGCAGTCTTGACGGAAGCGACATCAACGCATTTACGATTGCCTGCATGATGTTTGTGCCAGCCGATGCCACCGCACCTCTAAGCGCGAGAATACCATTTTTGATAGCAGTAACCGCTTGCTTGCCAAGGCCCATCCAATTAAATGCCGAAAATACTGCAACAATAGCTTGTATGATTGACGGAATTGCGGCAACAAGGCTTGGAATGGCAGCAATAAGTCCTTGCGCAAGTACTAGTATAATTTTACCTGCGGTAATAATCAGTTTTGGCGCGTTGTCATTGATAATACCTGCGATGTTCGTAACAATCTGCGGAATGTAAGTAATCAACGTAGGCAAGCTGTTCGCTATGCCCTGCGCTAATTGTAAAACCAAGTTTAATCCCGCCTCAACCAACTGTCCTGCGTTTGCACGCAAGTTTTCCGACAGCTGCAGAACCATTGGCAGCGCCTGCGCAAGCAGTGTCGGGATATTGGTAGACAAACCAGCGGCAAGACTGTTAATAAAATCAACAGCTGAGTTGGTTGCGTTCGAGATCATAGACAGCGAGAAGTTTTGTGAAATTTCGGTAGCCGCTGTGGTAATAAATGTGCCGATTGCGCCAGGAAGTGCGATAATAACATTTCCAATAGCAGGAAATAGGTTGCCAAACAAAAATGTACTCGCCGTCGAGACAAGATTGTTAATCGCCGGTGTTATGTCCATTCCTAACGCTAAGTACCCTGCAAAGTTTTGCGCAGCTGCCTTCATCGCATTAAACGAACCCGAAATTGTTGTCTCGGCTTCTTTTGCTGTAGTTCCGGTTATTCCCAAATTATCTTGTACAATTCCAATCGCTTCGATGATTTTGTCAAACGTTACTACTTTGTCAAAATTGCCTTTCTGTCCCACGGAAACAAACGTGTCTCCCAGTACGCCTGTATCGTTGATTAGGCGTGCCATTTCCTCTTTTGTGCCGCCGTATCCAAGCTTTAGATTGTCGAGCATTGTGTAATTGTCTTTTGCAAAACCTTGATAGGCATTCATAATATCCTGCATACTTGTGCCCATCTTGTTCGAGTTATCCGACATATCTGTCATTGCCCGATTGGCCAAGTCGGCAGCTTTTGCTGTATCTCCTCCTAAACCCTGCAGCAATGATGCCGAGAAACTCGTCACGTTTTCCATGTATTCGTTTGCCGACAATCCCGCTGTTTTGAAAGCGTTTTTTGCATTATTTACAACTGTATCAGCGCTATTTTTAAACAGTGTCTCTACACCGCCTAAAGACTGTTCCAGTGCCGCGCCTTCTCCAATTGCAGTTTTCAATGCGGCTCCAATTCCCGCAGCCGCGATTGCTGCCTTGATTTTTCCCACAAGACCGCTGCCTACTTTATTGCCCGCTTCAATTCCTGCAGAATCAGCTTCACCGCTGAGTGCTTCTCTGATTTTTCCGCTGATCCCTTGCGTGGACGGTATGATTTGTACATACGCAGTACCCAACCGAGATCCTGCCATTTACTCACCTCCTGTTATCTTTTTCCACACAGCTTCAAACTCATCGCCGGTTTCAAATGTCGTAACGTCACCATCTGATTTTTGTCCTTGCGTTCCAGCAAGGCTCAAATAAATACTGTCCGGTCTGTTTTTATTTTTGATAGCATCCTCTGTTTGAAACCAAACCAAGTAGGACAGTTTATCGGCAATCAGCGCAAGTAACATAGTTTCCACTGAGCATTGCGCGCCCGACAGTTTTTTCTTTGTCCTCGAATTGTCCGAAAGCCCCGCTGTCAGTGTTGCAACAAGACGCGCTGGCAGCGATCTGTAGTCTAAAACGTGATACGTCTCAGCAAGGTCACACACCAGCGCGTCTTTATCTGTTGCAATTATAACAGCGAGGGTCAGGAGTTTTTTTCCAGTGCCCGCAATACCTCGCAAAACTCAGACGTAGTTTTTTCGATTGGTACCCGCCCATCATCTGTGCGCACATGGTCGTACAAACGCTTCTTATCCTCATCCGTGAAAACCATATCCATCACGCGCGGCAGCGCCAAACCATTATCCTGCAATTCTGCTAATGCATCTACAAAACGCATGTCATCCAGCTTTTCTTCGTCTACCGATACTGTATATCCCGATTCCGTTGTCACCGTTTTAATCATTTGTTATTTCCCAGCCTTCTTAATGTATTCATAGTGTGTCTGGCCAGCCTCATCCGGCGTTGCAGTAATCGTTGTTTCATATCCAACGACAGAGCCGTCGGCATAAGTAATATCGCCTACTTCCGTCACTGCCGCCGCTGGTACAACGATGCGCTTTGCAACGTTGTTTTTCATCACCATATCAATGACCCACGCGCATTTTTCATGCGGATCGCTGTTTGCCTTGACGGCGATTCCGGCATCCAACGTTCCAGTAACATTATCGTCTCCATATACCGCCTTTAAGACTTCCAGATTCAGCGCTTCGATCAGCGTGTATTTAAACGCATCCGACTTTCCCGTTTCACTTGTCAGAACAGTGTCACCGCCCCAAGCTTTTGTTTCTTCCACATCCATGCTGTTGCTGTTTGTCATACCATCCTCAGAGATGTAACCCAAAGACTTAAACGCAGCATTTAGCGCTGTACTTGTGTCTGTCGGCAGCGCAGTGCCAAGTGGTGCCCTCCAAATCGAGCCGCCAATTTTCGGCTTGCCAGTCGTAACATTCGCGGAATCTGTACCGTTTGCCATTTTAATCGCCTCCTAAATAAACAATGTCAAACACCGCTTGATAACGGTATTTCTTCTTCTCTGTATCTGTGTAGTTGTAATCGCTATTGCAGTCGCAACGTGATATGTCCGGCAATACTGTAATTTCTCTCATTGCAGATTTTACTTGCGCATTGAGCAGCATTGCTTCATACATTGTCGGAGCATAGCTCTGCACCGCCAGTGTTGCCCATTCAATATAGTTTTCTGTGCTGCTTCCAGTCTTTTCAAGCAGCACATATTTTTCCAACTCGTGCACCGGACGTTCTGCGAGTACTGTGACGCCAAGTTTTTCACCGAGATAATCCAAGACCACTTTTTCTATCATGCTATCACCTTAATGATTTTAAGATTGTGTTGTTTTCAGCGTTTTCCCGGCGTGCTCGCTGTGTCGATGCCGCGATTGATGCATTAACACGTGTTTTGCCCGTGTACGTTGTCACAGTATACCCTGCTCCCAAGCTCCTGCACGATGCATCTGCATGTTCTTTGCAAACCGCCATAGCTTCCGGTGATTTCAGCAGTTCACGCACGCCAGCTCGGTCTAATACAAATTTTATTTTACTCATACGCTTCAACCTTCACTTTTTTGTTCCAGTTCAGCGGTACAAGGTGTTCGATTCCTTGTACCGCCGTGCCATATGTGCGGAATTTTCGTCCGAAAAACTCAACTTCCGTATCATCCCAGTTGTGTGTATCACCTTTCGGTATAGCCAGCGTATACGCAAGCCGTTTCCCGTACAACTGCAGTTCGTTTATCAAATCGTCAGCTGTCGGTTCGCCTACCAACACATTTTGTACGGTTTCGGCAGTCTGCGTGTATATTGGTGCACCGAGCGGATCCGTTCCCGTCTGTGTCTTTGTGTACAGGACAACATCAATACCCGTAATCATTGCACAATTCCTCTGTCGGACTTCTCGCCCCAATTTTATCTCCACAGCCAAGCAGCTTCTTTTCAAGCTTTGACAAATACAATTCCCCTGTTGTGCCGCCGGTCAGCGTCCACGACTGGGAATACCCCAGTGCGGATGCGGAGCCCTGTGTTGCGCCCATCGGGTACATTGGATTGCTGCCAATGCTACCGTCGCCTAACACACGCCGCACCATGCGACATGAAACAAGCTTCTTCTGTTCTGGATTCGCATTTTTGCCGTATGCATCTATGATAACAGCAGCATCTTCCAGCAGTGTTGTGCACCTGTCCTTCTCGTCACTGTTCAGCGTTCGGAAACCATTCTCAACGTCTTGTTCTGTTGCATACATGATTATTTCTTCGCATTTGTTAGCTTGTTAAACACGCTAGTATCACAGCGGAAACCGACTTCAATTTCTGCTCTGACAGCAAACATGTTTTGCTGAAACAAGTTGATAGTTGCACTTCCGTCCGTTAGTGTTGCCTGGTCCGAGATTGCGATCTGTACACCCTCGACTGTGCCATACACAGCCTGCGTCCAGTCGCCTGCAATGCCAACCACATCCGGCGTGCCGGATACATATGCACCCTTGCTGTATGCCACTGGTGCGCCGAGAATTAGCGGCACTGCGCCTTCCGCTACACTGTTGATAAACAGCGGCCGATTTGTACTGTCTGTTGTGTTGAGCAGAATCGCCTTTGCCTGTGGGGACATAACAAAGCCGTTCAGGATACCGTTGTGTGTAGCAATGTCCGCATCGGCGTTTACCAAACCGCTGTATGCGTCTGTGCCAATTTCCTGTGCCGTGCAGCTTTTCATCGTGTCGAAGTTACTGCCCGGAGCAGTTACGCCGCCAAATACAGTTGCATCAAACTGCTGCGCCAATGCCAACGGCAGACGCTGCACCATCGCATCATACAGTGACGGAATATCGCGCTTGAACTGATTAGAAAACGGCACAATAACAGCCAGTGTGTACGGTGTCATCTGCTTTGTTGCCAGTGTACCGCGTTTTACCGGCTTCTTATCGGTCTCTCCTACCCACGTCGCCTGCGGATCTCCGGTAATCACCGGAATGGTTACACCGAGACCCGGCAGCGTGATCTGTCGCGCAAGCGTCATAACGGCCGAGCCTTCCTGCGTCTTTTGCAGAATCTCGGCAGACACTTCGCCCGGAAGCGTAATACTTGTTGTTCTGTTAAAATCAATGGCCATGTCTTGCTCCTTTACTTTACTGCCTGCTCGAACCATGTTGCGAACTGCTCACGGGTCGAGCCTGTTGTTTTGTGTGTGATTTCACCGCCGTCTTTCACCTGCGGGTAGCCGTTCGGCTTTGCAAAATTCAAAATAGCCTTTGCCTGTGCCGTGCAGGCTTCTTCTGTTTCTGCGCTCAAAAGCACTTCCGGCACACCTGTAGCTTTTGCTACTTTCGCACGCATATCACGCAGTTTTCCCGCTTTAGCCATGGAATCTACCTGCGCCTGCAGCTTATCAGCCCTCTCAGTTGCTTTCTGCAATTCCGCCTTGTTTGCTTCTTCTGCAGCATCAAACTTGCCCGCTTTTTCTTTGAGTTCATCATAATCTGCATACTTTCCGCGTTCCCGTGCCACGCGCTCCTGGATAATCGCATCCAGCTGCGACTGTGTGAATGTGCGTTCTTCCTGCGTTCCATTCGTAGTGTTGTTTTCCTGATTTACAGTTTCCGTCATTGTTTTGTCCTTTCCCGGCTTTTCCGCTGCCGTCTGCGTATTTTTTTGAGCAGTTTAACGCCATGCTCAGGGCATAACAAAAGGCTGTCGGTTTACTGCAACGCTGATTTCGCGTCCGTTTTATGCAACAGCCTTGTTATTTGATTGTAGCCGTTTTCGCCGCATATGCCGCACGTTTTTTCGCATTGATAATATCCTTATGTTCTGCGTAATTTGCCCTGCGCATAGCGTTAATATCCCCGCCTGCATTTTCATATTGTTCCAAATATTTTTCCGGGTCGTATCCTGCTACAGTGGTATTTTTGTTAAAACGCACTGCATATTCGCAGTCGCAGTTTGCATGTATGTGCTGCGCATGTCCGCCCTTTAGGGCTTTATCACTCGCACGCTGCCATCCTCGACTTGCCAATGTAATACAAAAAGCGCAAGTATCGCCATGCGGCACCCACGCCCACTCTGCGCCATCACGCAGCGCATTTTTTAATGTTGTATCTGCTCCCGCCTGCTTTACCAGCCGACTAACGCTAGATTCTAACAGCAGGGAGCTTTTTTTCGTTCCGTACACTATTTTGGCAATCTCGCTGTCCCCAGCGATTTCCGCTGGTTCAGCTGCCGGAACAATCATGCCTGAAGCATTTGCTACCGCGTCATACATTTGACATGCAAGCTCTGCACAGCCTTCTCCGTATTTATTCACCAGCGCGGTTGCATATGCAATCAATGCATCTGTATTATCTGTTCCATGCTGGTCAATGTATTGTCGCATCAGAGTGCCAGCTTTTCGGTTTACTCGCGATAAACGGTTAATGTAATCAATCCATGCTTTCTCCGTTATTTTCAATTTCAATCTCCGTCAATACTTGTTGCCCGCGCACGCGCTGTTCTTGTGCCCGGATCCGTCGAATGTCCGCCTGATCGAAACCGATCATTTCCAAAAATGTGTCTGTGCTTGCGAACTCTTGCCGCACAGACGCAATTTTAATTGCCGCATCTGCCGTTGCGGATACAGTTGGCATTGCCGGATTTTTAAAATGTGCAATGATTTCGCGTTCCTCATCCGTCAATTCATTCGGCGCAACATTGCGTGCAATCGCCTGTGCCATCAACGCAATTGTCTTTAATGCATCGCCGTTTCCGGCATTTAATTGCTGTGCCATTAACACAAGCGTTTGCGACTGCGCAAGGATCGCATCGCTGCTGGTCGGGTTTGCATCGTTTATCACACCAACATCTGTTATTGTCAGTCCGGTCGCGGCGGAAAACTGTGTTGCAGTCATGCGCATTTTTTCTACATGCGGACTTAAACTGCCTTGTGTTAGCTGACCAAACACAGGATTGCTGCCTGTTTCTGGGTTCATCGTTGCGACTAGCAAGTTTCCTGCGTACTGTTTAAATTTATCTGATATGACTGCATCGTACTGTTCGTCTGTTACACCAAGCAAATATTTCTGCGGCGTCGTATCAAATTCCAGCGCAATCGTAGCATTTGCTACGATACGCACATAATCGTCTATCAGTGCACGGATCGGACGTTTCAGGCGCGATCGCCCAAATGGTTTACTACTCGTTGCATTCCAAATCATAGGCTCCATCAACGGTCTGCCCATTTTGTGCGGATGCCGTTGTGCCGTCCACTTATTATTGACAGCCGTCAGCACAATAACCGCATCGTCGGTATACAGATTGACAATGTGCGGTCTCCATTTGTCCTTGTCTTTTTCGTCGCGCATGGTATCTATGATAGCAATTCCGCAGTCAATGCGCCCTTGCGCGCCGTGCCACAAAGCCGCCGCTGTCGCAGGCGAATGGAAACGTATCTTGCATCCGACATCAGCATCAGCTGACAGTGTAGCAAACACACAACCGTATTTCAGCTCATCTCGACATGCTTTTGCATACTGTGTGATAAACTGATTGGATTCGATGATATGATTGATCGTCCCGGAAGACACGCCGTTTGTGCCCACAAATCCGTCAAACATGCTGCGTGCTGCCAGCACATCAACCGCCTTCTGCCCCCAGCTGCAGCCTACTGTCAGCCGACTTACTCCATTTGGCAGGGCAATTCCGACATTTACATCATTCAGTGTGATATGTCCTTCATAATACTTATCTTTCATTGCGTTCCGGCTCTGATGATAGTTATATGCCTGTGCCAGCTCAAGCAAATTTGTTTGTTCTTCGTCCGTCAATCCCTCTACCCTGCCGAAATTCAACTGTGTCATATATTCCTCCCTTCTCAGCCGATCCGCATTTTTCTATTTGGGTCTCTGCGGCTTACAGTCGCACCCCACAGTGCCAGCGCGCACGCTTCCGCTGGCAGGCTATTTTCCCCGCCAAACGCAAAGCCGCCCGCCAGTGTACGCTTTGTAACAGATGTAGCACTGCTATTCAACGTTTCCTGCGGACGATACCATGTAATGCTGTTTTCGTTGATTGCATTGATAAACCTTCCAGCTGCCGCAACAACATCACGCGCAGAAGGACGTATTACCGCGCCTTTCGCTTTCCACACGTCTGTGATTCGCTCAATCAATACGTCCACGCCATTCCTGCCATCAATCACAACACAGCTTGCTTTGTCGTATCGTGCATTTAACCAGTCCGCCAGCCACGCAAGACCGTGTCCTGTCGGCTGTATGTCTATCAGTGATACACGCGCGGCACCGACCTTTGGAATTACAGCACCGCACAAACACACCATACTGCCATCCGCGGCAAACTTAATTCCGTAAGCCGTTTTCCCTTCCGGTTTTAATTCATCGCTTGCGCATTTTTCCCACGCGGATTTATCAATTGCGTAATCAATGCGCTCTGTTACGACCGGAGACCACCAGCCCAGACGTTCCCGCGCGAAAGTATCTGGCGCAAGCTGTTCACATTCCGCCGCCACTGTGCTTTCTCGCATTCTTCGTCCTAAAGCAGGATTACATTCTGCCCAACGTTTTCTGTCTGTCACATCTCCGATTTCCAGCACAGAATACTCCGTCCATGCGATAGTTTTACTTTCTCCGTTCTGAGCTCTTTCCCGTATCTTTCTAAATACATCTCCGGTGCAGTTTTCATCCGGTGGTGTTCCCAAATAAATCGTCTGCGGATTCCTGGATGCTGAAATCGCAGGAAGAAACGATGCCTGTTGTTCGTCTGTCAGCTCCTGCGCTTCGTCAAACACCAAACAATCTCCGTGCAGTCCTCGACCGCCGTTTCTCGTTCTTGCAACAAATACAACTCTGCCGCCGTTTTTCAGAATAATTTGTTCTCGCCCAAGCGCAGACTTGATCTCTTTCACACGTCTTTTCAGGCTTCCGCTCTCAAACAAACCTTTAAGTTCCATAAAGGTTTCCGTTGCGGTCTTTTGTAGATGTGCTGTATAAACGACCCATTCACCATACATGACCATTCCAGACGCTATCCTCCCGGAAGTGTCCAGTGTCTTACCATTTTGTCGCGGTACTGATAAACCGCAAGTTGATGCGGACCATATGTCCTCTTCATTTCTCCCCATCCAGTCTTTCAGCACATTTTCTTGCCATGGATCTACAATCAGCCTCCCCGCTGCCAGAATCTTTACAGCATCTTCGCCGTCTGTGTAAACATAATCCGGAACGATTCTAACGGATGGCGTCTGGCTTCCCATCAGCATTTCTGTTTGACAGGATTTCTCCAATTTCATCATCATCCTTTTCCATTCCTCTGATTTCTTCGATTTCCCGAATCGTTTCTCTGTATTGCCTTGCCAGCTGCGGCATCATCTTTGCACTATCTGTATCTGACGTGCACTGGTCAATTTGTACAGCCAATATTTTTGACAAATTTTCTAATTGTTCCAGCCGATTGCCGTTTGCTGTCACAGTAGACATTTTTTTCGTTCTTGCCATATTTTCTTCCTTTGAAAAATTTTCTGTGTGTAAATCGGCGCTGGATGGCGTAGGGTCGCTGACCGCCACCGCGGGGGATACTTCCCCACCCTTCTCACCAGCAGCCATCCGATTCAGGTTTATCTACTTTTTTTACAAAAAATTCTGTGCGGTTTCCCTTCTTCGCATTGCATGCATAATGTGCTGCTTGCAAATTGTTCCAATCTTCTGCCGCTGCGCGTGGTGACTGGTATCCAAACTCTCGCCAGCGCGACACTGGATGTATTTCATCTACAACGAACGACA
Organism: bacterium; assembly: GCA_963601915.1. GTDB lineage: Bacteria > Bacillota > Clostridia > Oscillospirales > Butyricicoccaceae > Butyricicoccus_A. The sequence goes on along the minus strand of CAVCGL010000002.1, from coordinate 9,614 downwards.
GCGGATGCCGTGCGTCTGATGGCTCATCGTAATGGATTGCGCCGCCACAAATACCGCAAGGACATCCCATTGCTTTCAGCCGCGCTCTATGTTTCCTGCGCAGTGTACCGTTTGCATATCGCGGATTGACCATTGACGCACCCCCTGATATTTTATTGCATAACAAAACCGCCCACGGAATCCGCAGACGGTTGAAATAATTGAATATTTTTGAACTTTTTATTAAGAATTGCTTGACTTTTACGTAACGTAATGATATAATTAAATCATAGAAAGGAGGTAAACGGAATGGATAAAATCCATGATTTGCTAGAGATAGCAAAGGACTTACTTGAAATTCTTGTCTTAGTCTTGACGGCCCGCCAGCTCACCAAGAAAAAGCACAAGAAAAAGAAGTAAGTCCACGGAGGGAGCAAAGTCTCCCTCCCCCCCTTAAGGGATTTTATTATACCACATTCTGAGAGAAATATGAACAAGAAATCTATAAACTTTTTGTTGTCTGCTCTTGTCGTGCTGAACATTCTCGATGGAGACTTTTCTCACCCGTCAATCTTGGATATTGTGAAGTTTGCTCTGTTGATCTTATGTTTCTATCTGAATAACCGAAAGGAACGTTGAATATGCAAATAAAACCTATCAAACTTTCTCCCAAAAAAGGCGGAAATGGTTATGTTTCAAGTTATTCCGTAAACCTTGGCTGTGCAGAAGTTCGCGCTGTTGGTTTTCTGGACGATAATGGCAATCCGCTTCCGCTGGAAAAAGTAATTGACTCCGAAAATCAACAAATCATCATCAAGTTAAAAGCTGAGGAATAATCCTCAGCTTTTCTTTATGCATAGCAAAGCCGCCCCGATTGGGGCGGCCCGCTGAAAGGAAGTTTTTAAAACCTGAACATCATCGCAGCAAAACGCCGCTGGCTCCTCGGGTTGGACTTGAACCAACACCCCTCTGATTAACAGTCAGATGCTCTACCGACTGAGCTACCGAGAAATATCGCCGGTCTTTCCCGGCTGTCAGGGAAATTTGGTATGTGTTGTTTTATATTGGAGAAGAAAGGAACCAATGCGTTTTCGGTGCAAAACGGGTTCCCGCCCCGCTTCGTTCACCTTTTGGACGTTACTAGTATAGCACGCATTTTCGGAAAAATCGTCCCGTTTTTTTCCCAACTTCTTGTTACGTTTCTACCTCGCCGTACAATGCCAGCGTAAAACGCCGTAATGCTTTTTCTTTCCGCCGATATACTTCGGACTTTTCTACATGCAACTCTTCACAGAGCCGCTCTGCATGTCCTTTGTGTCTATTTACATAAAACAAGTCCAACAAATGTCTATCTGCGTCTGGCAAGGCGCTGAGGGCTTTATTCACCCACTCTACCCACTCCGTTGTCCTCTGTTTTGCCCGTTCCAGCTCTGTCCGTTCGGAAATGTTGTTCAACAACGCGTCCTCGCGGCAATTTCCACCGCCGCGCACCGCTGTGCTATCCGTTGTTGCCGATCGCACACAAGTCATCTCTGCTTGTAGCTGTGCAATGCGCTCTGTCACAGATTCAAGCGACTGTTCTTTTGCTGCATAGTCACGCAGTTTTGATTCCGCTTCTTTGACCCAGTTCAATGTTTGCCCTCCGTTCCTTCTTCCAGCCGCAGATGCCGCAGCATCCAATTGATGTGATCTAATCTACGCGCAGCAGCAGGCAATGCCTTCCAGCACTCGCGTAACCAAGTTTTGTATCTTTCACACCGCTTCCAGTCATATCCGCGACCAGCTGCGCACGCGGTTTCCCCGCATGTGTCACAAGGCCGCCGTTTCATTGTTCTTGCTCCTTTCTAAGCGTCGAAGCCACCTGTTTTCCTTTCGCTCCCGGATGTTCGCAACTTCTTCCCAGTCGTGCAGTTCAAGCAATTCGCTCAAGCACACGAAAACATCGGCGACTTCCTCGATCAAGCTGCCGTGTGCGTCGGCATATGATACCGGCGTTGGATTATCATCTTCCAACGCGCGGCGTTCCTTGAGTGCTGCCTGCGCCAGTTCTGCCGCTTCTTCTGCCAGTTGACAAAGCAGCTCGCTTTCCGTTAAGTAATCTCTTACTCTCGTTTTCATGTCAATCCTCCTCGTACACTTCCGGCAACGGCATCCACGCTGCAACATCGTTGCAGGTAAGTCCGTCCTCTGTCTTCCACACCCATCTGTCGTTGATGATTTCGCAGTAACCGACATGTGTGCCTGTGCGATTGCAAAACAACACAGTTTCTGACGCTCGCACAATTTCGCCGCAGTGATGGTACTCGTGCACCTGCGGTGGCTGCTCTTCAAACGGGATCCAGCGCGGCTTATCTTCCAGCGCCCGAACGGCCATTCGCAGCGTTTCCAGCGTCAGCTCCGTATCGCGCAGTTCCGCGTCGCTGTCATCCTCTCCGGCTAAAAACGCTTCGTAATTTTCGTTGCAGTTAATCATCTCTCGCAACTGTTCAATTGCTGTCTCGATTTTCATGTTAACCTCCCAGTTTCGTGATCTTGTTCAGCGAGCAGATCGCAAAGTATGTTTCATCTCTTGCTGCTGCAATGTCCGCGTATTCCGGCTTTCTGCCGATGTCTCCGTAGACGTCGCTGATCTGCGCTACAATCTGCCGATATGTACTGCCGACTGTATCGCCGTTCGCAACAATCGCAGATGCAGCGAAGGGCCTGCCGTTGATCCGCAGTACTACGCTGTATCCGGTTTCGTTCGCGTGTGCTTCCAGCTTAAACTTTCGCTTCATTCGCGTCCTCCTTCGCCAACTCCGCGATAATGCTCCGTTCGATTTTGTAAGCCGCCAGCGCATCGCATTCATCCAGCTCGCAAACCTCGTCACTCACGGCGCGCTGCACCAGCCGGATGACGTCAAACGCCGTGTACAGCTTGCCGCTGCTTGCAGTCTTGCTGATAGCCTCGATTGCTGCCGTTAACGCCTTGACATCATTGTGATACTCAGAATTCCCCGAAACTTCCAGGTTTCTCACCTGATTGTCCATCAGCATTTTCAGCTGTGCGATAGCTTCCGTTGTTGTCATGCTCGTCCTCCTTTGTCATCGCCTTGTATTCTTCCAGCCAGTCCTGTTCCCAGTCTGGCAGCTTTCCTCCGCCGCTGTCCTTTTCGTAACGCTCGAGCATTTTTGCCGCATTGCGATCCGTCATCAGCCAGTCGAAATCCGCCCGCCAGTTTCGGTTGTTTTCGCCTGTGTGCCAGGGCGAGCTCTGCGCAGCTACAAAAACCTTGTGCAGCTCCTCTGCGCTGTATGTATTCAGCCGTGCCTTGATTGCCCGCTTGCGCGTCTCTGACAGCTTCTTGCAGGCTGGCAGCTTCGTGCAGGTTGCATTGTAATCATCAACAATCGCTTGATAGTCAACAACAGTGCGCGAACGCGCGCTCGGCTCACAAGCTGCGGAGCAGCTCTGCGCAGAATCGCTGCTCTGATGCTGTTCTGTATACTGATTCTGATACTGTTCTGTTACTGTTACTGTAGGATACGGTACCGATACCCTATCCATACCGTATCCAAAATTCTCTAACACGTCAGAAATGTACTCGCGGAACGCATCCGTCTTGATAGATTTCAGAGCGGAGCGAATAGAAGATAATAGTTTCTGTGATTTTGTCCAGTTGTACTTGTACCAGTTCAGAAGCAAAATTTCCTTGTTTGCCTCGCTGAATCGGATGACTTGATGCTCTCGCTCCATGCGTTTGAGCAGCCGGTGCACAGTGTCCTGATTGTATCCGGTCTCACGTTCCATCTGTTTCAGGCTGATTTCGTAGCAGCCGCAAAGATGCGTGTGTGGATTTGTCAACAGGTACAGGTAAAAATATTTATCCTCCGGCGTAAAATCATCGTCTACTTTTGGATCAGTCCAAAACGAAATGTCAATATTCCTGTACATGCCATCTCTCCTCTCTGTCAGAATGGAACTTCCCCGTCATCGTCCGAGATTTCAGAAAAGTCATTCGCGGCCGGCATGTCATAGTTCTGCGCCGGTGCCGGATCGGCATACGGCTGGTAGTTCTGCCGCTGCTGCGTGCTGCTATCACGGTCTTTCTTGCCGCCGCCAAACTGTACCTCGTCTGCGACAACTTCGATAGATGTGCGATTGTTGCCGTTCTTGTCTTGCCAGCGTCTGGACTGGATGCTGCCCACTACCACAATCATCTGGCCCTTGGCAAACCACTGCGAGACGAATTCTGAGGTTTGAAATCTCTCCAGCTTGCTGCAACAACAGCAATTCTTCGTATCTGCGATACTCTTTCCTGCTGTCGAAGGTCACGCCGTCGCGGGTGATTTTCCGATTGTGATACTTAGCTCTCAACGATTGTCACCTGATCCGGATCCAGTTCAGAAACCACCTCGTCGGTCTCTGCCTCTTCCGTTTCTTCATCTACCGGGATGGTTTCAACCTCCCACATGTTTTCTGAAAGGTTGTGTTTCACTGTTTCGTCCGAGACGGCTGCGTAGGTCAGTTCGGTTTTCATCGGAGCATATTTCAGCGCCTTTTTCAGCACGGTTTTCTTTGCCATTTCGTCAAAGTTGTTTTTCCACGGGCCGTAGGCATAGCTCTTTGAGAATTTGTCTCCGTGCCGCTCTACGTCCTCGCGGCTCATAACCTCGAAGCCATAGCCGCCGTCCTTGCCCTTCCACACGGCGTAGTAAGCGATGACTGCGCCGCGGTCGCGGATGGCGGGCACGTGATGCAGCTCCGGTTCTAAGCCGAAGGAATACGAAAAATCGTCGTTTTCGTGCACTTCGTGCGCCTGAATGCTCTGCACTTCGCCGGAGCGGTATGCAAGGTCAATCAAGCCTTTGTATCCGATCTGGAACTGGCATTCCAATCCACCTCTGCCGTGATACGGAATCAAGTATGCTTGACCCAACGGTGTATTTGGCTCGACGCCCAGCTGTGCCGCTGTCATCATCGCCGCCAAAAAGCTGCTCGGCGTGCACTGCTGCAATTTCTCGTTGCTGCTCAGGGCTGACAGCGTAATGCGGGTAAAGCGTTCCGGCGTGATAGCCTTCGGCAGCGCCTTTGCGATTTCGCCGGACATACTCTTGATGTAGTCCGCCATCGTCTTTTTCCGGTTCTCCGCCGGTGCAGCTGCCTGCTGCTTTTTTGTGATCTTTCCTTCCATTGCCATGATTAAACCTCCGTTTTCTTCACGCGCAGCACTCGCGTGCTGCTGATCTTAAAGTATTTCTTGTCAATCGTTCCGTGAGTTGTTTCGTATGCCTTGCGATCAAACGCCTTGCGCTGCTGTGGCTTCCACGTGACGTTCCAGCCGTCTGTGTATCCGGTGCAGCATTCGCCCATCTGCGCCTTGATTTGATTTTCGATGCTGCGCTTGCGCTCCTCTGCGCGGCTCAAGAGGTCTTTTGCTTCCTCATATTCCAGCATCAACTTTCTGTTCAGCATCACCACTGCGTCTGCGTCGCAGTCCTTGTACAGCTTGCCGAGAGCTTCTTTGTCTGTCGTGCTGCCGTCCGGCGCGGGCGGTGTGTCGGTCTCTACGTGCTGCCAAAATGCCTGTACGGTTTCGCGGATTGCCGCAAATTCCTCCTCGCCAATTCTCGTGACGCTCTCGCACCATTCCGGTTTGTCAAATTCATGTGAATCGCGCACAAGAGCATATACCTTGAACGCCCTGCCCATCACGAGCACCGCGAGATACCAGACAGGCAGTTCGGTTACTGCCATATAGCTGACACACTGTGCATAGTAGCTGTCCGGGAATTCATCAGTCTGAAACTTGTCCTCGTTGTATGCGCTCGCCGTCTTGCATTCCAGTCCGGCGTGCTCGCCGATCATCAGCCGGTCAACGTTCGCGTGTAGGTGCGGAAAGTCATCATTTGTCATGATGTAGTTGTTCCGCTTGACACGCTTTCCGGTCAGTTCGCAGAAGCGCTCTGCGACATACGCTTCGAGGTCTCTGCCCTGGCGCATCGCTTCGTTGTCCTCTGCGTCCGGCAGCCGTCCGGTTTTGTTTGACCAGACGGTAAGCGCGGTTTGGTATCGGTTCAAGCCGAGGATTGCGCCGATTTCGGATCCGCCGACACTATGCCTGCGCGCTTCCAGCCATTCTTCTCGCATCATATGCGCGGTACTGGTCTTATGTATCATCGTCCCGCTCCTCCCTGATGCGCGCGTTTTCCTGCTCGTGCCATGCGTCCCAGCGTTCAAAATCGCGCTCCGGGTCGTCGCTGTAAAAAATCATTGATTTCCTCCTTTTTCTCTGTTACAATGTGTATATACGTATAAACCATGCGTATGTTTGTGTTTTGCGCTCGGTGTGGCACCTGCTGCACCGGGTGCATTTTTTATTTACAAACGCATAGTCTCCTGCATCCAGTCGTTATCTCTGCTGACATCACCGCAGAAACCTCTCTGCTCCTGCCGCCTGCGCTTTGCGCGTTCTGCGCGGCGCTTCTGGCTGCGCTCTGCGCGGTCCCAGCGGATGCAGCGGACTTTGAAAAGTCCTGTCAGCAGAGCGGCGCCCGCCGCCATGCCCGAAATGAATACAATCATAAGATACCTCCTAATCTTGCCAGCAAGGCAATTGCTGCCATGCAGGCCACATAATAAATCGCCAGTGTGATTGCTATAGCAAGCGTTACGGCAATAATATCCTTCATACAGTTACTTCCTCCACCATCCGTTCCAGCTCCAGGGGCATCATGATGTCGCACTCGACGGCACCCGTATACGGGCCGACCAGTTTGCCGTCATGGCTAAATGCATATACTGCGCCATTCCTGCTCTTGAATAAATAATTCACCGCTTCCGGACTGCGCCGGAGCGCAATTTCAACGATTTGTGCGTATAAATTCATGCTATCCCCTCCTTCTTCATGTTATTGGCCGGACAAGATGTTCATTCTCCTTTCACACTCCTGTACACAGCGATTCATACTGTACGCGATAGCTCTTTCCATCGCTGTGAATCACCATCGGACAGCCGTTTTCGTCCAGCCAATCCTTTACCTTGCCGATGACACTCTCCGTATACTGATAATCCATACCATCGTGACCGTTTCGGCAATACGGCACCTGTTCACGTTCCGCGTCGCCAAGCGACAGCTTCGCAATAATCGCGCCGACCGCTGCTGCGTGCGGCTTGCCGGATTTTGACAAGATACCCAGCTTACTTGCAATCGTTGTCTTGTCATATGTCTTTTTCGTTCCCTGTAATGCAATCGCTGGAAGTTTGATTCCATCATCACGGTAGTAGTCACCGAGCGCAAGCGCCTGATATTCCGGTTTCACTCCTGCTGCCGTCCATAACGCCATCATCTGCTTTGCAGTACGGCTCTTGGCGTTGAGCAGCATCGCCGCCGCTCTCTTTTCTGCTCCGGGCGTTACTGCCTTGACCGGCTTTGTTTTCATGCGGAAATAGCTGTTGACCAGCTCGCGCTGTACCGTCCATGCAAGATCATCCGTGAACGACTTGACCAGCATCAGGTAGCCGGATTCGGTAATGAGCTTCAAACCATTCGGTGCAATAGTGTCAAATTCCTTTGCGGCTTCGTCCGGATTTCGGACGAAGTAATCTACGCCTTCAATGAAATGTTCCTTGTTGTCGTTGAAACGCTTGCGTGCCGTGCCTTCCGGGCGCCGATGCACTTCGTCGATTTCCTTGAGCGTGACTACACGCTGTCCCTTGTACTCTTTAATCGTTAACTCAGTCGAGTTGATTGTTACTGTGTTCATTTGAACTCCTTTCTTTTATGTGAATTTAATTCACCTTACTTTGCAAAAAAAATTCTGTCGCGCTCTTCATCGGATAAATTGAGTAATTGCGAACACTTCACAATTTCAGATGCCTTGAACTCTGTCGCATTATTAAGCTTTTTATAGAACCCTTCTCGCGTGATTCCTAACTTTTCTGCTAAAAAAGTAATCGAAATTCCACAAGATGCAATGCGCTTTCTGAGTTCTTCTGTATTTGTCACCGAATCACCTCCACGTCTTTGTTGTGAATTTAATTCACTGACGTGAGTATATCACTGATGTGAATTTCTGTCAACATATTTTTACAAATTTGTTGATTTTTTTTCACGTCCATGTTATGATATCATCATCAAGGAGGTGACACTCATGAAACTGTATGAAAATATCAAGCTCAGGAGAAAAGAATTAAATCTTTCGCAAGGCGAACTTGCAAGATTAACCGGATATACAGATAGAACATCTATATCGAAGATTGAATCAGGAAAAGTAGATCTGCCTCAATCCAAAATCCGTATATTTGCAGAAGCTCTGCATACTACAGAAGGTGAATTGCTGGGAACAACGGAATCCCTGCTCCCCTCCGATGCGATTCCTTATGCGCCAGCGCAGCGCATACCGATTCTAGGCAGGATTTCCGCAGGCTTGCCGCTATATGCCGAGGAACAGATAGAAGGCTACACATACACAGACTTAAATCATGGCGGCGAATATTTTGCCTTGCGAGTGCATGGTGACAGTATGGACGCCTTAGGCATCAAAGAAGGGTATTTGGTCATTGTCAGACGGCAGGATTATGTAGATAATGGTACGGTCTGTGTAGTCTTAGTCGGTGATAATGAAGCAACCTTGAAACGCTTCTATCAAGATGGCGATACTGTCACTCTCATGCCGCAGTCAACCAATCCCAAGCACATGCCGCAGATTTATAATTTGAAACATACACCGATTCACATTATTGGTAAGGTCGTAAAAGTTGAATTCACGTTGAATTAAAAAACATATTGATATTAGGGGTGATTGTCTTATGTTCGAAATCATTATCGCCATTCTGTGTATAGCACTTGTTTGTGCTCTTTTAAGCGCATTGTTGCCTTTTGCGATTGCAGGGTTAATCATTATTGGCATATACTTAATTTACGAATCTATATACTTCAAAGGCAAAAAATTCAATGCACTAAGAGAACGCATTGAAAATCATATCAAAGAATGCAATGAACTAAACCAGCACATTGAAGAATTGAAAAGTACACACTTAGGAACCAATCAAACAGAACAAGGTGTCGCATCATACCACGACGCAAGTAGCTGGAACTTTAAACGCGAAAAATTAAAAAATCAAGAATATGCTCCTAATGTTTACAATTGCTCAAGAAGCGTATGTGATGGAGCTAGGAAGAAACCGTTTGTATATCTGTGCAAATATTTTGGATTTAAGGCTGATGAAAACACATTAAATGAAGTAGAAAATGTATTGAACAACTTTGAAGCCGTTGCAGATGGTCGTGCTTCCCTACAGGCTGAAAAAGAAACTATTCTTAGCGGTATTTATACTGAGATACCATTTTTAATAAAAAAGTTCCGAAAAAAGAAGCTAGAGAAAAAACTAGGTTTTGAGCCAATTGACCTCAGTGATGCTCACTATCCAAAGTATATATTCAAATATATCAGTGCTGGCGGAAATTCATCTACTGAGTGTGAAATTGTTATGGATATTGACAATCTGAATAGATTTATTACATTTTTGTCCGAAAAGATTAAATTCAACAAAAGTGTCGCCGGACAGCGTGCTCTTATGACAAGTAGTCTGCGGCAAAAAATTAAGGAACGCGATGGATTTACATGTAAACAATGCGGAGCATCCTTAGAAC
>CAVCGL010000001.1:0-372448 GCA_963601915.1 bacterium | reverse complement strand
CTGATGTTTTCGTGATGCCCTCTCGTTGAGTGCCTGAATAGAATACACCTTTTTCGACACAAAGTCAACTCTTTTTTCGTTTTTATTTGCGTTTTTTTGTGTAACCCACCTATTTATCGCCGTTTAATATTCTATGTATGTGATATTCTTCGCGTTCTTTTGCAAGTCTAAGATACGCTCTTTATCTTCTGCATGAGCAAAACAAACGCGAATCGTCAATTCAATCTCTTGTTCTGCCGTCCGCTTGCTCACCACCCCTTGTACTTCTGCTCCATTTTCGCGCAACCACTGTACGATTGACTTTGTTTCAGCCGCATCTGACACTCCAATAACGATTGTCGTTGTCTGTCGTTCCCGTTTATACATATTAATACGAAACAGCTCCTGAATGAGCGTAATCAAAATTGTCAATGTAATTCCAACCGTATACATGCCGCAGCCAATCGCCATGCCAACAGCAGCGACTGCCCAAATTCCCGCAGCCGTCGTCAAGCCATTCACACTTTCCTTTCGCGTGAAGATTGTTCCTGCGCCGAGAAAGCTAACGCCGGTGACAATGCCAGCCGCTACACGCGAAACATCGACGCGAATGTTGTCTCCATTAGCAAGTACATCAAAAAATCCATATTTAGAAATCAGCATCATTGCGGCAGACGCCACACAAACAATCATGTGAGTGCGCATACCCGCACTTTTTCTGTGTTCTGCGCGTATATGATTCTGCCGTTCAAATCCGACTGCAAAGCCGCAAGCACAACTGACCAGCAGCCGAATCACCCACAGCAATTCAGGGAGTGTTCGTTCCATACTGCAACCTCCTGTTTTCTTTTTATTATACGAGATTTACCGTGTAAATACAAGAAAAACCGCCTGTATCTTCTCATACAAGCGGTTCTTCTTCATCCTATTTTATGATTCTTGCAGTCTTTCCATTTTCATCTGGCTCTTATCTTCGTCCAGTACCATTTCTGCAATATCCGAACAATATTCGCCGATACATTCCAAGTCATGCAATACATCGGTATAGGCTACGGTATTTTCCGGCGAACAAGAACCCAAATTCAACCGTTCCATGTGCTTTTTACTCAGGCGGCGCTCCAAGTCCTCTACCGTCTCCTGCTGATGCACGACCAGACGCGCTGTCTTTATATCTGCATCATGCAGTGTTTGCACAGTGAGTTTAAGCATGTTGCGGACATGATCGAAGCCTTCCTGCAATTCTTGAATTGCCTGTTCTGTAAACGTATATTCTTTTTCACTCTTGAGCTTGGCAAAATTTGTAATGCTCATATATTGGTCGCCAACACGTTCAATGTCACTCACGGCACGAATCATGCCGGAAACACGAGCAGACTGATTCTGTGTCAGGCTGCCGGTCTTGCACAGGCTGGACAGATATTCTGTCACTCGATCCTGCAAAATGTCTACGACATCTTCCAATTGATCGACTTGCTGCATTGCTTCCTTATCTTCATGCAAAAACGCCTGCTTTGCTTTCTCTGCCATGTCGGAAACATATTCTGTAATACGGGTCATCTCCATGGTGGCCAGGCGAATCGCAGCTTCCGGCTGCTGCAGCACATTATTATCGAGATACCGCGGCTCATACAGCGGCTTCTCTGCCAGATCTTTCTTGCTCTCCGGCAAAATCGTCATCACAATCTTTACCATGAGCGGGATGAGCGGCAGCCAAATCAGTGTGTTGGTGATATTAAAACAAGTATGCGCATTCGCAATCTGGCGCGAAATCACTTCGATTTCCGGCCCCTTTGGCGAGATAAACTGAATAAACTTTGCGTACCAAGGCACGAACCAAATAAAAACAAATGTACCGGTTACATTAAAGACGCAGTGTGCCAGAGCGGTGCGCTTCGCATTGCGCGGCTGTCCAATAGACGCAAGCAATGCAGTAATGGTCGTACCAATATTATCACCGAGCAAAATCGGAATAGCACCCGTCAATCCCAAGATACTTGTCACGCCGTCTGCCATTGGCTGCGAGGCGAAATTCTGCAAAACAGCAATGGTTGCCGAGCTGGACTGCACAACCAGTGTCATCAGTGTGCCAACCAATACACCCAATGCCGGAATATGTGCAACCTGTTCAATGAGCTGAACAAAAATCGGGCTGCTTGCCAGTGGCTTCATTACGGAACTCATGGTTGTAATACCGACAAACAGCAGGCCAAAGGCGAAAATTGTCTGTCCGATATTTTTCAGCTGTTCCTTTTTCGGGAAGAAATACAGGACAAAGCCAATAAATACGATTGGCCAAATAAAATCGTCAATACTAAACGCGATAATCTGTGCGGTCATCGTTGTGCCGATATTCGCACCAAAAATAACCGAAATTGCCTGTGGCAGCGTCATGAGTCCTGCACTGACAAAACCGATTGCCATGACCGTTGTTGCCGAGCTGCTCTGCAGCACAGCTGTGACGAGTGCGCCAGCCAACATACCAACAAGCGGATTCTTGGTCAGAACACTCAAAACTTTCTTCATTTTTTCGCCGGCTGCCTTTTGCAGACCCTCACTCATCAGGTTCATGCCGTAAATAAATACGGCAAGTCCACCGAGTAATCCGGCAATGGTCGATACCATTTCTTGATTCATAATGATTCTCCTTTAATAATCCTGCTTTTAGACTACCAGATACATGTAAAGTTTTACCCATGCGCTATGTAAAGTTTTCGTATGGTTTTCAAAAAGTAGTGGCAGAACATTCACAAGAAGAAGGAATTTTTTCAAAGAAAATTCCGAGAAAATCACGAATCATAGATAAAATTTATGTAAAGTATATATTTTTCTCTTTACAATAATTCGCGCGTCACAATAGATGTTTGCACATGAATCACAGGCCGCCGGACAGCCTGTCCATATAATAAATGCTTTTGCAGCAGCAAAATTGCCTGCTGTACCTGCGCGGTAAAATCCTGTTCTACCACAAAGTCTACCGCACCGGTTTTCAAGGCATGTTTTGCCACCGGTGTCAGGTCATTGACAACTACTGTCATGCGGCGGCGCGTTTTTGCCAGTGCATCCACACATGCCTTGACATTTTCGGTGCCCATATAGATACCGTGTAACTGAGGCAGCGTCTCCAAGGCCCGACTCACCGCATCATAGCTCAAATCATACCGTTCATAGCACTCTTTTAAGTCATAACTGTCCGACGGAAACCCCAATGTTTTGAGATGCTCCAAGAATCCGTCAATGCGCACGCGATTGGAACGAAATTCCATATTGCCCGTGATGACAAGGATGCGGTCTTTGGCGGACAAGCTGCGCGCCATCAGTCCCGCGGCAATTCTGCCGGATTTCATTAAATCCTGTCCCACATGGCAAACGCGTGTGCTGTTCGGCAAGTCAGAATTGTACGTCACAACGGCAACACCCGCTTTGGTCAGCCGTTCGATTTCCGCGGCAATGACAATATTATCCGGCGCATTGATAACCAAGCCGCGCGCACCGCTTTCCAGCAGTTCCTCACAGACACGAATATATTCCCCATCCGACCGACTGTTCATGCGCCGCACATCTAGTTGGATTCTTCCAGTATTCAGTTCCCGCTCCGCCAAATGAATGCCGTGCAGCGTACTGTTGGTAAAATACTCATCCTGCCAGTGCGCCACAATCACGCCGATATGAATTTTTTCTACGCCCTGAAATCGTGTATCCTTTCGATAGCCGGTCTCCTCTATGATGCGCAGCACACGTGCGCGCACCTCAGCACTGACATCCGGCTGATTATTTAACACGCGGCTGACGGTTCCGCGAGATACTCCCGCCATCGCCGCAATACTTCGCACTGTCGGTTTCATGTCCTCACCTCTCTGCCAGTATAGCATATATTTTTGATTTTTGTCACGCGTCACGGAAAAATACGGCGTTTCCTCACCATTTTCTTGTGCAGAATGCACCAAGCATTTTTTAACTTTCATGCAGGTATACAAACCTGTTTTCTACATATTGACTTGTTTTTCAAAACATTTTATACTGTGTACAACGAAAAACGAACCGATGAGAAAAACAAAAAATGTATCATTTCTCACAAAGATACGAGGAGGAAATTGTATATGAAGACCATCAAAGTTGGCATCGCCGGACTCGGCCGTCTGGGCAAAGTACATGCAAACAACATCGCGTTTAAGATTCCGAACGCAACCCTGACCGCCGCTTGCTCCATCGTTCCGGCAGAGCTGGAATACGCAAAGAATGAGCTAGGTGTGACAGATCTGTATTCCGACTATCGGGAAATGCTGGAGAAGGCAGACATCGATGCAGTTGCCATCGTAACCACCTCCTCCGAGCACTGCTGGCAGATCGAAGCTGCTCTGGATGCCGGCAAGCACGTATTTACCGACAAGCCGCTCGGCGTTGATCTGGAGCAGTGTAAGCAGGCAGAAGCTGCTGTAGAGCGTCATCCGGATCAGGTATTTTTCCTCGGCTTTATGCGCCGCTATGATTCTTCCTACGCATACGCAAAGAAGAAGATTCAAGAAGGTGCTATCGGCAAGCCGTATATGGTTAAGGCAATCGGCATTGATCCGGAAGCTCTGGTTGAAGGCTCTATTAAGTTTGCAGCTACTTCCGGCGGCATTTTCATCGACATGGCAATCCATGACATCGACCTGATGCGTTGGTTCCTCGAAGACGAACCGACTGAGGTGTACGCTCTGGGTGCAACCTTCAAGCACCCGGAATTCCAGGCTGTCGGCGATGACGAGACCGCAGTCGCTACCTACAAGTTCAAGAATGGCGGCATCGGTGTCATCCATGTAGGCCGTACCGCACCGCACGGCTACCATGTCGAGACCGAAATCATCGGCACCGAGGGCAGCATTCGCATCAGCCCTGTACCGGAAAAGAATCTCGCTATGCTGTACAACTCCAACGGCGTTGTAACCGAGTGCGTAGAGGGCTTCCCGGAGCGCTTTGCTGCCGCTTATCTGGCAGAAATGCAGGAATTCATCGACTGCATCTGCGAAAACAGAAAGCCGGGCGTGACTGTATACGACGGCACCAAGTCTACCGCTATCGGCTTCGGCACCACCGAGGCATGGAAGTCCGGCAAGGTTGTCGAGCTGTAAGTTCCTATTTCATCTATCCAAGACTGCGTTTCAGACTCTGTTCACGAAACGCAGTCTTTTTTTCGCTGTGCATTTCTGGTATAATAAAGATACGATTCAATTCAAAGGAGGCATCACGTATGAGCAATCTGACTCCGATTTGGTCTGACAGAAAACGAATTTTCTGCGGACTTCCTTGGACGTTTACCACATACACGCTGACATCTGATCGTTTGTTTATTGAAACCGGTATGCTGGGCAAGCACGAAGACGAGGTGCGTCTGTATCGCATCTTTAGATATTTCGCTGTCGCGCAGCTTGTCACAGCGCATTTTCGGTCTGGGCACTATTCACTGTTGCTCCGCCGACAAAACGATGGGAGATTTTGATATTATCAACATCAAAAATCCGCGCGAGGTCAAGGAACAGCTGTCTGAGCTGGTGGAACGAGAGCGACAGGCAAAGCACGTCACCAATCGAGAATTCATGACACATGACGCGGATTTCGACGACGAAACTATGTAAAATTTACCCAATTTATGGAGGGCCTTTGCCAGGCTCTCCGTTTTTTATGCCCATTTCTTATTCTGAAACAATATTTTATTCCTCTTTTGTGTCAAGATATGCTATACTGTTGAGGTAACATTTTTCTCACACACCGTAAGGAGGAACTACATGGGCGGCTTTTTCGGAGTAGCTTCAAAGGAAGATTGCGTGTTTGATTTGTTTTTCGGCACGGACTATCATTCTCATTTGGGAACACGTCGCGGCGGCATGGCAATTTACGGAGAAAACGGCTTTGACCGTTCGATTCATAACATTGAGAACGCACCGTTCCGCACCAAATTTGACAAGGATATTCAGGAAATGAAGGGTAATCTCGGCATCGGCTGTATTTCAGATTTTGAGCTGCAGCCACTGATTGTCCGTTCTCACCACGGCACCTTTGCCATTACCACCGTCAGCAAGATCAACAACATTGAAGAGATTGTTTCTTCTATCTTCAGCAACGGCAACTCGCATTTTCTCGAAATGAGCGGCGGCGATGTCAACCCGACAGAATTAGTTGCTGCACTCATCAATCAGAAAGAAAATCTCATCGAAGGCATTCACTATGCGCTGGAAACCATTGACGGCTCTCTGACCATGATGCTTTTGACTTCCAAGGGTATCTATGCCGCACGCGATAAATACGGCAGAACACCAATTGTTCTCGGCAAAAAAGAAGATGCTTACTGCATCTCCTTCGAGGATTTTGCGTTCCAGAACCTCGGCTACAAGCCGTATAAGGAGCTGGGTCCGGGTGAAATTGATGTTGTCACACCGGACGGCGTAAAAACCTTGCTTGCACCGGGAAAACAAATGAAAATCTGTACATTCCTGTGGGTATACTACGGCTATCCATCCAGCTCTTACGAAGGCGTAAGCGTGGAGGAAATGCGCTATCGCTGCGGTGAAAAGATGGCGATGCGCGACAATGTCAAGCCGGATATTGTTGCCGGTGTACCGGATTCCGGCATTGCGCACGCTGTCGGCTACGCCAATGCATCCGGCATCCCGTTCTCCCGCCCGTTTATCAAATACACCCCGACATGGCCGCGTTCCTTTATGCCGACTATTCAGAGCAAGCGCAATCTCATCGCCAAGATGAAACTGATCGCTGTCCACGATCTCATCAAGGACAAGAGCTTGCTGCTCATCGATGACTCGATTGTTCGCGGCACACAGCTGCGTGAAACAACAGAATTTCTGTATGAAAGCGGCGCAAAAGAAGTGCACATCCGCCCGGCATGTCCGCCGCTGGTCTATGGATGCAAATATTTGAACTTCTCTCGTTCTTCTTCCGAAATGGATCTGATTACCCGCCGTGTTATCGCTCGTCTGGAAGGCTCCGAAACGGTTTCCGAAGAGGTACTCCAGCAGTACACGGACCCGGAATCTCCAAAGTATGACGAGATGATTGAAGAAATCCGCAAGGAATTGAATTTCACTTCCCTGCGTTACAACCGTCTGGATGATATGCTGGATGCCGTCGGCATTCCGAAGGAAAATCTGTGCACTTACTGCTGGAACGGTCAAGAATAATGCGAAACCGCGCATCATCGAGCTTGATGATGCGCGGTTTGGTTTTTATATCAGTATTTTTTATTTCTTACTGTTCAGTGCTGCCTGTGCGGCTGCCAGACGTGCAATCGGCACGCGGAACGGCGAGCACGATACATACGTAAGACCTGCTTCGTGGCAGAACGCAATGGAAGACGGATCGCCGCCGTGTTCACCGCAGATGCCCATCTTGATATTCGGACGGGTCTTTTTGCCCTGCTCCGCAGCGATACGAATGAGCTGACCAACGCCGTTCTGATCCAAGCGCGCAAACGGGTCAGACTCGTAAATCTTCGCCTGATAGTATGAATACAGGAACTTGCCTGCATCATCACGCGAGAAGCCAAACGTCATCTGCGTCAAGTCATTGGTGCCGAACGAGAAGAACTCTGCTTCCTCTGCGATCTCGCCAGCCATCAAGGCAGCGCGCGGAATTTCAATCATCGTGCCGACATGGTAAACGATATCAGAATTCAATTCCTTCTTTACTTTTTCTGCCTCCTCGACAACGACATCCTTGACGAATTTGAGTTCCTTCTTGTCGCCAACCAACGGAATCATGATTTCCGGCTCAATGTCATAGCCCTTCTCCTTGGAAACCTCAATGGCAGCTTCCAATACCGCACGTGTCTGCATCTTCGCAATTTCCGGATAGGTAACTGCAAGACGGCAGCCGCGATGACCCATCATTGGGTTAAACTCATGCAGATCGTCGCATTTCTGCTTGACTTGCGCCGGTGTCATGCCCATATCTTTCGCCAGGGCTTCAATATCTGCCGGGTCAGTCGGAACGAACTCATGCAGCGGCGGATCCAGATAACGAACCGTCATCGGACGACCTTCCAGCGCCTCGTACATTGCCTTAAAATCGCTCTTCTGGAACGGCAGCAATTCAATCAGTGCTTGCTCTCTCTGTTCCGGTGTATCAGACAAAATCATCTTCCGGATTTTCGGAATACGATTCGGCTCAAAGAACATATGCTCGGTACGGCACAGACCAATACCCTCTGCACCCAAACGAACGGCATTCTTGGTATCCTTTGGTGTGTCTGCATTCGTGCGAACGCGCAGACGACGGAAGCTGTCTGCCCATGCCATAATTCTGCCAAAGTCACCGCTGACTGATGCTTCCTTCGTCTCAATCATGCCCTTATAAATAAAGCCTGTGCTGCCATCCAGAGAGATTTCATCTCCCTCATGGAAGGTGTAGCTACCCAGAGAGAACACCTTTGCTTCTTCATCAATGGCAATTTCACCGCAGCCGGATACACAACAGGTACCCATGCCGCGAGCTACTACTGCCGCATGAGAGGTCATGCCGCCGCGCACAGTCAGAATGCCTTCCGCCGCGTGCATACCCTCAATATCCTCCGGCGAGGTTTCCAAGCGCACCAGAATGACCTTTTCTCCATCTTGTTCGTGTGCATTCTTCGCATCTTCTGCGGTAAAGTAAACCTTACCAGCCGCCGCACCAGGCGATGCCGGCAATGCCTGACCAATCTTTTTGCCCTTCTTCAGCTCTTCCGCATCAAATGTCGGATGCAGCAGCTGATCCAAGCTCTTTGCATCAATGCGCAGAACCGCTTCTTCCGGTGTAATACGACCCTCATCTACGAGATCGCAGGCAATTTTGATGGCAGCCTGCGCGGTGCGCTTGCCGTTTCTCGTCTGCAAGAAAAACAGTTTGCCTTCCTGAATGGTGAATTCCATATCCTGCATATCGCGGTAATGGTCTTCCAACCGGTTGGCAATATCCATAAACTGCTGATAGCACTCCGGCAAGTCCTCTGCGAGCTTGGTAATCGGTTGCGGCGTACGGATGCCTGCTACAACGTCTTCGCCCTGCGCGTTGATGAGATATTCGCCAAAAATGCCCTTTTCGCCAGTGGACGGATTACGTGTAAAGGCTACGCCGGTACCCGATGTATTGCCCATGTTGCCGAATACCATCGACTGCACATTGACTGCCGTACCCCAATCGCCCGGAATATCATTCATGCGGCGGTATACAATGGCACGCGGATTATCCCACGAACGGAACACTGCCTTGACCGCTTCCATGAGCTGTACTTTTGGGTCCTGCGGGAATTCTGCGCCCATCTTTTCCGCATAGATTGCTTTATATCGTGCGATGACCTCTTTGAGATCGTCCGCAGTCAAATCTGTATCATATTTTGCGCCCTTTGCCTCTTTGATCTCCGTCAAAATGCCCTCAAAGAACGATTTGCTCATTTCCATAACGACATCCGAGAACATCTGAATAAAGCGGCGGTACGAATCATACGCAAAACGCGGATTGCCGGTTTTCTTTGCAAAGCCTTCTACGGAAACATCGTTTAAGCCCAAATTCAAAATGGTATCCATCATGCCCGGCATCGAAGCGCGCGCACCGGAACGCACGGAAACCAACAGCGGGTCCGATTCATCGCCAAACTTTTTGCCGCGCTGCTGCTCCAAAACAGCCAGTGCCGCAAAGATCTGATCCTGAATTTCCTGAGAAATCTGCTTTCCCTGCGTATAATAATCGGTACATGCTTCGGTTGTGACTGTAAATCCATTTGGAATTGGCAGCCCCAAATTGGTCATCTCGGCAAGATTCGCGCCCTTGCCGCCGAGCAGCGGACGCATATCGGCATTACCCTCATGAAACTCGTACACCCATTTTTTCATACTATTTTCCTCCCAGTTTTTGTTCCTCTGCCACGCCGTCTCTCTTCAGCAGGCAGATGCCCACCAACATTTGTCATCTTTCATAAATTTCGTGCAAATCTTTCTCGGTTTTATTAACAGTATACACAACCATCTCCTCTTTGTCAAATTTTTCACTTAACATATTTTCGCATTTTTTTAGCAGCATCTCATATGTGCCGTATTGGCAAAAAATCCGCCCGCAGGAATAGTATCCCACGGACGGAACATGTTATAATGTTTGTATCAAATTTTTTATCGGAGATGATTGTATGACCGTACTTGTCAGTGCCTGTCTGCTCGGTGAGAACTGCAAATATAACGGCGGAAATAACTGTTCTCCCGCCATTCTCGACTTCTTGAAGGGTAAACAGGTGATCCCTATTTGTCCAGAAATCTTAGCGGGAATGCCTGCGCCGCGCCCGCCGGTCGAAGTAAACGGCAGCCGTGTCCTGCGCAAAAACGGCGAAGATGTCACAGATGCCTATTGTTCCGGTGTCTGCAAAGCGATGCAGATTGCAGCGCAGCAGCCCATTGATTTCGTTATCTTGAAATCGCGCAGTCCTACCTGCGGTGTTGGGCAGCGATACGACGGCACATTTACCGGAACGCTGGTCAACCAATCCGGCTTATTTGCCGAGGCGCTCCAGCAAGCCGGTTATCTCGTGAAAAGCTCGGATGATTTTTAGAATCCGAAGCTTTCAAATTCCTTCTGCGTGAAGCGATGATAAATCAGCTGTCCCATCTCATCATGGATGCAGTAGCGATAGGCATCCGGCTTTCCATCCGCAAAATAAATCAAATAGTCAAACTCATCTGTGTCCTTGCTCGGTGTCTCAACGACAACCTGGTCGGAATACTTGCGAAATACTGCAGTAATTTCCTCTATCGTATGTCTCGGCTTGCTCATGCAGGCGATGAATTCTTCCAAAAATCCGCTGGTCTCGACGTTCTCGTGTACATATTCGACGCCCTTTTCCGGAACCGTGATGCAAAACAGCTCATCTTTTACAGAAACCGTCAGCGTACCAAGTAAGTTTTCCACAGTCTTTGCAAATTGTGCCAGCTGGGTCTCTAGTTCTTCAACCGAAAGCTGCGCATCGAGTAAGTGGTTCACTGCTTCTGCCGGAAAATATAAATGAATCGGTGTTTTCGTATAGCCCAGCTTAATCTGGGATTCCTTCACCATGCCAATGAGATTTTGAGTCAGTGCTTCGTAATTCAAGATACTTCCTCCTCTATGAGAATTCTATTGTATTTGTTTCTATTGTACTCTGTACCCCAAAAAATGTAAAGGACAGCCGGATTTTTTTCGTGCATCTTCCTGCAAAGCATGGTATAATTGATTGTTCATCAATGATTCATATCTTGAAAGGAGTATTTCGTACATGCTTGAATCATTATTCAAATTGAAGGAGAACCACACGAATGTCAAGACAGAAGTCGTTGCCGGTCTAACAACCTTTATGACCATGGCTTACATTCTCGCGGTCAATCCTTCCATCCTGTCGGCATCCGGCATGGATTCCAATGCCATTCTGATGGCAACAGCCATCGCATCCTTTATCGGCTGCTTCTGCATGGCATTGCTCGCAAACTATCCATTCGCACTGGCACCAGGTCTCGGACTCAATGCATACTTTGCATACACCGTTGTCGGACAGATGGGCTATTCTTGGCAGTTCGCACTGCTTGCCGTTTTTGTCGAAGGTCTGATTTTTATTGTTCTTTCCTTGACCAATGTGCGCGAAGCCATTTTTAATGCCATTCCGCTTCAGCTCAAAAAGGGCGTATCGGTCGGCATTGGCCTGTTTGTCGCTTTTCTGGGACTTCAGAATGCCAATTTGGTCGTAGACAGCACAACCTTGGTTACGATTGTTGATTTTACCGAAAACTTCCACACAGTCGGTATTGGCGCACTGCTCGCAGTCATCGGTCTGCTGCTCATTGCTATTCTGCATGTCAAGAATGTCAAGGGTTCCATCCTGATCGGCATTCTGGTCACTTGGGTACTGGGTATTGTGTGTCAGCTCACCGGTATTTATCAGGTAGATGCTGCCAACGGCTTCTATTCTCTGATTCCGTCTTGGTCGAGCTTTGACATTACCTCGATTCGTCTGACCTTCGGTCAGTGCTTTAATCTGGCTGGTACAGATTTTAATCTGATTGACTTTATCGTTATCATCTTTGCCTTCCTGTTTGTCGATCTGTTCGACACGCTGGGCACACTGATCGGTGTGGCAAATAAGGCAAATATGCTGGATGAAGAAGGCAAGCTGCCGCGCATCAAGCAGGCTCTGCTCGCTGATGCACTCGCAACCTCCGCCGGTGCCATTCTGGGTACTTCTACCACAACAACCTTTGTAGAAAGCTCCTCCGGCGTCGCTGAAGGCGGCAGAACCGGTCTGTCTTCCATTGTAACCGGTCTGTTGTTCTTGGTTTCCATCATCTTTGCTCCGGTATTTACCACTATTCCGAGCTTTGCAACGGCTCCGGCTCTGATTTTCGTTGGATTCCTGATGATTTCTGCTGTTGTGCAGATCAACTTCAACGATCCGACCGAATCTATTCCGGCTTACCTGTGCTTGGCTTGTATGCCGCTGACCTACAGCATTTCGGAAGGCATCTCCATTGGTGTTATCTCCTATGTTGTCATCAACCTGTTCTCCGGCAACCGCAAGAAGATTACACCGCTGATGTATATCTTGGCTATTCTGTTTGTTTTGAAGTACATCTTCCTGTAATTCACTGCACAACATGCAATCATCCCGCTGTCATTGAGACGGCGGGATGATTTTTTTAATATTCTTTTTTCGCTCGAATCCGCATAGATACGGCGATAGAAACCGGAAACAGCAGCAAAACAATCAGCCATGCCACGCCAAAAGCAATCCGAACTATCGTGGCAAATTCCGCCGGTATCTGATTGAATTCTGACAGTACCAAAGCACCGGAATATAAGATAACGAACAACAGAATATTGACCAGGCGTCCGCGCTCCACGCCAAAACGATACATGACGGGAATCTCAATTTCCATATACACCAATGCCGCAAAAATGGTCTGCAACAAAGAAATCAGCCACTGCGTCCAGCTCAGATCCATTCTTCCCGTTGCAAACGACAGTAAGCCAATCACAAGTCCTATCAGTGCACCGCATCCTGTTGTAATCAACAAGCTGATATATCGAGAGACAACGATCTGACGATTGGACAGCGGCATCGCAGCACAATAGCGGTCCCAGTGATACCATGTCTCATAAGAGAAAAAGCTCACGCCCATCATGCAGCCAATCATGACTGCCATATAGCTGAAAATTCTTCCTCCACCTACAATTAAGCCCACAACAATCAAACCGACAAAGTATAGCAAATAAAAGCTTCTCTTTGAGTTGCCCGTCAACTGCGCCAAATCATATCGAACTAAGCCTTTCATACGTCTGCACCGCCTTCCAGCAATACCAAAATTTGTTCAATATCTGTGCTGTCACAGACAAACTGCGGATACTTTTCTCTCATGCGCTCACGCCCTCTGCACAGCGCCTCAAAGGAATAGGCGTGCTTCTTGATGCCAAGAATATCCGTCTTTTCCATCTGTTCAAGCTGTTCCGGACTGCCTTTGAGAATGACATACTCATCAAGCAAGGTATCCTTATCTGTATCAATTTGAATGCTGCCATGTGACACAATCAGAATATTATCTGCCACACGATCCAAATCGCTGGTGATATGGGTGGACAGCAGCACAGTATGCTCGCCGTCCTCAATAAATATCTGCAAATCATTCAAAATCTGCTCGCGGGCAACAGGGTCCAATCCGCCTGTCGGCTCATCTAGCAGCAGCAATCTCGGGCTGTGCGCCAGCGCCGCCGCAATGGACAGCTTCTGCTTCATGCCACGGGAAAACGTTTTGATGGTCTTATTTTCCGGCAGTTCATAGTGCTCACACATTCCAAAAAACACATCTCGTGACCAGGTATGGTAAATATCTCCCAGCACTCGATCAATCTGTCCCAGCTTCAACATCTCGCTAAAGCAGCATGTATCATACACCACGCCAATTTCCTGTTTGGTCTGCGCATTGATGGGCTTTCCCAAAAAGGAAATGTTTCCGGCATCGATATGCGCTGCACCCAAAATACTGCGAAGAATGGTCGTCTTGCCCGCGCCATTTCTGCCGACCAATCCGGTAATTGTTCCCTGCTCCAAAGAGAAGGTTACGTTGTCCAGCGCAAAATTTTCATATTGTTTGCACAGACCCTTTACTTCCAATGCTTTCATCTCTCGTCACCTCCAAATAAGAGATGCAGTGCTTCACACACTTCCTGTTCGGAAATGTCTGCACTCTTTGCAATCTCTACGGCTTCCAATAATTTTTGTTCTATGCGTCTGCGATGCTCTTCCCGCACCTGTTCGGCATCTTGATGCGAGACATAGGTGCCGCGCCCCTGCATGGTCTCGACAAATCCCTCACGCTCCAGCTCTTCATAGGCCCGTTTTGTGGTAATCACACTGACATGCAGATCTTTTGCCAGCGTCCGAATCGAGGGAAGCTGTTCTCCGGCAGGAATCACGCCAGATAAAATCTGCGCTTTCATCTGTTCGGTGATCTGCTCATAAATGGGTTTGCCCCCTGTATTTTGCAGAATAATCTGCACGGCTATCACCTCCGTATATACTGTTCATATTCTTTATATACAGTATATACACTAGAGATACACTTGTCAAGTCATAGAAGAAAAAAAGAAGACAGATTTCTCTGTCTCCTATCGTTTCAAATATCGTTTCAAATTTCCCGCCGTTTGTTCTTCATCCAGATGCGGTGCAAGCCATACAGCACCATATTATCTGCCCGATGCACAGACTGCGTGACATACGGCGCGGCGAGCTCTGCATCGGTTCCCGTCAAATAAACCGTCAAATTGTCTCCGAGCTGTTTCCTGCACCGCTCAACCATGCCGTCAATCATACATGCTGTGCCATTGAGTACACCGGATGCCATAGCATCCATGGTATTTTTTCCTAACAGCCCCGTATTCGGACGAGTCAAGCCAATCGACGGCAGCTGCGCTGCCTTGGTATGTAAGGATTCCAGTCCAATGCGCATGCCCGGTGCGATAATCGAGCCGACCAATGCGCCGGTCTCGTCTAATGCCGTAAATGTCACCGCTGTATTCATATCAATGACCAGCGCCGGCAATCGTTTCTTCGCCGCCGCTTCCACAGCCACGCATACTAAATCGCTGCCGACCACCCGCGGATTATCCATGCGAATGCTCAGTCCCGTCTTCACGCCGGAGGACACATTGACAACTTCGCAATGGCACAAAATCTCTGCCGCTTCACGCAATACACCGCTCAGCGCAGGCACGACAGAGCAAATAATCGTGCCATATATATGGGACGGCTCACAGCCGTGCAGCCGCAATACGCTGTCTATTTGGCAGGCATATTGATCCGCTGTCTGTCGGGTCTCTGAGGCAATATGAGAAACGACACACAATTTTCCCTGTCTGTCAAAGCATCCCAGTGTAATCGCTGAATTTTGTATATTGATTGCAAGCAGCATAAGTGCCTGTCCCCTTTCTCGTGTATATGTCTGCTATTATATGCCGATTTCGCGCTGCTTGCAAGCAGACTTTTTGCATTTCTTCGCAGAATCTATCGGCAAACGGTCTGCCAGCCAAACCAGCGGAATGCTCAGGGCAAACCAAACGAGACTATATTTGATGCAGATTTGCCCCGCCAAATTGCCCAGCTCGCTGGAATAATCCCAAACATGCAGCTGCATTCCCAAATTAAAAATACAGCCGAAAATAAACTCGATGAACAAAACGGCTACCGCACTTGCCACCGCCCGAATCGGCAATTTATACCGATATAGTTTATCCGAAATCAATCCCATCAATCCAAAGCAGATGCCGCCCGCCAGCGCCATCGACCAGTGTGACCAGCCGCGAAACAAAATTTCTAAAAACGGATACCCCCAAAAGCCATATGCCATCAAAATCATTGTTTTTTCTATCTGATTCAAACCACATCACCTATTTGATAGCTTTCCCGATCTCAAGGAGAATATTCTGTGCGAATCTGGCATATCCTGTTCGGGGAGGTGTTTTTATGAAAACATTTTGGCAAGGCGATCTGATTGTTCATCCGTGGCATCGCTCTCGCAGAAAGCAGACTGCCGATAAGCTGTATCGCGGCTCACTCAATGAACAAAGATATACGTCTTCTGTGTACTTTACGAAATGATATTTGTGCAGTATAATAAAAACAATAAATCTAGGAATTATTCTGAATTTGAGGTGATTCTATGAGCATGAACACAGCTCCCAACGCCGAGCGCGTACATATCGGTATTTTCGGCAAACGCAACGCCGGAAAGTCCAGTCTCATCAATGCCATGACCGGACAAGATCTCGCCATCGTCTCTGATGTTGCCGGAACGACAACAGATCCTGTCTCCAAAGCCATGGAGCTGCTGCCGCTCGGCCCTGTCGTCATGATCGACACGCCGGGTCTGGATGATGTCGGCGAGCTGGGCACACAGCGCATTCGGAAAGCCATGCAAGTCATGAACAAATGTGATTTGGCGGTCGTTGTCATCGATGCGTCAGAAGGCATCACAGATGCGCATCAAGATTTGCTCGCCCGTTTGGAAGCCAAACACATTCCACATATTCTTGCGATGAACAAATGTGATTTGCTGGACACAGTCCCGGCAGATACGCAGGCACAGCGCTATGTCAGCGCGGCAACCGGCGCAGGAATTTATGCTCTCAAGGAAGCGATTGCCCATCTTGTTCCGACCGGAAACAACGGGCGGCGCATCATTGCTGATCTCTTACAGCCCAATGATTTCGTCGTACTCGTTGTTCCGATTGACTCCGCCGCGCCAAAAGGGCGTCTGATTTTGCCGCAGCAGCTGACCATTCGTGACATTTTGGAAGCCGGTGCCAATGCCATTGTCTGTCGGGATACCGAGCTAAAAGCAACGCTGGAAAAGCTCGGACAGCCGCCGCGCATGGTCGTCACGGACAGTCAAGCATTCAAGCGTGTCTCTGCGGATACGCCGAAGGACGTACCACTCACTTCTTTTTCTATTTTGTTTGCGCGCTACAAGGGACGCTTAGACAGTGCCGTGCACGGTGTCACTGCACTGGACCGACTAAAAGACGGAGATACCGTTTTAATTGCAGAGGGATGTACCCATCACCGGCAATGCGATGATATTGGCACGGTCAAGCTGCCAAAATGGATCGAAGCATATACCGGAAAATCCCTGCATTTTACTTTTACAAGCGGCGGTTCTTTTCCGGACGATTTATCCCCGTATCAGCTGATTGTGCACTGCGGCGGCTGTATGCTCAATGAACGCGAGATGAAATACCGCATCGCACACGCCCAAGACGAAGGAATCCCGATGACCAACTACGGCATTTTGATTTCCTATGTCAATGGCATTCTCCCCCGCGCTGTCCAGCCGCTGGGACTCACCCTTTCATAAGCAAGCAAAAAGGCATCCCATACGGGATGCCTTTGATTTTGCTATGATTTATTCCTTGCCGTACTTAGACGCCTGTGAAGCAATCAGCTCTGCATCTTCAAAGTAGTTGATTTTCATTGCTGCGCGAACATCATGCAGGGTTTCTGCAGCTTCTGCGCGTGCAATCTCGCTGCCCTTCTTGAGGATCTCATATACTGCCGGAATGTCCTTCTCATATTCCTTGCGGCGAGCACGGATCGGCTCCAGCTCTGCCTGCAATACGTTGTTCAGGAATTTCTTTACCTTCACATCGCCCAGGCCGCCGCGCTGATAATGCTCCTTGACTTCATCCAAGTTTGCATAATCCGGCCAGAATTCCGCAAAGTGCTCTGGACGGCAGAAGGCATCCAGATAAGTAAATACCGTGTTGCCTTCAATCTTGCCCGGATCCTGTACGCGAATATGCTCCGGATCGGTGTACATGCTCATAATTTTCTTGCGAACATCTTCCGGATCGTCGGACAGATAAATACAGTTGCCCAAGGACTTCGACATCTTTGCCTTGCCGTCAGTGCCCGGCAGACGCAGACACGCCTGATTGTCCGGCAGCAAAATATTCGGCATTACTAATGTCTCGCCATATACGCTGTTGAACTTGTGCACAATTTCACGGGTCTGTTCTAGCATTGGCATCTGATCCTCGCCAACTGGAACCGTTGTTGCACGGAATGCCGTGATGTCGGATGCCTGACTGATCGGATAGGTAAAGAATCCAACCGGAATGCTTGCTTCAAAATTGCGCATCTGAATTTCCGATTTTACCGTAGGATTGCGCTGCAAGCGGGATACGGTCACCAGATTCATGTAATACATGGTCAGCTCGGTCAGCTCCGGCACCTGCGACTGAATGAACAGCGTTGACTTTGCCGGATCCAGACCACAGGACAGATAATCCAGTGCAACCTCTAGAATATTCTGACGAATTTTTTCCGGATTGTCTGCATTGTCAGTCAATGCCTGTGTATCTGCGACCATAATAAAGATCTTATCATATTCACCGGAATTTTGCAGCTCTACGCGGCGCTTCAGGGAGCCAACATAATGTCCCAGATGCAGTTTGCCGGTCGGACGGTCACCGGTTAAAATAACTTTGCCCACGATATTTCCTCCTAAAAAACAGCGCTTTCCCCGCTGTTCGTTTTTTTGCTTCTTTTATAATGTAATACAAAATGCACAAAAAAGCAAGTTCTAACTACAATCTTAGGCATATTTTACCGGACAGCTCGATTTATGCACTGACCAACTGTTCCAGAGCGGCAGCGGCGGCAGCCATTTGCTCCGGCTCTTTTTTCCGCAGGGCATGTTTCGCTTCTTTTACCGCTGCATCCAGCTGTTTTTTCTGCGCGCGATCCATGTTTTTGCGCTTTTCTGCCGCCTGATAGGTCAACTGCTCCAGTTTTGCTTTGTATTCCATGCCTGCACGAACCTTATTGTCCTCTGCGGCATACTGTTCTGCATCATGAATGGCTTGCTGAATCTCGTCTTGGCTCATATTGTTCGAGCCGGTTACCGTGATTTCCTGCATTTTTCCCGTTGTCAAATCACGGGCGGATACATTAACAATGCCGTTTGTGTCGATTTCAAATGTCACTTCGATTTGCGGCATACCGGTTGCCGAACGCTTGATGCCGCCGAGCATAAAGGAGCCCAAGCTCTTATTTTGCTTTGCCATTGGGCGTTCACCCTGTAAAACATTGACCTTTACCCGCTTCTGAAATGCTCCGGCAGTGGTGAATATCTGGCTCTTTTTAATCGGAATCGTGGTGTTCTTGTCAATCAGCTTGGTAAACACACCGCCAACCGTCTCAATGCCCAGAGACAACGGTGTGACATCGAGCAAGAGCAGCCCTTTGACCTCACCGGACAGCACGCCGCCCTGCAGGCAAGCGCCCAGCGCAACACACTCATCCGGATTGATGCCCTCGAACGGCTGTCGTCCCGTCAATTTCTGTACGGCTTCATTGACTGCCGGAATGCGGCTGGAGCCGCCGACCATCAATACCTTGCTGATGTCCGGCAGGTTGAGTCCGGAGTCCGCCACGGCCTGATAGACAGGATCCAACGTCGCCTGTACCAAATGACTCGTCAATTCATTGAATTTTGCCCGCGTCAATGTCATCTGCAAATGCTTGGGTTCGCTGCGCTTGACCGCGATATACGGCAGGGTAATTTCCGTCGTCAGAGCGGAAGACAGCTCTTTTTTCGCTTGCTCCGCCGCTTCCCGCACGCGCTGCATGGCGGCCGCATCGCGGCTCAAATCCATTCCTTCGGCTTTTTTGAATTCCTGCAAGATATAATCGCAGACGCATTTATCAAAATCATCTCCGCCAAGCCGATTATTTCCCGCTGTTGCCAGCACTTCAATCACGCCGTCATTGATATCCAAGACAGATACATCGAACGTTCCGCCGCCTAAATCGTAAACGAGAATTTTCTGTGCCTGCTCCTTGTCAATGCCATAGGCGAGGGCTGCGGATGTCGGCTCATTGATGATGCGCTGTACATGCAGTCCTGCGATTGTTCCAGCATCCTTGGTCGCCTGTCGCTGTGCATCGGTAAAATATGCCGGAACCGTGATGACCGCTTCCGTCACCGGCTCACCCAAATAAACCTCTGCATCGCTTTTGAGCTGCCGCAGAATCATGGCCGAAATCTCCTGCGGAGAATACTGCTTGCCATCAATAGAGATGCGGCGATCTGTGCCCATGTCGCGTTTAATCGAAGAGATGGTGCGCTCCGGATTGACTGCTGCCTGCCGCTTCGCCGTCTCACCGACAAGCCGTTCGCCCTCTTTGGTAAAGGCAACGACAGAAGGCGTTGTTCTTCCGCCCTGTGCATTCGGGATGATAACACGCTCTCCTCCTTCGTACACGGCAACACAAGAATTTGTGGTGCCCAAATCAATTCCGATAATCTTCGACATGGTATTTCTCTCCTCTGTTACTTACTGCCATTGATATGTCCGGTTCTGCTGTGCCGTACCGTCTCCATCCTGTGCATATGGATTGGTATCCGGTGTATTCGGCTGGGTCTGAGAATATGGGTAGGTCTGATAATATCTGTATGTCGGCTGCCGGTAAACCGAGCCGAACAAAAATCTTCCGATGAGATTTAAAACAAAAAAGAAAATCAAGAGATACAGCAGCCCGCTGTGCCGCCTGCGCTGCTGATATTGCGGCCTTTGATACCGTTGATACTGCTGATAGACATTTTGATTTTGCTGCCAATCTTGACCAAACATCCAGGCGAACGGATCAAAGTTTTCTTGAAAATTTGTTCCCTGACTGCCCGTGTATCCAGCATACCCAGTCTGCTGGGTGTACTGCTGATACCCAGCATGGGTTTGTTGTTGCTGCGGATGCCGAATCTGTTCATACGCCTGATTGATTTCATTCATCTTTTTGGCAGCCGCCTCATCCCCCGGATGCAAATCCGGATGATATTTTCGCGCCAGCTTTCGATACGCCGCTTTGATTTCCTCCTCCGATGCGTCTCTGGACACACCGAGTACGGAATATGAATCTTGCATGTATGTATTCCTCAGCTTCTTCTAGTAAATTGTCTGCCGCAGCAGTTACAGGTGATGGTAATCCTGCCCTTTCCCTTCGGCACACGGAGTGTCGCCTTGCACTGCGGACAGCCGAAAAACTTGTGTGTCTTTCTCTGCTGAAAATTCAGCTTTCTGCGCTGAAAGAATCCGACAAACGCCATGTTTTCCATCTGTCGCTTGGGAAGATTGCGCGACATAATGCGGAAATATCCGTAAACAAAAACAAAGACGGCCAGATAATACACAATCATGTGCGCGATCTGATTGGGAATCCATCGACTCGCAAACATAGCAATAATAGATGCCCAAACCAACGTGTTGGACAGGGCATCAAATCCGTTTCTGCCTGCCATAAATGCCATGAGTCTGTACTTCATAAAATCTCACCTCAAAAACGTGTTTCTATCTTGTTTTTATTGTATCATACTGTATCCGTGCAAAAAGCAACAAATACGCATGTTTTTGTAAATAATTTATGAAGCCGGCTGCAAATCTGCAACCGGCTTCTCAAATGAGACAATATTAGCTTACTGCTTCCTCAAACTGCGACTGATACAGATTTGCATAGAATCCATTCTGATCGAGCAGCTGCTGATGGGTGCCCTGTTCGATGATGTCGCCATCCTTCATGACGAGAATCAAATCGGCATCCCGAATGGTAGACAGGCGATGCGCAATGACAAACGACGTGCGTCCCTGCATCAAATGCGCCATCGCATCCTGAATCAGCTGTTCCGTGCGCGTATCGACGGAGGATGTTGCCTCGTCAAGAATCAGAATCGGATTGTCTGCCAAAATCGCGCGCGCAATCGTGAGCAGCTGTTTCTGACCCTGCGAGACATTCGATGCTTCTTCATTCAGCTCCATCTGATAGCCGCCGGGCAGGGTGCGAATAAAGCGATCGGCACGCGCTGCCTTTGCCGCTGCAATGACTTCTTCATCGGTTGCGTCCAGTCTGCCGTAACGGATATTTTCCATAATCGTTCCCTTAAACAGCCAAGTGTCCTGCAACACCATGCCAAAGCCTTCGCGCAAATCCGAACGATTGAAATCACGAATATCATGCCCATTCAGGCGAATGCTGCCGGAATTGACATCATAGAAGCGCATGAGCAGCTTGACCATTGTCGTCTTGCCTGCGCCGGTCGGGCCGACAATTGCAACCATTTGTCCGGGCTTGACCTCACAATTGAAATCATGAATAACCATGTGATCCGGCTTATAGCCAAACTGCACATGGTCAAACGAAACCTGACCATTGATGCAATCCGGAGAAACCGCGTTCTTGACAGTCTGATCTTCTTCCTCCTCATCGAGGAACTCAAAGATGCGTTCTGCCGATGCCGCCATAGACTGTAGCATGTTGGATACCTGTGCCAGCTGTGTAATCGGCTGCGTAAAACGCTTGACGTACTGCACGAACGATACAATGCCGCCGATTTCAATCGTACCATTGGCTGCCAGCATCGCGCCGACAACGGCAACCGCAACATAACCCAGATTGCTGACAAAATTCATAACCGGCATCATCAGACCGGACAGAAACTGGCTCTTCCAAGCGGATTCGTACAAAATATCATTGGTCTTTCTAAAGTTCTCCAGCTCTTTTTCCTCTCGGTTGAAGGCCTTGACAACCTGATGGCCGGAAAATGTCTCCTCAATCTGACCGTCGATTTCGCCCAAATATTTCTGCTGTGCCTTAAAATACTTCTGCGACGTCTTGACTACCAGCATAACCAGCAGCATAGAAACCGGCAGGATAATCAGCGAAATCAACGTCATGAGCGGCGAAATGGTCAGCATCATGGCAATGACGCCGATGACGGTACACAGAGATGTAATCAGCTGTGTCACCGACTGATTGAGTGACTGTCCCATGGTATCGACATCGTTAGTAATGCGCGACAGCACATCACCGACCAGATGCGATTCAAAATAGCCCAGCGGCATCCGATTGATCTTTTCGCTGATGTCGCGGCGCATCTTGCGGCACATCTTCTGCGAGATGCCAGTCATCAGCCAGCCCTGAATCAAACTAAACAGCGCGCTGACAATATACATGATAATCAGACCGAGCAAAATCTTGCCGATTTTATCAAAATCAATGCTTCCCGTGCCGGAAATCTTTGCAATCAAACCATTGAACAGCTCTGTCGTCGCATTGCCGAGAATTTTTGGTCCCACAACGGTAAAGATCGTCGAACCAATCGCAAAAATCATGACAAATATCAGGGCAATTTTATAGATACCCATGTATTTTAACAGGGCGAACAAGGTTCCCTTAAAATTCTTCGCCTTTTCTGTCGGCGCACCGGACCCGCGCCGCATCATTCCTCTTCTTGGTGCCATTATGCGCGTCCTCCCTTCTCTGCGCCCGCCAGCTCTGCTTCAGACAGCTGGCTCTTCGCAATTTCCTGATAGGTCTCACACGAAGCCAACAGTTCTTCATGTGTACCGGAACCGACAATCTTACCTTCATCCAAGACAAGAATATGATCTGCATGTAAGATGGTAGAAATACGCTGGGCGACAATGATAACCGTCGCATTGGCTGTCTGTTTTGCAAGCTCCTTGCGCAGCGTCAAATCGGTTTTATAGTCCAGCGCAGAGAACGAATCATCAAACAGGAAAATCTTTGGATGTTTGGCAATCGCACGCGCAATGGACAAGCGCTGTTTCTGTCCGCCGGACATATTGGTGCCGCCCTGTGCAATCAGCGAGCCATATCGATCCACCTTGGAATCAATAAATTCCGTTGCCTGGGCAATATCTGCCGCCTGATGCATTGCCTCATCGGTAATATTCTCGCCGCCATATTTTAGATTGCTCTCAATCGTGCCGGAAAACAGGGTACCCTTTTGCGGCACATAGCCTATCAGACTGCGCAGCTTGTGCTGTGTCATCTCACGCACATCCACGCCGTCAATCTTGATAGAACCCTCTGTCACGTCAAAGAAACGCGGAATCAAGCGAACGATTGTCGATTTGCCGCAGCCTGTGGAGCCGATAATCGCCGTCGTCTTGCCCGGCTCTGCCGTAAAGGAAATGTGCGACAGTGCCGGTTCATCGGCATCCGGATAGGTAAACGAAACATCCTGAAAGGTCACATAGCCCTTCGGCTGCTCCAGTGCAGTGTCTTTCGGACGCTCCGGGTCGCTCAGAGAAATCGGCATATTCAGCACTTCCATAATACGATCTGCAGCTACACCGGCACGCGGCAGCATAATCGAAACCATCGTCAGCATTAGGAAGCCCATAACAATGACCATGGAGTAGGTAATAAATGCCGTCAAATCACCGACCTGCATGGTACCTGCATCCACGCCGTGTCCGCCAACCCAAACAATGAGAACAGAAATACCGTTCATGACGAACATCATCACCGGCATCATAAAGGTCATCGTGCGGTTGGTAAACAGCTGGGTTTTAAACAGATTCTGGTTTGCTTCATCAAAGCGCTGTTCCTCATGCTTTTCTCGGCTGAATGCGCGAATCGGCATGATGCCGGTCAGCATTTCACGGGAGACCAAATTCAAGCGGTCAACCAGCTTCTGCATGATCTTAAACTTCGGCATGGCAATGCCGGTCAGCGTGCCGACACAGACCATCATGACGACAACAGCGAGCACAATTGTCCAGCCCATGCTGGAACCGGTTTTGACGACCATAATGATGCCGCCAATCGCAACAATCGGCGCATACAGCACCATGCGCAGCAGCATGACAGCAACCATCTGAATCTGCTGAATATCGTTGGTTGAGCGCGTAATCAGCGATGCGGTAGAGAACTTTTCCATCTCTGCGTCGGTAAAATGCATCACCTTTTCATAAATCGACGCACGCAGGTCACGGCCAACCTTGGACGATGTAATGGACGCAATCAAACCGACCAGAATCGCTGCGATTGCCATGACAACTGCCATGAGCAGCATCTTTCCTCCAACGGTAAACAGATACGCATTGCGCACATGGTTCAAGTCGATGCCCTGTGCCTGATACTCCGCGGAGACATAGTTTACAGCAATCTCCGTTAGATAGGTATCTGTCAAATCCCCCATCTTAGAAAACGCTTCATCCATCTGCGAAATCAGCTGATCCTTTGTCATCATGCCTGCAGATACCGCCATTTTGATCTGATCCAGCGACACCTGTGCCTTGCTGTTGTTTTGCAGCTGGTAAACCATGGCTTCCGGCTTGAGCAGCGCATCATTTACCTTTTCGTGATCTGCATCCGCCTTCACAGAGCGAATGCCGGACGCATTGGGCTTACTATACGCTTGCTCCACGGTCTCAACATCTGCATCCGACATAAACAGCTCCAGGGTTTCCAGACTGTCCGCCTGCACCGTATCCATGACGCCGTCTGCGATGCCTCCCTGCTGCAAACCGACATTCAGGATGTCACTGGTGTACGTCGGCAGCGCCAAATCGCAGTACGCCTGTACGACCAGACAGCAAATCGCCGCAAAAATTGCCAGCTTATGCTTGCCTAAAAATCGAAAAATATTCTTCATAAAATTGCTTCTCCTGCTATGTTATTTCTCCTGAGATAGTTCTGCAATCACGGTTTCCATGTTGTCCATAATCTCATCCCAAAAATACAACATTTGGTCAATATGTTCCTTGGGTGTCCGAGCCAGAACGCGTTCCCAGAAGTCTTGCACCTCTTCCCAATTGCGCCTGCATTGTTCCTTTCCCATCTCCGTTACAGATACCAGCATATTTCTCCGGCAGTTTGGGTCAATTTTACGAACAATCAAGCCATCCGTTTCCATTTTCTTCATCAATCGGGAAATGGACGATGTCTGCATATGGCAGATACGCGGCAGCTGAGAAACCGGAATATCCGGATTTTTTTCGCTCAAATGGCACATCACATGCAGCAGCTCAGTTTCTGACTTGGTCATGCCTTTGCACAGCTTCCACATCTGAATCTGCCGCATTCGTTTCATTCGGCTCCAGACAGCAGCGCAATCTTCTCTTGATTCCATACAATCCTCCTTTCGTTTCAAACATTTAACATTGTTAATTATTAACTTTGGTACCAATCATAGCAAGGTTTTGTGATAGAAGAAAGAATAAAATATGAACAAATTGTAAATACCAATTTATACAGGCAAATGCAGCGCAAATCCGAACACAATGCCGCCAACGGCGGACATACAGATAATCAAAATCGGATGCACGCCTTTTTTCATCAGGGCAAGCATCGCGCCCAGAATACACAGCGCACAAAACAGCTGCACGACATCGCCGGACGCAATCGCCAGCCCATGCGGAAACAGAACCTGTCTGCCAATCGAATACAGCGACGCAGCAATCATGCCGACAACCGCGGGATTGAGTCCTGCCATCGCACCGTACACGAAGCGATTGCTCTGAAACGCCTGAAAGCAACGGGCAACCAGCAGAATAATGACAAATGCCGGCAAAATAACGCCCAATGTCGCGCACAGAGCGCCGAATATTCCTCCGGTCATCTGTCCGATATAGGTAGAGATATTGACGGCAAACGGGCCGGGTGAGCTTTCACTGACCGCGATAAAATTGACGAGATCCTCTGTCGAAATCCAGTGATGCGCCAAAACCTTCTGCTGAATGAGCGGCAGCATCGCATAACCGCCGCCGAAGGTAAACGCACCGATCTCCAAAAACGTAGAAAACAACTGCCACAAAATCATCTCTGTGCGCCCTCCTTCGCCATGGTGAGCACAATACCTGCCACAGCGCAGCCAATCAGCACGACAATGGTATTCATTTGGAGCATTGCCACGCAGGCAAACGCCGCAAGCATGACACAGACGGCAAATCCTGTCTTTTTACATTGCCGATACATGGTCATCAGCGCACGCAGCAGCAACGCCAACACGCCGACACGAATGCCCCAAAACGCATATTGTACCGCTCTTAATCGTTCCAGCTTCGGCAAAATCGTTGCCAAACAGGCAATGATGCAAAACGCTGGCAGCACAACGCCCAAGGTTGCCGCGGCAGCTCCCGCCACACCCGCAACATGATACCCAACAAATGTCGCTGCGTTAACCGCGATAGGCCCCGGTGTCGATTCGGAAATCGCTACAATATCTAAAATGTCTTTTTCACTGATCCATTTTTTGTTGTCTGCCATTTCCCGTTGAATGAGCGGAATCATCGCGTAGCCGCCGCCAAAGGTAAATGCGCCAATTTTGAGAAATACCAAGAACAATTCCCAAACGCGGCTTTTTTCTTTTCTCATTGCAAACTCCTTTCCCTTTAACCTTCTCTTTGATTATATAAGAAAACGTTTTCACGGTCTATTTGCAATTTGCATAGAGTCTCACATTGCTTTTCTGTTTCTGTATGGTATACTTAAAAAGTATGATTTTTGTGAAAGGACAGACACGCTATGACACGAGAACGCGATCTCACCACAGGAACAATTACAACCAGCTTATGGCTGTTCGCTCTGCCGCTCATGCTCGGTAATGTCATGCAGCAGCTGTACAATCTGGTGGATACTTGGGTTGTCGGCAGATATATCGGTGATACGGCACTCGCAGCGGTCGGCTCTTCGTATACCATTCTGACCTTTTTAACCTCTGTCGTTATCGGTCTGTGTTTGGGCAGCAGTGCTTTTTTATCCATGGCATATGGCAGGCGCGATACCGCTGCTATGCGAAACGGCATCTTTCTCTCCTTCAGCACGACCGGCGCGCTGTCTCTCTGTCTGATGCTTGTGTTCTATCTCTTTCTCGATCCCATCATTCGATTGCTGCAAGTCCCGCAGGAGACATTCGCGGACATGCACACTTATCTGTTTTATGTATTTTTCGGCTTTTTCGCCACGTTTTTATACAATTATTTTTCCAATGTTCTGCGCGGCATCGGAAATTCAGCCATTCCGCTGTTGTTTCTCGCTGTCTCTGTCATATTAAATATCGGCTTGGATTTGTACTGTGTCATCGTGCTGCACTGGGGCATTATGGGTGCCGCACTTGCCACTGCCGCCGCACAATGCGTCTCCGGTGTCAGCATCACCATATATTTTCTAAAAAAGTTTCCGCAATATCGTCTCTCGCGCAGGGATATGTGTTGGAACAAAGAAAATCTCCGCAGCATTCTCTCGCTGTCCGGCTGCACCTGCTTACAGCAGTCTGTCATGAATTTCGGCATTCTCATGGTGCAGGGTATTGTGAACAGCTTCGGCACCGCTGTCATGGCTGCTTTTGCCGTCGCGGTAAAGATTGACACCATAGCATACATGCCGGTGCAGGATTTTGGCAATGCCTTTTCCGTATTCGTCGCGCAAAATTACGGCGCACAACAGTCAGCCCGAATTCGCTCCGGCGTGCGCTGCGCACTCGCCAGCGTTGCCGTGTTCTGTGTGGTTATCAGCGGTTTGGTCTGGTTCTGTGCGCAGCCACTGATGCAGCTGTTTGTAGACGCTTCCAGTGTCGAAGTGGTTCGCATCGGTGTGCAATATTTACACATAGAAGGCGTTTGTTACATCGGCATTGGCATACTCTTTCTACTCTATGGCTATTATCGCGCGGTCAATCGTCCGCAGATGTCCGTCGTGCTGACCATCTGTTCATTGGGCACTCGCGTGGTGCTCGCTTACTGTCTGTCCAGTATTGCCGTGATCGGTGTCATTGGCATCTGGGTTTCCATCCCCATTGGCTGGTTCTTTGCGGATACCGTGGGCATTCTCTTCTATCTGTATCTCGCGCGACAATCCGCTGCATACACAAATACCCCGCTCTGACGAGCGGGGTATCCTGTTTTCTTATTTGTTTCTGAGACTGCGGCGTAAAAATTTGCTGACGGTATCATTAAATACATCTGCATTGTCTGTATTGGCATTATGAGAAGCATCCGGAATAACTGTCATCGGATAGCCCTGTCGTTCTGACCAAATGCGACAATACTCCGCAATTTTTCCCGTATAATCCATCGCGCCAATGGCGAGCATGACCGGACAGCGGAATTGTACAATCGCTTTATGGGTAAACCGATCACCATATGCCGCCGCAAACGCCTGTACAATCTCTTTCTTATGCATTTGCTCAAACATGTGCAGGGCATTTTGATACCCATACAGCGTTTGCGTGCGCCTGCGGGCAAGTCCCGTCTGAAGCATCCGCTCCGGAAGCCGTCTGATGGCCACGGGAACCTTTCGCAGTTCCTTCTGATCGGCTTCGGGATACAGCGCCAAACCGAACGGCATCGCACTGACACCGACAAACGCCTGCACCATATCTGGCCAACGGGAGGCAAACTCCTGACAGACATATCCGCCGATGCCATGGCCAACGAGAATCACTTGTTTGATCTGTTCTCTGTCCATAATTTTTTTCAATTCGTCCGCCGCATGGGCATACGTAAAATCATGGTATGGACGAGAGCGTCCATGCATCGGCAAGTCCCATAGCAAGACATGATAATTTAACCGAAAAAACGGAAGCTGCTTGTCAAACAACTGATGATTGGCGCACAGGCCATGCGTGAACACAATCCACGGTGCCTGTGCATCTGCATTTTTTTCGATCCAATAATAGGTCGCACCTCTCGGAGAAGATACCAGTCTTCCAACCATGTAATCGCCTCCTGCCGCTTTGTTATTTCTGTGCCGGTGCCTTGTGTGCACGGAACAGCTCAATCATATAATGTGTCAGATCCAGCGGATTTTCTTCATATGCCGGCGGAATTTCTTCCGGCGCATACCAACCAGCTTCCTTCAGCTCATCCTCCTGCAGCTTGACCTTGTCGCTGCCGTCCAGCTCTGCCCAGAAGCCAATCATCTGTGCACCGGAGAAGCCCCACGGCTGGTTGCCATAATACTGAATGTTTTTCACATCCAAGCCGGTCTCTTCCTTGACTTCGCGCTTCACCGTTGTCTCAAAGGTCTCACCAACACTCATATAGCCGGATACCAGCGCATAGACCGGATTTTTATAAACCGAAGAGCGTGTCAGCAGGATTTTTCCGTTATTTACGATGCCGACAATAATCGCCGGGCTGATCGCCGGATAGGTCACCGCATGGCACTCGTCATTGGTGCAGCGCATGGCCAGTTCCTTGCTGTCCGGCATCATCGGTGCACCGCAGCAGCCACAGAAGCGGCGGCTCTGGAACCACTGGAACAGATGCAGCGCCGTCACCGAACCGAGGCGCAGCCACTCCGGTTCTACAGCACGCAGATAGCGCGATACTTCGCGTTTGAGCTGCTGCTTGATTTCGTCCTCCGGATCAAGCACAGTAAAGAATTGTGTGCCTGCCTGCTCAAAAATATGTACCAGCTCTGCATCATCGCCGCCCAAACGCTTCCAGTCGGCGTAAGTCGGCAGTGCACCGGTCTCCGGCACAACAAATACATCGGTTTTTTCAAAAATCAGGACATAATCTGTGTCCTGCGGCTTTGGCTTGGCAAATTCGGTATCAATGGTATTGCGTCCAATATCCTGAATCATCGTTTTTTCCTCCACCATCACAAACTGTGACGTTTTCTTTTTTCATTTTCGGGAATAAGCAGTTCCCTCTCCCCATTATACGACCCTCTGAATAAATTGCAAGTATTTCCTCATCTGCTGTTGAAGCGAAATCAAAAAAAACGTATAATAACATAGAAAGAAACCGGAGGGATTATTTATGAAGCAATCTCTGCCAGACTTTTCCTCTCTGCGAGAGGAAATCGTCAACACCGCGCAGAAAGCCTACCGAGAGGGCATGATGGCTGCAACCAGCGGCAATTTGAGCTGCTATGATGCAGCGTCCGGCTGCATCGCCATCACACCGAGCGGTATGGATTATACGATTATGAAGCCGGAAGATATTGTCATCATTGATTTAGACGGCAACGTTTTATCCGGACACAAACCGTCTTCCGAATGGAAAATGCACGCAGAAATCTATCGGCATCTGCCGCAGTATCGCGCCATCGTTCATACGCATTCTCCCAATGCCACAGCCTATGCGGTACTCCGCAAAGAGATCCCCTGTGTGCTCGTGGAAATGCTGCTGTTTCTCGGCGGAAGCATTGAAGTGACCGATTACGCCGCACAGGGCAGCGCCGCTGTCGGCACCAATTGTCTGCCGATTCTCAGCCGGAAGCCTGCCGCTCTGCTTGCCAATCACGGCGTGGTAACTGCCGCAGATTCCTTAGCGCAAGCCTATACAAACGCTGTATACGTAGAAGATTCTGCAAAAATCGTTCGGTTGGCTATGAGCACCGGCTGTCCGATTCCTGCCAGTATTGATACAGAAGGGAGCAAACCCATTCATGAATGAATATTTATCCGACCATGTCCATTTGAGTGACGACGGCACGGCCGTTGTCATTCTTGATCAGACACAGCTGCCGAACCGCACGGAATATCTTACCCTGCGCACGGCACAAGAAATGTATGACGCCATTAAGAGCTTACAGGTACGCGGTGCGCCGTGTATTGGCATTTGCGCGGCTTATGATCTCTATGTTCTCGCGCAGCAAATCGACGCACAGCAATCCGCAGCAGATTTTCTGTCTCATCTGCACGAGCAAGCAGAATATCTCGCTTCTTCCCGCCCGACTGCGGTCAATCTGCGCTGGGCATT
This sequence comes from bacterium, assembly GCA_963601915.1. Lineage (GTDB taxonomy): Bacteria > Bacillota > Clostridia > Oscillospirales > Butyricicoccaceae > Butyricicoccus_A. The sequence goes on along the minus strand of CAVCGL010000001.1, from coordinate 340,918 downwards.
GGATCGGATGCTGCAAACCGCCGAACGATGCGCTGACCGTGCAGACCGCTTATCTGTTCTGCACGACGAATGCATTGCTATTCATAAAGAAGATATTGCGATGTGCCGCTCGATTGCGGAATATGGATTGTCTCTCGTCAAAGACGGCGATGGTATTCTAACACACTGCAACGCCGGCCCACTGGCCACTTCTCGCTACGGCACGGCACTCGGCCCGCTGTTTTTAGGCAAAGAGCGCGGCTACAATTTCCATGTCTTTTCCGATGAGACGCGCCCCTTGCTGCAAGGCGCACGACTCACCTCTTACGAGCTGAGCCGCGGCGGCATTGATGTGACACTGATCTGCGACAACATGGCGAGCCTAGTCATGAAAAATGGCTGGGTACAGGCCTGCTTTGTCGGCTGCGACCGCGTCGCCGCAAACGGCGATGCCGCAAATAAAATCGGCACATCCGGCGTTGCCATTTTGGCAAAGCATTACGGCATTCCGTTTTACGTTCTCGGTCCGACCTCAACGATTGATTTACACTGTGCAACCGGCGAGGATATTCCGATTGAACAGCGCGATCCGAAAGAAATCAAAGAGAAATTTTACGCGGAGCCGATGGCATTGCCGGAAGTCAAATGCTATAATCCGGCATTTGATGTCACCGATCACGAGCTGATTTCCGGTATTATCACGGAATACGGCATCTGCCGCCCGCCGTATACCGAGAGCCTGCGCGCCGTATTTGACAAAAAGCACGCCGGAATTCCGTTCGGCGCACCAGAGGAGGAACACGCATGAACACGCGACTGTACAACGCCCGTATTTTAACGATGGCGGATGGTTTCGAGCCGATTTGGGGCGAAATCTGGATTCAGGATGATAAAATTACATATGTCGGTGAAGAAAAGCCTTCTGATCTGCATTGGGATGTCGAGCGCAACATCTGCGGCAATCTTATTTTGCCGGGCTTTAAAAATGCACATACGCACTCCGCTATGACATTTTTGCGTTCCTATGCAGACGATTTGCCGCTGCAAGATTGGCTCAACAAGCAGGTATTTCCGATGGAAGCCAAGCTGACAGAAGACGATATTTATCATCTGTCCAAGCTCGCTTATCTGGAATACCTGACCAGCGGCATTACCGCCAATTTCGACATGTATCTGACACCGGATTCCATCGTGCAGGCTTCGATTGACACAGGATTCCGCACGGTTTTGACCGGTGCGGTCAACGATTTCAGTCAGTCTGCGGCCTTGGTCGGTGAATGGTATCAAAAGTACAATGGCTATCACCCGCTTATCTCGTTTGAATTGGGATTCCATGCGGAATACACCACATCCCGCGGTATTTTGGATGACCTCGCTGCTCTGGCGCACATGTATCAAGCACCGGTATACACACACAATTCCGAAACCGCCGGAGAAGTCGCTTCCTGTATAGAAAAGCACGGCATGACACCGACGCAGTATTTGGATTCTCTGCACCTGTTTGATTTTGGTGGCGGCGGGTATCACTGTGTGCACTTCACGCCGGAAGATATTGCCATTTTCAAAAAGCACAACATGTCTGTTGTCACCAATCCAGCATCCAACTTGAAGCTGGCAAGCGGCATTGCACCGATTCAAGACATTTTGCGGGCAGGTGTCAATCTGGCAATCGGCACAGACGGCCCGGCAAGCAACAACTGTCTGGATATGTTCCGTGAGATGTTCCTGACCACTGCTCTTGCCAAGGTCCACGAAAATGACGCGTCTGCTGTCGATGCCAACGCTGTCCTGTATGCGGCAACGGTCGGCGGCGCAAAGGCAATGCGCCTGCCTCATTGCGAGACGCTGACGGCTGGCTCTCAGGCGGATTTGATTGTCATTGATCTGAATCAACCGAATATGCAGCCGATCAACAACATCAGCAAGAACCTCGTATACAGCGGCAGCAAGCAGAATGTGCTGCTGACGATGATTGCCGGTAAGATTCTGTATGAAAACGGTGCATTCGATGTAGGAACCGATGCGCAGGAAATTTATCACACCTGCACAGAAATTACAGAAAAACTAAAGAACATGTAAATCACGCAAAAAACGCTGTTGTCACTTACTTCTGACAACAGCGTTTTTTATTTCACAGGTTCGTTTAATTGTTGTTTTCGTTCCCGCCAATCCGGCAGATAGCGTTCCACACACGCCCAAAATCGTGCGTTGTGACTCGCTTCCAACAAGTGACACAGTTCATGTACCACGACATACTCCACGCACGGCAAGGGCTTCTCTGCTAATGCCAAGCTCAGCCAAATCCGGTGCGCCGTATAATTGCACGTCCCCCACTTGGTTCGCATGCGCTTGATATGCCATTCCCGCACTTCCACGCCGATAATCTCTGCCCATTTGGTCAGCAAATATTCCGCTTGCTCGTGCAACTGCGCTCGCTGCCAGCCTTCAATCCAAGACTTGCGCTGTTCCGGCGTACTGTCTTTCGGGGCAGACAAGAGAAGCACATCCCCTGTGCGCAGCGCGCTGCCACGTTTGCCGGTCTCCTGCACGATCAGCTCCAACGGCGTGCCAAAGCTATACACGTATTCCCCACTCGTATATTGATGCTGTGGATGCGCTAGGCGAATCTTTGCCTGCTGGGCACGAATCCAATTTTCATGTTCCAACACAAAATGGTCAATTACGCGATATGGTGTTCGCATCGGTACAGACAGCCGAACAATCCCCTCCGGCGGGCGAACCGACAGATTCATGGACCGAATGCGTTTGCGCACAACTTGTACCGGAATTCCCCCTATGATTCGTTCCTTCATCGCTTCAAAGTCCTCAAAAGCTGCTTCTGCTGTGCGGAAATCCGTCTGCTCTCTATCGCTTTCTGAATGGTTTTGTTATGCACCCATGTACAGAGCTTTTCTTGCTGCAAATAGAGCATGGTATGATCCCACTGCTTGGCAAGCGCGGTTGCAAAGTACCATGCCTGCATCATCTGCACATAGTATTCTTCCGACTGTACCTGCGCTACCCAAGACAAATATTCCTCTTGAAACGCATCATCCAAATAAAAGGACATCAGCATATTGATACCAAATCGAACCGTATATGTCCGTTCGGATTGCATCCAGCCGCGGATTTCCTGTAAAAATGCCGGCAAATGTTTTTTGACACACTTCGGACGCAGTCCGTCACAGGTTGCCCAATTGTCAATATACGGCAAGAAAGCGTTTAGCTCTGCCAAAAAAGTCGAATAATCCTTGATGCGTTCGAGCAAAAAATCATGCAAATTATTTTCTTCGTAATACCTATGCGGAAGCGTATGTAAAAATTCCTGTGTTTCCGGCTCTTGTCCTATCTGTTTGGCCAGTTTCCGCAGTTCCGGTGTGCGCACACCGATGATTGTCTCCGGATCAACGGTTGGAATCAGTTTGCGGTGAAAAGCTCGATAGCTTTCATCGCGCAGAGCAAATAATTGTTGTTGAATCGTTGTCATACGTTCTCCTCATGTGGTTTTCCGCCGGTTCCATACAGCCGTTTGAGTGTCATCGCCATAACAATGGCGGACAGCGGAATCGCCACGATACAGCCAAACGCCGCAACACCCGAATACAGCAGTACTTGAAACAAGGCTTTGGAATTGAGAATATAACTAAACGAATAGCCCCAATAGCAAATAATGTTAAACAACAGCAGCGATTCACCGACACAGGCAAAAAACAGCGTGTTCATCGTCGTTGCCAGAATTTCCCGTCCGATTTTCAGGCCGGAGCCAAACAGCTGAGACGGCAGCAGCGTCGGATTATTCTCGTGTATTTCATAGACGGCGGAAGTCACAGCGACCGCTGCATCTTTGATTGCACCGAGCAGACTGAGCAAAATAACTGTAATTTCGACCCGCATCATGGACAAACCGACATTGCCATCCAAAAACAATCCATCATCCAAGTTGATATTGACCTCGCTATATCCACCGGCGTGGCCCTTATAACATAGCGCCATGCCAACGAGAAACATGACAATCTCCACGGCAACAATGACGACAAAGGCAACTTTTGTCTTGAGATTATATCCATTTTGATAAAAGAGAATGAGTACTGTCAGCAAAATGCCAGCCACTGCGCCAACGGGAAGCGGATTGAATCCCAATGTAATAGCATACAGCACGGCAGCCAAAATACCAATATTCATCAAAATGGTCAAAAATGCCTGCAAGCCGCGGTCTCTGCCGACCAGCAGCATCAGGGCAAGCAGAACAATCGCTAAAATCTTAACCATGAGATGCCTCCTGTCTCTTTACCCAAACGCGCAAAACGAGCTGTGTCATCGGCACAGCGAGTACCAGGCCGATAGAACCGACCAAAAAACGCACCATCTCAAACGACAGCACATATTCCCATACAAACGACATCGTCATCGCATTGCGCAGCATAAGCAGCATACTTGGCAGGCCGCCGCAGATATACGTGAAAAACAGGACATTTACCATCGTGCCCATAATATCGTCGGAGACCGCGTGCACGGATTTTTTCAGCTGTGCATACGGGATGTGCGGGTCTTGTTCCAGCAGCTCATCCGCCGTTGAAATCAGGGAAATTGCTACATCCATGACCGCTCCCAAACCGCCGACCATCGTCTCGCAGAAAAACAGGGAACTGAGATCATCCGGCACGACAGCATACTCCAGCATCTGATATTGCAGAGCCGGAGAGACCGCGCGAACGACTAAATAAATCCCCGCCGTGACTGCGATGGAAAGCAGCGTAACAACAATTGCCAGCAGAGAGCGACGGTTGACACCATTGCCAATCAGCAGAGATAATATCGTAAATAGCAAAATCATGCAGCCCGTCAATGCCATGATATTCCATCCTGACAGATAGCAGCGCAGCGCAATGAGCAGCAAACAGATATTGATGCACACGGACAAAAACGAAAAAAATCCCGCCCGATCCGCCACGGCAATCAAGCCAATCAACAGCACGGCAACAAACAGATATACCAAGGTATCGCGCTTTTGTTCTAAGATTTTTCCCGTCGTGCCGTCGTGCGATAAATCGACAAGCAGCTGATCGCCTGTCACATACGTTTCGTCTCGCACATTGGAATCGGTATATTGATTGGAAAAGGTTGCCGTTTTTCCTTTATATTCTCCATTTAAAATGGTTGCGGTGATAGTCTGTACATAATAATTTTCTTTATCTGCAAGTACACCGCTCTGTGTTTCTGTGTGCTCGGTGCTGATATTGGTAATTTTCACCACGGTCATATCACGATACAGTGCCGCATCGTGATCGACCAGCACATAGCCAAGGATCGCAGCGACAACCAGCACCACGAGCAGCATCCGTTTCTTTTGTGAAAAAATAGGCCATCCCTCCTCTGTGTTCTATGATAAGATGAGAAATTTTTCTTGTCAAGCTGTATCATTCTGCCAGCTTTTCCGCATACTAACAGCAGAGGTGATACCATGTCTAAAAACAGTGCTTATTTTTCCGTTACACCGTTCGGCGCCTACCGAGATGCCAAAGCCCTGCGTCAGGCATTCAATCGTTCCTGTGACGGCATATTGTCCGTCTCAACAGACAACAACGGCAATTTGGTCTCTGTCGAATTTGACGACAAATCCGTGACGCCGCAAATGTTGCGGGATTGTCTGACCAATATGGGCTATACCGTCAATCATGCTCGCATGGAATATTACAGCTGACAGCGCAAAGCTCCTCTGCATCCAATGGGAAACAGAGGAGCTTTGTTCTCTTCTTATAAGCTCTTGATAATCGTGCCGCCGCCGACAACGACATCACCATCATACCAAACCGTTGCCTGGCCCGGTGAAATCGCACGCTGCGGCTCATCAAATTCAATCACCGTTCCGCGCTCATCCGGGAACAATGTCGCCGGCTGTGCCTTTTGACCATAGCGAATCTTCGCCTGTACGCGCATCGGCGCAGTCAGCTGATCCACCGCAATCCAATTGCACTCGCCTGCTAACAGCCGCTTGGCAAACAATTGTTCCGAGGTGCCAATCGTCACCGTATTGTGCTCGGCATCCTTACAGCAGACATAATGCGGCTCCGGGAAGGCAAAGCCCAATCCCTTGCGCTGTCCGACAGTATAATGCACGAGTCCGCGGTGCTGACCGATTACATGTCCTTCGGTATCGAGAAAATCACCCGGCTTCGGTGCTTCGCCCGTCGTGCGTTCGATAAATCCCGCATAATCTCCATCCGGCACGAAGCAAATGTCCTGACTGTCTGGCTTTCTGGCATTCGTCAGCATCGCCTTTTCTGCCAAACGACGTGTTTCCGGTTTGGTCAAGCCGCCAAGCGGGAATTTCACGCGAGCCAGCTGTTCCTGTGTCATTGAGTACAGAAAATACGTCTGATCCTTGTGGTCATCCGCCGCTGTCTTGAGCAGAATGCGCTGGGCAGCGTTATCATACTCAATGCGGGCATAATGTCCGGTTGCAATTCGCCAGCAGCCGACATCTCCCGCCCGACGCAGCAGCGCATCAAACTTGACATACTTATTGCAGTCGATGCAGGGATTCGGCGTCAGGCCGCACTGATAGCCGGAAATAAACCGGTCAATTACCTCTTTATGGAAAATATTGCCCATATTAAACACGTAATGGTCAATGCCCAGACGCGCACACACACTGCGTGCGTCTGCAATATCATCTGCCGAGCAGCACGAACGGGTCTTTTTGCCAATATCGCCCTGATCGTACAGTGCCATCGTCACGCCTGCCACATCATATCCCTGTTCCAGCAGTAAGACTGCACTGGCGGAGCTGTCTACACCGCCGCTCATTGCTGCGAGAATTTTTTCCTTCATCGAGTTATCCTCTCCTCAAAAAGAACGGCTCTACTTCCGTGAGAAAGCAGAGCCGATGGTATTTCTAAAACAATTAGCCGCCCAGACGAATCATTTCGTCAATGCAGTGCTTTGCTGCCAGACGGGTCTCTTCGTCCATGGTGATCTCTTCGCCTGCGGTGCCCTGCAGTACGTTGAGGACATCCACCAGCGTGGTAGACTTCATGTTCGGGCAAATCAGCTGCTTGCTCAGCGGATAGAACTTCTTATCCGGGCAGTCATACTGCAGGTGCTCAGCAATGCTGATTTCTGTGCCGATGATGAACTCCTTGGCATCGGAATTCTTTGCATAGTTCATGATGCCAGTGGTGGAGCCAACATAGTCAGCCTGAGAAGCAACAGCCGGTACACACTCCGGATGAACCAGCAGCAGCGCATCCGGATGTGCTGCACGAGCCTGCTCAACTGCTCTCTTCGGAACAGCAGCGTGAATCGGGCAGCCGCCCTGCAGCAGCTTAATTTCCTTGTCCGGGCACTGATCTGCTACGAACTGACCCAGATTGCAGTCCGGAATAAACAGAATCTTGTCGGTATCCAGATTGTTTACGATCTTTACTGCGGAAGAAGAGGTGCAGCATACATCACAAATCGTCTTCAGCTCTGCGGTGGTGTTGATATATGCAACGACGGTATAATCCGGGTTTGCCTTCTTCCAAGCACCGATCAGATCCTTGTCCATCTGCTCAGCCATCGGACATCCAGCTACTGGATTTGCCAGATAAACCTTCTTCTCCGGGGAGAGAATCTTGCAGGTCTCTGCCATAAAGCGAACGCCGCACATGATAACCGTCTTCTGCGGTGCGCTCATTGCCTGTACGCTCAGACCATAGGAATCGCCAACAAAGTCAGCAACTTCCGAAATTTCTCTTGCCACGTAGCTGTGTGCCAAAATACATACGTCCTGCTCTTTTTTCAGGCGCAGGATTTCATCCTGAATCTCACGAATCATACGTCATTTCTCCTGATTAGGTATTGGTGTAGTGTGAATGGAAAATGCAGCGCATTTCCCAGTGTTTTTATATGTTTATCGTTTCTGAGAATATCATGTTTTACACAATCTGTCAAGCGTCAGGCACAAATTGCCTGAAAATCAGCAAACATCATAGTTTTTCCCAGCTATTTTTTCGAGTTGTTTTACGCTTTGATTGCCCAGCGCATTTTTGTGGAATGCGCACGCGGATTCTGGTAGCACTCCTCTGCTGACGGGCGAATGACATCGCGCGCGGCCTCGCGGTACACGCCGTCGCGCACGCCCTGTTTGAACGCTTTTTTTACCAGTCTGTCCTCACCGGAATGGAAAGTCAAAATCGCCACACGGCCGCCCGGCTTGAGCACAGTCGGCAGTTTTTCCAAGAAAGCATACAGCACCTCAAACTCGCTGTTTACATCAATGCGAAGCGCCTGAAAACAGCGCTGGCAGGATTTTTTCACCATATCCTTTTGTTCGTTCTTCGGCAGAAACGACAAGGCGCGGGCAATCGCATCGTACAGCTGGCGTGTCGTGTCAATGCTTTCTCCGCGGGCAAACGTCCGCATAATTTCCGATGCGATGCACTGCGCATACGGCTCATCAGAATTTTCTACCAGCAAGCCGACCAATTCATCTTCTTCCAGCTCACGCAGGCGCTGTGCCGCAGATGTGCCGGAAGTCGGATCTAGGCGCAGATCAAGTGGGCCATCCTGCTTAAAGGTAAATCCGCGCTCCGGATTGTCAATCTGCATAGAGGATACGCCGAGATCTGCCAAAACAAAATCAAACTTTTCTTCGGCGACCTTATCAATCTCTGAAAAATTCATGCGGCGAATCGTCAAAATATCTTCGCCAAATCCGAGAGCCGCCAAACGAGCTTTGGTTTTCTCCGATTCAATCGGGTCAACATCTGTCGCATATATATGTCCTTGTCCTTGCAGGCATTCCAGCATTCTGCGGGTGTGTCCGCCATATCCCAATGTGGCGTCATAGCCGACCTGTCCCGGCTGAATCTGCAAAAAGTCTAAAATTTCCTGCACCATAATGGAAATATGCATCCCGGCGGGCGTTTTTCCCTGTCCGATAATCTTTTTTACGTCATCCTGGTACTTTTCCGGATTCAGTTCTTTATATTTTTCACTGAATTTTCGCGGATGCGTGCCTTTATATCGTTTGCGGCGTTTATGCTGCTGTTGTTCTTCCATAATAACTCGTTCCTTCTTTTTTGATGCCTTTTCTTTATCGTATCATGCACAGCAGCGTTTGTCAAAGGATAGCACGGGAAAAATCCTGCAATTTATCGTCTCCATTCCGATAAAATGAGACCCGTCAAAATCAGTACAATTCCTACTCCCGCCAGCGGCGTGATGGTCTCGTGCAAAATCAATACCGATGTAACCGCTGTGACAACCGGCGTCATATAAATATACACACTTGTCTTGACAGCTCCGAGCAGCTTAACCGCAAAATTCCAGGTCACAAAGCATAATGCCGAGGCACCAAGACCTAAAAACAGAATATTGGCCAGATATACCGGATGCGTCAGCTGCATCAAATCCCACTTGCAGTCAAAGAAAAACAGTGTCGGCAGCATAAACAGCGTACCGTACAAAAAAATCCGACGCGTAATCAGCACAGTCGGATAACCAAACGTGCCAATTTTTCGGGTCAGATTAGAATAACAAGCCCAAACCAGCGAAGCAAGGAGCGCCAGTACATCTCCAATCGGATTGAGATGCAGTGCCGCACCATTAAAGCTAATCATTCCGATACCGAGCATAGCGATGATGAACCCGACAAAAAAATTTGCGTGCAGCACATCTTTCTCCCGAAAACAAAAATGCGCGAGCATTGCCGTAAAAAACGGTGCCGTTGCAACAATGACACCCACATTGGACGCCAGGGTATACGTCAACGCAATATTCTCCAAGAGATAATACAGACAAATGCCGCACAAACCGGCCGCAGCAAGCATTGCTTCCTGCTTTTTCGTTGTGCCTTTCAGCTGATGGGGACATGCCAAAAACAGCGCACACAAGCCGAGTACAAACCGAATAAATAAAATTTCAACCGGCGTAAAAACGTGCAATAGAATTTTTGTCGAAATAAATGTCGTTCCCCATACAAAAACGGTCAGCGCCGCCAAGATATGTCCAATGGTCTGTCTATTATGCATGTATCCTCCTCTGTACAGATAGAAAACACCCGCCTGTTTTTTATAACAAGCGAGTGTTTTTAATTTCTTGTTTATCGGGTCAGCTTCTTTGCCCAGTGTCCATAGTTTACCATGATAAACGCAGGAACCGCCTTAAACAGCTGATCCAAATTCAGGCACCAAACCACAACAACCGGCGATGCCTTGACGTAAAACGCCATGAAAAACGACAGCGGAATCACAATGCACCAAATGCTGACCAAATCCAAAATCATAGCATATTTTGTCGCGCCGCCGCCCTTGATAATGCCGGAATTGACTGGCATCTGATAACACATGCCGACCATGACAATGCACAGAATATGCAGGAAGGTGCGAGCCAGCTCGCGGCTCTCGTCCGAGAAGCTGTATAGCGCCAGTACCGGCTCTGTCAGTCCATACAGAATCAAACCGCAGCAGATACCCATGACCAAAAACATGACCTGAAACGTCTTGGCGTACTGTTTGACCACCTTCATATCGCCCGCACCGATTGCTTTGCCGATAAAGACATTGGCCGTCGATGCCGCGCCAACGGCGACTGTCTTGACGATTAAGTACAGGTTTGACGCCATGCTGTTTGCCGCAATGGCACTGGAGGTCAGATGGCCAAGGATTGCCGTCTGCATGGCCGTATTAAATCCCCACATCGCGGAAGTAAATAAAATCGGCAGGCTGACACGATAATAATCCTTCATGATCGTGCGGTCTACATGCAGGAAGTCCTTGAGCTTCAGATGCAGATTTTTTTCCTTTTTTGCGACATAGCACAGGATAATCACACACTCAACAATACGCGCAACCAGTGTTCCGATTGCAGCACCCTGTACACCAAGCCGCGGCAGACCAAATCGGCCATAAATCAAGCACCAGTTAATACAGAAATTGATGCACAGGGTGCTCACCGACAGATAAAAGGCGATCTTGACCACTTCTGTACTTCTCAATACAGCAAGCAAAATTGTCGTGACACAGAAGAACGGATAGGTAAATCGTACAATATTGAGATATTTGACGCCTTCCGCGATAATCTCCGCATCGTTGGTAAACAGACCGACCGCCTGTGCCGGAAACAGCGACACGATGACAAACAACGCAAGCATCAGTACGAGCGCTGTGCGCATGGCAATGCTTGAAACCTTGCGAATGGTTTCTGTATCTTTTCTGCCCCAATACTGTGAGGACAGAATGACCAGACCGTCGCCAATGCCGATCAGCAGATTCTGATAGATAAACTGAATCTGATTGACCGCTGTGACGCCGGACAAAGCACTTTCCGCATAGCTTCCAAGCATAAGATTATCCGTCAGATTGACACTCAGGGAAATGACATTCTGAAGGACAATCGGAAGGCACAGAACCCAAAACATGCGGTAAAATTTTTTGTCTTTTAGCAGCATACGTTCAAACTCCTTCTTTTCTTTCTCGCCTCTTACTTTACACGATTTATTGGAAAATGAAAAGAGCTAAAAAAGAATTAAGCAGGAATATGCAACAAGTCCATCGTTTTTATGAATTCGACCGCCATTTTACGGCAACAATGTGTACTCCAGCATGACACGGCGCACACGGCTGCCGTCCGTCGCGCCATCCGGCAGCAGCGCAATCGCCACCTGTGTCAGCTCTCCGTTCGGCTCATCGACTTTTTGCAGCATGGCGTAATCTCCCTCAAACGAAACCACAACATAATCCACTGGATCTGCAAAGCCCATGCTCTTTCTCTCCTCTCCATATGAAAATTTCTTTTAATTTTATCATATTTTCTGCCAGTTGCCTATCCCTAATCTTGCTTATCTGTGCCAAATCTCTCATTTTTTTGACATTTTTAGAATTATGTTGAAATTTACTATTGATTTTTCTCTCAAAATCTGGTTATCTAGTAGAGTAATACTTAATCTTTCGCAGATTGTGAGGTAAATAACATGAGTGCAAAGGAAATGAAGCCGATCAAGGAAGGCAAAGTTCGTGAGATTTACGACAACGGTGACAGCCTGATTATGGTGGCAACCGACCGCATCAGTTGCTTTGATGTGATCCTCAAGAACACCATCGAAAAGAAGGGCACCGTTCTGACCCAGATGTCCAAGTTCTGGTTCGATCTGACCAAGGATATTATTCCAAACCACATGATTTCCGTGGATGTCAAGGACATGCCGGAGTACTTCCAGCAGCCGAAGTTCGATGGCAACAGCATGTTGTGCAAGAAGCTGAACATGCTTCCTATCGAGTGCATCGTCCGCGGCTACATCACCGGTTCCGGCTGGGCAAGCTACCAGAAGGACGGTACCGTATGTGGCATCAAGCTGCCGGAGGGCCTGAAGGAATCCGACAAGCTGCCGGAGCCGATCTACACCCCGTCCACCAAGGCTGAAATCGGCGATCATGACGAAAACATTTCCTACGAGCAGAGCATCGAGCATCTGGAGAAGTACTTCCCGGGCAAGGGTGCAGAGTACGCACAGAAGCTGCGCGATTATACCATCGCACTGTACAAGAAGTGCGCAGACTACGCGCTGAGCCGCGGTATCATTATCGCTGACACCAAGTTCGAGTTCGGTCTCGACGAAAACGGCAACGTCGTTTTGGGCGATGAGATGCTGACACCGGATTCCTCCCGCTTCTGGCCGGCAGACGGTTATGAGCCGGGTCACGGTCAGCCGTCCTTCGACAAGCAGTTCGCACGCGACTGGCTGAAGGCAAACGAGCACGATTGGGAGCTGCCGACAGACGTTACCGAAAAGACCATCGCCAAGTATCTGCAGGCATATGAGCTGCTGACCGGCAAGAAGCTGTAATCTCTGTTATTTACAAAACGGATAGAAAAGATAAGACGGTATGCATCGAAAGTTTTCCGATGCATACCGTCTTTTTATGTATCTGATTGTTCTATCGCTTCGCAAATTTGCTGCATCGCCGTCTGTGCTTCCGGAATGTCGTACAGCGGATAATTGTGATTTAATCCCTTGCCGATGTGCAGCGTGGTATCTATACCCGCTTCCTGCAGGTTTTCTGAAAACTGTATCACATCTGGATACAGCAGCTCTCTCGTTCCAACAAACATCGTCACTCGCTGGAAACACGAAATATCTCCAAACATCGGACTGATGCGGTAGTCCTTCGCATTGGTGTACGGTCCAGCCCACGCCTTTCCCATTCGCTTCAATCCCTTGGGAGATAGCGTCGGATCCCGTTTGGCATATCGCTCGATGTCCGGATTGGACAGTGTTGCATCCAGCCACGGACAGATCAGGATGAGCTGCTCCGGCTGCTCCCAGCCCCATACGCCGAGATATTCACAAAATCCAGCTGCCAAACCGCCGCCAGCAGAATCTCCCAAAATCGTCAGCGGCAGATCTGTGTAATCGCGAATATCCGGATACAAATGTTCTAATAACAAGTATGTATCACTGAACCGGTGATTGGGTGCCAGCGGATAAATCGGCGCCAGCACAATGGATTGTGATTGCTGCGCCAGCTTATCGCAAAAGCGCAGCTGATTTTTTGAAATCTGGCTCACATACGCCCCGCCATGCAGATATAAGACAACGTGATTCTTTTCCTCTTCCGGTACGAATGCCAACAGCTTGACGTTTTCATAGTGAAACACAATCACCGTGCTGCCAAATGCCATATCATCGGGCAGTTCATACCATTTATCTTCTGATTTTGCTCGTCTCTCCATATATTTCTGCGCATTCTGTGCCGTCTCAAAGACTCTGGTAGACGTTTTAGACTGCAGCCGCAATTCCGTCAGCGATGCGCCAATCGACCGATGATAGATGTTGACAGAGATAAACGCAAACCCTGCGGCAGATACCACAAGAGAGAGAACCACAACAAGCAAAAAAGTTTTGATTCGTTCCAATTGTTGCTCCTCATTGGTTTATTTTTCCTTTTTTATTGTACCTGATTGACAGGATAATAGCAAGTGCCGCTGCATCCGTCAGGAAACAGCTGTCGTTTGAGCTGTTTTTGAAACGATACTTCCTCTGCGCTGTCATCTAGAATATCTAAAGCGGTGCGGAAAGCCCGAATATCGCGAACCGTGTCCTCTAAGAAATTGCCGCGGCTGACCAATTTTCCATAAGAAATTCCGGCTTCTCTCATGCGCCACAGCGCACACAATCCACAGCCGGATTGTCCCACACAGCTGCGTTCTGGTGTATCGGGCGTCTCTTCCTCATAAGCCAACGACGAATGCACACCTCCCAGCCGATATGGTATCAGGCACGCATGCGGAAGCTCGTCACAATGCAGGGAGCTGCAAAAGGCTCCGTGAAAATGACACATCTCATTGAGTACGAACGCTTCATATTCCAGTTCCGGCTGCGTGTTCACACAGGTCTGCATATCTGCAAGTGTCGTCTTTCGGTGAAAAATGATACGCTTTGCACCCAGTTTCCTGCATTGCTCAATTGTCAGATGGTTGATTTCAGACAGTTCTCCGCTGATATGCAGCTGAATCTGCCGGTCTATCCCCTGCTCATACAGATAGATGATCAGAGCCATATCTGCAACAATAAAAGAAGAAAATCCATCCGTCACACATTGCTGTATATAATCCGCCAAAATCGGATACTGTTCCGGCGTATAATATAGCGAATTGAGCGTAATCGATACCGGAACGCCGTACATCTCCTTCATGCTGTTTAAAATTTGCAATTCACTGCGCGAACCAATCTGTACCGGATAATACAGCACCTCCCGACGATTGAGCGGCAAAAAAATGCCGTATTTCTCCATCCAATCCGCCGGTACATATCCGCAGAACAGCTCATCTGCTCCCGCCTGTACGCAGGGAATATAGGCATCTGTCGAACCAATGCCTGCTGTGATTTTCATATTCTTTCTCCTCAAAGTAAATGGATAATCATGCGGCGCGGCTTTTGCCGGAGAAAGCCGTTCAGATATGCTCCATCTGTGAATATCCGCCAATCTGCACCGAACAGGCTGTTATACCGTCCAATCATATGTAAATGATCGGGATATAAAAACGCGCGTTCTCGGCAATACTGCGGGCAATCCGTCTCTTGCGTCTGCCGCCCGCGGCTGCCATTGTGACACGCAGCATATAACGTACAATGTCCCGCCGTATTCATCTGATAAAACGGCGCATATACATCAGCACCTTGTGTCAGTGCCGGAATATACCCGCAGGTTTCAAACGAGATTGTTTCGACATGATAGGTTCGTTTGAGCCAGTCCCGATAAAAATCCGCATGCACTGCTGTCTGCTGCAATTGGTCTTGATGCGATGCCATGCCGTTTTTATATGCAAGCCGTGCATCTTTTCGGCGTTTGTTGAGCAGCGTTCCCAAGATCGGGACATATCCTGCCTGTTTGACGAGCTCCAACATGCCCCAATCATTGCAGACAATTTTTATTTGTTGCTTGGGCAGGCTTTCTAACCAAAGCCGCGCGGCTTCCACTTCGCATTCTCGCAGCGGTGCGGTGACAAAAACCACTTGCAGCTGTTCTCTCTTCATTTTTTCGATGAGCAGATGCAGTTCCCGTCTTGTCGGAAATAATTTCGAGCAATACGCATTGCCAAGATACAAACAAGAAATCTGTTTTTTCGCCATGGGATGTCTGTCCAATCCATTTGACGTCCAATACCATGTCAAAAAATCATCCACAGGCATGGCAAGATAGGTTTCCCATAGCTCCGGCCGATCCAACGCAATGGCAAGTTCCGGCATGTCATGCATAGCTGTCTGCCACTCCGCATCCGGCTGCACGTTTGAAAACCAATCGTGTTTCTGCGCCTCCCAATGCGAGGCAAACACTGTGTCTTTACGCGCGGGATAGCCGGTCAACGTCTGCGCCAGTTGTCCGTCATCGTCAGCCAATTTCAAAGAGATGTATTGACTGTATTCCGCCATGAACTCCGTCACGATCTGTTTATACTCCGCTTGATCGCACTCGACGCGATATAGCGTAAAAAATTCTGTTTCCTGCTCTAGTTTACACAGAACATCGTGCAAAACAATCACACGATAGGCACCGTCTTTTCGGCAATATACATGCAGCTCTATCGTATCCCAATTTTCGTGCCATTGCCGCGGCACACGAAATGTAAACCCAATGCGCGATACATCTAAAATACTGACCTCTTGTATTTTCTCTCCCGCTGACAGCAACTGTCCGCTCAAGATGGAAAACGGAATCATCCGGCGCGCTCCTTTCTATTTCCATTGGTTCTATTATACGGTTTCTGTGTGGAAACAGCAACAAAAATCCCAAGAGCATTACACTCTTGGGACTTGCTGCATTTGTTGTTTTTTATTGTAAACCGGTCTTTTCCAGCACTTCCGAAACGCGGCTGACCGGAATAATTGTCAGCTGTCGCTTGACCTCTTCTGCGACATCCTCCAAATCTTCCTCATTGTCCTTCGGAATAAATACCGTGTGAATGCCTGCGCGAACCGCTGCCATCAGCTTCTCCGGCAAACCGCCAATCGGCATCACGCCGCCGCGCAGCGAAACCTCACCGGTCATAGCAATTGTTGGATCGACCGCTTTTCCTGTCACGAGAGATGCCAAGGCAGTCGTCAGCGTGATGCCCGCAGACGGGCCATCCTTCGGCACGGCTCCATCCGGCACATGGACATGCAGATCGTTTTCCTTGAACAAATCCGCCTTGTCTGGATACATGCTCTTCACCAGACTGATCGCTACTTGTACCGATTCCTTCATGACATCGCCAAGCTGACCAGTGATGCGAACCTTACCTTCACCTTTGGTGAACATCGTCTCCAAGAACAGAATATCACCGCCGGCCTGCGTCCAAGCCAGTCCTGTGACAACGCCGGATACACCGGCGTCCATCGCCTTATCATGCCGAATCGGCTTACGGTCAAGCATTTCCTTGAGCTGTCGCGTGCCGACCGTGATGGAAGATTTTTCGCCCTTGACCAATTTCACCGCAGCACTGCGGCACAAGGTATCCATGCGCTTTTTGAGTCCGCGCACACCAGCCTCCATGGTATAATCCGAAATAATCTTGCGAATTGCCGTGTCCGATACCTTCAAATTGCCCGGCAAAATGCCCATGCTGTCCATTGCCTTCGGAAGCAAATGTTTCTTGGCAATCTGTAATTTTTCAGATGCCGTATAGCCTTGGAACTGAATGACTTCCATGCGGTTGAGCAGCGGCTCCGGAATCGTATCCAGCGAATTCGCCGTGCAGATAAACAGAACATCGGACAAATCATACGGGACATTCATGTAATGATCGGTAAACGTGCTGTTCTGCTCCGGATCGAGCACTTCCAGCAGCGCACTGGACGGATCGCCGTTGTAATCCTTGCCCAGCTTATCTACCTCATCCAACACCATAACCGGATTGGACGCGTCACTGCGTTTGATGCCGTCCATAATTCTGCCCGGCATGGCACCGACATAGGTTCGTCTGTGTCCGCGGATTTCTGCCTCATCGCGTACGCCGCCGAGACTGACGCGCACGTACGGACGCTTGAGTGCTTTAGCAATGCTCTGACCGATACTGGTCTTGCCGGTGCCCGGTGCACCGACAAACAGCAAAATTGAGCCGGACTGTTTTTTGTTCAGTGCCATGACCGCAATCTGCTGAATGATGCGCTGTTTTACCTTCTTTAAGCCATAGTGGTCATCATCAAGGATCTTTTCTGCCCGCTTGAGCTGAATGCGCTCAAACGGTGCCTTTTTCCACGACAACCCTGTCACAAAATCCAAGTAATCATACAGTAAACCGTATTCGTGACCGTCCTTACCCTCCTGCTTCATGCGGTTGAGGACTTTTTTGGCTTCCTTTTCCGCTGTCTCATTCATGCCGGATTGCTCAATCGCCTGTTCAAATTTCCGCACGTCCGAGACGTTTTCCGGATGCATATCATCCAGCTGTTTTTGCAAAAAATCAATCTGCCGCTTGAGCGCTTCCTCGCGGTATACCATCTCATTGGATTTGGTGACCGCCTGCTGTGCCTCTCCGCTGACGCGATTGACCTCAATCATTTCATACAGTGCTTTTTCCATCAGCTCCACACGCTGTGACAGCACGTCGGTTTCCAAAATCTTGTATTTTTCCTCGCTGGAAATATTGAGCTGGCTGGACAGTGCCGTGACCATCTCGGCAAGCGAATGCCAATTGAGGATATACTGCCGTGCAATCACGCCCCACTGGAACTGATTGCTGAATTTGAGCATCGCACTGCGGACACCCTTAAAGTGTTCTTCGACCTGCTCCGGTGTCAAATCCTGAATCTCTGTGCATTCGACAAACTGTACGAGATTGGCTTCAATATCTGCCTGGCTCAGGCGCACGCGGGTCAGCGCACGGATATTGACGGTTCCGTCATCGTCAATGGACTCCACCATACCGGTGACAGCAATCGGATAAATGTCCTCCGGCTTGATGTTCGGACGCTGCTTGTGCTCCTTGAGCATCAAGAAAATGACACTTGCTCCCTGCTCTGCTTGATTTCCCGCAAGCTCCTCATAATATTCTTTTTTTAAGTACAGGCTGGCTCCCGGCAGGAGTGCCAAATCGTATACAGGGATAACTAGCATAATAGATGCCTCGCTTTCGGTTTGCCAAATCTTAGCACTCACTCACGCAGAGTGCTAACGACTGATAGAAAAAAATGCCTTCTGCTCAAGCGCATCAAGCATGATCGGCAAACGATGATTTTGTATTTATTATAGTAGATTCTGCCAGCATGTCAAGAGATGACACAATTTATTTACATTTTGCATTTCTGTGCTACAATAATAGTATTATCTGCCAGACAGGAGTTTTATCTATGGAGAACAAACAAAAAATCAATTATCAAAAGCAGCTGGATCAAATCATCAGCAAGCTGACTGACCGACCCAAGCTGGCTCTGCACAGCTGCTGCGGTCCATGCAGCAGTTACGTCATGGAATATCTGTCAAAATATTTCGATATTACATTATTTTATTACAATCCCAATATTTATCCGGAACAAGAATACCAGCACAGACTGGCAGAACAACTGCGTCTGTGCGAAATTTTTGGCATTCCCACCGTTCCTTGTGAGTATGACACGGAACGATATGAAGCGTATATTCACGGCTTAGAGCAGGAGCCGGAAGGCGGCGCCCGCTGTACCAAGTGCTTTGAGCTGCGTCTGGACTACACTGCTGCCAAAGCGAAGGAACTGGGCTTTTCGCTCATGACCACTACCCTGACCATCAGCCCGCACAAAAATGCACCGCTCATCAACACTATCGGCGAAGCGATTGCCAAGAAGCATGGTATTGCATGGCTGCCCGGCGACTTTAAGAAAAAAGAAGGCTACAAGCGTTCCATTGAGCTGTGCAAAGAATATAATGTCTACCGCCAGAATTACTGCGGATGTAAGTATTCGATCTGGGAAGAATAATTATCCCCGCATCTCCCGCTCGATCCACGCCATAATAACATCCACGACATAATCCTGCTGTGCCGGTGTGAGTGCGATACCGGACGGGATATGATGCCATTTAGACAAACAGCCGCGGCAGCAGGTCGCTGTCGCGTGCTGTGCGATAAATACCGGATGCCCGCGCATTGGCGTCTGTTTGCCATCATTGGGAATGACAGCGGGAGCCAATCGCTCCCGCACAAAATCATTCGCATGACGGCGCACAGTATCTATGCCCTTTGTCCAGACATATTCTCGGTCTTTGGGCTTGAGGTAAAATCGGCTGCGAAATTGGGAACGCGACAGCCGAAAAAACAAGTCGCTCAAATCGCGCTGTGCCATCAGATCAGGATTCCTTCCAGATGATCCATCTCGTGCTGTACAATCTCGGATACCCAGCCGCTGAACTTCTGCACGTGCTTGTTCATGCGCTCATCCTGATATTCCACGGTGATTTCTTTATAGCGCGTGCACGGACGCTCTCCCGGCAGAGACAGACAACCTTCCGTTGTCTCGTATTTACCGGATTTTTTCAAAATTACCGGATTGAGCATGAGCAGATTGGTCATGCCCAGATTGACAATGATGATGCGCTTATTTGCGCCAATCATATTGGCTGCCATACCAGCACAATCGGTCTGATGTGCCTGCATGGTGTCTCTCAGATCCTTCATGACAGCGGCATCTGCCTGCGTTGCCGGTTCTGCCTTCTGCTGTAAAAATAAAATGTCCTTGTTGATGGGTTTAATCATTGGTTTTCACTCCTGTTAGCAGCGCTATGAGCGCCTGTTCAAAATCCTGATCCTCTTGTTTGGATCGTTTTTTATTGCCATGCAGTCTTCCACCGGATCGGCGGATTTTTTTTGCCGTATGCCGCGCAAGCAGCAGGGCGTCTATGTTTTCTGTGGTATATTCCAAGCCATCCTGCCGCAGCACACGCGCTCCGCGCGCCAGACACATCGCTGCCAAGCCGTAATCCTGTGTCACCGCGATGTCTCCCGGATGCAGGCGGTTGACCAGTGCAAAGTCCACGCTGTCCGCGCCCTTGGATACCGTAATGGTCTGCACACCCGTGCGTTGAATTTGATGGGAAGTGTCGCACAAAATGACACAGGGCACGTGATACCTGCTTGCCAGCTGAACCGTCAAATCCACGACCGGACAGCCATCCGCATCAATAAAAATCGTCATGCAAGCGGCTCCAGCAAGCACACAGCATGAGCGGAAATTCCTTCTCCAGAACCGGTAAAT
The DNA here is from genome assembly GCA_963601915.1 of bacterium. Classification (GTDB taxonomy): domain Bacteria; phylum Bacillota; class Clostridia; order Oscillospirales; family Butyricicoccaceae; genus Butyricicoccus_A. The sequence continues at coordinate 320,250 of CAVCGL010000001.1, read as the reverse complement.
CCCAGATGCTCTTCCGTCGTTGCCTTAATGCTGACATTGCTCACATCGGTTTGCAGACAAGCGGCAATCTTTTCCCGCATCGTTTGAATATGCGGAGCCATTTTCGGTGCCTGTGCAATGACGGTAGCATCCAGATTGCCCAGCTTCCAGCCGTGTTCTGTCAGAACCTCGTACACCTTCCGAAGTAGAACCAAGCTGTCTGCATCCAAAAAGGCGTCATCCTGATCCGGAAACAGGTGTCCGATGTCACCAAGAGCCGCTGCGCCGAGCAGAGCGTCCATAATTGCATGTGTCAGCACATCCGCGTCACTATGTCCGAGCAGACCCTTTGTATAGGGAATATCTACGCCGCCGATGATGCATTTTCTGCCTTCTACCAGACGGTGTACGTCATATCCATGACCGATTCTCATTTCTGTCGTCTTCCTTTCAAAATCGCCTCGCCCTGCAAGACATCCTCCGGGGTCGTGATTTTAATATTTTCATAACTGCCTTGGGTAATAGTAATCGGCTGTCCCAATGCCGTGACTGCACCGCAGTCATCGGTCAAATTGGCACCGGATTCCAACGCCTTGGTTAACGCCGCGCGAATCAAATCAATGTCAAAGCACTGCGGTGTCTGTACAGCAATCACGCTCTCCCGCGCAACATTTTTCACCATTTTGCCGTTTTTAATGACCTGAATGCTGTCCTTGCAGGCAACACCCGGAGCGGCTGCCGAATCACGCATCGCCGTTTCCACAGCTTCTGTGATAATTTCTTCCGTGATAAGCGGACGCGCCGCATCGTGGATTGCCACATAGCCAATCTCTTTATCACAGGCGAGAATTCCTTTGAGCACAGAATGCTCTCGTGTTGCACCGCCCTCTACAATCTTATGCACTTTACTGATATTCCAGTCCGCGCACAGGGAGGCATATGTAACCTGATCCTGCTTGCGGCACACGAGCACAATACCGTCAATCGCCTGACACGCCTCAAAAACCTGCAGCGTGCGGCATAAAATCGGCTGCCCGTGCAGTTCCATTACCAGTTTATTTCCGCCGCCCATTCTCTGCGAAGATCCAGCCGCAGGAATAATGGCATAAACTTGCTTGCCGCGTGCTTGCTGCTTGTCCTGTATCTTTTTCTTCCGTAAATTCAGCATGGGTTGATTCCTTTCCGTCGCTGGATTTTTTATCTCTTCCACAGCTTGCTCCACTGCGGTTCCAGCTTTTTTTCTATCTCTTCTTTCGTTGCAGAGACAGCCAGCATCAGCTCTGAATACAAAATTTTCTCTGCGCATTCGAGTACGCGCTTTTCACTTCCCGCCAATGCTCGCCGTTTGCCGCGCAAATGCAGGCAAACAACGACCTGTGCTACCTGTCGAATGTTTCCGGAACGAATGCGTGCCATATTTTCGCGCTGTCTACAGCTCCAATTGGCAGATTGTCTCGGAAGCGGGCCAATATTCCCCGCCAAAATCTCTTGCGCCGTCTGTTTCGAACAGATATGCCGCAGACCAATGTGCGCCGCACACGTGACCGGGATGAGCAAATCCGCATCATCCAGTACCAGATGCATCGCATAGTACGCTTGTCGTCTGTCTCCGTTTTGTCGAATGGGAATGGATGTAATCGTCCCTGCACCATGCAGGGGATGAAGGACTTGATCTCCGACAGAGAACGTTTGTATCACCTCATTCATCCAGCTCTATTCTTTGTAATCATAGCATATTTTTGTGTATCACGCAAGAAAGCAGCATGGCTTCCCAGCAGGCAAATTCCCACCGCCAATCCCGTCGGATTGCTGCCCGTCTGATACAGCAGAACGCCGCCAAAAACCGTCAGCGCAAATGCAGCCAGAACAGAAATCCATTGCAGCAGGCAGATACTTTGTTGTGCCGCGACAGACGGAAGTAGCCGCAGCAAGCTGCGCACAGCAGCGCCGCCATCCAGCGGCAAAATCGGCAGTAAATTGAATAATGACAGAACCAAATTGGCGCCTGCGCACATCGGCTGACGTAAGGAAGCAAACAGCACAGCGGCAAGCAGCCCCACTGCCGGGCCTGCCAGCGCGACGATACACTCGCGCGTATCGGAAAGCAATCTGCTCTGTACCATAACCGCTCCCGCCGCATGAAGGCGGATGCACGCGATGCGGCCGCCCAAGCACACAATGGCCGCCACGTGTCCCAATTCATGTATCACTGCCGCAAGTACAAACACCGGCAGTACATTTTGTGTGTCCAGCAAACAAAATATCGCCCAAAATACATAAAACGAGGGCGATACAACCCATCGCCCCTTCATCCGCCAGAAGAAAACACAGCTGTCAGCTCGCCCCAATCCTGTTCTATCATTTGACTGCCCAACACGGCGACGACGCTTCCCGCTCTGCTCTCCGGCAGGAAGGATAGCGTACCAGCTGCACGCAGCCACTGTACCATCGCAAAGATCCCCAGACAGATCCCCGCACATACCAGTGCACTCCGAATTGTCCCATGCATTCGGTATCCCTCCTTCCCTGTTATCCTATGCGGCAATGCACAAAAAAAGACCGTTCGTTTGCCCGAACGGTCTGATTTTCGCTTAAGTAGGGATTACTGCTCAATCTGCACGAGACGAACTGCGCCAGTGATACCGGCTTCATTGCCCAGCGTCGCCTGTAAAATCGGCGTGCCGCGCAGCGGCGGGAATACCTTTGCATCGTATGCACGGCGAATCGGCGCAAGCAGAACATCTCCCGCCGCCGCCATACCGCCGCCAAACAAAAATGCTTCCGGATTGACGATGCAGCCAATGCAGGCAAGCGCAGTGCCCAATGTCTCCGCCGCACGATCAATGCATTGCTGTGCCAGCGCATCTCCTGCCGCACAGCAGTCGCAGACATCCTTTGCGGTCAATGTCTCAATATTTCTCATGGCAGACGGCTGTTCGGTCTCACTGAGCAGATGCTTTGCATAGCTCAGCACACCGGTTGCTGAACCTGCCAGCTCGACACAGTCTGATTTTCCGCAATTGCAGTCGTGGTCAGCGTCATGTACGACCGGTAAATGGCCGACTTCTCCGCCGCCGCCCTGGAAGCCTGAGACAATTTTACCGTCCAGAATGATGCCACCTCCGACACCGGTGCCCAGCGTCAATAGCACAACGCTCTGGTACTCTTTACCTGCGCCCTTCCATTGTTCGCCCAATGCGGCAATATTCGCATCGTTTTCAACATATACCGGCAAACCGGTTCGTCTGCCCAGCTCTTCTGCGACATTGACAACATCCCAGCCGACATTCACACAGCCATTGACAATGCTTTTCTTGAGTACCGGCCCCGGTACGCCGATGCCAATCCCTGCAGTTCGAGCATTATCAATGTCAAATTCCTGCTGTGCTGCATACACGGCCGCCGCAATATCATCCAGTACATGAACACCGCCGTTTTCTTTTCTCGTCGGAATTTCCCATTTCTTGATCCAGTTGGATTTTTCGCTGTACAATCCCATCTTTACGGTTGTTCCGCCAACGTCTACGCCAAAGTAATACTCTTTCATTGCCGTTGTCTCCTTGTCTCTTTTGTCTCTGCGTGCAGTACAATCGCGCGATAGACACGAAATGCACTGGGAAGTGCAATCTCCTGCTCTAACTGCTGCGGCGTCACCCAGGTAAACATACCGCCGTCTGTCGTCTGCGCCTGCACGCCCGTCATGTGCCATTCCAAGTGAGTAAACACATGTTTTGCCTGTTTTAATGGTCTTTGCTCAGTCAATGACACGCCAAACGCCTGCTCGGCATCTTCTTCAGCCAATACATGCGGGAACTCCCACAAGTTGGCCAACAGACCTTTTGCCGACCGCTTGCGCAGGGCAATTCTGCCGTCCTTCCAAATCAAATACACCACACGCTGTTCAATTGGGCGCACTTTTTTCGGTTTCTTCTTCGGGAAATCCTGCTGCGCGCCCACTCTCTGTGCCTCACACAAATCCGCAATGGGACAGTGCGCACAATCCGGCGCGCCATGCGGTACACAAATCATTGCGCCCAATTCCATCAGTGCCTGATTGCAGTCACCCGGGCAATCGGTTGGCATCACCGGTTGCAGCTCTTGTTCTGCCTGCTTTTTTACTTTCTGAGATGTAATATCCCAATCTCGCGCGAACAGCCGCGACAGCACACGCAGCACATTGCCATCTACCGCCGGACAACATTGCCCGCCCGCAATAGAGGCAACGGCTCCCGCCGTGTACGAGCCGATGCCCGACAACGTCAACAGCGATTCTCTGTCACACGGCATCGAACCGCCAAATTCCGCACAAACGGTTCGGGCAGCCTTTTGCAGATTGCGGGCGCGGGAATAATATCCCAAGCCTTCCCACAATTTGAGCAGCTGGTCCTCAGGTACTTCCGCCAGTGCCTGCACTGTCGGAAGTACCTGTAGAAACCGTTCATAGTACGGAATGACCGCCTGTACCCGAGTCTGCTGCAGCATAATTTCCGAGATCCAGATCGCATATGGATCTGTTGTCCTTCGCCATGGCAAATCCCGATGGTCATGCTGATACCAGACGCACAGACGGCGCAGTGCCTCTTTCATCACTTCCTGCTGTGTCATCTTACTGTGCTACGAGAATCATAACAGAACGCGGCTGTACCCAGAGAATTCCGCTGCGCACGCACTGCATATCCTCCACGTTTTCAATACAATCACTGTCCGGACCATTAAACGTATTGACAGCAATATACCAGCACTTGCCCTCCGGCAGCTCCAGCAGGCAGACCTGATGTCCTTCCCAATGCGCATTCATGACGATATGCACAATGTCATCTTCTGTATCTTGGATATTGCGTCCCGCGAACGTCACGCCAATGACGCGAGAATCATACTGATAGTTGGCATCCCACGGTGTCATGGCATGCAGGCTGGTTTCCGGGAAGCGGCTCTTTGTCGGTCGGGTATGGCGGCGCAAAATCGGATGCTTTTTGCGGAAATGAATCATATAGCGGAAGAAATGATACAAATCCTGATTCTTTTCCAAATCGTCCCAATTGAGCCACGAAATTTCATTGTCCTGACAGTAGGCATTGTTATTGCCAAACTGCGAATTGCTGAATTCGTCGCCTGCGAGGAACATCGGTGTGCCGCGCGAGCACATCAGCACAGTCACTGCATTCTTTTGCAGGCGGCGGCGCAGGTTGTTGACATCCTGATTCTCGGTCTCGCCTTCTTCTCCGCAGTTCCAGCTGTTATTGTTGTTGTCACCATCGGTATTTTCCCAACCGTTTGCTTCATTGTGCTTGGCATTATAAGAAAACAAATCGTTGAGTGTAAATCCATCATGGCAAGTAATAAAGTTGACGGATGCGCATTCGCCGCGTTCATCTGGCTGGTACAGATCCGGTGAACCGAGCATACGATAGGTTAGCTGGGTTGCCATGCCGCCATCGCCCTTGAGGAAGCAGCGCACATCATCTCGATATTTGCCGTTCCATTCTGCCCAGCGATTGCTGCGCGATGGGAACGAGCCTACCTGATACAGGCCGCCTGCATCCCAAGCCTCTGCAATCAGTTTGACCTTGCTGAGAATCGGGTCAACCGCTAGAGATTCCAGCAGCGGCGGATTGTGCATCGGCGTGCCGTCCTCATTTCGTCCGAGAATGGATGCCAAATCAAACCGGAAGCCATCAATCCGGTACTCAATGACCCAATAGCGCAGACAGGCAACGATCATCTGGTGTACAATCGGATGATTGCAGTTTACGGTATTGCCGCAGCCACTGAAATTATAGTAGGTTCCATCCGGCGCAAGCAGATAATAAATCGAATTGTCAACGCCTTTGAGCGAGAAAATCGGGCCATCCTGATTGCCTTCTGCTGTGTGGTTAAACACGACATCCAAAATGATTTCCATGCCGTTTTTATGCAGCGCACGCACCAGTTTGCGCAGCTCATCGCCCTCATGTGTCAGCTCATGATCTGCCGAATAGGCAGTATTCGGCGCAAAGAAGCATACCGGATTATATCCCCAATAATCGAGCAATAATTTTCCATCATGCACGCGCATATCCCGCATTTCATCGAACTCAAAAATCGGCATAAGCTCTACCGCATTGATGCCGAGATCTTTTAAATACGGAATTTTTTCAATGATGCCGTCAAACGTACCTGGATTTGCCACGCCAGATGATTCATGCTTGGTAAATCCGCGCACATGCATTTCATAAATAACCAAATCCTGCATAGGAATATGCGGAGACTGCACGTTTTCCCAATTGAAATACGACGAGACAATGCGGCCGCGATAACTGCTGCCAGGAATCGCCTTGGTTCCCCATTTGGACTGACCTGCCACAGCACGGGCATACGGGTCGAGGATGATATTATCCGGATTAAATAACATGCCGCGTGCCGGGTCATAGGGCCCATCTATGCTGTAGGCGTATTCAAACTCTCCAATATCCAGGCCAAAAACAATCATTGCGTATACATTTCCCACGCGATATTCCTCTGGGAATGGAAGCACGGCAAACGGTTTCTGCGCCCAACGACGGAACAGCAGCAAAGAAATGCTTGTTGCCCCCATAGAAGATATGGTAAAGTTCACGCCGTTCGGCAATTCGTATGCACCATTTTCCAGACAATATCCCTTACAGGTCTGATAGCCTGCAATTTCACGCATCGGATGCTGAAAAAAGCGCACGTTTGGTGCACAGAAAGCTGCATGTTCTCCCGTATCTCTACCATATTCCATCATTTTAGAATGACCCTGTTCGGTCATATAATCCACCTCAATTTCAAACAGCGCATCAAAACGTGCCGGTTTTTTCATCTATTTTTCATCTATGTTATTATTATTGCCTGTTTTGCTGAAAATGTCAATTATCTTTATACATAAATATACGCCCAAAGGCAAATCTATTCTGTATTTTGTCTGTTGCAATCTCCGATAATTATTGTTATACTATTTTGTAAACATCTTCTAAGGGAGCAATCAAATATGTCTCATTTTAACGATCATTTGGACAGTATCGTGCGTCAATTGCAGGCAGGATATAATTCCAATGAACTATTTTTCAATAAAAACGGCTTAGAGCGCCCAAATCCCGGTGAAATCATTGACATTATCAACGATTTCCGTCAGCTGCTGTTTCCGGGATATTTTGGCGCAGACCAGCCGACCCGCACTTCCGCGCCGTATTTTGCCGGTCAAATGCTGCATCGCATCTATGAGCGTCTGTATCCGCAGATCCGCGCCGCACTGGCATATCAGGAAGGTGCCCGTTCCCGTTCTGTAGAGCTCCGTGCAGAAGAAGCTGCCGCAGAATTGATGGCAGAGCTGCCGCGTCTGCAAAAGCTGCTGCTTATTGACGTAGAGGCTGCTCTGAACGGCGATCCGGCAGCCGGAAGCAAGGAACAGATCATTCTGTCCTATCCGGGACTGCGCGCCATCTTCACGTATCGCATTGCGCACGAGCTGTATATCCGAAATGTTCCGTATATCCCGCGCATTATGACAGAACACGCGCACAGCCGCACCGGTATTGACATTAACTCCGGCGCAACCATCGGTGAATATTTCTTTATCGACCACGGCACAGGCGTTGTTATCGGCGAGACAACAAATATCGGAAACAACGTCAAAATTTATCAGGGTGTTACGTTGGGCGCGCTGTCTACCCGTGCCGGTCTCAAGCTGGCTGGAAAAAAGCGTCATCCGACAATTGAAGATGATGTCACCATCTACTCCAACGCTTCCGTTCTGGGCGGAAATACCGTCATTGGCCGCGGTTCGACGATTGGCGGCTCGGCATTTATCACATCCTCTATTCCGCCGTTCTCTCGTGTCAGCATGAAAACACCAGAGCTGACAGTCGATGACTTTGGCGAAAAGGAATATGAAGCATCCTGTGAAAGCAAATAACATATTGCTTTATTTCTATCATTTTGCAAAAAACCACCGTTCAAATAAACGGTGGTTTTCGTATTTTTACATCAGTATATTTACTTGACAACCTGTACCTTAATCATGTTCGTGGTACCGGAAACGCCAATCGGCACACCGGAAGTGATAACCGCAATATCGCCAGACTGCATCAGTCCCTGATCCTTTGCCGTCTCCAGTGCAGAATCAAACAGATCAAAGACATCATCGGTCTCTTTCAGCAGTACCGGAGAAACGCCCCAAGCCAAGTTCAGCTGATACCAAACCGTCTTTGTCGGGGTGCAGCCAATAATGCCGCAGGACGGACGATACCGAGCAACCATACGCACAGAACGGCCAGACTTCGTAACCGTAACGATGTCGCGTGCATTCAGGTCATATGCCGTCGTGCAGGTTGCGTGACAAATTGCATCGGTGATATCCGGATTTGCCTTTCTGGTGCGCACAAAGAAACGCTTGCGGTAGTCGATGTCCTCTTCGGTGCGCTCTGCAATGCGAGCCATCATCGTCAGTGCCTCTACCGGATACAGACCGGCAGCGGTCTCACCGGACAGCATGATAGCACCAGTGCCGTCATAAATGGCATTGGCAACGTCAGTTACTTCTGCACGGGTCGGACGCGGGTTCTTCATCATGGAATCCAGCATCTGTGTTGCCGTGATAACCTGCTTGCCAGCCAAAGTTACCTTCTTAATCAGCATCTTCTGAATCGGCGGAACATCCTCAGCCGGAATTTCCACGCCCATGTCGCCGCGGGCAATCATAACACCGTCAGCCAGTGCAACAATACCGTCAATGTTCTCAACGCCCTGCTGATTCTCAATCTTTGCAATGATGTTGATGTGTCCGCCGCCGTTTTCATCGAGCAGCATACGCAGCTGCTGTACATCGTCTGCGGTACGAACAAAGGAAGCTGCGATAAAGTCAACGCCCTGCTCAATGCCGAACTTAATGTCAGACTTATCCTTATCGCTCAGGTACGGGATGGACAGATGGACATCCGGTACATTGATGCCCTTGTGGTTGGAAACGGCGCCGTCATTCAGAATGCGGCACAGAATATCCTGCTCCTGGGTCTGCTCAACGCGCAGCTCAATCAGACCGTCATCAATCAGAATGCTGGTGCCAGCCTGTACATCCTGATACAGATCCGGATACGTGATAGAAATCTTATTCGGCGTACCAAGACAGGCACGCGGAGTCAGACGAATCTGCTCGCCCTTCTTGAGGAAAATCTTTCCGTCCTGCATATCACCGGTGCGGATTTCCGGACCCTTGGTGTCCAGCAGCAGAGCAATCGGAAGATCGTACTCCTCGCGGACAGCCTTTACGCGGTCAATGCGCTGCTTGTGCTCTTCGTGGCTGCCGTGGGAAAAATTGAAACGTGCGACATTCATGCCCGCACGCGCCATAGCGCGAAGCACTTCGATGTCATCAGTAGCTGGTCCCATTGTACAAATAATCTTCGTTTTTCTCATAAGTACTCCTCACATTCGAAAATATTACACGGGTCCTCACAGATGGCAGAGCAGATGATGAAGGAAAAAATTCACACAGATAATTTTTCAAAATGTTTCAAAAATGTTACAATTTCGATTTATTTTATCTGCTTTCCCATCCATAAAGACCCGAATTAACCTGTTTTGTAATTTTAACACGCCGCTATAGCATAGTCAATTGTTTTTCCCTACTATTCCCGCGCCATTTGCGCCTAAATATCATACATTTCTGACAAAATCTGTCGTTCTTCCCATGTTTACCAAGGAAAACTTACAAAATATCTACTCATTTCGTTCCATGATGCTCCAAATTATGTCAGAATTCCTGCATTCTGTACAGCTTGTAAAATTCGACCGCGTTTGATAAAATAACAAGAGAAAGGCGGTGGACACATGGTAAATGATATGGCTACAGCAGGCTGAAAAGCCGCAGCAACCGGCTTTGCAAATAAAGCTGTGGATTTTATGATGCGAAAAATCCACGAGGCACATGAAAAAACCACCATAGAATCCGGTGCGGCTTTTGACGCGTATCTGAAGAATGCATATGATGCGCTCAACTGGAAACGAACATTGGCTTCCGGTGATAAATCGTTGTGTATTATTGGCAAGGAAAAGAATATGTATGTTGACATCGGCGCGTACTATACAACAGATCATACAGACTATGACGTGGATACATCCAGTGTAGAAAGCATACTTTCTGCCAATGACCGTGAAGATAAAATCATTATCGACGGCACCGGCGGCGCAGGCAAATCCATGTTGATGCGGTATCTCTTTGTTGATACTGTTTCTCGAAATGCAGGCGATTATATTCCGGTTTATATGGAACTAGCCAAAATCACGGCAAACTCCATGCACGAAATGGACATCCGTGCATTTGTGCATCAATCTATGGAACATTATGGAAAAATTAGCCTATCCGATGACGTATTTGACTGCAGTCTGGAGCAAGGCGGATATGTCTTTCTGTTTGACGGCTTTGATGAAGTCAAAGAAGAAGATGCAAATGCAGTCTTAGATGCACTTCAAAAATTCAGCGCAAAATATTCCAACAATGCCTTCATCATCTCTTCTCGTGAACGGTTATGGCTGCGTTCTCTGTCCTCCTTTCAGATCATTCACACAAACGAACTGTCGAAAGCAAAAGCCATAGAATTAGCCAAAAAGTTTCCGGGTGATTCCAAAATAAAAGATAAATTTTGTGAAAATTTAGAAGATAGCTGGTTTCTAGAATATGACGAATTTGCAAAAAGTCCACTTTTGCTCACGATGATGTTTATCACTTTCGAGCAAAACGGTGATATTTCTAGTTGTTTACCGGATTTTTATCAGGACTGTTTTGATGCTCTGTATAACAAGCATGATGCAGTGCACAAAGTCGGGTTCAAACGAACTTTTCACTGTGATATTTCTAAACGCGAATTTCAAGCTGTTTTCTCCCACTTCTGTTTTCATACATGGCGGCAGGAAATTTATGATTTTTCAGAGGATGAAATGCTCGAGTGGCTGGAAAAAAGTCTGAAAAAACAGAATCTTTCCGTATCCGCAGAAGATTATTTAAAAGATCTGACAGAGTCTCTGTGTATCATTACCTGTGAAGGACATCGCTATCGGTTCGCCCACCGCTCGTTTCAGACATATTTTGCAGCAAAATATACTTGTAACCTTCCAGATCAAAAACAAAAAGAATTTCTGATAGATAATTTTAATTTGGATTCTATATATTGGGATAATAATTATTTAGATTTATTAAGCCAAGTAGAGCATGAGCGATTTTTAAACAATTTTGTGGAACCTACATTTCAAAGTATTATATCAAAATACAATTCAGAGCAAACATTTCATCAACATATTCTTTCTTGCTCCGACATTGAAATCGACTCTACCCCAACAAAAACAGGATATACTTCAACTACAGAGTCTCCGTCACCAACATATGATCGTCTTTTATTCGATCGTTTCTTCTTATATGTTAGTCGCATCAATTGCCAAAAAGCATTCAAACGACTTCTTAAGTATTCAAAAATTGATTCTATAACTCTTGAAAATGGTATTTCATTAAGAGATCTGTTGTATTCTGATGATAACTACGAAAGTGATAGGCTTGTACTATCAAACCATATGTTAGATGCATTTCAAGCTCACGAAATATATCAAGCAATCACAGACTGGCTTGCTGCGCGCGAAGCGGCGCGGCAGAAGCACAGCTCTGACGACAAGTTCGCGGATTATTAACTTTACGCAAAAAAGTCTGCCGCCGCTGCGACAGACTTTTTCTCTTTCCGATATGTTTGGTTTTCAGATGGAATAAAAATCGCTCATTTCCTCGCTGCGCTCCACGAGATCTGCCAGTGTAATGTTATCCACGACTTGATTGATGGCGTCATTGAGCTGCTGCCACACCGTCAGGGTAACACAGGTCTCTGCTTTTGGACAGTTCTCCACGCCCTCTTCTACACAGGCTACCGGCGCAAGGGAGCCTTCTGTCAGGCGCAGAATATCACCGACTGTGTACTCCTTCGGTGCTCTTGCCAGTCGATAGCCGCCGGACGAGCCGCGCACGCTCTTAACAAAACCAGCTTTTGTCAAGACACCAATGATTTGTTCCAGATACTTTCCGCTGATGTCCTGCCGCTTGGCAATCGTCTTGAGCGCAATGTTTTCTCCTGTATCATGAACCGCCAGATCGAGCATCAGGCGCAATGCATATCTACCCTTGGTCGAAATCCTCATAAAGGTTTACCTCCTATTTCCCCTATTATATACTAATTTACTAGGAATTGCAACACCTTATTTTGTATTTTTTCAAAACAACTCGGTTTATCCCTTGTCAGTTTGCGAAAAAAATGATATGATACATGGTACGTTATTCTTTATTTCTTAACACGTACTTAACATTCGTTTACACCCAATGGAGGATTCGTTATGAAGAAACTGAGCGCATTCTTTTTGCTCTGTCTAATAACTATCACATTAACTGCTTGCGGAAAACCCGCTGATGCTGCCCCTGATTCTATTTCTACAGATAAAACCGGTTCCGCAGAGGCGCCGCAAATCGGTTCTGCCGGCAGTGCAGCAGGCTCTTCGGAAGAAAACGCCGATCCGAACACGCGCTCTTTCCGTGACTGCACGGTATCTGTCGTCGGCTATTCCCTCCGCAAGGATGAAAACAACGACACCGCCCTGTGTGTAGAATATGAATTTAAAAATAATTCCAGATCCGCCACTTCGTTCAGCACAACAGTCATTCCCAACGCATATCAGGCAGAGGAAAATGAATCGTTGTCGGATGCAGATGTTTTGGAATACGCAACGCCAAAGCAGGCAGATGATCTGTATTCCGCTATGCTGACCCGTATTCAGCCGGGCGAATCCATCACCTGCGCCGCCTATTATAAGCTGAATTCTGAAACCCTGCCGGTTACTTTGCAGGTGCGCGATCTGCGCGACAGCACAGCAAAGGCACTGACCCGCGAGCTGGATCTCACCGGTCTGACCGTTGAACCGGATTCCGGCACACATACAACCGGCTCCGCCGCATCATAAGCTTTCTGTAAAAGAACCTGCTCGTCAGGTTCTTTTTTATTTTGATTGACAAGACTTTGCCGTGTGCAGTACAATAATTTCACATGTCTATTCTATGATACCGATAGGAGCGTTTCATTATGAACGAAAAAGAAGTCGCAGAACTGCGCCGTCAGCTCAAACGCGACAGAAATAATATTACAAAAGTGTATGGCTGTTATGTAAATGAAAATCGCAGCATTGTCTCGACGTTTTCTCAATCCCTCGCTCTTGCAACAGAGGAAGAAGCAGACGCTTATCTCAATCTGCTCAAAAAATCGCTGTCCGGTACGCTGGGCAAGAATTTAATTGACATTGCTTTCAGCAATCAGCAGGTTATCGGCAGCGAAGAGCACGGCTTGCTGATGAAACTGCGTGAAACCAAGCTTGAAGATGAAGAATTATTGCAAAAATTCTATGACAAAGTCATTTCCTGTGTCTCTCTGGAAGAAAATTATTTGATTCTCATCGCCTGCAATGCCTATGACGTACCGTATAAAGCCAAGGATGATGCCGAGCTTTTAGATGGTTCGGAAGAAATGTTCACACACATTTTGTGCAGCATCGCACCGGTGAAAAAAAGCAAGCCCGGCTTGGGATACGATTACAACGAACAGCACTTCCATACCTTCGCCGGAGATTGGCTGGTTGCGCCGCCGCAGATCGGTTTCTTGTTCCCTGCCTTTGATGACCGCAGCACGAATATTTACAACGCCCTGTGCTACACCAAGAAGCCGGATGACACAGCACTCCCCTTCATCGAAACCATGTTCTGCACCGATGTTCCCAAACCGGCTTCCGAACAGAAAACCTGTTTTGAGTCCCTTCTCTCCCATTCTCTGGAGGAAGAATGCAGCATGGGAGTTGTGCAGGCGGTACATGAACAGCTAACCAATCTCATCGACATGCACAAGGAAAACAAAATCACAGAGCCATTGCAGATTCATGCGGATACTGTCACCGCAGTGTTAGAGGACTGCGGCGTATCTGAACAGCGCACGGATGCATTCCGTGAGCAATTCGAGGCAGAATTTGGCGAAGGCGAAGCTGTCAGTCCGAAAAATATCATCGACGACAAGCATTTTGATGTGACATTGCCGGAAGTGACGATCCGCGTCAAGCCGCAGGCACGCGATCTCGTACAGACTAAGACCATTGACAGCATCAAGTACATTATGATCCGCGCCGAGGACAATGTCAAAGTCAACGGCGTCAGCATCCACTTTGACGAGGAAGAGCCAAAACATAGCGAACAATAACAGATAAAAAGCATCCTGTTCTGTGACCAGAACAGGATGCTTTTGTCTTATGCTTTAAAAATCATACCGGCGAACTTCGCAATTTTTAATGCCAAATCCCGCATACTCTTCATTGGTCATCTCATAAAAATACGACTGAACAACGCGAGCAATTCCGTTATGTGCGACGAGTAAATAGACCGTGTCGCGGTCTGCACACACATCATCCAGCAAATTATAGATGCGCTGCGCCAGATGCAGCATAGACTCGCCGCCCTCATGCCGTTCTACAAATTGCTTTTTGGCTTCTCGAAATGCCGCGCCATCGCGCGGTGTAGATTCCCACTTGCCAAAGCATTGCTCGGTCAGACGCGGTTCTGCCTGCCGCGGCACACCGGTTACTTCCGAGATGTGACGCGCTGTTTCCGCCGCGCGAATGAGCGGAGAATACAAAATCTTGTCAATATGAATGCCCTGCCGGATAATCTCTTCTCCGGTTGCTATCGCCTGCTGATGTCCTTTTTCGGTCAAAGCGATGTCTGTCGCGCCGCAAATTTTGTTTTCCACATTCCAAATGGTTTCGCCATGCCGTACAAAATAAAGATGTCCCATGGTTATTTCTCCCATTATTCCGTAATCATGTCCGCTGCAAACAATGCCGCGCCCAGTGCGCCGCACAGCTGTGCCTTTTCACTGATGACGAGCTTGGTATGGAGCTTTTCTTCCAGTGTCTGCACCAAGCCTTGATTTTTAGAAACACCGCCAGTCATCATATACTTTTCTTCGCCGCCGACGCGCTTCGCCAGTGCCGCAGTTTTAGCGGCAACCGCCTTATTTAAGCCATGTACAATGTCATCCGGTGCTTTGTTTTGCGCGATGAGAGAAACGACTTCGGATTCTGCGAACACCGTACACATGCTGGAAATTGTAATGTCCTCTTTGTAATGCAATCCCGTCACACTCATTTGATCCAAGCTCATTTCCATGGTACGCGCCATCATTTCCAAGAATCTGCCGGTTCCGGCAGCACATTTATCGTTCATGACGAAATTGACAACCGCACCGGTTTCGTCTAAGCGAATGACCTTGCTGTCCTGTCCGCCGATGTCAATGACGGTGCGAACATCTGGATCCAAATAATGGGCACCGCGCGCATGGCAGGTAATTTCTGTGATGCTCTTGTCACCGCTCTGAATGGCAGTACGTCCATATCCGGTAGTTACCAGTGCGTCAATATCCTCGCGTGCCAGCTTTGCGCTGTCGAGTGCTTGTTCCAAGGCGCGTTCCGCGCCAATCGCCGCACCGGCACCCGTCGGCAAAATAATACCGGTGACAATCTTTTTGTCTTTATCCAAAATAACGACATCCGTACTGGTTGAACCGCTGTCGATGCCTGCTACAAATCCTTTGCCCATCTTGCGTTCCTTTCCTTCCATCTGTTCCGGAGCAATGCTCTCCGCGAATGCTTCGAGACGCGTGAGCAGCTGTCCACTGCTTTGCACGGTATAGTCCGACTCAATTTTCAGCAGCGGGAGCGCGGCATGTTGCTTGATGTCCGCGTATTCAAAGCTATAAAAATCACAGAATTTTACAGTATGATAGATAATACCCTTGAGATTTTCGTCGTTGTACAGCTGTTTGCGTCCGGTATTATCCATCATGCGCATACAAGGCATCTGGTGCAGCAGTTCTCCTGCATACCAGTCCATCAGTTCATCAAACAAAAGCTGTTCCGGCGGAGCGACTGTACCGACAGAACGGTTGTGGACACAGCTGTTGTTGACAACCGGCAGCGGCATAACCTTCTGCACCATGTCAAACAGCTCCGTGCCCATGCGTGCACCCAAAACCGTCAAATAAGCGCCCTTTGGTTTGTCTTTCGGCACAAATGCCGCACGGAAAGCCGTTTCATCAAATGTCGTTCCCTTATATGCGCCATATGCCGCAGCCAGTCCTTTGAGCTGTGCTGCCGTGCGCTCTCGGCTGCACGTGTCACCACAGTGCAACATATCAATCATGTATAAAAAGTCCAATTTTCCCGATGCATCGAGAATGTCATAGACACTGCGAATGGTATCACAGCAATTGACCAGCACCAATTCCTTGATCTGCCCCGCCATAACCGCTTCCAGCAGCGCCTTGCCAAAGCCGCACAGATTCGGATGGGCAATCTGATCGGCGCGTTCAAAGCCTTCCGGCATATGATTGACATTCTCGCACTGCGCGCCAAACGCCTGCAGCAGTTCAATCGGCGTATATTTACAGACATAATACGTCTTATTCATGTTCTGAACCTCCCAGCATTTCGAGGAATGCGCCCAAACGAGTTGCCGTTTGACCCTCGCCGCCGTGACTGCGGTCGCAGCCATCTCCGTCTAAGATGAGAAGCGAAATGCCCGCCTCTTCAAACATACGCTTGGCAAGTTGTGCGCCGCCCAAGGTATGCTTGCATCCCCAATGCGCAAACCAGACTGCACCGTCTGCGCCCGCCTGCTTGGCGTGATAGATTCCTGTCTCAATGCGCCGCTTGATACTGCCGTTGAGCGCATGATACACCATACGCTTTGCCATCGCTTCAAATGGCTGTTCCGGATCAAATTCCAGATCCTGCGGATAGTTATGTGCCAACTCGCAGCCGACAATCTGCGCATCCTCACGAAACCGCAGCTGCTTTGCCACAGCTGCCGACCAATACGGAATCGTATGCATCCAGTAAATCCGCTTGCCCTTCGCTTTCGGTGCCTGTTCTACATCATGCAGCAGCATCTGGGTATATTGATATTCTTCCTCCGTGCCCAGCAAAATGTTTCCTGTCATGCCCGCATACAGCGGAGATACCAAATCACTCGGAATATATTTATCCGCACGCTTTGTTTGGAACAGATCATAATTTTTCATGGTCTGCTTGGTGCGGGCAACGCGCTGCTTGACGCGTTCTATATCAATGGTCTTTCCCGTCTGCTGTTCCAAAAATTTCGCCAGTTCTCTGAGCTGATCGGCAACGTACTTCACATTGGCCTCATTCTGCTGCATCGGCACATCAATCGCAAATGCCGGAACGTCAAACAACTCAGACAACTTGCGGAAGGTCACCAGATTGGCATCACAAACCAAATTGGTATATACGATGCATTTTGGCTTTGGCAGCAGCCCCTTTTCTGCGGCACCGAGAAATGTCTTATGGTAGCTACACAGTGTTTCAGACAGACCACTGTTTTCTGCCTGCTGGATGCAGCCGCGCTCAATATGTGTACCTGCCAAATAGCAGGAAAATCCCTCTACATTGTACGGATTTAAGCCCACTTCCTGCAACAGCTCACATGGTGTAAAAATACTGACAATTGCCGACTGCTCCGGCTTTTTGAGCGGGCAAATCATCGTATTCATCATCAGCTCTGCGAGATACCGATCTGCCGATATCAGCATCTTGTCTGTTGTTATCTTTTGACGCAGCTTCTGTACGCTCCATCCGGTGCGCAGAAGCCAGCGTGCCCACGACGGGCTGGTCTGGCTAAATTTGTCTACATATCCGCCAAATACATCTACAATATCCATAACACCCTTCTTTCTCGATTTTCCATACTGTGCATATTACCCCGTTTTTGTTGAATTGTCAACATTCTAAAAGAACAGGTACGTTTTTACAAACACACCTGTTCTTGCTTTCTTTCATCTGTTATGCTTCGGCAAACGAACGAAATTTTTCAGTTTTCCCGCAAAGGAACGTTTATCCTGTTCTTCTGTTTCTACAGTAAGCGGTTCTGCTCCTTCTAATCCATGTTGTTTTTGCCGTTTGCGGCGCCGTGAAATGCCAACGACAATGCCGATTGCCAAATATGTCGTCACTACCGACGAACCGCCGTAGCTGAACAGCGGCAGCGTCAAGCCCATAACCGGTCCAATGCCCAGACACATGAAGATATTTTCAAATGTCTGGAACAGCAGCATACTGTCGATGCCGACACAAATCAGAGAGGAAATCTGACTTGGTGCATGAAACGCGATGTAATAAATGCGAATAATCAGTGCCATAAGCAGTGCCACGATGACCAGACAGCCGAGCAATCCCCATTCTTCTCCGGCAACACCGAAAATAAAGTCGGTCTGCTTTGCCGGAAGCATGTTGTTCTGCGTTTCATTTCCCTTTAAGAAACCTGCGCCGAGCAGTTTGCCCGAACCAATCGCAATGCGGCTCTGCTGCTGCTGCCAATAGGTATCAGGAGAAACACTCGGATTGAACAGCACCAAAATTCGATTGCGCTGAAATGTACCCAAGCTCTGCCATACAATCGGAACCGCTGCACAGGTCAAAATAATGCCGCCTGCAAACCATTTGAGGCTGAGTCCTGCTGCAAACAACATGACAACCGCAATAAACACATAGGGCAGAGACATACCCACGTCTTTTGACGGCAAAATAATTGCTGCCATCATCAAAACAAGATGCAGACCGAACTGCACGAGACTGCTCACTTTATTGAGCTTATAGCGCAGCAAATTGATATGCTTGGCAAAGGTAAAGATAAACAGCAGTTTACCAAGCTCCGCTGGCTGAATGCCGATACTGCCAAAGCGAAGCCAGCTCTTATTGCCGCCGTTTTCATAGCCAAATACAATCAGAGACAGCTGGAATAAAATGTTGATGATATATACCAGCCGCCACATTGGTGTGTACTTTTCAATGTTGATGGACGACATAATGACGAATCCGACCAAACCAAGCAGAATGGCAATGGATTGGACGATGATATACTTGACACTTCCGCCATCCATCGCGTAGGTAGCGGAAAAAATCAGCACCAATCCAAATGCGGAACATGTCAGTGCCAAAAACAGCAGGATATAATCCAGCGTGCCAAAGTAGCGTCCGATTCTTTCTTTTATTTGTTGCATGAAACCGATGTCCTTTCCGGAAAGCAGGTTCCCTGCTTCCGCAAATGCCGCTCTGTTCGGCAGCATTCGTTCTCAAATTCATTCCTCTTTATCATACCACCTTTCCGGCAAGCGGTAAATACTTTTTTGTCACAAAAATCACAAGCTGTTTTCCTTTCGTTGTTTTTCTCTCATTTTCTGATTCTTTTGATTTTGCTCTTAAATTTGTGTGCATTTTATGCTATACTATGTATGATTCCTACGGCTTTGACTTCAGGCCGTCCATCTGGTATGGCGGAACGGTTCCGTGGATGATACAAACTAAAGGAGTTTTTTGGATATGCTGAGTGATATTGAAATTGCGCAGAACTGTAACATGCTTCCTATTGGCAAGGTTGCCGAAAAAGCAGGTTTCTTAGAGGATGAGCTGGAATACTACGGCAAGTACAAGGCAAAAATCTCCGATGACGCATGGAAGCGTCTGAAGGACAAGCCGGACGGCAGACTGATTCTCGTCACTGCCATCAACCCGACACCGGCAGGTGAAGGCAAGACAACGACAACGGTTGGTCTCGGTGAAGCGCTCAACAAGATGGGTAAAAATGCCATCATCGCGCTGCGTGAGCCATCGCTCGGCCCGGTATTTGGCATCAAGGGCGGTGCAGCAGGCGGCGGTTACGCACAGGTTGTCCCGATGGAGGACATCAACCTGCACTTTACCGGTGATATGCACGCCATCGGCGCGGCAAACAATCTGCTGTGCGCGATGATTGATAACCACATGCAGCAGGGCAACGCACTGGAAATCGACCCGCGCCGCATTATCTTCACCCGTGTTGTCGATATGAATGACCGCGCGCTGCGCAATATCATTGTCGGCATGGGCGGTTCTGTCAACGGCGTTCCGCGCGAAGACCATTACATGATTACTGTTGCCAGCGAAGTCATGGCGATTTTATGTCTGGCCACCAGCCTGTCCGACTTGAAAAAGCGCTGCGGTGATATTCTGGTTGCCTATCGCTATGATGGTTCTCCGGTCTTTGCCCGTGACCTCAAGGTAGACGGTGCGATGTGCGCGCTGCTCAAGGATGCCATCAAGCCAAATCTCGTACAGACTCTGGACGGCTCTCCCTGTCTGATGCACGGCGGCCCGTTCGCCAACATTGCACACGGCTGCAATTCCATTGTTGCCACTCGTTTGGCACTGAAGCTCGCTGATTATACCATCACGGAGGCCGGCTTCGGCGCAGATCTGGGCGCAGAAAAGTTTTTTGACATCAAGTGCCGCAAGGCCGGATTCAAGCCGGATTGTGCTGTCATTGTTGCCACCATCCGTGCGCTGAAATATAACGGCGGCGTGCCGAAGGATGAGCTCAATGCAGAAAATCTGAACGCACTCAAGGCTGGCTGCGTCAATCTGCAAAAGCATATTGAAAACATCGGCAAGTTCCATGTTCCGGTTGTCGTTGCCATCAATCGCTTCCCGAGCGATACCGATGACGAAATCGAATTCCTGCGCCATGTCTGCGAGGATATGGGTGCTCGCTATGCGCTGTCCGAAGTATTCACCAAGGGCGCAGAAGGCGGCATGGAGCTGGCGCAGATGGTTATGGAAGAAGCAGACAGCGGCAAATCGCAGTTCCAGATGCTGTATCCGGATGATATGCCGCTCAAGGAAAAGATTGAAACCATTGCCAAGGAAATTTACGGCGCAGACGGCGTCACCTATTCCCCGTCCGCTGAAATGTCTCTCAAGGCAATTGAAAGCCTTGGTTACGGCAATCTGCCAATCTGCATGGCAAAAACACAGTATTCTTTGACCGATGACCCGAAAAAGCTCGGCAGACCGACCGGATTTAACATCAATATCCGCACAGTTCGCGTCAGCGCCGGTGCAGGCTTCGTTGTCTGCGAGACCGGTAAGGTTATGACCATGCCGGGTCTGCCGCGCACCCCATCGGCATTCAACATTGATGTCGATGACGACGGCAAAATCACCGGTCTGTTCTAATCGCACAGGAAGTTTATCATTCATGATTCAAATGCAAACACACAATGTCACAGAGACCGAGCAGGCAGGCGGACAGCTGGCAAACCAGCTGTCTCCTGGTGCTGTGGTCGCTTTTACCGGTGATTTGGGTGCAGGAAAAACAGCATTTTGCCGCGGATTTCTGCATGCACTCGGATACACCGGCCGCGTCACCAGTCCGACCTTCGCCATCGTCAACGAATACGAGACGGATCTGTGCCGCGTCTGCCACTTTGATATGTATCGTATCCTAGATGAAGACGCGCTGTACGACATCGGCTGGGACGATTACTTCGACGGAGACACCATCCTGCTCGTCGAATGGAGTGAAAATGTCTCCGGTGCACTGCCGGAGGACTGTATCACCGTGGATATTCGCCGCGGCGATGCCGAGGATGATCGCATTATTACCATCAAAGGAGGCGCACTGCATTGAATATTTTAACGTTGGAATCTTCCTCTCTGTCCGCCTCCGTGTGCATCACGGAAGATACCAAGCTTTTGGCGCAGTCTTTTCAAAACTGCGGCTTGACCCACAGCGCGACTCTGCTGCCGATGATTGACCACATCATGACCTCTTCTCAGCTGACACTGGCTGATATTGATGTGATCGCCTGCGTGACAGGTCCGGGTTCCTTTACCGGTGTCCGCATCGGTGTCTCGACGGCAAAGGGCATCGCAGACGCCAAAAATATCCCGTGTGTCGGCGTATCCAGCTTAGCAGGTGCCGCATGGAATGTCGCACCGCTCACAGATCGCCTGATTTGTCCCGTCATGGACGCGCGGCGCGGACAATTATACAATGCGCTATTTGTCTATGAGAACGATACGCTGCGCCGTCTCACACCAGACCGCGCTATCGCCATGGAAGACCTAAAAAAAGAACTGATTTCTCTCGGAAAATCCGTTCTGCTGGTTGGAGATGGCACGCAAATATGTTATAATAATTTTAGCCTTTCTGATGCATTGGATGTCACAATGGCTCCATCCGGTCTGATGTACCCCTGTGCTTGGGGTGCTGCGATGGAAGCCTATCATCTGGCAAAGGAAGGAAAGATGGTCTCTGCCGCCGCATTACTGCCGAGCTATCTCCGCCAGCCGCAGGCTGTGAGAGAACGGCTCGCACGCGAAGCAGAACAGGCCGCACAATCATCTATGAAAAAGGAGTAATGAATCATGGCACAGGTTCACGTTATGGATCATCCGCTGATCGTACACAAGCTGTCCCTCATGCGCGATAAGTACACCGGTTCTAAGGAATTCCGCGAGGCAGTAGAGGAAATCTCTTCCCTGCTTTGCTACGAAGCTACCCGCGATCTGCCGCTCAAGGAGGTCGAAATCGAGACTCCGATTGCGCACGCAAAAGTCCGATACATCTCCGGCAAGAAGCTGGCAGTTGTCTGCATTCTGCGCGCAGGTCTCGGCATGGTAGACGGCATTCTGGATCTGATTCCGAGCGCAAAGATCGGTCATATCGGTCTGTATCGCGATCCGGATACCCTGCAGCCGGTAGAATACTACTGCAAGCTGCCGAATGACATCGAGAGCCGCGACGTTATCGTGGTTGATCCGATGCTGGCTACCGGCGGCACGGCAAACGCTGCTATTCAGTTCCTCAAGAACTACGGCGTAAAGAACATCAAGCTGCTGTCTATTCTGGCAGTTCCGGAGTCCATCTCTTCCATTCAGGAGCAGCATCCGGATGTTGAAATTTACTGCGCAGCAATTGATGAAAAGCTCAACGACAAGGGCTACATCGTTCCGGGCGTAGGCGACGCTGGCGACCGTCTGTTCGGCACCAAGTAATCTCGCACACAAGCAAAAGACCGACGCAATCGCGCCGGTCTTTTTTTGTATCCTATTTTCATAGAGCTTTCATCAAACTCAATCGGAATATTCCCGCACCATTTTAAACAGCTGGGTTCGATTCCGGATGCTCAGCTTTTTATAAATATTCAAAATATGCTTTTTGAGGGTGTTATTGGTAATGGTCAGCTGATCGCAAATAATATCATTCGGCAGTCCCTGCATCAACAGTCCCAGAATTGTCGTCTCCCGCGCAGTCAGGCGGAATTTTTCTTCACATTCATGAATGCTCAGCTTTTCATGCTGTCTGACGTGCTCTTGATAGCACCGTGCCGTGCGCAGTGCCAGATGTTCTTTGACCATGTCCAGCAGAAAGACATCATCATAAACGAAATCCGGCTGACCGGCTTTGCGGTAAAAGGAAATCTTTCCCAGCACCTTTCCCTCAAACGCCGGCAAAATATGTACGCTGTACTGAAAGCCTTCTTCCTTGGAAAACCGCCGAAAACACTCGGTCTTTTCCAGCTCATCCGCAGAAAAAATATCGCTCTCTCGATATACCATACTTTTTCCGCCCATCAGGAGTCCGCGGCTAAAATCTTTTTCCTGATATTCATCCAAGTATTCCTGTGCTGTTGCTTCCGGATAGCAGCAACACACAGCATGTGTCAGCTTTGGCAGCTCTGTATCCGAGGAATAGTAAAAGACCGCTCCATCAAAATCCATGAGCAGCCGCATCTGTTCTAAAAAATTTCGGCACATATCATGAAAGTCTGCGATTTGATGAATTTGATACGTAATATTGTTGAAAATAACCCAGTCATTGGCTTCCTGAATATGCAAATTTTTCCGCCTCCAAACAAAAAAAGACGTCTTACGGAGTAATCCGTAAAACGCCTTTGTTCTACTAATATAGTATTATCTTACCATGTTGCGCCCCAACTGTCAAGCACGATTGTTTGAAATTCTGTTATGAAGCTGCTGATGCTTCTGTATCTTCCGTCAACGTACCCGCGACAGCCTCATGCAGCCAAGCACTTCCCTTATCTGTAGACAGCCAATTGGCAAACAATGTTTCGGGGTCATTGGTGTCTGCATCGGATCGAACCGCCACATACACATCCTGCGTCAGCGCATAGTCAGCATCACTTGGCAGTTTGCCATCTACCGTCACAACCGTCGTTTGTTTCGGCTGTCCGTTCTGCATGAGTGCACCATAGGTCGTATAACACAAGGTTCCCTGCGTATGCGGGCACGCCGCAGTGAGCGCATCTTCCCCTTGCTGCACTGTGACACCATCACAATCCTGTCCGAAAATAGACCGGAACAGCGCGCGGCTGTCTGCATTCTTTGCAGCAGCATAGCCCTTCCATGTATCCGATTGCAGCGTAAATGCTTGCAAAACCTCACTCTTTGTCAAAGCAACCGGCGCATCGGTTCCGCCTGCCAAAACGACCAGCGCATCGGTTCCAATTTTATGCAGGGTAATTCCCTGTTCTTTGAATCTCTGTTCCTGCTCTGCCGATGGCGCATAACTAATGGCAGCATCTAAGTCACCGGCAAGCAGGGCATCCCATGCGGCATCACTGGTCTGCATCGTCAAAACCTGACGCGCAGACTCTTCATAGGTTTCTCCGCAGGCAGCAGCTCGCGCCAAGCCAGCAGGCAATTTCAGCGCCGCACTGCATCCCAGCGTGAAATCATTGGAAATCTTATCCACAACCGTTTCTTCTGCTTGTGTCGATTCTGCACTGCCCGTCGGGTTGTTTGCCGGAGCGGCACCGCATCCCGTCAGCACGGCACAGCACAGCGCTGCGGCAAGGAGTTGTTTTTTCATGCTATTTCCTCCTTCTCACACACCGGACAGCTGTGTCCGAACGACCCATTTGCCATGCGAATCAATAATCCCTGTCCATTCATTCTGCACAGCAGCAAAATACCCGCCGCCAACACTCTCAATGCTGTCATATCCTGCACGCAAAACGGTCTTTGCCTTCGTATTTCCGATACCCTGCAATCCAGTTGTCGGATTGGCAATCGTAAAATAGCTGTCCGTCTGTGCGGATTCAGAATCCGAAGTGACATAATCATAAGCGCGCAGACCACTCAAGGTTTCTTCTTCTAAATCAAAAATCTGATAGCCCTCGCTCATCGCACCAATCAGCTTACCGTTCTGTTCATAAAAAACTGCTTCGCCTTCCAGTTCTATACTCTTGAGATCATCAAAAATCACGGTATGTCCATCCGCATTGGTATACGCAAAATAGTTATCCGGAAGCGATACGAGTTCCTGCCCCTTGACATCGCTCGGCAGAACCATTTTTTTGTTCTTCCAGCCCGTGCTGATGACCACACAGCTATCTTTATCTGTCCACAATTGATACAGCGCATCGGTTTCACTGCAATGCTTGCCGTTTATATATGTAAAATCGACGATAATTTTGCCTGTCGCATCGACAACACCGAATTCTCCGTCGGCATTCTTTGCCAAAACATACCCGTTGCACACATCGTCCGCCCAAGAGATGCGATTGAACAGCGTAATCACGCCATTTTTATTGACAGCGCCCCACTGATTTTCCGAAATCTGTACGGTAGCACTGCCGCCAGAGAATGTGCCGACCTGTAAAGCATCAACCTGTGTCAGCAGCTTCAGCGTAGAGGCATCATAAAAATACCATGTCTTTTCGCCGTCCTGCTCCTGTTGGCTGACCAAAACGCCATCTGCACATGACTCTACCGTTCCCATGACACTGCCAAGACATTCTCCGCTGCCGGTATATACCGTTGTGACACTCTCTCCGTTCAGCTGCTGCAAAATGCAGCCGTCTTTTACTGAAATCGTGCCGCCAATCGGGCCAATCACCCAGCTGCCGTCATCCGCCGCACCGGTCATCTGCGTGCTGCCATCCGATGCTGTGCTGGTCAGCAGCCAGACATTTTTATTGCCGCACAACGCTCTCTGCGCTTGTGTGTAGACCGCATTCGTTACTCGTTCTCCCGCAGCATCTGCGACGGCATATCGATAAACCGGCGTGCCGTCTTCCTTCCATCCAACAACCTTTGCCGCATATGGAAAAATCTTTTCATAATCATCCGCCGGATGCAGGACATCAAGCGCACCGCCAGCTAAATCCGCTGAAATCTGTTCTGGAATGGTATAGGTAATGTCTTCCAAAGCAGGCTGTAAAGTCATCTGCGGTTCTTCTGTTTCCTTCGATTGCGTTTCTTTTGTGGTGAGCGCAGGTGCGCACAGCGCGATTGCGCCGCACAGCACCGCAGATACCGCCGCCATGCCCGCGATGCGTTTTATCATCTTGTTTCCTCCTGCTATCATCATAAACTTATTCTATTCTATCATATGTGCCTGCTCTGTCAAGACATGACATGTTAACAATTTTCCTGTCGAATCAATCTTCAGAACTTCTTAAGAAATAGAAAAACACAGCCAGTTTTTCCGGCTGTGTCATCTCCACTTGTTATTTCGCACGTCTCTTGCCAAACAAGGCTTTCCAAATGCGTTTGAACAATCCCATTTTTTCTTCGGTTTCCTGCTCCTGCTCTTTGGAACGCAACTGCTGCATGGTTCTCTCTACGGTTTCTTTTTCTTCCTGCAATCTCTGCGTCCGACGCGGCTGCAGCTGAACAGGATCTGCATACTTTGTAAAGTAATCATACAATCTCATCTGGCAGTTGACGCTTATCTCTCCCTCTGCCTGCTGAACACGCTGATACGTGCCGTCCGGCTGCATGAGCCACGACTGGCAAGTATCTTTTTCCAGCATCTCAAGAATATGCAGCAGCTGCTCACGGACAGCCTGTGACTTCGGCTCCGCAAAGATTTCCACGCGCCGTCTGGTATTGCGGTTGAGCAAATCACCGGAACCCAAGAAAATGCGCTGCCGCTCGCCTTCACCAAACACAAAAATGCGTGAATGCTCCAAATATCGACCGAGAAGAGCGCGAATGGTAATGTTTTCGGTATATCCTTCCACTCCGGGCCTCAAGCAGCAAATGCCACGGACATACAAATGAATTTCTACGCCCGCCTGCGATGCCTCGACCATCTTCTCCATGATCTCCACATCGTTGAAGGAATTGATTTTGATTGCCACATATCCATGACCACCGTGTTTTTGTACTTCAATCTCTCGATCCAGCAGCTCCAGCACACGGGAACGGTAGCAATGCGGGGCAACCCACAACGCCTCTGTCTCTTCCGTGGTCTCACCAAGCGACAGATGATTGAACACCTGCACGGCATCACGTCCCACGGCATCATCATTTGTAATGAAACATAAATCCGTGTACTGTTCCGATGTCTTTTCGTTATAATTGCCTGTGCCGATCTGGGTCGTATAGCTGACCTCTCCCGCGGCATTTTTGCGCGTAATCACGCACAGCTTGGCATGTACTTTATAATCACTCAGGCCGTAAATCACGCGGCAGCCTGCTTCCTCCAAAATTGCGGAATAGTCAATGTTGCTCTGCTCATCAAACCGTGCACGCAATTCCAGTGTGCACAGCACATCCTTGCCCTTATCCGCTGCATGGCACAGAGCAGAAACCACCTTGCTGTGTCCCGCCAGACGATACAGAGAAATCTTAATGGATACCACTTCCGGATCATCCGCCGCTTCATACAGCATATTTAAGAACGGCTTATAGCTATGAAACGGATAGGCAAGCAGCACCTCCTGCTGTGCCAGCTGGCGCATCGGGATATTTTGATGATACATTGCCGGCACTTGCGGCTTGCGCGGCGGATAAAACAGAGAAGCATCTTGGATGCCTGTTTTTCCCGCCAAAGAGAAACCAAACGCAAAATCCAACGGAATTTTCTGAACAAATACGCCTGTCGGCTGTAATTCCAAATGGTCACACAGATATTTTTGAATGCGCGGTGCCTTTTCGGACAACTGCAGCCGAACCGCAAACAGACGACGACGTCTTTTGAGCAATTCCTGCATCATGCCGCGAAAGTCCATGTCGTAATCGAGCAAGGCTTCATCAATGGCAATATCTGCATTTCGCGTCACACGCACGGTCGTGTGCTCGACAATTTTTTGCTTGAGAAACAGCTGATACAAATTGTGCTCGACAATATCGCAGGTAAAGAACACCTTTGCCCGCCCGTCAAAATTCACGACAAAATAATCCGGAAGATGACCGATTGACACAACACCAAAGCGTTCACCGCCATTTTTGGTAATGTGACAGGAAAATACATACTTTTCCTTATTGCGCAGGAATGGGAACGGATGATGTCGATCCACAATCTGCGGCGAGAGCAGCGGCTTAATCTCCTCTGCAAAATATTTCCGCGAGATGATTTCATCAATCTGACTCAGCTTTTTGAAATCGATAAAATCAACACCGTGTTGTTTGAATTCTGTCTGCAATGATTGATATGCCTGCTCCGTCATCGGCTCAAAGGAATGAATCATTTTCAGCATATGTTCTACCTGCTGTGCCGCATTCCAGCCGGTCTTATTGTCCAGCTTATCCGGTTCGACGATGCTCTGATCGGTCAAAGAACCGACGCGCACCATAAAAAATTCATCCAGATTAGAAAAATAGATTGCAGCAAATTTCAGGCGCTCAAACAGCGGCACATCCTGCCGCAATGCCTCAGACAGACAGCGCTTGTTAAATTCCAGCCAACTCAGTTCTCGGTTTACCATTAGATGCATCGGCAACATGGCAACCGCCTCCTTCCGGTCTTGTCTTCCCTGTTATTATACCGCAGTACCAGACAAATTTCGACCCTTAATTTTCCGCATGATAGACAATACACGGTCTGCCGCCCGTATTATAATCCATGTCGCTGCTGATGACAGACTGTTCTACCAGATAGTTGACATAGCGGCGCACGGTTACAACCGACAATTCGACATGTCCCGCAATATCATCACACGTGTGCCCGCCCGGATTTTCCTGCAAATACGTCTGAATGCGCTCCAATGTCTTGGGCTGCAATCCCTTCGGCGGCGCACTCGGCGCTTGATGCACCGGTGTAGAAATATGCAGCAGGGCACGATCCAATTTGTTCTGCGTAAATGCTCCCTGCGCGCTGTCATGAATTGCATTTCTGCGATTGCAAAACGTATCTAGCGCAAGCTGAAAGCGTTCAAATCCAAACGGCTTGATGAGATAGTCTGTGACACCGAGCCGCATCAGCGCTTCAATCGTCTCCGCATCGTTTGCCGACGTCACCATAATGACATCGGAATCGACACCTTCCGCCCGCAGCATACGCAGCAGCTCCAGACCATTCATCTGCGGCATATAAACGTCTAAGATAATCAGATCTACCGGATTGCTGCGCAGCCAGAATAACGCCGGATGCGCGGCGGAAAAGGTCTGCACTACACAAAACCGCTCATCTTTTTCAATATACCGGCGGTTGAGCAGCGTAATTACCGGATCATCTTCTACAATAACGGTACGATACAATGTTCTTCTCTCCTATATATGTATATTGGTATCTTTATTTATGCTTGCTCTGTCAATGTAATAATAAAGGAAGTGCCAACGCCCAATTCGGACTCGACACGAATGGTTCCGTGATACGCTTCAATCATTTCCTGTACGAGCGCAAGGCCTGTGCCGCGCCCTTCTCCCTTGGTAGAGAATCCACGCTGGAACAAATGCTCCTTTACCTCGTCTGTCATACCCGGCCCTGTGTCATCAACACTGAGCAGCAGACCGCGTGAGCCCTCTCGAATGCTGACCGTCACCTCACTCGGTACATCCGCCGGTGCACCGCGCATGGCATCGAATGCATTTTCGATGAGATTTCCCAACACGGTAATCATCGCTGTAACCGGCATAAACTGCCCGTTGCCGTGCAAGATGCTGGCGGGATCTAAGGAAAAACGAATGTCCAGCTCCGCAGCGCGGTATGCCTTGCCGATAAGCAGGGCGGCAATGGTCGGATCGTGGATACGGTCTTTGATATAGTCGATAGACTGTGCACGTGTCTGTGTGATGCGCAGGACATATTTCTCTGCGCGATCATATTCTTTGAGCTGAAGCAATCCTAAAATCACGTGCAATTTATTGGTAAATTCATGGGTATAAGCTCGCAATGCCTCTAAGATATGCTGTACACCGGTCAAATCCTGTGCCAGTCTCGTCATCTCTGTGCGGTTTCGGAAAATCGCAACGGCTCCTTCAATTTGATTGTCTCTCCGCAGCGGAATGCGGTCAGAAATCACGGAAACGTGTGTAATGGATTCCAAGCTGATATTATATTCTGTTTTTCCCGTTCGCATGACACGGGCAATCGTAGATCGCGGATAAATGACCTTGAGCGGCTGTCCAATCGCCTCGTCAACACTGATGCGCAGCATGTCTGACGCCGCACGATTCAAATAAATAACCGTGCTGTTCTTGTCAATTGCCAGGATACCTTCGTCCAGTCCGTCCAAAATATCCATCTGCTGCAAAAACAACCGGCGAAAATCATTCGGCTCATAGCCGAGCAGGTCATCTTTGATGCGGCGCGACAAGCGCAGACTGAGCATACAGCCAAAAAACAGCGCCAATACGCCAACGAGCACATGAGACAGCAGCGTAAGCCAAATCATCTTGCGAATGGAACGCATATAGATGCCCGCCATGGTAAATCCGCTGATGGAGCCATCCTTGGAATAGATCGCCGCATAGGCGCAACGATCCGTGCCGGACGGGGCATCGCTGTTGTGCAGCAGCGTCGAATCGCTCTCCTCCAGACTGTCCATAATCTCTTCATTGAGCGGCGCAAGCTGGGATACATCGTGTGAGCCGGAAGCAAGATCATAAAATGCAATCGGTTCTCCTGTCGGATCATACACCGCCAGCACGTCAATGCTCGACACGCTTTCGACGGTTCGCTTAATATAGGTATTCGCTTGTTTTGTGTCAATGGAATCCATAAAAACCGGCGCATTTGCCGTGACCTGCGCCGCGCTGACTAGCGTTTGATCTCGCGCTTCATTTTCTTGCTTGAGGCTCAAAACCAAGTTTGCGCCAAGCGAAAGTAACAGTGCAACGACAATTCCTTGCACCAGAATGGTGCGAACCTGATTATATATCGTCGAATTTGCAATTTTTTCCTTTTCCATATGCAAAACCTCTCCGCACAGATTTCTTTTCTATCATACCACATTCCCCCGCATCCGGCAAACCCCGGAAATTCTGGTGAAAAGTTATCAAATCTGCTTTTGATATTTTATGAGAAATGGGCAATATGTGCAGTTTTTATTTTTTTTAGTTTTTTAAGCTTGTTTTACCGGTTTGCGGTGGCTAAAATAGGGGCATATTGAAACGCAAGAAAGTGGTGATGCATCATTGGAAGAAATCAAAGCGGAACTCAATGCGCAACTGCAAAATAAGATTGCATTTGACATTCCGCTGTTCGGCGGGATTCCGGTACCGCAGTCGACCGTCATTACTTGGGTCATCATCGCCATTCTGACGGCTCTCGCCATTTGGCTGACACACGGCTTAAACCGCAAGCCTGGTCGCCGCCAAATTGTGGCTGAGATTTTTGTCGGCTTCATCAACGGATTCTGCAAGAACACACTCGGAGAGAAATACTGGCGCACCTTTGCTCCGTATCTCGGAACCATCGGTTTGTACCTCGGCCTCGCCAATATCTCCGGTCTGTTTGGCGTCACACCCCCGACAAAGGATTTGAACGTCACCGCCGGTTTGGCAATCATGAGTGCAATCCTCATCTATGGTGCACAGTTCCGGTACCACGGTCTCGGCGGCGGACTCAAGAAGTTCGGTCAGCCGGTCGCTATCGTCGCACCGCTCAACGTGATGGAAATCGGCATTCGCCCGTTGTCGCTGTGTATGCGACTGTTCGGCAATATTTTTGCAGGCTTTGTTATCATGGAACTGCTGAAAATGCTGATGCCTGTTATTTTACCGATTCCGTTCAGCCTGTATTTTGATGTGTTTGACGGAATGTTGCAGGCAATCGTATTTGTGTTCCTGACAACGCTATTCCTTTCGGAATCTTTGGACTAAGTAAACAATCTATCGTATTTGACATTTAGGAGGAAATTAAAATGAACGTAGCAATTGGCGCAGGTCTGGCAGTATTAACTGGTATTGGTGCTGGTATCGGCATCGGCATTGCCACTGGCAAGTCTTCGGAATCCATCGCTCGTCAGCCGGAAGCTGCTGGCAAGATCAGCCAGAACCTGATTCTTGGCTGTGCACTGGCAGAGGCAACCGCTATTTACGGCTTCCTGATTGGTATCCTGCTGATCTTCATGGGCTGATCGGAGGCGAAACCCGATGATCCTGAATTTAAACTGGCAAATCATCTGGGTGTTTGTCAACCTGCTCATCCTGTTCCTGCTGATGAAGAAGTTTTTGTTCGGTCCCATCACAAAAATGCTGGACGAGCGAGCAAAGAACGTTGCTGACACGCTGGATCAGGCGGATGCACGTCTGGCTGATGCAGAAAAGCAAAAGGCAGAATATACCCAGCAGCTGGCAGATGCCCGCGGGGAAGCAGCCCGCATCATTGAGGAAGCACGCAAGCGTGCGGATCTCGCTTACAGCCGCCGCATGAATGAGGCGGAAAAAGACATTCAGCGTCTGAACGAGCAGGCCGCTCGTCAGCGCGAAGCAGATCGTGAGGCAATGCTCAAGTCTGCCAAGCAGCAGATTGCCGCTCTGGTTCTGCTGACTACCGCCAAGGTATCTCAGCACGCCATGAACGCAGACGCAGATCGTGCTATGCTCGACTCATTTTTAGATGAGGCGGGTGACGAATTATGAGTACGACGGCACATCGCTATGCAGCCGCTCTGCATCATTCCGGCTGCTCTGTAGACAGCTTGAAACAAACTGCACAGTATATCATAGACAGCGCTCCCCTTTGGGAAGCGCTGTGCAGTCCTGCTGTACAGGCAAAAGAAAAGAAAGCGGTGCTCAACCGCCTTCCGGATTTTACCGATGACGAACATCTAAAAAAATTTTATGGACTGTTGGCCGAAAAAGGCCGTTTCCCACTTCTTCCGGAAATCGTAGACGAATATCGGAAGCTGGAAATGCAGCAGCACGGCGAGGGTCTTTGTGTCCTGCGCTGTGTGCGCGATCCGGGCGACAAAGCGCTCAGCAAACTGGCAAAACTGCTTTGCAAGAGGCATGGCTATCAGTCTCTTACTTTTGAAATTGTATTAGACCCTGAAGTCCTTGGCGGCTTTGTATTTGAAATTGACGGGGTCACCTATGATAAGAGCGTCCGTGGGCAGATTCATGCCCTGGCGCAAAGTCTGCAAGAGGGGTGAACAGCTTGAATCATTCAGACGAAATTATATCTATTCTCCAAGAGGAGATTGAACAGTATGACAGCCGCACCCGCCGCGCAGAGACCGGCACAGTGCTTGAGATCGGCGATGGCATTGCGACTGTATATGGATTGGATCGCGCCGTTTACGGCGAATTGGTTGAATTTGAAACCGGTGTCCGCGGCATTGTGCTGAACTTGGAACGCGACAGTGTAGGCGTTGTTCTTCTGGGCAGCGAAAATGGTCTGCACGAGGGTTCCTCTGTCAAGCGCACGGGTCGCGCAGCAGATGTTCCGGTTGGCGATGCTATGATCGGCCGCACCGTAAACGCATTGGGCGATCCGATTGACGGTCTCGGCCCGATTGCCTGCACAGAAACCCGCCCGATTGAGCACGAGGCTTCCGGCGTCGTTTCTCGTGAGCCGGTCAATCAGCCGATGCAGACCGGTATTCTGGCCATTGACGCCATGGTTCCGATTGGACGCGGCCAGCGTGAGTTAATCATCGGTGACCGTCAGACCGGTAAGACATCCATTGCGATTGACACCATCCTGAACCAGAAGGGACAGGATATGATTTGTATCTATGTTGCCATCGGTCAGAAGGCATCGACGGTTGCCAAACTGCGCGGCACACTGGAAAAGGCGGGCGCACTGGATTACAGTATTATCGTATCCGCTACCGCAGCGGATTCCGCGCCGCAGCAGTATATCGCTCCGTATGCCGGTGCTGCTATCGGTGAGTATTTTATGAGCAAGGGCAAGGACGTCCTCATTGTATATGATGATCTGTCCAAGCACGCCGTTGCCTATCGTACCCTTTCCCTTCTGCTCCGCCGTTCTCCGGGTCGTGAAGCATATCCGGGCGATGTATTCTATCTGCATTCCCGTCTGCTCGAGCGCGCTTGCCGCCTGACCAAAGAATATGGCGGCGGTTCGATGACCGCTATTCCGATCATCGAAACACTGGCTGGCGATGTATCCGCATACATTCCGACCAATGTTATTTCTATCACAGACGGTCAGATTTATCTGGAAAATGACCTGTTTTTCTCTGGTCAGCGTCCGGCCGTCAACGTGGGTCTGTCGGTATCCCGTGTCGGCGGTTCTGCGCAGACCAAGGCAATCAAAAAGACCTCCGGTACCCTTCGTATTGATCTGGCACGCTTCCGCGAACTGGAAGTATTCACCCAGTTTAGCTCGGATCTGGACGAAGAGACCCGTCAGGCACTGGATCACGGCAAGCGATTGATGGAAATCCTCAAGCAGCCGCTGTACCATCCGATGCCGGTTTGGAAGCAGGCAGTCATTCTGTACGTTGCAACCAATGGTTTGCTCTCTGATGTACCGCTTGACCGTGCAAACAAGTTTGTCAAGGATTTCGCAGATACGCTTCAGTCCGAAAACAGCGCACTTGTCGAAGAAATTCAGTCCACAGGCACCCTTCCGGGAACTGCGGGTGAACAGATTCGCAAGGCTCTGGAGTCTTATAAAGAACAGGTGAGCGCATCATGGCAGGCATAAAGGAAATTCGTACCAGAATCGACAGCGTCCAGCAGACGCTGAAGATTACCAATGCGATGTACCTCATC
The DNA here is from genome assembly GCA_963601915.1 of bacterium. GTDB lineage: Bacteria > Bacillota > Clostridia > Oscillospirales > Butyricicoccaceae > Butyricicoccus_A. The sequence continues at coordinate 285,438 of CAVCGL010000001.1, read as the reverse complement.
TCCTCCTCCAAACTGCGCAAGGCGCGGCAGCAGCTCAACAATGTTCAGCCGTACTTTACCAAAATCACCTCGACGATTGCAGATATTCTGCACCACACACCGGAAATGGAGCATATCTACTTTGATAAGCGCCCGGATGTCGCCGAACACAAAGTCGGCTATATCGTGATTACCGGTGATAAGGGTCTGGCAGGTGCATACAACCACAATGTCCTGCATCTGGCAGAGGAGCAAATCGCCAAAACGCCGAATTCGACCCTGTTCTTAATCGGTCAGGTCGGCCGTGTGTATTTTGCTGAGCGCGGCATGAAAATTGACGGTGAATTTATGTACACGGCGCAGGACCCCAATATTCCGCGCGCCCGTGATATTTCTGAGCTGTTTATCAAGCTGTTCCGCGAGAACAAGCTGGATGAGATTTATATCGTATATACTGAAATGATTACACCGATGCGGTTGGAGCCAAAAATTCAAAAGCTCCTGCCGCTGGACATTGACGCTTTCCCGTGGTCACCGCGTCCCGGCGAGGATGAACCGTACCACCAGACTGTTACCTACGTGCCAAGTGCGGATAAGGTATTGAGCCAGATCGTTCCGGGTTACGTCAAAGGCGTGCTGTTCGGTGCAATGGTTGAGTCGTTCTGCTCGGAGCAGAATGCCCGCATGACGGCCATGGACTCCTCCACCAACAATGCACGAGATATGTTAAAAGAACTCTCTCTGCGATACAATCGCGCCCGTCAGGCTGCGATTACGCAGGAAATCACAGAAATTGTCGGCGGCGCGCAGACGCAGAAAGCAGAGCGCCCGCCGCTCCGCCGGGAAAAGCCTGCGCGTGTTGTCCGTTTTCTTGCGGATGGCACCTGCGCACAGAAAGCGAGGAACGAATCATCATGGAACTGAAAGGTGCTGTAGCGCAGGTACTCGGTCCAGTTGTTGACGTCGAATTTGACGGCGGCAAGCTGCCGGAAATCAATGAAGCGCTGACCGTTGAATTGGACGGTAAAAAGCAGGTCATGGAGGTTGCTCAGCACGTCGGCGGCGATACCGTTCGATGCATCATGCTGTCTCCTAGTGAGGGTCTGGGTCGCGGCGATACGGTTATTGCCTCCGGCCATACCATTGAAACGCCGGTTGGCGAAGGTACGCTGGGTCGTTTGTTTAATGTACTGGGTGAGCCGATTGACGAAAAGGGCCCGGTAAAGACCGAGGAAAAGTGGTCGATTCACCGCGAGCCGCCGGCTTTTGCTAACCAGAACCCGACAACCGAAATTCTGGAGACCGGCATCAAGGTCATCGACTTGCTGGCTCCGTACGCCCGCGGCGGTAAAATCGGTCTGTTCGGCGGTGCCGGTGTCGGCAAGACCGTCCTGATTCAGGAACTGATCCGAAATATTGCTGCTGAGCACGGCGGATACTCTATCTTTACCGGCGTCGGTGAACGTACCCGTGAGGGCAACGACCTGTGGCGTGAAATGGGCGAATCCGGCGTACTCAATAACACAGCGCTGGTGTTCGGTCAGATGAACGAGCCGCCTGGAGCACGTATGCGTGTTGCTCTGACCGGCCTGACCATGGCAGAATATTTCCGTGACCGTCAGAAGCAGAATGTGCTGCTGTTCGTCGATAACATCTTCCGTTATGTACAGGCAGGTTCAGAGGTCTCCGCTCTGATGGGTCGTATGCCTTCTGCCGTTGGTTATCAGCCGACCTTGGCCGATGAAGTCGGTGCTTTGCAGGAGCGCATCACTTCTACTCGTGATGGTGCAATCACTTCTGTACAGGCCGTTTACGTTCCTGCCGATGACTTGACCGACCCTGCTCCGGCTACGACATTCGCCCATTTGGATGCTACGACTGTATTGTCCCGTAAGATCGTAGAACAGGGCATTTATCCGGCTGTTGATCCGCTGGAGTCCACCTCTCGTATTCTGGAGCCGGACGTTGTCGGCGAGCGTCATTATAAGGTTGCCCGCGGCGCACAGGAGCTGCTGCAGCGGTATCGTGAGCTGCAGGACATCATCGCCATCCTCGGCATGGAAGAGCTGAGCGCCGAAGACCGCAAGACGGTTGACCGCGCGCGCCGGATGCAGCAGTACTTCTCTCAGCCGTTCTTTGTAGCAGAAACCTTTACCGGTCTGGAAGGACGCTATGTGCCGCTGGATGCAACGCTCAACGGCTTTGAGGCTCTGCTTGGCGGCGAGCTGGATGAATATCCGGAGTCTGCCTTCTCTATGGTTGGCACTGTGGATGAAGTCCGTGAAAAGGCACGTGCACAGGGGGCAGTTTAATGAATAAGACGCTCTATCTGGAAATCATCACCCCGGAAAAACAGTTTTTTTCCGGCAATGTAGAAGGCATCGTGATGCCGGCTCTGGACGGCCAGTACGGCGTACAGCCGGGACATGAACCGATTGTCACGGCGCTGGAGCCGGGCAATGTTCGTTACTGCGCAGATGGCAAATGGCAGGAAGTCGTTGTCACGCAGGGATTTGCAGAAATCATGCCAGACTATGCCATTCTGCTGGTATCTACCGCAGAACGTCCGGATGAAATTGACCGTGCACGTGCAGAGCGTGCAAAGCAGCGTGCAGAAGAGCGTCTGCGCCAGCAGCAGAGCATTCAGGAGTACTATCACTCCAAGGCGGCTCTGGCGCGTGCGATGGCACGTTTGAAAGCATCCGGCAAATAAAAAACTCTCTCTTCTCTTAAATAACCAAAGACCGAAGCTGTCCGCTTGGATGGCTTCGGTCTTTGCTTGTATCTTTATTTCTTCTGCTTTTTTTCTCTGCCGACACGGCAGCAATCCAGCGGTTCATTTCCAAATGAATCTTGATTTTGCTTTGCTAAACGAGATAAATAGCGATTCCATGCTTGTTTCATCTTTTGGAATAACATTGTAAACGCCTTCTTTTTTGGTATTTCTATCTAGATTATAGGCTTTTTTCTCTTGCTGTCAAGCGTATATTATCCCGCCTGTTCTTCTCGTGACATTTCCTTCCAGTTTCGCATGAGAAAGACAATTGCCATGACACCGACAAACAAGCTGGATACAGGCCCGGCATACAAAATGCCATCAATACCAAAAATTTTTCCCAGAATCAGCATAGCTGGAATTTGAACAATAATCTGTCGGAACATCACCAGAGCAGCCGCAGAACCCGCCTTGCCGACAGACTGCAAATACGAGCTGCCGACCATTTGGAAGCTGTCCAATGTGATGAGCATCAGGAAAATCTTTAGGCATTTGACGGAAAATTCGTTGTACAGCGCATCGGAAGAGCCAAAAATTTGAATGATGCTCATCGGTGCAAGCTGGAACCAAATCGTGGCAATCAGCATAATCGTAAAGGCAATGACAAGCAGCATTTTCAGCACGGTTTTCACGCGCGGATATGCCTGACTGCCATAATTATAACTAATAATCGGCTGCGCACCGGAAGACAAACCGGTAATGGCATTGAGCAGCAGCGTGAATACCTTCATCGTGACACCGAGAGCGGTCAACGGAATTTCTGCGCCATACTTACTCATCGCTCCGTATTTGACCAGCAGATTATTCTGGAAAAACAGCACACAGACAATCGCAAGCTGCGTCACCAGACTGGATGTGCCCATCTTGCACAGACGCGGAATATAGGTACAGCAGCCGGAAAACGAGCTTTTTTTGAGCTGCACCGACTGATTTTTGCAGATAAAATACCAAACGCAAATCAATGAGCTGACCAGCTGACCGGTAACCGTCGCAATTGCCGCACCTTTGACACCCCAATGAAAGACAAAAATCGTCAGCGGATCACCAATCATATTGATGACAAATCCCGCCAGCATACTCATCATGGCAATACGCGGGCTGCCATCCGCACGCACCATACTCATCGCGCCCCACGAGAACACATTGACACAAGTACCTGCAACAATAATCCGTCCGTAATCCATCGCATACGGCAGAATAGCTTCCGTCGCACCGAAAACATGACACAGCGGTTGTAAAAAAATCGACAGAACAACACTCAATGCAATGCTGGCTGTGAACAGCGCCAGCAGGCCGCCCGCCATGCCCTTTTCCGCCCGTTCCTGCTCGTGCACACCGAGTTTTAAGTTGACATAACTCGCCGTTCCGTCACCAATCATCAAACCGATGGCAATTGCCAGCTGTGTCAGCGGAAAAATAACATTCGTTGCGCCATTGCCCAAATAACCGACGCCGTTGCCGATGAAAATTTGATCCACCATGTTGTACAGGGCATTGAGCACCCAAGAAATGATGCTCGGTACGGAAAACGCCAGCAGTAATTTGCCGATTTTATCCGTGCCCAAATTCAACGTTTGATTCATGTAGATTCCTCCTATAATATGCAGATATTCTAATTAGTTAACTAAGTATTGTTCGCAATAAAAACCTGTATTCCTATGAGATTACAGGTTTTCAATCATTTGCTTTGTGATTTTCAGCCATTCTTCCTGCTGTTCCTTTGAAATACCATCGAGCAGGCGCGATTCTAGCGCCTGTACACCGCGCAAAACATTTTCTTTATTTTGCAGCGCTTTTTCGCTTGGCACGATTCTTTTGAATCTGCCATCATACGGAACCGACTCGCGGGTAATCAGTCCATTCTGTTCCATTTTCTTAATCAGTGCACTCGCTGAAGACGGACGCAGGCCAAATTCTTCCTCCAAATCTTTCTGGAATATCTCGCTGTCCGTGTGAGCCAAGATAAAATGCAGAATTTTTCCCTCTGAGCCGCTGTATTCTCCGCGAAAGGACAGCGCATCAATTTCTCGGCGCAGCCGATTGGCAAGAATTCCGATGTATCTGGAAATGTGTTCGTTTTTAATCATAAAATCCCTCTAACTAATTAGTTATCTAAGTATAGCACACAATATCTCCCCTGTCAACGAAATCCAAACGCAAAACAGGCACCGTTTCCTCAGAAACGGTGCCTTTCTGTGCTGTTCTATCCGCTTAGAATTCTACTTCCTGGTACAGATCGACAATCTCCGGCTCATCGAACAGTTCACCCAGCTGCGGAATAATGCGCTGGAAATGCTCTGTTGCATTGTGCGAGTCAATCGCAGCCTGATCCTTCCAGTACTCAATAAAGCAGTGGACACGCTCATCCGAGATGCTCTGATTCGAGGTGTACGAAATATTGCCTTCCTCTGCCTGAGACTTTGCAACCAGCTCACGGGTCAGCTCACGATATTTTGCGATGCATTCCTTCTTGATTACCTGTCTTGCTGTGATCTTAATCATAGGTATATCCTCCTTGTTGTGTGGTCAGAGCCTTTGCTCCTTCTCGCATTATACCGAAAATCGTGCAAAAAGAAAAGTGTTCTGAAAAAAATTTTCTTCTTTCCCCGGTTTCTGATATAATACAATCATGCTACGATTACGAGGTGATGAAAATGGGCTATATTCGCCGCCCTTCATATTATAGAGAATTTCACTGTATTGGCTCTGCCTGCACAGAGAATTGCTGTATCGGCTGGGAAATTGATGTCGATGCCGATTCACTCGCCTATTACCAGAGCATTTCCGGCGCCTTTGGCGAAAAGCTCCGCGCGAGCATTTCTTGTCCCGATCCCGAAACAGGCACCGCACATTTTTTATTGGATGCGCAGGAACGCTGTCCCTTGCTGGACTCCTGCAACCTATGCGAGGTCTATCAACATCTGGGAGAAGAACACATGGCACAAATCTGTACCGATCATCCGCGCTATTTTGAATGGTTCTCCGGCGGACGCGAGGACGGTCTCGGCTTGTGCTGCGAGGCCGCAGCACGGCTCATTTTACAGCGCACCGAGTATCCCCAGTGGGATGTTCTGCAAGAATCCGATGTATCCGACAAAGGGACTGATACCGAAGACGCACTGGAACAAGCGCTGTTTTCGATGCGAGAAAAAATATTTCATCTCATCAAGCCGGAAAAAGCCTGTGATTTTGATGAAAAAACAACCGCTTTATACCGCGCTGCCCGCGCCATGCAGGACGAATATGATGCTATCTTATTTCCATTCCCCGAAGAAGATCTGGGAGAAGATCCGTTTTGCTGGTCACAGGCATTTTGGAATACAACCTGTCTGACACAGATTTTTGACCAATTGCTGCAATTGGAAATCAACAAATCCGATTGGCGTGACATGCTGCTTGCTGCACAAGCCCATATTTCAGAACTGCTGCAAGCCCGCGCAGATTTTTTGGAATATTATCAGGAAAAACGATATGAATACGACCAATTGCTGCTGTATTTTATCTATCGACACTTTATGAAGGCTCTAGGAGATGACGCAGTACGCGAAAAAGTACAATTTGCTCTTCTCAGCACGGCGATTATCCAAGCATTGGATATTTCTCACTGGCTGACACACGGAACGTTGACACCGTGGGATCAAATCTGCATCTGTAAGGCGTATTCCCGTGAAATTGAATACAACGAAGAAAACACCGAATGTCTTGCCAACTTTCCGTTTGATGCATAACAGAGAAACCTGCCCAGCAATAAGCTGAGGCAGGTTTCTTTCCTGTTTAAAATACCAATGTAGCCAGTAAATATAATCCAATGATATGTATCGGATAAAAGAGATAAAAGAAGTTCTTCATTCCTCTGCCCTTTTGTCCATTGTAAAACAGCATAGGAATTGCCGCCAGAGCGATTGCCCATTCCATGCCGCCACTAAGCAAATAATATACAACGGCATATACCAACACAATCGCGATTTGCACCAAACGTTTTTCTCTAAAAATATACAAGAGCAAGCCCAACAGCACATATAATGGGCCGCCTTCTACGATAAGCAAGCTGGGCAGCAGCAGGCAAATGAAAGCACCGATCTGTATCGCTGTTGTCGAAAGGTGTGCCATCGCCAAAATAAAGATGGGCAAGCTAAGAATAATCGGCACGAGCGCAAGAACAATTGCTTTGCCAATCTGTTTTTTATTCTTCGTTTTTCTGCCCTCACACAGTGTATCCCATGCCAACATATATATTGTTGTCACAAAAAATGTATTAAAGGCATTGTTCATCAGCACGACATCCGGATTGGGTACAATTCTTTCCGTCAAATTTGTCAAAACAACCATACACCAACTGGCTGCCAGCAACCGGCGCATATATTTTTTCCTGTCATGTGTATAATGGAAGCTGTCTGCTGCCAAAAACAAAAATAGCGGAAAAACTGGTCGTCCAAATAAGTCCAACCATTCCGGTACACCCATATTCCAGAACATCTGGTGAATATGATCGATAAACATAAGCACGACTGCAAGCAATTTGATATTCGTCGCATTGCATAGGGAATTGTTGCGGATGATTTTGTTCATTGTACCCTCCTGTATTATTGCATTCATGTATTAGTTGAATAACACAATAGTATAATAATACAAACGACGTTTGTTGTCAAGCCTATTTTTTATCTTTGCGTACACCATACGTTATACTATAAAAAACATCGCCCTCGGTAACCTACGCAAAGCGTACTTCCGAGGGCGATGTTGTATTTTCCTAACGAAATTAGTTTGTTTCTCTCAACATATCCACGATCTTACCGCGGCAAGCCAAGCCAATGCCATTCGCTATTTCAATATGCTTCTTCATGCGGCTCTCAAAATGATGAAACGGAAGGAAGATTCCTATCCGGTCACTGTTGGTTTCCTCTCCGGTCGTTTCCAGCTTTCCATAATATAGAAACGCTCGCGGAAGGCTCTCTTCTAGCTGCATCATATAGTTCCATACCGTCGCATAAATCTCCGCATCCGTCGTATGATTTTCTATATCTTTTGGCAGCTGATACAGCAGCAAAACACCCAAGTGTTCGCCAATTTTATCGGTCTGTACCTGTAACGTATCATCATAATAATGTCGCTCACGAAATCCATACGCAAGACACATCTGAAAATCTCGAATTTCAGGTTTTTCTTGATATAAGTCGCAAAACGCCTTGTATTTTTTCTCCGGCACAGAAATGGGCAGATTATCGCGCAATGCTCCGGCTTCATCGGTCAAAATCACCGGATTTTCCACCCCTTTATCGTTAAACCGAAGCGGAATCAAAAAGGAATTGCGCAGTAAATCAAACATACTGTTGCCGCAAATTGCCATCAAAAAAGCAGACAAATCCTGATTCTGATAGGCATGAATCAATGCATTGGCAAAGATTTTATCCGATGCTTCCACGCTGTCGGCATCCATCAAATCCGTTTCCGGACAGCTCTCATAAAACGTTTCCTTCAGTCGTCTACAAGCGTTGGGGTCGTTCAGAATTCGGTCAAACAATTGTTCTACTCGTTGTTCTCTTGGAAAAATGCTGCTCATAGCAAAGACCTCTTTTCTGCCCCTATTATACGCTCACCGCACAAAGAAGTAAAGAGCGCAAGTATTGATTTTTCCTATAGTAAATACGTGTTGATTGACTTGACTTTTTGCCATATTATACTACAATACATAGGTAGAAAGAAGGCGTATTTTATGCCAGAACAAAGATTGAAACGCAATCATATGGCGATTCCATGGCACAAATATATACAAAATCAAGACCAACCCATTAGCGAGGCAACACTGAGCGAAAAAGCATCTGTGATTGGACGGATTGGCTTGATGCTGCTGTCATGCGGAACCGGTGCATGGCGTGTGCGCAGTTCCATGAACACGCTCTCTGAGAGCTTAGGCGTAGTGTGCTCTGCAGATATTGGTCTCCTGTCCATTGCATACACCTGTTTTGATGGCACCGAAAGTTTTTCGCAGTCGCTTTGTTTAACTAATACCGGCGTGAATACCTCAAAATTAAACCGATTGGAACATTTTGTCGCAGATTTTTCCGAAGAAAGCAAGTTGCTCACAGGAGAACAGCTGCACTGCAAGCTGGATGACATCGATCAAATTCACGGATTATATTCTCCGCTCGCTTTAGGATTTGCCGCAGCACTCGCATGCGGTGCCTTCACCTTCCTGCTCGGCGGTGGACTGTGGGAAATGCTGTTTGCTTTTCTCGGCGCGGGTATCGGCAATACCATTCGGTGCAAACTAGCGAAGCATCATTTCACACTGTTTTTATGCATTGTCACCTCTGTTGCCGCAGCATGTCTGATTTACGCCGGCAGCCTGCGATTAGCAGAATCTTTTTTCTGTATTTCTTCTCAACACGAAGCCGGATATATCTGTTCCATGTTGTTTATCATTCCAGGCTTTCCGTTTATCACCAGCGGTATTGACCTCGCCAAGCTGGATATGCGCTCCGGCTTGGAACGGCTCGCGTATGCCATTCTCGTCGTTACGGTTGCCACACTCGCTGCTTGGATGATGGCCTTGCTGCTGCATTTGACGCCGGTTGATTTCATGAATCTTCACCTCAACACCACGCAATATTTACTGTTTCGGTTAATCGCCAGCTTTTGCGGTGTATTTGGCTTCTCTGTCATGTTCAACAGTCCGCTCAGGCTCGCCGCCACTGCTGCCGCAATCGGCGCAGTGTCCAATACGCTGCGTCTGGAGATGGTAGATTTGAGCACGTGCCCGCCTGCCATCGCGGCCTTTCTGGGCGCACTGACTGCGGGGCTGCTGGCCTCGCTGCTCAAGGCATACGTCGGTTATCCTCGCGTGTCGATCACAGTCCCGTCCATTGTCATCATGGTGCCCGGGCTCTATCTGTACAAGGCAATTTACAACCTCGGCATTATGTCGCTGAGCGATGCGGCAGTTTGGATGACTTCTGCACTGCTGATTATCGCTGCGCTGCCGCTCGGTTTGATTTTTGCTCGCATCATCACCGACAAGACCTTCCGATATTGTACATAAACTGATTTATGATATTCCCAGCAAGATTTCCGCTTGCTTCTTTTCCTCATCGGACGGTGGACGAACGCCCTCCAGCGTATACGGAATGCCAAGCTTTTCCCACTTGAACAGTCCCAGTGTATGATACGGCAGAACTTCCACCCGTTCCACCGTGTGCAACCTGGCGATAAATGCACCGGTCTTTTTGAGTCCCTCCGGGTCATCCGTAAGCCCCGGCACAAGCACATGTCGAATCCACATCGGCTTTCCGTGGTCAGACAGATACTGCGCCATTTGCAAAATATTCTGGTTGGTCTTGCCCGTCAGTGCACGGTGTTTATCGTCCTCAATTTCCTTGAGATCCAAAATCACAAGATCGGTAACTTCCAGCAATGCATCAAATTTCTGTAAAAACTCTGGTTCCATAGAAAATGGCTGTCCTGCAGTATCTAACGCTGTGTGGACGCCTTTTTTCTTGGCCTTTTGGAAAAATTCCGTCACAAAATCTATTTGCAGCAGCGGTTCTCCGCCGCTGACGGTAATGCCGCCGTTGTTCTTCCAGTAATTATGATAGCGATACGCCCGCTGAAACAACTTGTCTGCTGTCCATGGTTCTCCCACACCGCACTGCCATGTTTCCGGATTATGGCAGTACCGGCATCGCAGCTGACATCCCTGCAAAAAAACAATGAATCGAACGCCTGGGCCATCGACCAGACCAAACGTCTCTAATGAATGCACATATCCTGTCTGGCTCATCTTTTCTGTCTCCTTTCGGCAGAAAATGCTGATTCCCGCAGGGAGAGAATGTTCTCTCTCCCGCAGAAACCAGCATAAAACATCTGTATTCTAGTTTTTCAATCCATTACATAACCTTATGGCAGGTTCTCGCAATAACATCCAACTGCTGCTCACGAGTCAAGTCAATGAACTTAACCGCATAGCCGGATACGCGGATGGTGAAGTTTGCATACTCCTCCTTCTCCGGATGCTCCATCGCGTCAATCAGCTTTTCTGTGCCGAATACATTGACGTTCAAATGGTGTGCGCCCTGATCGAAGTAGCCGTCCATAACCTGCACCAGATTGTTGATGCGCTCCTGTGCCTCATGGCCCAGTGCATCCGGGTTGATGGTCTGGGTATTGGAAATACCGTCCAGTGCCCAATGATACGGCATCTTTGCCACAGAATTCAGCGACGCCAGCAGGCCGTTCTGCTCTGCACCGTAAGACGGATTCGCACCCGGTGCAAACGGAGTCCAAGCCTTGCGGCCATCCGGCATGGCACCGGTGAACTTGCCGTAAACCAAATTGGATGTGATCGTCAGAATCGAAGTGGTTGCCTCCGAATTACGATACGTATGACGGCGCTTTACCATCTCAAGGAAGGTCTTGAGCAGCCATACGCCAATATCATCGGCGCGGTCATCATCGTTGCCATACTTCGGGAAGTCACCCTCGATTTCAAAGTCTGTAATCAGACCATGCTCATCGCGGATTGCCTTTACCTTGGCATACTTAATCGCACTCAGCGAGTCAATGACATGCGAGAAGCCTGCAATACCCGTCGCAAAGGTGCGGCGAACATCGGTATCAATCAATGCCATTTCCGCTTCTTCATAATAATACTTATCATGCATGTACTGAATCAGATTCAGAATGTTGACATACAAGCCAGCCAGCCAATCCAGCATCGGAACAAACTTCTTCATGACATCGTCATAATCCAGATATTCACTGGTTACCGGAGCATACGCCGGACCTACCTGCTCAAAGAACTTTTCGTCCACGCCGCCATTGAGGGCATACAGCAGGCACTTGCCCAGATTGGCGCGAGCGCCAAAGAACTGCATCTCCTTGCCGGTCTGCGTTGCAGATACGCAGCAGCAGATCGAATAGTCATCGCCCCAAACCGGCTTCATGACATCATCGTTTTCATACTGTACCGAGCTGGTAGCAATAGAAATCTTCGATGCGTACTTCTTAAAGGCCTCCGGCAGATCAGAAGAGTACAGAACCGTGAGGTTCGGCTCCGGTGCCGGTCCCATATTTTCGAGTGTATGCAGGAAACGGAAGTCGTTTTTGGTTACCATAGAGCGGCCATCCATACCGATGCCCGCAACTTCCAGCGTAGCCCAAACCGGATCGCCGGAGAATAGCTGATTATAAGACGGAATACGAGCAAACTTGACCATACGGAACTTCATCGTCAGGTGGTCAATCAGCTCCTGCGCCTGTGTCTCAGTCAAAATACCTGCATCCAGATCGCGCTGGATGTAAATATCCAAGAAGGTCGAGATACGACCCACGCTCATAGCAGCGCCATTCTGGGTCTTAATCGCAGCAAGATAGCCAAAATACAGCCACTGGCACGCTTCCTTGGCATTCTTTGCCGGCTTAGAAATATCATAGCCGTAAATTTTTGCCATTTCCTTCATGCCCTTGAGCGCATTGATCTGGCGGGCAACCTCTTCGCGCAGACGGATGACATCATCTGTCATGACACCGTCACCCACGTTGGACTTGTCCAGTTCTTTCTGCTCAATCAGAAAATCAATACCGTACAGTGCCACGCGGCGATAATCGCCGACAATGCGGCCGCGGCCGTAGGTGTCCGGCAGGCCGGTCACAATATGGGTGTGACGTGCCTTTTTCATCTCCGGCGTATATGCTTCAAACACTGCCTGATTATGCGTGCGGCAGTATTTGGTAAAGATTTCATGCAGCTTTTCGGACGGCTGATAGCCATACGTTGTGCAAGCCTGCTCCGCCATCTTAATGCCGCCATACGGCATAAATGCGCGCTTGAGCGGCTTGTCGGTCTGCAAGCCGACGATCTGCTCCAAATCCTTCAAATTTTCATCGATGTATCCCGGACCGTATGCAGTCAGGCTGGAAACAATCTCGGTTTCCATATCGAGCACGCCATCTTTCGCGCGTTCCTGCTTTTGCAGCTGCTGCAAAGCACCCCACAGCTTATCGGTCGCTTCCGTCGATCCTGCCAAAAAAGCCTCATCGCCGTCATACGGCTGATAGTTTTTTTGAATGAAGTCTCTTACGTTGACTTCTTCCTTCCAAATGCGTCCTTCAAAGCCTTCCCACTGTTCAAAATCAACCATGGTTGTTTCTCCTTTTTCGTCAGATATACGTTTCGTAAGCCGGAAAGACACGAATTTTTGGTATAAAAAATCCGCCCTTCCAAGCGTAAACAATGCCCAGACGGTCGGCAAAACAGCGATTCATACTCCCATGTGGTGATCCACTTCCGTCAGTCGTATGAACACTGTTATCATAACGGTGCAGGCGAAAAATGTCAAGACCTATTCTGAAACATTTTATAACAACACCGGAAATCTGAGCCATTTTTTGTTAGCTATCGTTAATATTTTTAGGCAAGATATGCTTCGCCGCTCATGCAGGCAGCGAAGCATTCTTTATCCCATATGCTGTAAAAGTCTGTATGTGCTGACTTTTATCTCTTGACGTTAAAGGCACCCATTCCCGGATAAACAGCGCTGGCACCCAGCTCTTCCTCAATGCGAAGCAGCTGATTATACTTTGCTACGCGCTCGGTGCGGCTCGGTGCACCGGTCTTGATCTGGCAGGTGTTGAGTGCAACAGCCAAATCGGCAATGGTCGTGTCTTCAGTTTCACCGGAACGGTGCGAGGAAATAGCGGTATAGCCAGCCTTATGCGCCATTTTGATGGCTTCCAATGTCTCAGATACCGAACCAATCTGGTTGAGCTTAATGAGAATGGAATTGCCGCAGCCGTTGTCAATGCCCTTCTTGAGTCGCTCGGTATTGGTGACAAACAGGTCATCGCCGACCAGCTGTACCTTGTCGCCAAGCTCCTTGGTCAGCAGCTTCCAGCCGTCCCAGTCTTCTTCGTCCAGTGCGTCCTCAATGGAAATAATCGGGTATTTTTCTACCAGCTGTTTCCAATGCTCAATCAGACCTTCCGAAGTGAACTTGGTGCCAGCCTTCGGCAGAACATATTCGCCCTTCTTTTCTCCCTTCCACTCGGAAGAAGCGGCGTCCATTGCCAGCATGAAGTCCTTGCCCGGCACATAGCCAGCCTTTTCGATTGCCTTGAGAATATACTGAATTGCTTCTTCATCGCTGGCAAGATCCGGTGCAAAACCGCCTTCATCGCCAACAGAAGTTGCCAATCCCTCTGCCTTGAGGAGAGCCGCCAGCGCGTGGAATACCTCTGCACACATGCGCAGGGCTTCCTTGAAGCTCGGTGCGCCGACCGGCATAATCATGAATTCCTGTACATCCACGGTATTGGCTGCATGAGCACCGCCGTTGAGGATGTTCATCATCGGTACCGGCAAACGATTGCCGGAAATGCCGCCAAGGAAACGATACAGCGGAATATCCAGCGCAATGGATGCTGCCCGTGCTGCCGCAATGGATACAGCGAGAATCGCATTGGCGCCCAGCTTGGACTTGTCCTTGGTGCCGTCTGCCTGAATCATTGCCGCATCTACGGCGTAAATATCCGAAGCGTCCATGCCAATCAGGACGTCCTGAATCGGGCCATTGATGTTTGCAACTGCCTTGGTTACACCCTTGCCCAAATATCTGCTCTTATCTCCGTCGCGCAGCTCCAGTGCTTCAAATTCGCCTGTCGATGCGCCGCTCGGTGCGGCACCTCTGCCAATCACGCCGCCCGCCAGAACGACTTCTGCTTCTACCGTCGGATTGCCGCGAGAATCCATAATTTCGCGTCCAATCACCTTTTCAATCGTTAAACAGCTCATCACTCGGTGTCTCCTTTCACCATCCGTCTTTGATATATGTGTGTAATTACTATCTTTTTGCTGGAACACAAGATACCGGTATTCTCCGGCATTTCTAATTAGCTTTCGCTAATCGTGTTCAGTATATCAGATATTTTAGTTTTGTCAAGATTGATTCGTTTTATTCTCGCAAAATTTTGCGCAAAAAAGCCAGCATGAATCACATGCTGGCTTTTTCCTGGTGTATTTTATTGTCTTTTCTGCATCATACAAATTGATTGCGCTGGCAATCATATGCATAATCCATTCCGGCCAGCTTGTGTTCAATCTCATGCTGATCAATATCAAGATCTTGACACATCTGCTCCAACGAACCGTATTGGTCGCGCAGCTTGGTGTTGACATAGCTCAATAAAATCACTGGATCCTGTGGAATCATTCGTTTTCCTCCTCTTTTTCCGGTTTCTCCCGGTTAATCGCCTGATACGCTTCCTCATAGAGAGCTTCCTGCGCATCCAGTTCGGTCTCGCCGAGCTTCCGGTCAATATATTCCCGATCCTTGGTCTGGATCTTGCCCTTCGCATCGTCCGCCAGAACAGTATCAAAGATATGACAAATCTGCTTTTTGATGCGTGGATCGTAAATCGGTACGGCAACCTCTACACGCCGCAAGGTATTGCGCGTCATGAAGTCCGCAGACGAAATGTATACTTTTTCTTCCTCGCCTACGCCGAAGCGATAAATCCGCGAGTGCTCCAAAAACCGACCGACAACGCTGATAACCGTAATGTTCTCTGTCAGTTCCGGCACACCCGGTACCAAGCAGCAAATGCCTCGAACGATTAACTCAATCTTGACACCCGCCTGTGAAGCATCAATCAGCTTTTCAATAATATCTTTATCGGTCAGAGAATTCAGCTTCACGCCGATATAAGACGGGCGGCCATGCTTTGCCTTTTCAATCTCATCCTCAATCAAGTCGAGCACTTTATTTTGCAAGCAGTGCGGCGCAACCATCAAATGCTCCACGTGCGATACCGTCTCTCCCATCAAAAGCGAGCGGAACACCTTGTCAACATCTGCGCCGATGTCACGATTGGCTGTCAGCAGCGACAGATCGGTATACAGCCGTGCGGTCTTTTCATTGTAGTTGCCTGTGCCAATCTGCGTGATATACTGGAAGCTGTTTTCGCGCTTCCGAACAATCTGGCACAGCTTGCAGTGCACCTTATATTTGCCGAGGCCGTAAATAATATGGCAGCCCGCCTCTTCCAGTCTGCGGGACATCTCAATATTATTTGCTTCATCAAATCGTGCACGCAGCTCGACCATAACAATGACTTCTCGGCCATTTTCCGCTGCTTCAATCAGCGCATCAATGATTTTGCTCTGATCCGCCACGCGGTACAGCGTCATCCGAATGCTGACCACAGAGGAATCCTCTGCCGCTTCATGCAACATACGCAAAAACGGTTTCATGCTCTCATACGGATAAGAAAGCAGGACATCCTTCTTTGCGACTTGGTCCAATATGTTTTCCTTCATATTGAGCGCCGGAGAGTCGCAAGGGCTTCGCTTTTCGTAAAACAGCTCGGAACGATCGCGCAGATAATGCTGCAGCTGAAAAACAAAAGATAAATCCAATGGTGTATCCAGCCGAATCACATGCTTCATGCTGACACCGAGATGCTTGACAATCTCTTTGCAGGTCTTTTTGTCAATATCGCGGCTCAATTCTACGCGAACCGGGCTCAAACGGGTGCGCTGTTTGATGAGCTGTTCCATCACGCCGCGATAATCCAAATCTTCATCATATACTTCTATGCCGTCAATATCCGCATTGCGCGTCACGCGCAGAATGGACTTTTCCTTGACGAGATACGTCGGGTACAGCTTGGACACAAAGTGCAGGATCAACTCCTCGCACAGCATAAAGGTACCTGGACGAGAGGGAATCTCAATCAAACGCTTAAAGGCATTATTGGTGCACGGCACAATGCCAATTTTGGATTTTCCGCCCTTGGTACCGAGCGACACCAGCGCATACAGCTCCTTGTTATTGAGGAACGGAAACGGCTGCTGCTTGCCGAGAATCATCGGCATCAGGAACGGTGCAATGTTCTGGTCAAAATACGTTTCCAGCAAAGCGCCTTCCTTTTTAGACAGCCGGTTAAAATTGATCAGATGAATGTTCTGCGGCTCCAGCTCACCCATCAGCTGTTCATAGATTTTCGCTTTCAGTGCTTCCAGCTCACGCGTACGCTCCAGAATCGCCTCCACCTGCTGCTTGCTGGTCATGTTGGTTTTGTTGTCGCGAATTTTCTCGCCGGAACGCATCTGATCCATCAACGTGCCGACACGCACCATAAAAAACTCATCCAGATTGGATTGATAGATCGACACGAACGACAGACGTTCTGCCAGCGGAACATGTTCATTTTCCGCCTCGCGCAAAACGCGGACATTGAACTGCAGCCACGACAATTCGCGGTTGGTATAGCAGCTCATCCTATGTTTTTCTTCTTTTTTGCTCCGTTTGTTTTGCTTGTCCATAGCTTTTTCTCCTTATTTTACTCTATTCTATCTTCCTCTATCTTACGCTTCTACGATGTGCAGTAAAATTTCTGTCACGGTATCCATCTGCTGCGCAATCGCATGTTCATACGGTCCATGCAGCGCATATGCGCCGGTTCCGAGATTCGGGCACGGCAATCCTCGGAACGACAGCTGCGCACCGTCCGTACCGCCGCGCACCGGATGAGACACGGGTGTCAAGCCAACCGCACGGATCGCATTCCGTGCTCTTTCGACAACATCCGGATGATCTTTTAAAATCTCTGCCATGTTGCGATACTGGTCGCGCAAAGTCAGTGCTGCTGTACCTTCTCCGTATTTTGCGTTGATGCTGCGCTCTATATCGCGCATCAGCTGCTTGCGCTGCGCAAATTTCTCCGCGTCATGATCGCGGATGATATAGGACAGCTTTGCTTGAGAGACATCGCCGGACATATCACACAGATGAAAGAAGCCTTCGCGTCCTTCCGTCTTTGCTGGAATCTCGTCGGGCGGCAGCAGGCTGTTAATTTCCATGGCAATCAGAGCGGCATTGACCATTTTGTCTTTCGCATCGCCCGGATGCACGGAAACACCCGCAATGTTCCACTCCGCGGCAGCAGCATGGAATGTCTCCCATTCGACTTCATTGGGTGCACTGCCGTCCACCGTATACGCATAGCTTGCACCGAACTTTTCCAGATCGAGCAGCGCGGCACCGTGCCCAATCTCCTCATCCGGTGTAAAGCAAATGCAGATTTTTCCGTGCGGGCGATTCTCCTGTATCAGTCGTTCACACATCGTCAGGATTTCCGCCACGCCCGCCTTGTCATCGGCGCCAAGCACTGTTGTGCCGTCTGTCGTAATGACAGTCTCTCCTATCGCCTGCTTCAAATCCGGAAACTGTTCCATACTAAGCGTTCGTCCGCTGGTTCCCAGTGCAATTTCTCCACCATCATACTTGCTAATTATCTGCGGACGAATTTTCGTTCCGCCAAACTCATTGACAATATCAAAATGCGCAATGAAGCCAATCAGCGGGCACTGTTCTTTTCCTTCCGATGCCGACAAAAAACCGTACACATATGCGTGTTTATCGACCGAAACATTCGTCAGACCAATCTCTCGCATATCATCCGCCAAGACATTTGCCAGCGTGAATTGTTCCGGCGTTGATGGTGTCTGTGCGGCATTTTCTTCGTTGCTTCCTGTATATATTACAGCGTATTTTAACAGACGTTCACTTGCTCTCATATGCTTTTCCTTATTGTATCTTCCATATAGAAAAACCGCTGATTTTGGCAGTTTTTGGATTATAGGTTTTTATTATCTGTTTCTATTTTACCGCTTTTCTGGCAGAAAATCTACAGGGTATCGTAACAAAACACAAAAAGTAACAAAAATTTCATGTTTATTCAAACTCTTTTTAGAGATTCATGCTATAATAAAGGCAATAAAAAATCACAATGATAGAAAAAGGGGGGGTCGTTTATGAATCGTATCCTTATTATTGGCGGCGGCGCCTCCGGCATAGCTGCCGCCATTTCTGCCGCAAAAACCAATCCTTCCGCTCAAATTACTATCTTGGACGGTTTGGATCGCATCGGCAAGAAAATTCTCGCCACAGGAAACGGCAGATGCAATTTAACAAATGCGCAGATTGCGCCGGGTCATTATCACACGCAAAACACCGGCCGTCTGACGGAATTGCTCGCTGATATGCCCGCTGAGCGCACACTGGCATTTTTCCATGACTTAGGTCTTTACTGTACAGAAGAGGACGGCGGGCGCATCTATCCATACAGCCGACAGGCTTCCATGGTACTAGATGTGCTGGAACTGGCTTTGCAGCGGCATCATATTCAGGTACAGTACAACTGCAAGATCAAATCTTTATCTGTTCAAAAGAAGGTTTTTACTGCTCAAACAGAATCCGGACAAGGCTTTCAGGCTGACGCCGTCATTTTAGCGGCAGGCGGACGCGCTGCCCCCAAACAGGGTACCAATGGCACCAGCTATCCGCTTGCTCTGCAAATGGGTCATCGGTATGCACGGCTCTATCCCTGCTTGGTACCTCTTCGGTGCGACCAGCAGCTTGCTATCCTCAAGCAGTTCAAGGGCATTCGCGTCATCTGTCGCGCAACCCTGCTGGACGGAAAACAAAAACTGACGGAAGAATTGGGTGAAGTCCAATTGACGGATTACGGCTTGTCCGGCATTCCAGCACTGCAATTGTCCTGCTGGATGCAGAAACCGGTGCAAGAGCAGGCATATACCGTGCGTCTGGATCTGTTTCCGGATTGGCAGCACAATGAACTTCGTAGCATTTTGCAGCAACGCATCAAGCAGTATCCAAACGACACCCTAGAGGACAATCTGCTCGGACTCATCCATAAAAAGCTGTTGTTTGCTGCACTGGAAACACTGTCTTTGACACCCGTTTCTCGTCCGTCCTCGTCTCTGTCGCGGCAGGACATCGACAGATTGGTTTCCCTGCTCAAGGGCTGGGACTTCCCCATCACCGGTGTACAGTCTTGGGATCACGCACAGGTCACGGGCGGCGGTGTCTTTTTAAATGAAATCGATAATCGCTTCCGCTCTCTCAGACAGTCCGGTCTGTTTCTCGCCGGTGAGATCTTAGATGTCGTCGGTGACTGCGGCGGATACAATTTACATTGGGCATGGTGCTCCGGTATGACAGCTGGCGAAGCCGCCGCAGAATACATCATGCACGAATAAACACTAGGAGGTTACGCCATGAAAGAAGTGAAAAGTCCAAAAAAGCCGCTGATCTTTTATTATGGAATCATTTTGCTAGTTGTGATTCTGTTTAACATGATCGCAGGCCCGATGCTCATGCAGCATCAAGTCAAAGATGTCGATTACGGCACATTTTTGACCATGATTGCTGACAAGGACATCGGCGAAGTCGAAATTGATAACAGCGAGATTATCTTTACAAACAAAGCCAAGGATACAACCTATAAGACCGGTAAAATGGACGATCCGCAGCTGGTACAGCGATTATATGATTCCGGCGCGAAATTTGAGCAGGAAATCCAGCAAACCACTTCTCCGATTCTCAGCTTTTTGCTGACCTTTGTCCTGCCGCTTGTGATCTTTATTGCTCTTGGTCAGTACATGGGAAAAAAGCTCATGGATCAGGCTGGCGGCAAGAATTCTATGATGTTTGGCATGGGCAAAAGCAACGCCAAAATTTACGTGCAATCGACAGAAGGCATTCATTTTGACGATGTTGCCGGAGAAGATGAGGCAAAGGAAAACTTGCAGGAAATTGTCGATTACCTGCACAATCCAAACAAATATACAGCTATCGGTGCCTCCATGCCAAAGGGCATTTTGCTTGTCGGCCCTCCGGGAACCGGTAAAACCATGTTGGCAAAAGCCGTTGCCGGAGAATCTGGTGTTCCGTTCTTCTCGATGTCCGGCTCGGAGTTTGTTGAAATGTTTGTCGGCATGGGTGCCTCTAAAGTCCGCGATCTGTTTAAGCAGGCGAAGGAAAAAGCCCCGTGCATCGTCTTTATTGACGAAATTGATGCCATCGGTAAAAAGCGTGACGGGCAAATCGGCGGCAATGACGAGCGCGAGCAGACGCTCAATCAGCTGCTAACGGAAATGGATGGCTTTGAAGGCAACAACGGTGTCATCATTCTGGCAGCTACCAACCGACCGGAATCCCTCGATCCTGCCTTGACACGCCCCGGTCGATTTGACCGCCGTGTGCCAGTCGAGCTGCCGGATCTCGCCGGACGAGAAGCTATTCTCAAGGTACATGCCAAGAAGATCAAAACCGCAGACGATGTCAACTATCACACCATCGCCCGCATGGCAGCCGGTGCATCCGGCGCAGAGCTCGCCAACATCATCAACGAAGCTGCTTTGCGCGCTGTGCGTGATAATCGTTCTGTTGTCACAGAAGCAGATTTAGAAGAAAGTATTGAAGTGGTCATTGCCGGTTATCAGAAAAAGAACTCCGTGCTCTCCGACCATGAAAAGCAGGTTGTTGCCTATCATGAAATCGGTCATGCATTGGTTGCCGCCTTGCAGACACATTCTGCATCGGTGCAGAAAATCACAATTATTCCGCGCACCTCCGGTGCCCTCGGCTATACCATGCAGGTCGAACAGGGAGACAAATATCTAATGTCCAAGGAAGAAATTGAAAATAAGATTGCCACGTTTACCGGCGGTCGTGCAGCAGAGGAAGTAGTTTTCCATGAAATCACGACCGGCGCTTCCAACGACATCGAACAGGCGACCAAGCTGGCTCGCGCCATGATTACCCGCTATGGCATGAGTGACAGCTTTGATATGGTTGCAATGGAAACCGTCAATAACCAGTATCTCGGCGGCGATACCTCTCTCGCCTGCTCTGCTGATACCCAGAACGAAATCGACAAGAAGGTTGTTGAGCTGGTCAAAGCACAGCACGAAAAAGCACGGAAGATTCTTTCGGAGAATCGCCAGAAGCTGGACGAATTGTCTCGTTTCTTATATGAAAAAGAAACGATTACCGGCGAAGAATTTATGGAAATTCTCAACCGACCGGAACAGCCGGAAGCAATTCCTGAGAATACAGAAGGTTAATCGCATGAAAAAAATCCAGTCCCAAATGGGACTGGATTTTCTGTCTCTGTAGCTATTTTTATTTTTGATCCACGCCTTCACTGATAACGTGGGCAATGAGCTGAATGGCCTGTTCAACATCACGCAGATTTGCCATCTCCGCAGCAGAATGGATATAGCGTGTCGGGATGCTGACTGCACCGACTTTCACACCGCCAGCCGTGCGCTGAATGACACCGGTGTCTGTTCCGCCAAATTCCATAATCTCTCGCTGTACCGGAATATTCTGCGTCTCTGCAACGCGATACAGGGCATCCTTGACCTGCTGGTCACAAATAACCGAATGATCCATAATCTTGACCGCCGGTCCTGCTCCCATCTTCACAGCCATCGGGTACTTGCGCTCCGGCAGATCTCCGGTGTCCGTCACATCAACGGCAATCGCATAATCCGGCTGAACGGCAAATGCTGCCGTCTGTGCGCCGCGCAGGCCGACTTCTTCCTGTGCCGTAAATGCCACATAGACATCGCTGTCGCACGGCAAATCCGCCAGCTGTGCCATCGCGCCAATCAATGTCACGCAGCCAATGCGGTTGTCCAGATACGGACCGCAAACGACATCGCCCTGCTTGTGCGGCTGTTCATCGTATACGGCGAAATCTCCGACCTGTATCAGTTTTTCTGCTTCTTCTTTGCTTGCTGCGCCAATGTCCAAAAACAGATTATCAAAGCCCAGCTTGGAAAACGCTGTTTTTTCTTCAAACGAAATCACACCGCGCGTGCCATTTTGGAAGCGAACCCGTCTGTCTACCAGATCTCCGAGCATGAAGCCTCCGACCTGTGCAAAACGGGCAAATCCATTATCATCAATATGTGTCACAACAACGCCAATGGAATCCATATGCGCTGCGAGCAAAATTTTCTTGCCGTTGCCCTTGCGATGATATACCAGATTGTTCATCGCATCAATGTGATGATCCCAATCGCCAATGTCCTGCACATTGTCCGCTGTCACTTCACGAATCGCCTGAATGATGTCCGATTCTCTGCCAGATGGGCCAAAAGCAGCAGACAAATTACAAAATGCTCCATAAATATCAAAACTCATGATTCTTCATCTCCCAAATACGTCAGAAAATGTCGGCTCAGTGCCAGCATACCCTGCATGTCCTCCAGAGCAGCCACACTGGATGGTGAATGGATATAGCGAACCGGCGCCGCCAGTCCGGCTGTCAGAATGCCTTCTCTGGTCAAATGAATGCGTCCGGCATCTGTGCCGCCTGCTACGCGGTGCTTGGTCTGCCATGGAATATGATGTTCCTCTGCCAGCTTGCGCAGTGTCTCAAACAGCTTTTGATTGTAAATCGTAGACCGATCCATAAACGGAATGACAACACCCTTGCGCAGACCGCACACTTGCTTGGCGCCGTCTACTTCCGCCAAATCTGCCGCCGTTGTGCCCTCAAGCACCAGACAAATATCCGGCTGCAGGGCAAATGCCGCACAGCGAGAGCCGCGCAGGCCAACCTCTTCCTGCACGCAAAAAACAAACCACGTATCTACCGCCGGCTGTTCCTGCAAAATGGTCAGCATCACGGCGCATCCTACGCGATCATCAATGGCTTTTGCTTTGAGCAGTCCATCGCCAAAACGAACGCAGGCGGAATCAAAGACACCATAGGTACCGAGCGGCACTTTTTTCTGTGCTTCCTTTTTATCCGATGCACCAATGTCAATATATAAGCTGCTGGTCTTCGGCATGGTCTTGCGTTCTTCCCGCGTGGTCAAATGAACCGCCTTAATGCCGACAACGCCGCGCACATTGCCAAATAAAATCCGTCTGCCAATCACAACGCGCGGATCAACACCGCCGACAAAGCCGAACTTGACACAGCCGTCGTCTGTATATCCCTTGCAAATTACACCGACTTCATCCATGTGCGCGGAGAGCATCACGGTCTTGTCGATGTGTTTCTTGCCCTTGCGAAAAATCATCAGATTACCGAGATTATCCTCTCGAATCTCATCCGCATATGGCTTCGCTTGCTCCAAAATGAAATCGTGCACAGCATCTTCACAGCCGGACGGACCAGGAAGCGCGCACAGCTTTTCTAATAACTCGATCATACGCGCGTTACCTCCCCGTCAAATTCCTTCAAGAACGCTGCCATCAAATCACTGACTGCCTGTACATCGCACAGCTTGATGGTCTCAATTGGTGTATGCATGTATTTTAGCGGAATGGACAGCAAGCCCATAGCGATACCGCTGCGCACCACCTGCATGTCCCATGCATTGGTGCCCGTATTGCCTTCCATTACTTCGATCTGATAGGGAATTTCTTCCGCACGCGCAACCTTTATCATGCGATTGGTCAAACCGCGGTGCAGATTCGGCCCCATGCCAACAAGCACGCCGCCGCCAAATGCAAACGCTTCATCCGAACCGCTGTCCGGTGTCTTGGCATGGCTGACATCTACCGCAATGCCGTAATCCGGTGCCACGCGGAAAGACGCCGCCAGAGCGCCGAGGGAATCGGTCTCCTCATGTACCGAACCGCACACGACAAGATCTACCTGTAAATCCGCATCTTTCAGCTGTTTCATTGCCTCGACAATCGAAATAAAGCCCGCACGGTCATCCAAGCACTTGCCGGTAATCTGACCGTCCGTCAGCTCATACGGCGGCTGTGCAAACACAATCGGCGTGCCAATCGGAATGACAGACTTGGCGTCCAGCAAACCGGTATCAATGAGCATTTCATGCATCGGCACTGCCTTATTCTGCTCTCCTGCCGCCAGCAAATGCGGCGGGGTACAGGAAATCACACCATATCTTGGTGTCTCCGTCAATATTGTCACTTCAGCGCCCAGCAGCATACGCGGGTCAATGCCGCCCACCTGCGTAAAGCGCAGGAATCCGCCATCGAGCACATCTGTGACCATAAAACCAATCTGATCGAGATGGGCATCGAGCAGGACAGTCTTTGCATTCGGCTTGCCGCATCTCTTCCAGCCCAATACACTGCCGCAGGAATCAAATTCCACACGGTCGCAGTATGGCGCCAACAGCTCCGCTGCCTTTTGTGCAGCGTGTCCTTCAAAGCCGGTCACACCGTCTGCGCTGCACAGCTGTATCAGCATATCCTTCACAACGTTTTCCTCCTCGTAATTTTTTACCGTATTTATTATACGCCATCAAGACGCCTTGCGTCAATCAAGAAGCCGATTGCAAAATCGCTTCAAATATGATACACTGGCAAGCATGATTAGAAACAGCATTCAATATCAGATCCCGCCGGAATTTGACGGGCGCACGGCAGACCGATTTCTGCGCGCGCAGGGTTTCTCGCGGCATCTGCTTATCCAAACCAAATATCAGGAAAACGGACTGTTATTGGACGGAATCTCCATTCGCTCCAATCAAAAACTGCACACAGGTCAAACGCTGCGTGCAGTGATTCCACACCTTGCGCCAAACGAAAATCTACTTCCCGTCCGTTTGCCGCTTTCTATTGTCTACGAGGACAGCGACCTCATTATCCTCAACAAACCTGCCGGTATGCCCGTCCATCCGTCGCAGGGGCATTATGATGATACGCTGTCCAATGCGCTTGCCTATTATTACCAGCAGCGCGGAGAACCGTTTACCGCCCGTTCCGTCGGCAGATTGGATCGAGACACCTCCGGCGTCATATTGTTCTCCCTTAACGAGCTATCCGCCTGTATTCTGGCGGAACAAATGCGCCATCGAGAGATCCATCGGGAATACCGCGCGATTTGCACCGGTGTTCTGCCGGAGTCCGGCTGTATCCGTGCGCCAATTGCCCGTGCTCATGACAGCACCATTGAGCGCATTGTCGACGAAGCGCGCGGCGAGCCTGCTGTCACGCACTTTGAGCGATTGGCTGTACGCAATGGATTTTCTCTTGCTGCTGTCCGGCTGGAGACCGGAAGAACGCATCAAATTCGCGTTCATATGAAGCACATCGGCCATCCGCTGCCCGGTGATTTTTTATACAATCCCGATTATATTCACATCGCACGGCAGGCGCTGCATTCCTATCGGTTGTCCTTTACCCATCCGATTACCAAACAACCCATGACATTTACCGCGCCGATACCGGAAGATATGCAGGCGCTGTTGTCCTAGAGATCTGCAACACTTGCAGATCTCTTTTTTATACCGTCTGATAGATTGGCTGTGTACCGTGCACTGCGCCGCACAGCCAATCCTCAATGGCCTCCTTGACACCATTGTGTTCATTGTCTGCAACAACTGCATGGCATACCTGCTTAACCTCTTCCGAAGCATTGTCGACAGCAAGCGCCAATCCAGCCGTTTGCAAAACTGCCAAATCATTGGGGGCATCTCCAACAGCAATCACCTGTTCCAGCGGAATATGTAACTCTTCGCACAGCTTGCGCAGCCCGTTTCCCTTGTCTACGCCAATCGGCGTCAACTCCAAGGAGGTTCGTTCAGAAAATGCCGCAGTCAAATCCAGATGCCGCAGCTGTTCCAAGGTCTGCACGCGCGCCATGGTGTCCGGATGATACAAACAAATTTTTTCTACCAGATAATCGCCACTCTGGCAATAATCGATGACATTGTCTACCAAACGCACATGATGACAAAAATGTTCCCGCAAATATTCATTGCGATAGTGCTCGAGACGAGCAATTCTTTTCTTACTGATGACAGACTCTCCCTCCATCATCACTTGAATCATAATATCTCTCGGCTGTGTATAGCGCAATACCTCTCGTGTAATCGCCGGATCAAGTACCTGCCTGCTGATAACGCGCTGTTCCTGCCGATCATACAGCAGGCCGCCGCTCTCACACAGCACATATCGCATCGTCGGGAACAATGGAAAAAATTGTTCGACTTCTCCCAGGGCGCGACCGGTAGAAAAAATTACCTGTTTTCCCATTTCCAACGCACGATTGATCGCATTGATGTTCTCGGAAGAAATTTCTTTTTTCGCATTGAGCAAAGTCCCATCCAAATCGGTTGCTAATAATTGGTACTCCATTGTCCGCCTCCTATCTCTTTTTTCGATACTTTCATTTTACTATGATTTTCTCCCTGTTACAATCAGATTCCATCGCACATTTCTGCAAAATATAAGAAAAGCCGTGTGAACACACACAAATGTGCATTCACACGGCCAAAACAGTTTTATAAAAGTTTTACAAGATGAATAAAATACTTGTATTGTGTTTCGTGTTGTTCCAGCAAAAATTGTTTTTGTTTACATCTTGTACGCTTAAAAAACTGTTGTTCTCAATGGTGCCCGCACGCAGCGCAGCACCTTTAGGAAATAGATAAATAGAATAGAGTTGACAAATACAATCGTTCGGCTCTTACAGGTTTGCTTCCATAAATGCCTTCAGTGCAGCAGCAGCTTCTTCTTCCTGTGCACCCTCTACGCTGATTGCGATGGTGTCGCCACCCTTAATGCCAAGACCCATCAGTCCAAACATCTTGCGAGCGTCTGCGCTCTTACCATTCTTCTCAACAGTGGTAACGCAATCATACTTTTTTGCCTCTTTGACGAACATGCCTGCCGGACGTGCGTGGAAGCCCTCCGGATCTGTTACGGTGTACTCAAAACGCAGCATAATAAAAATCTCCTTTCAATACATGAATTGCATAATAAAAATAAAGCGTTTTTGCTTATTCAGCCTTTGTTCTCTTCAGTGCTGACAAAATCACGCCGCCGACAATCGAACCAATTACCAGAGCAATGACATACATCAGCGGATGTCCCACTGTCGGGAATACGAAGATGCCGCCATGCGGTGCCTGCAGGGTGCAGCCAAATGCCATAGACAAACCGCCTGCAATCGCAGAACCAACGATACAAGACGGAAGCACACGACCCAGGTCTGCTGCCGCATACGGAATCGCGCCTTCGGAAATGAAGCACAAGCCCATGACGTAATTGACCAGACCATTGTTGCGCTCTTCTGTCGTCCACTTCTTCGGGAAGAAGGTGCAAGACAATGCGATAGCAATCGGAGGAACCATGCCGCCAATCATAACCGCTGCCATGACATCAAACTGTCCCATGGACAGGGCAGCTGTACCGAATACATACGCTGCCTTGTTGATCGGGCCGCCCATGTCCACACTCATCATGCCGCCAAGTACGCAACCGAGCAGGATTTTCGACGAGCCGCCCATCGAATTCAGAATCCAGGAAATACCGGTATTGATCGCACCCATCAACGGATTGATCGCACACATCAGAAGACCAATTAAGAGAATGCCGCCGAGCGGATAAATCAGCATCGGACGGATACCATCCATCGCTTTTGGCATCTTCTCTGTTATCTTTTCCAAGAATCGTACCAAATAACCGGCTGCAAAGCCCGCAAGCAATGCTGCTAGGAAACCACCGGATACGCCGGTTGTGTCTCCGTTCATCAAGCCTGTAAAGGATGTGCCATTCATCGCGAGCACGCCGCCTGTAAAGCCAACCGCCAAGCCCGGACGATCCGCAATGGACATCGCAATAAATCCAGCGAGAATCGGAAGCATGAATCCGAAGGCTGCATTGCCAACTGTCTTAAAGAACGCAGCCAGCGGGGTGTTCATGCCGAAATTGGAAGGGTCAATCGAATAATCATCGAGCAGGAACGCCAACGCGATCATAATACCGCCGCCGACAACGAACGGCAGCATATGCGATACGCCATTCATCAAGTGCTTATAAATCGCACTTCCTGCGGATTCATTGGGAGCAGCAGCTGGTGCGCCGCCCGTCGCGTGATAAATCGGTGCTTCGCCGTTCACGATTTTGTTAATCAACTCTTCCGGCTTATGAATGCCGTCGGCAACGCGGGTGATAACCACCGGTTTGCCATCAAAACGAGCCATTTCTACATTTTTATCTGCGGCAATAATAATACCGTCGCATTTTGCGATTTCGTCTGCGGTCAACGCATTTTTTACGCCGCCGGAACCGTTAGTTTCTACCTTTGTCGGAATGCCCATCGTAGCGCCTGCTTTTTGCAGATTCTCCGCTGCCATATAGGTGTGTGCAATGCCGGTCGGGCACGCGGTAACACACAAAATGCGGTATCCCGTCTGCGGAACCTCTTCTTCGGTAAAGCTTTCATCTCCGAAGTTTTGTTCCTCTTCTTTCGCAATCAAATCGAGAAATTCCTGTGGCGTTTTTGCCGCATTCAGCTTTGCTACGAAATCTTCATTTGCCAGCAGGCTCATCATGCGTGCCAGCATATCTACATGCAGATTGCCGTTCATCGGCGCTGCAATCATGAAAAAGAGCTTGCTCTTATCATCGTCATCTTCGTTGTACTGAATCGGTTCTGTCAGCCGTACTACCGCCAAGCTCGGCGCTGCGACAACTTCCGTCTTTGCGTGCGGAACGGCAATTCCTTCGCCAACATACGTAGAGAATTCGGCCTCTCGTGCATAAATCGCCTTTTTATAGGCTTCTTTATCCGTGATATTGCCGTGAGTAAACTGAAGATCTACCAACTTATTAATGACAGCATCCTTGTCCTTCGCTTTGACATCCAATGCCGTGGCATCTCGGCTAAACAATTCAATCAGTTTCATATACTCGCCCTCTTTCCCTTGCTTGTTTTTCTATCTTACAGCGTCTGAAGCAGCTGTTCGATGTCTTGTTTCTCTGCCAGACCAATAGAGAACGCCGTGGCACTGCCGGCAGCTGTGCCGAGCTTGAGTGCATAGCCGTAATCCTGCTTGGTGAGATAGCCAGCCAAGAAGCCTGCCACCATGGAGTCACCAGCACCTACGCTGTTCTGCACCTTGCCCTTCGGGCAGCCAATGCGATGCACTTCTCCGGTTTCATCTAGCAGCAGCGCACCATCTCCCGCCATGGAAACCAGAATATTTCTGCCGCCCATCTCCTGCAATTTTCTCGCACAATCGGCAATTTCTTCATCTGTCTTGAGAACCGTGTTGAAGATTTCGCCCAGTTCGTGGTTGTTCGGCTTGATGAGGAACGGATGATACTTGAGCACATTGACGAGCAGGTCACGGGTAGCATCCACGACAATGCGAATGTCTTTATCTGCCAGATGCGCCATGATCTTCTCATAGGTATCGCTGGCAAGGCACGATGGAATGGAACCGGACAGAACCAGTGTATCGCCAGCCTGAATCTGATCCAGCTTATGATACAGCTTTTTCATATCCTCGGCGGTAATGTTCGGGCCAATGCCGTTGATTTCCGCTTCCTGCTCTGCTTTTACTTTGACATTGATGCGGGTCATGCCTTCCGAAACATGAATGAAATCGGTGCACAAACCGCTTGCCTGTAAACCCTTTTCCAGTCCTTCGCCGGTAAAGCCAGCGACAAAGCCTAAGGCTTTGGATTCAATGCCCAAGGTGCGCAGCACATTGGAAACATTAATACCCTTGCCGCCGAACTGATATTCTTCCGAAGCGTTTCTATTGATGCCTTCCTGTTTGAGCGGACCATTTAAATGAACCACATAATCAATAGCCGGATTAAAGGTCACAGTATAAATCATTCTCTGTCAATCTCCTTCACCAAGGTCTTCTCCGCATAGCTGACATCCGGCAATCGGTTCGTAATGATACCCGCCTGTGCCAAATCGCAAATCCCTGCGGCACAAATTTTATTAAACTTACTTTCGTCTGCAAGGAACCAGCTTTCAAGTGACGACTGAATGGCCGCCGCCTTCAGCTCAGCTTCCTCGATGGTCGGCGTCATAAAGCCGCGCTCGACGGAAATGCCGTTGGTCCCCATAAATGCTTTGGTAAAATTATACCGACGCAGGCTGTTGAGAACCGCGACACCTACAATCGCTTCGGTACGTGGTTTGACGCGGCCTGCCGGAACATAAACCCTGCATCCCTTTCGTGCCAGAATGCGTGTGTGCAGCAAACCATTGGTAACATATACCGCTTTTTTTGCCTCGCCGCTGATGGCATTGACCAAATGAATGGTACTGGTTCCGGCATCAATATACACAAAATCATCTGCTCGAATCAGCGATGCGGCATATTGTCCCATACGCTTTTTTTCTTCTACAAACAGAGCTTCCTTTGTGTCCATATCCGGCTCATACGGATCGTACAATGACTCCATGTTCATTGCCATTGCGCCGCCGTATACCTTTGTCAGCTTTCCTTGACGATCCAAAATAATTAGATCACGCCGAATCGTTGATTCACTGATGTGAAGCTGTTCGGAAAGCTCCTGTACACTGGCAGATCTCTGTTTATGCAAAATATCCAAAATCATCTGGTGTCTAGTTTCAGCGATCATGTCAATTCCCTCTCTATGGCATCAATTATAACAATATTTATATTCAATTTCAATCATTGTTAATCATTTTTGTGCAACTTTTTGACCGATTTTGAGAATTTGAACTTTTTTCCATAGTTGCAGTCATATTTTTAACAATTTTAATCAAATCATTTCTAAAAAATTGCACAAAAGTCAGTATCTATAGGTGCAAAAAAACGAGAGCACAGTAGTGCTCTCGCTTCGATAGTTTTGATTTACTTCACTCTCTCCACTCGCAGGCGAACTGAATCGCAATTACCGCCAACGTTGAAAGATAGAAACTCCCGAAGGAGTGAGATGAAAGGGGACAATCCCACTCCTTCGATATGTTCGTTTTTCCAGGTCGTTATGTACGCAAAATTACTCTGCGCTGGAACGACGCTTCTTGATTACCAGTATAATTGCCGCGCCAGTCATCAGAAGGACACCAACTACATAGAACAGTGTTGTACCTATACCACCGGTAGACGGAAGGGTGGAACCCTGCTTGTTCGCTACCTGAAATGTATACAAACCATCACTATTCGGGTTAGCAATCTCAGCACCATTGTTCAGCACTGTCCATTCACACGAATCCTTGGTTACATTCTTTTCTTCGATCGTAATGGAGATCGGATCCGTCAATAGATTATATCCGCTCGGAGCAGTGATTTCTGTGATGGTATAAGAGCCGGCACCCAATCCCTTGATTACCAGAACACCATCATCACCAACAGTTGCTGTTGCTTTAGTTTCCGAAGCACTTTCATCCGCTTTTGCTGTAACCTCTGTTCGCGTATACTTTACATAATTTTCAGTACCTTCCTCCGATACTTCATACTTAGACTTTGTATCGTCAGTCGGAGCTGTCGTTGTATATGTACCAGTATCTGTCAGCTTATAATATGTACCAGTCTCATCTGCAGTATATGTATAGTTTACACGTACACCCACACGCTTATCTGTACTTTCAATGGTAAAGGTTGCGCCAGTCAAAGCCTTCTTCGTAGCTGCATCAATCTTTTCCAGTCTCAGACCTGTGGTATAAACTTTAACATAAGATTCCGGAGTGGTACCAGTTTCATCACTGCTTGTATCATCCGAGTACTTCAGTTTCACATTATTGGCATTTCCTGCCGTGCCAATCTCCGCATTTGCGTTCAGAGTTGCGGAATATTTCACAATGATCTTGCTGTCTTTGTCGATGGTAACCGTTTGGCCTTCTTCAGCTGCTGTTACTCCCGACTTTAAATCAGTAAAGGTTACATTGATCGAAGTGTCACTGGCTTTATTAACGGTATAACCTTTAATTTCTACTTCGTCTTCCTCGCCATTTTTTACATACACTTTGACGTCATCATTATAGGTCAGTCCCGTAGACAGCGTATCCTGAAATTCATACGTATAGGTGCTGTAAGCATCATAGTCATACGGCAGAGTACCAGTCAGCTTAAATTCCACAGTATCGCCAATACTAGCAGTTACTGCGCTCTTTTCCTCATTATCTGCTACAATCTCCTTGTCAACAGTCGGAACTGCAGACTTTGGAGTAATCGTTGTTCCTTCTGCATCAACCAGCACAAGATTTGGAATTGAACCACCAGATATATTCATAGCTTTACCATCTGTCACTACATAATAGCCTGGCTCCAAACCGGAAGCCGTATATCCTGTGGTTTTTCCATCCGCTGATTTCTGCTCTGTGAGAAGCGTCTTTTTCTCTCCTGATTTTTCCGCCGCGGTGGCAGCTATTTTAGCAAACAACTTCTTGTCATCGTTTGCAAGCTCATTACTTGACAGAATGGTTACTATATTCTGAGCTACAGCATCATCTTCAAGGTTATAATCATAATCATCTTCATCTTCTTCCCTCAGGATTGCATCTTTATAGAGTATCCTTTCGCCAAAGCATTTACCAAGTGCATGACGATCAGAAATTAGATAGGCACATAATGAATTCGGTGTAATACCATTGCCCCATCCAATGTTGGTCAGAACCTTTTCTCCATCAGCTGTTGTAGTGACATCGCCCTTGAACAGCTGATACGCATAGTAGCTCTGACCGCTGGAAGTTGTCTCAAGCGTAATGGTGCCTGTCTTGCTGTCATCTGCAAACGCACCAACAGATAGCGCAGAGACCGCCATGATCATCGACAGAAACATTGCTCCCAGCCGTTTCAACGTTTTTTTCATCGCTTTACATCCTTTCCTTAATACAGACTTGGATTTATATGATAAACATACGCTTCCCCTTTTTGGCGTATATTATATCTAAATATGTCTCGGATTATTTTTCGTGTAGCTTCTGATTTTTCATAGATTTTCTTTTTTTCCTCCTGTGTCTGCGCCACAACAGGAAAATGCACAACAACAGCAACAGCAACAAAATTACAGCCAAAAGTCCGATTCTCCAATCCAATTGCTGTACTTGTTCCTCCGTGGTGTTTTCCTGCAAGGAAATGCGGTGACCACGCACGAGCAGCCGATGTGTGTTGACGCCATACGGCGTGCACGTGACAAGCACACAATAGTCTCCGCCCGGCACAATATCCAATTCTTCGACCTCACGCGGCAAAACTGTCGAAATATCATCCACTTCATACGCAATTTTTCGGTCCAGCACTGTAATATAAAACACATCGCCTTCGACCAGCTGATTGATATCGGTAAACAACCTTGCGTTCGGCATCCCACTATGACCTGATAAAACAGTAAACGTATTTTTTCCGCCTACCGGCAGACTGCTTCCGCTCACGTGTCCAATACCAATCTGTAAAACACTCGCATCCATGCCATGGTAAATTGGCAGCTCCAAATTTAGCTTTTCAATTGTGATATATCCCATGATGCCTGTGCCGGTAATATCCAGCACAGAATCATAATCTTCCAGATTTGTGCCGATGCCGGCATTTCTCTCGAATAAACGTTGATTGTAATCGTCTGCTGCGGCAAGCATCGCTTTACGTTCCTCCTCGCTCGTGTCTTTGAGCTTCTCTTGGTACGTCACGATTGCTTGTGACATGTGCATGGAATTCCACCAGTTACTAATTGTCGGATATAACAGCACGGAAAGACCCACGATGAAAATTACAATTAAAATAAAGGTAGAAAAAGAAAATTTCTTTTTTTTCTTTTGCTTTTTACTTTGATTCATGAATTTCTCCCTGATGTTTGTCCGCTTATCATTTCCCGCCAACGTTGAAAGATAGAAACTCCCGAAGGAGTGAGATGAAAGGGGACAATCCCACTCCTTCGATATGTTCGTTTTTCCAGGTCGTTATGTACGCAAAATTACTCTGCGCTGGAACGACGCTTCTTGATTACCAGTATAATTGCCGCGCCAGTCATCAGAAGGACACCAACTACATAGAACAGTGTTGTACCTATACCACCGGTAGACGGAAGGGTGGAACCCTGCTTGTTCGCTACCTGAAATGTATACAAACCATCACTATTCGGGTTAGCAATCTCAGCACCATTGTTCAGCACTGTCCATTCACACGAATCCTTGGTTACATTCTTTTCTTCGATCGTAATGGAGATCGGATCCGTCAATAGATTATATCCGCTCGGAGCAGTGATTTCTGTGATGGTATAAGAGCCGGCACCCAATCCCTTGATTACCAGAACACCATCATCACCAACAGTTGCTGTTGCTTTAGTTTCCGAAGCACTTTCATCCGCTTTTGCTGTAACCTCTGTTCGCGTATACTTTACATAATTTTCAGTACCTTCCTCCGATACTTCATACTTAGACTTTGTATCGTCAGTCGGAGCTGTCGTTGTATATGTACCAGTATCTGTCAGCTTATAATATGTACCAGTCTCATCTGCAGTATATGTATAGTTTACACGTACACCCACACGCTTATCTGTACTTTCAATGGTAAAGGTTGCGCCAGTCAAAGCCTTCTTCGTAGCTGCATCAATCTTTTCCAGTCTCAGACCTGTGGTATAAACTTTAACATAAGATTCCGGAGTGGTACCAGTTTCATCACTGCTTGTATCATCCGAGTACTTCAGTTTCACATTATTGGCATTTCCTGCCGTGCCAATCTCCGCATTTGCGTTCAGAGTTGCGGAATATTTCACAATGATCTTGCTGTCTTTGTCGATGGTAACCGTTTGGCCTTCTTCAGCTGCTGTTACTCCCGACTTTAAATCAGTAAAGGTTACATTGATCGAAGTGTCACTGGCTTTATTAACGGTATAACCTTTAATTTCTACTTCGTCTTCCTCGCCATTTTTTACATACACTTTGACGTCATCATTATAGGTCAGTCCCGTAGACAGCGTATCCTGAAATTCATACGTATAGGTGCTGTAAGCATCATAGTCATACGGCAGAGTACCAGTCAGCTTAAATTCCACAGTATCGCCAATACTAGCAGTTACTGCGCTCTTTTCCTCATTATCTGCTACAATCTCCTTGTCAACAGTCGGAACTGCAGACTTTGGAGTAATCGTTGTTCCTTCTGCATCAACCAGCACAAGATTTGGAATTGAACCACCAGATATATTCATAGCTTTACCATCTGTCACTACATAATAGCCTGGCTCCAAACCGGAAGCCGTATATCCTGTGGTTTTTCCATCCGCTGATTTCTGCTCTGTGAGAAGCGTCTTTTTCTCTCCTGATTTTTCCGCCGCGGTGGCAGCTATTTTAGCAAACAACTTCTTGTCATCGTTTGCAAGCTCATTACTTGACAGAATGGTTACTATATTCTGAGCTACAGCATCATCTTCAAGGTTATAATCATAATCATCTTCATCTTCTTCCCTCAGGATTGCATCTTTATAGAGTATCCTTTCGCCAAAGCATTTACCAAGTGCATGACGATCAGAAATTAGATAGGCACATAATGAATTCGGTGTAATACCATTGCCCCATCCAATGTTGGTCAGAACCTTTTCTCCATCAGCTGTTGTAGTGACATCGCCCTTGAACAGCTGATACGCATAGTAGCTCTGACCGCTGGAAGTTGTCTCAAGCGTAATGGTGCCTGTCTTGCTGTCATCTGCAAACGCACCAACAGATAGCGCAGAGACCGCCATGATCATCGACAGAAACATTGCTCCCAGCCGTTTCAACGTTTTTTTCATCGCTTTACATCCTTTCCTTAATACAGACTTGGATTTATATGATAAACATATGCTTCCCCTTTTTGGCATATATTATATCCATTTGTTATTTCAATCTCTTCACACGCAGGCGAACAGAATCGCGGTGTGCCGGAAGACCTTCAATGTTGGCAAAGTTCATCGTCGGCTGTGCCAGATTCAAGCAGCCCTGCTTGCTGACAAACTGATGGAACGGGGTTTTGATAAAGGTACCAACCCAAACACCGTTGGAATATCGTGCTGTTCCCATCGTCGGCAAGGTATGATTTGGACCGGAAACAAAATCACCAAAGGCAACCGGTGCATAATGTCCAACAAACAGAGAGCCGTAATGGCGCATCTGCTGCGCGACCTCACGCTCGTTATCTGACTCAATCTCCAGATGCTCCGGTGCAATCTCATTCGCCAAATCAATGGCTTCCTGCATAGAATCTGCCAGGTAAATCGCGCCATTGTCCTTCCAAGACTGACGGCATACGTCTTCTGTATTGAGTGTTGTAATCAGGCGATCCATCTCCTGCACGGTTGCGTCAATGGTTGCTTGATCGGTGCATACAAGAATTGCCTTGGAATTCGGGTCATGCTCTGCCTGTGCCAGCAAATCAATTGCCAAAAATTCCGGATCTGCGGTGTGATCGGCAACAATCAGCACTTCGCTTGGGCCTGCCAGGCTGTCAATGCCGACATCACCCAGAACCTGACGCTTTGCTTCCGTCACAAACTTATTGCCCGGGCCAACAATCAAATCGACCTTCTTAATGCTCTCCGTGCCGTAAGCAAAGGCAGCAACCGCCTGCGCGCCACCCATGCAGTAGATTTCATCGGCACCAGCAATATCCATAGCTACCAGAACGGCCGGATGAATCGTGCCATAACCAGCATATGCCGGAGAACAAGCGCAGACCTCCTTGACACCGGCAGCCTTTGCCGTCACAATGCCCATCAGTGCCGAGCTCGGCAACGGATGACGGCCAGCCGGTACATAGCAGCCGCAGCGATCTACCGGAATCATGCGATGTCCGATCTCTACGCCCTCTACGCGGCTCGGAATGTTCAGGTCCTTCAGGCACTCACGCTGCTTCTCTGCAAAGAAACGAATCTGACCTGCTGCGAAACGAATGGTCTCAATGGTCTCCTCATCAACCTGCTCATAGGCAGCCTTGACCTGCTCCGGAGAAATGCGCACGGTATCAATGTCCATATGGTCAAACTTCGCCGCATATTCAATCAGCGCCTTGTCACCGTTTGTCTGTACATTTTCAATAATGTCCATGACGGTATGTGTCAGCGCAGCATCTCTCTGGTAGGTCTTTTTCTCTGCCTGCTTTAAAATCTTCATAATAGGAATTCCTCCTGCATGGTATGTCAAAGATACTTTTATCCATCAAAGTATCTCTATTATAGACGATTCTACGCGAAAAAAAAAGTATCCGTATGAAACTTTTCCTGTCATTGCCGCAAAATCAAAAGATTGCACAAAAAAGCACGCGGGAACGCGTGCTTTTTGCATTTGTTATGTCTGTACATGTTATCTCTTTTTATATAGTACCAATTCCGGATTCAGCCCGTCTTTTTCATACGTGCACACAAGCAGAAAATCCATGCCGGCAACCACGCCAAAACATCGCTCTCCGCCAAATTCGCAGGCAAGCTGATTGCCGAGATATGTCTTTTGGTCATCCAAAAATTTTACTGTTTTGCCGTTTGGCAGGGCATACGCGAGGTTTACAGACTTTCCGACAAGCGCATACAGCGTTTCAACCGTCGGCAAACCTTCTATATGCAGTTCGTTTATCTCCTTTATCAGTTGGTTCTTAAATTCCTCAAACTGTCCATTGTCACTGAGTGCATCGTAATGTTTCCAATAATTCAGCGTCGGAAGCAACGCCTGGAGATACGAACGGGCCTGTTGCTCGGTAAAGTTTTCGTTTACCATGTTCTTGACACAAACATCAATCAAATCATCCATCTTGTGATAGGTGTAGGTTCCGTCGGCGTAACACCACTTGCAATAGTCCTCGTTTAGAGAACCATCATGATCTCGGCCAATGATTGCGTCATCTTCCATCGGCATGCCGCAGCACTGACAAATCAGTTTTCTCGGAGCACCCAAAAGTGTGTTGATGGAAACATCAAATACTTGGGAGAGCAGCTTCAATGTCTCGGTATTCGGAACGGTCTCTCCGGTTTCCCAGCGCGAAACAGCCTGTCTTGTCACAAAGACCTTTTCTGCCAGTGCATCTTGCGACATGCCGTTTTTCATGCGAAGTTGATAGAGTACCTCTTTGGTGTTCATAGAAAGCACCTCCTTGTACCAATATTATAACCGGCAGCCGGTCACGCGACAAGCAACTGGCTGTTTCCTGTCTCTGGCACAAATCTTATCTCCGCGTTACAACAAAACGAAAAACATCGCTGCGCAAATAGTCAACCGTGTGCAGTACCGGAATCCCATTCTTATCAAAATATGTTTGTTCGATACATAAAACTGTGAGTTTCTCATCTTCACCGCGCAGCTGCACAGCGATAGAATCATTATATTGCGGAACCATAATGTGTGCAATCGAACGCTCAATCCGAATATTTTTATCCTGTTTCAAATAAGAAAGCAAATGATCCGGCATATGCGTCGCTTTTAGCTCATCCGCCAAATCACTGGGAATATAATTTGCGCTATAGCAAAGCGGCTGACCGTCCGCGGTGTATTTCATGCAATGGACAAAAAATACATTGAACTGTTTATCCTGCGATTGCAAATTTAGCGCAGACGCGATTCTTTTATTTGGCATGATAATCCCCGTATCATAACTGCTATGACCTTCTCGTACACCGGAATGCTCAATCATTTTACGCACGGTACACAATTGAGTCAAATCCGTTTCTCTTGCCCCTGAAGGATTGACGACAAACGTTCCTACGCCATGCTTCGAACGAACAATGCCCTCTTGCCGCAAACTTTCTAATGCTTTTCTCCAGGTATCACGGCTGACACCGAGGAGCTGCGCCATATGCATTTCAGCGGGCAGTCGTTCTCCTTCTCTATATTTTCCCTGTCGGCACAGCTCCAAAAATTTCTCTTTGGCCTTTATACACGACGATGCCGGTCTCATATTTCCGCCTCCTCCATGCGTCTGGAAGTATGATGTCTCTTGCTTTTGCAATACGTCACATTGCGCACGGCAAGCAAAATCATTAAGAACACAAGAACATACAGCGCTCCCATGCCGATATGAATATCAAATTTCTGCGCTAACGCGCCGATCAATGCAAGAACGGCAATCGATACGGCGCCCGGCAGCACAATAAACATGCCCATACACAGCGGATACCGCTTCATCAATGTGCCGCTGTTTCCCATTGCCGTTCCATAAAGTCCCGCCATAAATAATCCTGTTCCAATCGTTCCAATTCCGACAAAAATCATATGATGTCCAAAAAGCAGCATGGTAAAGCAAATCGCCGTACCAATCACCATGACAGGAATCATCTGATACGGAAGAAAATGGCGAGAAATCTGCGCCGTCAGCATCCGTCCCGCAAACAATGCAATCCAAAGCGAGGTGGCTAAAATCTGTGCTGCGGACTCAGAAACGATACCCGTATCCACAAAAAAGGTGACCAGCCATCCCATGATTGATGCTTCAAATGCCACATATGTAGACATGAGCAGTGCGCATATCCAAAATAATTCTTCTTTTAGAAATCCATAATCTGGGCGTACTTTTTCTTTTTCGATATATGCATCGCTTCCAATCGGCACCGCTATGGCATGAATTGTTTGTACTGCGCCAAAGGCAACGACGATCATCAGTGCGCTTCTCCATGAAGTGCCGCATACCATAACAATTAACGGGGCGACACAGGCGCCGACGGCAAAAAATGCCTGCATAAAATTCAACGATCCGGTATTGCCATGCGACAAATTGGACACAAACTGACTCGTAAAATTTGAATCTCCGCCTTTTCCGAATCCTGTCATAAGCATAGCCAAAATCAGTAAAATAGGATTGGATGTCACCATCGTGACGATCAGTCCGAGAAATACCAAAGCTCCCAAGAATACATAGGTCTGACGGACTCCCAATCGGCTGGGAAGATAACCGACAACAGCTCCCATCAGCAGAAAACCTGCCGACTGTACAGACAACAGAATACCACTAATTTGATAATCCAACTGATATTCTGCTGAAATCATCGGCAAGACCGATCCGATAACCGTTAAAGCAATACCCAATCCAAGCTGATTGAGGCAGGTGTTGACATATAAACCACGATTTTCTTTTTTGATTGATTTCATGAGGAATCTCTCCTTTCGTGGTTATTATAGATTCCAGTCATGAAAATATCAAATACCTATTTTATTTTTATAATATGCTTTATAAGCATGTTATGATCTGATATACTATGATACGAACAGGAGGTCATACACCATGGAAATTCGAGTTCTACGCTATTTCTTAACCGTTGCCAGAGAAGAGAATATTTCACGCGCTGCGGAGCAGCTTCACATCACACAGCCTACACTTTCCCGTCAATTGATGGATTTGGAACGGGAATTACAGACCAAGCTGTTTCACAGAAGCCGCAGCCGACACAGTATTACACTGACAAGAGACGGATACCG
The DNA here is from genome assembly GCA_963601915.1 of bacterium. Taxonomy (GTDB): domain Bacteria; phylum Bacillota; class Clostridia; order Oscillospirales; family Butyricicoccaceae; genus Butyricicoccus_A. The sequence goes on along the minus strand of CAVCGL010000001.1, from coordinate 244,742 downwards.
ATTCCGACAGCGTGCAGAAGAAATCGTAGCTCTCGCAGACAAAACGACTGCCGAATTTACAGCACCAGACGCCGAAGCTATTACGGGAGATATTTACATTGGTTGCACAGAAATCATATCCATGAATTTTATCATCCGCGCGATTCGTCAATTGCAAATCAAGCACCCGTTGATTCGGTATCATATCTTTGATGGCAACGAAAGAGATTTAACCGAGCACGTTCAAAGTGGATATTTTGATTTTGGCATCGTTGTCGGAGATGCCGATGTCACGCAATATGAATCTCTGCAGTTTTCTATTACGGAACGCCGCGGTTTAGTGATGCGCAACGACCATCCACTAGCAAAAAAGGATTCCATTACGCCGCAAGATTTTCGGTATCTTTCTCTCATTATGCCTCAGCAAGAATTACAGCACGATTCCTTTACTTCTTGGCTCGGTTTTGATCCCCAGCAGCTCTCTATCCCAGTCACTTTTAATCTAGCATATAATGCCTTTCTGATGGCAGAGGAAGGGATCGGCTGTGTGCTATGTTTGGAACCGCTTGATCGCATCCGTGACCCGCTTTGCTTCCGTCCGCTATCACCGGAATTAGATGCCCAGTCCCTGTACCTCGTCTGGAAGAAAAATCGTCCGCTTTCAAAACCCGCCAAATTATTATTAGACGAAATCCGAAAGCAGAATACATAAGAAAAAGCACTCCGCAATAGTATAACGCTCTTGTTGGGGCGTGCCTCCCCCCAAGCCCTGCTTGGAACGCGTGCGACAAACTGGAAGTTAATGATATTTCACAACGCTGGTATCCAATAACTCAACACGATAATTAAACATACTACGCTAGGAATAAAATACAAAAAAGACACAAACTTCTGCTTTGTTTTTACAACTACAGAGCAGAATATATTGGCTACCAAAAGTGGAATAAACCCAAATGTCAATACCATTCCAGCACTATCCCATGCTTCCGCTGGCAACATTGTATCAGGATTTGTTATTGTAACATTATGAGTAAAATATGGAATAGCAAAATAAATCAAGCATACAACTCCAACAATATTTAATGCAATTATTAACCATGATAAAATATTCTTTGTTTGTTTCATTTTCTTCACCTCTGCAAATTCCGAGTTGTTGAGTTGAGTATACCATACTCTCCAATGAAAGAACACCCCTATATAGGAGAGCTTGCCTATTTCGCTGCGTACGTGCGTACACGCACCACAGGGATTCCAAAGGTGCTATGCCCCTTGGCACACGGACTTTGGCACAAAGTCTAGTGTGTTATACCTTGCCAGAGGTGTATAGGCTCCCGGTACGCACGTACGCAGCGATTGACCCGAAACGCGCGCTATATGGCACGAAAGGCAGGATACCACCGCCATGGTGATACCCTGCCTTTGCTCGTTTACCGCTCTGCGTACTCTCGCCACAGAGTCTCTGACAAACAAAAAGCACTCCACAAATGGAGTACTTTTCATGGTGGAAGTTACAGGGCTCGAACCTGTGACCCTCTGCTTGTAAGGCAGATGCTCTCCCAGCTGAGCTAAACTTCCAAGCTGGTTTGCTGTTCTCTTGAGAACGATATTTATTATACACATTCTTTTCCGTTTTGTCAACAAAAATTTTATGTTTTTTTCAAAAACAAGGAAGAAGTCTCCTTCTCCCTTGTTTTCCGCCTATTTATCGCTGATTTTGCCGCTGAATGGCATCCGCAATCTGTCGGTTGACCTGATCCATCTCTTCTCGGAAAGCGCGTGCGGAAACGCGCTGTGCACCGTGCGAGAAAATAATGATCTGTTCCACACCATCTGACGTTGCAACTCTCACATTGCGCCGTCCGCTGATTTCATAGGATACCTTTTCAATGAACATATCCGCGGTTTCCGCTTCTTTGGTGTAAACGACATGGATATTATGATAGCTGTCAAGCATACCAGCGCGTCCCGGCACACGATAGGCATCGAATACCAAAATCACTTCACAGCGTCGATACGCCTGATAATCGCACAGCATGTCCATCAGTACCTGCCGCGCCGCATCCATATTATCCTTGGCGATTTCGTTCAAATCATCCCACGAGAAAATAATATTATAGCCGTCTACCAGCAGATAATCCCGCGCCGGTTCCAACTGACGCAGCACTTCTCGTGGCTGGTCATACCGCATGGCTTTGTGTGAGCGGAACGCTCTCGGCTGAATCGCACCATACGTGCGTTCAAAAATCTTCTTGAGTTCTTTGTCTAACTCCGCGGAACTGCTGTAAGAGGCTTTGACCGGACGCGAAATAATCTGTTCTTCTGCCTTTTCTTGCTTTGGCGGCTGATAGGTCAGCGGCAAATGCATATGCTGCTCGACCTCGTTCCATTTGACCGGATAGCCTGCTCCGTGCGAGCAAAAGACAGAATCCGGCGTGTGTTCCAAGTCCGCCTCCGGCTGATACCCCATGCGCTCTATGACTTGTTCCGCCTCATGGCACGGGCGATAGCCATCCACCGTCAGCGAAATGCGTCCGGTGCCGCGCGTGTAGGCAATGACCTCCATCGGATAATCTCGCATGGAAGAAACTGGCGCTGTGCCCGTCAAAATAGAATAGGTGCCATCGGTCTCCGGCGGGTCAAACGTGCCGCCACGCGCCGGAATATCCGTCATGGCACGACCGATAAACTCCTGCGGTACTTCCAGCCGGAACGCATACCACGGCTCCAACAAAATAGATTGTGCCTTCATCAAGCCCTGTCGAATGGCGCGATAGGTCGCCTGCCGGAAATCGCCGCCTTCTGTGTGCTTGGCATGTGCTCTGCCTGCAAGCAGCGTAATGCGCATATCGGTAATCGGAGAGCCAGTCAACACACCTAAATGCTCTCGTTCTGCCAAATGCGTCAAAATCAAGCGCTGCCAATTGCGGTCGAGCTTGTCCTCACTGCAAACCGTATCAAACTCTAAGCCTGCGCCGCGCTCTAGCGGCTCAAGCAGCACATGTACTTCTGCATAATGCCGCAGCGGCTCAAAATGTCCTACGCCCTCAACCGGCGCCGCAATGGTCTCTTTGTACACGACGTTGCCTTCGCCAAAGGAAACATCCAACCCAAATCGTTCTGCAATCATGCTCTTGAGGATTTCCAATTGAATCTCACCCATGAGCTGAATGTGAATCTCCTGCAAATGTTCATTCCAAAGGATATGTAATTGCGGATCCTCTTCCTCCAGCTGCTTCATTTTGCGCAAAGTAGACGGCACATCTGTGCCTTCCGGCAAAATCAACTGATAGGTCAATACCGGCGATAAAACCGGTTCCATAGATACCGGTTCCAAGCCTAGCGCATCACCCGGCTGCGTGCGTTTGAGTCCTGTCACCGCGCACACGCTGCCCGCTGGCACGCTATCCACCATCTGATACTTTTCTCCGGAATACAAGCGTATCTGGTCAACCTTATCCTCCCATGCCTCTTCTTCCTGCACAGAAAGTCCCGCATTAGTGAGCACCGTTTTTACCTTCAATCCGCCGCCGGTAATTTTCATCCATGTCAAACGATTGCCCTGCGGATCGCGGGAAATTTTATATACCTTCGCGCCGAACTCCTTGGGATAAACCGGATCTACGGTATAGGCTTCCATACTCTGCAAAAATTCTTCTACGCCTTCCAGTCTGAGCGCAGAGCCGAAAAAGCACGGATAAATTTTTCTGTGCACAATCGCATACCGCAGCTGTTCCTGTGTCAATGCGCCCTCTTCTAAAAAGGATTCCATCAGCGTCTCATCACACATCGCCGCTTCTTCGTCGCGTTCCGCTGCCTCTCGATCGGATGAAAAGTCAATGCAGTTGTCACTCAAGCGGCTTTTGAGCTGTGCAAAGACAGCATCTCGATTGGCCGTATCCAAATCCATTTTATTGATGAATACAAATGTCGGAATGCGATACTGTTCCAGCAGCTTCCACAAGGTCTCTGTGTGTCCCTGCACGCCTGCGCTGCCGCTGATAACCAAAACAGCATAGTCCAGCACTTGCAGGGTTCGTTCCATCTCCGTGGAAAAATCCACATGTCCCGGTGTATCCAGCAACATGAGCCGCATGTGTTCCCGCTCTAAAATCGCCTGTTTAGAGAAAATCGTAATGCCGCGTTCGCGTTCCAAGTGATAGGTATCTAAAAAGGCGTCTTGATGATCGACACGCCCTAATTTTTTCAAATTTCCGCTCATATACAGCATAGCTTCGGAAAGAGTCGTCTTTCCCGCATCAACATGCGCCAACAGACCGACGCAAATACATTTTTTCTGTTTTTCTTCTGATAAGCCCATTTTGGCTCCTCCCTTCTGCTGCAATGGGTTCATTATATCACAGCTATTGCCGAAAGTCGATTTTCGATTGTTCTGTCCTATATAAAACAGGGCAGAATGACGGGTTTCCCAATCATTCTGCCCTCTGTTTTATTCGTTTATTGGATAATACTTAGTCTGCAAACAGTGCGGTAGACAGGTATCTCTCACCGGTATCCGGCAGGAGTGCTACGATAGTCTTGCCTGCATTTTCCGGACGCTTTGCCAGCTCAGCAGCAGCGTAAACAGCTGCGCCAGAGGAAATGCCAACCAGAATGCCCTCACGGCGTGCGATCTCACGACCTACTTCAAAAGCAGCCTCGTTCGGTACCGGGAATACTTCATCATATACCTTGGTATCCAGCGTATCCGGAACAAAGCCTGCGCCGATGCCCTGAATCTTATGCGGGCCAGCCTTGCCCTCAGACAGTACCGGAGAAGTAGCCGGCTCAACAGCAACAACCTTGACATTCGGATTCTGTGCCTTCAGATACTCGCCAGTACCGGAAACGGTGCCGCCGGTGCCAACACCAGCAACAAAGATGTCAACCTTGCCCTCGGACTGCTCCCAGATTTCCGGGCCAGTGGTATCGTAATGTACCTTCGGGTTTGCCGGATTGACGAACTGACCGAGAATGACAGCGTTCTCAATGGACTTCTCCAGCTCTTCAGCCTTTGCGATAGCACCCTTCATGCCAGCAGAACCAGAAGTCAGAACAACCTCTGCACCGTATGCTGCAACCAGCTTGCGGCGCTCAATGGACATGGTTTCCGGCATGGTCAGAATGACATGGTAGCCCTTGGCAGAGCCAACAGCAGCCAGACCGATACCTGTATTGCCAGAGGTCGGCTCAATGATGGTTGCGCCCGGCTTCAGAACGCCCTTTTCCTCTGCGTCAGCAATCATTGCGTTTGCTACACGATCCTTGACGCTTCCAGCCGGATTGAAGTACTCCAGCTTTGCAACGATCTTTGCGTTCAGGTTATTTGCTTTTTCAAAATTTACAAGCTCCAGCAACGGAGTGTTGCCAATCAGTTCGGTAATGCTCTGCTTGATAGCCATAATAAAAATGCCTCTTTTCATTTTTTATGAGCTGCCGGGGCGGCTAGGTCCCGACAGCTGTTCTATATTCTTCGATAGTTGTTTTAAAGTTATGCGTCAGCCTTGACAGCTTCAAATGCCTGATCCAGATCCCAGATGATGTCATCTGCGTGCTCGGTACCGATGGACAGACGGATGGTGTTCGGATGGATGCCCTGCTCCTCCAGCTCCTCAGCGGTGCACTGGCTGTGTGTGGTGGTTGCCGGATGGATAACCAGAGACTTCACGTCTGCAACGTTTGCCAGAATAGAGAAGATCTTCAGAGAGTCGATGAACTTCTTTGCTTCCTTCTCGCCGCCCTTGATGTTAAAGGTGAAGATAGAACCTGCACCGTTCGGGAAGTACTTGTTGTACAGATCCTGATACTTCGGATCCAAGGATGCATGGTTGATGGACTCAACCAGCGGCTGCTTCTGGAGATATTCCAGAACCTTCTTGGTGTTCTCTACGTGACGCTCTACGCGCAGGGACAGGGTTTCCAGACCCTGCAGCAGCAGGAATGCGTTGAACGGAGAAATGGTAGCACCGGTGTCGCGCAGCAGAATTGCACGAATCTTGGTGGTGAACGCTGCCGGTCCGCAGGCATCTACGAAGCTGATGCCGTGATAAGACGGATCCGGATCAACCAGATCTGCAAATCTGCCGGAAGCCTTCCAGTCAAACTTGCCGCTCTCTACGATAACACCGCCCAGCGTGGTGCCATGGCCGCCGATAAACTTGGTAGCGGAATGAACCACGATGTCTGCACCGTACTCGAACGGACGAAGCAGATACGGAGTAGCGAACGTAGAGTCGATAACAACCGGAACGCCCTGTGCATGTGCAATGTCTGCAACAGCCTGAATGTCGATCAGGTTACAATTCGGGTTGCCCAGTGTCTCAAAGAATACTGCCTTGGTGTTCTCATCAATGGCATTCTTGAAGTTCTCAATGTCATCCGGATCAACGAACTTGGTGGTTACGCCGTCCTTCGGCAGGGTGTGCTCCAGATAGTTGTAGGTGCCGCCGTAAATGGTCTTAGCTGCTACAATGTTGTCACCCTGATGAGCCAGAGTCTTAAAGGTATAGGTCAGAGCTGCTGCACCGGAAGCAACTGCCAGTGCGGAAGAGCCGCCTTCCAGAGCTGCCATACGCTTCTCAAAAACGTCCTCGGTCGGGTTGGTCAGACGACCGTAGATGTTGCCTGCATCAGACAGACCAAAACGTGCAGCTGCGTGATCGCTGTTGTGGAACACATAAGAAGTGGTCTGGTAAATCGGCACGGCGCGTGCATCGGTAGCCGGGTCAGCCTGTTCCTGACCAACGTGCAGCTGTAAGGTTTCAAAATGGAATTTCTTCTCGCTCATTGTATATTCTCCTTATTATATAGACGATGTTGTGTATTTTGTGTTGGTATTCTTTCTGTGTGTCAAAAAATCTTCAACAACAACACATTCGTCCGTAGAAGGTGTATTCTTTCGTGATGAAGATACGATATTTCATGTCGCTCCTCCTCTTTCCCATAAAACCTACTGTGTAAGTAGGCTTTTCGTTTAACTGAGTATAGAATAGCATGTTTGTTGCCCAGTGTCAAGCCCTTTTTCCTAAATTCCTACAAAATTTATATGATATTAGGAAAAGAGGATCTTTCCCTGTCAATACCCCGTGCGGCGAAAGCTGCCGTATTGTTTATGCGTGTCAAACAAATACGCAATCCAGCCCGCATAATACGGGATAAATTTGCCTTCTTCAATCATTTGAAGGACATCTTCTCTTCCCGCCCAGCGTACCGTCTGCACTTCTTCTTTTTGCAGAGTAAGCTGAGATATATCGACATCGCGGTTGACGATATACATATCGGTAAAGCCTTCGGCAAACGTCGAGCACACATGCGGGCGGACGTCGGTAAAATCTACGGACAATCCCAGTTCTTCCTGCAATTCCCGATGCGCAGCCTGCTGGCTCGTCTCTCCCGCCTGCACACTGCCGCCCGCGGATACGTCCCACCGGTTTGGCCAGCCCACTTTATTTGCCTGTCGCTGCTGAATCAGCATCTGTCCCTTGGTATTAAAGATAATGACCTGCGCCACCAGATAATATCCATTTTCCGGTTTGGTGCCGCGCACAAAGGTACGTCCCGTCGGCACGCGGTGCATATCATATACATCTAGGATTTCCATGGCTCTCGTTCCTTTTCCATTAGCTTATGTTTATTTTACCGATAATTGTTCTATTTTTCAAGCGAATCTTTTCTTTGACAACGCATCACTCACATATTATCATAGATAACGAACAAAAAAGAAGGAAGTTTATACATATGAAAACCGTCATTCATCCGCATATTCAGCGCAGCACACTCACCCTGCTGGATAACATTGTATATTCTCACGCCAAGCAGCCGGATGGTTCGATTTTAGATCTGAAATTATCTATCCTGCTGCACTACGGCAATCAGGAAATGCGTCTGGCCTCCGGCACGACTACAGACGCTCCGTCCGAGCCTCTTCCCGCAATCATCTGGGTACCCGGCGGCGCATGGCGCGGCACAGACAAAAATCAAAGCATCGCAGAAATGCAGTTTCTCGCGGAACGCGGCTTCGCGCTCGTATCCATGTATTACCGCAGCAGCGCGCAGGCACATTATCCGGCACAGCTGATTGATGTAAAGGCAGCCGTGCGATTTCTGCGCGCTCACGCCGAGCAGTATCACATTGACCCAAATCGCATCGGCATGATTGGCCGTTCGGCAGGCGGTTATCTCGCCTCAATGGTCGCCATGAACAATGATTTGGGAGAATCCGATGAATGGAGCAATTACTCCTCCGACATTCAGGCGTGCTGTGATTTGTTCGGCCCTGTGGATTTGTCCCAGCTGCTGCAAAAAACAACCGCAGAAGTAAACAGCGGATGCAGCCGTTGGAGCAGCATCAAAAAGAGCCACGAAGGTGCCTTGCTCGGCGGCTCCGAAGAAACCTTACCTAAACGAGCATACGAGGCAAGTCCGATTCACTATATTAACCGTTCCATGTGCCCCATCGCCATTTTCCACGGAGATCAAGATCCTATTGTCCCATTGAAAATCAGTGAGGATTTTTACGACGCCATTGTATCCGCAGGCATGGAAAATCGGGCGGAATTTTACGAAGTCACTGGTGCCGGACACGGCACACGAGAATTTTTTCAAGACAGTACCAAGCAGTTGATTGCAGACTTTTTTACACGACAACTATAAACGATTAAAGAGGGCCTTCCCGATGGGAAAACCCTCTTTTTATCGTCACGACAAATTACTTGTTCTTGTTTCGGTTGCGATTGTAGTTAATCAGGCAGCCAGCCTTGACGATCTTCTTTTCGTCTTCGGTCATGTCTGCAATGTACAGCGAAATTTCCTTTACCGTATCGCCCAGCACATACGCCTTGATGTCGTTCATATCGCCATCCAGTGCAGCCTTTGCGTTCGGAATATAGATGTAGTCGCCAATCTCAAAGTTCGGCTCCTCCTTCATCTGGAACGGAAGCATACCCCAGTTCATGACATTGGAACGATACCGCTTGGTTGCATACTCACGGCAAATATTGGCCAGACCGCCAATCACGCGCTGGCAAGAAGCCGCCTGCTCACGAGCAGAGCCATCACCCGGCTTGACGCAGTAAATCATGCTGCCGATTTCAGTTTCTGCCGGTACCATAGACGGATCAATCTCCTGAATCTGTGCATAGATCTTGGACAGCTCCGGCTCCAATGCTGCCGGATCCTTGCCCGCTACGCGAGCCTTCTCCAGCTTGTCAACAGCCTTGGATCTGCCAACATATTCCGGATCACGGCGAGACAGCGTAAATTCTGCCAGACCCAGCGGATTCGAACGATACGAGGATGTCTCGCCGGACGGAATCAGTTCGTCTGTCGTGGTCACATCGTCCATAATCTTAGTGCAGACCTTGAGCAGAATGTTGTCTGCCAGCGGGCTCATTTCCGGCCAATCCTTGATGTTCGGGCCGTATACCAGCTCTGCGCCGTCAACCGGTGCATTGTAGCCCTGATATACGCGAGCACGGTAAGAGGAATCATCATATTCATATTCCGGTACCACATAATTATCTGCAAAGTCGGTTGCCGGTGTCAGAACGCCGCCATTTGCTGCGGAAGCTGCAATAGAACGCGCGTCCATCAGAGCAACTGCGGACAGCTGACCATTGCCCGGCTTAGAGCCTTCGCGGTTCGGGAAGTTTCTGGTGGTATGGCGAATGCTCAGTGCATTGTTTGCCGGCGTGTCGCCTGCACCAAAGCACGGACCGCAGAATGCCGTCTTAATTACTGCGCCAGCAGCCAGCAGCTCGGTAAAGGCACCCTTCTTGACCAGATCCATATAAACTGGAATGGAAGACGGATAAACAGACAGTGTAAATTCATCCTGACCCAGATGAGCATTGCGCAGAATATGTGCCGCTTCCATGATATTGGAATAGGTACCGCCTGCACAGCCCGCAATGATGCCCTGCTGTACGTGCAGCTTGCCATCAACGATTTTATCTGTCAGGCTGAAACCAAGCTGCGGATTGTCTGCAATCAGATGCTCTGTTTTCTCTACCTCGCGCAGAATATCTCCGAGGTTTGCATTCAGCTCATCAATTTCATAGGTATGAGACGGATGGAACGGCAGAGCAATCATCGGCTTTACGGTGCTCAGATCCACATAAACCATGCCATCATAATACGCAACATCTGCCGGATTCAGTTCCTTACATGCATCCGGTCTGCCATGCATGGTGAGGAACTGCTTGGTGTCCTCATCTGTACGCCAGATCGAAGAAAGACATGTGGTCTCTGTCGTCATAACATCGACACCGTTTCGATAATCCGTGCGCATCGAAGCAACGCCAGGGCCAACAAATTCCATGACCTTGTTCTTGACATAACCATTCTTAAATACGGCGCCGATAATTGCCAGCGCAATATCCTGCGGGCCGACACCCGGCTGCGGCTTGCCGTCCAGATAAATAGCAACAACGCCCGGATAAGCAATGTCATACGTATCGCACAGCAGCTGCTTTACCAGCTCGCCGCCGCCTTCGCCGACCGCCATTGTACCCAGTGCACCATAGCGAGTATGGGAGTCAGAGCCGAGAATCATGCGACCGCAGCCCGCCATGGTCTCGCGCATATACTGATGAATGACTGCCATGTGCGGCGGAACATAGATGCCGCCGTACTTCTTTGCAGCGGACAGACCAAAGACATGGTCATCTTCATTGATGGTGCCGCCGACAGCACACAGGGAGTTGTGACAGTTGGTCAGCACATACGGAAGCGGAAAACGCTCCATGCCGGAAGCCTTCGCTGTCTGCACGATGCCGACAAATGTAATGTCATGAGATGTCATGGCATCGAACTTGATGCGCAGCTTATCCATGTTATCCGATACATTGTGAGCCGAAAGAATAGAATACGCAATCGTGCCCTTTTTCGCTTCTGCCTTGTTTGCTGCCTGACCGGTCAGTTCTTGTACTTTAGCAGCATCTTTTTCTTCGACAATCTGCTTGCCGCCGACCAGATATACGCCGCCGTCATATAATTTGACCATTTTTGTAGCTCCTTTCGCTGCCTGTTTCTTCCCGCACCAGCGTGAAGTGCGCAGGAAGTCTTTTGATGCATTCCGCTGCCATCCTGCCTCTATGATAAAAAAAAGCATGTTTTGAATGTTCGCAGCTTCACTCATGCATATCATTATAATCTATTCTGCTGCATTGTTCAATCGTTCTCTTGCGGAATTCTATCGGGAGAACGAAAAAAAATGGTGCGATTTTGTTAAAAAATCGCACCATTTTCACCAATCAGGCTACTACAGGCATCAAAGCTTGCTCTGTGCCTTGCTCAAAAATTTTTCGTTTGTGATGATGAATCGCTCATGAATTCCTTCACCAATGCAGCCGCCCTTGTCAAAAGCCTTCACTTCAAACACCAAACGCTTGCGGTCTACCTCAACCAGCTTGGTCTCGCAGGTCACTTCCATGCCGACCGGAGATGCTGCCAAATGCTTGACATTCATCAGTGTTCCGACGGTGCCCTGTCCCTCTTCCAGCTCGCCAGCAACGCTGGTATATGCCGTGTTTTCCATCAGCGCAATCATGCTCGGCGTTGCATATACCGGCAGCTCGCCGCTGCCCATTGCCTTTGCCGTCATTGCCTCTGTAACCGTAATCGTCTGCTTGCCGCAAATTCCGACTTCCATTATAATGTACCTTCCCTTTCTGTCTCTAGTTAGATAAGAACAATTTCTTGCTTTAGTATACCGCACGAGAATCCGCGATGCAATAAAAAACTCATCTGCCGCGGTGTTTTTCTCGTTTCTTCTGCTGACGCAGCTGAAACATCCGCTCCGCTTCCGCTTGCCGCAGCTCTCGCCGTTTGACTTTTCGTTCCTGTTTGTTCTCTTCCTGCTGCAGCTTCAGCGCCTGCCGGGATTTTGTCTCAATTCCAATAGGCTGTACTTGTTTTTTCGCTTCACGCTGAAGTCGCTTTGGATTTTTCTTTCTTTCCATTGCACTTGCTGCCACAGCCGGGCTAAACCGCAAATTCTCATAGTATTTTAACAGAAACGCATATACCTCATAATCTTTCGGTTCTGCACCGAAGGTCACTTTCGCCGCGGATAGTTTTCCGTCTTCTATTCGTTCAAAAACACCTACCCAAAATGGTTTCTCAAAATACACGGTTAATTTGCCGCTCACTTTGCTCATGACAATCCCTCCTACACGATTGCTGAGCAAAGAACGGACAACCCGGAGGGGCAGGTTACTTACCACAGGTGTTCTGTGACGGCCGGGCTACCTACCGGCTCTAGTATACAAAACAGTATACATTGCGTTTTTATCTTTGCTGTTATGATAATAAATATGTATATTTTCAGTATACCGCATGTCCAAACCAGATGCAACCAAAAAATCCTTCTCGCTGTGCGCGAGAAGGATTTTTACCACTCAGTTCAATGCTGCCAGTCCAATTTCACGGGTGCGGATGCGCACGGCGTTGTCCAGATCATAGCTAAAGATCTTACCATCACCGATTTCACCGGTGTACGCCGCATTGCAGATCGCATCAATCGTAATGCGCGCCCATTCCTCATCGGAAACGACAATTTCAAACTTAATCTTCGGAATCAAGTTGACCTGTACGGCATGACCGCGGACATTTTTTGTGCCGCCCTTCTGTGCGCCGCAGCCCATGACCTGATATAACGTGATACCATGAACATTGATCATTGCCAATGCGTCCTTGACATCTTCCAGCTTTTCCGGCCGGACAATGGCTTCAATTTTAATCATACAACAGTTTCCTCCCAAACAATCAGTCCAAACCGGTAAAGGTCGGATAGGCGCGCTCGCCGTGCATCGCTTCATCCATACCAATGCGCTCTGCGTGCTCATCGACGCGCAGCGGAACAATCAGCTTGACAACGCCTGCGCAGATCAGCGTACCGACAATAGCAATCGCAATGGTAATGACAATGCTGAGAAGCTGTGCGACAAACAGATGATAATCGCCAAAAAACAAGCCATCCCACTGTGCCACCGGATTGATCGAGCTCTTTGCAAACAGGCCCGTCGCAATGCCGCCCCAAATGCCGCCAACGCCGTGGCAGCCAAAGGCGTCCAGTGCATCATCATATCCGAATTTTGCTTTGATAACCGAAACGGCAAAGTAGCAAATCGGGCTGACCAAACCGCCAATGATAAATGCAGCCCACAGCGGAACAAAACCTGCGCCCGGTGTGATCGCAACAAGTCCCAGCACACCGCCTGTGCACGCGCCGACCAACGACGGCTTGCCGTCTCGAATCATATCAATGAGCATCCATGTCAGCATAGCCATTGCCGCAGAGGTGTTCGTGGTCAGGAACGCATGAGCTGCCAGACCATTCGCTTCCAGTGCACTGCCGGCATTGAAACCAAACCAGCCGAACCACAGCAGCGATGCGCCGAGGACAACAAACGGAATGTTGTGCGGCAGGAAATTGCCCTGCTCACTGCCCAAACGCTTGCCGAGAATCAGAGACAGTACCAAACCGGAAACACCGGAGCTGATATGTACGACATTGCCGCCAGCAAAATCAACCGAGCCGATTGCCGCCAAGAAGCCGCCTTCGCCCCACACCATATGTGCCAGCGGATAATAGACAATTAACGACCACAAAATAATAAACAAAAACAGTGCTTTGAAATTCATGCGACCAACGACAGAGCCCGTGAGCAATGCCGGTGTAATAATCGCAAACATCATTTGAAAGGCAACGAATACCAATCCCGGTATCTGATCGGAGTACGCACCCGGCTCCCAACCGACGCCCTGCAAAAAGGCGTTTTGGAAGGTTCCGATAACGCCTCCCACATTGCCTCCAAATGCCAGTGAATAGCCGATTGCTACCCAGAGAACCGATGCCAGACCCATAATAAAGATCGAAGACATCATGGTATTGACGACATTCTTTCTGCGGCACAAGCCACCATAAAAGAACGCCAAGCCTGGTGTCATGAAAAAGACATATGACGAACAAATCATCATAAATCCCGTGCTGCCAGTGTCTATCATTTGTTTTCACTCCTATCATACTACATTTTGTGAACCACGTAAATAAAAAATAGGCGCCAGTGACCTTTTTGGATCACTGACGCCTTCGTCTTGTTTAGAATACCATGCCTTGTAAGAAAATGCAAGTATTATTTTTCGATTATTCATTTTTTATCAAACGCCTTCCCGTCAGACTTACACAATAATTCACAGAATCATGCCCAAAATCCTCGGATAGATGTGCTGTTTTGTCCATTTACATTCCTATCATCTCGTCTTATAATGAAGACAAATCCATCCAAAGGAGTGTGTCACATGATCGAACGTGAAGATCTCACCTGCTGGATTCATCATTCCATGGCAATTACAGGCGGATATTTGGGCGTGTATGCACTGCTGTGCCGCGACGACTTCTTCGGCAATGCCCTGACATCCAACATGATTTATATCGTTACCAGCTTATTGGGACAGAACCCTTTTGATGTTCTCATCCGCATCGTCGGCGTTCTGCTCTATGTCGCAGGCTCGGCATCAACCATTATTCTGTCCAAGAAATACCATAAGAAGCTGTATCCGTATTCGCTGGCTGTCACGGCACTCGCCGTCATCATTCTCGGTTTTCTGCCAGAACATATGAACGCGATTATTGGTTTATATCCCATCTTTTTCGCTATGTCCTTCCAGTGGAACTCTTTCCCCGGTGCTTACGGCTACAATGCTTCCTGCATCTTCTCTACGAACAACTGTCGGCAGATTGCCAACGCCCTGACGGAATACTCGATTACCCATGAAAAGAAGCAGCTCAAAAAGGCTTGGTTCTTTGGCGGCACCGTCTTGTGTTTTCATCTGGGTGTAGCCTTCTCTTGGCTGACTCATTCGTTTATCGGCATCCGAAGCGTTTGGCTGTGCGCCATCCCCCTTGCTGTTTCTGCTGTCTTAATTTACTGGGAAGCACAGGTAGAAAAAGCATCCTCTCTCTCCACTTGCAAAAAAATGCCTGCCGCTGTGTGCGTACAGGCTGCTGAAAAGAATTGACCGAAACGCTCTATTTTCTGGTCTTCGTCTCAATCAAAGGCACTGTCGAACTGGTATGAGTCATCCGGAACGGCAGTGTCTGTTTTTTTTCACATGATTTCCTACTGTAATCCAAAGGAGGCAGTGCCCTATGGCTGTCACACTGAAAATATTATCTGAAAAGACCGGCTTTTCTGCCGCGACGATTTCCCGCGTTCTCAATAACGATCCATTGATGACAGTCAGCGAGGACACACGGCGCATTATTTTTGATACAGCACATCAGCTCGGTTATTCCGGCGGTTCCGGCCGCCGTACCCAGCGCATTTTGGCAGATACGATGTTTATCGGCATTGCAGAAATGCTCTCTCCCGCCGAGCAAATGACCGATCCGTACTTTTTATATCTCAAAAATTTCGTGGAACAAACCTGTTACGAGCGGAAATTACAGACCGTGACACTGCGCACTGTCGGAGAGGAATATTGCGCTCTACCCGCTTCAGATATTGACGGCATCATTGCCATCGGCTATTTTACCGACAAGCAAATACACTCCCTGCGTGCCATCAGCGGAAATATCACATTTTGGGATTCTTCCCCGAATGAATTGTTATATGACTCGGTCGTGTTAAATTTTGAGCTTGGCATCAAACAGGCATTGGATTACCTGCGTTCCATCGGTCATACCCGCATCGGATATATCGGTCCCAAGCAATTATCCGATGAGACCCAGCGCATGGTCTTAGAGCCGCGCCGCCGCTACTATGAACACTATATGCGGGAAGCCGGATTATTTGAACAAAATCTGATTTTTGAAACACCAATGCGCAATCAAGTCGCTGTAGAACATGAACTGCAGCTGCGTCTCTCCGCCATAGACGGCGATAAGCGCCCGACTGCTATGATCACCGTCAACGAAGAAACTGCCATCGGTGCTATTCATGCACTTCGCAGCTTACATCTGAAAATCCCAGAAGACATCAGCATTGTCAGTTTCAATGACACCGTGATGTCCTCTGTCGTCGAACCGGCACTGACCAGCATCAGCCCGCATCTCGATTACATGGCGGCAACCGCCGTACAGCTCGTGCATCAACGCGCTTCTACGCCAGCGCATCAGCCGGAGCGGCATTTTCCGCAAAAAATCGTTATTCCACCGGCACTTGTGGTGAGAAACAGCACGATGCCGTATCCCAAACCGATAGAGTATGAAAAAACAGGCAGCTGAAATGAGCTGTTATGTACATACAAAAAAGCGTGATCGAAACGATCACGCTTTTTCTCATCTTTTTACCACTGATTGAAGCTGCAAACTTCCTCCAGCGGCTTACGAACCTTCTTGCGCGGTTCCTTGTTCTCTGCGCTGTATCCGACAGCCAGAACCATGCGAACCGTGTGTCCTGCCGGAATACCAAGCGACTCTTCCATCTTCTTCTGGTCGTTCAGGCCCAGTACGCAGGTTGCCAAACCGAGGTCATCTGCTTCATACATCATATTCATGGCAGCCATGCCGATGTCACCCTGTGCAAATCGCTGAGAATCGCCGTAGTAATCCAAAACAGCCGGCATGACATTGGCATGCTCCTCTACCAGCGCAATAAATGCCGGTACGGACTCTCTCCACGGACAACCCGTTGCGCCGCCCTCGACAACCAGTGCCTCGCACATTTTCTTCTTTGCTTCCGGCTCATCAATGACGATGAACTTCCACGGCTGCGCATTGCATCCGCTCGGTGCCAGTCTGCCAGCCTCAACAATCTTGGTCAGCAGCTCGCGGGAAACCGGCTTATCCTGATACGACCGGCAACTCTCACGCTTATATACCATATCCATAAAGCTCATAACAAATAGCCTCCTCTTTGGTTTTCTTGTCTTCAGTATACCATCGATGCACAGCAACGTCAATGCTGTTTTTTTCCATAAAATACAGCAGCATTCCAATATGGAATGCTGCTGCAAGACAGGGAATCTTATGAAAAAATTGGGATCACTTACTGCTTTTTCTTTCCGCCAGCGAGCTTTGCGAAGAATTTGTCGATGAAATCCAGTTCCGCAGGCGGTTCACCGTTGTCCGGTGCTTCTGCCACTTCCGGCTCATACTCGTATTCGCCGTTTGCCTTTCTCGGCCTCTTCGCCATATATTTGAGGAAGCCCAACAAAATGAACAGGCACATGAAGCAAAGTGGAATGCCGCAGAACGATTTAATCGTTTTTACACCTCCGATGCCGCCGAGTACAACAAATACCATGGCAATGACTGCAAATACGATGCCCCAGAACAGCTTGAGCCATACCGGCGGTTCATGCGTATCATCCGAGCCTTCAATGGACATGCCTGCCAGGGTTACTGCCATCGAATCACACTGTGTTACCAGCGATATGGTAATAATAATCAGCATGATAATTTTTGCAATCTTGCTCAGCGGAAGGACATTAAACATGGACAGTGTCAGCGCTTCTGCGCCGTCATTGAGATAAATGCTGTAGAAATCAATGCCGTCAAACAACTGTGCGTGGAGAATGGTTCCGCCAAATACAGAGAACCAAACGATGCCGAACAGTGCCGGGAATACCCATTCAATCAGAACAAATTCACGAAGGGTGCGGCCATAGCCAACACGAACCATAAACAAACCGAGCAGCGGCGCATATGCCATCCAGTCACCCCACCAGTACATATCCCAGTTCTGCGGCCAATTGCCGGAATCTGCGAACGGAGCCGTGTACAGGCTTGCCGAGAAGAACTCGTTCATATAATTGCCAAGGCTGTGAGTGAACAGGTTACAAATATATGCCGTTGGGCCTGCCAAGAACACAAAGATTAACAAAACAAAGAAGAATCTCGTGTTCAGGTTGGACAGCATCGTAATGCCGTTTCTCAAGCCGGATACTGCAGACAAGTTATAAAAGACGAACATGCAGGCAATAATGCCAACATACATCATCGTAGACGGTTCAATGCCAGCGAACGCTTTAACACCTGCGGAAAGCTGCATCGCGCCATATCCCAAGCCGCCTGCTACTGCACCGGTCAGTGCAAACGCAGACCATGCATCAAATGCGGTTGCCCACTTGGTATTTGCCGCATCTTTGCCAAAAATCGGTACCAAACAAGCGGATGCCTTAAACGGTGCACCCTTATTCAGGATAACATAGGCGAGGATAACACCCATAACAACACAGGTCGCATACGGTGTAAAGCCCCACTGCAGGAAACAGTGTACCATTGACCAAACCAGTGAAGCATTGGAACCGCCGACCAATCCGGTAGACGGATCAGGCTCCATCGTGAACAGCAACGGCTCTGCGGCGCCCCAGAATACAACGCCTGCGCCAATGCCCGTGCAGAGGGAAATGCCGAACCACTGTAAGTACGTAAATTTCGGTTTTGCGTTTGGTCCGCCAAGCTTGATCTTTCCCAATGGCGTGACCATAAATACAACACATACGATGACCATCAGCAGACATACCAAGGAGGTAAACCATCCCAGTCCCCACATGAGGTTGTTCATGACCAAGTTGTTTAAAATGTCATAGAATTTTTCTGCATTCACAACAATGGCAACGAGCATGAGGGCAAACAAAATAATGGTGACTGACATGACAGGCCATCTTACTTTTCCTTTCTCTTTTGTTCCGTTCATCATATATTCTCCTCTCCATTTTGCAACACTTCTTGCACTCCATGTCAATATCTGGTATACTTCATATTGACCGGCAGTCATCCAAATTTTGTGTTACTTTTTGTGTTGGTTATAGTATAAACAAACAATGCGGCAGAAATATGACAAAAATCCGCCATCTTTGTGATATTTTCCATCTTCCATGCAGCTATTTTGATTTTACTTTATTTATTTTTCACAAAGAATGAAGGTGTTTATGATGAACGATTACACAGTGCTGATCTGTGATGACAAAGAAGCGGTTCATGAAAGTTTGACCCGTTTTCTCAACGATGAAGGCATTCACGTCATTTCTGTTTATGACGGAGAAGCCGTGCTTTCCGAATGGAAACAACACGAGATTGATTTAATTATCCTGGATATTATGCTGCCGAATATGAATGGCACAGAAGTATGTCGCACCATTCGGCGAGAGAGCGAGGTTCCCATTATCTTCCTCAGCGCACGCAGTGAGGAAATCGACCGCATTGTCGGATTAGAACTTGGCGGAGATGATTATGTAACCAAGCCATTCTCCCCGAGAGAAGTTTCGCTCCGCGTAAAAAAGATTCTGTCACGCTCTGCCAAGGCGCAGCGTCTTGCTGAAAACACACCAAAACAGAACATCCTGCATTATCAGGAATTGTCCGTCAATTTGGACACGATGGACGTGCTGTCCAATGGCGAAAAGCTGGACATGACAGCCAAAGAAGTGCATCTACTCGCGTATCTCATTCGCAATGCACAAAAGGTTCTCAACCGAGAACAAATTTTAAAGGCCGTTTGGGGATATGATTATTATGGAGATACGCGAGCCGTAGACGCTGTCGTCAAACGGATCCGCAAAAAATTACCGACAGAAAACGTTCACTATGCCATTCAATCCATTTACGGTGTCGGCTATCGGCTCGGAGGCATCACATGATTTCAGATAACAAAGCGGAACGCTATGTCCAAATTGTGCTGTTTTATTGTCTTGTGCTGTTTGTCGGTCTGTTCTCTATTTATTTCTTTCAGTGCCGCATTCATATGGACATGCGGGACTTAGCACAAAATGCCGCAACGGAAATTTCTGAAACCGGCAGCATCTCGCAGCCAGAACAATATTTGACATGCAGCGTTTTCTATCAGACGGAAACTGGCACAGAACCCCTGCATACATACTACGGTCAGCGCCAGTTCCCCTTTCAAAAATACACGGATTTATATTCGCAGTATTATGACAAACAGCGTTCTGTCTATGCCCTGCCATTTTCCGCACGGCCGTTTGCAATTGTTGTCGTGGCGGGTGCTCCGGTCTTTCGGGACAACACATTTTTAGGAGAAGTATATCTGACGCAATCCCTAGAATATATTCCCTTTGTCCTTGTCTCCTATGCACTGGTGTGTACGCTGCTGTACATCGTTGTAATTTACAGTGTGTTGACGCAGCGAAAAAGCCGTGAAGAAGTCGAATCGATTTATCATCAATATATTGCAAACATCAGCCATGAATTAAAAACGCCAATCGCCTCAATTCAAGCAATTACAGAGACGCTGAGCGAAGGCTTGGTCGATGACGAAGCAACCCTCAGCCGCTATTACGGTATCATTTCTCGTGAATCTCGTCTACTGGAACACTCTGTCCTGCAAATCATTGAACTGTCAAAATTACAGGACAGCCGTATTACATTTCACAAAACAGAGGTTGAACCGGAGGAAATTTTCAGTCTGATTCAAAACCGCTATGTATCGCGCTGTGAAGATCTAGGCTTATTGTTTTCGATTGAAAAAAGCATTTGGAATTTGCCCAAGCTATATACCGATGCAGATCGTGTGATACAGCTGTTAGAAATTTTGCTGGATAATGCACTCAAATTCGTCGAAGAAGGCGGCAGCATTATGCTCAACGCCACAACAAAATACGGTCAAGTAACGATTCGTGTCAATGACACCGGACGCGGTATTTCCTCTGACGATTTGCCGCATATTTTTGAACGCTTTTACAAAAGTGAAGTAGACAATCCGACC
Source organism: bacterium (assembly GCA_963601915.1). Taxonomy (GTDB): domain Bacteria; phylum Bacillota; class Clostridia; order Oscillospirales; family Butyricicoccaceae; genus Butyricicoccus_A. Next base: position 224,094 of record CAVCGL010000001.1, on the reverse strand, counting down.
GGCAGCGGATTGGGACTTGCCATCGCCAATGAAATCATCTATGGACTGCATGAAACCATTTGGGTGCAGACGGAAGTTGGCAAAGGCACCACCTTTTTCTTTACGGTTCGCACAATTCCTACATAACGGTATCGCTTCCCAATTGCGGGAAGCGATTTTGCTTTTTCGTATCATATATGTTACACTACGAGACGAAAGGAGATGATTGCATGATTGTCATCTGTGCCATTGATGACCACGGCGGGATGCTGTTTAATCATCGGCGGCAAAGCCAAGATTGTGTGCTGCGAAAACGCATTTTACAGCGCACGCACAACAAAAGGCTATGGATGAACGCCTATTCTTATGGACAGTTTGCCGCGGAACAGGCATCACAAATTGTTGTGTCAGAACAGTTTTTGCACGAAGCGGCAGCTGGCGATTTCTGCTTTGTTGAAACCTGTTCTCTGGCAGAAGTCAAGTCCCGGATCGAAGCCGTTATTTTGTATCGCTGGAATCGCAGCTATCCCACGGATTTTCGTCTAAATCTCAACCTGACACAACCGCATTGGACACAGGTAGAAACCACAGATTTTGCAGGGAACTCCCATGAGCGCATCACGGAAGAAATATATATTCCTGCATCGAAATAAAAAGGAGAGATACTGTTGAAAAAAATCAAACAAAAATTCGGCGCTTGTCTGTTGACAGCCGCTCTCACGGTAAGCACGATTTGTACCGGTGCATTTGCCTGGAATACGCCGACCAAAGTTGCCCATCGATTTGCCGATGTCAGCTCTTCTGATTGGTACTGTAACGCCGTGCAGACCGTATTTGACAAGGGCTACATGAGCGGCACGTCCAACACAACGTTTGTTCCACGCGGCACAACGACACGAGCAGCATTTGTTCAAACCCTGTACAACATCGCAGGCAGACCATCTGTCAATGAAAACAATCCCTTTTCCGATGTCAAATCAAACGATTGGTATTACCATGCCGTGCTCTGGGCAAGTCAAAACGGCATCACGGGCGGCACTTCCTCCACAACGTTCAGTCCAAACGACAATGTCACCCGCGAACAGATCGCTGTGTTCTTGTATGCAGATGCCGGAAAGCCGTACACCGATGGCAGCTTATCCGACTTCGCAGACAGCAGCCGCGTGGACATCTGGGCAACAACCGCGATGCGCTGGGCAGTGCAAAACGGTGTTATCTCCGGTTCTACTTCTAACGGAAAGCGGTACTTAAAGCCGCTAGACCATGCGATTCGCGCGGAAACCGCCGCGATGCTGACCAATTACACAGGAGGCATCGAAAACAAACCGGCGGCGATTTCTCCCACCGGTTTCCATTACGATGATGTGCCCGATTACTCTACGTCAGCCTATGCCATTGTCAACAACAACACGCCATTTTTCACCAGCTCTGACAAAACAACTGTTTCTTTCGAGCGATATAGTGATTTGGATTGGATGGGACGCTGCGATGAAGCCTATGCCAACGTCGGCGTTGATCTGATGCCGACAGAACCGCGCGGCGACATCAGCAGTGTCAAACCGACCGGTTGGCATTCAGTAAAATATGACATTGTAGACGGCAAGTATTTATATAATCGCTGCCATCTGATTGGGTATCAATTGACCGCGGAGAATGCGAACAAATTAAACCTTATCACCGGCACGCGCTATCTCAATGTGCAAGGTATGTTGGACTTTGAAAATATGGTCGCAGACTATGTAAAAGAAACCCAGAATCATGTGTTGTACCGTGTCACACCGGTATTTGAGGGAGACGATGCGGTGGCAAACGGCGTACTGATGGAGGCACAGTCCGTTGAGGACAACGGCGCCGGTATCACCTTCTGCGTATACTGCTATAATGTACAGCCTAGTATCGTGGTGGATTATGTGACCGGCGACAGCTATCAAACCTCTACGCCTTCTCAGCCGAGCGGCGAAACAACCGGAACGTATATTTTGAATACCAATTCTAAGAAGTTCCACAAACCAAGCTGTTCCAGCGTCAATAAGATCAGCGCGGCAAACAAAAAATCGTTTACCGGCAAACGCTCCGATCTCATCTCGCAGGGTTATTCCCCTTGCGGAACATGTAAACCGTAATATGAAACAAAACCGCCCTTTCGGGCGGTTTTGTCATATCTGATAACGGTGCAGAATCGTTTGTGCAATGACTCTTTTGGCTTGATGCCGATGCATTGCCTGATTTTTGATATACAAATAGGCTTCCGATTCGCTCATCTGTTCTCTTTCCATCAGCAAACGCTTGGCTCGACTGACAATACAAATATCCGATAACCTTTGTTGCAGTTCTTTCTTCTCTTTTTGCAGAGAAAGCACCAAATCTATCAAACGCAGCGTCTCCACAAATGTCACACGGGAAATCGGTTTTTCCATTATCATTCCTAACATATGCGCATTCTGCACGGAAAGCGAAAATTTTTGTGGAACAAGCAGGAGAATAAATGCGCTCGTCTGTTTATCCATCGTATGTGTGATCTGATATTCCCAGGAATTCACGGAAGGTATATCAACAATCACGAAATCGAAGCACTTATTTTGCAAAATTCCGCGTGCTTGTTCAGCAGAATGTGCTGAATCAACCTGTTTTTCTGCATATACATTGTAGACGAACCGTTTCATATCATCCATGTGCTTTACAGACGCACCGATAAGTAAAACCCGTTTCATAAGCTCTATAAATGCCGAAGATGTGTTCGATAATCCCTCAGCTGTTTTTCTCCAATCTGCGTGATGATATGGTTTAATGTCATAAGAAGTTTTTCTTTATCTTGCGGCAGATTTCCGTACATAGGAACGGCATTGGACGCACCCATCGCAGCAAATTGTACCGGAATGTCCAATCGTTCTATCAACACCTGCAATTCCTGATATTTTTCCACCTCACGTTCTTCCTTCCAATTTCCACGCTGAATTTCTTGATACAGTTCGGAATTTGGATAAATCGTCAGCATATTGGCTCCGATCAGCTTCGGGTGCAGCTGGTTGCAAATATCCGCCGTTCGCGTTGCGCCAAGTGCTCCTTTCCCCGCACCGGAAATTCCGGTCAGATAGAAAAACGCATAGCTAATATCGGCAGCATCTAAGCGCTTGCACTGTTTGACAATATCCTGCGCCGTGTATCCCTTGTTCATAAACTGCAGCGCGTCCGTATCTCCCGTTTCCATGCCAATGGTCAAACCAGTATAGCCCGCGTTTCGCAATGCCAGCAATTCTTCCTCTGTTTTTTGTTCTATATCTGTGATTCGTGCAAAGCATCCGATGGTTTTGACTGCGGGAATATACTCGTAAATATGTGCAGCAATTTTCAGTAAGCGCTCCGTCTGCAAAACAAATGGATTGGCTCCCGTCAAAAACGCTCGTTTGAATCTTTCTCTCTGTGGTTGTCCTGTCAGCTTCATCGTTTGATTCACCATCGGATGATAATATGCAGTCTGAATTTCCAGCAAATCGCTTGTTATGTCCTGCATCGGAGACATCTTGAAAGAAAACGGAAGATCCTCATACAGCGTGCAAAATTTGCACTTGTGATGGGTACATCCCGCCGTCACCTCCAGCAGCAGCGACTCCGCTTCATATGGCGGTCTCCAAATGGTTCCCGTAAAATGCATTTGACTCACTCCTCTGTGTTTTGATGTTTCCAGTATAACAGAATGCCGGAATTTGAACAGTACGGTACTTTTTTGTAGTACCTTGTCAAATCCTTTTCCGCGCGATATACTAAAAACAAAGGAGGGATTTCTCATGCGAAAAAGTGATGCCGCAATAAAACGGTGCAAAACCATGTCTACACTGCAAAAAATTTTAGGCGGAAAGTGGAAACTGGAAATTTTATATTATATCGGCGTAGAAGATGTACACCGATTTGGTGCCCTGCGCCGCCATTTGGTCGAGATTACGGAATCCTCTTTGACCAAGCAACTGCGTGAATTAGAGGCAGATGGATTTTTACATCGACACGACTTCCACGAAGTTCCTCCGCATGTCGAATATACATTAACAGAATTGGGAGAAAGTTTTCTTTCTGTATTGCACTATATGAAGGCATGGGGCGAGAAAAATTTATAACCGGATGCAAAAAAGGCGGCAGGAAACATCCTGCCGCCTTCTGTTTTATCTGATTGTCAGCAATCAATCGAACTCAATCGGATCAATGTGCCAAATATTATCAGCATAATCCTTGATGGTACGATCCGAGCTGAACTTACCTGCGTTGCAGATATTTCTCCAGCACTTCTCAGCGAATGCGTACTTATCCTTGTAGTCGCGGTTGATCTTGAGCTTCGTATCAACATAGCTCTGGAAGTCATACATCAGGAAGTACTTATCCGGATGGCTCTGACCCCAATCGACATTGTGGATGATGGAATCATACAGCTCCTTGAACATGCCGGTGCCGCCATCGTCCAATGTGCCGTTTACGAGAGCTTCCATGACGCGCTTGATCTTCGGATCGTTGTTGTAGATGTGATACGGAATGTAGTTGTTGTGCTCTTCCTTCTCAATCTCATCAACGGTTGCACCGAAGATGTACTCGTTCTCCATGCCAGCTTCCTGCGCAATCTCTACGTTTGCGCCGTCCAGCGTACCCAGCGTAACTGCACCATTGAGCATCAGCTTCATGTTACCGGTACCAGAAGCCTCGGTACCAGCAGTAGAAATCTGCTCAGATACGTTTGCAGCTGCTACCAGCTTCTCTGCATAGGATACGTTGTAGTTCTGTACGAAGATAACGCGCAGCTTATCACGAACCTGACCGTCGTTCTCTACGAGACGAGCAATTTCGTTAATCAGCTTGATGATGCCCTTTGCACGAACATATCCCGGAGCAGCCTTTGCGCCGAAGATAAAGGTGGTCGGATGGAAGTCCTGAATGGAGCCGTCCTTCAAACCATAGTAAATATACAGGATGGACAGGGCGTTCAGGAACTGACGCTTGTACTCGTGCAGACGCTTGATCTGGATGTCATAGATGGAATCCTTGATCGGAGCGGTGCCATCATGCTTGAGCATGAACAGACCCAGCTGATGCTTTTTCTTATGCTTGATCTCCCAGAACTCGTCGAGAACCTTCTTATCGGTTGCATACTTCTCCAGCTTCTTGAGCTGCGGCAGATCGGTTACCCAATCGTCCGAACCAAGCAGGCGAGTAATCATAGCAGACAGCTCGCGGTTATTCATTGCCAGCCAACGACGCTGGGTGATACCGTTGGTCTTGTTCTGGAAGCGCTCCGGCCACATCTCATAGAAGGAATGCAGGGTGCTCTTCTTCAGAATCTCGGTATGAATAGCAGCTACGCCGTTTACATAGCTGGAACCGTACATAGCCAGGTTTGCCATGTGAACCATATCATGCTTGATGATCTGGACATCCTGAATAAAGTCCGGATTGCGCTTCTGCTGATACAGCTCGTCAATGAAGCGGTTGTTGATCTTCTCGATGATTTCGTAGATGTCCGGAACAACCTCGATGAGCAGATGCTTGTTCCACTTCTCCAGTGCTTCCGGCAGGATGGTGTGGTTGGTGTAAGCAAAGGTCTTCTTTGCGATATTGAGGGCATCCTCGAAGCTAACGCCTTCATATCTGGTCAGCTGACGAATCAGCTCCGGAATCGAGATAACCGGATGGGTATCATTCAGCTGAATGGCATTGAAGTCTGCGAAGTGAGAGAAGTCTTTGCCGTGTACCAGCTTGTAGTTCTTAATCATATCCTGCAGCGATGCGCAGCAGAAGAAGTACTGCTGCTTCAGGCGCAGCTTCTTGCCTTCATCCGTCGAGTCATTCGGGTACAGAACACGAGAAATATCCTCTGCGCGGTTCTTCTCGCGAACGGATGCTTCATAGTGCTGATCGTTGAACTCATTGAAGTCGAAGGAAGACAGCGGCTCAGCCTGCCACAGACGCAGGTTGCCGATGTGCTTGGTGCCGTAGCCGATAACCGGCAGGTCATACGGTACTGCGCGAACGGTCTGATCGGCAAAGTGAACGAGAACAGCATCGGAATCAACGCGGATGCTCCACGGATCGCCGAAGCGGGTCCAGTCATCAGCGGTTTCCTTCTGGAAGCCGTCCTGAATATACTGCTTGAACAGACCATATTTATAACGAATGCCGTAGCCGTCGAGCGGAAGATCCAGCGTTGCTGCGGAATCCAGGAAACATGCAGCCAGACGACCCAGACCGCCGTTGCCCAGAGAAGCATCTTCTACTTCTTCCATGTCGGACAGCTTGAGACCGCGCTCGTTAAACAGCTTTTCTACCTCATCGTAAATACCAAGGCAAAGCAGATTGTTATAGATCGCACGGCCGATCAAGAATTCTGCGGACATATAGTATGCATGTCGTGCTTCTCGATGCAGCTTCTGGCTTTCCTTCCACGGAGTCGCAATCTGTGCCATAATTGCTTTAGAAAGAGCGTGGTGAATATCCTGTGCATTGGCTTCGTTCAAGTCCTTGCAGCGATCACTCTTCAGGTATACTTCCATCTCTTCCATCAGTTTGGTACAATTCATAGTGTGTCTACCACCTTTCTCTACAGTAGGCAAATGCAGACCCTGTCGCAGGGTTTCGACAGCGGCGCGGTAACTCTTCTCCATCTTACGCGCACCGTTTTTGCCCGCCATATGTGCCTTACGCTGATATGATTATAGCATACCATTTTGATATTTTCAATAAAAAAATGGTAAAAGTATGTAATTTTCTTGTTCATATGTACCTTTTGTAACATTTTTAATGTGTTTTTTCGTATCTTTGCAAAGTTCGATTTTTGTTTTTATATCACACAAAGTAATATTTTCCAGTTCTCTGACAGAAAAAATATTTTCCGTTCGCCTACTTGACAATGCGATACTTCTGTGGTACTTTTAATACAACATTTGAAAACCGTTGATCGAGACAAGTACGTTTCGTGAAGTACGCACAGAGAGCTGTAGATGGTGGGATTACAGCGGTACGGATGATACAGAATGGACTCGTGAGGGCAGCCTGAACACCGTGTCGGCAAGTAGGCGCTGACGGATTCCCGCCGTTATCGTGGAACGCACATGTTGGTGTGCGATGAGTGGTCGATTTCTTTCCGGAACATCGGCAATATGGGTGGCACCGCAGAAGCTAATAGCTTTTGTCCCAGAGATCTAGCAGAGATGCAGGCTCGGGACGAAGGCTTTTTTATTGCCTTTTCCCACCGCATCCATTCAGAAAGGACGATAAACCATGCTGAAACCTACTTCTTCCGAAATTCAAGCATATGCAGCGGACTATTCCATGATTCCGCTGTGCCGCGAAATTTATGCCGATGTTACCACACCAATCGCTCTTCTGCGAAAGATCGCGCAGGTATCCAACCGATACTTCCTGCTGGAAAGCGTAGAGGGCGGCGAGCGCTGGGGACGCTACTCGTTCCTCGGATACGACCCACTCGTACACATTGTATGTAAAGATCACGTCGTCACCACGGAATATGCAGACGGACGCCGCGAGAGTGTGACAACGGACCAGCCGAACGAGATTCTCCGCAAGCTGATGGCACAGTACAAGGCGCCGCGCATCGAAGGCTTCCCGCCGTTTACCGGCGGTCTGGTTGGCTATTACGCATATCGTATGATTGGCTATGCAGAGCCGACACTGAATCTGCGTTCTAGCGATGTTGATGATTTCGACCTGATGCTGTTTGACAAGGTCATTGCTTACGACCATCTGTCACAAAAAATTGATGTCATCGTCAACATGCCGACCGACAACGTACTGGAAAACTACGGCACGGCACGCGCAGAGATCGAAAAAATGATCCGTCTGATTCGTGAGCCGATGCAGCTTCCGGTCACCCGCAAGCACTGCAAACCGCAGTTCACCTGCAACGTGACCAAGGAAGAATATTGTGACATCGTCAACAAAACCAAGCAATATATTGTAGACGGTGACATTTTCCAAGCGGTTCTCTCCCGCCGGTTTGAGACACCATATACCGACAGCCTGCTGGATGCCTATCGCGTTCTGCGCACGACCAACCCTTCCCCGTACATGGTTTATCTGCATCGGGATGACATTGAGCTGATGAGCACCTCTCCGGAAACCTTGGTTCGTCTGAGAAATGGCCGTCTGGCCACCTTCCCGGTTGCCGGTTCCCGTCCGCGCGGCGCAGATAAAGAAGAAGATCTCGCACTGGAAAAAGATCTGCTGTCGGATGAAAAGGAGCTTGCTGAGCACAACATGCTCGTGGATTTGGGCAGAAATGACATCGGAAAGCTGTCGAAATTTGGTTCCGTCGAAGTAACCGACTATCAGATGATTCATCGGTACTCCCGCATCATGCATATTACCTCTGTTGTCGAGGGTAATATCCTCCCGAAATTCGATGCATTTGACGCCATCTCCACCCTGCTCCCTGCCGGAACCTTATCCGGTGCGCCGAAGATTCGCGCTTGCGAAATCATTGAGGAGCTGGAGCCGTGTGCACGCGGTGTATACGGCGGCGCACTCGGCTATGTCGATTTCACCGGCAACATGGATACCTGTATCGCCATTCGTATGGCAGTGAAAAAGAATGGCAGAGTCACAGTACAGGCGGGCGGCGGCATCGTCGCTGATTCCGTACCGGAAAACGAATACATGGAATCTCAAAACAAGGCTGGCGCAGTGATCGCTGCAATTGAACGCGCCGCCGAAGTGGACGCAGACTGAGAGGTGCTTTGCAATGCTTTTACTCATTGATAATTACGACAGCTTTTCCTATAATTTATATCAGATGTGCGGCACCATCGAGCCAGATATTCGTGTGTACCGCAATGACCGCATCACGCTGGACGAAATCCGCAAGCTGAATCCCGATCACATCATCCTCTCCCCTGGCCCGGGTCGTCCGTGCGATGCCGGTATTTGTGAGGATGTGATTCGAGAATTCGCCGGAAAAATCCCGATTCTCGGTGTATGCCTCGGTCATCAGGCAATCTGTGAAGTATACGGCGGCACGGTCACCCATGCCAAGCACCTGATGCACGGCAAACAGAGCATCGTCTCTCTGGATCACAGTTGTCCGTTGTTTGCCGGTCTGGCAGATGAAATGGCTGTTGCGCGGTATCATTCTCTGATTGGCACCGATCTGCCGGATACACTCAAGATCGTATCTACCGATTCTACCGGTGAAGTGATGGCAGTGATGGACAGAGACAAACAGGTATTCGGCTTACAGTTCCATCCGGAATCCATTCTCACCCCACAGGGTTCTGTTTTGTTGAAAAACTTCCTCTCCCTCTGAAAGCATACCTATTCTATATAAAGGATCGTCCTCGTTATGATTAAAGAAGCGATTGAAAAAATTGTCACCCGCGAAGATCTGACTTATGATGAAGCCTATCAGGTCATGAATGAAATCATGAGCGGCAAATCGACCCCGACACAGAATGCCGCATTCCTCGCTGCTCTCTCTACCAAGAGCGCAAAGTTTGAAACCATTGACGAAATTTCCGGCTGCGCCGCTGCCATGCGTGAACACGCCATTCCAGTAGATACCGGCGATCTCAAATGCCTGGAAATCGTCGGAACCGGCGGTGACCGTTCCAATTCGTTCAATATCTCAACGACTGCTTCCATTATCATCGCAGCAGGCGGTCAGCCGGTAGCCAAGCACGGCAACCGCGCGGCTTCCTCCAAATCCGGTGCCGCTGACTGCCTGGAAGCTCTCGGCGTCAATCTGAATCAGACGCCGGAAACCTGCGTTGACGAACTGAAGCATGTCGGACTGTGCTTCTTCTTTGCACAGAAGTATCACACATCCATGAAGTATGTCGGCGCAATACGCAAGGAGCTTGGATTCCGCACAATCTTCAATATTCTCGGCCCGATCACCAATCCGTGCAAACCGTGCTATCAGGTACTCGGTGTCTATGGCGAATATTTGGTCGAGCCAATGGCTCACGTGCTGTCCAGCCTCGGCGTAGAGCGCGGCATGGTCGTATTCGGTCAGGATACCATGGACGAAATTTCTATCAGCGCACCGACTACCGTATGCGAATTTGCAAACGGTGCGTATAAGACCTACACCATTCAGCCGGAGGACTTCGGCTTCCCGCGCGGCAGCAAGAGTGACATTGTCGGCGGCACAGGCGAAGAAAATGCACAAATCACCCGCGATATTTTGTCCGGCAAGGAACAGGGCGCGAAACGTAATATTGTCCTGATGAACGCTGGTGCCGCTCTGTATATCTCCGGCAAGGCAGACACTCTGGCTGACGGCGTAAAGCTGGCAGCACAGCTGGTTGACTCCGGAAAGGCTATGCAGACTCTGGAAGCCTATATCGCTGCATCCAACAAGTAAGAGGATCGGATCATGATATTAGATGAACTTGCTGCTTACGCACAGCAGCGTGTGCTCGCTGACAAGCAGGCACACCCGTTAGATGAACTCAAAGAGCGCTGCGAAGCGGTTTCTCCCCGCACGCCGTTTGCATTTGAACAGGCCTTGCGCGGAGACGGCTTATCCTTTATCTGCGAAGTCAAGAAGGCATCCCCTTCCAAAGGCATCATCGCAGAGCATTTTCCGTATCTGGATATTGCCAAAGAATATGAACAAGCCGGAGCAGACTGCATCTCTTGTCTGACAGAACCCAAATGGTTTCTCGGCAGCGATGCGATCTTTACCGACATTCGCGCAGCGGTACAGACACCGATGATTCGCAAGGATTTTACCGTTGACGAATACCAGATTTATCAAGCCAAGCTGATGGGCGCCGATGCCGTCCTGTTAATCTGTGCGATTTTGGACACACAGACCATTGAACAGTATCTCGGCATCTGCGAAACACTGGGATTGACCGCACTGGTCGAAGCACATGACGCAAAGGAAATTCAATCCGCTGTCGCAGCCGGTGCTCGGGTTATTGGCGTCAACAATCGCAATCTGAAAGACTTCTCTGTTGATTTCTCTAACGCCAGCCGTCTGCGTGATTTGATTCCACCGGAGAGCTTATATGTAGCAGAATCCGGCGTATCCTGCGCCAAGGATGTTGCAGACTTGAGAAGCATCGGCGCAGATGCCGTACTCATGGGCGAAGTGCTCATGCGTGCCCCGGACAAAGTTGCTCTGCTCGCTGAGATGAGAAATGCAGGTTCCCGTCCATGAAAGTAAAGATTTGTGGTCTCAGTCGCCCAGCAGATATTGAAGCAGTCAATCAATATCAGCCGGATTACGCCGGTTTTATCATTAACTTCCCCAAAAGCCACCGCAACTGCACCCCGACGCAGGTCCAAGCGCTTCACGCGCAATTATCCGACAGCATTCCTGCCGTTGGCGTCACCGTCAATCAGCCGCTGGAAACGGTTGCCGCCCTGCTGGAGCAAGGCGTGATTGACATTGCTCAGCTGCATGGACAAGAAGACGAAGCGTATATTTGCGAACTCAAACGGCGCACCGGAAAACCGGTATGGAAGGCATTTCGCATTCGATCCGCTGATGATTTGGATGCGGCGCGTGCCAGCAGTGCCGACATGATCTTGCTTGACAACGGCTACGGCACCGGCGAAACCTTCGACTGGACGCTTGTCCGAGACATCGGACGCCCGTTTATCTTAGCAGGCGGCCTGTGTGAAAGCAACATTTCCGACGCTGCAAAGATGCATCCTGATGCCATGGATATTTCCAGCGGTGTGGAAACCAATCGCGTCAAAGATCCCGAAAAAATTCGTACCCTGATTGAGAGAATAAGGAGTATTTAACATGTCAAAAGGAAGATTCGGCATTCACGGCGGACAGTATATCCCCGAAACTCTGATGAATGCCATTCAGGAACTGGAAGAAGCATACAACTATTATAAAAATGATCCGGCGTTTAATGCAGAGCTGGAAGAACTGCTCAAGAATTACGTTGGTCGTCCGTCTCTGCTGTACTATGCAGACAAAATGACCAAGGATCTGGGCGGCGCAAAGATTTATCTCAAGCGAGAGGATCTCAACCATACCGGCTCCCACAAAATTAACAACGCGCTGGCGCAGTGCCTGCTTGCCAAAAAAATGGGCAAAACCCGTGTCATCGCAGAAACCGGTGCCGGTCAGCACGGCGTTGCAACGGCAACCGCTGCCGCTCTGCTCGGTTTGGAATGTGAAGTGTATATGGGTCGTCTGGACACCGAGCGTCAGGCACTCAATGTCTACCGCATGAAGCTGCTGGGCACCAAGGTGCATCCGGTAGACAGCGGCACCGCAACCCTGAAGGATGCCGTTTCCGAGACGTTCCGCGAATGGGTCAGCCGCATTGAGGACACCCATTATGTTCTCGGCTCTGTCATGGGTCCGCATCCGTTCCCAACCATCGTTCGTGATTTTCAGGCTGTGATTTCCAAGGAAATCAAACAGCAGATTTTGAAGCAGGAAGGCCGTCTGCCGGATGCTGTCATCGCTTGTGTCGGCGGCGGTTCCAATGCCATCGGCGCCTTCTACAACTTTATTGAAGATGAAAGCGTTCAGCTGATCGGTTGTGAGGCTGCCGGACGCGGCATTGATACCAAGGAAACCGCGGCTACGCTGTCCACCGGCCGTTTGGGTATTTTCCACGGCATGAAGTCGTACTTCTGCCAGGATGAATACGGTCAGATTGCACCGGTTTACTCGATTTCTGCCGGTCTGGATTATCCGGGTATCGGACCGGAGCACGCCATGCTGTTTGACTCCGGTCGTGCCAAGTATGTACCGATTACCGACGAAGAAGCTGTACAAGCCTTCGAGTATCTGTCCCGCACAGAGGGCATTATTCCAGCAATTGAATCCGCACATGCCATCGCGTATGCGCAGAAGCTCGCGCCGACGATGTCTCCGGATCAGATCATTGTTGTCAATGTCTCCGGCCGCGGCGACAAGGACGTAGCAGCCATTGCACGTTACAGAGGGGAGGATCTTCATGACTAAGATTGCAGATGCTTTTGCAGCTGGCAAAGCGTTTATTCCATTTTTGACCTGCGGTGATCCGGATTTAGAGACCACCGAAAAATTGATTTGTGCCATGGCAGAAGCTGGCGCAGACCTCATTGAGCTTGGCATCCCGTTCTCTGACCCGACCGCCGAAGGTCCGGTCATTCAGGACGCCAACCTGCGCGCCCTGTCCGCAGGCACTACCACCGACAAGATTTTTGACATGGTTCGCCGCGTGCGCAAAACCGTTTCTATTCCGATGGTATTTATGACCTATGCCAATGTCATCTTTTCCTACGGTGCAGATCGTTTTCTTCAGACCACTGCGGAAATCGGCATGAACGGCATCATTGTACCGGATGTTCCGTTCGAGGAAAAGCAGGAATTCGAGCCGCTTTGCCAAAAATACGGCTTGGCTCAGATCTCTATGATCGCGCCGACTTCGCATGACCGCATTCGCGCGATTGCCGAACAGGCAAACGGTTTCCTGTACTGTGTCTCTTCTCTCGGCGTCACAGGCACCCGCTCATCGATTACGACAGACATCGGTGCGATGGTTAAGCTCGTCAAAGAGGTCAAAAACATCCCGTGCGCTGTCGGCTTCGGCATCTCGACACCAGAACAGGCAGAGAGCATGTGCCGTCAGGCGGATGGTGCGATCGTCGGTTCGGCTATTGTCAAGCTCATCGCACAGTATGGCAGAGACAGCGTGCAGCCGGTTGCAGACTATGTGCGCTCCATGAAGAACGCCTGCCGCAGCGCAGAATGACGATACATTTTATACTTTTTTGTAACAAACCATCCTCTTTCCATGGAAAGGGGATGGTTTTTCCTTTGTCAATGCGCATTTTGCCGGATTCGTCTGTCAATTTTTGTCTACTTTGACTATCACATTCTTGCTTCTTTGCTTTTTTTACGAATTTCTGTTCAAAATATCTGTAATTATACGAATTTTGCATTGCAATACTGTGTATTTCTGATGTATAATAACAGTGTTTGGATGGCCTGATTTGCGCGGCAAGAGGCGTTATGATCCGCATCATGTTCCGCCCAAAAACGTCATCCACTTATTTTCGTTATCTTTAATTACTTAAAGGAGCTGATACACTGTGCCAAAAAAACTGAAGATCACAGAGACCGTCCTGCGTGACGCCAACCAGTCTCTGTGCGCAACTCGTCTTCCGATGTCGGAATTCAAGCCGATTTTGGAGACCATGAACAAGGTTGGTTACCACTCCGTCGAGTGTTGGGGCGGTGCTACATTCGATTCCTGCCTTCGTTACCTGAACGAAGATCCGTGGGAGCGTCTGCGCACCATCCGCAAGGCTATGCCGGACACCAAGCTGCAGATGCTGCTGCGTGGCCAGAACATTCTGGGTTACAAGCACTACTCTGACGACACCGTTCGCGCTTTCGTTCGCAAGAGCGTCGAGAACGGCATCGACATCATCCGTATTTTCGATGCGCTCAACGATATGCGCAACATCGAGACCGCGGTTGACGAATGCCTGAAGGCTGGCGGCGAAGCACAGGGCACCATTTCTTACACCCAGTCCCCGGTTCACACGCTGGAAAACTACGCAAAGCTCGGCAAGCAGATTGAAGAGCTTGGCTGCCAGTCCCTGTGCATCAAGGACATGGCTGGCGTTATGAGCCCGCAGGAAGTATACGACCTCATTACTGCCCTGAAGGCTGAGGTGAAGATCCCGATCGTTGTTCATACGCACGCTACCACCGGTCTGGGCTCTATGACCTACCTGAAGGCTGTTGAGGCTGGCGCTGACGTCATCGACTGCGCGATCTCTCCGTTCGCAGGCGGTACTTCCCAGCCGTGCACCGAGGCTATGGATCATGTACTCGTACAGATGGGCTATGAGACCGGTCTGGATCGCGCAGAGATGCGTAAGGTCAACGAGTTCTTCGAGCCGATCAAGAAGGAATACGTAAAGGAAGGCAAGATCAACCCGTTCGTTATGAACGTCAACACCAACGCCCTCCACTACAAGATTCCGGGTGGCATGCTGTCCAACCTGATTGCAAACCTGACCGATATGAAGGCTCTGGATCGTCTGGACGAGGTTCTGGCTGAGGTTCCGAATGTTCGTAAGGACATGGGTTACCCGCCGCTCGTTACTCCGCTGAGCCAGATGGTTGGTTCCCAGGCTGTTAACAACGTCCTGATGGGCCAGCGTTACAAGAACATCACCAAGGAAATCCGCGCATACATCCGCGGCGAGTACGGCAAGGCACCGGCTGAGATCAATCCGGAATTGGTAACCAAGGTTCTGGGCGAAGGCAACAAGCCGATGGAAGGCCGTTATGCAGAGACTCTGAAGCCGGAGATTCCGGAAGCTGTCAAGAAGCTGGAAGGCATCGCCGAGAGCGAAGAGGATGTTCTGTCCTACGTAGCATTCCCGCAGCAGGCTGAGAAGTTCTTCCAGTACCGCGAGGAGCACAAGGGCGTCAAGGTAACATATTCCATCAAAAAGGTTGACTAAGGAGGCAGACAATGAACATTGGTGTAGGTGAAGCCCTGCTGATTTCGCTTTGTGGCTTCGTAACCGTATTCCTCCTTCTGCTTTTCCTGATTCTCGTCATTAAAATCATCTCTGCTGCTGTTGTTTCCCTACAGGGTAAAGATAAAAAGTCTGCTGCTCCGGCAGCACAGACTGCAGCTCCTGCGGCTCCTGCTCCTGCAAAGGAAGAAGAAAAGCCTTCCAAGCCGTGGGACGGCAAGCTGCAGCTGATTGATGTCGATGAAGAGACCGCGGCATGCATTATGGCCATCATCAGTGATGAGACCGACATTCCGCTGGACGAATTGCAGTTTAGACGCATTCAGGCGCTTTAATTGGAGGTACAAAACAACATGAAATACATCGTAACACTCAACGACAAACAGTATGAAGTTGAAGTAGAAAAGGGCAAGGCTGTCGCTGCTTACATCGGCGAAGCTCCGGCACCGGCTGCTCCGGTTGCTGCTGCTCCGGCTCCGACCGCTGCACCGGCTGCTGCTCCAGCTCCGGCTGCTGCCCCGGCCGCTCCGGCAGGCGCAGGTGATCCGATCACTTCCCCGATGCCGGGCACCATCCTCGACGTTCGCTGCCAGCAGGGTCAGACCGTAAAGAACGGCGACATCCTGTTCATTCTGGAAGCCATGAAGATGGAAAACGAGATCTTTGCAAGCAAGGATGGTACGGTATCTTCCGTATGCGTATCCAAGGGCGCGTCGGTTGATACCGGCAGTGTTCTGTGCACCATCTCTTAACGGAGGTCGCGTACAATGGAATTTTCTTTCACTACCGTTCTCGGTAAAATTCTCGGAGAATCGGGTTTCGCCGGTCTGTTCCTCAACGGAATTGACGGCTATAAATGCCTGGCTATGATTCTCATCGCGTTTGTCCTGCTTTATCTGGGCATCGCAAAGAAGTTCGAGCCGCTGCTGCTCGTAACAATCGCATTTGGTATGCTGTTAGCGAACCTGCCGTTCTCCAACATGGTTTCCAATGTTGACAATGACGGCTTGCTGCATTGGCTGTATACCGGCGTAAGTCTGGATATTTATCCGCCGCTGATCTTTATGGGCGTCGGTGCAATGACAGACTTCGGTCCGCTGATTGCTCGTCCGTCCTCCCTGCTGCTGGGTGCCGCTGCACAGTTCGGTATTTTTACCGCATTCCTCGGCTCTCTGCTCATCTTCCATTTCCCGGTAAACGTTGCTGCCGCTATCGGCATCATCGGCGGTGCAGACGGCCCGACCGCTATCATGGTAACTTCCAAGCTGGCTCCGGAATATCTGTCCGCTATCGCTATTGCGGCGTACTCGTACATGGCGTTGATTCCAATGATTCAGCCGCCGATTATGAAGCTGTTTACCCGCAAGGAAGACCGCAAAATCAAGATGACACAGCTGCGTGAAGTCTCCAAGGCTGAGAAGATCATCTTCCCGATCGCTGTTGCTACCATCGTTATCCTGCTTCTGCCGGACACCGCTCCGCTGATCGGTATGCTGATGCTGGGTAACCTGTTCCACGTATGCGGTGTAACTGCTCGTCTGGACGAAACCGTTCAGAACGCTCTGATGAACATCGTGACGATTTTCCTGGGTCTGTCTGTCGGTGCAACGGCTTCCGCTGACACCTTCCTGACTGCTCAGACCATCGAAATCATCATCATGGGCTTGGTTGCATTTGGTCTGTCCACCTTTGGCGGCGTCATCTTCGGCGACATCATGTGCTGGATTACCAAGGGCAAGATCAACCCGCTGATCGGTTCTGCCGGTGTATCCGCTGTTCCGATGGCCGCTCGTGTCGCTCAGATCGAGGGCCAGAAGGAAAATCCGTCCAACTTCCTGCTCATGCACGCTATGGGCCCGAACGTTGCCGGTGTTATTGGCTCCGCTGCTGCTGCTGGCTTCTTTCTGAAGCTGGTTCCGATGCTGCTCGGCTAATTTCTTTGCAATGACAATCCCCTTCCGAAATTCGGAAGGGGATTTTTCATGCACAGCTTTACTATTTCGACAAAATCCAGTACAATAAAGTACAACAAAAGGATTATCAGACAGGAGTTTTGCTATTTTGAAGAAAGTATTGATTGCATCGGATATTCATGGTTCCTCGTATTACTGCGGCTGGCTGCTCGACCGCATCGAAGAGGAACAGCCGGATCGTGTCGTTTTGCTCGGCGATTTATTGTATCACGGTCCGCGCAACGATCTGCCGAAGGGCTATGAACCGAAAGATGTCATTTCTATGCTCAATGGCATTCGGGAGAAACTGCTGTGCGTGCGCGGCAACTGCGACACGGAAGTGGATCAAATGGTGTTGGATTTCCCAATTTTGGCAGACTATGCCGTATTGATGCTGGGCGACCAGACGGTATACGTCACACACGGCCATCACTACAACGAACAGAACCCGCCTGCACTGTGCAGCGGTGACGTGTTATTGTGCGGACACACTCACATTCCCTGCTGTCACGAACACGAAACATTTACGTATTTGAACCCCGGTTCCGTTTCTATTCCCAAGAACGCCTCTCGTCCCAGCTATATGCTCTGGGAAAACGGCGTATTCACTTGGCATGACTTACTGACCGGACAAAGCTATCTACCGGACTGACAGAAAGAAGGACGTCTTTATGAATGTTTTGGAGGAATACAAGCGCAAGCTGCGTACACCGGAGGAGGCCGTACAAGTCGTCAAAAGCGGTGATTGGATTGATTATACCACTAGTTTGGGCAAACCGATTTTGCTCGACCGCGCGTTAGCTGCCCGCCGCGACGAATTAACCGATGTCAAAATCCGCGGCAATTTGGTATTCGGCCCTCTAGAAGTCGCAGAATGCGATCCGTCACAGGAGCATTTTATTTATCATTCTTGGCACTGTTCTGCCTATGAGCGCAGTCTGTGCGACCGTGGACTCTGCTATTATATTCCGATGGTGTTCCACCTCAATTCGGAATATTACAAGCATTTCTTGACCGTCAATGTCGCTATGGCGTGCGTCACGCCAATGGATCGGCATGGATATTTTAATCTATCCACTTCCACTGGCGTATCCGGTCAGATTTTGCGCAAGGCAGACATTGTCATTCTCGAAGTCAACGAGAATCTCCCCAAGCTGTACGGCGGCTACGATGAATGCATCCATATTTCCGATGTAGATTACGTGGTTGAGGGACATCACGACCCATTTCCGGAATCTCCGGCACCAAAAATCACGGACATTGACCGGCAAATCGCGGCAAATTTGATGCCATATATGGTTGACGGTATGACCCTTCAGCTGGGCATTGGCAGCCTCCCCCATGCGCTCGGCAACTTAATCGCAGAATCCGATCTCAAAGACCTCGGTATGCACACAGAGCTATGTTCTGACGCCTATTTGCAGCTGCACAAGGCGGGCAAGCTAACCAACAAGCACAAGACCATCAATCGCGGCAAGGGCGTTTTAGGCGTCGCAATCGGCTCGCATGAGCTGTATGACTGGATTGATGAAAATCCAAGCGTCGCTGTGTATCCGCTGTCCTATGTCAACAATCCGGAAGTGATTGGACGCATTGACAACATGGTTTCCATCAACAGTTGTCTGGAAGTCGATCTATATGGTCAGGTATCCTCCGAGAGTGCCGGTACACGGCAAATCAGCGGCACGGGCGGACAGCTGGACTTTTTGACCGGCGCGTCCACTTCCCGCGGCGGCAAAGCATTTATCTGTATGAGTTCTACATTCACAGACAGAAATGGTATGCCACAGTCGCGTATTGTTCCGCGCTTCGGCGGCGATATTATCACCTCTCCTCGCTCGCAGGTCTATTATCTCGCCACGGAATACGGCGTCGTCAATCTCATTGGCAAGTCCACATGGGAACGGGCAGAAGCCATTATTTCTCTGGCGCATCCGATGTTCCGCGACCAATTGATTCGCGCTGCGCAGGCACAGCACATCTGGAGACGCTCCAACAAGCGATAACACAAAGCCCCGACAAGTTGTCGGGGCTTTCACGTTACATATTCACTTTTACTTTGACAATGCGCGTGACCGCTGTGTCAATTTGTTGTTCTGTCAGCTCACCGCTTTTTACAGCGTCCAGTACGCCCTGATAGGCTTCCTGGAAGTTTTCCGGCATGAGTATAATATCTGCCCCTGCCTGCAAGGCTTTCACGGCCGCCTGTGCCGAAGTATACTGTTCTGTCACAGCTCCCATATTCATAGCATCTGTGACGACAATGCCATCATAGCCCATCTGCTCGCGCAAGACATCGGTAATCATGGTTTTAGACAGCGAGGTCGGCGTATCGTCGTTCGTGATATTAGGCACAGAAATATGTGCCGCCATGATGAACTCTGCCCCATTTTCAATTGCATGTGCAAACGGAACCAGCTCACTTTGTTTGAGCTCATCCAGCGTCTTGTTGGTGTATGCGTAGCCTTTATGGGTGTCGCCTTCCGTGGCACCGTGTCCCGGAAAATGCTTGTACACGCTATGTATCTGATGCTGTGCCAAGCCCTGTGCAACTGCCAATGACATATCCGATACCACTTGCGGATCACTGCCAAATGACCGTTTTTTCACTACTGTATTTTCCGGATTGGTCAGCACATCAGCATCCGGCGCAAAGTCAAGATTAAATCCCAATTCCGACAAATAGGTACCGATGGTCTCTCCCGCCTGTCTGGCCTGTTGTACATCCCCTGACGCGCCAATATCTGCCATATTTCCGACATTGGTCACATCAAATCGACCGCTTCCCGCGATGCGGGCAACGGTACCGCCTTCCTCATCGACACTGAGAAACGCCGGCAGGCCGGTTCTGTCCTTGCTGTACTTCTGAACATTGCTGAGCATCTCTTGTACCTGCTGTTCAGACTGCAAATTATCGCTGAAATAGACAAATCCGCCGACCGGTGTTTTATCTATCGCCTGCTTGGTCGATTCTCCGGCTGCTGTCGCGGTACCAATATCCACAATTGCCTCCGGCTTGACAAGAAACAGCTGTGCCACCTTATCTTCCAGTGACATCGCATCGACAATGCGTTGAACTTCATCTGTTTTGTCCGGAGTGTTCTGCGAAGCACTGCCAGTATCAGAATTTGTTCCACAGCCAACACAGCCCAATAAGAGTGCTGCGCCGAGCAGTACGGCAAGAGATCGGATTCTCTTTTTCAATGGTATTCCCCCTTTGAACATTTAGCTCTCATTTACCAGTTTTCCTGTCATATGCTCAATATGCAGCGCCAAAAGCTGCACACGGGCAATCGCTTTTTCCATCTCCGCATCAACTTCTTCTTCCGTCGGATAATATTTCATCGCCAGCTTGCGGACTTTTTCTTTTGTCTGCGCTTCGTCTGCAACCAGTTCTGCTCTGCCAAATGCAATCACACTGGTCACATTCCATACCCAGTCATTTTCCTTCTGAAAACCGGTGTTCCATGTGGTAAAGCACACTTTGTCACAGGCTTTTATTGCGTCTATTTTGTGACCAACCTTGGCACAGTGAAAATAAATCGTCTGTTCGCCTTCATCGTAATAAAAATCCAGTGGAATCGCATACGGATAGCCTTCATCACCGATAACAGATAAAACACCTCGTTTTTCCGTTTTGAGAATCTCTGCACACGTTTCCTCTGTGACCGCCTGTTTATATCTCCTCATTTCCCGAAACATATGGTTTTCTCCTTTGCTGCGTTTACAAATAATCGGTTATATGCTTCATTATAAAGCATTCCCGATGGCATTGCAACGCAGGTTATTTGGCAATATGTTTCTGATAACACCGTACCGTCAGGAATAAAAACAAAGGGATCGCCACAAGCTCACACACCAGCATCACATGCGCCGGCCAAACGCTGATCGTCTTGCCAAGATGCAAAAATTCAAAATTGTATATCGTATAGGTATAGCTATTATTCATACCAACACCACCAGCCGGTAAAATACGGGCAATCCACGCGGTCAAATTTCCGCCGCCGAACATATACAGCAAAGACGGCGCAAGCAAAAATACCAATGAAATGCCCAGCGCTTTGACATTAGAACGACTGACGCTGGACACGAACAAGGTAAAACTGCTGACAGCAAGCAGCGTCACAAGTCCCATCGTCGTAATGGCATTTTGCGCCTCTCCGACTGTGCCGGAAAACAGGGTTGCCGCCGACTGAATCACTTGCAGGGATGTTTTTCTGCATTCCCAGCCAAACAGAGAATTGGAAAGTACGGTAAAAATCGTCATGCACACGGCAAATACCGCAATAAAAATCAGCATTGCTGCCGTGATTTTTGTTACCGCCAGTCTCTTGCGGCCATGTTTCGTGCAGCGCAAAATATCATCCGCACCGGTCTGATACTCCGCAGAAAAGGTCGGCGCGGCAATCAGTGTGCACAAAAACACCAACAGAAAAACATACATCCCAACATATTCCAACGCATCCATTGTATATCCCGGATAATAGAAAAACGGCTGCGGTACTTTGTTGTACATCTGTTTTGCCTGTTCCTGTGCCTCCGGATGGTCATGCTGCTCTAAATGCATCAAATCACTAATGTGCGTTCTACACTGTTTGTAAAAGTTCTTGGCATCTTGATTTGTCAGCTGTGTAACCTCCGGCGCGAGTCCCTGTGCATCGGCATTGATCTCAATCAGGCGCCTGACCAACGGAGCTTCTGGAAAAATTTTCTGATAATACACATCCATCGGAAAATCTTCCCTATTGATGTCTCCATATTGTCTTACTACCCCTTGGTACTCTGCCAGAGCTTTTTGCACCTTTTCCGCTGTCACTTCGCCGCTGTACGGCGCAGACAGTTGTTTGATCTCCTGCACTGCTTGCAAACCGGTGATTTCAGAACCCTCCGATGAATACAATCTGACATATGACACCGGCAGCCATGCCATCACGAGCGACAGCACCAATGCCAACGCCAAAATACATTTTGTCGCACGGGAACTTACCGCGCGCTTGAGCTCCAATTGCAATAATCGCATCAGTTACCCCTCTCTTTCCGTGTGCGGAAACAGCCACAAATACAAATCCTCCAGACGCGGCTGTATATTTTGAGACTGTGGAACTTCCGGTTTCTCCGCCAAATAGCGAATAGAAATACTGCCGTCTTCTTCATTGCGCAGGCTGACAACGCATAGCTGTTGCTCCCATCGTGACACCTCTTCCGGTCGGATTCTCGCATTCCAAACCTTCCCATTCATCTGCTGTACCAGTTGTTCTGTCGTTCCGGACGCGATAATCGAACCATCTTTCATGACGGCATTTTGCGTTGCGATATACTCGACATCCGACACAATATGCGTCGAAATCAGCACAATGCGGTCATGGGCAAATTCGGACAGCAAATTCCGGAACCGCACGCGCTCTCCTGGGTCCAGTCCACTGGTCGGTTCGTCCAAAAATAAAACCTCCGGCTCATTGAGCAGCGCCTGTGCAATGCCAACTCGGCGCTTCATGCCGCCGGACAGCTTGGCAATCTTTTTATTTCTCACCTCAGACAGCGTTAACAGCTCCAGCAAATCATTGATGCGCTTTTTTGTATCTGTTTTCGTCAGCCCTTTGAGT
Source organism: bacterium (assembly GCA_963601915.1). Classification (GTDB taxonomy): domain Bacteria; phylum Bacillota; class Clostridia; order Oscillospirales; family Butyricicoccaceae; genus Butyricicoccus_A. The sequence goes on along the minus strand of CAVCGL010000001.1, from coordinate 201,104 downwards.
GCCGCCATGTATTCCAGATAATTTTTTACCGTGAACTCCGGATAAAATCCGAACTCCTGCGGCAGATAACCAAACACATCGCGCCACGCTGCGCCCAATGTACCAATCTCTATGCCGTCATAATAAATCTCGCCTTTGGTCGGCTGTAAAATACCCGCAACCATGCGCATCAGGGTCGTCTTGCCCGCGCCGTTCGCGCCCAGCAAGCCCCATACGCCGGGTGTCAGCTTTAAACTGACATCGTTAACCGCTCGTTTGTCTTTAAATTGTTTGGTCATATGATCAATACGCAATTCCATACATCATTCCTCCCTTTTTTATCAAGTTCCAAAGCTGTACACCACAGATAAACAGCAATGCAGCAAACACACCCACATATCCTATGTGAAATTCGGCCGCAATCCGGCTGCGGTGCCAGCAAAGCAGAAACACCAACACGATGCTCGTCCAAACCGCTGCATACAACGGCAATTTCCCCCCTGCGGCATGTGCCAGCAGCAGCAAATCACCGCACATGGTAAGCAGAGCAGGAAAGAGTACATACATAACAATGCAGCCCAAACTGAACCATGTATGGTGCGCAGCACATACAATCGCAACGCTTAGCGTCACTGCCATGCCGATTCCTGCAAAAATCAACCGCGCGGCCAGCTGCTGTGCGCCGGAATAATAGCACGGCAATTCGATTTCCATCATTTGATACCGAATGGTTCGATATAGCATCGGCAGCACTGCAGTAATTGCCGCAACACCACATCCCATGAGCGATACATACGGATAGGCAGACAACGCGCCGTTGTACATGCAGCCAAGCAATGCCGCTAACACAAGAATCTGCCACAGCCACATAGAGACACCAGAAAACCGTGCCTGTACGATCAGAAAAGAAAACCATCTTCGATGATTCCGCGGCGGATGTTCCACCGCCATGTTTTGTGCTGCCATGACGGTTCGCTGTACTTGTTCTGCATTTGGTTGTTCACGCGTCCGAAGTGCTTCAGACAGCCGTTTTTCAAAATTTTTCATTGCCATCCTCCTTCCGACAATTTGGATTTCAGTGTTTTGAGTGCCGCTCGCAGGCGAGATTGTACAGTTCGCAGCGGCAGGCCTGTTATCTGTGCAATCTCCCGCAACTTGAACTGCTGTGCATAACGCAAAATAATCAACTCCCGCTGTTGTTCCGGCAGCAGCGCCGTCAAACGCAGAAAATCCGCCTCCTGTTCCGCCTGCTGATAGCCATTCTCTTGTGTTGTCAGACCTTCCGGCAGCGAAATGTCTGTATGCCAATGGCTGCGATACATATCCGTACAGACATTGGCTGCCATGCGATAGAGATATGCTCGAAATTTTCCTCTGTGTATGTAGCTATTCCAATGCCGCAGGAGCTTTAAAAAGGTCTCGTGTACGGCATCTTCTGCACTTTGTCTGTCCGGTGTATGCCAGCGGCAATACCGCAGCAGTTCCGGATAATACATCTGGATGAGTTCTTCCATCGCCGATGCGTCTCCATCTGTGATTCGTTTTATCAATTGATCTTCACGCGTCAAGATACACCTCCTGAAGGCGTCCCTTCACTTATTACAACGGATGCCGCGCATAAAATGATTGACCCAAAACAAAAAAATTCCGGCTATCCGTGAACACGTCACAGACAGCCGGAATGAGTACCGTTCTATTTACTTGATGCAGATGGTCTCTACTTCGAGCTTTGCGCCCTTCGGCAGACCTGCAACAGCAAAGCAGGAACGAGCCGGAGCTTCATTCGGAAAATACTTTGCATATACCGCATTGAATGCAGCAAAATCATTCAAATCAGCCAAGAAGCAGGTAGTCTTAACAACGTTTGCAAACGTCAGACCAGAAGCCTCCAGCAGTGCGCCGATATTCTTCATAACTTGTTCGGTCTGTTCCTCAATGGTCTTGCCCTCTACCTCGCCGGTAGCCGGATTGATCGGAATCTGACCGGAGGTGAATACATAGCCGTCGGTCTCAATCGCCTGAGAATACGGGCCGATTGCAGCCGGTGCATTAGAAGTCGAAATTACGTTCTTCATCATAGAACACTCCTTTTCTTTACTTACCCTTCAGCTTCTTCAGACGCTCGGTATTCGACAGAATTGCCTTGCGCATACGAATGCTTTCCGGTGTTACTTCAATCATCTCATCGTCGCCGATGAACTCCATTGCTTCCTCAATGGACATCTTGCGCGGCGGAACCAGACGCAGTGCATCATCTGCACCGGCAGAACGCATATTGGTCAGCTGCTTCTTCTTGCAGACATTGACAGCCATGTCTTCGTTCTTCGGAGAAGAACCGATAATCATGCCTTCATATACTTCTGTGCCCGGTCCAATAAACAGCTGTCCACGCTCCTGTGCGTTGAACAGACCATAAGCAACCGCGGTGCCGGTCTCAAACGCAATCAGAGAGCCGGTGGAACGCTTGGATATTTCACCCTTGTACGGCATATAATCATAGAATACCGAGCTGAGGATGCCTTCGCCCTTGGTATCGGTCAGGAATTCGGTCTTATAGCCAAACAGGCCGCGAGCCGGAACCAGGAATTCAATGCGCATACGGTCGCCCTGCGGTGCCATGTGCTGCAGTTCACCCTTACGGGATCCCATCTTTTCCATAACCGCACCGACAGCATCTGCTGGAACGTCTGCTACCATGCGCTCAATCGGCTCGTACTTCTTGCCGTCGATGGTCTTGAACAGGGCACGCGGTGCGCCTACCTGGAATTCGTAACCCTCACGACGCAGAGTCTCAATCAGGATGGACAGATGCATCTCGCCGCGACCTGCTACACGGAAGGTGTCGGTATTGTCAGTCTCGTGTACGCGCAGGGATACGTCCTTGAGCAGCTCACGATGCAGACGCTCGCGCAGCTGACGAGAGGTGACAAACTTGCCCTCGCGGCCGGCAAACGGAGAATTGTTGACAGAGAAATACATTTCTACGGTCGGCTCCGAAATCTTCACGAACGGCAGCGGCTTTGGATTCTCCGGATCGCACAGGGTATCACCGATCGTGACGTTTTCAATGCCGGATACACAAACAATATCGCCAGCAGAGATCTCATCTACCGGAGTATGGCCCAAGCTGTCAATGGTGTACATAGATACAGCCTTTGCCTTGTACGGCTTATCATGATGGTTATAGTTGCAGACCATCAAATCCTGGCCGACATGCATAGTGCCGCGCTCTACACGACCGATGGCGATACGGCCAACGTAGTCGCTGTAATCAATAGAAGATACCAGCATCTGCAGCGAGCCTTCGGTATCCACGTGCGGTGCCGGAATATGCTCCAGAATGGTCTCAAACAGCGGGGTCAGATCTTCGCCCGGGGTGTTCGGAGACAGGCTTGCCGTGCCGTCACGACCAGAGCAGTACAGAATCGGGCTGTCCAGCTGCTCATCCGAAGCGTCCAGTGTCAGCAGCAGTTCCAGAACCTCATCGCCGACATCTGCCAGACGAGCGTCCGGACGGTCAATCTTATTGACAACAATAATGATCTTATGACCAAACTCCAGCGCCTTCTCCAGAACGAAACGGGTCTGCGGCATCGGGCCCTCAAAGGCATCGACCAGCAGGATAACGCCGTCTACCATCTTCAGGATACGCTCGACCTCGCCGGAGAAGTCAGCATGACCCGGAGTATCTACAATATTGATCTTCGTATCTTTATAATGTACGGAAGTATTCTTTGCCAGAATCGTAATGCCACGCTCACGCTCCAGGTCGTTGCTGTCCATGACACGGTCTTCCACTACCTGATTGGCACGGAAAGCACCGCCCTGCTTCAGCATCTGGTCAACCAGCGTCGTCTTGCCGTGGTCAACGTGCGCGATGATTGCGATGTTTCTTAAATCATTTCTTACCATGAGTTCCTCCAAAGTAACGTCGAAACAGATTCATACATAGATTTTTTGTCTTTATTTTGTATCGTGATTTATTATACCCTGTCTTTTATGCTTTTTCCATCCTCAGGTTCATCAAAATTTCTCTTTTTTTGTGCAAATTTTTCATAAATTTTTTTAGATTTTTTCTTGACATTCTACCCCAACATGAGTATAATAATATTCGTTGGTTCGCAAGAAATGACAAAACAAAAAACATTGCCGAATTGTGTAAGGGTAGCACGACAGACTCTGACTCTGTTTGTGAGGGTTCGAATCCTTCTTCGGCAACCATATGGAGAGTTGGCTGAGTGGTCGAAGGCGCACGACTGGAAATCGTGTAACGGTGATGAGCCGTTCTAGGGTTCAAATCCCTAACTCTCCGCCATAAAAAAGACTTGAAGTTCGCTTCGAGTCTTTTTTGTTTTATCTTTTTAGGCATCAAAACTTGTCAAAACACGGCAATTGCTCGATTTTCCTATGATTTCCGTGAAATTTTCGTGAAGTTTCTTTGTTTTTTCCATTTTTCTCTTGACATCTCCTATACTTTCGAATAAAATAAATTACAATTTAATTACAAAACAATTTCATGTTTGTAATCTCTATTTTGAAAGGAGATCTTTATGACAACGGATTTATCTAAAAAATTGATCCGAACTGTTTCTTCCGTCTGTATTTTGGGCACACTTACCGTCGCTGTTGCGTTTGCAGCCGGTGAATCGCCGATTTCCATAGATAAGAGTTTATTTTCACAGGCTGCGATTTCTCCGTCCAAGCTGGATGAGATTTACGCGAACCAGACAACCACGGATCCGTCTGCCCCTTCTCTGACCGAGCAGACCGGCGCAGACGCCGCTGCAGTTTCCGCTGCTGACGCCTCTGTATCTACCGATGTTGCACCGGCAGCAAAGTCTGCCGATTCTGCACAGACAGATGCAGACACGACACCGGCAGAATCTGCACCACCGGTTTCCACACCGATTTATGATTTGCAGACCAATCACCCGGACATTGCGTACACAACCAAAGACGGTCGTCCGGCAGGTGCAACAATATATACTTCCGGCTGCTGCCCAGTCAGCGTTGCCAATATTCTGCGCAACTTATGCGGCATCACGGATGCCACCTCTGAGAACATGTGTGCACTGGCAACGGAATCCGGCGCCCGTTATGACGGCGGTACCGATCCGCTGAAGATGCTGGACGCCGCTGCTGCCAAGTGGGGCGGATTCACCTATCAGTATTCCAATTCCATGGACGAGCTGCAGCAGTGCCTCTCGGAAGGCGGTATGGCACTGGCTCATACGAGCGGCGCTGCCGGCGGTGCAACCGGCCTGTTCGCAGATAACGGTCACTTCGTTGCTCTGGTATCCGGTGATGCTTCTACTATCACCGCAGTTGACCCATATTGGACGGAAAACAAATGGACCGGCAATGAAGTCCGCAAGGCAAATGCAGTGGAAACAGAGGTACACGGCGTTGTCAATGTACAGACAAATGCAGTCGGTGCCGCTTGTGACTATTTCTATCTGATTTGCAAGGCATAAAAGCCTTTCGGCAGCAGCCATTTCGCTGCTGCCTTTTTCTTTTTCTCTTTTTACAAAAAAATTCAAAAAAGTGCTTGACTTTTGCATGTACACGCAGTATAATAATTTTCGTCGCTGAGAGGCAGACAACAAAATATTGATGGAGAGTTGGCTGAGTGGTCGAAGGCGCACGACTGGAAATCGTGTAACGGTGATGAGCCGTTCTAGGGTTCAAATCCCTAACTCTCCGCCATAAAAAGCACAAAAACTTCGGTTTTTGTGCTTTTTTCTTTTCCTAAAACTGTCTCTATACATTGCTTTTTGTTTGTGTTATACTAACTAGACACATAAAATATAAGAAAGGCAGGCAGTGATTTTGGCTCGTTCAGACCTGCACATTCATACGATATATTCTGATGGTTCCGATTCGGCGGAACAATTGCTCACAAACATCCGCAATCATCAAATCACCTATTTCTCTGTGACCGATCATGACACCATTGACGGTGTCCTGCATCTTCAGTCCTTAGACTTGTCCGGTTTACACTTCTTCCCCGGTGTGGAGTTCTCTTGCTTTACTCCGTATAAAAAGTGTCATATTCTCGGCTACTGCTACGACGCAGGCTGTCCGGCATTTCAAGATGTCTTAATTGAAGGCCATGCCAAGCGGATGCAAAAGCTCCAGCTTCGCTTGGACTATTTGAAAGAAAAATTCGGCATTGTTTTTTCAAAACAAACGCAGGACGCCTTTCATCAAATGACCAGCGTAGGAAAGCCGCACCTCGCCAAAGCACTGATTGCGCTCGGTTATGGCACAACCATCCAAGAGGTCATGGACAAGTATTTGACCCTGCATACCCCGAACGACAAAGTAGAGGCGGCAAAAGCCATTGCGGCAATTCGCGCAGCAGGCGGAACCGCCGTTTGGGCGCATCCGCTCGGCGGCGAGGGCGAACGCCATCTGATGCCGGAAGAATTCATCAAACAGCTGGATATCCTGCTGCAATGCGGCTTACAGGGTTTAGAATGCTATTATTCCCGCTATAATCAGGAAGAAATCGACTTTTTATTGCAGCAAGCGCGCAAGCATCATCTGCTTATCAGCGGCGGCAGCGATTACCATGGCGTAAACAAAACGATTTCTCTCTGCGAGTTAAACAGCTTTGGTGCACCCGTTGACAGCTCTCAGCTCAGTTTGCTCACCTACTTGCAGCACACAACCTCATCAAAATTCCCAAATCAACATGGCACGTCCTGTGCTTTTTGATACGGTATTCGGGTTGACATCTGCCGGGTTATACCATATAATAATGAGGAATATTGGCGATGACGAAGAAAAGTAACGCTCTTTATCGCTTCCAGTGAGTGGAGGACAGTGTGAACTCCACAGAATTGAATGAGCGCGAAGAACACTTTATCAGCCGCAATCTGAACCTTCGGGAATGTTTCCGATCAGTAGGTGCGCCGACCTGCCGTGCGACAAACGGCTCTCTTGAGTGACCGGCTATTCCGGTAAATCAGGTGGTACCGCGGACAGATACTCTGTTCGTCCTGAACCAATTGTTTGGGACGAGCAGTTTTTTTATGCTTATTTCCCGAAAAATCTATATTATGAAAGGAGTTCAAACCATGAACACATCCAATGTTTATCGCAACAAGACAATGAATGCGATCACGGAAGCGGATGTCGGCTCTACCCTGCGCATTGCAGGCTGGGTAGAAAACATCCGTGACCACGGCGGCGTATCGTTCATCGACCTGCGCGACATGTACGGCACCATGCAGGTTGTTATGCGCGACACTTCCCTGCTCAAGGGCATCAACAAGGAGGACTGCATCTCCGTAGAAGGCCCGATTCAGCACCGCGACGAGGAAACCTACAACCCGAAAATCCCGACCGGCACCATCGAGCTGGAGGCACATACCGTGACCATGCTGGGCAAGGTACACCGTCAGCTGCCGTTTGAAATCCAGACTTCTAAGGAAATCCGCGAGGATGTTCGTCTGAAGTATCGTTACCTCGACCTGCGCAACAAGAAGGTCAAGGACAACATTGTATTCCGTTCTCAGGTCATTTCGTTCCTGCGTCAGAAGATGACAGATATGGGATTCCTGGAAATCCAGACCCCGATTCTGTGCGCTTCTTCTCCGGAGGGTGCACGTGACTACGTGGTTCCATCCCGTAAGTTCAAGGGCAAGTTCTATGCGCTGCCGCAGGCTCCGCAGCAGTACAAGCAGCTGCTGATGGTATCCGGCTTTGACAAGTACTTCCAGATTGCTCCGTGCTTCCGCGATGAGGATGCTCGTGCCGATCGTTCCCCTGGTGAGTTCTATCAGCTGGACTTCGAGATGAGCTTTGCTACGCAGGAAGACGTTTTCCGTGCAGGTGAAGAGGTTCTGACCGCTACGTTTGAGAAGTTTGCACCGGAGGGTGCCGCTGTCACTGCCGCTCCGTATCCAGTTATCAGCTACAAGCAGGCTATGTTGGAATTCGGTACCGACAAGCCGGATCTGCGCAACCCGCTGCGCATCATCGACCTGTCTGAGTTCTTCTCTCGCTGTACCTTCAAGCCGTTTATCGGCAAGACAGTTCGTGCCATCAAGGTTCACGCAAATATGTCCAAGGGCTTCCATGAGAAGCTGCTGAAGTATGCACAGTCCATCGGTATGGGCGGTCTGGGCTACTTGCAGGTAAAGGACGACATGTCCTACAAGGGACCGATTGATAAATTCATTCCGGACGATATGAAGTCTGAAATCGCAGAACTGGCTGGTCTGGAAGCTGGCGACACCATCTTCTTTATCGCAGACCGCGAGAGCAAGGCTGCAAACTACGCAGGTCAGCTGCGCAATGAGCTGGGTGCTCGTCTGGATCTGATCGAAAAGAATGCTTATCGCTTCTGTTTCGTCAATGATTTCCCGATGTTCGAGTTTGACGAGGAAGAAAAGAAGATTATCTTCACGCACAACCCATTCTCCATGCCGCAGGGCGGTCTGGAAGCACTGAACACCAAGGATCCGACCGAGATTCTGGCATATCAGTACGATATTGTCTGCAACGGTGTTGAGCTGTCCTCCGGTGCTGTTCGTAACCACGATCTGGAAATCATGGTCAAGGCATTTGAGATTGCCGGTTATACCGAGGAAGATCTCAAGGAGAAGTTCGGCGCTCTGTACAACGCCTTCCAGTTTGGTGCACCTCCGCACGCAGGCATGGCACCGGGCGTTGACCGCATGATTATGCTGCTGCGCAACGAGGAGAACATCCGCGAGGTTATCGCATTCCCGATGAACGGCAACGCACAGGATCTGATGTGCGGCGCACCGGGCGAGATTACCGAGCATCAGCTGCGCGAGGTTCATATCAAGATCCGCGACTAATCTGCTGATTTTTCCAATCATTCGCAAAAAATTACCCCCTGCTGTTCCGAAACAAATCGGAACAGCAGGGGGTTTTACTATGCAAATGAATAGGTTACTTTGCGGCGATGACATCCGACATGTCGTACATGCCCGGCTGCTTCTGTGCACCCAGGAATGCAGCGGCATCAACAGCACCGACAGCAAATACCTCACGGGACAGTGCCACGTGACGAATTTCAATCAGCTCATCACGGCCAGCGAATAATACTTCATGCTCGCCAACAATGGTGCCGCCGCGTACCGAATGAATACCGATTTCATTCTGCGGACGCTTCATGCGGCGCTCATGACGGTCATATACATACTCTGCATCATACGGCAGTGCTTCGCTGACAGCGTCAGCCAGCATCAAAGCCGTGCCGGACGGCGCATCCAGCTTCTGGTTGTGATGCTTCTCTGTGATTTCCACATCATAGCCATCACCCAGAACCGTTGCCGCCTTGCGCAGCAAATCCATCATCAAATTGATACCGATGGACATATTGCCGGAGCGGAACACCGGAATTTCAGCAGAGGCTTCTCGAATTTTCGCCAGCTGCTCCTTATCATAGCCAGTCGTACAAAAGACAACCGGTGTCTTGGTCTTTACGCAGTAATCCAGCAGCATATCCAGCGAAGATACGTTGGAAAAATCAATGATGACATCGCAGGCACCGGTAAACTCGTGCGGGTCTGCATAGACCGGATAATCTGCCAGCTTCTCCGTATAGGCATCAAAGCCTGCTACGATCTGCATGTTTTCTTTCTTGGAGACAATATCAGTAATGACCTTGCCCATGCGGCCATTGCAGCCGCAAAGTCCGATTTTCAACATCCTTTTTTATCTCCTTACTTTACCGGTGCATAGCCTGCTTCGGTCATTGCCTTGCGCAGGATCTCTGTATGCTCTGCGCTCATGTCGCACAGCGGCATACGCAGCTCACCGACATCCCAGCCCAGCATACGGACTGCCATCTTAACCGGAATCGGGTTAACCTCTACGAACAGAGCGTTAATCAGATCCAGATACTTGATCTGCATTTCCCGTGCTTCTGCATACTTGCCATCCAGGCACAGCTGTGCAATGTTGTGTGCAACATCTGGAGCGACATTTGCCAGAACGGAGATGACACCCTTGCCGCCCATAGCCATCAGCGGAACGATCATATCATCGTTGCCGGACCAGAAGTTCAGGTTGTCACCGCATAGGCGCATTGCCTCTGCCAGCAGAGAGAAATCGCCGGATGCTTCCTTTGCACCGTTGATGTTCGGATGCTTCGACAGTTCAAAATAGGTCTCCGGCTTAATGGTCATACCAGTACGGCTCGGTACATTGTAAACAACGATCGGAGTCGGGGTTGCATCAGCCAGTGCATAGAAATGCTTAATCAGACCCTGCTGGGTGGTCTTGTTATAGTACGGGGTAACGGTCAGCAAACCATCTGCACCTGCCTGCGATGCAAACTTACCCAGCTCAATGGCATATCTCGTGTCATTAGAACCGGTACCTGCGATAACCGGAACACGGCCATTGACATGGTCGATACAGAACTGAATGGCTTCCTTGTGCTCCTTGTCGGTCAAGGTCGAGCCTTCACCCGTCGTGCCGCAGATGGTAATGGAATCAATACCACGAGCGATCTGTTCATCAATGAAGCGGCGGAATTCCGGATAATTAACACCGGTCTCCGTCATAGGAGTCACAATAGCAACGTTAGCGCCGGTAAAAATCGGCTTCTTCATAGGTTTTCCCTCCAATCAAACCATATATCTCTGTCTCAGAATAGAGACGAATTAGTCCATGTAGCCCTCAGCACACAGCAGCTCTGCCAGCTCAACAGCACCGCCAGCAGCACCGCGCAGCGTGTTATGGGACAGGCTGACAAAACGATAATCAAAGATCACGTCATCGCGCAGACGGCCGATAGAAACAGCCATGCCGCCTTCCAGATTGCGATCCAGGCGAGCCTGCGGACGGTCATCCTCTTCAAAGTAATGCAGGAACTGCTTCGGTGCGCTCGGCAGGTTCAGCTCCTGTGCACGACCGCTGTAGTTTGCCCAAGCTTCCAGAATTTGCTCCTTGGTCGGCTTGTTCTTGAACTTCACGAAAGCAGCAGCGGTGTGGCCATCGCTTACCGGTACGCGCAGGCACTGTGCGGAGATCACCGGCTCGGAAGCAGCTACGATCTCGTCGCCCTGTACAGAGCCCCAAACCTTCATCGGCTCCTTCTCGGACTTCTCTTCCTCGCCGCCGATGTACGGAATGACATTGTCAACCATCTCCGGCCAGGTCTCAAAGGTCTTGCCAGCGCCGGAAATTGCCTGATAGGTGCAAACGGCAACCTTCTCAATACCAAACTGCTGCAGAGCGGTCAGTGCCGGAACATAGGACTGGATAGAGCAGTTAGACTTAACAGCGATGAAACCGCGCTTGGTGCCCAGACGCTTGCGCTGTGCCGGAATGATCTTGACATGCTCAGCATTGACTTCCGGAATAATCATCGGAACGTCCTTGGTGAAGCGGTGTGCGCTGTTGTTGGATACTACTGGGCACTCCAGCTTTGCGTACTTCTCTTCGAGAGCACGGATGACGTCCTTCTTCATGTTTACTGCGCAGAAGGTGAAGTCAACCTTGGAAGCGAACTCTTCCGCGTCGTTCTCTGCGTCGTACAGAACCATGTCCTTTACGCTCTCCGGCATCGACGTGGTCATCTTCCAGCGGCCCTCTACAGCCTCTGCGTAGGTCTTTCCCTTGTTGCGTCCGCTTGCAGCCAGAGCGGTAATGGTAAACCACGGGTGATTTGCGAGCAGGGTCACAAAGCGCTGACCAACCATGCCAGTTGCGCCGATAATGCCGACTTTGTAATTCTTCATCGTTGTTATTTCCTCCTGAAAAGCAATTGCTCAAAATGACATATACCAATCAAAGCACAAGCTGTCCCCGATATTCTCCTGTTTGCAATAAAAAATCGGTCGGTGAAAAACCGGCCGATGATGCGAAATGGCTCACTGCCTTGCAGCAGCGCAAAGTAGCGATAGCGCATCACGGGCGAACCGGTGACAGCCGGACAGATGTTCTCGTGCCCGTCCAGACAGATACCCGCGAATCTGGCATCCTCTTCGGCGGCCTTCCCCTTTCCAGCCCTTTCACAGAAGGATTCGCCTTCTCTTGAACCATACTTATGTCGGCCGCGCCTCAATCGTACTAGACAATTTATGCTTTTTTCATTTTAGCACGGGACAATTTGCTTTGTCAAGGCGATTTGATGAGGAAAGCGCACAAAACGACAGGATTTTCCTATGCTTCTTTCGTGCGGTTTTGTTTTTTCCCGATGAACAAGTGTCTTTCCGCAAACAGCAAGCCCGCAAACCACGTCACTCCCTTTTGTCGTTGGCAAGCTCCAGCGCAGACAGCATCTGCGAAATGCCACGCTCGACCAGCACGCCCTGTTCAACCGGAAGCTCGCGCAGCTGCTGCAATAACACATTGCTGTCCTCCGACGCGCTCCCGCCGAGCAGCAGATAATCCGCGGAGACGCCTAAAATCTCACAGGTCTTTTTGAGCGCCGTCAGGGAAATGCCGACCGCCCCGCGCTCTACTCTTGATATATGTTGTACTCCCACATCCAAAAGTTCTGCGAATTGCTCTTGTGTGTATCCTGCTTTTTCGCGTGACAATTGTATGCGATGTCCTACCTCTATGTTTATTGTTTTCTTATTTTCCATAACTAAGCCTCCTAGGCTTAGTGTAAACAATTTTATACTTGACAAACACAATCTACTAAGTTTATAATGTCCTTAACAAGTACAGATGCATCTGTCACCCACAAAAGAGTTGCCCCGTATACAGCAACTCCCGGTCAATAGAATCGTAACAACAAGCGTGATATTTGTTAGGAGGACATTACTATGGGATTGGAAAATGGAAGTCCAGCATACTACAGACTATCTGAACGCGCAGATAAGCTTTGTCGTAAAATCAGCAATGCTAAATCATCTGAAGATAAACGGAGATTAATCGAAAAAGCGCATGATTTTGCAGATGATATGCGTTTAACATATGGTTCTGATGATGACATGGTTGAAAGAATCATTAATGATAATCTCTTAGACTGGGATTAACTAAATTCTTGTTACTAAAAGCAGAATCGCTCTCTGAGCGGTTCTGTTTTTGTATGCAAAATTGTCTGGATTGTGAATTTTCTGCCCACCAGCCCTCTCAGTCATTTGCTGACGCAAATGCCAGCTCTCCCGGAGGGAGAGCCAAGAAGCCGGTGCGAGTTATTTACCCTGACGCACCATCCAAACTCATCTCTCCCCTTGGGAGAAATGTCGCGCAGCGACAGAGAGGGCTTAGGCGATGTATCCATTCTTTTTGTGCGCTATTGCCCTTGATTTTCTCTCCCCTATCCGCTATGATGTTATTCGTATCATTCCGAGCAGGAGTAACCTGCTGCATGGGGATAAGGAGGCTGGTGCGCTGTATTCGCGCCGAAAATTATGAAAACAAGTGATTTTTATTACGATCTGCCAGAGCGGTTGATTGCACAGACACCGCTTGACAAGCGAGATTCCTCTCGTATGCTGGCACTGAACAAGGACACCGGTGCCATTGAGCATCGACATTTTTACAATCTGCCAGAGTATTTACGTGCTGGCGATACGCTGGTACTCAATAACTCCCGCGTCATTCCGGCACGCCTGTTGGGTGTCCGCGAAGACACCGGTTATCCGATTGAGCTGGTTCTGCTGACGGATAAAGGCGATGGCGTATGGGAATGTTTGACCCGCCCGGGCAAGAAATGCCGTGTCGGCGCCAAGCTGAGCTTTGGCGAAGGCAAGCTGACTGCTACCGTTGAAGACATTCTGCCGGATGGCGGCAATCGTCTGATTCGTTTTCATTACGAGGGCATCTTCTTGGAAATTCTGGAGGAGCTAGGCATGATGCCGCTCCCGCCGTATATTAAGGAAAAGCTGGAAGATCCAGAACGCTATCAGACCGTCTACAGCAAGACCCCTGGTTCTGCTGCAGCACCAACTGCTGGTCTGCACTTTACGCCAGAGCTGCTTCAGCAAATCAAAGAGATGGGCGTAAATATCGCGTATGTTACGCTGCACGTGGGTCTGGGCACCTTCCGTCCGGTAAAGGTCGAGGATGTCTCTGAGCACGTGATGCATTCCGAATTCTATATGCTGGATGAGGAAAATGCAGCTATCATTAACAATACCCGTAAAAACGGCGGCCGTATTTTTGCTGTCGGCACAACGGCAACCCGCACACTGGAGACCATTGCCGCAGAAGATGGCTCTGTCCGCCCGTGCTCCGGCTGGACAAATATCTTTATTTATCCGGGCTACCGCTTCAAGGCTGTCGATTGCCTTGTGACCAATTTCCATTTGCCGGAAAGCACATTGATGATGCTGATTTCTGCTTTCGCATCGCGCGACATGATTATGCGCACCTATAAAGTAGCTGTTCAGGAGGAATACCGGTTCTTTAGCTTCGGTGACTCCATGCTGATTTACACCAACAAGGAGGACAACCATGTTTAAGATTCTCAAAACAGAAGGCCGCGCCCGCCGCGGTGAATTCACCTGCGCACACGGCACCGTACAGACACCGGTATTTCAGAACGTCGGCACACAGGGTGCTATTAAAGGCGCCGTTTCCGCCAAGGATTTAAAAGATCTCGGCTGCCAGATCGAATTGTCCAACACCTATCATCTGCATATCCGTCCGGGCGATCAGGTCGTTCGCGCGATGGGCGGTCTGCATAAGTTTATGAATTGGGATGGCCCGATTCTGACTGACAGCGGCGGATTTCAGGTATTCTCCCTTTCTTCCCTGCGCAAAATCAAGGAGGAAGGCGTATACTTCTCTTCTCATGTCGATGGACGCAAGATTTTCATGGGTCCAGAAGAGAGTATGCAGATTCAGTCCAATCTCGGTTCGGATATTGCCATGGCATTTGATGAGTGCTGTGAAAATCCGTCTCCGTATGAATATGTCAAGGCATCTTGTGAGCGCACCACTCGCTGGCTGCATCGCTGCAAAGCAGAAATGGCTCGCTTAAACAGCCTGCCGACCACAGTTAACCCGAAGCAGATGCTGTTCGGCATCAATCAGGGCGGTACCTATGACGATCTGCGCGTTGCCCATATGAAGGCGATTGCAGAATTGGATTTGGACGGCTACGCTATCGGCGGTTTGGCTGTCGGCGAATCGACAGAAACGATGTATCATATTCTGGATGAAGTCGTTCCTTATGCACCGGAAAACAAGCCGCGGTATTTGATGGGCGTGGGTACACCGTCGAATATTATTGAAGCGGTTTGGCGCGGTGTTGACTTCTTTGACTGCGTTATGCCGACCCGCAATGCACGGCATGGTCACCTGTTCACGTGGGATGGCATCCGTAACCTGAACAACGCCAAGTATCAGCTGGATGACAAGCCGATTGATGAGCACTGCCATTGTCCGGTTTGCCAGAACTATAGCCGCGCTTATGTGCGTCATCTGCTCAAGTCGGGAGAAATGCTCGGCCAGCGTCTGACCGTTATGCATAACCTGTGGTTCTACAACAACCTGATGGTCGAAATCCGCAAGGCTCTTGACGAAGGACGTTTTGCAGAATTCCGCGAGCAGTGGAGCGAAAAGCTCGGTAAGCGCATTTAATTCTCACTGTATACAGAAAAATCTCCCTTTTATTGAAAAGGGAGATTTTTTGTATTTTGCGCATTTTTTATAAATGCGTCTGTGTATACTGTTCTCGAATCTCTTCCGGAACCAGTCTGCCGCCGGTTGCCCATGCGATGTGAATCGCCTGCGGCATCTGCTGTGTCAGGTTATGTCGCTCGAGATACTTTTGCATAGCTGGCTGCGAAAAATATCGCAGTCCTGCAAACGCCGCACATGAGCTCGGTTCAATAAAGATATTCTCTGTATCGTTTAATTCTCTCATATAGTCATACAGGCGATAATCTGCCACCGTGCAGGCACCGCTGAGAATCGGCTTCATCACACTGCCGACAAATCCCGATGGACGTCCAACAGCCAAACCATCCGCGTGCGTCAAGCCAGTCAGTCCGATGTCTTTGACACAAATTTTGTTGTTTAATCCCGTTGCCATACCGAGCAGCATACATGGCGCTTGCGTCGGTTCGACGAAGAAGCAATGCACTGCATCGCCAAATACCTGTTTGAGTCCAAAGGTAATGCCACCCGGCGCGCCGCCGACACCGCATGGCAAATATACAAACAGCGGATGCTGTTCATCCGGCATAAGTCCCATCGTTTCCAACTGCTTTTTCAGCCGTTTTGCCGCCACTGCATATCCCAAAAACAGATTTTTGGAATTTTCATCATCTACAAAATAGCTGTTTGGATTGGCATCAGACAGTGATCTTCCCTGCTTCACCGCATTGGAATAGTCGCTTTCATATTCTTTTACCGTGACTCCATATCGGCGCAACAGATCTTTTTTCCATTGCCGCGCATCGGCAGACATATGTACCACTGTTTGATAACCGATAACCGCACTCATGATGCCAATGCTCAGACCCAGATTTCCTGTAGAACCGACTTGCACGGTATACTGATGAAAGAATGCTTTTCGATCTGCCAAAGCCTCATAGGCCTGTGCATTGCCGTTCTGTACATCCTGTTCGCTGAGCAATCCATGCTGTAATGCCAGATCCTCTGTATGCTTGAGCACTTCATAGATACCGCCGCGTGCCTTGACGGAACCCGCAATTGCCAAATCACTGTCTTGCTTTAACAGCAACGTTCCGTCTATCTGCATCTGTTCTTTTTCTTGTAAAACACGCTGCATGTCCGGAATGCGAACCAGCGGGGATTCAATGATCCCCTGCGCCGGGATCGTCTCCGGAAAATGTTTCATGATAAGCGGTGCAAATCGCAGCAATCGCTGCTCTGCGTCATCAATATCCGCCATTGTCAATGCCAGCTGTGCTTGTGCAAACGGAACCTGATCTGGATTGATCCACAAGATTTCTTTTTCTTCCTGCAAATCATAAACAACCGAATGATTCTTGAGTTTTTCCATATCCAGCATTTATAATTCCTCCCGTTTTAACTGTTCCAGCAATCCACGGCAGCCCTCATTAACATCGCGCCAGGTATCTTCAAAGTTGCCGGTATACCACGGGTCAGCCACCTCTCCCGGACGATTGGTGTAATCCATCATCGCATGAATTTTGTTTTCTTCATCCCCGCCGCATATCCGGCGCATGTTGCGCAAATTGGCATGATCCATGCCAATTTGCAAATCAAATGCTTCATAATCCTGCCGCCTTAACTGGCGCGCCGTTTTTCCCGCACAGCTGATGCCGTGCTCCGCCAATTTTCTCCGTGCAGACGGATATACCGGATTGCCGATTTCTTCTGTACTTGTCGCCGCAGATTCAACATAAATCTTGTCCTGCAGCCCTGCCGCTTGTACCATGTCTTTCATAACAAACTCCGCCATCGGACTGCGGCAGATGTTGCCGTGGCAGACGAAAAGTATTTTAATCATTTGAAATTTCCTTTCTGCAATGCAATGCTTATTCGCTGAGCAGCCAATCTATGAGATTTTCCGACTTGATGCCATCATAGGAATTGATAAAGCTGCGGTCCATAGACAACACGATTTTTTCATAGTTGTCTGGAATCAAGCGCAACGGACGAAGCTCCCGTTCACGGGTCTCCGATGACTGCATGCTCTCCGTCACTTGAATATATATCTTGTCATTTGGCTTTTCCGCAACGAAATCAACCTCTGTTTCTCCAACCTTTCCGATATACACCCGATAGTCACGGCGGAGAAGTTCCAGAAATACGATATTCTCAATAATATGTCCGCGGTCAGCATCTCGATAGCCTAACAGCATATTGCGAAAGCCCATATCAATGATATAGTTTTTGCCCAGCGTTTTCAAAAGCTGCTTGCCCTTTACATCGTACCGACCGACAGAGAAGAATACAAATGCATTGCACAGCATAGAAATATATTTGTCCACCGTTTTCCCCGCGATATTTCTCTGCTTTCCGGTACGAATATCTCCCTCGTTAGAAAGCACATTTCCGACGCTGTTCGGGGAAGTGATACTGCCGATGTTGGAGCACAGAAACAGCATGATTTTCTGAAGCATTGCTTGGTCTGCTCCGCTGTTGCGCTGCAAAATATCCCGAAGTACTACAGTAGAATAGATGCCTTCCAATGCCTGATTGCTTCTGGCTTCGTTGAACTTATATTCTCGCAAAATAGGCATCCCGCCGAATTGGAGATACTTCTGAAATTTTTCATCCATAGTCACATCGGCTGCAAATTCGTAAAAGTCCAGAAATTCCTTAAATGACAGCGGCAGCATCCGTATTTCTACATACCTGCCGGAGAGCAGCGTGGAAAATTCCGTGGACAACAGGTAAGCATTGAAGCCTGTGATATAGATGTCTACATCAAAATCCAAACGGAACGACTCAATTGCTTTTTCCCAATGCTCCACTGTCTGCAGCTCATCAAAAATAAGATAGGTTTTTCCTTTCTCAGCAATCTGTTTGCTGACATAGTCATAAAAGGAAAGATAATCGGTCAAGTCACGATAGCGCAAAGACTCCAGGTTCATGTGGATAATATGAGAATCCGGCACACCTTGCTTCAACAGATACTGATGGAACAAATCCAGCAAGGACGATTTTCCGCAGCGTCGGATGCCGGTGACAATTTTCACCAAATCCACATCTTTGTTTTGAATCAGCTGATTCAGATATTGGGGTCGATTAATCAATTCGATCATAACGCACCTCCCGAATTTCTTGATTCTATTATACCCAAAGCCCCAAGAAAGTAAAGAGTTTTGGAAATGAAAGTCTAAAACTTCTTTATATTCGATAGTTTTCGACTTATAGAAGCAAAAAATCCCATTCATCCCTCTGTAAAAAAATGCAAAAGAATTGTATGCATTTCATGGTTTTTCTGATATAATACCAGTATATATTTGTCGATTTTTTTGGTACACTGAAGTGTATATCCTATTGAATACAAATAAAGGAAGGATCATTATGAATTTTTTGGAAGAGCGTATCGTAGCAGACGGTATTGTAAAAGAAGGAAACATTCTGAAGGTTGACAGCTTTCTGAACCATCAGATGGATATTGATCTGTTCAACCAGATGGGCGAGGAATTTAAGCGCCGCTTTGCGGACAAGCCAATCAACAAGATTCTCACCATTGAGGCCTCCGGCATCGGCATCGCCTGTATCGTAGCAAGCCATTTCCATGTTCCGGTTGTCTTTGCCAAGAAGTCTCAGAGCATCAACATTGATGGTGACGTTTACGTGGCAGAGGTTGAATCCTTTACGCATAAGTGCAAGAATCAGGTAATTGTATCCAAGAAGTTCCTGCATGAAGACGATCACGTGCTGATTATCGACGATTTTCTTGCAAACGGCTGTGCTTTACAGGGTCTGCTGTCCATTGTTGCACAGGCAGGCGGCACAGTAGAGGGCATCGGCATTGCTATTGAAAAGGGCTTCCAGCAGGGCGGCCGCATCATTCGCAACTTTGGTTATCAGTTGGAGTCTCTGGCAATTGTAGACGGCATGGACGCTGCAAATGGCACGATTCAGTTCCGTGAACAGTAAGGAGTTTTCATGCAGTCAACAACAAAAGCGACGGAAGTCGGATCATCCGCTTCCGTCAATCATATTTATACCTTAGACGGCAAAGTCCCACTGCTCAACGCCATTCCTTTTGGCTTGCAGCATATTTTGGCCATGTTCGTCTCCAACATCGCTCCGATTTTAATCGTTGGCGGTGCCTGCGGTCTTAACAGCAAGGAAACCGCTCTGCTCATCCAAAGTGCGATGTTGATTGCCGGTATCGGTACACTGGTTCAGTTGTTTCCGTTGTTTGGCAAAATCGGTTCTGGTCTGCCCATCGTCATGGGTATCAGCTTTACCTTTGTCTCCATTTTGAGCTTTGTCGGCGCACAGTACGGATACGGTGCCATTATGGGAGCCGTTCTTATCGGCGGCATGATTGAAGGCGTGCTCGGTCTATTTGCTAAGTATTGGATCAAACTGATCTCTCCGATTGTTTCCGCCAGCGTGGTAACAGCCATTGGTTTTTCTCTGCTCAGTGTCGGCGCAACTTCCTTTGGCGGCGGTTCCGGCAGCGAAAACTTTGGCTCTGTGGAAAACTGGATTCTCGGTGTTGTGACACTGGTTTGTTGTATCCTATTCCATGTATTTGCCAAGTCCTTCTGGAAGCAGCTCTCTGTGCTGTTCGGATTGATTGTCGGCTATATTCTTGCAATCTGTATGCACATGGTGGACTTTTCTTCATTGGCAGGAACGTCTATCATCGCAGTTCCACGTCTCATGCCGTTCCATATGGAGTTCCGTCTGGATGCCATCGTTTCTGTTGTATTGATTTTCTTGGTTTCTGCGACTGAGACAATCGGCGATACTTCTGCGCTCGCCGCTTCTGGTTTAGGACGCGATGTCACAGAAAAAGAAACTTCCGGTTCTATCGCCTGTGATGGTTTTATCAGCTCGCTATCCTCTATATTTGGCTGTCTGCCGATTACTTCCTTTAGCCAGAACGTTGGTCTGGTTGCAATGACCAAGGTGGTCAATCGATTCACCATTGCAACCGGCGCAGTGATTATGATTCTTGCTGGTGTATTTCCGATGTTCGGTGCCCTGCTCGCAACACTTCCGGATGCTGTGCTCGGCGGCTGTACCATTATGATGTTCGGCACCATTGTCGTCAGCGGCTTGCAGATGATAAGCAAATGCGGTTTCTCGCAGCGCAATACCGTGATTGCGGCACTCTCGCTCAGCATCGGTCTTGGCTTTACCCAGTGCACGGATCTGTTTGCCATCTTCCCGCAAATCATTCAGACGGTCTTTGCACAGAACTGTGTCGCTGTTGTCTTTGTGGTTGCCATCATTCTGAATCTGATTCTTCCGCAAAATATGGAAACAGAAAAATAATTTTATAACGCACAAAAAGCAGCTTTTCTTGTTTAGAAAAGCTGCTTTTATCTGTTTTGCTTGTAATTTAAGCCAATTCCCGTCTGCTCATTTCCAGTGCCGCTGCGATGACCTGATCCATATCGTAATATTTATACTCGCCCAATCGGCCGCCGAAAATCACCTGAGACTCTCGTTCTGCCAATGCCTTGTACGCCAGATAACGCGCACTGTTTTTCTCATCATTGACTGGATAGTACGGTTCGTCTCCCGGTTTCCATTCCGAAGAATACTCTCGGCTGATTACTGTTTTGGGCAAATCTTTGCCGTTTTCGTCCTTGCCGAATTCAAACCATTTGTGCTCAATAATACGTGTCCACGGCGTCTCTCGGTCGGTATAGTTCACTGCTGCGTTGCCTTGAAAATTAGGAATATCCAATACTTCCGTCTCAAATCGAACACTGCGATATTCCAGATTTCCCAATTGAAAATCAAAATACGCATCAATTGGACCGGTGTATACTACCTTGCGAGCCAATGCATCGTATGACGCTTTATTTTCGAGATAGTCGGTATTGAGCCGTACTTCCACGCCATCCAGCAGATGTTCTACCAGCTTGGTGTATCCGCCAATCGGAATTCCCTGATACAAGGCGTTAAAATAATTGTTGTCAAATGTCAAACGAACCGGAAGCCGTTTGATGATAAAGGCAGGCAATTCTTTGCAGTCACGTCCCCACTGCTTTTCTGTGTATCCTTTGACCAGTTTTTCAAAGATGTCGCGTCCCACCAGAGAAATGGCTTGCTCTTCCAAATTCTTCGGCTCGCCTTGAATTTCCGCGCGTTGTTCGTCGATTTTCTTCTTTGCCTGCTCCGGTGTCACGACGCCCCACATTTTATTAAACGTGTACATGTTAAACGGCATCGAATACAATTCGCCCTTATAATTGGCAACTGGGCTGTTGGTGAACCGATTAAAATCTGCAAACTGCGTAATATATTCCCATACCACTTTGTTGTTCGTGTGAAAAATATGTGCACCATACTGATGTACATGAATGCCCTCAATTTTTTCTGTATAGACATTTCCCGCCACATGCGGACGCTTATCTATAACCAGAACGGATTTTCCCGCTTTCTTGGCTTCATGTGCAAACACAGCACCGTACAATCCGGCGCCGACAACTAAATAATCATACATAGATCATACTTCCTTGATTTTCTTAGAAACTGTTGTGAATTATAGCTGAAATTTGTCGAACTGTCAAACTTCCAGCGTTTTCCACAGGCGTGCAAGAAATGAACGTTGACTGTTTTCTCTCTGCTCCTATTATAAAAAACTGGAGGTGACGTCAATGAATACCATTTTAACGATTGACATGACGCACCTGCCCAACAGCATCAAGCTGGGCAGATGCGGCGAAAATCATACTGTGATCCGTTTTGACTGCACATCGTATCTGGAAACCTATGGAAACGGCAATGCAGCCCTGTTGTTTCAACCGGCAAAAGGCTCGATGCATCCGGTCGTCATAGAACAAGACGGCGCCATGGTAACTTGGCGCGTCAGCTGTTCTGACACCGGCACATCCGGTGCAGGATTGTGTGAGCTGAACTGGTATGTCGATGATATGCTGGTCAAATCGCAGCAGATGAGTACCATTGTTTATGGCTCGCTGTCCGAACAGGCAGATGATGATTGTAAAATCGCCAGCCGACCATGGATGGATCAAATCCTACAGGCGAGTGCTAATGCGCAGCGCGCACAAGCCGCTGCCGAATCCGCGCAGCACACCGCTGACGCACTTAATAAGAGATATACTCCCGAAACGCTCAAAGCAACTATCTTGGATATTTTTTATCCCGTCGGAACCATTTATCACGCAACAGACTCGGCATTTGACCCGAACGACACATGGGGCGGTACTTGGGAGCGCATTCAGGATCGATTTTTACTTGCAGCAGGCACCACCTATACCGGTGGCAGCACTGGCGGTGAGGCAACCCACAAATTGACCACGCAGGAGCTCCCCAGTCATACGCATACCATGTATGTTAACAACGATAACTCTTCCTCCAGTTGGGTCCCCGCCGCCGGAACTTGTCTCGTCAAACCGGATTATGTCACAACAAGTACGAAAAACTACAGCGCAAGCCTCGCTCAAAACGGAGCCGGTCTTGACCGTGCACACAACAACATGCCGCCGTATCTCGCCGTGTATGTTTGGAAACGAACCGCTTAACTTTTTCTCATGACAAAAGCGCTGGATGCTATCATCCAGCGCTTCTTTTATCACTTGCTATGTAATTTAGAACGAACCAATCGAATGCCCATGCGCAGCATGTCCCAATTGGTTACTATCGCATAGATCACAGTGACAACCAACGCTCCCGCCTGAATCAGACGATTGCCACAGTAGTATGTATAGATAAGACAGCCGCCCATCAACAAACAGCCAATGACAACCGAACGTTTGAGCTTCATCCGTACCGTCCGATTGACATCGATGTACCGAACAAAAAACAAAAGCAAAAATGCCGCCAGCGTGGAGAGCGATGCCGCAAAAATATGAATCTTCTGAATGAGCAGCAGATCTACGGTGATATTGATAACTGCCGCCGAAATAGACGTCTGCGCAATCTTTTTCGCATTTTTCTGCGCGACATAAATACAGCTGTACAATCCAACCAGCACGCGAAACAGCATTGCATACAGCAAAATTAAAATCTGCGGATACGCGTCATGATACTTGGCATCAATGAATACCGGAAAGAAAAACGGCATACAGGCAACCATACCAAAGCACCCCGCAGCGAACAGCTGAAACATGGCATTCATGGTCTCTGTCAAAAATTCATCGCGGTCTGCATCCATATAATGCAGCGATACCGTTTCCGACCAAGATAAATTTAAAATATTATAAAAATTGACAAAGACATTGGAAAATTTATTGGCAATGGAATAAACACCGTTTGCCGCCGCACCAAGGAAATACGAGACAATGGTTCGATCCGAAGCGTTGACCACCCACCATGCCAAATTATTGGGTACCAACGGAATGGAATACACGCCGATCTCTCGAAATACTGCCGGTCTGATGCATCGAACAGAAAGATACCGTCTGCAATCAGATGCCGCAATGAGATATGCTAACGTTAAGATCTGCGCGAAGAGAGTGGAAATAAACAGTCCGGTCAATCCCCAGTGCAGAAGCGCCAGCGCAATGACATTGAACAGTGCCGTCGCAGTCGCCGCGATAAACGAGGCAATCGTGTATACCACGCTTTTTCCCAAACCGCGCACGAACTGCATAAGCATGGCGTTAAACACCTGCAAAATAACATATGCAATCAAAAAATAGGCATGTTCAATATGCAAAATCGGTTGAATGAGTGCAAATAAACCAACATATCCAATGCACTGAACGGCACTGAAAAACAGCAGCGTGGAAAACAGCACCCGATGTCGCTGGGTATTGCTTCGGTCATCCAACATAAAGCGAAACAGACCCTGACTGAGCTGCCAGCTGACAAGCGGCAGCAAAAGCATCGAATATGTGAGCATTAAGTCAAAGGTTCCATATGCTCCCGTTGACAGCATCGCCGTATAAAAAGGCAGCAGCAAAAAATTGATGCACTGCGTGCACACCTTGCCAACGGTCAAAATGGCTGTGTTTTTCGCTAATTCTCTTCGCCGTCCCATGATCTCCTCACTTTGTTATCTGTGCAAATGACTGTAAAATCTTTGCGGCAATGCCCCAAATGGTCCAATCCTGATATTGATAAAACAGAATGTCCTCTCGGCGTTCCCGCCACTGATAGTTTTCACCGCCCACAATGCGCGACAAAGGAAAATTCTCCGGCGGGTGTACCGGCAAGGTGATGCGATATTGCTCCGGCTCTTGTGTCTGAAAAAACGACAGCGGCACGCAGAACACGCGTTCCACTTCTGCCGGGCTATATGTCATAGCATACGCAGACAGCTTGGCTGCATACGGATACAGCACCAGCGTGTTTGTGTGCAAAACATCCATCAGACCCAAAATTTCTATCTGCTCCGGCTGTATCAAAAGCTCTTCGCAGGCTTCCCGAACCGCTGCCTGCTGTGGCGTCTCACCTGACTCTATGGCGCCGCCCGGCAGGCAAATATCCCTCGGTTGATGTTTGAGCTTGGAGGAGCGCTGTTCCAGTACGATTTGCAGTCCGTCTCGCGTTTCAATTAGTGGAATCATGACAGATGCCTGTCGGCATTGCTCTAAGCCAATCAGCGACGGTGTATGCTCGGTTAGTCGTTTGATGAATTCTGGTGACATGAAAGCTCCTTCCTATCACAAGCATGGCGGCTCCAGCTGCGATACCATACAATCCCCATTCCTGCGACAATGCATTCCGTGCATGGAAAGGTCAGCCAATCCCCAATAATGGAACAGCCACGCGAGCGGCACAAACAGAAAAATCTGCCGCCAAATGGTCATCCAAACGCTGGTCTTGGGACGGTTGACGCCTTGAAAGAATACAGTGACAATGAGCGTAACTGCTGCCGGCAAAAAGCTGACAGCGATGATGCGCAATGCCAAACAGCCAATGTCCAGAATGCCCGCATCTGTCGAAAAAACGGATAACAGCTGCGCCGGAAACAGCCAAAAAATCACTGTACCCACCGCCATAATGACAACTGAAAATTTTAGTGCAGCGTACAGCGTTTCCTTCGCTTTGTCCAACTGTGCCGCACCATAATGGTAGCTGATAATCGGAGCAATGGTCTGCTGTAAGCCGAGCAAGGGAATAAAGAAAAAGGTCTGCAATTTATAGTAAATGCCGAGTACCGTAACGGCATCCTCAGAAAACATCTTGAGAATCAGATTGAGTCCGACTCTGTGCCGCGGCTGCCTTCGCCGTCCATGCGGGAAATCAAAAGATTCATACCGACGCCTGTTCCCGTAGACAGTGCCTGCATGAGCAGCTGAATCGGAAAAATAATAGACAGTGCCGTAAGGCTTTCCAACGACGATTTTCCGATAAAATAGCTGTCTGCAATATTATAAATTGACTGAATCAGCATGGCAATCATCACGGGAATTGCCAGACGCCATAACAGCCCTGATTGCTCCGTTTTCATACGGCATGAAGATTCGCAGCCGGACTTTTCCGCTTCACAATCTCGCTGCTGTGGCTGCGCAGCACCAGTTCCTCGTGCTGATTATACAGATCCACCTGTACATCAATCGAGCCGTTATACGGATTGCGCACCTGCGCATCCGCAACAAACGCCTTGCCGTGCAGCGTATCTCCCGCAAATACCGGCGCAAAAAACTGCATCCGAATTTCCGTGCCAGCTAGTGTCTCCGTGCCTCCGAAATCCTGCATCACATAGTGTGCCCATCCGAGCAGAAATGTATAGACACCGGATGCCAGAATTTTACCGGCACGTGTCGTTTTTGCAAATTCCTCATCGACATGAACTGGATGCGGATTATATGTCTGTGAAAAGTTCAGCATGTCATCATGACAAACCGGTGTTTCCGGAATGGTTCGATAGTCTCCGACTTGAATTTCTTCAAAATACATGGTAATTTTCCCTTCTTTCTTTGCCTATTGTAAATGGCATAAAAAGAAATTGCAAGATTTTTTCGTTTGATTTTTTTATGTGTATCTTGTATAATGTGAAACGGTAAAATTTCCAAATGAAATCGGGTGAACATATGAATCATCTAGAAGCACAGTTTCAAACGTCGGAAACCTTTTTGCTCAGCGCCATCCTGGCACTGTCCGGTGGTTTTCAGGACGCGTATACATACAATGTGCGCGATGAGGTTTTCTCCAATGCACAGACCGGCAATATTGTCTTGATGAGCCAGCATTTGATGGAAGGCGACTGGGCAACCGCTCTGCATTACCTGTTTCCTCTTTTCGCCTTTGCCCTTGGCGTCTTTGTCGCGGAGCAAATCGGCCACCGATACAAAACGTACACCAAGCTGCACTGGCGGCAAATCGTCGTAGCCATTGAATTGATGTTACTGCTTGTCGTCGGTTTTATTCCTACCCAGTACAACATCATTGCCACCGCCCTCGTGTCGTTTGCCTGCTCCATGCAGGTACAGACCTTCCGCAAGGTACGCGGCTACGGTTACGCCAGCACAATGTGTATCGGCAATCTGCGCAGCGGCACAGAGAGCTTATCCATATACCTGCGCGATAAGCAGCCGGAAGCTCTGCGCAAAGCCTTGCATTATTACGGCATCATCTGTGTCTTTGCCATCGGCGCAGGTGCAGGCGGTATCTGCTCTCTGCATATCGGTCTGCGGGCAATCTGGGTATCCAGCCTATTGCTGTGCATTGCATTTGGCATGATGCAAAAAGAACACCGTTAATATGACGCGAAAAGCGTGATACCGAAACAATCGGCATCACGCTTTTTTCTATGCATGTTTTCTCGCTTCTGTAAGCAATTTTCCGATTTGAATGAGGAACGTCGGCACAAATGCCAAACCGGCAATTTCCGCCAGCTGGCACAAGCCAAATTGCGGAGAAACCAAAAACAACTGATTGAGTCCCGGAACAAACAAAACCGCGAGCAGCAAAAACAGTCCAGCCAAGAAAGCCCAATTGGAATACGGGTTAGTAGAAAATTTGAGTCGAAAGATTGATGCCTCACCGCGGCAGTTAAAGCCATGAAACAGGCGTGCCAACGTCAAAGTCGAAAACGCCATGGTAGACGCCAGTGCCGCATTTTGCTGATACCCCAAATAAAACGCCGCCATGGTCGCTACGGCGATAAGCAAGCCCTGCCAGCTGATTATTCCAATGAGCGACCGATTGAGCAGCGGTTCGTTTGGATTACGCGGTGCACGGTCAAGCAAGCCACGGCGTGCCGGTTCCATGCCGATGGCAATTGCCGGAAGAGAATCCGTGAGCAAATTGATGAACAGCAAATGCACCGGTTCAAACGGCACCGGCAACGCCAGCAAAGACGCATATAACACGCAGAAAATGCCCGCGGCATTGCCGGACAGCAAAAATCGAATGGCATTCCGAATGTTCTCATAGACACTTCTGCCATTGACTACCGCTTTGACAATCGTTGCAAAATTGTCATCTGTCAAAATCATAGATGCGGCATCCTTGCTGACTTCTGTGCCCGTGATGCCCATCGCCACGCCAATATCCGCCTGTTTGAGCGCCGGTGCATCGTTGACGCCATCGCCGGTCATCGAAACAATGGCGCCGCGCTGCTGCCATGCACGAACAATGCGTATTTTATGCTCCGGCGACACACGAGCATAGACGGAAATATGCGGCAGTCGTTCTTTCAACTCGTTCTCACCCATCTGCTCCAGCTCAACGCCTGATACTGCCATATCATCTTCTGCAAAAATACCCAATTGGCGTGCTATCGCCGTCGCAGTAATTTTATGGTCTCCGGTAATCATGACGGTTTTGATACCGCCGCGCTTGGCGTCCTCCACCGCTTGTATCGCCTCCGGGCGCGGCGGATCCATCATGGAAATCAAGCCAAGAAAGATAAAGCTGCATTCATCCTCTAAAGACAGCGGACGAATCTCATCCAATTCCCGATAAGCAAACGCCAGGACGCGCAGGCCTTGTTCCGACAGCTCTCGATTGACACGTTCCAGCTCTTGTCTCCGTTCTGACGTCAACGCAACACAACCGTTACTTGTCAAAAGATGTGTGGACCGATCGAGCAGGCCGTCCATGGCGCCTTTGGTGAATAGGATCGGTGCACCGTCAATCTCGTGCAGGGTGCTCATGCGCTTTCGATCCGAATCAAATGCCAACTCACTCCATCTCGGATATTGCGCGCGGTACTCTTCTTCTGCGATACCAGCGTGTTCGCCCAGCATGACGAGAGCGACTTCTGTCGGGTCACCGATAGAAATGCCCGTCTGTTCATCATGTGTTGCATCATTGACCAGCAAGGCAGATTGAAGCAGCTGCTGCTGCACCGGATGAGAGAGGTTCATCTGTTCTTTTTCGATGATTTGTCCATCTGCATAGAGCTTCTGCGGTGTCATTTTGTTTTGTGTCAACGTGCCGGTTTTGTCTGAGCAAATCACGGACACGCTGCCTAAGCTCTCAACCGCTTTTAAATCCTTGATAATCGCATGCTGCTTTGCCATTTTTTGTGTGCCCATGGCAAGCACAATCGTGACAATAGATGATAGCGCTTCCGGAATTGCTGCTACAGCCAGTGCCACAGCGAACATTAAGGAATCCAGAATGCTCATACCGGTACGCAGGACAGAAAGAGCAAATACGCCAGCGCAGACCACGAGAATACCGACTGCCAATCTGGCGCTAAACGCATCCAAGCTCTCTTGCAGCGGTGTCTTTCTCTGTTGTGTCTGATTCATCAATGCCGCAATTTTTCCAAGCTCTGTGTGCATCCCCGTCGCTGTCACGAGCACCGATGCGCGGCCATATGTCACCAACGAACCGGAAAATACCATGTTTTTCTGATCACCCAAGGCAACCTGCTCCGCATAAATGGCATCTTTCTCTTTTTCTACCCCTTCGGATTCTCCGGTCAGCGAACTTTCATTGACTTTTAGCGAAAAATTTTCTAAAACGCGTCCGTCCGCCGTGACCATATCTCCCGCTTCGAGCAGCAAAATATCTCCCGGAACAAGATTCGCGGAATCTACTTCTATACGCACGCCATCACGCAGCACCTTTGCCGTCGGTGAAGCCATTGCTTTTAGACTTTCCAAAGATTTCTCTGCTTTGACATACTGGACTGTACCCAAAATCGCATTGAGAACCAGTACCGCAAAGATAACAATCGTACTCTCCACATTGCCGGAACAGGCGGAAATAATTGCCGCAATCATCAAAATACAGACCATCAAGTCCTGAAACTGTTGGGCAAAAATCTGCACGATGCTCTTTTTCTTTCCCTCAGACAATTGATTTTTTCCATACGTTTGCAGTCTTTGGGCGGCTTCCTGCGCAGATAGACCTTGTGCTGAGGTGTGTTGGGCGCGCAAAGCCTCTTCTGCTGTCTTTCTAAAATAATCTTGTGTCATTGTTGCCTTCCTTTCGTCGTTTTTCTGTGGCGGAAGGCAAATAAAAAAAGACCTTCCGCCAGCTGAAGCGTATCACAACAGCTGCCGAAAAGTCTTGTTACCTGTGTGTTCAGGCGCACACTGCCAGACTTGCCTGTGCAAATCGTGATGTTGACAACGTGCCTTGCAACTACTCCCTTTTCAACTGCCTTAAGCATAGCATACCCACGAAAAGACGTCAATCATGCACGAAGCAATTTAGCAGGCATTTAGCGCAGTTGACAAGGTACACAAGATATGGTATGGTACTTTTGTCGGAGGACTTATAACCGTAAGTATGAGGCCGGATAAGATAACGATAGTTCGCAGCATTTCCGAGGGTTGCTTCTACGTATAGGACGACCGGATAAGAGAGCTGGCAGAGTATCGCTTTCTTATCCGGCTATTTTATGAATAAGGAGGAAGTATGGAACGAAATCTCACTACCGGTAATGTATGGAAGAACATTGCCTACTTTTCTCTGCCGTATCTCCTGTCGTATTTTTTACAAACGCTGTACGGCATGGCGGATTTGTTTATCATCGGACAATTTGAAGGGGTTGCCAGCACAACGGCAGTCTCTGTCGGCAGTCAGGTGATGCACATGATAACCGTTATGATCGTCGGTCTGGCGATGGGCACCACGGTTACCATCGGACAGGCAGTCGGCGCCGAAGATAAAAAGAAAATCTCGCAGACCATCGGCAACACCGCAGTGCTGTTTTTAACGACATCTGTTGTACTGATGGCGCTGCTTTTGGGACTGGTCAAACCGATTGTGTCCATCATGTCTACACCGGAACAGGCTGTATCCGGCACAATTGCCTATCTGACGGTGTGCTTTATTGGCATCCCCTGTATCACAGCATACAACATCATCAGCTCGATTTTCCGCGGCTTGGGTGATTCCAAAAGTCCGATGTATTTCATCGCCATCGCCTGTGTCGCAAACATCGTGTTGGACTATGTATTTATCGGTGCACTGCATCTCGGCGCCGTTGGTGCCGCTCTGGGCACGACGCTGTCTCAGGGGCTCAGCGTTATCATTGCTTTTTTTGTGATTTGCACGAAAAATACCGGCATCTCTTTACGCAAAAGTGATTGGAAGCCGCACCGCGAAGCGATGGGACGTATTTTAAAAATCGGCATTCCTATTGCCTTGCAGGATGGCCTGATTCAAATCGCCTTTCTTATCATTACCGTGATTGCCAATCGCCGTGGACTCAGCGATGCAGCCGCAGTCGGTATTGTGGAAAAAATCATTAGCTTTCTGTTCTTGGTACCGTCCTCTATGCTGTCCACAATCTCTGCACTTGGCGCACAGAACATCGGTGCCGGAAAGCCGCAGCGTGCAATACAGGTGCTGCGGTGCGGTATCTGTATCACCGTCAGCTTTGGCATTGTCATTGCTCTGACCATCCAATTTATCGCGCCGTCTGTCGTCGGTCTCTTTACAGCAGATGCCGCCGTCATCGTGTTCGGCAGTCAGTATTTGCGCGGCTACATCTGGGACTGTATTTTTGCAGGCATTCATTTCAGCTTTAGCGGGTATTTTTGCGCCTGTGGCCGATCAGAATTTTCTTTTCTGCACAACATTGTTGCTATTGCGCTGGTGCGTGTTCCAGGCGTGTATCTCACTTCCATCCTGTTTCCGAACACGTTGTTCCCGATGGGTCTCGCCACGACAAGCGGTTCTCTGCTCTCCGTCATCATTTGCCTGCTCGTGTTCCGGCACTTGAAGAAAAAGAGTTTTGACAAGATTTGCTCCGGCTGATATAATAAAGATGAACCAATGGCGGTCAGCATCCAAAGCGTTGACCGCCTTTTTTCATACCGAACGCGGGAGGAATCCAAGGATGGATCAAATTGATCAGAAAATACTGGCACACTTAAAGCAAAATGCCCGGGCACGTGCTTCGGACATCGGAAAAGCAGTGCATCTGTCTGTATCGACAGTCATCGAGCGCATTCACAAAATGGAAGATGCCGGTATTATCTGTTCGTATACTGCCATCACCAATGACGCCAAAGTTGGCAATGACGTCACCGCTCTGATTGAAATTTCATTGGAGCATCCGCGGTTTAACGATTCTTTTTCCGAACAGGTCATGGAGCATCCAAATGTGGTCTCCTGCTACTATCTGACAGGAAGCTATGACTACATGATTAAGGTCAGCTGTCGTTCGTCCGATGAACTAGAGGTCATTCATCGCTGGGTTAAAGATCAACCGGGCGTATGTCAGACGCAGACTCATTTTGTCCTGCGCACCATAAAAAACATTTATTCTGCTCTGCCGAGCGCCGCCGCATCGGTGCAGGAATAATTTTTATCGCAAACAACAAACGTGCGTATCCCACCCAGTGTGAGATACGCACGTTTTTCTTGGCTGTTTTTATGTTATGCCGTCTGTGTCAATAGAGACAGACTGTCTACAATCTCTTTTTCAATCGTCGGCGGGAAGCTGTCTACGCTCGGCGTGCACTTCTTTGTCACGCCGTCTACACTGCCCATCTTGACAATTGCCTTGATGTAATCGCGAATTTCTTCATACCGCGGGAATACGCGCTTGCCGGACAATTTTTGGAGATACGCCGTCAGGCCATATGCGCCCCAATTAGACACGGTAGCGATAACCAGTCGATCTACCGGCACGACACACGGTTCCAAGGACAGCTTTTGTGTAATGACATCCTTGAGATTGCCCATGCCGATTTCATTGCCGCCGTCACCGACACCAATCGTAAAAATACCGCGTTCGGCTGCTTGTTCAAAGAGGAGATCTGTTCTGGCAGTATGATCGAGGATGCTCTCGCCGCGCATATTCGCATAATCACCCTTGCGGTTTTTGCCGCAGCGTTCAATGGAAATCAGTGCAACCGGATGATACACCTCAAACAGTCGGTCATATGCTTCTGCTTCCGCCTGTGTATCGACATATTCTACTGCCAGCTGACAGATTTCAAAAAATCCTTTGCAATACGCATCGGTGACAATAACCGGCTGGTATCCGATTTTCTCCAACGCCTTTGCCAGCACCATGGTTCCCGGAGGGCCATCGGTCTCTGCGGCACCATTGACATAAAATCCAGTGGTCAGCAAAACCGTTCCCTTCGGACGCTCCAACAGCTTGGCAGCCGCCTCACGGCAATAATCTTCTCGCAGGTGCTTGCACAGAATATCCATGCCGCGACCAGAATGGCTGAGCAGTACCTTTTCAATTCGACCTTCCATCACGGTCTCCTCCTTTTCCTTTAACGAACGATGTCATCCATTGGGGCGATCAGTACACCCTCTTCCGTCAGTTCCGTGCGGATCTTCTCGACAAACGCCAGTGCCTTTGGACTGTCACCATGTACACAGATAGAATCCGCCTGAATCGAAATCGTCTTGCCGGAGATGGTCTCTACCTTGCCTTCCTTCACCATGCGAACGACACGGGAAATGGCAAGATCTTCATCTGTAATCATAGCGCCCGGCTTGCTGCGCGCGACCAAGCTGCCGTCATCTTCATAGGCACGGTCTGCAAAAACTTCACTGGCGCTCGGAAGACCAATCTTGTGAGCAGCCCGCAGCAGTTCACTGCCAGCCAGTCCCAGCAGAATAAGAGAATCATCCACTTCTGCAATGCCTTCACAAATGGCCGTTGCCAGTTTGGCATCCTTGCCCGCCATGTTGTACATCGCGCCGTGCGGCTTCACATGCTGGAGCTTAACGCCCTGCGCCTTACAGAAGGCAGACAAGGCACCGATCTGGTACTGTACCATTGCCTTCAGCTCTGCCGGAGAAACATTCATATTTCTTCTGCCAAAGCCGACCAAATCCGGATAACCCGGATGGGCACCGACATGAACACCAATCTGTGCAGCGAGTGCGACGGTTTTCTGCATTACCAGCGGATCAGAAGCATGAAAGCCGCAAGCGACATTGGCGGAAGAAATCCACGGAATGACCTGTTCATCCATACCACAGGTGTAATTGCCAAAGCTTTCACCTAAATCACAGTTCAAATCTACTTTCTTCATCGTACTCACCTCATCAATATTTCAAATCCACATTTTTTACATCGGTAATAAACATATGTCCCGGCGCGTGGGTAATGACAAACGGCGGTTTAGAATCCATAATGACATTCTGCGGTGTCACGCCGCACGGCCAGAACACCGGTACTTCGCCTTCGTTGATTGTGACCATATCGCCAAAATCCGGATGCTGCAAATCGTGAATGCCAATTGCCTCCGGATTGCCGATATGAATCGGCGCACCGTGTACCCGCGGCATATCACCGGTAATCAGCGTTGCCTTGACGATCTGGTCATATGGCAACGGGCGCATACTGACAACCATATTGCCATGAAAGACACCCGCCGGTGTGCAAGCGATATTGGTCTTATACATCGGTACGTTGCAGCCCTCTTCGATGTGACGAACCGGCACGCCAGCTTCCAGCAGTGCCGACTCAAAGGAAAAGCTGCATCCAATCAAAAAGCTGACCAAATCGTCGCGCCAAAACTGTTCTACATCCGTATACTCGCCATCCAGCTCGCCGTTTCGGTAAATGCGATATTTCGGCAAGTCATTGGCAATATCTGTGTTCTGCGCGATGGTGTGCAGAGCACGGCTGCCCTTGTCGCTGACTTCGAGCAGCGGACAGGACTTCGGATTGCGCTGGGCAAATAACAAAAAATCATACGCAAGGTCTGCAGGAAGCACAACCAAATTGGCCTGTGCGTATCCGGCGCTCATACCTGCTGTCGGACCTGTAATCTTCTTTTCTCGAATCAACGCGCGCACCTCGCGCGGACTCATCTCAGAATAATTCATGCTGTTTCTCCTTCCGCGCGAGTTTGCTCGCTTCTCGCAATGATACCTGTTGGAATCGAACGTGGTCACCCGGGCGGCACTGCGCCAGCTTCGGGATGTCAAACGTACAAACCGTCGCAATCTTCGCATAGCCGCCGGTCGTCTGGCGGTCTGCCATCAAAACAATCGGTTTGCCATCCGATGCCACCTGCACCGATCCCAATGTGATACCATCCGAAATAATATCAGAGCCGTGATGGCTTTCAATCTCCGCACCGCTCATGCGATACCCCATGCGGTCGCTGTTGTCTGCAACCGTGTAGCTCTCATGGAAGAAAGTCTCAATGCCTTTGGCTGTGAACGCATCGTCCTGCGGGCCAAGCACGGCACGCAGCACAACCTCTGTCGGGTATTCTTCTTCCAGCACGCGGCGATCTTTGAGCTGCTCCCAAGTCTGATGCTCCTCGCCAATCGCCAAAATATCACCTGGAATCAAAGCTCTGCCCAAAAATCCGCCCATATGGCATTTCATGTTGGTCGAGCGGCTGCCCAAAACAATCGGCATATCGAATCCGCCAGCCGCAGCCAGATAGCACCGGCAGCCGGTCTTGGCAAACGACAGCATCAGCTCGTCTCCTTCATGCAGCTCAAATGGCTGATTCATCGGAATTGGCTTTTTGTTCCGCTTTGGCTGCATGTCTGCTCCGGTCAATGCCAAAATCATATCCTGCATGGCAACAAAGCATGCGCCAGCAAAGGTCATTTCCAAAACTGCCTCGCCGTTTGTATTGCCAACAAGATAATTCGCACGATGATACGCACGAGTATCCATGCATCCGCCTACGCCAATGCCCATCGACTGATAACCGAATCGTCCTTCGTCCTGTACGGTTGTCAATGCTCCCGGACGCACAACTCTTAACATACAGACACCTCCTCTGTTTCCAGCTGGTAAGTGCCCGCTGTCACCTGTTCTCGAATGGTTTGATATTCTTCAGGAGAGATCGGAACAAACCGAATGTATTCGCCCGCATGGCACAGAATATAGGGACTGTGCTTTGGGTCGTACAGCTCCAGCGGCGTTCTGCCAATTAACCGCCAGCCGCCAGGGGAATCCAGCGGATAAACACCGGTCTGGCTGCCGCCAATGCCAACAGCGCCCGCCGGAATGCGGACACGCGGCGTCTTTAATCTCGGCATCTCCAGCCGTTTGTCCAAGCCGCCCAAATACGCAAATCCAGGCAAAAATCCCATCATATAAATGCGGTAATCGGTACCACTGTGTACGGCAATGACTTCTTGCTCCGACATGCCAGCATGTGCGGCAAGATCTGCCATATCTGGGCCAAATTCTCCGCCATAGCAGCACGGAATTTTAATCACGCGCTTTTTGGTGCCTCCGCTGACCTGACAATGCTTTTCCAGCTTTTTGAGCTTGCGGCACAGGGCAGAAAAATGTGTCTGCGCCGGGTCAAAGGTCACCATCAGCGAGCGAAATGTCGGAATGACTTCCCGCACGCCGGGCAGCTTCGCATCCAAAATGCTCTTGCCCATTGCCTGTACTTTATCGTTGATCGCATCGCTGATCTCACTGCCGAACTCTACGACCAGCGCCGCATCCCCGGCCGGAAGATAGCGTGCTGTATTGGTCTGTCCGTTCAATGAAGATCCCTCCCTCTTGTGAATTCTATTTCGTTTACTCTGCTGCGGTTGCGCTCTCGAACTCCTCGATCACTGCGGCGCGCAGCTTTTCCATCAGCTCCGGAGCCTTTCCGCCTGCTGGCTTGCCGTCAATCTCGCAGGCATGTAAGCACAGCTTGCTGGAGCTGGATACAATGATTTCATCTGCATCAAACAGCTCATCCAGCGTGTACGGCGTCTCGCTGACCGGAATGCCCAGCTTCTTGCACGCCTTAATCAGATGTGCACGTGCAATGCCCGGCAAAATCAAATTGTCTGTCGGTGCAGTGATGAACTTGCCGTCCTTCAGAATAGAAACGTTGCTGTGTGCGCACTCCGTGACGCGGTTGCCCGGACGATAGAATACAGTTTCCTGGCAGCCTGCCTTCTTTGCCTTTTCCGAAGCAACACAGGACGGAATCAGATTCAAGGTCTTAATGTTGCAGTGCAGGAAGCGTGTGTCCGGCAGCGTAATCAGCTTGATCGGCTCCTTGCAGTCACCGATGACCTGCGGGGTAATCATAATCCACAGATTGCCTGCACCTTCTGTATATACATGGTTGCGGATGCCGGTGCCGCGCGTTACCTGATAGTAAACGAACAGTTCCGGATCGTCCATCTTATCCACCATTTCCTGGAGCAGTTCCTTCAGCTCCGGCTTGGTAACCGGCATCACAATATCCAGCAGTCCTGCGCTGTTAAAGAAACGGTCAATGTGCTCATCAATCGCAAAAATCTTGCCATTGCGCGCCGGACCTGCATCATATACGCCATCACCAAACCAACAAACACGGTCGTTCATCGGGATGGACATGTCTTCCAGCTCACCATATTTTCCGTTATAATAACCCAACGTTTTCATTTTTTCTGCCTCCAGAATGAAGAAATTTGCATCGTTTTTATTTTCATCATGCAAAAAGGGAACGAGCAAGTACCTTGTCGGCCCCATTGCCTGTTCCCTGTGTCTTACTATACGCCGCTTCTTAATTCTTTGCAAGATCAATTGGTAATTTTCTCTATTTTTCTGTTATTTTTCCGTTTTTCCGAAAAAATTTCGATTTTCCAGAGATTTTCCCAAGTTTCTTTTTATTCTTTTCGGTCTGGCAGCTTATAAAATCGGCATGTAAGTGCAGAATACAATTTGCATGATGGATTTTAGATTGCTGCATTTTTTGTTTTGACTTGAACCAATATCCGAACAACCTATCAATCATTATACTTATTTTTAAGTACAATAACAAGAGGATGAGAAAAAAATCTCGCATATGCTAAAGATTGTATTCAAAAAGGCGACACCTCACACAAGGTGTCGCCTTAAAAAATCGTCTCTATTCTTTCTTCATCAATCGCACCGTGACACGAGAAGTACCGCTCGAATTACAGGTAAAAAGCGTCAAATCCCAATCACCGGAAATCATATCCTCCACATCATTTCCGTTTAGAATTTCCCGTTCCATCACTTGATACGCAAACCGATTTCCATCCATGTCTGTAAAATATACATCGGTTCCGGTTTGAATGCGGAATAACGGTCGAAAGTGCCTGATATAGTTATGGCCGCAAATCACCATATCATTCGTATAAATAGAGCCTTCGTACCGACAAGGTGAAGTCTTCATGTTTGAATAACTCCACTCCTTTTGAACCGGCAGTTTCAGCCCTAAATCCGGAATTTCAAGCAATCCGATATAGACAGCACCATTTAGTTTTTTCACAGGCATATCCATATCAGGATTTAACACATAATCAGGGTATTCCTCTCCTGTCTCATCTGTAGAAGCTGGTGGAATGGTTTCCTCCAATTGCTGTGCTGCGGCTTCTGCGGCCTTTCCCGCATGATCTGTAATATAAATATTATAAGAAGCCCACAGAATGGACGCGATAATCATTGCCATGCCGAGCAGAATCCAGCGAGAACCTTTTTTATTCACCGTCTGCACCTCTCCGCCGAACCAGTCCGATTACCACACAAAGGAGACCACCTGCCATAAGAGCCAGTGCTGGCCACCAGAGCAAGCCCGTCCGAGGAAGGGAAGTATCTTTTGTTTTTGACGGAGTTGTTGTTTTCGTCGTCGATGTATTTTTTACAGTAAACGTAGTCCCTTCCTGTGTAATGTTCTGGGTATAGCCAGAGACGATATCCTCGGATACCAGCCATTCATGATTTTGCTCCAAATTATCCCATGTATGGCGCCAGTCGTTTTCCGCATTTAATTTCACTGTGTCATACAATTTTCCATCACACATCAGGTGAATCGTAATATCCTTCGGACGACTGGTTTTCTTGTCGCCATCCTCCCAGATTTTCAGAACCTTACGAGAGATGCGTGTATCTGTAGATGGTTTTTTCTCACCATCTGCCTTCGGTGAAGCTGTCACGGCATACTCCCAAGTATTCTGCTCCTCGTTAGAACCGGGCAGAAAAACAACAAACGGCGAAGCAATATATGTCATATCATTTACATCACAGCGAGAGCCGACAACCAGATACAATCCCGGTTTTACCGTTGTTTGCCAATTGCCTGTACCATCGGTCTGTCCGCTGAAATCTGGTTTCAGGGAATCTTTCCAGACATAGCTTTTGAGTGTCGTTGCGAAATCATTCCAATCATCTTGACTCATATGATCCGATGGAATGGGATACTCTGCAAAACGATCTGTTACTTTCATTTGTGCATAAGCGTCCACATCGGCAACCTTATAAACATCAAATTTTGCACCGGAAATCGCAGTACCGTTGTATTGATAAGAAATAGTCAGTGCGACATCCCGATTGGTGTCAATGGTTCCGGCGGCATTGGCCGAAATCGTAGCTGCTGTCACCAAAATACACAGCAGCATCACGCACACCATTCGGTTC
Organism: bacterium; assembly: GCA_963601915.1. Taxonomy (GTDB): domain Bacteria; phylum Bacillota; class Clostridia; order Oscillospirales; family Butyricicoccaceae; genus Butyricicoccus_A. The sequence goes on along the minus strand of CAVCGL010000001.1, from coordinate 161,887 downwards.
CATATTTTTTTCATACATGCCCCTCCTTCTTTTTCTTCGGAATCAGCAGAATCACAACCAATACCAAAAGAACCGGAATTGCCAGCATCGGTGCAACCAAAATCGGTTCAACCTGCGTAGCATCTGCTGTGATAAAGGCGGTGTTTGCATCGTCAGCATTGGCAATGCGATGCCCTCGCACCAAAAGCCGATGTGTGTTAATGCCATATGGTGTGCAGGTAACGAGCGTACAATAGTCCTGCCCATCTACAATTTGAAGTGCTTCTGTGTCCTTAGGTTCTACAATCAAGATTTGATCCACTTCATATGTCAAGACTTCATTGAGCACGCGGAGCATAAAGGTATCTCCAACTGTGAGCTTATCCAAGTTGGTAAACAGCTTGGCGCTGGGCAATCCTCGATGGCCGGAAAGCACACAGTGTGTTCCTTCTCCTCCGACAGGCAGGCTTGTCCATTCCAGATGTCCGATTGCTTGCTGGAGCACAACATCATCGGTGCCGTGATAAATCGGCAGAGATACCTTAATCTTAGGAATCTCAATGTATCCCATGACGCCGCTGCCATCAATATTCAGCTGTTGCCGATATTTTTCCGCGGCTGCTTCCGACAGCTTAAAGCTCTGCGTATTGGCGGTCATTGCTGCATTATATTCCTGTGCCGCTTTCCATACTTCTTCATATTGTTCGGTGTCCAGCTGTGCCACACTGTCAGCGTATGTAGAGATCGCCTGCGATTGGTGCAGGGAGTTGATATAATCGCTGAACGTCGGGTACAAAAGCAGCGAAACGCCGATGATAAGAATGACAACCAGAATGATTGTCGATATATGCTTTTTCATGAGCTGCACCTTCGTTTGGATTGGTGATTTTTACATACAGTAGAAAAGGCAGTTTAACGAAAGCACTCCCTCCGTTAAGCTCCCTTTTCCACTGAACCCCGTGGGGCGGGATGCGCCCACGGGGTCAGCAGAAAAATACGATTCAATTCACATTTGCTAAAAAGCAATTACTGAGAAGAACGCTCCATGCGCTTCTTTACAACCAGCAGGATTGCTGCGCCGGTAACCAGTACGCCGCCCAGTGCGTAGAACAGCGTGGTACCCATGCCGCCAGTAGACGGCAGCTCGGTGCCAGCTCTGTTTACTACAACCAGCGGAACAACATTGATATTTTCAGAAATACTTACCTCTTCTTCAGTTACCTTTTTTGCTTCAGTGGTAACATTGTTATTTGCATCTTTATAAATTTTAGTTTTTGTGGTATAAGTACCCACCTTATTATTGCTAGCCGTTACAGTCTCTGCCTTATCCAACAGATTATATCCGTTAGGAGCTACAACTTCCTTTACGCTGTATTTGCCAGCAGCCAAGCCCTTGATAATCAGGATGCCCTTATCATCGGTCTGGAACTTCTCAACGGCACCATTTGCACTAGCAGAGTACTCATATACACCAGCTGTATTGGTCGCCTTAGCGTAGATTTTCGTAGTGCCAAGAGAAACTGCGAATTGTGCGCCCTGCAGAGCATTGCCCGTCTCGTCTACCTTCTTAATACCAAGTGCATATACATAAGTTGTGGTAGACTTCTCTTCGCCATCATATGTCGGGTTTTTAGGTTCCTCCGGATAATTACCCTCGCCAGGCTTCGTCGGATCATAAGAAGGCTTGTTCGGATCATAGTTGCTATCTGTAGAATAAGTAAACTTTGCCTTGTTAGGGTTGCCTTCGCCTGCAATTACAGCATCTTTATTTACAGTAGCACTATAGGTCACTTCGATAACAGCATTGGAGCCATACTTTTCACCAAACGGAACATTAACTGTGAAGATCTTGCCACTCTGGTTAAGTGTATAATCCGTTCCCTTTGTTAACTCTGTATCGCCAACTTTAACCTGGACGCTGTCGGCGTCAAGGTCAAATCCTGCACCCAAGGTATCCTGGATATGATAATAGGTAACCAGCTCAGCTTCTTTCTTTGCATTCTTTGCATAGGAAACAGCATTGATTGCAATGCTGAACTTGACCGTGTCGCCATAGTTTGCCGAGTTTACAGTTCTGGTTCCATTTGAATCTACAATAATTTTACCATCAGCCGGGTTCTCGCCATCTTTGTTACCCCAAGATGGTTTCTGGTTTTTATCGACAACGTTCACATTCGGCGTAGTGCTATCAATCGTTGCAACAGTGCCGACAGTGCTCGTAACGTAGTAATAACCGTAAGGAAGATTAGTAAATGTAACTTCGCTTCTTGTTACCTTGTCCTGTGTTTGAGTCGCCGTAAGCGTTTCTGCCTTTACCTGCTTACCCAGCCACTCGCTGATTGCACTTGCATCCTTGCCAGTCTTGAGAGTAACGCTGTACTTATTTTCAACCTGTGTTTCTGTGAGATCAAACGGGCTGTCACTACCCTTTAATGCGGTCAAAAACGAATCGTTTTCACCGCTGGTGTAAGAATAGGCAACATTACCACCATTTTCGCTGTAAGTCAGGTCAAATACTTTATAAACAGAATAATCTTCACCGACAGTCGCGTTCTTGATAGTAATAGAACCAGTAGAACCGGTAGCACCAGCAGTATCGGTAGTGTCTCCATCTACCGCGAACGCCGTTGTAGCCATGACAAGAAGCATGACTACCGACAGCAATCCGCTAATCAGTTTTTTTGCATGATTCATTGTTTTATTCCTTTCTTTCTGCCGAAATAAATCATTTGTCCCGCTTTGGGGATTGAAATTACAGTTACTCTGCCCTCCTTTTGCGTATTTCGTGATATTTATACATCAATGCGCCGGTTATCAACGCCAGCCCGCATAATGTAAACAAGATTGTACCGTGACCTCCGGTTTCCGGCAATTCGTAGCTTTCCTGATTCTGAACGGTAATGGTCAGCTTTCCTTTGCCGTCATCTGTGTCCGACAATTTCAGATCTACAAGACCCTTCAGTTCACCGGAATTAAATTCTACTGTCCGCGAATCTTCTTTTACTGTGAAGTGGATTTCCGCCGGAAGTAAATTATATCCATCCGGAGCCGCGGTTTCAGTGAGTGTGTATTCGATGTTCGGTTGGAATGCATCTGAAAAAGCAATGTTGCCGTTTTCATCGGTTGTGCCCGTCAACGGCTTCGTTGCATCACCCGCCGGATCGGTAATCGAAAACGAAGCATTCTGCAATGCCTTTCCGGTTTCATCGGTTTTCAGAATTTCAACCTGATAGGTATATGGGTTCTTGGTATTGACAATGACCCATTTGCCATTTTTGTCATTTCCTGTATAACGCATCATATTGGAATTCAGAGTACTCTGTGCGAAAGCACTGCTGTTATTTGTATAGTTCAGGTCTATTGTCCAACTCGTGTCTGTAGGTGCAGTATATCCCGCTGGCGGAGAAGTCTCCTGCAACGTGTATGTACCGCACGGTAAACCTGCAAACTGTGACGTTTTACCTGCTACCGTTGTCAGCGTTCGAGGTGTTGTACCATCCTGAGAAGATAATTCAAACACCGCTCCGCCCAGACTTTCGCCGTTTTTTGACTGTTTGTCGAACGAGACTTCATATAAAAGTCCGCGGACTTCCGGAACTGGATATGTCACAGTAAGGAGTTCTCCCTCTGAGCTTGTCGTTCCAGAATCTGAGCCTGTCGTTTCAGAAATAGACTTTATGTAATACTCCAAGGTTGCGCTCTGATTCACAGGATAGCTTTCTCCCTTTGTTATTGAATCAGATTTGGAATTGATTGTATCCGCACAGCTTTTAAATTCATCTTCCTGCTTATTATCTTGATTATCATCTTGAGTATCTTTCTGATTAACACGCAATCTCACGCGATATACGAGCTGACAAATATTATTTTCCCAGCCAGAGACTTTGTTACCATTTATATCCGGTTTTGAAACAACGCTCTCATTGTCTTTCGGATTCCATGTCAAGGTGTTGGATGTTTTATCAAATGTTGCTTCTCCATCCGAGTTCACCAAGCCTAAATACTCAATACGATCTCCCATGACATCGGTTACTTGTTGGAAAACTACATTCTGAGTTGAAAACCCTACCTGCGCTTCGTCCAAATATATGGTTGCTTCAAAAATTTTGCCTGGACCACTTCCATCCGTTTTCAATGTGAGTCGGTTTGTAAGGATAAAATACTTTCCCGTTCCTGCAAGTGATATATACGCAGAACCGTTTTCGGCATTCGAAGCAGCTCCATAGCGTACATCATAATAGTTATAAATTGGATCTGTATCGCCTTGTTTTTGATAAACATGAAGTCTTACCATATACTGGCGTGTTCCATATTCTCCATATTCTCCAATTTCCGAATGATTTCCTTTAATTTTATCTTGAATTGCACCTGGTTCATTTCCGTTAGAAGTAGAAAATCCTAATTCATTTTGGTCAAAGAATTTCTCCATCGACATTTTTTTGTCCATGCTGAGGTATACAAGAAATTCGTTTTCTGTATCCGTAGGCACGATATTTTTCTGAAGATAGAGATCAGGATCTCCATCCTTATCAGCATCAACGGCTTGTTTGTTGGATTGATCTCGTCCTGTATATTCTTCCTTTGTGATTTGCCATTCCGTACTGTTTGCCGTAGGAATCGTTCCAATATAATCCGGTGCTTCAACATCTTTCAAGCTTGATGTAGTGGCAGTATCTCCACTATTATCACCATTGTCCTTCTGTGCAGCAACCGCATTGGAATCCTCCTCCGCGTCGGTGGGAATGATTCCATAGCCGAAAATCGCGGCATCGTCCGAAGAATATGTACGGTACTCAACGCGGTCAGACACATCGCCTTCAATCGTCTGCATCTTGTCGTTTTCCGAATCAATGGAATCAACGATACCCATGTGATCTGCCGTTCCATCTTCATCTGTATCAAAGAAAATCAAGTCGCCGGACTGCGGCTGATAGGCATCTCTGGTGCGGAAATAATCATAAGGCTCTGTATGAAGCAGTTCTGCCCAAACGCTGCAATCAGCATCTGCCGGATACTCTTGTATCCCGGTATAGTTCAGACAAAACGCGACAAACATCGCATCCCAGTCGCCATAGGAATCGCCATACCATGCGCCGTATCGGGTGTAGCCTTTTTGTTGTCCATCCTCTGTGACATGGTAGTTTTTGCTGCTTTCCTGATAGCCGACTTGGCTTTTCGCAATCGCTATCAGATCATCATTCGGCTTACCCGTCAGGGAAATGCCCGCCAAACTCTTCTCCCAATCTTCTTGTGATTCGACATCTGCATTTGGATTGGAGAAGCATTGCAAGGTGTGTTCATGCTCTTCATTCCCACAATAGGTCTGATTCTCTTCCGTAATTGCTGGCAAGATCAACATGTATGTTGTAATAAATACAACCGCGCAGGCAAGCGCTGCTACGATTCTTTTCCAAACACTACGGTTTCGCCTCTGTCTGGCATATTTTTCTGCCGGACGCAGACCTGTCTTGCGCATCGGTATGAACTCCTTTCTACTTGATGACTTCAACTCGTTCGAGCGGCCAAATACGGAACAAGATTCTTCCTACAATCTGTTCTTGTCCAACGCATCCGACTGCTGTATTTCTTGAATCTACCGAGGTTGCTCGGTGATCTCCCAAAACAAATACCTTGCCATCCGGCACCTGATAGGGGAGCTGAATATCTGTATCGCCAAGAGCCTTCTCATCGAGATATGGCTCTTTTAATGCAACATCATTGACGTATACGGTTCCGTCTGCATCAATATTGACCCAGTCGCCGGATTCCGCAATCACTCGTTTGACGAGGATCTTGTTGTTGTAATAAAACGCCACAATGTCGCCGGAATCAAATTCATGTGTTTTGACGGTAAAAATAATGTCGCCATCCGTCAGCGTCGGTGTCATAGAGGTTCCATAAATCTGCAAGACCGGCATCCAAAGTGTTGCCACCAAAATAGCCAAAGCTGCAACAACAATCAGAATCGAAACCGTGCTTTTTAGTGTGCGACGGTATTTTCTCTGGTAACGAAGCCGCTTTCGCTCCTGTTGTATCTGTTCCATTGTAGGCAATTCGACAGGAGTCTGTCTTTTCCCTCTGCGCATGTCTTATCCATCCTCTTCAGAGAAAGTTGTTATCCAATGTACGTGATCTTGTGTTTCTGTAAGCGTTTGTTCGCTTTGTGCCTTGACAGAAAGCAAATACTGATCGGCAGCAGCCTGTGCCGCCTCAAAAACGCCGTTAATCTTCATCACTGCATCAGCCAGAGAACCGGCATTCGCAATATTCAACTCTCTCTTTTCCAAAGCCTTCTTTAACCGATTATTCTCATTTTGAATCGTTTCGTATCGTTGCTGTAATTCAAAAATGATGTCAATCAACTCAGATCGACTGAGCTTTCGGAATTCTTTATCTGTCAAAAAGCCTCACCCTCATCTGTGTATCACCAAATCAACGCTGCGCCTCTTTCTGCGCAGTCAGAAATTCGCTCTCTCAATGCCGTCTGTATCTCTCTCCAATCGAACAGACAGCAGTTCTAATGTACTAACTTTTTGTTAGAATGTATAAACATTGAATATGTTATGATTTTGCAGTTTTTTGACAAACATATCTCGTTTGTCTATTAAAAAAGTTCATATATTTTAACTTTTCTTATTTTTAATTACCCGATGTAAACAATATAATACTCAAAATTTTTCTGTTGTCAATCCCTTTTTGGCTGTTTTTTGTATAACAATTCTTTTGCTTTTTATTTTTCCCTATTATGTAATTTTGCAACAAAATCATTTTCCTGTTTTTTCCTTTTTCCTCTTATCGTAAAGTTTTTTTGAGGAACAGACAAAGGCGACACCCCATTGCGAGATATCGCCTTTGCCATATAATGGAAAACTGTTTGTTACTTACGCTGATACACAACCCGATCTTTCGCAATCGTGTGTGTAATGTGAATATCTGCCAGTGTATTCGCATCAACACAAAGTGGATTTTGATCTAAGATGACAAAATCTGCCTGTTTATTTTTTTCAATGCTCCCCTTTTGTTTTTCTTCTCCGTATTGATACGCCGCATAAATCGTCACCGCCTGGAGTGCTTGATAAACACTAATGGTATGCTGCGTTCCCAAAAGAACGCCTTGCTCCGTCACACGTTGTACTGCTGTTTGTATGGTGCGAAGCATATCCGGCGGCAAAACCGGCGTATCTTGATGAAACGTATACGGCAAATGAAACTCTTCAGCCCATCCAACCGGCGAAATATTTTGCGCACGAGATTGCCCTAAATTCTTTCTATGCACATCTCCCCAACGATATACATGATCGACAAAAAAAGACGGCATCATTCCCAAATCGGAAAATCGGTTTAATTGATCTCGCCGCACGGTTTGGCTGTGCAGCATGACTGGCCGCAGCTTCCGACTTTTCTTTTTTTCAACATGCTCCACGGCATACTGATAGCTATTCAAAAATTGTTCGGATGCCGCATCTCCGTTGCAATGTGCCATCAACTGTACGCCATCATTGACAGCTTGTAACGCGAATGTCTTCACATCATCGTCACGCATCCATGCTGCTCCATTTGTTCCGTCCGTATACGGTTCACGCATCCATGCCGTCTTTCCCTGCGGTGAACCATCCAAGACCAATTTATATCCGCCAATCCTCAAATGTTTTTGATAATGCTGCAACAAATTCGCATTTGCCTGTGCCACGCTATGCGCATTATCCGTCATCATCAAATATGCCGCAACATCAACCTCAAACAATTTCTGATCTGCCAATTCTTGCAGTTGCTGAAACTGTCCTTTTCCAACCGCACCGTCTTGAACGGTGCAAATACCATGCTGCAAATAGATTTCCTGCGCTTTTTTATACAGATCTTTCACAGGGATTTTCGATTCTGCAACCTGTACATAAATCGCAGTCATATCTGTTTCTGCCAAATATCCTGTGCATTCGTCATTTCTGAAAATATCCGCACGCTTTAGTGCAACCGTATTGGCAACTCCCATATGAAAAGATACATGAGAAATAAAAATAGGATTTTCAGTGCTAACCCGATCGAGAACTTGCCGATTTGGATGTCGCTTTTCCAACAGACGATTCTCATCATATCCAAATCCTACAATATATTCCCCATGAAACAACGCATTTTTCGCTCGGAATTCTCTGAGCAAATCAATAATATCTTGAAAGCTTCTGGCTGACGATAAATCTGCCTGCGCGAGATTTTGCGCAAGCATGGACAGATGTCCGTGTCCATCCAGAAAAGCAGGCAGCATGGTCTTTCCTTCCAAATCAAAAATTTCTGCGTTTTTCCCAGCTGCGCGCCGAACCTTTTCAACACTTCCAACGAGAGCAATGGTTCCATCGCGCGTCAAAACAGCTTGTGCTGTCTCTCTCGGATCACGCATCGTGATAATTGTTCCATTGCAATAAATTCGTTCCATGTACTGCCACCTCAACCATTTGCATGTCTGATGCTTTTTGTACGTTTTACTGCCGGATGCGCAATATTTCTTCCAATCAGAATGGTCGCAATCAGCAGAACAGCCGCAAGTCCCGCATTGATCGCCATCCATACTTTCCATCCCCAAATGGCGGCAAACGGCGCGAGCGAACCGACAACAATTGCTGTCAGCATCTGAAATACATTCCACCAGACAATTTCTCTTGTCACAGGTGTTTCTCCCTGCGGGTCAAGAATTCGCAGCAGCAAAAGTCCTGTAATAGCTGTACCGGTAGCAATGCCATATACTGCAATAAATCGTTCTGCCGCATAATGGTTTGTTCTTTTCGCCAGAGACCATGTGAGCCAAATGGTAATGCCAACAATGCCAACGGAAATAGAAATCAGCGGCACAAGATACTTGAGAATCACACCGACCGTAACGCTCATCATGCACGCAACGAGTGCCGTATCTGTGCAAAAATTCGTAATAGACGTCTGTACACCCGGATCAATCAAATGATCTGCCCGCAGCTTTCTCAATGCGAATACCGCAACATTGCCAATCAGCACAACCCATGCAAACAGCATCGAATACAGCATGGTTTCATGCTTTGGATCAAAAATAGAAACCAGCAAATAGGTCAGAAAATAGATACCGAGCATAAATGCCCACTGAAATGTCAATGTATCAATGTTAGCGCGATGTGTTGTCTGATTGCCCAGAAGCTGATCCGTCTCCTTACGGTACATTCCATTTTCCAGTTCTGTATCAAACTCCGATTTGGGAAGCGCAGCAAGTCTTTTCTTAAAGAAATAATTGCAAATTGGCACGCCAATCAATACAGCGGATAGATAGCCCACCATCGCAAAGAACAAGCCAATCTGCGGCGCATCCAGCAACGCCTGTCCGCCGACCGAGTTGATCCAAGTTTTTGCCATAGCAAGCGCTTGTACGGGACCTTGTGCAAAACCGTGTGCCGCGAGCATTCCGTATAGCGGCTGAAAATCGCTCCACGCAGTCTTTTCAAAAACAAGAGATAACAGTCCCGCAAATACAATTTGAATCGAGATCAATGCTCCCCATACCAATGCCAGCCATAATCCACCTCTGACATTTTTCTCGCTTTTTTGCTCTTTCTCTGGTTGTATCACTTTCTTTGTCGTTGCCAGCGTAATAGACAAAAAACTCAGGTTCAACAAATGAAAAGATATGGTTTCAAATACTTTTTGCTGGATCGGGATAACTCCCAAATTGATAAGAACGAATCCAATGATTCCTGCAATGATGCTGGCGGGCAGCAGAGATTTCCGAAAAAACGGAATCTGTCTTCGAAGCAAGACTCCCAGTAGAAGCAGCGCAGCCATAATTCCCGTAATGAGGAATGGTGCTGTTGTCTCATTAAAGTCTAACATGGTTCTTCCTTTCTATTCTATGCTAATTGCGTATATAGCTGAATTAACAGTTCTTCTGTAATGGTCTTTGGATTATTCCGCAGATTGGGATGCTGGCTGTCATGCGCCAGTTGATGAATCTGCTGTTCTGTCAGAGAAAAATCCTTCAAATCCGTGCGCAGATGAATTGCTTGCTTTAACTGAAAGATACGTTGTGCAAGGGCAATCGGACTTTCAAATCCCAAACGATTCGCGAGATTCTGTACACGGGGAATATCCGCGTCTACACGAATAAACCAGTCCAGTGTAAGTCCGCAAGCCTCTCCATGCGGAATGCCATATTGTGCAGTCAGCGGATAGGAGCACGCATGGGGTCCGGTTGTCTTTGTGCGAGCAAATGCCAGTCCCGCCGTAACGGACGCCTCCGCCAATGCGGTTCGGGCTGTTCTGTCATCGCCGCAAGCGACAGCTCTTTCCAAATGATCCAAAATCAATGACGCTGCATGGACGGCAAGAGTATCACAAATCGGCTGATGATGTACACTGATAAATCCTTCTATCGCATGGCAAAGCGCATCCATTCCCGTTACTGCTGTCAATCTCGGTGATGCTGTCCGTGTGAGTTCCGGATCAATGAGAGCAATCTGAGCAGTCAAAGAATCTGCACTCAATGGCAATTTTCGTTCTCCATCACTCAGCACACTCACACTGGTCACTTCACTGCCGGTTCCCGCAGTTGTCGGGATAGCAATAACAGGAATTCCTTTGTCCGGCAGCGGATGACTCGTTCCAAAATAATGCCGAATCGGATATTGACCGGCTGATACCGCAGCTGTAGCTTTCGCACAATCCAGTACACTTCCGCCGCCCAGCGCAATAATAAAATCCAGTTGATGAGTCCGAACGAGCGTGTCGCATGCTTCAACAAAGGTCAATTCCGGGTTTGGACGAACGCCATGATAAATCACCGCAATCCGATTGGATGGGTCATTTTTCAAATTCTGCGCGAGAGTCTGAAACGAATGACTGGTGACCAAAAGTCCTCGTGTGCCGCCTATTTTCTTGACAGCGTTTCCAAGATCAGCCAGTATTCCTGAACCGAAATGAATTTCTACCGGCTGACGATATGTCCAAGTATTAGAAGTTTCCACTGTCAACAATGTCCATCACCTCATCGAATTTTTTCATTTCTTCTCGTAACTGCTGTTCTGTAATAATCAGCGGCGGCGTAATATTGATATTATTTTCCCGTCCATAGGTGGAAAAGCCACGATCAGTAAGAAGCTGAATGATTCGTCCCATAGCACCGCTTCGATCTGCATACGGCACCAATGGCTCTCGTGTATTTTTATCCTTCACAAGCTCTACGGCAGAAAACAATCCAATATACCGAACATCGCCAATGGTGCGATGTTTTTCTTTCATTTCTTCCAGGATTTCTCCGAGAACCTTTCCAACCTTGTTTACATGTTCCAGGATATGATGCTCCTGATAATAGTTCACGCATGCAACGCCAGCGGCACAAGCAAGAGAATGACCACTGTACGTTAAACCATATTGAAATACATGGTCTTCATAGTATTTGGCGATTTCTTTGCTGACGATAATACCGCCAAGCGGCACATATCCGCAGGTAACACCCTTGGCAAACGTAATAATATCCGGCTTGACATTCCAATGTTCAAACGCGAACATCGTGCCAGTCCGTCCAAATCCAGCCATTACTTCATCGCAAATCATCAAAATACCATATTCATCGCAGATTTTTCGCAGTCCCTGCAAATATCCGTCTGGCGGAATGATAACACCATTTGCACCAGTAATCGATTCTACTTCAATCGCCGCAACATTCTCCGGGCCTTCGTATAACAGTTGTTCTCTCAATTTGTCCAGATAAAACTCTGCCGCTTCTGCATCATCTTTAAATCGGATTTTCGAGCGATAGACATACGGATCAAAAAACTTAATGAATCCATTGGCAGCCGGATTTTCTAAGGCAAATCGACGCGGATCGCCAGACAGATTGCCAGAACCGAGCGTAGAACCGTGATAGCTGCGATAACGGGAAAAGATCTTGCTGCGTCCGGTCACGGTACGCGCCATATTGATCGCAGCTTCATTCGAATCCGAACCTCCCAATGCAAAAAACACCTTCTGCATATTATCCGGAGCCAAATCAATCAGCATTTTCGCCAGCTGCGCCCGCGGGCCGGAGGCAAACTTCGGCGCGACATATGGCAGAACATCCAGTTGTTTCTTTATGGCATTTGTAATATCCTGATTTCCATAACCCAGATTGACATTGGTCAGCTGGCTGCCCATATCTGTGTACCGCTTGCCATCATAATCCCAGAAATAAATACCATCAGCGCGTTTTACGGCAACCGGAGACGCCTTTCCTGTCATCCATGGATGCTGATTGTACAGCTTGTCATATTCCAGTGTTTCTTGCTTTGTTAACTCCTGTGTACTCATTTTTCTTCTCCTTCTCATCTGTGAATCAATCGAAGCAGTTTCTCCCGATATGTATAAAATTCCTGTGTAAATTTAATCTCTGTGCCCGCCCCTTCTGCGATCTGGCGGGAAAAGGAAAGCGGAATATCTGCAATGACACGTCCCGGATGCTTGCTTAACACAATCACACGAGAGCCCAGCAGCAATGCCTCTTCTACATCATGTGTGATAAAGAAAATCGTCTTGCCACTTTCCCACCAAATATTTCGTGTCAGATCCTGCACGGTTTCCCGTGTCAGTGCATCCAATGCGCCAAATGGCTCATCCATCAAAAGAATTTCCGGATTATTGACCAAGGCACGCGCAATAGATACACGCTGTTTCATGCCGCCGGACAACTCATAGATCTTTTTGTCTGCAAATTCAGACAAGCCCACTTTTTTCAGATATTCATCCGCCAATTGTGTGTATTCCTTCTTTGGTAAACCACGCATTTTGGGGCCAAACGCAACATTATCTCGAACAGAAAACCAATCGTATAACGGTGGATTTTGGAATACAACACCTCGATGCCAATCCGTTCCTTTGATTTCCTCCCCATCTAGTCGAATAGAGCCCGCAGTCGGCGGAATAAATCCCGCAATGATTTTTAAAAGGGTACTTTTTCCGCATCCAGACGGGCCAAGCACGCATACAAATTCTCCGCGAAAAATATTAAATGTAATATTTTGCAATGCCTGAACCGGTCCGCTCTTGCCTTCATACTGTAAGTCTACGCCGTGAATCGCAATCTGCTCTTTTCCTTCCTGAACATGAATATTTTCCACAGATACCAATTCATTTGTCGTCTCATACGGTATTGGATATTGTTTTTTATTCATGATGTGCCGCCTTTTCTAAGTACGAAGTATCAATAGCATTTTGGAATGTCTGAAGATCTGGTGCGCTTGAAATGCTCTTCTGTTCTACCAGAAAATCAGCTGTATCCTTCAGTGTTTTCGCCATATCACTTCCCAAATATTCCTTCGATAATTGCTGGTCTGCATTTAGCCATGTGAACTGCGCGGCTTGACTCTTTGCATCCTCCTGTGAGATTCCCAAAACCGATGCAATATCAGCATACGCTGTTTCCGGCTGATTAAAATAGATGTCATTTGCCTTTAATAGCGCCTGCAAAAACTTGGTAACCAATTCCGGATGGTCTTTTGCAAAATCATTGCGTGCCACGAGCAAATCTCCTGTCACAATGCCTTGCTGTGCCAGCTTATCACTTCCCGTGATGACTACGCCTCCATCCTTCAACAGTTCGTCCTGTACCGGATACCAGATATATGCACCGTCAATATCTCCGCGCTGCCATGCCGCCCAAATGTCATCTGCCTCCATATCCAAGAGGTTGACATCCGACGCATTCACGCCCGATAAGCTCAGCGCATTGAGCAGGCTATAATGTGCCGTCGATGCAAACGGCGTTGCAATCTTTTTTCCTTTGAGATCATTTATCGACTGAATGCCAGAATCTTTTTTCACGACCAAGGATTCCGCCGAACCAATAATATCTCCGATTCCAATGACGGTGTACTGCAATCCAGATGCAATGCCGAGCGCTGTTGGCGAGGTTCCCAACTCGCTGACATCAATACTGCCGGAAGCCAGTGCTGTATTGACATCTTTACCGGAACTAAACTTGACGATATTGACGTTGACGCCCAACGTATCTTCATAAATCTTTTCTTTGCGTGCAATCAGATCGCCATTGACCAAATCCATGGTTCCGATATTGATCGTCTGTGTCTGATTTTCTGAACTGCTTCCGCTGGCATTTTTCTCTCCGGCGCAGCCGGATAAACTTCCCGCAAGAATCGCAGCAGCCAATGTGAATCCCAATAGTCTCCATTTCTTCTTCATGTTATGATTTCCCCTTCCAATGTACGATGGTTCTCTCAGCAAATCGAATGATTTGATCGAGCAAGATACCTGTGATGCCCATTAAAATAACGCCAAAGAAAATAATATCACTGCGCAGATAATTGCTTGCGTCCAACACAAGCCATCCAATGCCGGACACCGCAGCGACCATTTCCGCCGCAACTAACGTCGTATATTCCACACCAAGTGCTGTTCTGACACCGGTAAAAATATCACTGAGCGCTGCCGGAAATACCACATAGAAAAAAATCTGTCTGTTGCTCGCGTCCAATGTCTTTGCTCCATTGATATAATCTTCTCGAATCCGAATCACGCCGGAAACACAAGCAATATATACCGGTGCAAATCCTGCTAAAAAGAGTAATGCAATTTTAGACGCATTGCCAATACCCATCCATAATACTAAAATCGTATAATACGCTAATGGCGGCAGCGGACGATAAAACTCTACAATCGGCTCAAAAAATGCCCGCACTTTGGAACTATATCCACTGAGCAATCCCAGCGGAATCGCTGTCACAAGTACCAAAACAAAGGCAATTGCCAAGCGCTGCATACTTGCCGCCAAATGCTGCCAAAGCGTATATCCTTTATATCCATTTTGTAAAATATCAAGGAACGCTGTCCACACGGCCTTCGGCGTTGGTACCATAACTGCTGATACAATGCCGAACTGTGTCACGCCATACCATGCGAGAAAAACCGCTGCGACAACGCCAACCGTAATCAAACGTTCTGTTGTTTTCCATTGTTTCCTTTTCATTTTGTGTAACAAACCTCTTTTATGTTATATTCCTTTCTTCCATTGTTCTGCTAGTGCGAAAACTTTTTCGCGAATATCCGTTGCCAAGACGGCATCTCCCATTTCATACGGGCGCCCCAACGCTTTATATTTTCCTCTGCCGAAGCTATGGTACGGCAACGGTTCATAGGTCGTATTTGGCTTATCCTTCAGAAAATCTAAAATCGCTTGAACATCCTCAACCGTATCATTAAATCCCGGAATAATTGGTGTCCGCACTTTTTTTGGCAAATTCGGATATTCTTCACACAGCTTTTCAAAATTAGAAAGGATTCGTGTATTGTTCCATCCGGTATATTGCAGGTGTTTTTGCGTGTTCATGGATTTGATGTCGTATAAGACATAATCCAAATATTTTGCCGCTTGATGCAAAGATGCATATTCCGCTTGTCCACAGGTCTCAATCGCTGTATGCATGCGCCGCTGTTTTGCCTCGCAAAGCAATTGGGTTAAAAATTCCGGATGCGACAAAGGCTCTCCGCCGCTGACTGTCAAACCGCCATTTCCGTGTCCGTAAAAGACAGCATCTCGTTCCGCAATGTCCAAGAGTTCTGAAACGGTATATTGCCTGCCCTCGATTTTGATCGCCTGTGCCGGACATGTTTCTGCACATTTCATGCACTGTTTACACCGAAAAAAATCAATCGCGGCAGTCTCATCAAACGAGATGGCCTGCGCCGGACACAGGCTGCGGCAAAAGCCGCACGCCTGTTCTCCGATGCATTTGTTTTGCACATACGAGATTTCCTGTGTATACCGCTGCGATTCCGGATTGCAGCACCACTTGCACCGCATCGGGCATCCTTTTAAAAAGACAATCGTCCGAATTCCCGGCCCATCATGCAGAGAATAGTGTTGAATGTTAAATACATATGGAACTTTTTCTGTTTGCATATCAAATCACTTCATGTTCTGTACGAGAAATGATGTCATCCTGCAAATCCTTCGTCAATTCTGTAAAGTATGCACTGTAACCTGCAATGCGCACCAACAGATTGCGATAATTTTCCGGATGCTTCTGTGCTTCCCGCAGCGTATCTGTATTGAGTACATTAAACTGGATGTGCCACAGCTTCAAATCACGCCAAGCTTTGATAAACTGTACCAGTTTTTCTGTGCCCTCTTCTCCTCTGACGCACGCCGGACTCAGCTTGACGTTAATCAATCGTCCTGCGTGTTCTCGATAGTTATAATTCTTTGTCGCATAGTTGGACAGCAGCACTGCCGTCGGTCCGTTCACATCTGCACCCTGGGATGCGCTCGAGCCGTCAGACAGCGGCGTAAATGCATATCGTCCATTCGGTGTCGCACTGACAACCTTTCCAAATGGCACATGAGATGTAAATGGCACCAGTCGAAGATCCAGATGCACGCCCAGTTCATTGCCGTATTTACGGGTAAATTCCTGTGCTTCTTTGTCCAACAGCTTACCAATCTCATCGGTATACGGCGTATCATTGCCATAGCTCGGTGCATGAAGCAGCAGCTTCCGAATGGCTTCATAGCCTTCAAAGTTATGTTCCAGAGCTTCCTTCAATTGTGCCAATGTGATGCGATGATCTTCAAAAACAACTTTCTTGATGGCTGCCAATGAGTCAATGACCGTTGCAAATCCCATGTATTCAAAATAGCCAAGATCAATGCCGCCTTCGATTTTCGGCTGATGCAGGTCTGTATTGGTCTCTCGGCACAGCTTGTGCAGCGCAGATCCCAGCGGGCTGGCAAAATGCTGACCGCGGAGACGAATAATCTCATGCTGCTGAATAAATGCATGTTTGATAAATTCTCTCTGCTGCTTCAAGAATGCCTGCAAGACTTCATCAAATGTCTGAAAATCTTCAAACCGACCAGTTTCCAGTCCAAGCAGTTCTTTTCCATATTTTTTCATTCTGCCGTTATAAATAACCATTTCCAGCGCAGCAGCGAAATTGATATATGCATTCGGGCTGGTATAGGTATCTCGATTTGGCATCCGGCACTCTGCGCATCCGGAAACGCTGTAGTCATATGCTTCTTCAAAGTTTGCGCCCTTCGACAGCAGCAACGGAATAATATCCTCATCGTTGAGCAGCTTCGGGAAGCCTTCGCCCGCCTTAATGGTTTCCGCAACCTCATATAAGAATCGTTTTGGGCTTCTGGTATGAATGCGCGCTGCCAAGTCTGGGTAATTCAACGGAAATTCTCGCTTCGACTTGAGCAAAATGTAGCTCAGCTCATTGGTCGCATCCAATCCCTCCTTTGTCTGACCGCCAATGGTCACGGCTTCCCAATGTGCATAACCTTCATTGAATGCGCCGCCAGTATCAGACAGATACAAGTCGATGAACTGCGCCATGCCAACCCACATGCATTCAAACAGTTCCTGTACTTCATCATCTGTAATGATGCCTGCTTCTCTATCCTTCTTGTAAAATGGATAGAGATATTGATCCATGCGTCCATTGGAAATGATGGTACCGGTTTTCTGTTCTACACGGGAAAACATCTGTGTAAACCACTGTGCCTGCATTGCCTCTCGGAACGTTCTCGGCGGATTCTCCGGTACATAGTCACAGATTTCTGCAATTTCTTCCAGCTCTTTCTTTCTGACTTCGTTGCGTTCTTCTCTTGCCAACTGCGCTGCTTTTTCCGCATGTCGATGCGCCCACAGGACAATGGCATCACAAGTCAGAATGATTGCTTCCAAAAACGGCTTCTTCTCTGTATTGTCAATCGGGCTATATGGGTCAAGCTGATCGAGTTTTTCTTTCATCTCCGCGCGAATCCCGCGAAATCCCTTCTGCATCACAATTTCGTAGTCATGAACCCACTGGATCGAGGAACGGAACGAAGCGGTTTCATTGACAATATACCGCGAGGTCAGTTCTTTTCCCGGATTGTATGTCAGCTTTGTGGTTTCCGAAGGCAGCGCTTTGGCAAAATCCTCATGGAATGTTTTGCGTTCCCAATACGGAGCAATCTGCTCTGCCACAATGCGGGCATCTTCTTCCGAAATATCAAACGGAGAATTTTCTCGTGTCGGCAGCTTTTTGATTGCCTCTCGAAAAATATTTCCGTCAAGCTCCGGATACAGGATACCGTAGCGTCCCTGCTTGCCGCATCGTCCGACCAAAAGCTGATTGTCATCAATATAAATCGTTGCTTTCTCTGCGTAATGATACAATGCTTTTGCCCAGCGCAGAATCAGCGGTTCGCCCTCTGTCTCTCGAAAAGATTCCGTAAAGTACAATCCGCGCTCTACATCAATCTGCGGCTTTTGCTCGCGAATGGTCTGTAAAATAGCAGCCGCTCTGTTCGGATGAATAAATTTGCGTGTCTTATGGTCAATCTCATAGGCTATCCGCTGTTCCTGCGGAGATAAAATCTTTAATTCACTCATGTCATATTCCTCTTTCTGTTTTTAAATCGTATATACAAACGGGAGTGTGGTCTCTTCAAAGAAATCACGATAAATTTTGTCCCGAACCTGTGTAAACTGTGGGCCGGTTCGCAGACGCGGCGTTCCCAAATCAACCGTTTGCACGCGTTTGATACGTCCCGGGTGCGGTGTCATCACGACAACCCGATTGCCCAAATACACAGCTTCATCAATATCATGTGTGACAATAATCATCGTGATTTGTTCCTGCTTCCAAATCCTCAGCAGCTGTTCTTGCAAATGAACCTTGGTAATGGCATCCAATGCGCCAAACGGTTCATCTAAAAGTAGTAGCTTTGGTTTATTTGCCAGTGCTCTGGCAATCGCGACACGCTGTGCCATGCCGCCGGATAATTGTCTCGGATAGGCGTCTTCAAATCCGTTCAGCCCGACAAGATTCAGATTTTCTTCAATCCAATCATCATCCGCTTTTTGTTCCATCGGCAAGCTAAATCGAATGTTTTCTCGGACAGTCAGCCACGGAAGCAGCCGATGATCCTGAAAAATAAATCCTTTTTCGCGAGATGGACCGGAGACTGTTTTTCCTTCTACCAAAACCTCGCCTTGATACGCTGTTTCCAATCCGCCGATAATGCGCAGCAAGGTACTCTTTCCGCATCCGCTGCCGCCGATAATGGAAACAAAATCGCCTTCTTCAACAGATAAATCCACCTGCTCCAGTGCAGTCACGGTATTTTCTTTTGTTTGAAATGTTTTCGTCAACTGTTTAATCGAAACAATCGGTTCTTTCATGATTTTGCCTCGCTTAATTCCAAGTGATGATCTTTTCTCGCAGCTTGCGCAGCACATCATCCATGATCTTTCCCAAAATACCCACGAGAAGCATTCCCAGAATGACAATATCCGGTCTGGAAAGACTTCTGCCATTAGAAAGCATAAATCCTACACCGCTGACCGCGCCAATCATTTCTGCCGCTACGACGCAAACCCAAGCATTTCCCAAGCCAAGCCGAATGCCGGTCATGATAGACGGCAGCGCACCGGGAATCATGATTTTGCGAATCAACTCCTTCTTCGGCACCTCATATACCTGCGCCAGTTCGAAATATTTACCGTCAATGTTTTGAATACCGTCTACGGTATTGACGAAAATCGGAAAAAAAGCTCCCAAGAAAATAATAAAGACTTTTGAGCTCTGACCAATGCCAAACCACAGAATCGCCAAAGGAATCCATGCAATCGGCGGAATCGGACGAATAATCTGCAATACCAGATCTGTCATTGTTTCCACTTTTGGAAAGATCGCAACCAGCACACCCAGTGCCGATGCCAACACCAGTGCTAACGCAAAGCCTTCCAGAACACGAATCAAGCTGACAAGAATGCTGCTGCCAAGCTCGCCATTTTCTATGTATTGTATCGTCGTCTGTATAATTTTCAGCGGCGACGGCATCGCATACGATGCAATGATTCCCGCCGAAGATGCGGCCTGCCAAATCACAACAAGAGCAACCGGCAGCGCGCAATATAAAATCCAATATCCAACGTCTCGTTTGGTTTCTCGTTTTGATACCATGTTCATTCACCCGTTTCCATTGGTCTGATTGACCTCATCTACATATGTCGTGTTGATAAAGCTGTTCATGTCAACATCACTCTGAATGATGCCGGATTGCAGCGAGAAGTCCTTCACCGCCGTAATCTCTGCAATGTCATCCGGTGTCAGTGCTGTCAAATAGGTAAAGTTTCCGATGATCTGTTTCATCAAAGTCTCATCAATGCCGAAATCGGAAGCAATTGCTTTTGCGCATCCGTCTGGATCTTTTTTCAGCTGTTCATCTGCACGATTCAGTGCTTTGATATACGCTTTGACTACATCCGGATGCTGCTCTGCATAGTCTGTGGTAAAATAAGTCACCATGTTGCCGCGCTTGACGCCTGTGCCGTCAGCCAAAACCTTTGCTTTTCCCTCGCTGGTCAGCTGAGAAATATACTGTTCCCAAATCACAATGGCATCCACTTCTCCGGATTCCAGAGCCGCCGGAGAATCTCCTGCTCCCAAATTGACAGACTGTACATCGTCTAAGGAAAGACCTTCCTTGCTTAACAGCAGTGCCAGGAGATGCTGTGCATAGGATCCTGCCGCATAAGCAACTTTTTTGCCCTTCAAATCAGCAACGCTGGATATATTAGAATTGGGAGAAACCAAAACTGCCAAACCCTTTTCTCCATAGGCAACATTGGAAACAACTTCAATGTCCTGACCGGAAGATTTTGCAATGATAGCCGGAAGATCTGCCATGAATCCCATATCAATTTCTCCGGCTGCCGCCGCTTCATTTACCAATGGTCCCGACTGAAATTCATCCCATTCATAAGAAGCGCCAACCGCCTGCAGTTCCTCATCCAAATATCCCAGTTCTTTTGCAACATATACCGGAATGTACAGCGGATACGGCTGCGCGCCGATTCTCAACGTTGTATTTACTGCCTGCTCAGAAGAGGCACTCTGTGAGCTGCTCGCACATCCTGCGACCAGCATACTCATCACACCTGCTAAAAGAATGCCGAGGATTCGTTTCCAAAGTGTACGTTTCATTTCATCCAACTCCTTCGGTTTGGTAAATTTGAATTTCTTGATTCTTATCATACCGACGCCTCCTCTCAAATACAAGGAAAATAGGCGGAAACGTTTTCACGCTTCCGCCTATTTGCATGGTTTATCCCTTGTTTTTCATTCAATTACTTGCTTTTCTTTTCAATAGATAGAGTCATTCATGTATATAAAATAACATCTCGTAGTTCTTGTGAAAACGTTATCCGTTCTTATTTTCTCCCATTTTGCTTTTTGTGTGAAATATTTCGTGCTTGTTTGTTTTCTAGGCTTTGCAAATTCCCATTTTCATCCATTTATTTTTGTGAAACACCCCTCCGCGTTTCACAAGAAAATCTTGACATGGAGAAAATACGTTTATTTCCAAAACAAAAATGACATGTATCATCTCACATGGAATGATACATGTCATTTTGATAATTCTATGCATGACTAGAACAGTTAGAAGATTTCCATGATTGCCGGAACAGCAGTCTTGGTGTCAGTCTTCGGGAACAGCTCGCAGCCGACAACGCCGGTATAGTTCAGTTCCTTGAGAACGTTCATGACGTTCTTGTAGCAGATTTCGCCTGTGCCCGGCTCATGACGGCCCGGTGCATCTGCAATATGAATATGGCCAATGGTATCTATGTACTCACGAATGGTATCACAAATCTTGCCCTCGTTGAGCTGCATATGATATGCATCGTACAGAATACGCAGCTTCGGAGAGTCAATCAGACGAATGATCTCTGCTGCCATCTGCGTGTTCTTCAAGAAGTTGCCGACATGATCGGTGGTGATGTTCAGACCTTCCAGATTCATCTGGATACCGCTCTCTTCCGCAATCTTTGCGCAGTCGAGCAGCATGTCGTACATGGAGCACAGCTTTACCGTATCGGACAGGTTGTCGTAATGGTTGACAACAATACCGCCATCGCCCAGTGCGTTGGAGTGAATGGTCACGCTCTTCGCACCGATCTTCTGTGCAGCTGCTACAGACTTCTTCAGAAACTCCAGATACTTTTCTTTGTGAGTCGGATCAACCAGAGAATAATCCGCATCGCCGTTGAAGCCGCTGATGCCAATGCCTGCCTTCTCTGCTGCTGCCTTGACAGCATCCAGATCCTTGTCTGTCCAGCTCCAGAACTCTACATAGTCGAAGCCATCGTCCTTTGCTGCCTGAAAACGATCGAGAAACGGAATCTCAGAATACATCGGTTCGATGCATGCGCCTTTTAACAGTTTCATATCAAGTTCTCCTTTACTCTTTTGTTATACACTAACACAACCCGTGTGCCATTGCAATCCTTAAATGCCCGCAGTTTTCTTAATGTAATCACGCGCCTTGCACGCATATTCAAACGGATTTGCCTTTGCCGGATCCTGCTCTGCTTCTACCACAAACCAGCCTTCATAGTGCGCATCATGCAGTGCTGCAAAAACTCCCAGATAGTCTACACAGCCGTCTCCCGAAATGGTAAAGCAGCCTTCCAGAACAGCCTTACGGAACTTAAAGCCTTCTTCATGTGCACGCTTCATCATATCCGGACGAATATCCTTCAGATGTACATGGCCGATACGCGGGCCAAATTCCTTTGCTGCCTTCACCGCATCCTCACCGGAGAAGGTAAAATGACCGGTATCAAAGCACAGATATACATAGCGCGGATCGGTGTTATCCATCAGGCGCTTGGTTTCTTCAAAGGTCTGCACAACGGTTGCCATGTGATGATGATAACACAGCTTAAAGCCGCGCTCTGTCGCAATTCTGCCCAGCTTATTCAGACCGGTGCACAGCTTGCCCCATTCTTCGTCCGAAGCAATCGGCTTGTTGTCACCAAACATCGAGCATTCTTCTGCAAACAGATTGCGTGTCAGCTCACACACATTGATGCGAGATGCGCCGACCTTTTCCAAAAAGTCCAGCTGTGCAACAAATGCCTTTTCGTTTTCCTCGTAAGGAGTAGAGCACAGGAAACTAGAAAACCACTGAGACGCAATTTTGATGCCGCGCAAATCCAGTGCCTTATTCAGCACATCCGGATCTGTCGGGAATTTTCCGCCGACTTCTGTTCCCTGAAAGCCTGCCAATGCAGCTTCCGAGATCATCTGCTCAAATGTCAGTTCTCCGCCCAGCTGCGGCATATCATCGTTGGTCCAGCCAATCGGCGCAATACCAAGTTTTACGTTATTAAACATATGTAATCTCCTTTTTCAAACAGGAAATGCCATTTTGACAAGGAGCCGGTCAGGTTGGCATTCCCGTCGGCTCCTTGTTCAAAAAGTGGAGAGAGTTAGAGGTTGGCAAATATGAATTAGCCCTTGTAGAAGTCCGGACGATCGGTCAGCGGAACTTCTTCAATTGCGCCGCTCTTCTGAGACTTCAGGCAAGCGTCGGTAGTAACTGCTGCACAGTAGCCATCCCAAGCGGAAGCAGCAGCCTTGCAGTAAGTACCTGCGTTGCAAGCATCAGCCCAAGCCTGGAACTCACGATCATATGCTTCTGCAAAGTAGCCCAGACCGTCAGTGGTCATGCCCTTGTAATGGGTCTGGTTGGTGCAAACGTCTACACGAGACGGACGCGGCAGGGTTGCAGTGCCGTCCTCGCACAGAACTTCGCAGCGAATGTCATATGCGTACTGGCAGTTTACCCAAATCTCGCAGCTGATTACCATACCGGACGAAGTGGTCAGCATGACGATCTGCGGGTCATGCAGATCCTTGTTCTTGGAATGACGGGAGCACTTCGGGAAGATAACCTGTGCCTTGGTGAAGTAGTCGCCTACCAGCCATGCCATGGTGTCAATCTCATGGATAGCAGTGCCGGTAACAGCAACAACATCATCATACTGTGCCGGATAGTTTGCGTTACGATGTGCACAATGTGCTACCAGCGGAGCGCCCAGCTTACCGGAAACAACCAGTGCCTTCAGCTCTTCGTAAGCCGGATCGAAACGACGGTTGAAGCCCATCTGAATCAGGCGCTTGCCGCCTGCAATCTCTGCGTCAACAACCTTCTTTGCACCCTCAGCAGATGCAGACAGTGGCTTCTCGCAGAAGATGAACTTGCCGCACTTGATTGCTTCCAGGCAGTACTCCTCATGGGTCGAGTCGATGGATACAATGACGATTGCATCGACTTCCGGATCGTTAATCAGTGCGAACGGATCAGCGATAAAGCGAACGGACGGATACGGTGCGATAACTTCCTTTGCGTGTGCCTCGTTGATGTCGGATACCGCAACAACAGTTGCTCCGTTAATCTTGTTCATAATGCGCAGGAAATGCTGCGTGCCCATCGAACCTACACCGATAATACCTACGTTTAACATAATCAAACACTCCTTTAAAAAATTTTTCTTGTTGTTGATTTATTTATTGTTCTGCTGCTTCTTTTGCAGCCTTCTCACGTGCTAACAGATCCTTCATGATCGTCGGATATTCCTTGTCCAGATGATAGAACAGCAGGATAACGATGATAAAGATTGCCGTGGCAACCATGCCATATACAAACAGATTGTATACTGTATCCAGTGCCTGCTGTGTCTGTTCTGCTGCGCTTGCAACACCGTTATATCCAGCCCAGCTCATGATTGCGCCGATTGCTGCGGAGCAGATGCCCTGTCCAAACTTCTGACCGGAAGTAACCGCACTCTGAATGGCAGACGGTGTACGCATACCGGTCTTCCACTGACCGTATTCTACAACGTCAGCGACCATGGTGTACATCATTGCGTACTCGCAAGCCAGACCAACGCCGCGCAGCAGCGTGCCGCCAAATACAATTGGTACACTTGTCGGGCCAAGCGGAATAATCAGTGCACCGACGATGATGCATACAGCACCAAACACACACCAGTTTCTCTTAGACATCTTATGGATGAGCAGACCGATGATCGGTGTGCAGACAACCATCATAATCTGGCAGGCAAAGTTGATAACGCCCATCAGATTTTCTGTGCCCAGGAAGTTCTTGCAGTAATAGGTCAGCATCGTGCCAGCAACTGTCTGATAGAATGCCAGCGCAAAGAAGAACAGGAACGCAATGATAAAGTACTTATTCTTGAACAGAACAACGATTGCCGTCTTAAGCGGAAGTTTTTCGCCCTTGGACTCGTCAACAACCTGTACGCGCTCCTTGGTGAAGAAGAAGCACCACAGCAGCAGTGCGCTGCACGCAATACCATAGATTGCCGTTGCCTTGATCCAAGCCTGCTGTCCGCCGCCGAGCAAAGATACCAACGGCAGGAAGCCCAGCGTCATTGCCATGTTTGCCAGCGGAGAGATTGTCATACGAACAACGTTTGCGCTTGCACGCTCGTTCTGATCTCTGGTCATATAGGTAACCAGCGTTGCATACGGCAGCTGTGTCAGCGTGTATACAACTGTCAGCATCAGGTTATACGTAATAAAGATGTAAATTGCCTGTGCCATACCGCCGATCTGCGGAACCGTCATCAGAAGTACAGCAGCTACCGTATACGGAATCGCCATCCACAGCAGCCACGGACGAACGCGTCCATACTTGGAACGGGTACGGTCTACGATGAAGCCCGCACAGATGTCCGATGCACCATTAAATACCTGAGAAATTGCAATGATTGTACCAACGGTTGCCGGCGAAACGCCTACGACATCGGTATAGAAAAATACCAGCAGCGTCGTAAACAGTGCGAACATCGCGCAGGTTGCCACCTCGCCCATGCTGTACGACAGCTTTTCTTTCATGCTCAGCTTTCCGTCTGTCTGAGCCACTTCCTGTTTCATAAAGTTTCTCCTCTCTTTTGTGCTTTCATTTTTCTGTGCTTCTTAGCACAATTATTTTATACCACATTATTTTTGCACTGTCAACGCAGATATTTTCAATAAATCCAGCGTTTCTTTCACTTTTGTTATCATTGTGTCAATTTTGTGCCGATAATTTCTGTGTGTTTTTTATCTTTTCGATTCATTCTGAAACTTTCTCGATTTTTCCCCTTCTCAATCCAAATTTCTTGCTGATTTTTTGTCTATATTGCTCAGTTCCGATTCAAATGGGTAAAAAAGCAGGAGTTGGATCAACAAATCCAACTCCTGCTTTGTGCTTTTTGCTTCATATATGCACAATTTATACTGCTTCCATATTTTCTGAACAGATAATATCTATCTTAGAGCGCTCCGTATCTTGTGGCACCATTCCCTTGTGCAAATATTCTCTCAACACAATGAGAGAACGATAGCCCTGCTGATAGATATTTTGTGCAATGGTAAAATCAATTTCCTCATTTTTCAGCAATCGACGCGTTGCGTCTGTCAAGTCATGGCTGATAACATGAACAGATCCACTCTTTTTCATACTGCGAATCGCTTCTACGCAGCCGGTAACGCTATGATTTGCCATATAAATTCCTTTTACATCCGGCACGCGCTCCAATATATCGTGAATCTTTTGATACGTCAAAGAATAATCATTATACGTTTCAATAATTTCTAACGATTTTCCACTAAATCCACGCTCATAAATCCGCTCACAAAATCCCTGCAAACGCAACCGATGTGCATGAAACTCTGGATTTCCAATTGCCACGACTAAAATATCATTCGGCTGGAGATATTTAGCCATCAATTCTCCGGCGACGCGCCCACCGGCAATTAAATCCTGTCCAACAAAGCACAAACGCTTGCTGTTTGTCAAATCCGAATTAAATGTCACGACCGGAATGCCCTGTTCGCTGAGTTCATTGACTTTTCGCGTGACAGAATCATGATCCATCGCACAAATTGCCAGACCCTTTGCCCCCTGCTGCACCAAACGCTCCATACATTCAATACTCTCATCAGGAAGATCCGATCTACACTGCTCAATCAATACATTGACAGAAAAGTCACTGAGCAATGCTTCTGCATCCCGAATGCCGCGCATGATTTCGCTCTTAAAGAATCCACCCCAATTCGGCAGCACAATTCCCAGTGTGCCGCCCATCTCGGTTGCCAGCGGCAGCCCCAATGCTTTCGCCTGCTCTTCTTTGGGCGGCATATAGCTGAGTTCCTTCATTGCCTTTACAATTCGGTCATACAATTCCGGCTTGACATGCGGTCGCTGATTGAGTACGCGATCCACGGTACCGCGAGAAACGCCGGCTCGTTCCGCCACCATATTGATTGTTACCTTTCGAGCCATTGCTTCTACCTCTCTTTCTTCGCAAGTAAATTCTATCGGTATTATAGCGCGAATCTATCATTTTATCAACTTAGAATTTAATACAGGCAGATTTGGGAATATCATTCCCAAATCTGCCTGTACACAACATCTCAAATATAATATTCACATTCTTCTGTCTCGCCGACATCGCGGCAACTCTCTCGACGAATCAGCTGTGCTTCCAGCTCGATTCGCGTCACAGACTTGTGCCCGCCATTCATATGGTCTAGCAGCAAGAACAGTGCATACCGCGCCATTTCCTCCTTTGGTAAATGTACTGTCGTCAGCATCGGTGTCGTCTCTTGTGCTTCTGCAATATCATCACTGGAAGCAATAGACGGATGATAGTAGGTGCGCCTATACTGAGACAAATATTTCAGCATACCCACTGCGATAATATCATGCGCGCAATAAATGGCCGTCGGTGCAAACGGCTGGCGCGACAGCTGTTCCATAATATGAAAGCCGTCCTCCTCTTTCGCTTGGGCTTGAATCATATATTCCGAATAAATAGGAATGTCATACTTCTCGAGCGCCCGCTGAAAGCCGACAAACCGCGCTTCGCCACGACATTCGCCCACATAGCAAATGCGCCGATGTCCCAGATGGATGAGATGCTCTACGGCAGTCGCCGCAATCTTTTGACCATCACATAAGACCTCATCTATTTCATAATTGGTCGAATTTCGATTGACGGAAACCAAATATCGACACCGTTTTTTTAACGCCTGCAATCCCTGCTGGCTGCATTTTCCAACAATAATCAGCCCATCCAACCGTTGCTGATGGGCGAACATCTGCTCAGCTTCTCTTTCCACCGCGGTAGAAATCTCCAAAGAAAACTCTGGACGGTACCAAATTTTAGACAGCAAACAGCTATTGCGGTGAATTTCTCCCTCTAACAGACGCAGCAATTCTCGAAAAAACGGATCAATATCCGCTTCTCGTCCGCGGGTAACCAAAATCCCCAAATAGCACAGCTTGGTTTGCGTCCTAGTTCCTTTCTTTAAATTTCGTGCCGCCTCATTCGGCACATAATTTAGCTGCCGCGCAGCATTCAAAATTGCCGTTCTCATTTCTTCTGACGAGCAATGATAATTCGGATTATTCAGCACACGCGAAACTGTCGCCGGAGATACACCGGCCAGCTGCGCGATGTGTTTGATCGACATAGCACTCCACCCCGTAATGTAAATTCTAATTACAAGTTTTCCTATTGTTTTACTATTATATCTATATTTTCTATTCCTGTCCAGATTTTTTATAGAATTCCGAATTTATTCTGTGGTTTTACCAAGGTTTTCTGAATATTTTCACAATTTTTTCTCATATATGGGAAATGGCATGTACCATCCTCGCAGGATGATACATGCCATACAGACAAATCCATACTATTTTATTATATTAACTGAACTATTTATCGAATGAAGTTTGTAAATATTGGTTCTTCCCGTTCCGGCAACGGTATGCCAGTTTTTCGTGCAGCTTCCTGACAGCGCAGCAGATACGCCATATTTCGTGCCAGTACACGCATCGTATACATGCCTTCCAGATCCTGCTTTGCCTGTTCTGCCGTCGCTCCATGAATTTCATTCCAATAGCGCGAGGACACAATCGGCATTTCTTGAATCGTAAAGTATTTATTTAACTGGTCAAAAGTCACCGTCGTACCTGCGCGCCGTGCTGATACCACTGCTGCGGCAGGCTTCATATAAAAGGCCTTATTCTGGTTTCCGCCAAGCTCCGAATAAAACAGGCGATCCATAAACGCAGTCATATTCCCCGATGCAGCTGCATAATGCACTGGACTTCCAAAGACAAATCCATCTGCCTCATACGCTTTTTTTCTAAACGCATTGACGACATCGTCAAAGACGCATTTACCAATTTCTCTGCATTTCAAGCAAGCAATACATCCACCAATTGGCCGATTACCAATCCAGAAAATTTCTGTGTCAATGCCCTCCTGCTCCAGAGTCTGTGCCACTTCGCAAAGAGCTGTATATGTACAGCCATTTTTATGCGGGCTACCATTTACCAATAAAACTTTCATCGTTATGCTCCTCTCCTAAATATATATCCTCAGTATACAACAAACGAGACCTCGGAAGAAGTCTCGTTTCGTTTATTCGTTTCTACGTTTCCGTTATAACTACGTTTTCTCGTGCAGGACGGTTTGCAGAGCAGTCAAAAAGCGTTTGACGGTTTCCGACGGTTCCGGCGAGTGCAGCAGACCATAGGGAATGCTGTGGTCCCATTCTACCGGAATTACTTTCAGCAACGGATGAACATTTTCCCAAGCCTGCACCGCCATCAATATATCCTGGCTGTTTTCGCAGCGATTAAAAATATCTACACTATAAAAATCAAAATCGACAATCTCAATCTGTCCATGATTTTTCCAAATATCATCTCGGAGCGCATCGACATGACTGCTCCATCCGCGATGCATCAGCATGAATTTTTCTCCATACAAGTCCTGTATTTGCAGCTTTTGTTTTCTGGCAAGCGGGTGATAGATGGACACTGCACAGCAGAGTGGTTCTGTAGAAATTTCAAAACCAGCGCACTGTCTTACGTTCAGCATCGTATCGTCAAAGATACCGGCAATGATGTCAATGTTGTGTCCCAAGTTTTTTAGAATTTCCTGTGCATTTTCCAAAGTATTTTCAAACGGAACCAGTTGAAATTTGATCTCCGGACAATGTTCATGAATCTTCGGCCATAAATCGACAAGAACTTGAGCCGGAGTCATCGGTGATGTTCCAATGCGAATCACTGTATCATTTTCCTGCATCGCATTTTGCGCACGAATCGCTGCATCTTTACAGTACTGCATGATGTATTTTGCATCGCTGTACAGTGACTCGCCCGCCCGCGTCAATGTCAGTCCGCGGTGCGTGCGTTCAAACAATTTCACACCCAATTTTGATTCCAGTAAATTGATCTGCTTCATCACCGCCGTCGGTGTAACATAGCTCTGTTCTGCAGCCCGATTAAAACTGCCCGCGTCTGCAACCCGAATGAATGTTTCCAACTGTGGATTATACATGCTCTCACCGCCTTTTACCGTTATTATATAAAATCTGTATTTTCTCGTCAACGGTTATAACCTTAGACTTCAAACAAATGAACCAAAGGAAACTTCTTCTCCTTTCTCAAATGTAGTATACTAAGCATAGAAAGGATGTATCGCTATGAACAACTTTATCTTTGAAAACAAAACGAAGGTTTATTTTGGAAAGGGCGGCGTGAAAGAATACCTCGGCTGCCTGCTTAAAAAGTATGGAGAGACTGTCATGCTTGCTTATGGCGGCGGCTCTATCAAGCTCAACGGCGTATACGAGGAAGTCACAGAAATCCTCCGCGCACAAAACAAACGTGTTGTCGAATTTTCCGGCATCATGCCGAATCCGACCTATGCAAAAGTGCAGGAAGGCGCAAAGCTGGCAAAAGAAAACCATGTTGATTTGATTCTCGCTGTCGGCGGCGGTTCTGTGTCCGACTGCTGCAAAATTATTTCGGCACAGGCAAAGCTGGACGAGGACATCTGGGACATGCAAACTGTCAAGCACAACCTGCCTAACGAATTTATCCCGCTCGGCACCATCGTGACGGTATTTGGCACCGGTTCCGAGATGAACAACGGCGCGGTAATTACCCATGAGGAAAAGAAAATCAAGGGTGCTCTTTGGGGCGCACAGGCTGATTTTGCCTTTCTTGATCCCAATTATTCGATGTCCGTTCCATTTCCACAGGTTATTTCCGGCGCATTTGATACCTTGAGCCATGCCATGGAAACGTATTTCGGCAAGCCGGAGGAAAATAACCTGTCCGATGACATCAACGAAGCGGTGATGCGCAGTGTCATTCGCAACATTCGCGTACTGATGACCGATCACGAAAATTATAATGCCCGCAGTGAGCTTGCTTGGGCTTCTGCCATGGCGGAAAACAGCATTCTGAAAATCGGAAAGATTACGGATTTTCAGTGCCATATGCTGGAGCACCAGTTGGGCGCATACACCAACTGCAACCACGGTGCCGGTCTTGCCGTGATTCATCCGGTTCTGTATCGTCATATCTATTCGTCCGGCGTCCAGCGTTTTGCTCGCTTTGCACAAAATGTCTGGGGCATCGCACCAAACGGCACAGAAAAAGCGACAGCTCTTGCCGGTATCGAAGCATTGGCAGCTTTTATCAAGGAAATTGGTCTGCCTACCACCTTTACAGATATGCATATTCCGGCTGATACCGATTTCCGCGCAATCGCTGATTCTACTGTCCTCACGGCTGGCTGCTGCAAGAAATTGACCCACGATGAAATTTATGACATTCTGATGGAATGCCGTTAACAAGGAGGTTCTTTCTTATGCGTATTGTATTTATCAACGGAAGCCCAAACAAAAACGGCAACACGGCTGCACTGGCAGCAGATTTACTCAAGGGCAAGTCTTATGAAACCGTAAACTTAACCGATTACACAATCGGTGCTTATGGGCAAAATCTCCCTAACGATGGACTTGATACTGTCATTTCTGCGATAAAAACGGCAGATATTGTCGTGATTGGCTCACCGATATATTGGCACAATATTTGTGGCAGTGTCCGCAACGTTCTTGACCGTTTCTATGGTTATGTGGAAAACGGATCTCTGTCCGGTCGTAAGCTGTATTTCGTATTCCAAGGTGCTGCACCGGAAAAATGGATGCTGGAAGCCGGTGAATACACCATGAAGCGCTTCGCCGCGCTGTACGGTATGACTTATGGCGGCATGGCAACCAACAAGAACGAAGCTGCCAAGCTGAGTAAGGACGTATAATATGCAGTATCGTACATTAGGAACAGATCTTACAGTATCTTCCATCGGCTTGGGCTGTATGGGTATGAGTCACGCTTACGGTGCACCCGCAGATAAAAAAGAAATGACGGAACTGCTGGCACAAGCAGTTGATATGGGATATACCTTCTTCGATACCGCAGAAATCTACGGCCCTCAGGAAAACCCCTATGATAATGAACGACTTGTAGGAGAAGCATTGGCTCCGTATCGTGACAAAGTGAAGATTGCAACCAAGTTTGGTATTCGTTTTGATTTATCCAGTCATCAGGTTCCATATCCTATCGTTACCGATTCCAGCCCGAAGCGAATTCGTGAATCAGTAGAAGGATCGCTGACACGTTTGCATACGGATCATATCGACCTGTATTTTCAACACCGTATTGATGTCAATACAGCCCCTGAAGAAGTGGCGGATGTAATGGCTTCTCTGATAAAAGAGGGAAAGATACTGCATTGGGGCATTTCCGAAGCCAACGAGGACTATTTGCGGCGAGCACATGCCGTCTGCCCGGTAACAGCGGTAGAAAACCGCTATTCTATGATGGCACGCTGGCATGAAAATCTATTCCCTGTTTTGGAGCAGCTGCACATCGGTTACGTGGCATTTTCTCCACTGGCAAATGGTTTTCTTTCCGGACGATACGGCAAAAACGAAAACTTCGACAAAAAATACGATTATCGAAGCAATATGCCGCAGTTCCAATCGGATGGCATCGACCAGAATCAAGAGTTGTTAGCACTGCTGCATCAGCTCGCACAGGAAAAGCAGGCAACTCCTGCTCAAATTTCTCTCGCTTGGATGCTGTGCAAAAAGCCGTATATCGTTCCGATTCCCGGCACGCGCAAGCTGAGCCGCCTGACTGAAAACGCCGACGCGGCAGATGTTATCCTATCCGCCAAGGAAGTCGCTGCTATCGACAAAGCGCTTGACGGCATGAAGATGTCTCAAGTATTCGGCGGAAGCCGCATAGTAAAACAATAATACATTTTTAGGAGGAAATGCACTATGAAATTTTTCCGAAAGTGGAACAGTCTGCTCTTGGCAGGCATCATGCTGTTCTCTCTGACTGCCTGCGGACAGAGCGGCAATGCATCGACATCTTCTTCCCAGAACACGCCAACACAAGGCTCTGGTTCCGGCACGCAGCAGGCGGAAACGGCAACAAACAATTCCGCAAGCAACAATACCAGTTCTGACGGCAGTAAGGTTCTGGTTGTGTACTACTCCGCATCCGGCAACACCGCGCGTGTGGCAAAAGACATCGCAGATGCCGCAAATGCCGATGTATTTGAAATCACGCCGACAGAACCATACACTTCGGATGATTTGGATTGGACCAACGAGGACAGCCGCGTCAGCAAAGAGCATGATGATGAATCTCTCCGCGATGTGCCGCTTACCACAACAGAAGTGGAAAACTGGGACCAGTACGATACCGTTTTCATCGGTTATCCGATCTGGTGGGGTATTGCCGCATGGCCGGTTGACAATTTTGTAAAGAACAATGACTTCAACGGCAAGACGGTGATTCCCTTCGCCACCTCTTCCTCTTCCGGTATGGGACAGAGCGGAGACCTGCTTTCCCAGATGGCGGGCACCGGTGATTGGCAGGAAGGTCAGCGCTTCAGCAGCGGCGCAAGCCAGACTGAAGTTGCCGATTGGGTGAATGATCTAAAACTTTCCGACAAATAAAATCGCACATTTTACAAAACACGAGAGACATTTCGATAAGAAATGTCTCTCGTGTTATTTATGAAGCTATAGAACTATCTCATTTCAAATATCCCCTGCACTCCGTTTCAAGCTCCTGCCATATCGGATATTCTTCCCCGTTAGCATCAAAAAATGTTTTCATATCTCGATTCAATGCATTCATTTCTTCAACAGCATGCATGGCATGATCGGAAGCACAGATTTTTCCAAGAATAGTCGCACACATGAGTTTGAAAAAACGAAAACAAGTTGTTCGATATGCCGTACTCTCAAAATCTGCATCCTGTTTGGGTAAGATTTCATGTCCGGCATTTTTTATAGCACGATAGCCCTCAACATTGGCAGTAATCAATCGGTTCAGATAATCATTGTCCTTTTTGACCTCTTTTAAATGACCATCCGTTTTATAACAGGCGAAAACAGCAGGAAGCACAAATGCGGCATGACACAAGAGATAATCACCCATATTAGGCTCATATTGCACGCTATACTTTGTCCCATCAAAAATTTGTCCAATCAATGCTTCGTTTGAATGTGAACCACGGAGCTGTCCAATTGTAATCTTACGCAGATCAATCGAAACGACGCGCTCAGGCTCCCGATGTCCTGCTGAGCTCGCAAAAGCAAACAGGATATTTTTCTCCGGCAAACATGCAGCCACTTCCGAAGCACGCACATTGTTGCCGACAAAAACAATATTTTTTGTTTCGTTTTCGCGCAGAACATCAATAACCGCGTTAAGTTGTGTATATTGCACGGCAACAAATATTACATCATACCGATCATTCGGTACAAGTTCGGTTACTACCGAAACATGGCTGACCGATGTACGCGGAGAAAATATATTCCTGATCCGCAAACCATTTGTTTGGATCTGCTCTGCCCATTTTCCCCGTGCAAGCAATGTTACATCTTTTCCAGCACGAAATAAATTCCTTGCAAGATTACATCCAAGTACGCCCGCACCAAATACTAAAATCCTCATTGTAAAAATCTCCTGTTTTCATGTATCATTTGTTTCTGCGATAGCCCGCCTCATCCTGATATTCCGGATGTCCTCGGAGATAAGGATCTTTGTCTCCACAAATTGTATAATCACACTTGTCGCCGTTGGCGCAAGTGTTTTTTCTCACTAGCTTTGCATGAAGCAGTTCCATAGATGCAAAGTCTGGATTGCAGAAAGCAGGCATAACTTCCAGCAGGTTATGCTTCTTAGCAAACTCTGCTGTCGGACAAGTGGTGAACTCATAATAAATCGGTTTTTCAGGATCAAATGACGCGACATTCATCTGAAAATCTCCCCATTTGTCACATTGACGCTTCGCGTTTTGGAAAGATTTGTACAGCAGTCTTTTGAACAACGGCTTGTTACAGTCCACAAATTTAGAAAGAATGCGAAACGCTGGCAGAAACAAATTTCCCTCCATCTCTTCGATTTCCGTAAGACTTGTGACTTCTTTGCAAACTACATAATAAGCCATCAGGGCAATACAGTCATAATTTCCGCCCTTTCCGTTGTGAAAATTTTTTCTGCCGCCCAAATCGGTTCGCCAATCCGAGAGAAAATCCACATATTGCTGTTGTACCTGTTCCCAAATTGCTGCTTGTTCTGCCTTAGGATAATGCTGCGCAATCTTCTTTTGTATCTGTTTTTTACATGACTTGGAATACAGTAAATGACAATTTCGATCAAACTGCAATTCATAATCTTTCATCACGCGCCTCCAATATAGCCGTTTATAGAGCCTCTATCTCTCTAAAACAATGATTTTGTTGGAGATGTTACGTACAGCAGGAATCTTGTCCAGCACCTTATAGATTGGAATAAACGCCGCCATACCTTCCGTCAAACAGTG
This sequence comes from bacterium, assembly GCA_963601915.1. Taxonomy (GTDB): domain Bacteria; phylum Bacillota; class Clostridia; order Oscillospirales; family Butyricicoccaceae; genus Butyricicoccus_A. The sequence continues at coordinate 126,332 of CAVCGL010000001.1, read as the reverse complement.
CTCTTCTATCAAGTGAAAGTCTGGCAACAGTTTGGCTAAAGCCGCACCGTTTTTTACACCCCATGTGAATTTCGCATGGCTGCCTTCAATTGATTTTTCCTTCAATCGCTTCGCAACGAGCGGATTCATCGTTTCCACAAATACCGTTGCCGCATGAAATCGCTCTGCAATCACATCAAAAATACATATAACGTCCCTTTTATTCAAATACATAGTCAATCCCTCAACAATGACCAATATCGAATTTTCTTGTTCTTCAATCTCGCATCCCCAATCATCCATAGCAGACATAGCGATCTGCGAGATTCTGCCGTTTTCCGGCAAAAGTTTTTTTCGTACAGCAATAACTTCCGGCAAGTCGAGGTTGTACCAATGGGTGTAACCGCTCATCCGATAGCACCGAGTATCCAGCCCACAAGCGATATTCACCACAACAGCATTCGGGTTCTTCGCAAGCCATCCAGAAACCAAGTGGTCCAACACGATGGTACGGGCAATCACGCCACTATGCATGGCCTTATCCGTATCCGCAAGTGAAAAATCATAGTCCAGTTTTCTAATCATTTCCTCAGATTTCGGATCACAGATTACACCTCTGCCTTTACTCTCTTTTGCTCTGGCATAGACTGTTTGCAGCATGGTCTCCGACACACCAGAGAGTATCATATTTTTATCCATAGCTACCTCTCTCCTCTTCTTATCCGTTAGCCTCCTAATCAAACTTTCCTTATATCCGTATTATAGCGTGAATCCGGCACTTTCTCAATCAGAATTTCAAAAATGTAAAAAAATCTTTTCTCGTCTCTACATGCTGGAGTTTTGTTTACCAGAGATGCACCAGACAACTTCTCTCAGCATATGCTAAAGCATTCCGAAGTGGAAGGTGATTGTATGTTAATTTCTCTTACAACGGCGCTCATCTGCGGTGCCGCCTTTTGCATTCTGCGTGTTTCTTCTCCCTCCGGCTCTTTTCCCCGTCCGCTCAGCGCCGAGCAAGAAGCCGCCTGTATTGCAGCCATGCAAAAGGGTGACACACAAGCCCGTGAAATGCTCATCGAACACAATCTTCGTCTTGTTGCGCATATTGTCAAAAAATATTATGCCGCTTCCTCAGAAACCGACGATCTGATTTCCATTGGAACCATCGGGCTTATCAAGGGCATCTCTACTTTCGATCCGGATAAAAACGTGCGCCTTGCGACCTATGTTTCCCGTTGTATTGAAAATGAAATCCTCATGCATTTCCGCGCCGTGAAGAAATACGCCGGAGACATTTCTCTGGATGAACCGATGGAGCAAGACGGAGATGGCAGCTCCTTGTCTCTGATGGATGTTTTATCCAGCCATGACCATGGCTTAGAGCAGGTGGACAACAGCGATCAAGGCCAGCTGCTGTTTCGCGCGATGCAGGCATTGGAGCCGCGGGAACGAGAAATTATTCGTCTGCGTTATGGTTTGACCGGTCAGCCGCCGCTCACGCAGCGCGAAACCGCCAAACAATATGCGATCTCCCGCTCGTACATCTCCCGCATTGAGAAAAAAGCTCTGCTCAAACTGCGCCGCACCTTGGAATCCCAGCTCTAACCTTGCAGGAACGGACAAAATCTGATACACTCATATCAAGTCTTATTACCAAACAGGAGATTTGATATGAAACATATTTTCTTTTTTGATCTCGACGGAACATTAACCGATTCCGGCGAGGGAATCTTAAATTGTGTCCGTCATGCGTTGGATTTACAGCATTGGCCTTATCCGTCTGAGGAAGATCTGCGCCGTTTTATCGGGCCCCCGCTCATTGACAGCTTCATGGATATTGCAGGCATGAACAAAGAACAAGCGCAGCAGGCTGTCCGCGATTACCGCGCCAGATATTCAACCGGCGGTCTGTTTGAAAATCGCGTCTATGATGGCATCCCAGAGATGCTAAAAGCCTTAAATGACGCAGGAAAACGCTGCTTTATGGTCACCAGCAAACCAGAAGCCTTTTCTACCCGCATTGCAGACAAATTCGGATTGACGCCGTATTTAGAAGCCATTTGCGGTGCCACATTGGATGGTAAAATGGATGCTAAAGAGCAAATTGTCGAACTGGCATTGCAGCGCGCCGGAAATCCAGATCCATCCGACGTCGAAATGATCGGAGATCGCTTGTTCGATGTGGAAGGCTCCCGCAAGCATGGCATTGACTGCACGTATGTCTTGTATGGTTTTGGCAGCCGAGAGGAAGCAGAAGCCCACCACGCTGCGCATATCGTCGAAACACCAGCACAGCTGAAAGATCTGTTATTATCCCTGTAAATCACAAAACCACCGGTAAAACCGGTGGTTTTTGCTTGTTATTGTGCTAAAAATTGCATTTTTTCTACGTCAAACACACCACGCGGTGTAATACGCAGTGCCGGAATCACCGGAAGTGCCAGGAATGACAACAGCGTCAGTGGTGAAACGCCCTTCGGCACCCCCATCTCATGCGCTTTCGCAATCATTGCAGAAAGCTCCGACTGTACGGCATGGAATCCCGCATCACTCATCAGTCCCATAATCGGCAGAGGAACGGTATACAGAATTTTTCCGTTTTGTACTAGCGTATAGCCGCCGCCAATCTCACGCAAATGCTCAATGGCGCGCAGCATGTCTTCATCGTTGTCTCCAATGACAGACAGGTTGTGACTGTCATGCGCCACAGTGGATGCAATCGCACCGTTTTGTATATTAAAATCCATGACAGCGCCGACGCCGACTTTTCCTGTGTTGTGGTGCCGTTCGACTACGGCAATTTTGCTGTACAAATCATCCGGCATGAACAAGCCATTTTTCTGCGGCAGACGTACTTTCTCATGTCCCGTAATCAGTTCATTCGGAATGACACGGATGACATCCGTTTTTTCTCCGACCGGCAGTTCCAATTGCTCTGGTCTGACCGGCAAGCTGTGCACGGTGCGGCGCAGCGGGCTGTCCTGCGGCAGCTTCGGCTGCGCATGAAATCCCTCAACATCCTTGCCTTTATAATATACTGTGTGAATTTTGACGGTCTCCAAATCATCCAATACGATGAGATCAGCCTGTAATCCCGGTGCAATCGCACCGGTCTGATGTTCTAAGCCATAATGCCGTGCCGTATTGATCGTCGCCATACGAATCGCATCAACCGGTGCAATGCCGCAGTCAATCGCTTTTCGCACACAATGGTCAATATGTCCTTCTGTATGAATATCTTCAATGTGCTTATCATCTGTGCAGAACGAAAAGCCGCCGATGTCCATGTTGTGCATGATAATCCCATTGACAATCGGTTCCAGATTGCGGGCAGCACTGCCCTCTCGGATATGAATATGCATACCAAGACGGCGCTTTTCCAGCACTTCTTCTACGGTAGAGCACTCATGATCGTTCGTAATGCCAGCCAGCACATAGGTGTTGAGCTGTTTTCCCGTCAAGCCCGGTGCATGTCCGTCCTTGGGTTTTCCATCAAACAACGCGAGCTTTTCTGTCATCACGGGATCGGCATTGACGGTAGATACATAGTCCATAACTTCGCCCAGTCCCAAAATGCGCGGATTATTTTGATATTTTTTCATTTCCGCTGCGTCAAAGGTACAGCCATTGTCCTCAAAGGGCAGCGCTGGCACACAAGACGGCATCATGACATAGACGTTGGCCGGAACATCTTCGGTCTCATCCAGAATATAATCAATGCCTGCCGCACCGCTGACATTTGCTGCCTCATGTGGATCGGCAATATACGTCGTCGTGCCGCACTTAACCGCCTGTTCAACCAGCTCAGCCGGTGTCACCATCGTCGATTCCAAATGCAAATGTCCATCAATAAATCCCGGACACAGATACTTTCCAGTAAGATCAATTTCTTGTTTGCCGGTATATGCATCACCGATGCCGACAATCACGCCATCTGTGACAGCAACCGAAGTGCGCAAAATCTCTCCAGTAAAGACATTGATGACATTGCCGCCTCGAAATACCAGATCTGCCTGTACCTCTCCTCTGGCTGCCTTTGCCAGTTCAGGAAACTTTGAAAAATCCATCGTATGACACTTCCCATCTGTTCGTGTTTTCTCTGTATAACAGTATACCGCATTTTCTTGTATTTTCCCAGTCTTTTATGCTATGATAGACAAGAAAGGGGGCATTTCATGCTCGAACACTGTACGCTGTGCCCGCGTATGTGCGGTGCAAACCGAAACGCAGGCGAACGCGGATTCTGTGGCGCCGATGACCAGATTCGCGTAGGGCTCGCCTATTTACACCAATGGGAAGAGCCGTGTCTGTCCGGCACAAGAGGCGCAGGCACTGTCTTTTTCTGCCACTGTCCGCTCAGCTGTGTATACTGTCAAAACCATGATATTTCCGGCACGGATGCCAACGCATCCGGTATCTGTACGGACAGCTCCGGGCTGGCAGATACGTTTTTGTCCCTGCAGAAGCGCGGCGCCCACAATATTGATCTGGTCACACCCACGCATTATGCTGCACAGCTCACAGAAGCCATTCCGCTTGCACGCAAGCGCGGTCTGACCATTCCGATTATTTACAATTGCGGCGGCTATGAGCGCGTAGAGACCCTGCGCATGTTAGACGGACTGATAGATATTTATCTTCCTGATTTTAAATACTACAGCTCTTATTACAGCGAGCGCTATTCGCATGCCGCAGACTATTTTGATGTCGCGGTAGACGCCATCGACGAGATGGTGCGGCAAACAGCCGAGCCGGTCATAGATGCAGATGGTCTCATGCGTTCCGGTACCATTATTCGCCACCTGATGCTTCCGGGCCTTGGTTCGGACACAGCGCATATTCTGCGCACGATTGCGAAACACTGGAAAACCGATGTCTTTGTCAGTCTCATGCGGCAGTTTACGCCGTGCACCGATCTGACGGACTATCCAGAGCTGATGCATCCCATCACGGACGAAGCCTACGCAGAAGCCTGTGAGGAAATGGCATTTCTCGGCTTAGATGGCTGGACACAGGATGCGGAAGCCATCAGCGAGAGCTTTATCCCCCATTTTGATGGAACCGGCGTCTGTGCCGCAGAATAAAAAACAGCGGGATCGCTGATCGAACGATCAGCAATCTCGCTGTTGTGTTTTTTATGTAGTACGAGCTTTCTCGTCAGCTGATTAGAGCTGCGGGCCAGCTGCAACCAGAGCCTTGCCAGCCTCGTTGCCTTCATACTTAGCAAAGTTCTTGATGAATCTGCCAGCCAGATCCTTTGCCTTTGCATCCCACTCGGAAGCATCAGCGTAGGTATCGCGCGGATCCAGAATGCCAGAATCAACGCCCGGCAGTTCGGTCGGAACTTCAAAGTTGAAGTACGGGATGGTCTTGGTCGGAGCAGTCTTGATGTCGCCGTTCAGGATTGCATCAATGATGCCACGGGTATCCTTGATGGAGATACGCTTGCCGGAACCATTCCAGCCAGTGTTAACGAGGTAAGCCTTTGCGCCGCTCTTCTCCATCTTCTTAACCAGCTCTTCTGCATACTTGGTCGGATGCAGTTCCAGGAATGCCTGACCGAAGCAAGCAGAGAAGGTCGGGGTCGGCTCAGTGATGCCGCGCTCGGTACCAGCCAGCTTAGCGGTGAAGCCAGACAGGAAGTAGTACTGGGTCTGCTCCGGAGTCAGTACAGAAACCGGCGGCAGTACGCCGAATGCGTCTGCGGACAGGAAGATAACGTTCTTAGCTGCCGGTGCAGAAGAAATCGGGCGAACAATGTTCTGGATATGGTCAATCGGGTAAGATACACGAGTGTTCTCGGTTACGCTCTTATCAGCGAAGTCGATCTTGCCATCCTCAGCAACAGTAACGTTCTCCAGCAGAGCGTCACGACGGATTGCGTTGTAGATGTCCGGCTCGGATTCCTTATCCAGGTTGATAACCTTTGCGTAGCAGCCGCCCTCGAAGTTGAACACGCCGTTGTCGTCCCAGCCGTGCTCGTCGTCGCCGATCAGCAGGCGCTTCGGGTCGGTGGACAGGGTGGTCTTACCGGTACCGGACAGACCGAAGAAGATTGCGGTGTTCTCACCGTTCAGGTCGGTATTTGCAGAGCAATGCATGGAAGCGATGCCCTTCAGCGGCAGGTAGTAGTTCATCATGGAGAACATACCCTTCTTCATCTCGCCGCCGTACCAGGTGTTGATGATAACCTGCTCACGGCTGGTGATGTTGAAGACTACTGCGGTCTCAGAGTTCAGACCCAGTTCCTTGTAGTTCTCAACCTTAGCCTTGGAAGCGTTGTAAACAACGAAGTCCGGCTCAAAGTTCTCAAGCTCTTCAGCGGTCGGCTTGATGAACATGTTGGTAACAAAGTGTGCCTGCCAAGCTACTTCTACGATGAAACGGATTGCCATACGGGTATCCTTGTTTGCGCCGCAGAATGCATCAACAACAAACAGTCTCTTGTTGGACAGTTCCTTTACTGCGAGATCCTTTACAGCCTTCCAAGCTTCCTGAGATGCCGGATGGTTGTCGTTCTTGTACTCGTCAGAAGTCCACCATACAGTGTCCTTGGAGTTGTCATCCATTACGATGAACTTGTCCTTCGGGGAACGACCGGTGTAAATACCAGTCATAACGTTTACAGCGTCCAGCTCGGTCAGCTTGCCAATTTCATAGCCAGACAGACCTTCCTTGGTCTCCTCTTCAAACAGCAGTTCGTAAGAAGGATTGTAAACGATTTCGGTAGCGCCACTGATGCCATATTTGCTCAAATCAATAGATGCCATCTTAGTTCAACCTCTTTCCTGAAAAATTTATATTAGGTATAAATCCTGTTGATCTAATGTTATCTAACCAGCGAGAAAATGTCAATATGAAAAACCTCTTAAATTACTCGAAAAACACGGAAAGAATCGGCATTTCTCACAATTATCTCGTTTTTTCTTCTGGTATATGTGTAAACATGGTATACTTTCCGCGTTTTCGGTGCCAAAATTTCTCAAAAATCCCGTCGATTTTCACATAAAGATTTAAGACATGTAAACGCGGTCATGCAATGCAGGAAATCGTGCACGAAAATGCTCCACTTCCTGCAAATCAATATCCGCCAATAGAAGTTCTTCCGCCTCTCCTGCCTGTGCCAAAATTCTGCCCTCCGGCGAGACAATCACGCTGTGTCCGCCGCCTTCCTCGCCGTTCCATGTCCCGCAGGTATTGCAGGCGAGTAAAAAGCTCTGGTTTTCCAATGCGCGGGCTCGGCAAAACAGTTTCCAATCCTCAATTCGTACTTTTGGCCAGGCGGCACAAATCAAAAACGCTTGGGTACCCTGAGATACCATCCGGCGAAACTGCTCGGGAAACCGCAGATCATAACAGGTTGCCAAACCGAATACACCGTACGGTGTCCGTATTTCGCTGGTCGTATCTCCCGCTGTCAGCAGCTGCTGTTCCTGCGAGTCATATCCAAACAAATGGATTTTCCGATAGCTTCCCATGCAGGTTCCGTTGTTGTCCAACAGCATCGTCGTGTTATACAACCGTTGCGCTTGCTTTTCTATAAAACTGCCCGTGACAATATGCGCATTTAATTTGCGCGCCCACCATGCCAAGCGAAGCTGTGTTTCTCCCTGCAATGGCTCTGCTGCTTCCCCATACTGCGCAAAGTTGGAAAAGCCGACACGCCATAATTCCGGCAGTACAATCAAATCTACCGATTGATCTATTACCTGGGATAACATCCGTTCTGCCCGTTCCCAGCGCTGTGCCATCGTCTCTTCGCTGCTGACATGAAGCTGCATCAATGCTACTCTCACTATGTTTCTCCTTTTCTGTCAAGAACAAAGGGCTATCCGTACCGGACAGCCCTTGTGTATTGCTAAAAATTAGTCTTTTTTCTCTTCCTTCTTTTCTTTGTCCTTTTTCTCTTTATCTTTTTTCTTATCCTTCTTCTTTTCCTTTTCCGGGCTCTCATCGCCGAAGCTGATGCCAATATCGCGTGCTGCCTGTACCAGATCGTTATCTACCGGCACCGTCTTGAGCTTTCCAGCAACCTCGCTGAGCGGAACGGCAACAATTTCATTGTTGCGGATCGCTACCATATTGCCATACTGTTTGTGCTTAATCAGGCGTGCAGCGCCAGTGCCCAGACGAGTCGTCAAAATGCGGTCATATGCATCCGGACCGCCGCCGCGCTGAATATGTCCCGGGTTCACCACGCGAATCTCCTGTCCGCATCTCTCGCCCAGCTCACGAGCCAGCTTGAAGCTGATGGACGGATCCGTCATTTTCGCACGCTCTGCCTTGAATTCCTTTTTGGACATCTTGGCTTCTTCCTTGGTAACTGCGCCTTCTGCCACAGCAACGATACTGAACGCATGGCCATTCTTCCGGCGCTCTTCCAGCTTGTTGACAACGGCGTCCAAATCATACGGAATTTCCGGAATCAGAATAATATCCGCGCCGCCTGCAATGCCTGCGCTCAAGGTCAGCCAGCCGGCACCGTGTCCCATAATCTCTACGAGGAACACACGGCTGTGCGATGTCGCGGTCGAATGCACCTTATCCAGTACATCCGTTGCGATGTCCATGGCAGTCTGATAGCCAAACGTAACCTCTGTGCCCCACAGATCGTTGTCAATGGTTTTCGGCAGAGAAATAATATTCAAGCCCTCTTCGCGCAGCAAATTGGCAGTCTTTGTCGTGCCGTTGCCGCCAAGGATAACCAAGCAATCCAGCTGCATATCCTGATAGGTCTTTATCATCTTGGTGACTTTATCGACGCCATTTTCATCTTTATCCCGCATATTCTTAAACGGCTGACGCGATGTGCCGAGAATGGTGCCGCCAATCGTCAAAATACCGGAAAAATCGCCCGGAGACATCAGGCGGTATTCTCCCTGAATGAGTCCCTTGTATCCATCCTTAAAGCCGTAGATTTCTACTTCCTTGCCGTATTCCTCATACAAAGCTTTTGCAACGCCGCGCAGGGTCGAGTTCAGACCTTGACAATCGCCGCCGCTCGTCAGCATACCAATTCGTTTCATGCTGTTTCCTCCTTCTACAAGTCCCATTCTTTTTTACTCAGCCCGCCATTCTTCTCTCTATTGGCCACTGGTAATATGTTTATTATACCAAATTTATTTTTATATCGCAATGTATTTTACATAGGTTTGACAATTCTTTGCTATACGAAAAAAGACAGGTGGAACACACCTGTCTTTTATTTACTCTTGCTGTGTCAGTTTCTCCGCTGCATCAGACTGTTTCTGTGCACAATCTTTGCAGATTCCATACAAGGTCAAGTCATATCCTGTGATTTGTGCTTCTTCCATACCGGAAAAGTACTCCCAAAGCGATGATTTCGGCCAAATATCCACCACACATCCGCATTGGGTGCAAATCATATGCTCATGCTCTTTTAACGTATGATCGAAATGATCCGAATCTCCCGGAACGACAACACGTCGAATCAGGTGATTTTCAGAAAGCTGGTTGAGATTGCGGTAAACCGTTGCTAAACTAATTGTCGGCTCTCGCTTTCGCACTTCTTGGTACACCTCATCCGCAGTCGGATGGATCGAAGATTTCTCCACAGCCTCGCGCACAAGCTCTCTCTGTCTGGAATATTTCATCAGGCAACACCTCCTTCGACGACATTAAAAACAGGAATCATTTTTATATTTATATAGTACCAAACTTCAACACTGCCTGTCAAGTATTTCCCCCTGTTTTTTGCAGGTAACTTTTTCTTTTTCTCCTCTTCTTGGCGCTTTATGAATAGCAGATGCATTTCTTTGCAAACTATGCTATAATAAGAATCATTCTATTTGTTACACGCAAGCACAAAGGAGGGATTTCATGCTGAATCACATTGATTTCAACAGACACATGACGGATGTGGAATACCGTTTGGAAACGCGAGAGGTGCGCGGCGAGCTGGCGCAGCTTCAGCACCGCATGAAAGAAAGCAAGCTGCCTGTCATTGTTCTATTTGAAGGTTGGGATTCTTCCGGCAAAGGAAGCATGATTGCCAGCATGATTCAAACCTTGGATCCTCGCTTTTTCAAGGTCTACAACACCAAGGATCCTACACCGGAAGAGCTGCGCTATCCATTTTTATGGCGGCATTGGCGCCGCACGCCGGAGCGCGGGCAAATGGCAATCTTTGACGAGAGCTGGTACCCAGAGGTCTCGCGCGCCCGTTTAGAAGACGGACTCTCCGTAGACGAAGCCTACAGCCGCATGGAAAGCATCAACACATTTGAACGGCAGCTGTCACAGGACGGCTATCTGATTATCAAGTTCTTCCTGCATATCTCTGCCAAAGAACAAGCGCATCGGCAGGAAAAGCTCATGCGAAGCAAAAACACCCGTTGGCGTGTCACAGAACGCGACCAATACCGCAACAAGCACTACAAGGAATACTATCGTGTTTACGATGAGATGTTAGAAAAGACCAATACCGTATTTGCCCCTTGGCATGTCATCAGTGCGCAGGAGCGGCGCAGTGCCATGAATGAAATCTATCAAATCATTGTTCAGTCTATTCGCTGCGCGCTGGACGAGAAAAAGGTGATTATTCCCTCGGAATATCATGCCCAGATGCACACGTTCCATCTCGTCAAAAAGCCTCTGCTCGAAGATGTTCCATTGTATCGTTCGATTGATGAAGATGCCTATCGTTCGATGCTGCGCAAGGAGCAAAAAAAGCTCGCCAAGCTGCACAACATCGTGTATCGCAAGCGCATCCCGATTGTCATTGCCTATGAAGGCTGGGATGCTGCCGGAAAAGGCGGCAATATCAAACGCCTGACCGCAGCACTTGACCCGCGAGGATACGAAGTTGTCCCCATCGCCTCTCCGACACCGACAGAAAAGGCGCACAATCATCTCTGGCGATTCTGGCAGCATCTGCCGGAAGATGGACACATCACGGTATTTGACCGCACGTGGTACGGCCGTGTCATGGTAGAGCGCTTGGAGGGCTTCTGTACCGAAGAAGAGTGGAAGCGCGCGTATCAGGAAATCAACGAATTTGAATACGAGCTGCAAAAGTGGGGCGCGATCCTCATCAAGTTCTGGCTGCACATTGATTCGGACGAGCAGCTGCGCCGATTTACCGAACGGCAAAACACGCCGGAAAAGCAGTGGAAAATTACCGACGAGGACTGGCGCAACCGTGAAAAATGGGATCAATATGAAATCGCCGTCAACGATATGATTCGTCTGACCTCTACGGAATATGCACCGTGGACGATTGTCGAATCGCAGGACAAGAAATTTGGACGCATCAAAGCGATTCAAACGCTCAATGATGCCATTGAAGCAAGAATTTAATCTGACAAGAAACAGTCTCCTTCCCGCACGGGAAGGAGACTGTTTTTAGCTATGCTCCAGCTGCAATCCATATTGAATGCTGGTATCAATAAACTGCTGCAAGCTGGTGCTCTTATATTTGTTTTTGTGCCAAACCACGGAAAATTCTCGTTCCAGCGACATATCCGTCACGTGCAGTTCCAGCAGTGAGCCGTTTTCCAGCCGCTTCTCTGCCAATCGACGCGAAATCACCGTCATGCCAAATCCCTGTTCCACGCCATGCAAAATCGCCTCGCTGTTGTTACAGACCCACTGGGCGTTGATATTCGGCATTGCACTCTCAAATACCTCTCGGGTGCCGCTGCCTTTCTCGCGCAAAATAAACGGAATATTCCGCAATTCCGCCATGCTGACGCACCGACGCTCCCCAAACGGATTATGATCTGCCGCACATACCAGTGCTAACGGATCATTCATCATAAACTGCGTGACGAGATCCGGACTGGAAATCTTTCCCTCGACGATCGCTGCATCCAATTCACTCTTGAGCAGCTGCTGCTCAATGGCCTGCGTATTGTCTACGAGCACCCGCGGAGCCGGATTTCCCGTCTCCCCGATATACTGATTGAGTACATCCCCTAAAATACAAGTTCCTACGGTTACCGTTGCGCCAATGCGAAGCATATCCGTGTTGTCTGCATTGTGCAGACGCTGCTCCATATTATCAAATGTGGACAAGATATGCCGTGCATATTCACACAGCTGCTCGCCGGTCGGTGTAATATATAACCTTCTGCCCAGTCTTTCAAACAGCCGCACCTGATACTGCTCTTCAATTTCGCTGATTGTGCCACTGACAGACGGCTGTGCAATATGCATCTTCTTCGCAGCCTCGCTCATACTGCCGCAATCGGCAACCGCCAGAAAAATACGCAAATTCCTTAATGTCACAGCCTTTCCCTCCTCCCTACTTTCCGATGTATAGTGACATTATTATATCTTAAATTTTCATCTTGCACAATAGCTAGAAGAAAATTATTAAATTTTCTGTTTATTGGCACAAAAAACTGCCGTCAGGCAAAACTGACGGCAGTAGATATATATTTTGTTTATTCGTGACCCAAATTAGCAAAATAATTGGCATAATCATGACGATTATCCTTGGTAAATGCAATTGCTGTGCGCGGATGCATGTCCATGTAACCGGTCAGCAGGTACGGCGTATCATAGCCCCACTTGACGCCTTCCTCGCGCAATTTATCCATATGCTGTTCAACAAAGCGCAAAACCGGCGGCAGCTGATATTTCGGATTGCGCAGGAATGTCATGAGCTGCTCCATCATGCAGTTGCCGGCACCGCGGCCCATACCGTTCATCGTTGCATCCAACATGCTGACGCCATTGGCACAAGCGGTAATGGTATTGGCAAACGCAAGCTGCATGTTATTGTGTGCATGAATACCAACCTGTTTGCCGTACTTGTCCATCTTTTCCAGATACATATCCGAAATATCACGAATTTCCTCCGGATATAGAGAGCCATAGCTGTCTACGATGTACACGGTATGAATCGGAGACTTGCCGAGCAGTTCCAATGCTTCGAGCAAATCTTCCCGACGCGCCTGCGTTACCGCCATGACGTTGCAGGTGGTCTCATATCCCATCTTTGCACAGTGCTCGATCATATCAATCGCTGCCGGAATGGTTTTGACATACGTTGCCACACGCACCAGATCTACCGGGCTATTGCTTCTCTCACGAATGTCGCGCTTGTAATCGGTACGTCCGACGTCTGCCATGACAGAGATCTTCATATTGGTGTCGTTGTCACCAACAATGTTATAAATGTCCTCATCGTTGCAGAACTTCCACTTGCCAAAATCCTCCGGCTTAAACAGATCAACGGAAGCCTTATAACCGAACTCCATATAGTCCGTACCAGTTGCCAGATTGGTCTGGTACAAATCGCGAACAAAATCATCGGTAAAGCGGAAATCGTTACACAGTCCTCCATCACGAATGGTGCAGTCCAGCACGCGGACATCTTCGCGGAAGGTCATCAAATTGCCTTTCTGTGGTGCCATTGTCGTTCTCCTCTCTCGCCCAGTGTATACTTTAGTAGATTAAACCGCAACTGAGTGAATTGTTTTCGTTGAAAGACAGCCCCTGCCCAAAGCAGGGGCTGAAAAATGACGCTGTATTGAGATTACTTAGCCATGGAAGCAACTTCTGCTGCGAAGTCGTCCTGCTTCTTCTCGATGCCCTCGCCCTTCTCGTAGCGAGTGTACTTAACCAGCTTGATGGAGCCGCCCAGTTCCTTAGCAACAGCAGCGATGTGCTTCTCTACGGAAACCTTGTTCTCCTTTACGAAAGCCTGCTGCAGGAGGCAGTTCTCCTCGTAGTACTTGCCGATACGGCCCATAACCATCTTCTCGATGATCTGCTGCGGCTTCGGCTTAGCAGCGGTCTTGTTCTCCTCGGTAGCCTGGATGAGCAGGATTTCCTTCTCCTTGTCCAGAGTAGCCTGGTCAACATCGGACTTGTCCATGAACAGCGGACGCATAGCAGCAGCCTGCATGCCGATGTCCTTGCCCAGCTCGATAACTGCCGGGTTGCCCTTCAGGTTGTCGGAAACTTCCAGACCAACCAGAACGCCGATAACGCCGCCCATATGGGTGTAACCAACGTTTACAGTGTTCTCGTCGTAACGCTCGAAGCGACGGATCTGCAGATTCTCACCGATGGTCAGAACCTTCTCCTGCAGAGCGCCCTCTACGGTTACGTCGCCCATCTTAGCAGCCTTCAGAGCTTCCAGATCAGCCGGATTCTCAGCGATAACAACCTTAGCAACGTCAGAAGCAAACTTCTGGAAGTCAGCGTTCTTTGCAACGAAGTCGGTCTCAGAGTTAACCTCTACGATTGCAGCAGCGCCGCACTTGTCGCAGATCTCGATGCTTACGATACCCTCAGCAGCAACGCGGCTAGCCTTCTTAGCAGCCTTAGCCAGACCCTTCTCACGCAGGATCTCAATTGCCTTGTCGAAGTCACCGTCAGCTTCGGTCAGTGCCTTCTTACAATCCATCATACCAACATTGGTCTGCTCGCGCAGTGCCTTTACATCCTTTGCAGAAAATGCCATGGTGTAAATTCCTCCTAGATATAATCGTTCCGTTTTTGTGAAAAAAGCCCGCCCGAAACAACGCGGCGGGCTTTTTCTTTTTGCTTTGTATCAGAGATTACTCAGCAGCCTTCTCTTCAGCTTCCTCAGATGCCAGCTGCTCGCCCTGCTTGCCTTCCAGTACAGCGTTAGCCATGGTAGCAGAGATCAGCTTGATAGCGCGGATTGCGTCATCGTTGCCCGGGATTACGTAATCAACTTCGTCCGGATCGCAGTTGGTATCAACGATAGCAACTACCGGAATCTTCAGCTTGCGAGCCTCAGCGATTGCGTTCTTTTCCTTGCGCGGATCTACAACGAACATAGCGCCCGGCAGCTTCTTCATGTCCTTTACGCCGCCCAGGTACTTCTCCAGCTTAGCGATCTCCAGCTGCAGCTTGATAACTTCCTTCTTCGGCAGCAGATCGAAGGTGCCGTCTTCCTGCATCTTCTTCAGCTGGTTCAGACGAGCGATACGGGTACGCATGGTGGTGAAGTTGGTCAGCATGCCGCCCAGCCATCTTGCGTTTACATAGAACATACCAGCGCGCTCAGCTTCCTCACGGATAGCGTCCTGAGCCTGCTTCTTGGTGCCAACGAACAGAATGGACTCGCCAGCAGCAGCGGTATCACGAACGAAGAAGTAAGCTTCCTCCAGCTTCTTTACGGTCTTCTGCAGATCGATAATGTAGATACCGTTTCTCTCGGTGAAAATGTACTGAGCCATTTTCGGGTTCCATCTTCTGGTCTGATGACCAAAGTGTACGCCAGCTTCCAGCAGCTGCTTCATAGAAATTACAGACATTGAAATATCCTCCTAAAGTTGTTTCCTCCACATCGTTCCATTTGGCAGCGACCCTGCGTCTATGCCACAGGGCACCACGCCGCTTACGCGATGTGTGCGTATTTTTCATACTTGATAAGTGTAACATACCGCCGTGTCAAACGCAAGAAAAATTTTCGCGTTTTTTCAAAATTCTTTTGCATTTCCCGACCACTCCAGTGCATTGGCGCAAAAGCTGGTCAAAATAATGTCATCGCCGATGCGGCGAATCGCCTCCCACGGGATCACATAGTCCTGTTTTCGATTCCAAAATGCCAAATTATTTTTGGCCGGTACGACAATCGCCGACAGCCTGCCGGTGCACGTGTCAATCTCCACATCGCTGACGTAACCGAGACGACTGCCATCGCTGATGCTAATCACCTCTTTGCAGCGCAGATCCGCGATGCGGCAGCCGTTTGGAGCATTGCATCCCATCGTCATCCCTCCGTTTTCGCAAGCAGGGCATCCCAAAACTGTTCACTGGTCAGCCTGCCGTCTCGATTGTTGCGCCGAATCCCCTTCAGGCACGCGGTATCACGTGTAATTGCCGTCACCCCTTCTTCACAGCTCAAGGTGACCGGAAAGCCGTACACCTCTGTCAGTGCCGCCGTCTCGGCATTCACTGCACCGTATGGATAGGTGTAGCACACGGGTGCCGAGATGCCGATTGACACAAACAAATCCTGCGCCTGCTGCGTGTCGGACAAAAAGCACTGGCGATATGCGGCTTCGGTCTCTCCTGCCATGCGCAGACAGCCCTTGCGCGGCTTCAGCTCATGAAAATCATACGAATGATTTTGTATCTCGATCACACCGGAATCCGCCATTTCCTTGAGTTCCTGCTTGGTACAGTACGACCAGACCTCATGTTCTGTATCGTCGGTTTGAGAAAACTGCTCGGTCAGACTGCCGACCGGCGAGAGCACCGCCTGCATTCCATATTGTTTGAGCAGCGGATACGCGTATTTATAATTGTTATAATATCCGTCATCAAACGTCAATAGCACTGGATTTTCCGGCAATTCTGTGCCGTGTTTCACATAAGCAAGCAAATCATGAATGGTAATCGTCTCCCGCCCGTGTGCTTGAAGATATTGCAGATCGCGCTCGAGCATAGACGGCGAAATAACATACTGTACCGGTGACTCTCCTTCATCGGTCACGCTGTGATACATCGCTGTCGGCAGCAAAACGACCGGCTGATCAGCGGACACAGACACTTGATGAGAAAACAGGCACCCGCCCGCAAACAGCAGAGCCGCAAGCACAATGCCTGCGGTAAACACAGTTCGCCCCTGCACAATCATCCAGCGAACATTCACCCGCTCACCGCCTGGCGAAACGGCACACCGAAATAATCCGCCGTGGATACCGACAGATTGCGCGCAATATCCCGAATGTTGGCTCGAATCCAGTTCGCATCATCCGGATTATCGTGGTATGCGATTTCAATGAGAATAGCTGGCGCAGCGGTACGGCGAAGCTCCGCCAAATTGGTCGTCGGAATGACATCGACCAGCTGCGGTGTCGGAGAAATCAGACTGAAATTATTGGCAAAAATATCTGCCGCTCGTCTGCCCTGCTCACTGCCGGTATAATAATAGACATCTGTGCCGCGCAGAGTCCCCGCAAGGTTCTCCGGTGCGGCATTGGAATGAATCGCCAGATGAAACTCTGCGTTTCCCGCATTGGATTTCTGCGCGCTTGTGACCGCGGTATCGCTGGTGCTGTTGCGCAAAACCGTAATGCCGGACGCTTCCAAATCCGGCACCATGGCATCTGCAATCCGATTCATATAATATTCTTCACTGCCCATGCCGTCATAATACGCATTATATTCCTGCGTAGATGGGCTGAGAAAAACAGTAGGCATATCCACACGCCTCCCTTTGTATCGTCTCTCCCATCTTATGCATCAAGACATAGAAAAAACACCAGAAACAAAATCTGTCTCTGGTGTTTCGCTTCTGTTGATTAGAATTTGGTCTCGTAGCTGCCGACCGACATATTGACGCCGTCCTTCGAGCTTGTCTTTGCAAAAGTATCTACCGAGCGCTTATCCGTCGGCAGATGACTGATTGCACCTGCACCATTGACGCAGCCGCCCTCACACGCCATGCCTTCGATAAAGTTCTCCGCCAGTTTGCCCATTTTTGCCTTGAGCAAAGCAACCTTGCACTGTTCGATGCCGCTGCAAACCGCTGCCTTCGGCTCAAAGTCAATTTCCTGCTCCTTGATGCTCTCGACAACCGCTTCGGTCAAACCGCCGGAGCGAGCAAAAATACGGCCAAAATACGAAGCATCGTTTATCGGCAATTCGCCCTGATCCTCCGGTGCACAGTCCGCTGCATCCAGCAGCGCGACCATTTCCTCAAAGGTCAGCACGCAGTCTACCCACGGGCGGACATGCTCCAGCTTTTGCTCTTCCTTCTTCGCGGTACATGGGCCAATAAATACGGTTTTCACCGGCCATGCGCTGTTTTCCTTGACGTACTTGCCAAGTTCCGCCATAGGAGACAGGTTGTGCGAGATATGCTCCGCCATTTCCGGCATGTGCTTCTTGATGTAGCTGACAAAGGCCGGACAGCAGGAAGAGGTCAGGAAGCCCTTTTCCGCCAACTCCTTAGACTCTTTCTTTGCGACCATATCGGCACCGAGTGCTGCTTCGACAACATCATGGAAGCCCAAGTTGCGCAGTGCCTGCTTGACCTGTCCCAGCTTGACGCCCTTGAACTGCGAGGCAATCGCCGGAGCGACAATCGCCACGGTGTAGTAGCCGCGATGGTCCGCCTGCTGAAGCAGCTTAATCGCATCGACAATGGAAGAATTGTCTATCACTGCACCAAACGGACACTGGAACACGCAGGCACCGCAGCTGATGCACTTGTCATAATTGATTTCAGCCTTCTGCAAGTCATTCATCTTGATAGCGCCGACCTTGCAGGCGCGCTCACACGGACGAACGTTCTCGGTAATTGCCTCATACGGACAGGCCTTTGCGCAGCGTCCGCAGTGAATGCATTTTTCCGGATCAATTTCCATCTTGCCGGATTTGGTTCTGCTGATCGCGCCCTTTGGACAGGCCTTCATGCAGCGATGTGCCAGACATCCACGACAGGCATTGCTGACGGTGTAACGATCTACCGGACATTCGTCACAGGCGATGTCAATGACCTGAATCACGCTATCGCCGCGGTCTCCGCCCAGCGCTGTGTGCACGCGCTCACCAACAATTGCACGTTCCTTATAAATACAACAGCGCATCGTCGGCTTTCTGCCCGGAATAACCTCAAGCGGAACGGAATAGTATACATCTTCCATTTTTTCGTTCAGCGCGTGTTCCGCCACTGCACGAAGTACCTTATATTTTATTTTTTGGACGTCGGTCTCAAAACTTCTCATGCACGCCTCTCCTCTTCCCAAAATGCGAGCTTGTTTTATTCTTAACAAATGTATTGTATCGTAACAAATGTTACTTGTCAATCATGCCATGCGCCCTTTTCGTCAGATGCTTTTTGCTATTCAATCCTTCATTGAGCAATTACTTTGATTTTTTTGATTCATTGTTTATCAACTTGCCGCGATATTCCATCAGCCATGTCTATTTTCACAAGTTTTACAGAAATTTCCGACAAAATTTCATCAGTCTTTGTCCGCTGTGCGGAACTGTGCAATACCGGTTGCATACAGACTGCCGCCCTGCGCATCCATAGATACGATAGCCGGGAAATTTTCAACCGTCAGACGCTTGACCGACTCACAGCCCAGCTCATCATAGGCAACAACCTCCAACGACTTGACGGAATCTGCAATCACCGCACCTGCGCCGCCGATGGCAACCATATAGACACAACCGTATTTCTGCATCGCATCATGCACCTTCTGATTGCGCACACCCTTGCCAATCATGCATACCTGACCCTTTTCAATCAGAGTCGGAGAAAACGGGTCCATACGACCGGAAGTTGTCGGACCGCAGGAGCCGATGACCTGTCCCGGCTTTGCCGGTGTCGGGCCTGCATAATATACCACAGAGTCCTGAATATCAAACGGTACCTGCTCGCCATTTTCCAGTGCGGCCAGAATTTTCTTATGTGCCGCATCGCGTGCGGTGTAAACGGTGCCCGTCAGAGATACCGTATCTCCCGCTTTGAGTACCCCAACATAATCGCGCAGCTGCGACGTTTTCAAGTCATAATGTGCCATCGAATAACCTCATTTCCTGTTATTTTATTCTTATTTTATTATAACAGGGAAGTTTTTGAAATACAACCAAATCCCTTGAATTCCTTATACAGGAATGATACAATAAAACGGAATCAAAATAAAAAGCAAACAGGAGGAAATGATTACCAATGATCACAATCAAAGACATCGACGAAGCTGCGCAGCGTCTGCAGCCGGTCGTTCATAATATCCCGCTCTCCTCTTCGACTACCTTCTCCGGCATGACCGGCGCAGAGGTATTTCTGAAATGCGAGAACCAGCAGAAGACCGGTTCCTTTAAGGTGCGCGGCGCATACAACAAGATTATGAAGCTGTACGAGGCAGGCGGACTGAAATCCGTTATCGCTTCTTCCGCAGGCAATCATGCGCAGGGTGTTGCTTTTGCCGCAAGACAGATTGGCATTCCGGCTACCATTTGCATGCCGCGTTCCACCCCGATTGCCAAGGTTTCTGCAACCAAGGGCTACGGCGCAAACGTAGTTCTGTCCGGCTCCTGCTACGATGATGCCTATGCCAAGGCAATGGAAATTGTAGAAGAGACCGGTGCTACATTTATCCATCCGTTTGATGACGAGGATGTTATGGCAGGTCAGGGTACCATCGGCATGGAGATCCTGCGCGATCAGCCGGCTGTTGATGTCATTCTGGTTCCGGCTGGCGGCGGCGGACTGTTGTCCGGCGTGGCTGCTTGCGTGAAGCAGATCAACCCGCGCATTCAGGTCATCGGCGTACAGGCAGAGGGCGCACCGGCAATCGCAAACTCCTTCCATCAGGAAGGCATCATTGCCAGCGACTACGTGCACACCATTGCAGACGGTATTGCCGTCAAGTGCCCGGGCACCAAGACCATGGAGCACATCAACGCCTTTGTTGATGACATGGTAACCGTATCCGATGATGACATCGCCGCAACCATTCTGCTGCTGCTCGAGCGCACCAAGCAGGTGGTAGAACCGGCAGGTGCTTCCTCTCTGGCGGCTCTGCTCGCTGGCAAGCGTGATTTCTCCGGTAAGAAGGTCGCTTGCGTTCTGTCCGGCGGTAATATTGATGTAAGCTTCATTCATCGTATTGTAGAAAAGGGTCTGGTTACCCGCTGCCGTCACATGAAGTTCAACATTGTCATGCCGGATGTGCCGGGTTCTCTGGAGCGTCTGGCTGGCATCATTGCCGAGCAGAATGCAAACATCATCATGTTCCAGCACGACCGCGTCAACGCAAACCTCGACATCAACGAAGCGATCGTACATGTCGTTTGTGAAGTCGGCGGCAAGGAACAGGGACAGGCTTTGCAGCAGGCAATTGTCAGCGCAGGCTATACCTGCACTGTCGGCGCAGAATAACATTCATACGCATATACGCAAAAGCGGCGGCTGAAACTTCAGCTGCCGCTTTATTTTTATCGTTTTGTCGTTGTTTCGTCCGTTGTCGTGCGATTGGTCTGGGTATCTCCGACGGCACCGTCCGTGACGTCTTCTGCGCCGTTTTCGACGGCACGGCCTAAATCATCCGCCGCACTTTCCACATCGCCTGTGACAGAGCCATTGTCCTCTGTATAGCCGGTGCCATCATTGCCAATGATGCCATCGCCGTTTTCGTCTACCCATCCAGAGCCTGAACCGGTATCGGTTCGCGTCTGCGTCTCTGTCTCCGTCGTTGTATTCTGATCCGTTGCGGTATTGGACATGCCGCAGCCCGTGAGCAGCAGTGCCAACAGGCAAACAGACATGCCCATCATGCCCCATCTTTTTTTCATGCGTATTACCTCCAAAGGCTTATTTACCTTTAGTTTCCCGAAATACACAAATTTTATACCAAGGTTCTTCTCACTGCACGTTTTCCAGTTCCTTTGCCCGCGCAGGCGGATCGAGCTGCAAGATATGATTTCTCCACGCGCCGAACTTTTTCGTGACAAGACCCAAAATCGTGCCGACCAAAAAGGCCGCGATAATGGTTCCGATGCCGACACTGCCCAAGCTATGAATGCACAATAGACAAGTAATCAGCGAAATAGTAACCATTGACACATCAAAGCCGATTTTGACTTTTGAAAAGGCAATGCCTGTCACCTGAGAGACCGCCGACATGGCGCCCTCACCCGCCAGCGGCATAATATCCGGCGGCAGATAAAAGAAAATACCAACCGCAATGAGTACCGTGCTGCACAGCATCATGCCCAAGCGAATGGCCAGATTTTCCGGCGTCGGCAAAAACGCCACACACCAATTGCAAAATGTAGTAAAATAGCCAAACACCACGCCGACCAAAATCTGCAAAAGATTTTTGATACGGAATGCCCGCCGCAAAATTAGAATTTGCAGCAGCACCAAGACAATATGAAACAAAATAGTTGCCTTGCCCATCTCAATGCCCCACACGCAGGTAATGGTATACGGAATCGAACTGACCGGTGAAACACCGAGATTGGATTTGACGGATACGGCGATGCCCGCTGTCATGATAAACAATCCAGCGAAGTACATGAGCAGCCGCGTTTTCAACAAGTTCTTTTTCAAACAAATCACCTCTAACAGCTTCTAGTATATGCCATTTTTTCATAGAATGCAAAGAGGAAAAGACCCGCACATTGCTGCGCGGACCTTTTCTCTGAACATGTATAAAGGATTGATTAAGGGATTGTCTGTTAATCTTCGTACTGCAGCGCATCATAGCCGATGGCACCGGTACGAACCTTGATGACGTTCTGTACATCATAGATAAAGATCTTGCCATCACCGATATGACCGGTATACAGCACCTTGCGGCAGGTATCGACAACCTGTTCTACCGGAACCTTGCTGACAACCATCTCTACCTTCGTCTTTGGACGCAGGCTCGTGCTGACAGCAACGCCGCGATAATACTCGGTTGCACCCTTCTCTACACCACAGCCAAGAACATTGGTCACGGTCAGACCTGCTACGCCGATTTCCTCCAGCGCATCACGCAGGACTTCGAGACGGGACTGACGGCAGATGACAACAACCTTGGACAGCTTGTGTCCGTCTGTACTTGTGGACGGAACTTCCGTAGCCGGAATTGCTTCTTCGACAGGCACTGTCTGCTTTGTCTTTTCTTCCTTGTAAAAGCCATTGACAGTCGGAATCGGCATAAAGTCTGCATAAGCGGAAACCAGACCGTGCTCCATGACATCCAGACCGCGAACCTCTTCTTCTTCGGATACACGCAGACCGATGGTGTGCTTGATGATGAAGAATACAATGGTCATGGTCACAGCAACCCAAGCGATGACGCAAACGACACCGAGCAGCTGAACCAGGAAGAAATGTGCACCGTGGCCATAAAACAGACCCTGATCCTTTGCAAACAGACCGGTCAGCAGTGTGCCCAGTGCACCATTGACACCATGTACGCCAACAGCACCAACCGGATCGTCAATCTTGAGTACCTTCTCTACGAATTCAATGCCGAATACTACAGCGAAGCCTGCGCAGATACCAATGATTGCTGCGCCAAGCGGAGTAACCAAATCACAACCGGCAGTAATTGCTACCAGACCAGCCAGAGAGCCGTTCAGCGTCATAGATACATCCGGCTTGCCGTAACGAATCCAAGTGACACACATAACCGTAACGGTTGCAACGGCAGCAGCCATATTTGTTGTGACATAAACAGAAGCTGCGGATTCATATGCACCATTTGTCATAGCAACGGTAGATGCACCGTTAAATCCAAACCAGCAGAACCACAGAATGAATACGCCCAGAGCGCCCAGTGTCAGGGAATGACCCGGAATTGCCTTCGGCTTGCCGTTCTTGTCATACTTGCCGATACGCGGGCCAAGAAAAGCGGCACCGACGAGAGCAGCCACGCCGCCAACCATGTGTACAGCGGTGGAACCGGCAAAATCATGGAAACCGAGCTGAGACAGCCAGCCGCCGCCCCAAATCCAGTGACCGGAGATCGGATAAATCACCGCACTGATGACCATGGAATAGATGCAGTACGAGCTAAACTTGGTTCGCTCTGCCATAGCGCCGGAAACAATGGTTGCTGCGGTTGCACAGAACACGGTCTGGAAAATCAGCGTGGTAAAACCGCCTTCTCCGCCATTGGTCATGAAGTCGAAGCCGCCGATGAGAGCACCGGTGCCGCCGAACATGATGCCAAAGCCAATCAGCCAATAAATCGGTGTGCCGAGCGAAAAGTCCATTAGGTTCTTCATGATAATGTTGCCGGCGTTCTTAGAACGGGTAAAGCCGGTTTCCACCATCGCAAAGCCTGCCTGCATAAAGAATACGAGCGCCGCGCCGAGCAGCGTCCAAGATGTGTCTATGGCGGAGGCATGATCTGCCAATATCGCCATAATGTTCGTGGTATCCATGATTGAATAAACCTCCAAATGAATTTGTGAAACAAAAAAGACGTGTACACCTCTTCCTGTGCGGAAATTGGGTATACACGTCTTTGTGTGCGTTATAAAATTGGGTTCAAACGAGCAATTAGCTGTTTACACCGAACAGCAGCTTGTCGTAAGCTGGGAACGGCCAGTACTTAGCAGCGGTGTTAACTTCCAGCTCATCGGCAACCGTGCGCAGCTGCTCCATAGCCGGAATGACGTTCTCATGCTGATAGTCTGCAGCTTCCTGTACGCCCTCGACAGCATCGGCACCTGCAATGGCAGCAGACAGTGCTTCGATCTTGTCGTAGGTATCAGAAGCCAATGCGGACAGCTTCTTCAGCTCCTTGATTTCCAGCTCAGCATCCAGGCCCAGCTGCTTCTTATTGCAGGCAATCTCGGACAGCTCCTTGGTGTAAGAGCCAACTGCCGGCAGAATGTCCTTCTTCGCCATATCTACCATGGTGCGGGACTCAATCTTGATGAGCTTTGCATACTCTTCCAGCAGAATTTCCTTACGGGACATCAGCTCGGTCTCGCTCAGAACGCCAGTAGACTCAAAGACATCAATAAATTCATCATAGCAAGCCAGTGCTTCCGGTGTGCTCTTCAGGTTCGGCAGGCCGCGCTTTTCAGCCTCTTCAATCCAGCTGTCGTCGTAGCCGTTGCCGTTAAAGATGACGCGCTGATGAGCCGTCATCTCACGCTTAACCAGAGCATTCAGTGCAGCATCAAAGTCCTCTGCGCCTTCCAGCTCATCGGCATAGCTCTTAAATACATCTGCTACAGCGGTGTTCAGCATCATGTTGACACAAGCGATGTTCTGAGAGGAACCCGGCATACGGAACTCAAAGCGGTTGCCGGTGAAAGCAAACGGAGAGGTTCTGTTGCGGTCGGTGTTGTCCTTAGAGAATACCGGCAGGGTGGTAACGCCCAGCTGAATCTTTGCTGCGCCAGCGCCAGCGGTGTGCG
Source organism: bacterium (assembly GCA_963601915.1). Lineage (GTDB taxonomy): Bacteria > Bacillota > Clostridia > Oscillospirales > Butyricicoccaceae > Butyricicoccus_A. The sequence goes on along the minus strand of CAVCGL010000001.1, from coordinate 101,516 downwards.
TGCCAGCGATGATGTCATCGACAATGCTCTGCAGCTCATCGCCGAGGAATACGGAAACGATTGCCGGAGGAGCCTCATTGGCACCCAGACGATGATCGTTGCCAGCGGATGCAACCGAGATACGCATCAGCTTTGCATACTTATCAACAGCAGAGATAACTGCGGTCAGAATCAGCATGAACTGTGCATTTTCCTTCGGATCGCTGCCCGGATTCAGCAGGTTCTCGCCCTGATTGGTGGACATCGACCAGTTGTTGTGCTTACCGGAACCATTTACGCCGTCGAACGGCTTCTCATGCAGCAGGCAAACCATGCCGTGCTGGAGAGCGACCTTCTTGGCAACATCCATCAGCAGCTGGTTGTTGTCGATTGCCGTATTGGTGGTGGTGAAGATCGGTGCAATCTCGTGCTGTGCCGGAGCAACCTCGTTGTGCTTGGTCTTTGCCAGAATGCCGTACTTCCACATTTCAGCATCCAGATCTGCCATGAATGCTGCGACACGCGGCTTGATGGTGCCGAAGTAATGGTCATCCATTTCCTGACCCTTCGGGCTCATAGCGCCGAACAATGTGCGTCCGGTAAATGCCAGATCCTTGCGCTGGTCGTAATACTTCTTATCTACGAGGAAGTACTCCTGCTCCGGACCTACGGTCGTAGTAACGCGCTCTACATTCTTGCCGAACAGCTTGAGAATGCGGCAAGCCTGCTTGCTGATTGCATCCATGGAGCGCAGCAGCGGGGTCTTCTTATCCAGTACCTCGCCGGTGTAGGAACAGAAAGCGGTCGGGATGTACAGGGTACCGTCCTTGACGAAAGCGTAAGAGCTCGGATCCCATGCGGTATAACCACGCGCCTCAAACGTTGCACGCAGACCGCCAGACGGGAACGAAGATGCGTCCGGCTCGCCCTGAATCAGCTCCTTGCCGCTGAACGACATGATGACGTTGCCGCCTGCCGTCGGGCTAATAAAGGAGTCATGCTTCTCAGCGGTCACACCGGTCATCGGCTGGAACCAATGGGTGTAATGGGTTGCGCCCTTGTCAACAGCCCAATCCTTCATTGCGTTTGCAACAACGTTTGCAATGCTGACATCGAGGGAAGCACCCAATTCGATGGTCTTCATGAGCTTCTTAAAAACTTCCTTCGGCAGCTTCTCACGCATTACATTTTCGTTAAACACGTTCTCGCCGAAAATTTCCGGGACATTAATCATTGTACAACGCACCTCCATGCAGTGTATCTTAAAAAAGATTTCAAACAAACTTACTCAAGCGTATGCTTTTCTACTCCTGCTGAGTATAAAAAATAGGCGCCGCGGACATAACATCCACAGCGCCGTTGCTGTTTACGATGTCTATTATAGACTGTGATTTAGCGCATGTCAACTAATTTTCCAAACTTTTCTGCCTACCGAACCAACTTTTACATTTTGCCCAGTCCTTCTTCTTTTTAAGTAATCTTTCTATGCAAGTTGTATGAAATCGTTTCTGGGCGGAAGATTTTTTTGCAGGATGCTTGACGAATTCCTGCATTTATTATAGAATATGTTACATGAACAAAGGCGTTCATTCCAAAGTAAGTACTACTTTTACCACTTTTGGGTAGTATTTATTTTGGAATGGGCGCTTTTTTACTTTTTCTCCGGTTGTTTTGCGCGATGTCGTGAAAGATGAACCAAATAAAGTTGCAAAACGCCGAGAGAACATCATCCGCTATACATTATATATGATACATGTGAAGGTTTTTTAGGAGGAATTGTATTTCATGAACGAGATCAGAACTGAAACTACAATGCCTGCCCGCGGTCTGTACGATCCGCGGTATGAGCATGATGCCTGCGGCATCGGCGCAGTTGTCGATATTAAAGGCAGAAAGACACATCAAACAGTTGATAATGCACTATCTATTGTAGAAAAGCTGGAGCACCGCGCCGGTAAGGACGCGGAGGGCAAGACCGGCGACGGCGTCGGCATTATGCTTCAGATTTCCCACAACTTCTTCACCAAGGCTGCCGCTGAGGCCGGCATCCAGATTGGCGAAGAGCGCGATTACGGCATCGCCATGTTCTTCTTCCCGCAGGACACTCTCAAGCGTTCGCAGGCAAAGAAGATGTTCGAGGTCATCATTGAAAAGGAAGGCATGGAATTCCTCGGCTGGCGTACCGTGCCGATCAATCCGGATGTTCTGGGCAACAAGGCGCTCGCCTGTATGCCATACATCGAGCAGGGCTTCGTCGCTCGCCCGAAAAATGTAAACAAGGGTCTGGACTTCGACCGCAAACTGTACGTGGCACGCCGCGTCTTTGAGCAGTCCAACGACAACACCTATGTTGTCTCGTTCTCCAGCCGTACCATCGTATATAAAGGTATGTTCCTTGTCGGTCAGCTGCGCAACTTCTACTGCGATCTGCTGGACGAGGATTACAAGTCCGCGATTGCCATGGTACATTCCCGTTTCTCTACCAACACCAATCCGTCTTGGGAACGCGCCCATCCGAACCGTTTCATCCTGCACAACGGCGAAATCAACACAATTCGCGGCAACGCAGACCGTATGCTCGCCCGTGAAGAGACGATGGAATCCGACGTCATGAGCGAAGAGGATCTCGACAAGGTATATCCGGTTGTCAATCCGGCAGGTTCCGACTCCGCGCGTTTGGACAACACGCTGGAATTCCTCGTCATGAACGGCATGGAGCTTCCGATGGCAGTCATGATCTGCATTCCGGAGCCGTGGTCGAACAACAAGAGTATGCCGCGTGAGAAGCTGGACTTCTATCGCTATTACGCAACCATGATGGAGCCGTGGGACGGCCCGGCATCGATTATCTTTACAGACGGTGATGTCATGGGTGCTGTTCTTGACCGAAATGGTCTGCGCCCGTCCCGTTACTATGTCACCACAGACGATCAGCTGATTCTGTCCTCCGAGGTCGGCGTGCTGGAGCTGGAACCGGAGAAGATCGCTGTAAAGTCCCGTTTGCAGCCGGGCAAAATGCTGCTGGTTGATACCGTCTCCGGCCGTCTGATTGACGATGATGAGCTGAAAGAGCACTACGCAACCCGTCAGCCGTACGGCGAATGGCTGGATCAGAGCCTGCTGATGCTCAAGGATCTGCCGATTCCGAACCATCACATCCGCCGCTACTCCAGCGAGGAGCGCGACCGCCTGTACAAGGCATTTGGTTACACCTACGAAGAGGTCAAGGATTCTATCCTGCAAATGGCACAGACCGGCGCAGAGCCGACCGCTGCAATGGGCGTGGATATTCCGCTGGCTGTTTTGTCCGAAAAGCATCAGCCGCTGTTCAGCTACTTCAAGCAGCTGTTCGCGCAGGTTACCAACCCGCCAATCGACGCCATTCGTGAGGAAATCGTCACGGATACCGCCGTATACCTCGGTCATGACGGCAACCTGCTCAGCGAGAACGCGGAAAACTGCAGTATGCTGCGCATTCAGAATCCGATTCTGACCGACATCGACCTGATGAAGATTAAAAACATGGATAAGCCGGGCTTTAAGGTTCAGACGATCTCCATGCTGTATTATAAGAACACACCGCTGAAGCGTGCGATTGACCGCATGTTTGTCACTGCCGACCGCGCATACCGCAACGGCGCAAACATCCTGATTCTGTCCGACCGCGGTGTGGATGAAAACCACGTTGCGATTCCATCGCTGCTCGCTGTTTCCGCTCTGCAGCAGTATCTGGTACGCACCAAGAAGAGCACCTCTCTGTCCGTTATCGTAGAGACCGCAGAGCCGCGCGAAGTACATCATTTTGCCACCCTGCTGGGCTACGGCGCATCCGCTGTCAACCCGTATCTGGCACAGGAATGTATCGCAGAGCTGGTCGAAAAGAGACTGCTCGACAAGGAAGTTTCGGTTGCCATTGATTCGTACAACAAGGCTGTTTTGAAGGGCATCGTCAAGATCGCATCCAAGATGGGTATCTCGACCATCCAGTCGTATCAGTCCGCACAGATCTTTGAGGCAATCGGCATCAAAAAGGAAGTCATTGACGAATACTTCACCAACACCGTATCCCGCGTCGGCGGCATCGGTCTGGAGGAAATCGGCGAAGTCGTTGAGTTCCGTCACAATCATGCGTTTGATCCGCTGGGTCTGGCTATTGATACCACGCTCGACTCCCCCGGTACCCACAAGTACCGCGCAGGTATCGGCTGCGAAGATCATCTGTACAATCCAAAGACCATTGCGCTGCTGCAGCAAGCTGTCCGCACCGGCGACTACAGCATTTACCAGCAGTACGCCGAAACCGTGGATGACGCTGCGATTCCGCACACGCTGCGCGGCCTGATGAGCTTTAAGTTCGACGAGAGCACGGCGATTCCGATTGAAGAAGTAGAAAGCGAATACGAGATTGTCAAGCGCTTTAAGACCGCAGCAATGTCCTATGGCTGTCTGTCTGCGGAGGCCCACGAGTGTCTGGCAATTGCCATGAACCGTCTGGGCGGTCACTCCAACACCGGCGAGGGCGGCGAGCCTGCTGACCGTTACGGCACAGAGCGCGCTTGCTCCATTGTACAGGTTGCTTCCGGTCGTTTCGGTGTCAACTCGCAGTACCTGATGAGCGGCGATGAAATCCAGATCAAGATGGCACAGGGCGCAAAGCCGGGCGAAGGCGGCCACCTGCCGGGCAAGAAGGTTTACCCGTGGGTTGCCAAGACCCGATTCTCTACGCCGGGCGTGGCACTGATTTCTCCTCCGCCGCATCACGATATTTACTCTATTGAAGATTTGGCTCAGTTGATTTATGACCTGAAAAACGCCAACAGAAAGGCGCGCATCAATGTCAAGCTGGTATCCGAAGCTGGTGTCGGCACAATTGCCGCAGGCGTTGCCAAGGGCGGCGCACAGGTTATCCTGATTTCCGGCTATGACGGCGGTTCCGGTGCAGCGCCGAAGAGCTCGATTCACAATGCCGGTCTGCCGTGGGAGCTGGGTGTTGCAGAAACCCATCAGACCTTGATTCAGAACGGTCTGCGTTCCCGCGTGGTCATCGAAGCAGACTCCAAGCTGATGACCGGTCGTGACGTTGCCATTGCCTGCCTGCTGGGCGCAGAGGAATTCGGCTTTGCCACCGGCCCGCTGATTGCCATGGGCTGCGCTATGATGCGTGTATGCAATCTGGATACCTGCCCGATGGGCATTGCCACGCAGAACCCGAAGCTGCGCGCACGGTTCCAGGGCAAGCCGGAGCACGTACAGAACTACATGCTGTTCATTGCTCGCCAGCTGCGTGAAATCATGGCTGGTCTGGGCTTCCATACCATTGACGAAATGGTTGGCCGCAGCGATAAGCTGGAGCGCCGCAAGAACATGCGCATCGGTCGTGCAGACACGGTTGACCTGTCTATGATCCTCGACAATCCGTATGTCGATGCACCGGAGCGCCACTTTGACCCGAAGAATGTCTATGATTTCCATCTGGAAAATACCGTAGATGAATCCGTCTTCCTCAAGAAGATGGGCAAGAATCTGAAGTCCGGCAAGCCGCAGTCCATTGAACTGAAAATCAGCTCGACAGACCGCGCCCTCGGCACCATCTTCGGCAGTGAAATCACCCGCCTGCACGGCTCTTCCCTGCCGGAAGATACCTACCGTATCAAGTGCTACGGCGGCGGCGGTCAGTCGTTCGGTGCCTTCATTCCGCAGGGCCTGACGATGGAACTGGAGGGTGACTCCAACGACTACATTGGCAAGGGTCTGTCCGGCGGCAAGATTGTCGTTTACCCGCCGAAGGGCAGCCAGTTCCGCGCAGAGGACAACATCATCATCGGCAACGTTGCCTTCTACGGCGCAACCGCAGGCAAGGCATTTATCTCCGGTGTTGCCGGCGAGCGCTTCTGCGTGCGTAACTCCGGTGCTGTCGCTGTTGTCGAAGGCGTTGGCGATCACGGCTGTGAATACATGACCGGCGGCCGCGTTGTCGTTCTCGGTCCTACCGGCAAGAACTTTGCAGCAGGCATGTCCGGCGGCATTGCATATGTACTGGATATGCACCGCGATCTGTATCTGCGTGCAAACAAGTCCATGGTAACGATCTCCACCGTTCGAGAGAAGCATGATATTCAGGAGCTGAAGAGCCTGATTGAGCAGCATGTCGCTGCAACCGGCTCCCGCAAGGGCAAGGAAATTCTCGATAATTTCCAGAGCTACATCCCGTTCTTCAAGAAGATCATGCCGAACGACTACAACAGAATGCTCAAGGCAATTGCAAAGTCGGAAGAAAAGGGTCTGAGCCACGAACAGGCTGAAATTGATGCATTCTACGCATCTGTGAACGGATAAAGGAGGACGAGAATCATGGGTAAGCCGACAGGATTTTTAGACTATGCGCGTGAGGAGAACCCGGCAATCGAGCCTCTGGTACGCATTGAAAACTTTAACGAATTTCACCCGCCCCTCGATCGAGAGCATCGACAGAAGCAGGGCGCACGCTGCATGAACTGCGGCGTGCCGTTCTGCCAGAGCTGTGTGCAGCTCGCCGGTATGTACTCCGGCTGTCCGCTGCACAATCTGATCCCGGAGTGGAACGATATGATTTATCGCGGCAACTGGGAGCACGCACTGGCACGTCTGTGCAAGACCGCTTCCTTCCCGGAATTTACCGGCCGCGTCTGCCCGGGTCTGTGCATGGCTGCCTGCACCTGCGGCGCCAACGGTGATCCGGTCACCGTCAAGGAAAACGAGCTGGCACTGATTGAATACGGCTACGAAAACAATCTGATCCAGCCGCGCATCCCGGAAATCCGCACCGATAAGAAAATCGCCGTTGTCGGCTCCGGCCCGTCCGGTCTGGCAACCGCTGATCTGCTCAACCGCCGCGGACACAATGTCACGGTATACGAACGCTTCGACCGCATCGGCGGCCTGATGATGTACGGCATTCCGAACATGAAGCTGGAAAAGCAGTACATTGACCGCCGCGTCAACCTGATGAAAAAAGAAGGCGTGACCTTCATCACCAACGCAGACATCGGCAACACGATTCCGGCGCAGGAACTGCTGGACAATTACGATGCGGTTGTTCTGTGCTGCGGCGCATCCAACCCGCGCGACCTGAGCAATCCGGGACGCGATGCCAACGGCATTTATTTCGCCGTAGACTTCCTGCGTGCGAACACCAAAAGCCTGCTGGATTCCAACCTGACTGACGGCAAGAACATCTCTGCCAAGGACAAGAATGTCATCGTTGTCGGCGGCGGCGACACCGGCAACGACTGCATCGGCACCTGCATCCGTCACGGCTGCAAGAGCATTACGGCACTCGAAATGATGCCGGAGCCGCCGGAAGAGCGTCTGCCGAGCAATCCATGGCCGCAGTGGCCGCGCGTCAAAAAGACCGATTATGGCCACGAAGAAGCCATTGCCCTGTTTGGTCATGACCCGCGTCTGTATCAGACCACGGTCAAGGAATTCCACAAGGATGAAAACGGCAATCTGAGCGCCGTTACCATCGTCTCTCTGGAGAGCAAGAAGAACGAAGAAACCGGTCGATTCATGATGGTACCGGTAGAAGGTTCTGAGCAGACGCTGCCGTGCGAGCTGCTGCTCATCGCAGCCGGATTCCTTGGCAGCCAGCCGTATGTCTCCGAAGCATTCGGTGTAGAGCTGAACCAGCGCACCAATGTCAAGACCGCAGAGGGCAGCTACAAGACCAACGTTGACAAGGTATTTACAGCCGGTGACATGCATCGCGGCCAGTCCCTCGTTGTCTGGGGCATCGCAGAGGGTCGTGCTTGTGCACGCGAGGTCGATGAGTACCTGATGGGCTACACTTGCCTGTAACCCCCGAAAACAGCACACTGTCTGCATAGGCACGCAGACGCATTCGTGCTATAATAAATGGACAGCAGGTTTGCTCTTTTTTACCTGCTGTCCGTTTCCGTTTTTATTTCAGGAGGAGTCATGAATACCTATACATTTCAGGAAGTCATGCAGTATATCACAGAAAATGACGTCAAATTCATTCGTCTGGCGTTCTGTGATATTTTTGGCACGCAAAAAAATATTTCCATTATGCCGCGCGAGCTGTCCCGCGCCTTCCGCGAGGGCATTTCGATTGACGCTTCGTCTATCCGCGGCTTTTCCAACGCCGGACGCTCGGATCTGCTGTTATTCCCAGAGCCATCTACCCTTTCCGTTCTGCCGTGGCGTCCGTCACAGGGACGCGTTGTGCGCTTCTTCTGTGACATCAAATATCCGGACGGCACACCGTTTGAGTGCGATGCCCGTCAGGTTTTGCGTCAGGCACAGTCCGACATGAAAAAGCTCGGTTATTCCGTCAAAATCGGCACGGAATGCGAGTTTTATCTGCTCAAGCAAAACGAAGAAGGTCTGCCGACCAAGGAGCCGCACGACAACGCCTCGTACATGGACATCGCCCCGCTGGACAAGGGTGAAAATGTCCGCCGTCAGATTTGTCTGACGCTGGAGGAAATGAATCTGCGTCCGGAGGCTTCTCACCATGAGACCGGCCCGGGTCAGAACGAAATTGATTTCGCTTACGATTCCGCGGTTACCGCCGCAGACAATCTCATCACCTTCCGCGGCGTGGTCAAGACGATGGCAGCGGCAAACGGTCTGTACGCATCGTTCCTGCCAAAAATCTACCGCGATCATCCGGGCAACGGTCTGCACATCAATTTATCCCTGTTCCAAAACGGCGAAAACGTCTTTCACGGCGAGGGCGACGAGCACTCTCCGGTAGCAGAGAGCTTTATCATGGGTATCTTAACCCGCTGCTACGAGATGTCCGCCTTTTTGAACCCGCTCGTCAATTCGTATGAGCGTCTCGGCGTCTACGAAGCACCGCGCTATATCACCTGGAGCCATCAAAACCGCTCTCAGCTCATCCGCATTCCGGCAGCACATGGCGTCAACAATCGCATGGAGCTGCGCTCGCCAGACCCATGCGCCAATCCGTACCTTGCCTTCTCCCTGCTCATCCGCGCAGGTATGGAGGGCATTCAGCGCGAGCTGAAGCTGTGCGATCCGTGCAATCTCAATCTGTACGACGTACCGACTTCTATGGTACGCGAATACGACTGCCTGCCAAATTCGCTGATGGAGGCCATTCGCGCCGCACAGGACAGTGAGTTTGTCCGTCAGGCTCTGCCGGAAAAGATTTTGAACGCGTACCTCGCTGCAAAGACCAGCGAGTGGAACCGCTACTCCGATGCGCTGGATAAATCCTCCGTCATCGACTCGTTATATTTTTATTCTTACTAATGACATCCTCCGCAAATTGTATCGTATATCAGTTACAGGGAGGTGTCTGAATTGGAAAATGTCTTACTCGTAACCGCATCCAAAAAAAGTGCGGACATGTTGATTGATCTGATTCACAGCAGCGGTTGGCATCCGGATCGTATTCTTGCTGCCGCTTCCTGCAACGAAGCTCGACGCAGGCTCATTGAAAATAATGTGGATCTCATCATCATCAATGCGCCGTTGACCGATGAATTCGGTCACGAATTTGCATCGTATGCCTGTCAGAACACACTATCCGGTGTGCTGATGCTGGTCAAGGCGGATCTCGCCAATTCTGTCTCCGAACGCGTGGAGCAGGACGGCGTGGTCGTCGTGACAAAACCGATCTCCCGCGCAGTCTTTTATCAATCGCTGCATCTGGTCAATTCCGTTCGCCAGCGCATCTACGCGCTGCAAAAGGAAAACCGTCAGCTGCGCCAGCGATTGGAGGATCTGCGCATTGTCAGCCGGGCAAAATGCCTGCTCATTGCAGAAAAACATATGAGCGAGGACGAAGCCCATTCGTACATTGAGAAAAAAGCGATGGATTATCGGCAGTCGAAGCGCGACATCGCAGAGGAGATCATTCGTTCATTTGATTGACAAATTACCAGCAGGGCCGCTGGTTTCTTTTGAAAGTTATCGCAATGCACTCTTGCAATGCGGATATAATCGGGTTATAATGAAATCTGAATGTACATGACGCACGAAATGTGCGGAATTCCATAACTAGATTTGAGATGAGGATGACACGCATGAAGTTGAAGTTCACGAAAATGCACGGCTGCGGCAACGATTACATCTATTTCAACTGCTTTGAGCAGGAAGTCGCAGATCCGGAAGCCCTCTCTATTCGTCTTTCCGACCGCCATTTTGGTATCGGCGGCGACGGCATCGTCCTGATTTGTCCGTCCGAGGTGGCAGACGCAAAAATGCGTATGTTCAACGCGGACGGCAGCGAGGGAAAGATGTGCGGCAACGCAACCCGCTGCATTGGCAAGTATATGTATGAGCACGGCTTGATTTCCAAGCCGGAGATGACACTGGAAACGCTCAGCGGCATCAAGATTTTGAAGATGACCGAAGAAGACGGCAAAATTACCTCTGTCCGCGTGGACATGGGCAAGGCCATCCTCAAGCCGTCGGAAATTCCGACCAAGTACACCGGCGACACCGCCGTTTCTGTCCCGCTCACGGTAGATGGCACAGAATACGCAGTTACCTGCGTGTCGATGGGAAACCCGCACTGCATCGTCTTTGTAGATCAGGACGTCAACACGCTTGATCTGCCAAAAATTGGTCCGTCCTTCGAGAACCATGAGATGTTCCCGGAGCGCATCAACACGGAGTTTATCCGCGTGATCGACGACCACACCTTGCAAATGCGTGTTTGGGAACGCGGCAGCGGCGAGACACTCGCCTGCGGCACCGGCGCTTGTGCGGCAGCAGTCGCTTCGGTACTCAACGGATACTGCCCGAAGGGCGAGGACATTACGATTCATTTGATCGGCGGCGATCTGAAAATCCGCTACACAGATGAAGCCGTGTACCTCACCGGCCCTGCTACTACCGTATTTGAAGGGAGTATAGAATTATGACAAAGTATATCTTTGTAACCGGCGGCGTTGTTTCCGGCCTTGGCAAGGGCATTACCGCCGCATCGCTCGGCCGCCTGCTCAAGTCCCGCGGTCTCAAGATCGCTGCCCAGAAGCTGGACCCGTATATCAACGTTGACCCGGGCACGATGAGCCCGTTCCAGCACGGCGAAGTATATGTCACCGAGGACGGCGCGGAAACCGATCTGGATCTCGGTCACTACGAGCGTTTTATCGACGAAGATTTGAATAAGTATTCCAATCTGACCACCGGCAAGGTCTATTGGAACGTCCTGAACAAGGAACGCCGCGGCGATTATCTGGGCGAAACCGTACAGGTTATCCCGCATATCACCGATGAAATCAAGTCGTTTATTTACTCGGTCGGCAAAAAGACCAGCGCCGATGTCGTCATCACAGAAATCGGCGGCACCACCGGCGATATTGAATCGCAGCCGTTCCTCGAAGCCATTCGTCAGGTTTCGACAGAGGTAGGCCGCCGCAACTGCCTGTTTATCCATGTCACGCTGGTTCCGTTTATCTCCGGTTCTGATGAGCCGAAGTCCAAGCCGACCCAGCACTCTGTCAAGGAGCTGCGTGGTCTGGGCATCCAGCCGGACATGATTGTCTGCCGCGTTGACCAGCCGCTCACCGACGATATTCGTCACAAGATCTCGATGTTCTGCAATGTCCAGCCGGACTGCGTCATCGAAAACCGCACGATGCCGATTCTGTATCAGGCACCGCTGATGCTGGAGCAGAGCCACTTCTGCGACATCGTCTGCCGCGAATTGGCACTTGGCTGCGGCAAGGGCGACATGAGCGAATGGTATGAGATGATTGACCGCATTGACAGCCGCAAGGGTTCTGTCAAGATTGCTCTGGTCGGCAAATACGTTCGCCTGCACGATGCCTATCTGTCTGTGGCAGAGGCGCTACAGCACGGCGGCTTTGAAAACGGTGTCGAAGTCAACATTGATTGGGTGGATTCCGAAGAAATCAACGATTCGACCGTGGACAAGCTGTTGTCCGGCTGTGATGGCGTGATTTTGCCGGGCGGCTTTGGTCATCGCGGCATTGAAGGCATGATCTGCGCGGCAAACTTCTGCCGTGTCCGCAACATTCCGTACTTCGGTATTTGTCTGGGTATGCAGATCGCTGTAATCTCTTACGCCCGCAATGTACTCGGCTATGCGGATGCCGATTCCGGCGAATTCGCTCCGGAGAGCCAGCACCGCGTCATTGACCTGATGGAAAGCCAGCACGGCGTGTCCAAGAAGGGCGGCACGATGCGTCTGGGCGCGTATCCATGTCAGATTCGTCCGGGCACCAAGATGGCAGAAGCGTATCAGCAGGAGCAGATTTCCGAACGTCATCGTCACCGCTACGAATTTAACAATGCATTCCGCGCTGAAATTGAAGATGCCGGCATGATTATCTCCGGTACTTCCCCGTCCGGCGAGCTCGTCGAGACCGTGGAGATTCCAGAGCATCCGTTCTACGTCGGCGTACAGTTCCATCCGGAATTCAAGTCTCGCCCGAACCGCGCTCACCCGCTGTTCAAGGCATTTATTGCAGCATCAAAGAAAAGGAGTTTTGAAACACATGAAAATGAATCATAATTTTTCCAACATTGCGCAGAGCTATCTGTTCTCCACTGTTGCGAAGAAGGTTGCGGACTACACCGCAGCACATCCGGACAAGAAGGTTATCCGTCTGGGCATCGGCGATGTCACTCTGCCGCTGCCGCAGGTTGCCATCGACGCCATGCACGCAGCTGTTGATGAGCAGAGCAAGCAGGAGACCTTCCGCGGCTACGGTCCGGAGCAGGGTTATGATTTCCTGAAGGAAGCGATTCAGGCATACTATGCAATGCGTGACACCAAGCTGGAGCTGGACGAGATCTTTGTATCCGACGGCGCAAAGTCTGATGTCGGCAACATTCTGGATCTGTTTGACAAGGACAATACCGTACTGGTTCCGGATCCGGTATATCCGGTATACGTGGATACCAACGTCATGGGCGGCCGCAAGATCGCTTACATGAATGCAAACGAGTCCAACGGCTTCCTGCCGCTGCCGGACCCGTCCGTCAAGGCTGACATCATCTATCTGTGCTCCCCGAACAATCCGACCGGCGCTGCATATGACCGTGCAGGTCTGAAGGCTTGGGTAGATTACGCACTGGCAAACGATGCTATCATCCTGTACGATGCCGCTTATGAGTGCTTCGTATCCGAGGATCTGCCGCGCTCCATCTATGAAATCGAGGGCGCTAAGGATTGCGCGATTGAGTTCTGCTCCTTCTCCAAGACTGCAGGCTTCACCGGTACTCGCTGCGGTTACACCATCGTTCCGGTACAGCTGGAGCGCGAGGGCATGAACCTGAACAAGATGTGGCTGCGCCGCCAGACCACCAAGTTCAACGGCGTTGCTTACATTGTACAGCGCGGTGCTGCCGCTATCTTCTCTGAAGAAGGCGTAAAGCAGGTACAGGAGCATCTGGATTACTACCGCGAAAACGCCCGCATCCTTGCTGAGGCAATGGACGAGCTGGGTATCTGGTATACCGGCGGCAAGAACTCCCCGTATATCTGGCTCAAGTGCCCGAACGGCATGGAGTCCTGGGAATTCTTTGATTACCTGCTGGAAAATGCCAATGTTGTCGGCACACCGGGCGCAGGCTTTGGTGAAAACGGCAAAAACTTTTTCCGTCTGACTGCTTTTGGCGACCGCGAGAACACCATTGAAGCAGTTGCACGCATCAAAAAGCTGCTTTCCTGAACTTTTCAACGGATTTAACGTTTATCTAACGAAATTTTTCTGAAATTATACAATTTCACAAGGGATGCCTTTCGTAACATTTTGGCATCCCTTGACTTTTTTATGCCTGAACGGTATAATAAGCCTGTTTTAAGTCCAATGGAGGCGCTTTTTGAATGAAAAATAAGTTAAGTTTGTGTAAGCAGTTCCTCGCGTCCAACTTCTCGAATATTTTCTTCCTGTTGTCGCCGCTTGCGACATTCATTGTGGTAGAAATTCTTGAGTATGGCGGATCGGACAGCAAATGCCTCTGGCCAAACCAGCTGGCATTCTGGGCAAATATTCTGTTCTACTATGGTATTTTCCTTCTGTTCCGCGCAATCACCGGACGCCCTCGTTTTACGATTGTATTTCTCAATTTTGTCTTTTTAGTCTTTGGCATCTGCAACCACTATTCCATACAAATCCGAAATGAACCAATTGTTCCTTGGGACTTGTATGCCGCTGGTACAGCAGCCGAGGCTCTGAATGGTTTTCAGTGGACGGTTCCGCTTGAAATCATTATCTGTTCCATTGCTTGCCTGATCTGGTGGGCAATCACCATCAAGTTTATGCATTTCCCGAAGCAGAAGCTGCGCACGCGCGCCGGAAGCTTTGGCCTGTCCGCTGTGATGCTGACCGGCTTTGTTCTGTTCGCTTCTGTCGGCAGCGGCAACTTCTATATCAGCGCATGGCGTCAGGTAACCGCCAACCGCAAAAACGGTATGGCTCTCAACTTTGCCATCAATATGGATGCGCTGTTTGTAGAAGCTCCGACGGATTATTCTAAGGAAAATGCATCCACCATTTTGTCCTCCGTTTCCAAAGAGGATGAAACGGCATCGGAAAACAATGTACAGCCGAACATCATCGCTGTGATGGACGAGACATTTTCTGACCTGTCCATTTTGGGCGATTTGGGTCTGGAAAACACCGATGATGTCATGCCGTTTGTGCACTCGCTGAGCGGACAGCCGAATACCATTACCGGTCAGCTGGTTGTTCCTGCCTTCGGCGGCGGCACCTGCAACTCGGAATACGAATTCCTGACCAGCAATTCCTATGCCTTCTTCAAGTCCGGCAGCTATCCGATGCTCCAGTACGTGCACAACAACACGGAATCCATGGCTTCTGTCCTCAAGGAGCAGGGCTACAACACCATCGGTCTGCATCCGTACTACGGCTCCGGCTGGGCACGAAACAAGGCATATCCGCTGATGGGCTTTGATAAGTTCTTGGACATCGAATCGTTTGACGATGCCACGACCAAGTACCTGCGCCGCTATGTCAGCGATGAATCTTCCTTCAATAAGGTCATTGATCTGTATAACCAGAACAAGGAAAAATCGGACAATCCGCTGTTCCTGTTCAACGTTACCATCCAGAATCACTGCGGCTATGACACGGTATACGACAACTTCCCGGAGAACGTCAACTTCCAGTTTGACTCTCTGTATCCGTACACCAAGCAGTACCTGTCTCTGATTCAGGAGTCGGATAAGCAGATTAAGAATCTGGTGGATTACTTCAGCAAGGTAGATGAACCGACCATTATCGTTCTGTTCGGCGATCACATGCCGTACATTGAGAACTCGTTCTACAACCATCTGACCCGCGGCTCGTCCAAGACGACCTCGGAAATCGAGCTGGATCAGCATACCGTTCCGTTCTTTATCTGGGCAAACTATGATATTGACACCTCGGACTATGCAAACATCGGCCGCATCAGCGCAAACTATCTCGGCCCTGTCACCATGAAGGTTGCCGGTGCCAAGCTGAGCGACTATGAGGAATACGTATACAGCCTGATGGAAAAGTATCCGGTTATTTCCTCCTCCGGCTGCATTAACAACAAGGGCATTTATGTTCCGCTGGACATGGCAGCATCTGACCTGCACGATTACAAAATCGTCCAGTATCAGTACGTGTTTGACAACGCGGACAAGATTCTCAGCCAGGCGACCAGCAATGCCGGCAGCGGTTCCAAATAACCAACAGCACATACAAAAAAGACGAATGGTAAAAACCATTCGTCTTTTTTCTTGTATTCTTATCCTCTGACTGATATACTAACTGTAACAACAACAAGGAGGTTTGCATTCTCATGAAAAAATTGCGTATTGGCGTTGTCGGTCTCGGTGATATTAGCCGCGTGTATATCGACAATTTGAAAAAATACAGCGACTATGTGACCATCGAAGCCTGTGCTTCACGCACCTTGGAAAAAGCGCAGAAAAAAGCCGACGCATACGGCATTCCGCACGCGTATTCCTGTGCAGAAGAGCTCATCGAGCAAGCGGATGTGGATCTGATTCTCAATCTGACCACCCCGGACGCACACTATCGGCTCAATAAGCTGGCACTGACCTGCGGCAAGCATGTTTACACAGAGAAACCTCTTGCTTTTACTTATGCGGAAGGCAAAGAGCTGATAGACTTGGCCCAGTCCAAAAATCTGCGCATCGGCTGTGCACCGGACACATTTTTAGGTGCACGTCTGCAAACCTGCCGCGATATCTTGAATTCCGGCAAAATCGGCGATGTCATCGGCGCATCGGCGTTTGTCATTTATCACGGCTGTGAGACCTTCCACCCCAATCCCGCATTTTACTACCATGAAGGTGCCGGTCCGCTCATGGACATCGGTCCGTACTATGTCACAGCGCTGCTGTCGCTGCTCGGACCGGTTCAGTCGTGCTGTGCCATGTCCAAGCGCACGTTTGACCAGCGTCCCATCTCTACCGAACCGCACCGCGGCGAGATGATTGATGTCGAAGTGGACACCTATACGACCGGACTCATGCAGTTCGCCTCCGGTGCCATCGGCACAGCGATCTTCTCCTTTGACGTATGGGATTCCAATCTGCCGCGCATCGAGATTTACGGCACAAAAGGAACCCTGTGCATCCCGGATATAGACCCGCTGGACGGCCCGAACATCTTCGGCGGCGATATTCTCCTGCGCACAGAGCAAAATTATCGCTGGTACAGCCAGCCGCGCGATTGGTTCGATGTCAAAAAGGATTGGGAGCATGTACCGGTTACTCGCCCGTTTGCATCCACCAGCCATTCGGAGAACAGCCGCGGCATCGGCTTAATTGATATGGCGCTCGCTCTCGCTGAGAACCGCCCAGAACGCGCCAGCGGCCGCATGGCACTGCATTCCCTCGAAATGATGGAAAAGATGCTAAGCGGCGCAAAGACGCAGCAATTCGGCATTCTTGAAACGACGTTTGACCGTCCGGAACCGCTTCCGGCAGATTTTCCGATTCGATAAAGAAAGCACAATACCCGTGAGGAAGATTTTGTCTCTTTCTCACGGGTATTTTTTACTGCTTATTATCCTGTTCAATCAAGATGCACAGAGCAGAAACCGCCGCGCGAATGCCGCGCGTTGTTGCGCCTTCCGGCACATCCGGCTGCTCGTTGTCATCATTCCATAGTACATTGAGTATGGTGCCGACACGCACATGCAGCGCCGCGCCAGCCGTGAACAGCGCTGCTGACTCCATTTCACTGGCAAGCACGCCTGCCGCTGTCCATGCCGTCCACTTTTCCTGCAAATCCGCGGCAATTGGCTGATTCTGCGGACGAATTTCGCCATAGAAGCTATCTTTGGACTGAACCACACCGACATGTGCCCGATACCCCAATGCCTCACAGGCATCTGCCAGTGCACGCACGACCGGATAACTTGCCGCTGCCGGATATTCCAACGGAAGATATTGGCGCGACGTTCCTTCCTGCCGAATGGCAGCCGTCGCCACAACAACATCTCCGCCGCACACAGACGCATCGATGCCGCCGCAGGTTCCCACGCGAATAAACGTATCTGCACCGCACTCGACCAGTTCCTCCAGCGCAATGGCCGCCGACGGCCCGCCGATGCCTGTCGAGCACACGGATACCCGTTCGCCCTCCAAATAGCCGGTATACACGTGAAATTCTCTGTTATAAGATATTTCCCTCGCATCGTCTAAAAGCTGCGCAATGACCGCACACCGTCCCGGATCACCGGGCAGAATGACATATCGCCCGATGTCCTCAGCGGTACACTGCAAGTGCATCTGTTTTCCATGGATGAGCATGTCACTTCTCCCCTTCTGTTCCGTCCGCATGAACGATGTGGCGAATGTTTTTCTCCGCCTTGCTGCGCGGAATCATAATCGTATGTCCACAGCCCACGCATTTGAGTCGGAAATCCATGCCGACGCGCAAAACCTCCCAGTCCTTGCTGCCGCAAGGATGTCCTTTTTTCATCGTCAAAATATCACCAAGACGAATATCCATTGTTTGTATCCCTCCTTGTGTATATATCGAGTATATCATACCCATGGTTTATTGACCAGTCAGTAAACAGAAAATTCCTGTTCCGTAGCCATATTTTCGCCAGTTCGCGCATATAGTCAATACAAATCCATAGAAAAACAAAAACGTTCAGAACGGAGGGAATTCATGCAAACAGACTATGCACCGGAACGCTTACAGACAGATATGCCACGCAGAGACGACATTTGCGCAGCGGCGCAGGACGGCAGCATTTTGCAGGCTGTCGCCGCCCGCTGTGATGTGCATCACAATCTGATCGTCCCCTTGGACGGCATGACCGGCATCATGCCGCGCGAAGAATGCGCGCTTGGCATCGACACGGGAAAGACGCGGGAAATCGCCATTTTATCGCGCGTCGGCAAGCCGGTGTGCTTTCAAGTCCTGCGCATCGAAGGGGATCTTGCCTATTTATCGCGCAAACGCGCCCAACAGTGCGCCTTAGATCATCTCCTGCATAAACGCCCCGGAGACATCATTCCTGTGCGTGTGACGCATCTAGAGCCGTTTGGTGCATTTGTCGATGCCGGATGCGGTTTGGTCTCTCTGATCGGCATCGAAAATTTATCTGTCAGCCGTATTTTTCATCCATCCGACCGTATCCAAGTCGGACAACAGCTATATGCTGTCATATCGGGCATTGACGCAGATACCGGACGCATTCACCTGACGCATCGAGAGCTGCTCGGCACTTGGGCAGAAAATGCGGCGCAATTTGCCGCCGGAGAAACCGTCTGCGGTATCGTGCGCAGCGTGGAGGACTATGGCGTATTCATCGAGCTGGCACCGAATTTATCCGGTTTGGCAGAGCTGCGCTTTCCGGTCTCCGCCGGAGATATGGTCTCCTGTTACATCAAATCCATTTTACCGGAGCGCATGAAAATCAAGCTCAATCTCATCGACCGTATCGGAACGGCACCAGTACCGCCTCCGCCGCTGCCGTATTTTATCACGAGCGGTCATATTTCCTGTTGGCAATACTCCCCGCCGTGCTGTACGGCGCGGCAGGTGTGTACGGAATTCGACGCGCCGTCTATCGAAGATTTATAAAAACAAACGGGTGCTGCCAATCTTTGGCAACACCCTATTTTTGTTCAGCGATTTTTTCTCTTGTATTCTTCAGTAAAGTATTTGCCCGCACGAATGTCATCGGTCATGCCCGGATATGGTGCTTCACTGATAACATCTTCATTATTCTTTCCGGCATCTCCCATATAAGTAATCGTGGCAAACTCCGGTACAATATACTTCGGATAGTTCTCATATTGCGCACGCGCTGCTTCCATTTTGTCAATGTGCTCATTCTGGTAGCAAACTGTGATTTCCGGATGCTCATGTACCCATTTCGGAAAGAAAATCGTGCCGTGCAGCTTGCCCTCATTCGGCATAAAATCCAGCGCGACATCGGTGCCAGTCGGCTCTGTCCAGGTAATCTTAAACACGCCGTCGGTCAGCTTGACAATTTCCGCCTTCTGATCCGTGACCCAGCGCCCGGCAACCATGCCGCCATGAATACGGTAGTCTACGGTATTCTCATTTTTCGCGTACCACTCGTATTCCCATCCGTTGTCATAGGTATAAATGAAATGTGTGCCGATAAAATCCTCCAAATTGGTGAACTGCTTGCCCATCGCGCAAACCTCCTGCATTGTTTTTTCTCATTATAATATGTATTTCCAAACATGTCAATGTTTACATGTTTTATTTTACAAATATTCTGTGGTATAATATAGGCACTCTATCGAAAGGAACGATACGATGGGAACACTACGCTATGCAATCCTCGGTCTGCTCAACCGCAAAGCCATGACCGGTTACGACTTATCCAAAGAATTTCAAACCTCTCTTGCAGAATTCTGGCACGCCAAGCACAGCCAAATCTATCCGGAGCTGAAAGCCTTAGCGGAAGATGGTCTGATTACCTTCCAAACCGAAATTACCGGTACGGTTCTGGAGAAAAAAGTATATTCCATTACCGAAGCTGGAAAAGCAGAATTTCTACAGTGGGAACAGAGCAAAAGTAAGATCAAACAGCTGCCAAAAGATGAATTCAAGCTGCGTCTGTTTTTTTCCGACAGTCTGCCGAAAGACGCCCAGATTCAGTTGTTAACCGATCATCTCGAGCAGCATCAGCAGTGGCTTCAGCATTTGCAGGACAGTCTCTCTAAATTTGATACGATCCCGCCGACGCAAGCGGATGCTTTCAGCGACTATCTTGTTTTATTGGGTGCGATCAGCCGCGAGAAAAGCATGTGCGACTGGCTGCAAACCTGCATCACTTTGTGCGAAACAAAAACCCCGTTTACGACACCGTAAACGGGGTTTTCTGGTTCTATCGTTATAGATTACTCAAGCACAGCGCCCTTGTTTGCAGAGCTTACGAGACGTGCATAGCGGGACAGCCAGCCGGTCTTAACCTTCGGCTCATGCGGTACAAATGCCGCACGGCGCTTTGCAAATTCTTCCTCGGAAACCTTTGCATTGACAGAATGGTTCGGGATGTCGATCTCAATGATGTCTCCCTCTTCCAGCAGTCCGATTTCGCCGCCCTGTGCAGCCTCCGGGCAAACATGTCCGATGGATGCGCCGCGGGATGCGCCGGAGAAACGACCGTCAGTAATCAGAGCGACGTCCTTATCCAGCTTCATGCCAGCCAGCGCAGAAGTCGGATTCAGCATCTCACGCATACCCGGGCCGCCCTTCGGGCCTTCGTAGCGGATAATGACAACATCACCCGGAACTATCTTGCCGGTATAAATAGCCTGAATAGCATCTTCTTCGCCGTCAAAAATACGAGCCGGACCGGTATGCTTCATCATTTCCGGTGCAACGGCACTCTGCTTTACTGCACAGCCTTCCTTTGCAATGTTGCCCCACAGGATTGCAATGCCGCCGGTCTGCATATACGGATTGTCAATCGGACGGATGACATTCGGGTTCTTGTTGATGCAGCCCTTGATGTTCTCGCCGACCTTCTTGCCGGTTGCCGTGATGGTATCCAGCTCAATCAAGTTCTTCTTGGACAGCTCGTTCATAACTGCATAGATGCCGCCAGCCTCATTCAGCTCCTGAATGTAGGTTCTGCCAGCCGGTGCCAGATGGCACAGGTTCGGCGTGGCATCGGATACATGGTTCATCTTCTCCAGATCCAGCTGAATGCCAGCCTCATGAGAGATTGCCAGCAGATGCAGAACGGTATTGGTGGAGCAGCCCAGAGCCATCTCGCACTCCAGTGCGTTATGAATGGACTTCTCATTGATGATGTCACGCGGCTTGATGTCCTTTTCCAGCAGTTCCATGATCTTCATACCAGCGTGCTTTGCCAGCTGGATACGGTCGGAATGGACAGCCGGAATGGTGCCGTTGCCCGGCAGAGCCATACCAATTGCCTCACACAGGCAATTCATCGAGTTTGCCGTGTACATACCGGAGCAGGAACCGCAGCCCGGGCAGGAATGACACTCGACATCGGTGATCTCCTCGTCGTTAATCAGGTTTGCCTTGCGTGCGCCAACGGCTTCAAATGTATAGGACAGGGAAACATTCTCGCCCTTGACGTGACCTGCCAGCATCGGGCCGCCGGAAACAACGATAGACGGGATGTTCAGACGAGCAGCAGCCATAACCATGCCCGGAACGATCTTATCGCAGTTCGGGATGAGAACCAGTGCATCAAACTGATGTGCCTGTGCCAGCGTCTCCACAGAGTCTGCAATCAGCTCACGGGACGGCAGAGAATACTTCATGCCGACATGACCCATGGCAATACCATCACAGACACCGATTGCCGGTACCAGAATCGGCGTACCGCCAGCCATGCTGACACCAGTCTTTACAGCAGCGGCAATCTTATCCAGATTGATGTGACCCGGGATAATCTCGCTGTATGCAGAAACAACGCCGATGATCGGACGCGCCATCTCTTCCTCGGTCAGGCCGCAGGCACGGAGCAGCGAGCGATTCGGCACGCGCTCTACGCCCTTCGTAATATTATGACTTCTTAATTCCATGAAAAGCACCTCCAAGGCGGCAGTGCGCCGCCGCGATAAAAAAAGCGGGAACCGGTACATGACCCGTCCCCGCTGTATCTTTACAAAACATGCGTCAATTTGTCATGTACTTTCTTATTATAAAAGAATGCATGACACAAATCAAGGGCAGAACGTCAGATTTCTCAGTCCTTATCCTTGTCCCAATGTACGGCAGTGATGCCGGTACGGCTGGACTCAACGACGTTGAAGTTCTGCATAATCGACAAGAACGTATCCAGCTTAGACGGTACACCGGAAATGCGGACGATGATAGAATGCTCGCCTGCATTGACAACGTCTGCCTGATACACATCACACAGCTCACGAATGCTTTCCTGTACATCTACGCCGCCCTCAATTTTAATCAGTGCCAGCTCGCGGCAGAATGCTTCGTCCTCCTTGATGTGGACAACTTCCACGCACTCTTCCAGCTTGCGCATCTGCTTGAGAATCTGATCCAATGTATAGGCATCGCCAACTGTCACGATGGTAATGCGGGAAAACTTCTCATCAACGGTCGGGGAAACCGTCAGAGAATAGATGTTGAAGCCGCGGCGACCGAACAGGCTGGAAACGCGAGCCAGTACGCCAGAATTATTCTGTACAACGGCTGAAATAATATACTTTTCCATGTTTTTTCCTCCTCGATCAGTCGATGATAACGTTGCGAACCGTTTCGCCGCCCGGAATAAACGGCAGAACGCGCTCGGTCTTGTCAATCCGTGCATCAATCAGAACCGGACCGTCTGTCGTTGCCAGTGCTTCCTTCATGCACGCCTCAAAGCCTGCCAAGGTATCACAGCGCATACCCTTTGCGCCAAATGCCTCTGCCAGCTTGACAAAATCCGTCTTGCGGTGCGGATCTGTGTTGGAATAACGCTTTCCATAGAACGAGGTCTGCCACTGGTATACCATGCCGAGCACCTGATTGTTGACAACAATCGTGATAACCGGCAGATGGTTGCTGACAGCGGTACACATCTCCTGTAAGTTCATATGGAAGCTGCCGTCACCGGTAACGTGAATCACGCGCTTATCCGGCTCGCCTACCTGCGCACCGATTGCTGCGCCATAGCCAAAGCCCATCGTGCCCAGACCGCCGGAGGTCAGGAAGGTACGCGGCTTGGAGCGGCCGGTGAACTGTGCTGCCCACATCTGATGCTGACCAACGTCGGTTGCCACAATGTCATCCTTGCGAATCAGTTCATCAATCTTCTTCATCAGCTGATGCGGACGCAGAACGGCATCGTTGTCCTTCGGCTTGTAGTCCATGCGCTCCTTCCAGGAAGCAATCTGTTCCTTCCACGGGGTGTGATCGGCATGGTCAATGAGCGGCAGAACCGCCTCGAGAACGTCACGAACGTCGCCAATAACGCTGTGCTGTACCTCGATGTTCTTATTTACCTCAGACTCGTCAATGTCTACCTGAACAACCTTGGCGGTGGAGGCAAAATCGCCCATCTTCGTAGCCACACGATCAGAGAAGCGCGTGCCCAGTGCAATAACCAGATCGGCATTGTCTACTGCGCGGCCAGCGGATACCCAGCCGTGCATACCGATAAGACCCAAATTGAGCGGCTCTTCCTTATCCAGTGCGCCGATGCCCATCAGAGAATGGCAAGCCGGAATATCTCCGCGCTTCATAAAGCGCAGCAGCAGCTCGCAGGCCTCCGACGAAATCACACCGCCGCCGAACAGGATGACCGGACGCTCTGCTGCATTGACCATCTCTGCCATCTTGGAAATCTGCTCGTGCTGAATCTTCGGATTCGGACGCTTCTTGACCGGCGGCTTATGCTCGAATTCACAGACTGCTGCCGTGATGTCCTTCGGAATATCAATCAATACCGGACCTGGGCGATCACTGATGGCAATTTCATATGCCTGACGAACGGTATCTGCCAATTCCTCTACGTTGCGGACAACAAAGTTATGCTTGGTGATCGGCATCGTCACGCCTGCGATGTAAATTTCCTGGAAGCTGTCTCGGCCGATAAAGTTGGTGCCGACGTTTGCAGTAATCGCAATCAGCGGGATAGAATCCATAAATGCCGTTGCAATACCGGTGACTAGGTTGGTTGCGCCCGGACCAGAGGTTGCCAGAACAACGCCTACTTTGCCGGTTGCGCGGGCATAGCCATCTGCGGCATGGGATGCGCCCTGTTCATGTGCGGACAGGACATGACGGATACGGTCGGAATACTTATACAGTTCATCATAAATGTTCAGTGCTGCGCCGCCCGGATAACCGAAAATGGTATCGGTACCCTGTTCCAGCAGTGTCTCAAGCAGAATCTGTGAACCATTGAGTTTCATGAGCCATCTCTCCTATATCATAATATTTTTCCTTCGGGTTGGATAAACAAAAAAGCCCTTATCTCTACAAAAAGAGACAAAGACTAGCTCTGCGGTACCACTCTTTATTGCCGCTGATGTCCCAGCGACCCCTTTACATCGGCACAAATCTGTGCGTAATGCTCTGCCTGTTAACGGGGGCGTGAACCGTTTCAGATTACTAGGTCAGACCATTCACCTGAACTGCTCGCGGATGACGTTCGCGCTTTCTCCCTGCTGCCTCGCACCAAACGGCAGTTCTCTGAACGTTGTGAAAGCGTTACTCTTTCCGGTCTTTGCATTTTTATATCTAAGTATTTCTTATTATATCTTGTAAATTCAAAAAGTCAATAACATTTTTTATTTTTTCGCATTTCTCCGGTTTTCCGTACAAATTTTCAAAGATCCTGCATATTTTGCCCAAAATCGGCGAAAGATAAAAACAAATCTTCGGGAGGTGGTTTTCCTGTTTCTGCTGTTCGCGCGCACCCTGCTCGTCTACGCCGCAGTCATCGGCGGTCTGCGGTTTACCGGAAAACGGCAGCTCGGTGAGCTGTCCACCTCGGAATTTGCCGTTACCATTCTGGTTTCCGAGCTCGCCTCCATTCCCTTACAGGACACCGCCATTCCGCTGCTCGGCGGCATCGTCCCTCTCGTCACGCTGCTCGCCGTGGAAGTCCTGCTCTCCGGTCTCTGCCGAAAAAGCATCCGCGTCCGTCGGCTGCTGTGCGGCAATCCCTGCATGGTCATTCGAGACGGAAAATTCGATCCCGACATGCTGCGGCTGCTCCGCTTATCGCCGGAGGACATCTTAGACGGCCTGCGCATGGCAGGCGTCTCTCTCGTATCTGACGTGCGGTGCGGCATCATCGAGACCAACGGCCAGCTCAGTGTGCTGCTCTATGCAGACAAGCAGCCCCTGACGCCATCCGACATCCATAAGCATCCCAAAGATACCGGCATGGCACGCGTGCTCGTATCTGAAGGCAAAATCCGCCGCGGTATTCTGCGCCAGCTCGGCAAGGATGAGGCTTGGCTGCTGCGCGAATGCCGTTCCCGCGGCATCGCCTCTCCGGCAGACATTTTTCTCATGACGCTGGACGACTGCGGCAATCTGTTTCTGCAAAAGCAGGAGGCACAGCGATGAAACGTATCTGGGTGGCCGTTGTCCTTCTGATTCTCGTCATATCCAGCTGTTTGTACAACAGCTATACCGTTTCCCGCACGATTGCGCGCATTTCTGTGCCGCTGACACAGGCCATGCACTGTGACGATCCTGCACAGGCGCAAGGGTATCTTGCAGCCGCGCAGGCGCAGTACACCAGGCGAGAGTCCTATTTATGTGCCGTGATGAACCGCCAGCTGCTCGATCCTGTTCGTGCGGGCTTTGCCCGCTCTCAGACCGCCGCACAGCGCGGTGACACGGCAGAGATGCAGGTATCTCTCGCGGAGCTGCAGCAGGCCGTGTCAGCACTCCGGTAGACAGAAAAAATCCCGCCGGAAACCCGACGGGATTTTATCGTCATACCATCTTACAGGTACTTCTTCATGGTCTCGCTTGCAGCGCTTGCGTCACCAGACAGGGCAACGGTAAACTCTACATTGTGCTTGGAAGAGAACTCATCCAGAGCCAGCAGGAACTTGTCAGCATCCTCCGGCTTGTCATCACAAGCAACCTTATACAGGCTGTCGATGTAGATCTTGGTGATGTCGTAGTTGCCAGCATGGATACCAGCTACGAAGCCCAGCAGGGATGCATAGTCGGTTACGCTGTAGTCCATCACGTCGATCAGGCGTGCCTGATGAGAAATGTCAAAGTTCAGCTGATTGCCCTTTGCGATGCAAACAACGGAACCCGGCTCGTTAGCCGCAGACTCATTTACCTGATTGATAATGTCCTTTGTCTTGCCGCTTCCAGCAGCTGCCATAATTAATTTAACCATTTTGTTTTCCTCCCAATCTACTATGAGGTTGATATTATGGTATCATAAATTGTAAAAAAACACAACGGATTTTCACAAGAAAAAAAACAGTTCTTTGTGAATTTTTACATACTAGTCAAAAAAGGAATGGTCAGCAGCCTTTTTTTCATGAGCAGATATTCCAATAATTCCCGAAAAATATCTGTCATGCGTTTTCTATCGGCATTTTCTGCCGCGACCAGCGTGCGCCGAGTGATCTCGCCATCGCTTCCGGTCAAGACAATCTCTCCCATCGGATCGCCTTTTTCAATCGGTGCTTGGGCGTGTTCCGTGCAGCGGATCTCCCGTTTGACATTGCCCGCCTCTGCTTTAGTCATGAGCAGCGAGGTGTCATCTGCCAGCTCTACGGATATACTGTCTCGTGTTCCCAGTTCAACCGAGACAATCGGCAGGGTTTCTTTGTCTAAAATCGGCACAACGGCATATCCGGCAAATCCATAATTTAACATCGCCGCAATGTCCTGATTGCGCGACTGCTTATCCGGCTCACCGAGCACGACCGCAATCAAGCGCATACCGTCCCGCTGCGCCACGGCAGAAATACAATATCCCGCGGTGCTCGTATATCCGGTCTTGAGACCCACCATGCCATCGTATAATTTGAGCATTTTATTGGTATTGGCCAGTCCAAACGAGCCATTGCGCACGGAATCCATCCAAATGGATGTATAATTTAAAATCTTGGGATGCTTGAGCAGCTCTTGGGAAATGAGCGCCAAATCTCGCGCAGTGGTTTTGGTCTGCTCTCCGTCGGTATCCAAGCCATTTGGATTGACAAATTCCGTTCCCTTGCAGCCGAGCTGTTTGGCGCGTTCATTCATCATGGAGACAAAATGCGACTCACTGCCGCCCAAATGCTCCGCCACAGCAACCGCCGCATCGTTTGCCGACGCAACCGCAATCGACTTGAGCATGTCATCCAACGTCATCTGCTCGCCCTCTTTGAGATAAATCTGCGAGCCGCCCATCTCCGCCGCATGAGCCGAAGCGGTCACCAAATCACTGAGCGATGCACTGCCGCTGTCCACGGCCTCCATAGTCAGTAGCATGGTCATAATCTTTGTCACGGATGCCGGCGGGTGCACGGCATCGGCATTCTGTTCAAACAGCACCTGACCGGTATCCGTCATCAAAATGGCACCTTTCGCGTGTACTTCTCCCAATTGCGCCGCCGAGGCAGACGCCGAGACCGCCGCCACACAGATGATGCCAAGAACAGCGGCTAGGATATGCTTTCTCATCCGCTTCCTCCCCTAAAAAAGAAAAACCTGTTTTCCACACAATCTATGCGCAAAACAGGAACAGCATACCAAGACAAAGACCGCCCGACAGGCGGACGGTCTCGCGGATTCGGTTTTAGTGAGAAATAATCATCTTGCCGATCTGTTCAATGAACGGCTGTGCTTGCGTCTGATCCGTATACAGCTTGACGCCAATCGGCTCAGAAATCTCCAGTCCAAACAGTCCTACCAATGATTTTGCGTCTGCAACGTACCAACCCGACGAAAGATCAATATCAAACGGCATAGCGGATGCCGCATTGTTGAGCAAGGTCAAATCGTCAGGTTTGCTGAGCTTAATCTGTAGTTTAACCATTTTTTCTCCTCTCCCGTAGTTGTAACTCTCTGTAAAATTTATTATAATGTCCTTTGTGAATTGTTTCTATAATTTTAACGAAAAATTCACACGATTTTTACATTTTGACGGCACGCCGTCATCGGAGGAACACTTATGAAATTTTGCTTTGCAACACTTGGCTGCAAGGTCAATCAATTTGAAACGCAGGCGCTCGCGCAGCTCGCCCAACAGCGTGGCCATGTTCTCGCGGATACACAGGCGGATGTCTGTATCATCAACACTTGCACCGTCACCTCGTCCGGCGACCACAAAACCCTGCGCGTTTTACATAAACTGCAAAAAGAGAATCCCAACGCGGTTGTCGCGCTGTGCGGCTGCTTCGCGCAGACCGAACCGGAAAAGGCATCCGCCATCGACGGCGTGCAAATTGTCTGCGGCACATCCGACCGCGCCGCCGTGCTGGATTTGTGCGAACAGGCCGTGCGCGATCGCAAATCCGTCTGCACCGTGACGGACAACCGGCAGCGGCAGGCGTTCGAGGAACTTCCCGCCGGTATTCTGCCCGGTCACACCCGTGCTCTGCTCAAGGTGCAGGACGGCTGCGACAATTACTGTACGTACTGTATCATCCCCTACGCCCGCGGTCATGTGCGCTCTCTGCCGCTGGCAGACGCCGTCCGTCAGGCGCAGCAGCTCGCCGCATCCGGCGTCAAGGAAATCGTTGTGACCGGCATTGAAATTGCCAGCTATGGGCGCGATTTGCCGGACAAGCCAACGCTCATCGACCTCATGGAGCAGTTGTGTGCAGCGGCACCAGAGGTGCGTTTCCGTCTCGGCTCGCTGGAGCCGCGCTTCATCACGGATGCCTTTTGCGAACGGCTCCAACGATTTTCCAATCTCGCGCAGCACTTTCATCTGTCGCTGCAGTCCGGCTGTGATGCAACGCTGCGCCGGATGCACCGCCGCTATACCACCGCACAGTTTCTCGCTGTTGTCGAGCGGCTCCGCGCGGCTTTTCCGACCTGTTCCATTACCACGGATGTGATTACCGGATTTCCCGGCGAGACCGAACAGGAATTTGCACAGACCATGGATTTTCTCAGGACTTGTGCCTTTGCATCCATTCATGTCTTTCCGTATTCCGAGCGCAGCGGCACGCCAGCGGCTTCGATGCCTAATGCCGTTCCGCCGCAGATTCGTGCCCAACGCGCCAATGCCGTGCGCGATTTGGCAGCGCAGCTGTCACAGGATTTTTTGCAGCCATTTATCGGCAAGACAATCTCCGTCATCTTAGAGCACGGCAGAAGCGAGGCACAGCCCGCCCACGGTACGTGGCATTTTTCCGTTCAACTCCCGCCGAACACCGGAAAGCAAGGCGATATTTGTCAGGTCCAATTGACCGGCATCACCCAAAACGGTATGACCGCGGAAAAAGTATCATGAGACAGCAAAACTGGGAAGCACAAAGCTTCCCAGTTTTTATTGCTGTTATTTTTTGATATTGTCCCAATACGCCTTTGCTTTTTGTTCCAGCTTGTTGTCGCCGTAGATATAATACTGTGCGTCCTTGATGGTATCCGGCAGATACTGCTGTTGCACCCAATGGTTGGGGTAGCTGTGCGGATACTGATACGTCAGACCGCGCCCCAGCTTCTTGGCTCCGGAATAATGACAGTCTTTCAAATGTGCGGGAACATCCCCGGATTTTCCCGCGCGAATATCTGCCAGCGCCGCATCAATCGCTTGGATGCCGCTGTTGGATTTCGGAGAAGTCGCCAGCAAAATTGCCGCATCGGACAGCGGAATGCGCGCCTCCGGCAGCCCCAGCTGATTGGCCATGTCCACGCAGGCTTTGACAATCGGCAGTGCCTGCGGATAGGCCAGACCAATATCTTCTGCCGCGATGACCATGAGTCTGCGGCAGGCGGAAATCAAATCGCCGGATTCCAGCAATCGCGCCAGATAATGAACGGCAGCATCCGGATCTGAGCCGCGAATGGACTTTTGCAGACCAGACAAAATATCATAGTGCTGGTCGCCGTCGCGGTCATAGCGCATACTCGAACGCTGTGCTGCCTGCTGGGCATCCTCCATGGTTACGGTCTTGTTCTGCGCCGCCTGCGCGAGCAGTTCCACAGCATTGATGGCTTTTCGCACATCGCCGCCGCACGCCGTCGCAATGTATGCGCAGACCTTTTCCGGCACGGACAGCGAAGCATCCGCCAACGTAAAGGCTCTGCGCACGGCGGGCTGAATATCCGCCGCTTCAATCGGCTTGAATTCAAAGACCGTGCTGCGGCTCAAAATCGCATGGAACACGTAAAAATACGGATTTTCCGTCGTCGATGCGATGAGCGTAATGCGCCCGTCCTCAATAAATTCCAGCAGCGACTGCTGCTGTTTCTTGTTAAAATACTGAATCTCATCCAGATAAATGAGCGCGCCGTTCGGTGCCATCAGCGTGCCCAGCTCATCAAAAATCTTCTTGATGTCAGCGATAGACGCCGTCGTCGCATTGAGCCGATACAGCTTGCGCTCGGTCT
Organism: bacterium; assembly: GCA_963601915.1. Lineage (GTDB taxonomy): Bacteria > Bacillota > Clostridia > Oscillospirales > Butyricicoccaceae > Butyricicoccus_A. The sequence continues at coordinate 71,046 of CAVCGL010000001.1, read as the reverse complement.
GTGCTGCGATAATGGAGGCAACCGTCGTCTTTCCCACACCGGACGGGCCGTGAAAAATCATGTTTGGAATATTGCCGCTCTCGATAATCCGGCGCAGCAGACCGGATTTTCCCAGAATATGCGGCTGGCCAACCACATCCGCCAGTGTGGTTGGGCGGATACGGTCGGCCAGAGGCTGAAATTTCATGTTGTTTTTTCTGTTTAGTACAGCGGGAACTGCTTGCAGATCTCTTCAACGCCAGCGCGAATGGCGTCAGCCTTGTTGTCGAAATCAAAGATTGCGTCAGCGATAAAGCCTGCAATCTTGTCCATCTCCGGCTCCTTGAAGCCGCGAGTGGTAACTGCCGGTGTACCCAGACGAACACCGGAGGTAACAAACGGGCTGAGCGGCTCATTCGGTACGGTGTTCTTGTTTGCGGTGATGTATACAGCGTCCAGACGGTTCTGCAGCTCCTTACCGGTGATATCGGTGCCGCGCAGATCAACCAGCATCAGATGGTTGTCAGTGCCGCCGGATACCAGCTTGACGCCGCGCTTGGTCAGACCTTCTGCCAGAGCCTGTGCGTTCTTGCGAATCTGTACCTGATATTCCTTGAATTCCGGCTTGAGTGCTTCGCCGAAGCAAACAGCCTTCGCAGCGATGATGTGCATGAGCGGGCCACCCTGGGTGCCCGGGAAGATGGCAGAGTTCAGCTTCTTTGCCAGTGCCTCATCATTGGTCAGGATGCAGCCGCCGCGCGGGCCACGCAGGGTCTTATGCGTTGTGGTAGTTACAACATCTGCGTACTCCATCGGATTCTGGTGCTCACCTGCTGCAACCAGACCGGCGATATGTGCCATATCTACGAACAGATATGCGCCGACTTCCTTTGCAATCTCTGCAAACTTGTCGAAATGAATCGCACGCGGATAAGCGGATGCGCCCGCGATAATCATCTTCGGCTTGTGCTCCAGTGCCTTCTGGCGAACATCCTCGTAGTCGATGTAACCGTCATCGTCTACGCCGTAAGCCACAATGTTGTACAGCTTACCGGACTGGTTTGCCGGAGAGCCATGGGTCAGATGACCGCCGTTGTCGAGGCTCATGCCCAGAACGGTGTCGCCCGGCTGACACAGTGCCTGATACACTGCCATGTTTGCCTGTGCACCGGAGTGCGGCTGTACATTGGCATACTTTGCGCCGAACAGCTTGCATACGCGCTCGATTGCCAGATTCTCTGCAATGTCAACACATTCACAACCGCCGTAGTAACGCTTGCCCGGATAACCTTCTGCGTACTTGTTGGTCAAAACAGTACCCATAGCAGCCATAACGGTCGGGGATACAATGTTCTCGGATGCGATCAGCTCAATGTTGCGGCACTGACGGTCGTACTCCTTGCGAACTGCTTCGCCCAGTTCCGGGTCCATACTGGTGATAAAAGAAATGTTCTCTTCAATTCTCTGTTTTTCTGCCATCGTCTGAAATCCTCCATGTTCAACATTACAGTATGAATTACACAAACAATCAGCTGTTTTTTTCTTGTGTTAATTCTAATTAAAGCAGGATTCCCTATCTTTTGCAAGACAGTTTTTTATGAATTTCATTTTTTCCGCTTCCTGCATCAAAATTTGTAAGATTTACCTGAATTTTTGTGCATTATTTGTGTTATAATGACAGGAGACTTTAGCGCGTCATAATTTTTGACGTAAAACCACCAAAAGGAGCTGATTTCATGCTGACACCAGAACAGCGCGCGCTCGCCGCTGTAGAGCGCTTGGAGCAGGAGTATCCTGATGCCATCTGTGCGCTGCAATATACCAAGGACTATGAACTGTTATTCGCCACTCGTCTGTCGGCTCAATGTACAGATAAGCGCGTAAACATCATCACCAAGGATTTATACGCCAAATTTCCAACACTGGAATCCTTTGCCCTCGCAACGGAGGGCGAGATTGAACAAATCATCCGCCCGTGCGGACTCGGCAATTCCAAAGCGCGGGATATTCACGCCGCCGCCGTCTATCTGCTGGAAGTACATAACGGCAAAGTGCCCGGCACGATGAAGGAGCTGCTCAAGATTCCGGGCGTCGGACGCAAGACCGCCAATCTGATTCTCGGCGATTTATACCATCAGCCCGCCATTGTCACGGACACGCATTGCATCCGTCTCGCCAATCGCATCGGATTGGTTGACGGCATCAAAGAACCGGCAAAGGTGGAAAAGGCACTGCGGCCGCTCATTCCGCCGGAAAAATCCAGCGATTTCTGTCATCGGCTCGTGCTGCACGGCAGAGAAGTCTGCACCGCGCGCAAGCCGTACTGCGAGCGCTGCTGTCTCAAAGACATCTGCAAAACCGGCAGCGAGCAATAACCAACAAAAAGAGGATTGGCTGACGCCAATCCTCTTTTTGTCTATGTACTCACATCTGGGTGTCCAGCTCTTCTTCTACTGAGACAACCAGCGGGCCAATCGGTTCGAGCGCATCAAATTTTTCCTTGTTTGCCTCATAAATCATGCGCAGACCGGTCAGCGTCAAATTGGCGTCCACGTCCGTAATGGTGTCACAATATTCTGCCATCATGCGGCCCATGCCGCCGGTTGCAACAACACGGCAATTGCCGTTGATCTCCGCCTTCATCTCATGCACAATGCCCTGAATCGCACCGGCATAGCCACGCACAGCGCCCGACTGCATACTCATGACTGTATTCGTGCCGATTGCCTTTTCCGGCCGCACAATGTCCACGCGCGGCAGCTTCGAGGCCTTCTGGAACAGAGCTTCCATGGCAACCTTGATGCCCGGGAAGATGGCGCCGCCGCAGTACGCGCCGGTCTCATCAATGACATCAAAGGTTGTCGCTGTGCCAATATCAATGATGATAAGCGGCGCACCGTATTTCTGAATGGCAGAGACCGCATTGACCAGACGATCAATGCCGACCTCACGCGGATTGTCGTATCGGTTGACCAGACCGGTATCTACGTCTTTGCCGACAATCATCGGGCGCACGCCGATGTATTTGCGAATCGCATTGATGAGCGTATACATGACCGGCGGCACAACCGATGCCACGATAACCGCCTTGGTGTCCTTGGTCTGCAAGCCCAAGAACGAATAATACATGTGAATCTGCATACCGATTTCATCCGATGTGCGCTCTGCCGTCGTGGACAGACGGAAGCTGCCGATCAGTTCTTTGTCCTTATAAATGCCAAAAACCGTATTGGTATTGCCTACGTCAATCGCCAATAACATATTTCATTCCTCTTCTTTCCTAACGGTTCCCGCGCTCAGAGCCAGAGCCGTTTCTTCTTTGTATTTTTCAAATAAATCAGCTCGGATTCCATCGCGTCGCCCTGAATCGTGAGCCGCAAATAAGACGGCGGCTGCGCCGTGTAGGGCATACTGATGCTGCCCGGATTTGCCACGAGAACGCCGTCCTCTTGATGGACTTCCGCCCGATGCGTGTGTCCGTACAGAGCAACCTGACAGTTTTCCGCTCGCGCCGCCTCGACAAGCCGTTTGGTATCGCGCCGCACACCGTACAAGTGTCCGTGTGTCAAGAACAATCTCACGTGTTCCACCGGGACAACCATGCTGTTCGGCGTCTCATCGTCTCCCCAATCGTTGTTGCCGCGTACGTTGTACACGGGCAGCTCCGGATATACAAAATGGATGTCTTCCACATCGCTCACCAGATCCCCCAGATGCGCAACCGCATCCGGCTTTTCTTCGTCGATCAGAGCGAGCATGTCCGTGATATTGGCACGATGTGAATCGGAAAATACGAGCAATTTCATCTTTCGTTCCCCCGTAGCCTGATAGTATCTTTCATGACTATACACTATTTTTTCCAGAAAGTCAAAGAACAATTCCACCTGCTCGTGCGTATACTACATTGAACCCAATCCAGCAGGAGGTATTTTTATGCAGCAGAAAGATATGGAGGCTTTGCTTCGGCAATTTTCTCAGCAATCCGGCGATGCCGCAGCGGCCGCCCGTCTCAAAGCAAACATGCAGGCACCGCAAAACCAACGCGCCGCGCAGACGATTCTCAAGCAGCATGGTGCCAGCTTGGAGCAGGCCATGCAGCGCATGCAGGCGGGCGACACAGAAGGTGCCAAGCAAATCATTCAGCGCACGATGCAGACGCCAGAAGGCGCGCAGCTCGCCCAGCAAATCGCCCGCCTGATGGGACGGTGACGCCGCTTGGAACCCGCTGACCTGTTATCCAATCTGTTTCAAGATCCCGACGCCATGCAGAAGCTGTCCGGCATGGCAGCGGAGCTGATGCATGGCACCTCTGCCCCATCGGCTCCATCCACAGAGGATGCCGCACCGCCGCGCCGTGCCAATGCATCCCGCACGGAATTATTACATGCTCTGCGTCCGTTTCTATCTGAGGAAACCTGCGCGCAGATTGCCCACGCCGAACGCATCCTCTCCATGGCTCGAATGGCAAAAACAGCCGCCCGGCAGTTTCTTCCGCCGGACGGCCACACAAAGGAGATCTAAGATATGTACAACAAATATTTGCAAGCTGCCTGCCCGCCGCCTCCTCCGCCACCGCCGTGTCCGCCGCCCAAGCAGCAGGAATCCGGCAGCATTTTTTCCTCTCTGGGAAATCTATTTGGCAAAGAGGGCGGTCTGAGCCGTTTGTTCGAGCAAGACACCCTTCTCGTTTTGCTTATTTTATACTTTCTTCTCAAAGACGAGGACGGCATCGATCACGACTTGCTGCTGCTCGCAGGCATTTTCCTGCTCATCGGCCTATAGACTCAAAAGCCTTCTCGATGCACGAGCTGATACAGCAGCGCATTAACAATCGCCGCCGCAACATTGCTGCCGCCCTTGCGGCCGCGCGCGACGATATGCGGCGCGGAAGAGCGAAGAATCAGTTCCTTCGACTCCACGACATTGACGAAGCCAACCGGCACGCCGATAATCAGCTCCGGCTGTAGCTTCTGCTCTCTCATCAGACGATCCAGCTCAATCAGTGCCGTCGGCGCATTGCCGATAGCAAAAATCACCGGTACATCCAATTGGGCGGCGCGTTCCATCGAGACCGTGGAGCGCGTCACGCCACGTTTTTTCGCCTCTTCCGCAACATCCGGATCCGCGACAAAGCAATGTACCTCGCCGCCGAATTTGGCCAGTGTCTTTTTGTTGATGCCCGCCTTGACCATATTGGTATCCGTGACGATGTGTGCGCCGCGCCGAATGGCTTCCAGCGCGTGCGGCACCACGCCCTCCGAAAAGACCAGATTGTCTGCGTAATCAAAATCCGCTGAGGTATGAATGACACGCTTGACAACCAAGCCAATCTCTTCCGGAAAAACGCGGTCACCCAGCTCTTCTGTGATGATAGCAAAGCTGCGCTTTTCAATCTCTGCCGGTTTGATAATTTCAAAATCCATCTGTCGCTCTCTCCTATCGCTCAATTCCACGGCGCGCCGCAATCCCCTTGTCATACGGATGCCGTATTTTTTTCATCTCTGTGATATAATCCGCCAAATCCAGCAGCTCCTGCGGCGGATTGCGTCCGGTCATGACAAGCTCCAACTCCGGCGGACGGGCTTGTATCAACGACACCAACTCGTCTACCTCCACCATGCCGGTCGTGCACGCCGCCATGATTTCATCCAGCACCAGCATCCGCAGATGTTGGGCATCGGCAAACGCTTGCCGCAGCAATTTCGTGTGGTCGCGCTTCGCCTGTGCTTTTTCCTCTGCGTTCATCTGAAAGGTAAACTTAGTTCCCTGCTTGGCGCGAAGAAGCTCGACATTGGAAAATGTCTGCATAGCAGTCACTTCGCCGCTGTCGCCGCCCTTGAGAAACTGGGCAATGCGCACCTGTTCTCCGACACCTGCACAGCGCAGCGCGAGACCAAACGCACAGGTCGTTTTTCCCTTGCCATCTCCGCAGTAAATGTGAATGAGACCGCGCTCCATTTCACACCTCCCGATTGAGAATGCGATAAATGGCATCCATGTCCAAGGCTTCACGCACGGCATCCGCAAGCAGGTCATATTGCTGCTGTTTGTATGTCTCGGCATCAAATGCCTGTACATCCTCCGCGGACAAGCCCTTGCTTTCGAGCAGCGCAGTAATCAGCTTGCGGCTGACCTCCTCGCGGTCAAAAATGCCATGCACATACGTGCCGTAACAGCTGCCGCACTGTGCGCCGTCTATCACCGGTCGGCCATTGCGCTGGATCTCAGAGAAATTATCCGCATCCGGCTCATAGGTCGTATCACCCATGTGAATCTCATAGCCATCCATATGCACGCCGGTCAATCCGGCAAAAATTCCAGTGAGATGTCCTATTGTGCCGTGTACCTGCGTGGTGGTTTTCTTGGCGCAAAATGTCGTGTGCACGGGCAGCAGTCCTATGCCCTCCATCGTGCCGCCCGCCTCGACATGTTCGGGGTCGGCAAGCGTCAGACCCATCATCTGATAGCCGCCGCAGATGCCAAACACTGGCATACCGGAAGCTGCATATTTCTTGACCGCCGCTTCCAATCCATTTTGCCGCATCCATTTGAGATCTTCCATCGTATTTTTGCTGCCCGGCAGCAAAAGTAAATCCGGCTGCTTGAGTTCCGTCGTTCGCGTGATATAGCGCACAGACACACCCGGCATCCGTTCTAGCGGCGCGAAATCCGTAAAATTCGAGATGCGCGGCAGGCGAATCACGGCAATATCCAACACAGCCGGAGTCTGTTTGGATTGCAGCCGTTCAGACAGGCTGTCCTCATCGTCAATATCCAAATGCAGGTACGGAATCACACCGACAAACGGAATCGGCAGCTTGTCCTGCATCATATCCAGTCCCGGCTTGAGAATCTCTACATCGCCGCGGAACTTGTTGATAATCAAGCCCTTGATGCGCTTTTGTTCCTCCGGCTGCAGCAGTGCAACCGTGCCATACAGCGAAGCGAACACACCGCCTCGGTCAATGTCTCCGACAAGCAAAACCGGCGCATCCACCATTTCTGCCATGCCCATATTCACAATATCATTTTCACGCAGGTTGATTTCTGCCGGAGAGCCAGCACCTTCGATGACAATGACATCATATTCCTCTGCCAAGCTGTTGTATGCCTGTAAAATATCCGGAATCAGCTGTTTTTTATACGGATAATAATCCTTTGCCGCCATCGTGCCGCGCGCCACGCCGTTGACAATAATCTGCGAGCCGCAGTCGCTGGTCGGCTTGAGCAAAATCGGATTCATGCGTACATCCGGCTCAATGCCTGCGGCTTCCGCCTGCATGACCTGCGCGCGTCCCATTTCCGCGCCATCCGCTGTGATAAACGAATTGAGCGCCATGTTTTGCGACTTAAACGGCGCCGCCTTGAGTCCGTCCTGTCGGAAAATGCGGCACAATGCCGCAACCGTCAGACTCTTGCCCGCATTGGACGTGGTACCCTGTACCATAATTACCTTTGCCATGCCGATTCCTCCTTTAGCTGCCGCAAGGTATGCAGCAGAACAAAATTTTCCGCTTCGCTGCGCACGGCAACGCGAAACCACGTGTCATCCAATCCGTGATAATTGGCACACGAACGGATCAAAATGCCGTGGTCATGCAGCCGCCGCTGCAAATCCGGCATCTCTGTGCTGCGAAACAGCAAATAATTCACTTGTCCATCTACGACGTACATGCCCAACTCTTCCAAACCGCGTTTGAGCGTCTCTCGCTGTCGCGCGACATACTCGCGTGTTTTTTGCGGAAAATCCACGTCCTGAGCCGCCGCCATGCCGCACGCCTGCGCAATGACGGACACCGACCACGGTGCACCAGCTTCATACAGCTGCCCGATCAGCTCTTGATCCGCCGACAGGCAATAGCCCAATCGAATGCCCGGCATTGCATACATCTTGGTAAACGACCGCAGCAAAATCAAATGGTGGTTGTCGCGGAGCTGATCCGTCATGCTGCTGTCTTCCGGCTCGCAAAGAAAATCATGGAAGCACTCATCGACAAGCAGCCGTGCGCCGACCTCGGCGCAGCGTTCCATTCCTTTCTTTACCAGCCATTTTGGCGTGAGCAAACCCGTGGGATTGTTGGGATTGCACAGCACAACCAGATCCATGTCCGGTGTGACGGCGTTCCAAAACGCCTCTGTAACCGTCAAATCTTTCCCCAGTGGAAATCGCACGATCTCACTGCCCACGAGCTGTGCCGCTTCCTCATATTCCGCAAAGGTCGGCGCAGGAAGCAAAATCTTCTTTGGCCGAAGCGTCAGCATCAGGCGGTACAGCACATCGGCGGCACCGTTGCCGCAAAAAATCTGTTCCGCTGTCACCGCATCGCGCTGTGCAACAGTCTGCCGCAGGGCGCGGCAAAACGGATCCGGATAGTGAAGACAACCGGAAATCGCCTGCTGTGCCGCCTCGCGCACGCTGTCCGGCATACCGAACGGATTGATATTGGCCGAAAAGTCTAGTGGCTCTTCGTTCCATGTCTCGGCGTAAATGTCACCGCCGTGTATGTGCTTCATATTACCACCCCAGTTTCCAACCGATGATCCATCGAACCGCGCACAGCACGCACACGGCAGCCGCCGACGCCCAATACATCAGGCGATTGGTGCGCACAATGTCCTCCGCTTCAATCGGGCGCTTGGCATCGCCCAGCGTCGGTTTCTCATACAGTTTTCCAAAATAATAGGCGTTTCCCGCGAGCTGTACACCGAGTGCACCGGCGCACGCCGATTCCGTCTGTGCTGAATTCGGGCTGGCGTGCTGTAAGCGGTCGCGCCGAAAACACTTCCATGCGCCGCTTGCATCCAATCCCGCCGGTTTTGCGCACAGCACAAATAGCAGTCCGCTCAGACGCGCCGGGATAAAATTCCAAACGTCATCCATCTTGGCGGAAAAGCGGCCAAAATATAAAAACTCCTCGTTTTTGTAGCCCACCATTGAGTCCAGCGTGTTGACCGCTTTGTAGGCAAAGCCGAGAGGTGCGCCGCCGATGAGCAAAAAAACAAGCGGCGCAATCACACCGTCACTGGTATTTTCCGCAACGGTTTCCACCGTCGCTTTCGTCACCTGCGCCGCATCCAAATGTGCGGTATCCCGTCCGACAATCCATGAGACGTACTTTCGTGCTTCCTGCAAATCGCCTTTGCGCAGGGCGCGATAGACGCGCAGCGCTGCCTGCTTGAGCGATTTCGCCGCGAAAATCTGCCAGCAGAACAATGTCTCGATGATAAACGCCAGTGCCGGATGCAGCCATCCCGCCAGATGCAAAATTGCCGCCGGAATCAGCCAAGACGGAATCACAACGACAAACCACAGCAGGGCGCCCGCCCAAACCTGTCCGCGGCTGCTGTCCGAAAACCATGTCCGCAGACGCTTTTTCCAAAACGAAATCATGGAGCCAATGCCCATAATCGGATGCCACAGCCGTTCCGGATCGCCGAGCACACAATCGAGTAAAAAGCCGAAAAAAACGGCTGCCGCTACGCTCATGATGCCCCCTTGATACAGGTGGCGATGCCGCAGTACACGCGGTACACGCGGTCTGCCTGCGCCGCAATGTCGCAGCACAGTCTGCCAGTGCATTCGCGCCATTCGCGTTCCAACGCATCCATCGGAACGACTCCGCCGCCAACCTCATTGCACACAATGGTTTTGCCCACAAAATCCGCCGCCTTTGGCAGCTGTGTCTTGTCACGCAGCGCCTGCTGTACGCGCACATGCAAATCGTCTATGATGTCTTGTTCCGGCGACAGCGTGCGCGCAAAGGCTGTCTTTCCCTGCGCCGCACCGCCGATAATGAGTATTGTCATGCTACTTTCCTTTCTCACCGCAAGAGGATGCCGCCAATCACCGCGCACAGCAGCATCAGCGTCTCACACACCGTGATACACATGCCGCACAAATCGCCGGTAATACCGCCAAAATTTCGGCGGCACATCCGCACGTGAAACAGATAAAATCCGGCATATGCGGCAACTGCCAGCACGCCGATCCCCTTTGCCAGCACAATCGCCAGCACTGCCAGTACCAGCTCCCACACGAGCATTACGTGACTGACGGTCTTTTTGTCCGCGCTGTCCGCAAAGATATGCGCGAGACCAGAATTTTTGGCGCATGTTTGTGTGACAATCATGCCGCCGCCCAAGGCTCGGGCACCTGCATAGCCGACCAGAAACAGCTTGGCACTCGCCGGTGTCTCATACACCTGCGCGAACATACCGAGCTGAGCGACCAGCAGCACACCAATCCATAAAATGGCAAAGGCACCGACATGCGGATCTTTCAAAATTTCCAATCGCTTCTCTTTATCGCCATACGAGCACAGCGCGTCACAGGTATCGACAAAGCCATCCAGATGGATGCCGCCGGTAATCACAACCGGAATGAGTACCGCTCCCGCCGCGTACAGCAGACTGGATAACGCCAGCTTTCCCGCCAGCAGCAGCCAGCCGTATTCGCAGCCGCCGACCAACAGTCCAATGAGCGGCAAAAAGCTCAGTGCATACCGCATGGTGTTGTCTTTCCATTCGATCTGCGGCAGCGGCAGCGCAGAATACAAACCAAACGCCACCAGCAGACCGCCGAACAGTTCTTTTATCATGTGTTTTCCCTCTTTTTATGTACAATGGGAATGCCGCATACGCTCTCAATCACCCAATCCGCCTGTTCGGCAAAATATTGATTCAGGCAGCCGAGCGCGTGCAAGTATCGCATTGTCCATGCATCATACGTCATGCCATCCGTGAAAATATCATTGCTGACGACAACGACATGCTCACAGGATGCCTGCAACGCTCGAATACCCGAAACAATGCTGTGTTTCCAGTTATCCCCTGCGCCGTCCGGCGAAAACATCTCATTCGCCAGTGCATTGCTCATGCATTCAAACAGCGCGGCGGTGTAGCCGCTCGGCACCGTCATCGTGTCGAACCGCTTGGCGTGTTCCCACGTCGTAAATCCCTTTCCGGCGCGCAGGGCGCGATGGCGGGCAATGCGTCTTTGCGCTTCTTCGCCCTTTGTCTCCATCGCCGCCACATACAGCATCGGTTTTCCGTCCGCCAATTCGCAGACGATGCGCTCTGCCAGCTCGGATTTTCCGCTGGCGGCGCCTCCCGTTACCAATACCAGCATCGGCTCAAGAAAGCGGCTGATACGCCTCGATGTTGCTGTCATCGAACGTATTGCCATTGGTGTACAGCGAAGCCGCCGCATCCAGCATACCAAACAGCAGCACAGCACCGGTGCCTTCGCCTAAAGCCATATTGGCGTCAATCATCGGCTTTACACCCAACGCCTGTTCGAGCAGTACGCCCGCAGGCTCTGCCGTATGATGCGAAGCAATCAGATACTCGCGCACCGTTGGGCACAGCCGCACCGCACACAGCGCCGCTGCGGCAGAAATGACACCGTCCAGAATCATCGGCAGGCCGCACAGCGCACCGCCCAAAAACAAGCCGGTCAGACCACAAATATCATAGCCGCCGACTTTGCTCAAAATGTCAATCGGGTCGTGCTGATCCGGCTGCCATTGTTCCAATGCGCGTGTGACCACCTGAATCTTGCGCACGAGACCTTCTGAAGACAATCCCGCACCGCGTCCTGTGACCAGCTCTACCGGCGCATGAAGCAGTGCTGCCGTGACTGCCGCCGTCGATGTCGTGTTGCCGATGCCCATTTCGCCGGTTGCAATAACATCATAGCCTTGTTCCCGGCACAGCAAAGCAATCTCTATGCCGACACCGATAGCCTGTACCGCCTGCGCGCGGGTCATTGCCGGCTGTTTGGCAAAGTTCTTCGTGCCATACGCGATTTTCCGATGCAGCACCCCGCGGCTGTGCACCTCACTCGCTACACCAATATCCACCGGAATGACATCCGCTCCGGCGGCACGTGCCATATGGCACACGGTAGACGTTCCCTTGCCCAAATTTTCTGTGATAATCTGCGTGACATCCTGTCCCGACTGAGAAATGCCCTCTTCTACCACGCCGTTATCCGCGCACAGAACGACTACGGCTTTTCTGCGCAAATCCATAACCGGTGTGCGGCGAATGCCCGCAATTTTGACGAGTGTATCCTCTAAATCCCCCAATCCATGCAGCGGCTTGGCGAGCGCATCCCAATGGTGCTTTGCCCGCGCCATCGCCTCTGCATCTAATGGCGGAATTTGTTCCAATACTTGTTCCAGTGTCATCATTTCACCTCCCGATGATAGGTCTGACATGCCTGTAAAAATCGCTGCGCTGCCGAAACATTGCCCACAAAATGCAAATGCGGATAGCCCGCGTGCAGCGTATCCGAAGCATGAATGCACTGCCAGCCACGGTTTCTCAGCGGCTTGCTCGCGGAAAAGTCCGCGCCCTGCTCGGTGCTCTGCGCATAATGAAATTCATGCGCGGTCAACATCTCGCCCTTGCAGCACAGCAGAGAATCTTTCTTTGCTGTCAGCGTGACATATCCAAATTGTTTCAGCCGTTTTCCCATTTCCGCTGCGCCGCCGCAGATATTTGCCATCGGCACACCGGTCAGCGTTTGATGCAGCAGCAAAAAGCCACCGCATTCCGCAATGGTCGGCATCTTGTTTGTAATCGCTGCGTGAATATCCGTCAGCATAGAGCGATTGGCTCCCAGCTGCTGGGCGTACAGTTCCGGATACCCGCCGCACAGATACAGACCGTCCAGTCTCTCCGGCAACTGCGCATCGTGCAGCGGAGAGAACGGCACAAGCTGTGCGCCCATGCGCGTCAATACCTCCAGACTGTCCGCATAGTCAAAGCAAAACGCCTCGTCGCGGGCAATGCCGATGCGCAGTCCAGTCCCGCAAGACGGAACCGGCGGCAGCTGCTCCTGCAGCTCCGGCGCAGTGCGAGCCAAAGCAAGCAGCGCATCCAGCTGCAAGCCGTCGCGCGCGTGCTGCGCGAGTGTCTGCATTTTTTGCTTGAGATCCTTGATTTCCGCCGCGGTGACCAAGCCCAAATGGCGGCTTTCCACCGCACAGACCGGATCGTTCGGCATCGCGCCCAAAACAGGCAAACCGGTGTTTTGCTCGATAATATTCGCGTAATAATCCGTCATCATCGGAGAAATTCCATTTAAAATGACGCCGCGAATGGTGTTGTGCTCAAATTGCAGCAATCCGCGCAGCAGCGCCGCAATGGTCAGCGACATGCCCTTTGCCGAAACGACAAGCACCGTCGGAGACTGCGTGAGCCGCGCAATGTCTGCCGTCGAGTTTTCACTGCTCGTTCCGGCAAGACCGTCATAGTATCCCATGACACCTTCTATCACGGAAATATCGCGTCCCGCACTGTGTTGCAGCAGGGCGGGAACCTGTTCCCGCCCGCACAAAAACGCATCCAGATTGCGCGAGCGCGCACCAATAATCCGGCTGTGAAACATCGGATCAATGTAATCCGGTCCGCATTTGAAGGCAGCCGTATCCAAGCCTTGTTCGACAAACGCCTGTAACAAGGCGCAGGTGATTGTCGTCTTTCCGCAGCCGCTCCCCGTGCCGCCGATGACCAGCCGCGGCGCACGCGCGCTCATACATTGCCTCCAATCAGATAGACCGGATTCTGTGCCGTCATCATGTGATAGCGTGCGATCTTCTTCGCCCGCGAAACATTGACACAAGACACTTCTGTCGCAAAGCCGTTGCTCTCCAGCGCTCCTATCGCCTCATGCAGACTTTCCAGCGCAATCGCCGTGATGACGATACGGATTTTAGGATTCTTTTGCTTTAGTGCACAGACAATCTCTGCCATATTGCCGCGACTGCCGCCGATAAACGCACAGTCCGGCGTTGGCAGCTGCTCCAAGCCGTCCGGTGCCATCGCCTGTACAATCTGCGTATTATAGCAGCCTGTGTGCACGCGATTGCGGTGCAGCAGTTCGACGGCCTCCGGCTTGCACTCCACGGCATAGACCATGCCGCGCGTGGCGTGCCGCGCCAGCTCCATCGTGACGGAACCGGTGCCTGCGCCGATGTCATAGACAATTTCATCCGGCTTGACGGACAGCAGACTGCTCGCCAGCCAGCGCACCTCTTGTTTGGTCATCGGCACCTCTCCGCGCACGAAATCACCATCGCGCAGCGCGTGACTGCTGTCTGTCGGGTGCTCGTTTTGCGTCATCAGCACACACAAATCGCCAAACTGCTCGCGCGCCAGCTGTTCCGGCGTGCTGGAAATCAATCGCTCGGTATCTGCGCCAAGATTTTCCGCGACAGACACCGTGACATGCGTCAGTCCCGCGTCGGCAAGGCGCTGACACAGCACATGCGCCTTGTTTTCGCCGCCCGTGAGCATGATGACCTTCCGGTTATAGCTGACAGGCGCCAGCAGCGCGCCGGAACGTCCGTGCAAACTGAGCAGGACGGCATCATCATACGAGGTGTGAAACCGCGCGCAAAACAGCTGGATGCTGCTGATGCCCGGCAGGATTTCCACCGTGCCGCTGCCGCGCAGTTTTTCCGTCAGCGACTTCGCCGCGCTGTAAAAACCGGTATCCCCGCTGAGTAAAATCGCAACGGTTCCCGTGCTCTCTTGTGCCCGCTGTGCCAGCTGAGAAAACGCCAGCGTTTGCATATCTGCGCGGACAGCTGCCAGACCATCCGCCAATCTGCCGGTGGACAGCACAATATCCGCGCTGCATATGGCTTGCCGCGCCTGCTCCGTGAGCATTGGCTCTGTGCCCATACCGGCACCGATCAAGAAATACCTGTTCATGCGTTTGCCATGGCAGCCAGCGTCTTTTTCGCAGCAGCTACTGTTGCATCCAGATCCGCCTGCGTGTGTGCATTGCCGACAAACATAGCTTCAAACTGTGCCGGAGCCAAATAAATCTTCTGCGCCAGCATATGACGGAAATACTCTGCGTATCGTGCCACGTCGCTGGATTTTGCACCGGCAAAATTGGTCACCGGCTGTTCGGTGAAGAACACGCTGAGAAGCGAGCCGATCTGATTGACCGTTGTTCCTGCGTGATAGGTTTCTTCCAGCTCGCGCAGCTGATTGGCCAGCCAAGTCGTGTTTTCTTCAATCTTCGTATATACTTCCGGATGCTCATTGAGGTAGGTCAGCTGCGTGATGCCCGCCGCCATCGCCACCGGATTGCCGGACAGAGTACCTGCCTGATAAATCGGGCCGGTCGGAGCAACCTGCTCCATCAGCTCACGGCTTCCCGCAAAGGCGCCAACCGGCATACCGCCGCCGATAATCTTGCCAAAGGTCACGAGATCTGCCTTGACGCCAAAATATTCCTGTGCGCCGCCGCGTGCCAGACGGAATCCTGTGATGACTTCATCAAAAATTAACAGCGCATGATATTCGTCACACAGTGCGCGCAGGCCTTCCAAAAATCCCTCTGCCGGTGGTACAACGCCCATATTGGCAGCTACCGGCTCGACAATCACTGCTGCCACCTGTTCCTTGTTGGCTTGCAGCAGGCGCTCTACACTGTCCAAATCGTTATATGTCGCCGTCAGTGTGTCCCCTGCCACTGCCGCCGGAACACCGGCAGAATCCGGTCTGCCGCCGGTCAGAGCACCGGAACCGGCTTTGACGAGCATGGCATCCGAATGGCCGTGATAGCATCCCTCGAACTTGATAATCTTATCTTTTCCGGTTGCACCGCGCGCCACACGAACCGCACTCATCACCGCTTCTGTGCCGGAATTTACCATGCGAACCATCTCAATATTCGGCACCATAGAGACAACCAGATTCGCCAGATCCGTCTCGCGCTCGGTCGGTGCGCCAAAGCTCAGGCCGTTCTTCATGGTCTGCTCTACGGCGCGAAGCACCTGTGGGTTGGCATGTCCCAAAATCATCGGTCCCCAAGAACCCACGTAATCAATGTATTCTACACCGTCTACATCCGTGACATAAGCGCCCTTTGCAGACTGAATAAAGCGCGGTGTCATGCCGACGGCACGATAGGCGCGCACCGGGCTGTTGACACCGCCCGGCATAACCTTTTGCGCCTGTTCAAACAGCTTTTCCGAGGTATCCATCAGCCAATATCTCCCTTCTTCATAGCCTGTGCCAACTCCTTGGCATAGTAGGTAATCAAAATTTCCGCACCGGCACGGTAAATGCTCAGCGCAGACTCACACATAATGCGGTACTCATCCACGAGATCTGCCGCTGCTGCCGCCTTAATCATGGCGTATTCGCCGCTGACAGAATACGCAGCAAGCGGTACATCAAAGCGTTCCTTCGCCTTGACAATGACGTCCAGATAGCTGAGTGCAGGCTTGACCATGATGATGTCCGCGCCCTCCTGAATATCCAGCTGGCATTCCAGCATGGCTTCGCGGCTGTTGTGCGGGTCCATCTGATACGACTTTCTGTCGCCAAACGACGGCGCAGAGCCTGCGGCGTCGCGGAACGGGCCGTAAAATGCCGAGGCATACTTGGCCGAGTACGCCATAATCGGAATATTGATAAAGCCATTGTCATCGAGAATCTTGCGAATCGCAGCGACACGGCCGTCCATCATATCGGACGGCGCGACCATATCGGCACCCGCCTGTGCATGAGACAGCGCAATCTTCGCCAGGCATTCCAGCGTCTTATCATTGTCCACATAGTGATCGCACAGAATGCCGCAGTGACCATGCGAGGTATACTCGCACATGCAGACATCGGTAATCACATAAAAATCCGGATACTTTTCCTTGATGGCGCGGATTGCCTGCTGCACAATGCCATCCTCTGCCCAAGCACCGGAACCGATTTCGTCCTTATGTGCCGGAAGTCCGAACAGCATGACCTTTTCCACTCCGGCTTCGATGCATTCCTCAATGGCTTCGCAGATACAATCCGGAGACCACTGGAACTGACCCGGCAGCGATGCAATCGGATTTTTGATGTTCTCGCCCTCAATCGCAAAAATCGGATAAATCAGGCTGGACGGAGACATGCGAGTCTCCCGCATCATCGAGCGAAGGGTCGGGCTGGTGCGCAATCTGCGCGGACGATTGATTAAATTCATAATTGTTGTTCCTCCAAAAGTCGAGACAGCATGGCGTCGATGGTTGCGCTCTTTGCTGTGATTGTTTGCATACCGGCGGATTTTGCCGCCTGTTCCGTCATGCTGCCGATGCACAGAGCGCGGAAGCCGGAAAAATCCGTCCCCTTCGGCAAGCTATTGACAAAGCCATGCACCGTCGATGCACTGGTGAAGGTGACATAATTGATTTCACCGGCAGCCAGCTGCTGTGCCATGGCATCGCTGCTTTCATTGTGATACAAGGTTTCATAAATCGGCACATCGTCAAACGGAATGCACGCCTCTCCCAGCTGTACCGGCAGTTCTGAGGAGCCCTGTGCCGCACGCAGCAGCAAAACGCGGTCTCCCTCACCGACCAGACGGACAAGTCCCTCTGCGAGATGTACCGAATCATAAATGGCCGGCATATAATCCGCCCGCGCTCCATGTGCTTTGAGCGCTTTCGCGGTGGCAGAGCCGATGACAGCGAGCTTCATATGTGCCAGATTGCGCATATCCATATCCGCCGCATCCAGAAGCTGTGCCAGCGTTTCCACGCCGGTCGGGCTGGTGAGCACCAGCCAGCTGTACTGGTCTATCGACGCGAGGGCTTCGACAACCGGCATATTCGGCCAAATGATCTTGGTTTCAATGCACGGATAGGAGATCACCTGTGCGCCGAGCTTGCGCAGCTTTTCCGTCAGTGTACCCGCACGATTTTTCGGCCGCGTAACGGCAACCGTGACGCCGTGCAGCGGCGTATGACTGAACCAGTCAAACGAATCGGACAGCGCACAAACCGCGCCGACAATCAAAATCGCCGGACTGGCGATGTGCTCCTCCTGCATCCGCTGAGACAGCGTGCCGACGGTTGCCACCAGCTTGCGCTGATGTGGCAGCGTGCCGCGCTCAATCATCGCCGCGGGCATCTCTTCCGCCATGCCCGCCTGCATCAAGCCGGATAAAATCATCGGCGTACTGCTGACGCTCATCAAGAATACCAGCGTGCCCTTATGTCGGACAAGTGCTTCAAAATCCAGATTGAGCTCCCCGTTTTGCTTGGCGTGTCCGGTGATGATGTGCACAGAGGAGGTAAAATCCCGATGCGTGACCGGAATGCCCGCATATGCCGGCACAGACAGCGCACTGGTCACACCCGGCACAACCTCAAACGGAATGTCGTGCTGCTCAAGCAGCTCCAGTTCCTCGCCGCCGCGGCCAAACACAAAGCAGTCTCCGCCCTTTAGGCGCACGACTCGTTTGCCTTCCTGTGCTTTTTCCAGCAAAATTTCATTGATACGCCATTGCGGCACCAGATGGCAATTGCTCTTTTTGCCGACATCAATCTGTTCGGCGGAATCCGGCATCAGCGCGAGAATTTCCGGTCCGACCAGCCGGTCATAGACCACCACTTCCGCGTCCAAAATCGCCTGTCTGCCCTTGACGGTGAGCAGTCCCGGATCTCCCGGTCCCGCGCCGACCAGTGTTACCTTACCCATACTCATTTCCTTTCATCTCTTGCGCCAGCCGCGCCGCCCGTGCTTCCGCCTGTGCTCTCGGACAGGTGATGGTTTTTCGTTCCGACTGTGTCCGATCTTCAGACACATACAATCCCGTCAGACGCATGGTATCCGCGTCAATGAGCTGGGCAAATGCCGCGACCGGAGACGAACATCCGCCATCTAAAGCGCGAATAAACGCGCGTTCTGCCATAGCGCAGTCCCAAGCCTCCGCATCATGGAAGCCTTTGAGACAGGCTGTGTCAAAGTCCTTTCTCGTCTGCACAGCAAGCACGCCTTGACACGCCGATGGAATCAGCTCTTCCGGCGTGAACACGCGGTAAATGCGGTCATCTAATCCCAGCCGATGCAATCCCGCCTGCGCGAGAATCAGCGCGCCGTATTCGCCGCTGTCCAGCTTGCGCAGGCGCGTCTGAATATTGCCGCGCACCGGCTTGACGGTGATATGCGGATACAGTGCCTGTATCTGCACCGTGCGCCGCGCAGACGCGCAGCCGACCGGCTTGCTTTGATCCCACTCCGTGCAGCCCTTCGGCAGCACCATAACATCATACGGTGTCTCACGGCTGGATACCGCCGCCAGCGGCAGATCCGGATGCAGCTGCGTCGGAAGATCCTTCATGGAATGCACCGTGAGATCTACCTCTCCTGCCAACAGGGCGCGATCCAGTTCCTTGACAAACAGTCCTTTTCCGCCCACCTTGTCCAGTGTTCGGTCTAAAATTTTATCTCCTGTGGTCTTCATGGTGACCAATTCTATCTGAATCGAGGGATCACAGGCGCGAATGGCTTGGATAACCAATTCACTTTGAATGACAGCGAGCTTGGATTCTCGGCTGCCCACGCGAATGATTCGGTTCATTCCTGTTCCTCCTTGAGTATTGCTTCTATTTTTTTTGCCGTGCGAGCGGTCTTTTTGTGGTCACTGCCGTCAGACACCAAGCCGACAGACAGCCCGTTTCCCGTGCGAACCGCAGGGAAGAAAAACGAGCAGGCATTGCGATCATCCGCCGTGCTGACAAAAATATTTTCCTGCTGACACAATTCATAAATCTCGTGATTGAGCGCGTGATTGTCGGTCGCAGCTGTGACCAGAAATGCGCCGCGCACATCCTCCGGAGTAAACGCCCGTCTGATGTGTTTTGCGCCCGCCGGTGCTTCGCCTTCCGGCGCAACAACCACGACATCCGCGCCATATCGTAGCAAAACTTCAGCGCGGTGCGCGCCAATATTGCCGCAGCCGACAACGACACATCGTCTGCCGGTCAAATCGACAAACAGAGGAAACCGCGGCGGCTTCCTGCCAATCAGCAAATCGCGCACGGCGTCTGGCGTCATGCCGTCCTCCTGCGGTCGGTCAATGAGCAGCACGCGGCAGCCGCACTGCTTCGCCGCCGCCAATTTTTCCGGCAGGCCGCCCGCCACGCCGGTATCCTTCGTCACCAGCCATTTGGCACAACTAGCATGAATCAGGGCGACATTCATCTCTGTGGAAAACGGTCCCTGCATCAAAATCAAATGTGCCGCCGGAAATCCAAGCTGCTGACAAATTTCCAACGATTTTGCCGCGGGCAGTACGCGCGGCCACAGGCGCTCCTGATAATTTTCCACTGCCGTAAAGCACGCCAGCTCTTTGCTACCAACCGTCAGCAGTACAGCCCCTTCGGTCTGAGACAGAGCCTGCGCCGCCGCCTCGGCAGACGGCACATGCACGGCGCCCTCCGCCTGTGTTTTGGGTCGCAGCAGGCGAATATATCGGCAGGATACCTGCGCACATGCCACGCGGATATTTTTGCTCACTTCCACAGCATATGGGTGCGTCGCATCAATGACGATCTCTGCGCCGCGCAAAAATTCCGCCATTTGTGGGGTCGTCATGCGTCCGGTATGTACTGTGATGCCGGAGAGTTCCGGCATGACCTCTTTTCCGTATTCTGTCGCCACACAGACTTCCGCCTGCAATCCTGCCTGCGCCAGCTGCTGACACAGCGTCTTTCCCTCACTGGTGCCGGAAAAAATCACCCGTCTCATTTGTTCTCATATCCTCTCGGCGTCACAAGTTTGCCATGAATCACACGGGTCTGGCTGTTACCGATAAATACCGTGGTAAACATGTCAACCTTGGTGTCGCGCAGCTGCGCCAACGTATAAATCTCTCCCTGCTCGCCGTCGCGTCCAATGTTGCGAACCGTGCCGCACGGCGTCTCCGGAGACTTGCTCTTGAGCATAATGTCACAGGCCTTTTGCAGGTAATCCGCCCGCTTGTGGCTAGATGGATTGTACAAGCAAATACAAAAATCCGCCTGCGAGGCAAGATCCAATCGCTTGGCAATCGTTTCCCACGGTGTCAGCAGATCGCTCAGGCTGATAACCGCAAAGTCATGAATGAGCGGTGCGCCGAGTACCGCTGCGCCGCCGCAGGCGGCAGTGATGCCCGGAATTACTTCAATGTCAATTTCCGGATACTGCTCACATACCTGATACATGAGACCTGCCATACCATACACACCGGCATCACCGGAACAAATCATGGACACGGTTTTGCCGGACAGAGCGGCATCCCGCGCCAGATTGCAGCGGTCAATTTCCTTTTTCATCGGCGTCTGCAAAATTTCCTTATCTCCAATGAGCGGACGCACAAGGTCAATATATGTTGTGTATCCCGCGATCATGTCGCTGTTTTCCATCGCCTGACGGGCACGCGGGGTCATCTGATCTGCGCCGCCCGGTCCGATTCCAATTACATAAAGTTTCATATGATGCTCCTATCCCGCAGCTGCGGTGCTTTGCGCAAAATCGCCTCTCGACAGGCATCCAGTGCCGTGTCCGTCAGCTCCTTCTGCATACCGGTCAGCAGCCAGTGCACAGCTTTATCTGCCGCCAGACGCGCTGCCGTTTCCATTTTTTCTGCGGTTTCCTCATCCTCCGTGTCAGTTAAAACGGAAAAATCATAATCTCCCGCAATGCGTTCCGCCAGCAAAACGCTCAGTTCTTCCATGCGCGGCAGCGCATGGCGATAGGTTTTCCAGCGGTCAAATTCCTGCATCTGCTCTTCAATGATGTCCTCTACCTGCTGTCTGTCTGCCGCATTGACATGCGCATCGCGTCCGCCCATGCTGTCCATATCAAAAAAGGTACAGACGCCGGTCATATGGCGAATCGCAGGATCAATATCTCTCGGCATAGACAAATCGCAGACCACATAGGGGATTTGTTCCATTTCTTCTAAATCGTCTCTCGTCACCGTATAATGCGGGCTGGTTGTCGCACTGAGCAAAATATCACACTGCGGAATCAGTGACATGCGTTCGTCATATGCAATGGTGCGGCAGCCTGCCGGTACGATCGTCTGTCCGTGGTGATACGAGCGCAGGGTCACTGTCACCTGACATCCTCTCGCCGCCAGCAGAGACGACGCCAATCGTCCCATCTCGCCATTGCCAATGACCAGAGCACGTGTGCCGCTTAAACTGCCCAGCTTTTCTTCTATGAGCGCAACTGCCTGTCCGGCAACCGACAGCGGCGCCGCCGACAGACGCACCTGCGTGCGGCTCTTTTTTCCCGCCGTCGCAGCCAGTCGAAACAGCTGGCTGAGTGCGGCATCCGTCGTCTGCGCGTCATGCGCGATGGCATATGCCCGCTTGACCTGAGATACGATCTGATCCTCTCCCAAAATCTGTGAACACAGGCCGCACGAGACGCGCATGAGATGCTGTGCGGCATCGCGTCCGCGGCGCACCGTGAACAGCTCCTCCGCATCCTGCACCTGTGCCGCCTGACACAGCAGCGCACTTGGCTGCAAGTCCTCTGCGCCGCTCAAATATAGCTCCGTCCGATTGCAAGTGGACAGCAAAACACAGCCCTCCGCGCCGGATACCTGCGCAATGGTTCGGCACAGGTGTTCTACCTGACTGCCGGTAAAGGAAAACGCCTCTCGCTTGTCCATATTGGCATTTTCCCAGTCAATTCCTGCCATGCAGATACTCAAAACTCTGCCCTCCACTCTTTTTCATAAATCGAAATCGTCATGCCGTCCTGTGCCGTCTTGGCAAGCAGACAGCAGCCGTTTTCCGATGCCTTGGCCGCTGCGCGCTGGCACACATTATCGGTTCCCGTTATGCTGCGCACAAACGCCGATGGCGTGAACTTTCCCTTTACCTGTTCTAGCTCCTGCGCACAGAAAAAATGCACGGGAACGCGCCACGCCTGCGCCAGTTCCAGTACCGCCGATTCTTCCTTCTTTAAATCAATCGAAGAGACCGAAGCCACTGCCTGCGGCACGATGTGCATTTTTTGCAGGATGCTGTCCGCCCACGTCCGCATCGCGCACGGATCGGTTTGTTTCTTACATCCCACACCGACATGAACGATATGCGGCACGAGCTGAACCGTGTGCGCAAACGGAACCTGCTCCGGCTCCCGTATCGAAATCAACATGCCATAATCCTGTGACGCATTTAGCTGCACGCCATCGGGCAGTGCGCCACGGATCGGAAAATCACTGCACAAGCCTACCTGTTCTCCGCGCAGCAACGCACCGGAAAGATGCTTGATTTCCCGAATGTCTTTGACGCTGCAGTCATGCTGGATGCCCCAGCTGTCTACAGCGAATACCCCGCGCCCATCCGTTGCCGTCGTGATAATCGGAACCGCTCCCAGCGTCTGCGCCAATCGCTGCGCCCACGCATTTGCACCGCCAATGTGACCGGACAGCAGAGAAATGACAAATCGTCCATTCTCATCTATCACGAGCACAGCAGGATCGGTATCTTTACTGCGCACAAACGGCGCAATGGCACGCACGGCGATTCCTGTCGCTCCGATAAACACGAGCAGATCTGCCTGTGCCATGCCTTCTTCGGCAAAGGTATGCACAGAGGCATACGGCAAAAAGCTCGTCGCCTTGGCGTACTGCTGTACCAAATGATTTGACAACGATGCCGCCAAGGTCTGGCTCAACGCCTGTCCGCGATCGGTAAAGGAAATGATGCGAATGTTCACTTGCTCGCCTCGCGGCAGCCATGCGCAAAGGTCGGGTCATACAGCTTGGAGCGCTCGTACTGATCGCCCAAAAAGCCGCCGACTGTGATGAGTGCCGTCTTGTGAATGCCGTTTTCTTTGGCAGTCTGCTCCAGTCCTGCGATTGTCGTGCGGAACACCTGCTCATCCGGCCATGTCGCTTTATAGACGATTGCCGCCGGTGTCTCCGGCGCATAGCCGCCCGCAATCAGTTCCTCTGCCAGCTTGCCCAGCATTCCCGACGACAAAAACAGCACCATCGTGCTGCCGTGTGCTGCCAGCTTACGGATAGATTCTCGTTCCGGCACCGGTGTTCTGCCCGCCATGCGGCTCAAAATGACCGTCTGGCTGACGTTCGGCAGGGTATACTCCGCATGCAGCGCTGCCGCTGCGCCGCAGAACGAGGACACACCTGGACACACGGCATATTCGATGCCCTGTTCGTCCAATATATCCATCTGTTCCCGAATTGCGCCATAAATAGACGGGTCACCCGTGTGCAGACGCACCACCAGTTTTCCCGCCTTTGCCGCCGGAATCATGACATCCATGACTTCCTCCAGCGTCATAGAAGCGCTGTCATAAATCTGACAGCCCGTTTTTGTCCGCGCCAAGTGCGCCGGATTAACCAGCGAACCGGCATACACAACAACATCCGCCTGTTCCAGCAGCTTCGCGCCGCGCACGGTAATCAAATCTTCCGCGCCGGGACCTGCACCTACAAACTGAATCATTCTTGTCTCTCCTTCTCTCTCCGCGCCGCGATACACGCCTGCGCGCCATCTGACTGCATCAATATGCCATACTGATTGGTAAAAATCACATACTCGATGCCAATCTGCCTGCCGGTCTTGCCGCAGACCCGATGCACGAGATGCGATTGAATTTTTTGTGAAATAGACTGTAAAACCGGTTTATCCAAATGGACGGCCTGCAAAATGTCCAAGCAGGCATCCACAGTCACTGCCGTCATCAATTGTCGGACCGTCTCCACCTCGGCGCCGCACAGGGCTGCGTGCGAAGCGAAAATTTCCTGCCGGGCATCTGCGTAGGCGGAATGCGTCTGAAACACACCCGCCGCCAATTTGATGAGCTTGCCCGCATGTCCGACGAGCAGAATCTTGGAAAAGCCACGATATACCGCGTAATCCAGTGCTTCTCCGATAAAATTCGAGCACTTGACGCCGCGCGTAATATCCAGCCCCAATGTATCACGGGCAAAATCCTCGCCGTAATTTCCGGGGCACAGCAGCAGCTCCCGCTGTCCGTCCGCATACCGGCTGTTCATGTCAATATGAATCGTATCAATCAGCGCCTGCTCGCTCATCGGCTCGACAATCCCGCTCGTGCCCAGCACAGACAATCCGCCGACAATTCCCAGCTTTGGATTGAAGGTCCGCGCGCCTAATTTTTCTCCCTCCGGAATGGAAATGACAACGGAAAATCCACCGGTATAGCTGTATTTCTGTGCGATGTCACGCACTGAATGTGTGATCTGCTCGCGCGGACCCGGATTGATTGCCGCGGTGCCGACCGGCTGCGCCAAGCCGGGTCTTGTGACACGCCCGACGCCTTCTCCGCCGTCTATGGTAATATCCGCCGCTGTCTTTTGCACATCCGCGTAAATCAAAATGCCATGCGTAATATCCGGGTCATCTCCTGCATCCTTGCGCACGGCACAGCGCACCTGATCCGGTGTGCGGGTCATGTCTTCAATATCCAATGTCAGAGCGATGCCCTTGGGTGTCATCAGCCGGATCTGCCGCACCGGCTGTCCGCTGAGCAGCGCTTCTGCCGCCGCCTTCGCCGCGCCCGCAGCGCAGCTGCCGGTCGTATAACCGAGTGCCAGCTTTTTCTGATTTTTTACGACATACTGTTTCATTCTTGATTCATCCGTGCCTCTGCCAGCTCGGTTAGCTTGGCGAAGTCCTCCAAGCTCAGCTTTTCGCCTCGAATGCGGGCATCAAAGCCGCAGTCCGTGATGAGCTGCACGATGCCAGCCTTGCCCAAGGAAGCTCCCAGCACGCCATTGAGCGCATTGGCGAGTGTTTTTCTGCGCTGACCAAATGCCGCCTTAATCAACGTAAACAGCAGCTTTTCATTGCTGACCTGTACGGGCGGCTGCTCGCGCGGCACGAGACGAACGACCGCAGAATCCACTTTCGGCTGCGGCACAAAGCAATCACGCGGCACATCAAACAAAATTTCTGCCTGTGCATAGTAGGCAATATAAATAGAAAATGCGCTGTAATCCGAGCTTCCTGCCGACGCACAAATGCGTTCCGCCACTTCCTTCTGTACCATAACGGTAATCGCGGAAAACGCCTTGGACTCCAGCATCGCTGTGATTGCCGGTGTCGTAATGTAGTACGGCAGATTGGCACAGGCATACACCGGCTTCTCTCCGAACTTTTCCTGACAAATGCCCGCCAAATCGCACTTGAGCACATCGCCCTGTACAATTTCGACATTATTGCAGTCTGCCAGTGTTTCCTCTAACACCGGAAACAGCGCACGATCCAGCTCAATCGAACACACTTGGCTCGCCCGCTTGGACAGCTGCTCGGTCAGGCAGCCCATACCTGGACCGACTTCCAGCGCGCAGCTGGTCTCATCCACGCCGCAGCTCTCGGCAATGCGTGCCGGAACCCATGCTTCCGTCAAAAAGTTCTGTCCCAGCGATTTAGAAAAACGAAATCCATGCCTCCCCAGCACAGCGCGTATTGTATCAATATTACAAAGATCCATGAAGCACCTTATCCTTTATCTTTTTTCAAAAAACATGATAATCAATTATAATCAGTTGTATTATACACTGTTTGCGAATGGCTTGCAATCGGGTTTATGCAGGTTGTCAATCGCGTCCAAAGCTGCGAAGCATTCTCGCCGCAGAAATGCAAAAAGTTCCGGCCTGAAATCAGGTCGGAACTTTTTGCATTTCTTTTTTGGGGTGTTAGCCCAGAACGTGTACGGTAACATTGCGGCGTCCAAAGCTGTTGCACTGGGACTCGCTGTTCATGTACAGGTCAATGCGGTTGCCCTTGATGGCTCCGCCGGTATCTGCTGCTACTGCATAGCCGTAGCCTTCGATATACAGGCGGGTGCCCAGCGGAATGACGCGCGGGTCAACTGCTACACGGCCAACTGCTGCTGCCATGCCGCTTGCCGTGGTGCCGCCGCCGGAATATGCGGTAGCTTCCATGGTAATGGTGCGGGAAGAGCTAACAGCTGCGCTGGATGCGCTGGAGGAAGAAGAGGAGGAAGTCGAAGATGTGGTGACTACCGGCTCCTTGGTGCCGTTCTCAACAATCTTGTTGACCGGCTGCTCCAGAACCTGAGAACCTGTCTGTACAACAGATACCTGTACGCCGTCGTGATAGGTGTACTCCAGAGTAATCTCTTCCTTGCCGTTGACGCCTTCCTGTGCTACGCGGCTCTTGCCCTTTTCCAGCTCGCTGGTCTCACGGGTCTCGGTCGAGTAAGCAATGTCCTTGGTCTCCGTTGTGGTCTTGGTGGTGACGCGAGTGACCTTGATGGCGGTTGCCTCGGTCAGCTCGGTATCCTGCGCCGGCTCCACGATGTCGTTCTCGCCGACTTCTACGCCAGCCTGACGCAGCAGGTCGGAAACACGTGCATCGCCGGTATGAATGGTCTTGGTCTTGCCGTCTGCAGTTACCGTGACATCGTACTTCGCCTTGACGGAAACGGTGTAGCCGTTCTCGTCCTCTACTACAGAGGTGATGTTGTACTCGCCAGCGTCAAAAGAGGACTGACGCAGTGCGGTCTCTGCATCGCTCTCGTGCAGAACAACGGTATCGGTATTGGTACCGTCTGTGACGGTGTAGGTATCCATGCCAACTGCGATAACCGGGAAGGTCATGCTCGTGGTCAGAACCAGAGCTGCCAGCGGAATCGCGCGACGCTTCAGGTGCACGCGGGTTACCGTATGATGAAATGTTTTTACTGTATGAAGAAAACTCATAAGACTCCTTTCGTCTCGCCATGTACGTAAATTTCGCGTATATGGTATCCGCCTCGCGTGCTGCGTCAGCGGATGAAAATTACAACTCAAATGCATTTTGATTACATTTCGGTTACAGCACTTAATTTACGAGCATTCTAGCGCAGATATTCTTGGAAGTCAAGGTTTTTCCGAACTTTTTTGCCACTCTTTACAATTTGTTCACAATTCATTCATATTTCATTTGGCAACATAGATAAAACAGCTTTGGGATTCTTGCTTTTCATTGTGCATATTGAGTTTTCTTACATTTATCTATATTTTCGTTTTTCTTCGCCTATTTTCACTTTTATTTTTGTATTTTACCAATTGTTCACTGGCTTTTTTTGCGATTGCGTGTACAATAAAAAGAGAGAGTTTTTTGTATTGAGAAGGGAGGATTCTGTATGCCGAATCTACTGACCACGTCCACGCTGCCCGATGTCGTGTACCACTATTGCAGCGTAGACACCTTTTATCAAATCATCACCAATCACACGCTGCGTCTGTCCGACATCGAAAAGAGCAACGATTTCATGGAGAAAAAATGGGCGATCCGTCAGTGCCTAGAGCACATCAAAAATAACCTGACCAATCCCGCCTATTCGTGCAGCAAACATCCAGAGCTTGCCGCCAAGCTGCTCGCCGGTATGGAACAACAGTTTCAGCGATACAACACGATGATTCTCGCCGCCTGCTTCTCCTCTGAGCGCGATCTGCTCAGCCAGTGGCGCGGTTACGGCGACAACGGTTATGGCGTATGCATCGGCGTCTCTTCCGGCACAGCATTTGCCTCGGCATTTCGCCGCGCCCAGCGGTATCTCGGACTCAAAGGCAGTGCCCGCGACTTGCCGGACGGACTGCTGTTTCACAACATCCAATACTCCACGGAAAACATTGAATCCATCTGTATGCGCATGTTCTGCATCCACATGCAGTGGCTGCCGCTGCGCGTATCCATCGAAATGGCTGCCGCCGAGTTAGTCCGCATGATGTATCCGGTCTTGCCGTTCTTCAAATCCAAGGCATTCTCTGAGGAAGCGGAATGGCGCTGTGTGTACTATCCGCCGCTCCCTGCGCCGCCGTATGAAAACGAAACCTTTGACGAAGGCGCTTTTGAGGAACAGCTCACCCAGCAAATTACCGAACAGCAACTCGACCATTTCCGTATGCTGCCAATCAATTACCGTCTGCGCGAGAAAAATCTGGTGCCATACCGCGACATGTCCTTCGCTTCTCCGAATCAATCGTTCATTCGCAGTGTGACGATTGGCCCGAAATGCCCGCTCGACCGGGAAACCGTCAAGTTGTTTTTGGAGCGCTATCGGATTCCGATTAACATGAGAGATATTTATCTGTCCGATGTTTCGTATCGCTAATACATATTATTATAGGTCAATCTCTAACAGTACCGGGCAATGGTCACTGCCCAGTACATCGGTCAAAATCTCCGCCTTTTGAATCTTGTCCTTGATGCGATCAGAAACCAAGAAATAGTCAATACGCCAACCTGCGTTCTTTTCTCTCGCATGGAAACGATACGACCACCAACTATATATACCTTCCCGCTCTGGATACAGATACCGGAAGCTGTCTGTAAAGCCAGACTCCAGCAGCTCTGTCATTTTGGCGCGCTCTTCATCCGAGAAGCCCGCATTTTTTCGATTGGTTTTCGGATTTTTCAAATCAATCTCTTCATGTGCTACGTTCAAATCGCCGCAGATAATAACCGGCTTGAGCGCGTCCAATTCTTTCACGTAATCGCGGAAATCATCTTCCCACTGCATCCGATAATCCAGCCGTTTGAGCTCACTCTGCGAATTTGGCGTATAGCAGGTGACGAGATAGAAATTCTCATACTCCGCCGTAATGATGCGCCCTTCGTGGTCATGTGCATCCAATCCCATGCCGCAGACAACCTCTATCGGCTTTTTGCGTGTAAACAGCGCTGTGCCGCTGTATCCCTTCTTTTCTGCGCTGTACCAATATTCCTCATAGCCCTCGCAGGCAACCTGTGCCTGTCCCGGCTGCATTTTGGTCTCCTGTAAGCAGAACATGTCAGCATTTACCGTATCAAAGACATCCTGAAAGCCCTTGCCCAGGCAAGCTCTCAAGCCGTTTA
Organism: bacterium; assembly: GCA_963601915.1. GTDB lineage: Bacteria > Bacillota > Clostridia > Oscillospirales > Butyricicoccaceae > Butyricicoccus_A. The sequence goes on along the minus strand of CAVCGL010000001.1, from coordinate 41,416 downwards.
CATTCCATGAAACCAGTCTCATGACAGATTTTCCTCCCTTGTATTAAACTGCTGTCATTGTAGCATAGAAGAAGGCAAATCACAATTATTTTCATAAAATCCAGCCAAGCGATAACAATATGTACTATAACAGAGGTGACTTCATGTATTTTCAGCGTTTGCGTGATTTGCGCGAAGATCGAGATCTTCGGCAGCAAGACATTGCCGAATTGCTGCACACCAGCCAAACGGTATATTCTCGCTACGAGCGCGGATTTCAAACCATTCCGGTTTCGCATTTATTGACGCTCGCTGATTTTTACGAAACTTCTACGGATTACTTACTCGGACGCACCAATATCCTGACACCTTACCCGAAAAAATAAAGGCACGAAATCGCGCTTGCGGTCTCGTGCCTTTTTCTTATTCCTCTGGCTTTTTCCAGATTGGTTCCTGATAGAAGCAGGTGCGATTGCCGGTGTGGCAAGTCGGCCCCTTCGGGATGCCGCGATAAATGAGCGTGTCATCATCGCAGTCTGTCAAAATCTCACTGACAAAAATGAAATTGCCGGAGGTCTCGCCCTTGTTCCACAGCTTCTGGCGGCTGCGCGAGAAAAACCACGCAGTGCCGGTCTCCATGGTGTTTGCCAGTGCCTGCTTGTTGGCATAGCCCAGCATGAGAACTTCATTGTTCCGCTCATCCTGACAGATAACCGGAATCAGCTCTCCTTTTTTGAAAAATTGATCTAAATTCATGGTATTTCCCTCACAGTCTTACTGGAATCTGCTTGCCGTTCAGGTATTCCTTTACCTGCGGAACCGTCAGTTCTCCATAGTGAAACAGAGAAGCTGCCAGCGCTGCATCGGCACCGGTCTTTTCAAATACTTCTGCAAAGTGCTCCAAGTTGCCGCAGCCGCCGGATGCAATGACCGGAATGCCGACAGACTGTGCAACCATATCCGTCAAATTCAGCTCAAAGCCGGATTTGGTGCCATCCTTGTCCATCGAAGTGAGCAGAATCTCGCCTGCGCCCAGTTCATAGACTTCCTTTGCCCATGCGACAGCGTCCAAACCGGTCGGCTTTCTGCCGCCTGCGACATATACTTCATAGCCGCTCGGGCACTTTTCCAAATCATTGCAAGCGCGCGCATCAATTGCGACAACCACGCACTGGCTGCCGAATTTCTGTGCAGCTTCTGCAATGAGCTGTTTGTTGGACACCGCCGCCGAGTTGACAGAAATCTTATCTGCACCGGCGCGGAGCAATTCCTTAAAGTCATCGCTCGTGCGAATACCGCCGCCGACAGTCAGCGGAACAAACACCTGCTGCGCTGTGCGGCGCACAACGTCCGCAATGGTCTGGCGATTCTCATAGGTCGCTGTGATGTCCAAAAAGACAATCTCATCCGCTCCCTGCTGCGAATAGAAGGTTGCCAGTTCTACCGGATCGCCTGCATCGCGCAAATTGACAAAGTTGACGCCCTTGACCACGCGGCCATCATTGACATCCAAGCACGGGATAATACGTTTTGCGAGCATCGTTACGCCTCCCCTGCTGCCACAGCAATGGCCTGCTTGACATCCAGCTGACCGGTATAGACTGCTTTACCGGCAATTGCTTCTTCAATGCCCATATCGCGCAGTTTTGCAATGTCTTCCAGTGTAGAAACGCCGCCGGATGCCACAATACCGCAGGAAACGGCATCGCGCAAGGCCTGCAGCTGGTCAAAATTCGGCCCGGACAGCATACCATCCTTATCAATGTCCGTAAAGATAATGGTCTTAACGCCGTAAGACTCCATCAGCTTGGCAAAAGCGATATAATCCGTACCGCTGTCCTTGATCCAGCCCTCGGTGCGAACTGTGCCATGCAGTGCATCAATGCCGACAGCAATTTTATCGCCATATTTCTCGCAGGCTTCCTTGACAAACTGCGGATTCTTCACCGCCGCAGAGCCAATAATGACGCGCTTGACGCCCAGCTCTAACACGCGCTCGACATCCTCCATGGTACGGATGCCGCCGCCCAGCTCAACCGCTGCGCCGGTCTGCTCAATGACACGGCGAACCACCGGATAGTTTGGATGGGTGCCATCCTTTGCGCCGTCCAGATCCACCATGTGAATCTGCTCGGCACCAGCTGCCAAAAACGCCTTTGCGGTATCTACTGCATCCTCTGCAACCTTGTGTGCGGTTGCGTAATCGCCCTTGACCAGACGGACACACATCTGATCGTGCAGGTCAATTGCAGGTAAAATTCTCATTCTGCCCCTCCTACCATGTTTCCGAAGTTGCGCAGGATAGTCATGCCGACCTCTCCGCTCTTTTCTGGATGGAACTGACTGCCATACATCTGTCCGCGTCCAACCAAACCTGTGACTTGATCGTTGTAATCACAGGTTGCAATCAAGTCCTTGCTATCGGACGGGCACATCTTAAAGGTGTGCACAAAGTACACATAAGAGCCTTCCGGCACGCCTGCCAGCAACGGATCCTGCTTGTGATACTGCAAGCTGTTCCAGCCAATCTGCGGCAGCTTGAGATCGGTTTCAATTTTCTGTACGCGGCCCGGCAGTAAGCCCAGACCCTTTGTCGGACGAATCTCGTCGCTCTCTTCAAACAGCATCTGTGCGCCGAGACAAATACCCAAAAACGGCTTTGTCTTGGCAGCCCGAATCAGCGACTGTGTGAGACCGGATTCCTCCAATGCCTGCATCGCATCCGGAAATGCACCGACACCCGGCAGGATAATGCCAGAGGCCTGTTCCATCAGCTCCGGTGTCGTGACAATTTTATTTTCCAGCCCAAGAAAGTTGAGTGAGTTGGATACGCTCATGAGATTTCCTGCGCCATAATCAACGATTCCAATGTATCCCATCGTGTTCTCCTTTTATGCCTGCATATCTGCGCAGATGTCTTCCAGCTCGGTCAGCAGGGTTGCATTCTCCTGCTCGCTGCCAGTCGTAATGCGAAGCATCTGGAATTTCGGGAAGCAGCGCACACAAATGCTGCGCTTTTTCAGCTCTTCAAAAATCTCCGAGCACTTGTCCGTGCGCAAAACCGCAAAATTGGTGTGTGTCGGCAGGACGGTAAACACGCCGTATTTCTCCGCCAGCTTCTGGCACGCCTCTTCCAATTCTTCTTTGCGTGCAATCAGCTGCTTGCACTGCTCCTTCTGCCAGCTGGTATCTTCCAGCACAATGCAGGCAGCAAGCTGCGTCATCGTATTGATGTTATACGGAGAGCGCGTCTTGTTCAGCTGGTCAATCAGATCCTTATAGCCGATAATAAAGCCGCAGCGCAGTGCCGCACAGCCAAACGCCTTGGACAGCGTCTTCATCACGAGGACGTTCTCCAGCGCGGTGGAGCAGTCGAGAATGCTCTGATCCCAGAAATCCATGTACGCCTCATCGACAACGACCAGCGTATCTTCCAGTGCCATGCAGATGCGGACTGCCTCACCGTGGTCAAAGCCCTGACCGCCCGGATTGCACGGATTGGAGAAAATCAAAATATCCGGCTTCTCCGCCTTGGCGCGGTCAATGACCTCCTGCTCCGTCAGCATAAATTCGCCGTCCTTGAGCATATTGACGACTTCCAGCTCTGCGACCTCTGCATAGAACTGATACATGGAAAAGTCCGGAGACAGAACCATGACCTTGCCGCCGCGCGGCGCAAAGGTATTCATAATCAGAGAAATCAGCTCGTCCGAGCCATTGCCGACAACAATATTGCCCGGTGCAATGCGGAATTCTCTGCCTGCCAGACGGCGGACATCTGCCACCGTCGGGTCAGGATAGCGATTGAAATCAATGGTATCAATGCTGGCTGCGATGGCATCACGCAGTTCCTCCGGCAGGGAGAAATAGCTCTCGTTGGCATCCAGCTTAATCTGATAGATATCCTCGCACGGATCATACGGGGTCATGCTTGCCAGCTTTTCCGGTAATTTAATCATGTCTTGCTTCCTCCCGTATGTTATTTGTCCTGCTTGGTTTCAGCCTTCTTGGCCTCGTCCTTTGCCTTCAGACCCTCCTGCAGCTGCTCAGTCAGCGCCTGAATCTGCTGTTTTTTCAGCTTCATGCTTGCCAGATTGACAATGACGCGCGCACTGATCGGAGCAACGGTCTCATACGGCTCCAAGCCGTTTTCCTTCAGGGTCGTGCCGGTCTCTACAATATCGACAATGGCATCGGCAAGACCGAGCAGCGGAGCCAGCTCGACGCTGCCTTCAATCTTGATGATATTGACGTCCATGTTTTTGCGGGAGAAGAAATCACGCGTTACCTTCGGATACTTGGACGCGATGGTTCTGGTGTGATAACCGGCATAGAAATCCTCGCCCTTCTTGCCGCACAGGCAGAAGCGGCACTTGCCGAAGCCCAGATCCAAGGTCTCATAGAACGAGCCGCCCTTTTCCATAATGGTATCCTTGCCGACAACGCCCATATCGCACACGCCGTGCTCGACATATGTAATGACGTCAGCTGCCTTGGACAGCACGAGTTCAATATTGGAATTCGGCAGGCGGAAGATGAGCTTGCGGGAACCGGAGCGCAGTTCGCTGACATCATAGCCGGAATGCTCCAGCAGCTCCAGGGTCTTCTTTTCCAATCTGCCCTTTGTCAGAGCGATACGAATGATATTATCTGGAGTCATGCCTGTACCTCTACTTCCTTCACAGCACCATCACGGAAAATCACGAGGGTGCGATAGCCTTTCTTCTTTGCCAGCTCCATTGCTTCCTTTTCGGTGTCGCACGGTGCCAGCTGTGCCAATTCACTGTTTGTGTTGATGTAATTGAGTGCGCTCTTGAGATCGCTTCTCTCGCAGAATACCAGCTCCTGCGGAACGACCTTTTTCTTGAGGTCAACCGATTCCGACAGCGCATCAATGTCGATGGCAAAGCCGGTTGCCGGAATATCTCTGCCGAACTTGGCACACAGATTATCATATCTGCCGCCCGCCAGAACCGGAGAACCTGCGCCGCCCATATAGCCGCGGAACATCAGGCCGGTGTAATAGTCAATCTCCTGTACCAGGCCGAGGTCAATCATGACATTCTCGCCATAGCCCGCATTGGTAATGGCTGCAATCAAATCTTTCAGGTAAGCCACTGCCTTGAGCACGCCCGGATTGTCGGTCAGACCTGCCAGCTCGTCGAGTACCTCGCTGCCGCCGAACAGATTCGGCATTGCCTTGAGGGCACGATATGCCTCTCGATCCTGATACGGCGCCAGCTCGTCGCCCAGTGCCGCATAGGACTTGTTCTCGATATTCGAGCGAATGCGCTCTGCGGTCTCTGCATCGACATTCAGAGACTGAATCAGTTCCTTATAAATTGCCGCATAGCTCAGCTCGATGCGGAAGGTCTCGCCGCGAACCGCTGCCAGTGCCGCAAAGGCCGTCGTCAAAATATCAATATCCGCCATCATGCCGCGTGCGCCGAGCAGCTCGGCACCTGCCTGCATGACTTCCGTCGAATGTCCGCGGTGGAACGAGCTTGCGCGGTGTACCTTCTGCATATAGTACAGACGCAGCGGGAGCACATCGTCGTTGAGCTTGGTCGTAACCACACGCGCAATCGGTGTGGTGTTATCCGGACGCAGCACAAGCAGTCTGCCGTTGCGGTCGGTCAGCTTGTACATTTTTTCCTGTCCGATGGACGAGCCTGCCTGCGTGAATACATCGTAGTATTCCAGCGATGGCGTGATGATTTCATCATAGCCGCGTGCTTCAAACAGATCTCGGATTCTCTTCTCATTCTGCCGGAACATGCGAGTTGCCGCAAACAAACGGTCGCGGGTGCCCTCCGGCGTGGAGATTGCATACTGATTCATACTATCTAACCCCTAAATATAATGTTTATTGTTTTATCACTTTAGCGCGTTAACATGATAACACGACTGGTTTGGGATGTCAAGCGTTCTTGGAAATGTTACGGAAAAGAAAGCAACATCTTACAATCCTCAGATGTTTCCCTTCCGTTTTCTCAAAACAGCGACACCTGCGTACTGGTCGGCATCTCGGACAGGGCGCCGATGCTGGCGAGTGTCTCGACAACGCTCTTGGACACGCGGGAGCAGCGCACTACGATTTCCTCCTGCGACAGGAACGGGCCGTTTTTACGTTCCTCGACAATCGCCTGTGCAGCCTGCTCACCGACGCCGGGCATCGACGAGAACGGCGGAATCAGACCCTTTTCTGTGATGACAAACTGTGTCGCCTCTGATTTATAAATATCCATCGGCTCAAATACAAATCCTCTATGATAGAACTCATGGACGACCTCCAACGTTGTCATCATATCTTTTTCCACCGCAGAAATCGTCTTGTCGCGTTCCTTTGCCTGCAATTCATGAATTTTGTCTAAGCAGACCTGATCTCCTAAAACCATGCAGGAAGCATCAAATGCCTTCGCGCGAATGGAAAAATATGCAGAATAGAACGCCAGCGGCTTATGCACCTTAAACCAGGCAATGCGATACGCCATGATAACATAGGCAACCGCATGTGCCTTTGGGAACATGTACTTGATTTTTTTGCACGAATCAATATACCAGTCCGGTACATCCTGCTTCTTCATCGCTTCTTCCATCTCCGGCTTCAAGCCCTTGCCCTTACGCACGGATTCCATCGTCTGGAAGCTCAGCTTCGGATCGACACCCTTGCCAATCAGATAGTTCATAATATCATCTCGACAGCAAATGCATTCTTTCAGCGGAATGCCGTCATGTACCAAATCCTGCGCATTGCCCAGCCATACATCCGTGCCGTGTGACAGACCGGAAATACAGAACAATTCATCGAACGTCGTCGGCTTGGTCTCCTTTACCATGCCGCGCACGAACTTGGTGCCGAACTCCGGCACGGCGATACAGCCGATGTCGCCTAAAATCGGGTCCGGCTCGTCTGAGACATATTTCAGTGCCTTATTGGAAGTAAACAGACTCATCGTCTCCGGATCGCCGAGCGGAATATTCTGCGCGACAACACCGGTCATGTTTTCCATGTGCTTGATAATCGTCGGATCATCGTGTCCCAGCTCGTCCAGCTTGAGCAGGTTTTCGTCAATGGAGTGATACTCGAAATGCGTCGTGATAATGTCGGAATTCGGGTCATCCGCCGGATGCTGCACCGGACAGAAATCATAAATATCGACTTCCTTCGGCACAACGACAATGCCGCCCGGATGCTGACCGGTGTTTCTGCGGATGCCTGTACAGCCCTTGACCAGTCGGTTTTCCTCTGCGCGTCCGACTTCCATGTCGCGCTCTGCCATGTATTTTTTGACATAGCCGTATGCGGTTTTTTCCGCCACCGTACCAATCGTGCCCGCACGGAATACGTGGTCATGGCCAAACAGCTCACCGGTGTACCAGTGAATCGTCGGCTGATATTCACCAGAAAAGTTCAGGTCAATATCCGGTACCTTATCGCCGTTAAAGCCCAAGAATGTCTCAAACGGAATGGAAAATCCCTCTTGATTGAGCGGTTCTCCGCACTTCGGGCAGGTCTTGTGCGGCATGTCCGCGCCGCAGCCAAAGCCCTCGTTTTCGTGCCATTCGATGTAATGACATTTCGGACACAGATAATGCGGCGCGAGGGAATTTACCTCCGTGATGTCCGACATGAACGCAACCAGCGAAGAGCCAACCGAACCACGGGAACCGACCAGATAGCCATCCTGCAGCGATTTCGCCACGAGCTTTTGTGCGATCATGTACATCACATCGTATCCGTTGCCGATAATCGAGCCCAATTCACGCTCCAAGCGCGCCTTGACCTTTTCCGGCAGCGGATCGCCGTACATGCGCTTGGCTTTCTCGTAGCACATGCGTTCCAAATCCTCCGCGGAGTTTTCCATCTTTGGCGGATAGTTTTCTCTCGGCACCGGCCGCAGCGTGTCGCACCAATCCGCAATCATATTTGTGTTGGTGACGACGACTTCCATCGCGCGGTCCTCGCCCAAATACGAAAACTCTTCCAGCATTTCATCCGTTGTCTTGAGATACAGCGGTGCCTGATTGTCTGCGTCTTTAAAGCCCATGCCCGCCATCAAAATGCGGCGGAACGCCTCATCTTCTGGCTCCAAGAAGTGCACGTCGCCGGTCGCCACACACGGCTTGCCCAGCTCATCCGCAATCGCCAAAATCTTGCGGTTGTAATCGCGCAGCTCTTCCTCGTCCTTTGCCGTACCGTTGGCAATCATAAATTGGTTGTTGCCAATCGGCTGAATTTCCAAATAATCATAGAAGTCGGCAATTTTGAGCAGATCTTCATGCGATGCGCCGTGCACCATCTCGGAAAACAGCTCGCCTGCCTCACAGGCAGAGCCAAAAATCAAGCCCTCTCTGTGACGAATCAGCTCACTGCGCGGCATAATCGGCTTTTTATTGAAATATTTCAGGTTGGAATAGGAAATCAGCTTGTACAGATTTTTCAGTCCCACCTGGTTCTTTGCCAAAATAATAAAGTGATAACGGCGCAGATTTTTCAGGCTGCCGGTCTTTGCTTTGAGTCCCGCCAGCAGCGGATTGATGTCGGAAATTTTGGCCGCGTGCAGCTCATCCCGCATCTTTTCCAGCAGTTTGATAAAAATTCTGCCCAAAACCGCGGCATCTTCGCTCGCTCTGTGATGATCGAACGGGCCAACCTTGAGCTTCTTCGCCATGACATCCAGCTTGTGCCGCTTCATGTCCGGAAACAGAATCTTACTCATCTCCACGGTATCAATGGATGTAAATTCCCGTTCGATGCCCAGTCGTTCACAGGCTCGGTTGATAAACGCCATATCAAAGCCCGCATTGTGTGCGACGAGCGGCAAATCTCCCGCAAATTCCAAGAATTTCGGCAGCGCCTCGGAAAGCTCCGGCGCATCCTTGACGGTCTCATCCGAAATGCCCGTCAGTTCCGTGATGTTCGCCGGAATCGGCTTGTGCGGATTGACATAGGTCTGGAATTCCTCCAGCACCTCGCCATTGCGCACCTTTACCGCCGCAATTTCCGTCATTTCTTCCTCTGTCGGCTTGAGACCGGTGGTCTCGGTATCAAAGCAGACAAAGGTCTCGTTTAACGGCGCGTCATACTTGCCCTTGACAACGGAAACATTGCCGGAATCATTGACATAATATGCCTCGACGCCGTACAAAATCTTCAAATCAATGCCATTTCGCTCAATGGCGTGCATGGCTTCCGGAAATGCCTGCGCCACGCCGTGGTCGGTGATCGCCATGGCGGTATGTCCCCACAGCTTTGCTCTCTGCATCAGAGATTTTGTCGTAGACATACCGTCCATCGCAGACATATTGGTATGCAGATGCAGCTCGACACGCTTTTTCTCCGCCGTGTCCATGCGCATCTTTTTCTTACTCAACACGATGCCTGTCGGCTCCATGATGGTTTCTTTTTCAAAGTTATCAAAGCTGACCTTGCCCTGTACCGTCAGATACATGCCCTCATGAATGAGGTCGATATATTCGCCAGCTTTTTCCTTGGCAAGGAACTTGCTCACACGCATAGAGCCGTGTAAGTCCGTGATGTCAAAGCCAACCTTGACCCATTCCTTGCCGGTATTCTTGCTCTTAATTTCGCGGGTCTCTACCAAAAATACCTCACCGCGAATGGTTGCGCTATCTACTGCGTGCAGCGCCTCCTGAATGGATACAACCGGCTGATCTGTCAACCTGCCATACAGTAGGTTTTCATCTTTCTTGATGGCAAACGCCTTGCGGTTGTAGTGCACTTCGCTCTTGTCCGCACGAACCGGCTTTTTCTTCGGCTTTTCTTTCTTTTCCTGTGCGGGCTGCGCGTGCATCATCTGTTTGAGCATCTGTTCTCTGCCCTGTTCCGTCTTTTGCGCCAAGCGCAATTCGGTTTCTTCGTTGGAGGTCTCTGTATTGACCGCACAGGTCAAGCCGGTCTCTGTGCGAATCATTTCCGGCAGCTGCCGCAGATCATGCGCAAGATACTCCACGCCGCTTCCCAGCATCGAGACCGTCAGGCCATCCGCTGTCATATCCCATCGGCTGTCGGTCAAATATCCCTGCGCCGACGGCTTGCGCAAAACAATATAGTCTTTCAGGCTATTGACATATGGCTCCGTCAGGCTGTTGAGCTGATAGCGCGGCGCAATGCGCACGCGCGACAGACCATACACGGCTCGAATGCCCTTTTCCATGTCAAACAGTGCCCGTCTCGGCACGATGTCATCAAACTGGACGCGGCACAGCACCGCGCGTCTATCATGGCTCACCACAACAGAGCATACCTCTCCATTTGTGAGGTATGCTCCGTGATCTTTGCTTTCATATCGTTCAAACAGATCTCCCAGTGTGGTCAAATCTTATCCTTGCTCCTTTATGATCGCATCAATTTCTTTCATCAGTTCATCTACCAGTTGTTCCTGCGGCACCTTGCGCAAAATCTCGCCGTGACGGAAAATCATACCGACACCATCACCGCCCGCAATGCCAATATCCGCCTCGCGCGCCTCGCCGGGGCCATTGACAACACAGCCCATCACAGCGACTTTCAGCTTGGCGTCCAGTCCGGCAACGCGGCGTTCCACTTCATTGGCGATGCCAATCAAATCAATCTTGGTACGGCCGCAGGTCGGGCAGGATACAATATTGACACCGGTGTCATTGAGACCAACCGCCTTCAAAATCGCATATGCCGCGGTAATTTCGTGCACCGGATTGGCGGTGAGCGAAACGCGAATCGTGTCACCGATGCCCAGTGCCAGCAATCCGCCGATGCCCGCCGCAGACTTGATGGTTCCCATATACTCCGTTCCCGCCTCTGTGACGCCCAAATGCAGCGGATAATTGGTCTTTTCGTGCATGAGCTGATAGGCCTTCATGGTTGTCGGCACGCTGGATGATTTGAGAGAAATGCAAATATCATCAAAATCATACCGATTGAGCAGCGACACATGATACAGCGCACTCTCTACCATGGCTTCCGGTGTCGGCGAGCCGTATTTTTCCAAAATATGCTTTTCAATCGAACCAGAATTGACACCGATGCGAATCGGAATATGTTTCGCCTTACATGCCTCGGCAACCGCCTTGACACGCTCCTCCGCGCCAATATTGCCCGGATTGATGCGAATGGCACTGACACCCGCTTCCGCAGAAGCAAGCGCCAGCCGATAATCAAAATGAATATCCGCCACGACCGGAATCGGAGAATTGGCACAGATGGTCTTCATCGCCTCGGCAGCCGCCATATCCGGTACGGTGCAGCGAACAATATGACAGCCAGCAGATGCCAACTGCTCAATCTGCGCCAGCGTCGCCTGTGCATCGCGGGTGTCCGTATTGGTCATCGACTGCACAGCAATCGGTGCGCCGCCGCCAACCGGCACATTGCCAACCAAAATCTGTTTTGTTTTCATACTCCTCTTCCTTTCTATTTCTGATCTCACGCTGCGCCGAGTAGCCGCAGAATATCCTGCCAAGTCACATAAACCATGAGAAGCATCAGAACAGCGAATCCTCCAAAATGAATATAGCCTTCGTATTTTCGCGGAACCGGCCTGCGCGCAATCAATTCAATGAGTACGAACAGCAGCCGTCCACCATCCAGTGCCGGAAGCGGCAGCAAGTTCATCACGCCCAAGTTGATGGAAATGAACGCAATGAGCAGGAAAAAGCTCGTCATGCTGCTCTGCGCGGTCTGCACAAGTACATCTGTCACGCCGACCGGGCCGGACATCTGGTCAATGCCTACCTGCCCGCTGACCAGCTGCTTCAGGCTAATCCACACGAGCCGTGCATAGTCATAAGACCGATACACGGCATTTTTTACTTTGTCTCCGATGGTCAGCTTGGTCACTGTGAAATCCACGCCGTATCGCTGTACGCCATCATATTCCGCCGGTTCCAGCTTGACATCGTGCAGTTCTTTCTTTTCGCCGTTGCGCTGCACGACAATATCATAGCTGGTGTCTGCGCCAAGACTCAGTCCTGTCGTGACATCCGAAGTTAGCAGCACGCGATAGCCGTCAATGCTGAGGATGCGGTCGCCTTCCATCAGCATACTCTCGCCCTGCGACGGAAAGCCGTCGGCAAAGCCTTGAATGACCGGCTCTGTGCCTTCAGTCTGCGGCAGCAGAATCACCAGCACAATGAGAAAGCCCAGCAGGAAATTCATCAGTGCACCGGCAGCAAGAATCAATGCCCGCCAGCCAATCGGCGCACCCGCCAAGGCGCCCGGCTGATCCTGCTCCGTGTCCTCGCCTTCCATGACGCAGGCACCGCCGAACGGCAGAATGCACAGCTTAAAATCCGTCTCACCAATTTTTTTATGCGCGAAGGACGGACCCATGCCGACCCAAAATTCGAGCACATGCACACCGGCAGCCTTAGCCGCCATAAAATGCCCGAACTCATGGACGATGACCAGACAGCCAAACGCCACAATCGCTAAAATTACAGTCAAAATGGTCAAAGAAACACCTCTTACGAGCCAAAGTTAGGACAGCAGTCCCTTGACGATCTCACGGGCTGCCCGGTCACTTGCCAAAACATCTTCAATGGTAATTTCCGGCAGGTACTCCACTTCGTCCATTGCCGTCTGTACCAGTTCCGGAATGCGATAGAACGGAATCTTATCGCGCAGGAACAAATCCACTGCCGCCTCGTTCGCACCGTTCATAATTGCACCGAGATTGCCGCGGGCAGCTGCCGCGCGGCGCGCCAGTCCCAATGTCGGGAATGCCTCTTCATCCGGCGCAAAGAAGGTCAGATTGTGTCTGCGCGGCAGATCCAGCGGCGGTACCTTGCACGGCACGCGCTCCGGATACGTCAGCGCATACTGAATCGGCAGACGCATATCCGGATTGCCCATCTGGGCAATGACAGAACCGTCTTCAAATTCGACAGCAGAATGCACAATGCTTTCTCTGTGCACAACAATGTCAATGTCATCCGGCTCGACGTCGTACAGCCACATCGCTTCGATCAGTTCCAAGCCCTTATTCATCATGCTTGCGGAATCAATGGTAATCTTCGCGCCCATGCTCCAGTTCGGATGATGCAGCGCCTGTTCCTTCGTGACATGGCGCATTTGTTCCCGGCTCATGCCAAAGAACGGGCCGCCGGATGCCGTCAGCAGAATGCGATTGATGCGGTTGCCCGCTGCGCCCTGCAAACACTGAAAAATTGCCGAGTGCTCGGAATCGACCGGCAAAATCGGCACTCCCTTTTCGCGCGCTGCCCGCATGACAATCTGTCCTGCGCACACCAGCGTTTCCTTATTGGCAAGTGCAATCGCTTTGCCCGCTTCAATGGCAGCCATCGTCGGCAGGAGTCCCACCATACCGACAACTGCTGTCACGACAACCTCTGCTTCCGGCAGGGTGGCGGCTTCAATCAAGCCATCCATGCCGGATACAACGCGAATATCCGTATCTGCCAGCTTTGTTTTCAGCTCTTTTGCTTTTTCTTCATTGTATACGGCAACCAGGGATGGATGCAAGGCACGCGCCTGTTCCTCCGCGCGCGCAATATTGGTATTGACCGAAATCGCACACACACGCGCCTCAATGGAATCGAGAATATCAATGGTCTGTGTGCCGATAGAACCGGTCGAACCGAGAATTACAATATTTTTCATAGCTTATAACCCCAAATTGGAAAACAGGTGCAGCAGCAGCTCGACGAGCGGAGCGACAAAGATCACGCTGTCAAAGCGATCGAGCACGCCGCCGTGTCCCGGAAAAATCTTGCCGTAGTCCTTGATGCCGCTCTTTCTCTTGACAATGGAAAACGACAAATCACCGATCTGACCGAGTACAGCGCCCAAAATACCGGCTGCCAGACACAGCGGCACAGACAGCGTCAACGTTGTAAACGCACTGACTGCCACACCATAAATGACTGTGAGCACTGCCGCGCCAACAACGCCGCCAATCGCGCCCTCTACCGTCTTTTTCGGAGAAATAACTGGTGCCAGCTTATGCTTGCCGAACGCCATGCCGGCAAACAGCGCGCAGGTGTCCGAACCCCAGGCTGCCAGCAGCGGAATGACGAGATGAAACGCACCGCTCTCCGACATCGTGAACATACGAATCAGGCTCATCAGCAAATACGGGATGAGAATGCCGCCGAAATAAGCACCGGCAAGCTCCTGAAATCCCAATTTTTTGTGATGCCGCAGCAGCAAGATAAACAGTACCACGGCGCCGATATACAGCATCGCGCGCATCCAGTATACCGGATAGCTGTCTCTCGCGCTGGCAAACGACATGCCCAGAGCGAGAACCATTGCGGCGATCTGCAATTCCTTGTTGTCCTTTCCCGCAGTCGCTGCGGTAAACTCCTGTGCTGCGCACACGGACAAAGCCATCATGAGCAGCTGTGCGACGATCGGCGGGAAGACGAACAGCGCAAGGATGACAACAACTGCACCGGTCACGCCAAATGCAACTCTCGTTTTCATGATTTATACTCCTCCGAATCGTCTATTTCTTCTGTTAAATTCATCAATGGCAGCGTCCATATCCGCTGGCTTGAAGTCCGGCCACAGCACATCGGTAAAATAATACTCTGCATACGCGCTCTGCCACAGCAGGAAATTCGAAGTGCGAATCTCACCGCTCGGACGGATGATAAAATCAGGGTCCGGCATATGTGCGGTGTACAGGTGCTGCGAAATCGTATCCTCGGAAATATCCTCCGGCTGGAGCTTTCCTTCCTGTACTTCCTGTGCGATGGCGCGAACGGCATTCTTGATCTCATCGCGTCCGCCGTAATTGATGCACAGCGTAGCGACGGAAAATTCCGGCCGCTTTTGCGCCTCTGCATTGCATCGCGCGACAAGCTCCTGAATATCCGGCGCGAGCACGGACAAATCACCAATGACCTGCACGGCAATTTCATCCCTTGCCATCGTGTCAATTGCCTCCTGAAGGTATCTGCGAAACAGATTCATCAGGGTATTAACTTCCTCTTCCGGACGCTTCCAGTTTTCTGTGGAGAACGCATATACGGTAAAGTATTTGACGCCAATGTCTTTACAGTACGTTGCGATAGTTCGGAACGTCTCTGCACCGACCTTATGTCCGGCGGTACGCGGCAGACCGCGTTTTTTTGCCCAGCGTCCATTTCCGTCCATAATGACCGCAATGTGCTGCGGCACCGGACGATCGGACGGCTGCGGCGGCGTGCTGTCATCTTTTTTTAGTATATTGAACAACGCCACGGTACTATGCACCGACCTTTCTCTCTAAATGTGTGCGCTTTGTGTTTTTGTGTGAAAGCGCCGATATACGCGACATGGGCGACTGAAGATAGCCGCCCACATGTCCCGTACTTGTTTCTGTTGTTGTTCGATTAAACCGACTTCAGCTCTTCCGACTTTGCCGTGGTGGTCTTGTCGATTTCCTTGGTGTACTTGTCGGTCAGCTTCTGCATATCCTTTTCTGCATCTGCCAGCTCATCCTCGGTAATCTCGGACTTCTTCTTGGCAGCCTTCCACTTGTCGATGGCGTCGCGGCGAATATTGCGGATTGCAACCTTGGAGGCTTCGCCTTCCTTGGATACCTGCTTAATCAGTTCCTTACGACGTTCCTCTGTCAGCGGCGGGAAGCTCAGACGAATCAGCTTGCCATCGTTCTGCGGGTTGATGCCCAGCTCAGAGGTCTGGATTGCCTTGACGATCTCCTTGAGCAGAGAAGCATCCCACGGCTGAATGGTCAGCGTGCGCGGATCCAGAGATGCCACAGCGGCTACCTGCTGAATCGGGCTTGCTGTGCCATAGTAATCCACTGTGATCTTATTGAGCACGCTTGCATTGGCGCGGCCTGCGCGAATGCCTGCCAGATTTTCTGCCAGAACGTCCAGAGACTTCTGCATTTTTACTTCATATGGTTTTAAATCGGGTTTCATAGGGTATTTCTCCTCTCCAAATATGCCAAATTTACTGGTTGTTTACCATTGTGCCGACCTGTTCGCCCATGACGGCACGGTAAATGTTTTCCGGCTCCTTCAGTGCGAATACGAGCAGCGGAATGTTGTTGTCCATAGAAAGGGTTGTCGCGGTAGTATCCATGACAGCCAGCTTCTTTTCCAGAACTTCCATATAGGACAGCGTGTCATACTTCTTTGCGTCCGGGTTCTTTGCCGGATCGGAGTCATATACGCCGTCGATGTTCTTTGCCAGCAGGATAATCTCCGCGTTGATCTCAGCGGCGCGCAGGGCAGCTGCTGTATCGGTAGAGAAATACGGATTGCCAATGCCGCAGCCAAAAATAACAACACGACCCTTTTCCAGATGGCGGGTTGCCTTGTTGCGGATATACGGCTCTGCGATCTGACGCATCTCAATGGCAGTCTGTGCGCGCACATCTACACCACGCTGCTCCAGCGCATCCTGAAGCGCCAGCGAGTTAATCGTTGTAGCCAGCATACCCATATAGTCTGCACGGGTGCGCTCCATTTTTCCGCCGCCGTCCTTGACGCCGCGCCAGAAATTGCCGCCGCCGACCACGATGCCGACTTCCGTGCCAATGTCTACGCACTTCTTGACAACATCGCAAACCGGGCCGATGACATCAAAGTTCAGACCAAACTTGTTGTCGCCTGCCAGTGCCTCGCCGCTGATTTTGATTAAAACACGCTTGTATTTCGGTGTATCCATGTATTGATTCCTCCATGTGCGATCTGTTTGCTTCCATGTACAACACAGGGCGAATCGCCCTTATGTTCTTATAATATATCATACATGATTGCCGTGCAGATTGCAAACGGTTTCCTGCAATTTTCTTCCGTTTCGCCATAATTCACATCTCTGTAAAAAATCCCCTGCCAATCCAAGACTGACAGGGGATAAATTTCGTATCATTCCGCTTTCTTTGGCAGGAACACGCGGATCTCTGTGCCAACGCCGAGCGCGCTGTCCAGCTCCACTCTGCCGTGATGATACTCTACGACATGCTTGACGATGGACAGTCCCAAACCGGTGCCGCCGATCTGTTTGGAATGGCTCTTGTCCACGCGGTAAAAACGCTCAAAGACGCGCAGGCGCGACTCCTCCGGAATGCCGATGCCGTCATCCTTGACGCGGATCTCAATTTCCTTGTCGTCCTGCGACAGACGCAGCCATACATTTCCGTTCGGATGATTGTATTTTATGGCATTCTCACACAAATTATAAACCAGCTCGCTGAGCATACCGTCTTCGCCGAGCAGGACAGCCGGACAGGTCTCCAAATGCAGGGAGACCTCTGCCTTTTTTGCGACCGGCTCCAGCGATTCCAGCACCGCTTCGCACAAATCATCCAGCTCCACCGGTTCTAAGCTCTGCGGCTCCTTTGCCTCTTCCTCAATCCGAGAAAGACGGATAATGTCCTCAATCAGAGCAATCAGCCGCAAGGCTTCCTTATGAATGCTGCCGGAGAATTTGCGAATGTCCTCCATGCTGGCAACCATGCCGTTTTCCATCATCTCCGCATAGCCGGAAATAGAGGTCAGCGGCGTTTTTAATTCATGCGAGACATTGGCGGAAAATTCCTGTCGGCTGCGCTCTGCCATGCGCTGCTGGGTTTCATCCAGTACGATGACGACCGCACCGTCCACTTCTCCCAAGCGCAGCATCGGGCTGGCATAAATATGATACACGCGCCCGTGCATAGAGAAATCATCATTGAGACTCCCGCCGGAAAGCGCTGTCGTCACGCAGTCGTGCAGTTCCTGGGTGCGATTGACAATGAGATAGTTTTTGCCGATAAACTCACTCGGTTCTGCCACGCGGCCCGCCAGCATATGAATCGCACTCGGATTCACAGATACAACATTTTTATCCTTGGAGATGAGCAGCAGACCCTCGCGCATATTGTTGGTGATGATGCCCAAAATTTCGCGTTCCTGCTCCAAAATCTCCTTTTGTGTATGAATTTCCTGATCCTGTGCCTGAATATGCGAGAAAAACGGCTTTAATTCTGCATAGGACTCCGTATTCACGCCCGCCTGATCCAGCGCGTGAACCGCACGTTCCACCGGCTTCATCATCCACTGCGCCAGCCAGCGAGACAGCAGCAGTGCCATGCCAAACAAAATAATCATGACAACGCCGATGCCCGGAATAGAGGACAGCACCATACTGCGGATGCTGGAATACTGCTGTGCCAGGCGCAGCACATTGCCGTCAGACAGCCGCAGGGCATAATAATAGGTCGAAGAATCTGTGGTGGACGAATCTCGAATATCTTCTCCGGAGCCGGTCTGGATTGCCTGCTGAATCTCCGGGCGATCCAAATGGTTCTCCATTTTGGATGCCTCTGCATCCGAATCATACAGCACCGTGCCGTCCGCGGTAATAAACGTCACACGCGCAACCTTCGGCAATCCCTGTAAAATCTGCTCATAGGATGCTTCATCGACATAATCATAGCTCTGGCTGACGGATTCCGCCAAAGCACTGACATACTGTTCAGCCTGCCGCATCGAGTGCTGAGACGTCACCGCCAGCGTCAGCACGCTGGCGCACAGCACGCCGACCGCACTGAGCAGCAACAGCACCCAATAAATTCGTTTTTTCATTCCTTCGCCTCTTTGTCGATTTTATAGCCGATGCCGCGCACGGTCTGAATCATCGTGCCGTCATCGTGAATCTTTTTGCGCAGCGTATTGATGTGAATATCCACCGTTCGCGTCGCACCGCCGTAATCAAAGCCCCATACCTGTTCCATGATCTGATCGCGCGTCAGCACGCGTCCCTGATTGCGCAGCAAATCACACAGCAGCCGGAACTCCTTGCGCGTCAGCAGCACTTCCTCGCCATCCACGGTGACGACGTGGCCGTCTTCGTCTACATGGATATTGCCGTAATCATAGCTGTGCGCCCCGTTTACCGCCGCACTCTTGCCGCTCTCCACGGTTCGCCGTGCGACAGCGCGAATGCGCGACAGCAGTTCCAAAATGCCAAACGGCTTAGAAATATAATCATCTGCGCCGAGATCCAAACCGCGCACCTTATCCATCTCTGTGGTCTTTGCCGTCAGCATAATAACCGGAAGCTGGCTGGTCTCCGGCGCGGCGCGCAGGTGCTTGAGGATGGACAGACCATCCTCTCCCGGCAGCATAATATCCAGCAGCACCAAATCCGGCCGCTGCTTATTTACTGCTGCATAAAAAGAACGTCCGCCCGGAAATCCCTGTGCGTCATATCCGCTTCCATTGAGCGCATAAACGACCATCGTTCGGATGCTCTCATCATCTTCTACTACATAAATGGACAGTTTATCCATACCAGTCCCTCCTATTTTTATCGTCGCTATCTAGCCATATTATAGCAGAAGTCTAACAGATCCCGCCATATCATCAGGTAAAATGTATGTAAAATCCGGCAAAAACAGCGCAAACTCCCACAGCACCGCTCTGCGAGAGTTTGCATCCTTTTTATAAAAACAAATCGACATGTGCCCGACGCTGGAAATTCTTCTCCAGCTCGTGCTTATGATACAGATAAATCTCATTGTCAAAAAAGCGCGCCTGTTTGGGACACTTCTTGATGCAGGCACCGCATTTGATGCACGGTCCGACATATTGTTTGACGTCATTGGCATCAATCGAGCCGAGCGGACACAGCTTGGCGCACAGACCACAGCCTGTACAGACTTCGGACACGACCGGCTTGACCTTGAGATATTCCCGCGCGTTTTTCGGCGCAAAGTACGGCTTATATGGCGTATTTCCCTTAACAAATACCGGCTGCTCGGGAAGACTTTGCATGCGCTCCAATTTTTTGACAATTTGATTGGCAAAGGTATCCGACAGCTGCAAGTCCTCCGCGTCCGGTCTGCCCGCCGCCAGAATTTTGGAGAACGAATGCTCACCGACAAACGCCGCACCTGCCATCGTGCGGAATCCGTTGGACTCCAGCACATCGCGCAGCTCAATCAGGGCATCATCGTAATCTCGATTGCCGTACAAGACAACCGGAACCGCCAGTGTCTCGCTGCCGTGAATGGCATCGCGCACATACGGCAGCAGCTTATTCGGCACACGGCCGGCATATACCGGCACGCCGACAATCGCCAGCTCCTCCGATTGACAAAAAATCTCCTGTTTTCGCGCTTTGGGCAGCGTAAAATCGTTTTCCTGCACAGGAATATCCAACAATTTTGATATAGCCGCACCAATGCGCCGCACAACCGTCTGTGTGGTATTGGTCGCGCTGAAATAAATCAGACGGATACGCTTGACTTTCATCTCTACTCTTCCTCCCAGCATACTTACTGGTTATAGTATATCACATCCTCCGATATATCCCAAGCGATTTCTGTTTTCTCGGCAGGCATCGACAAAAGCGCGAAACAGCTTGCGGCTGTTTTCATCCCGCTTCCAAAACAGCTCCGGATGCCATTGTGTCGCCAAGAAAAACGGCTGGCGCCGATCTTCCACGGCTTCTACCAATCCATCCGCCGACCATGCGCAGGCAGTGAGTGCCGGTGCCAGCTCGCGCACGCCCTGATGATGATAGCTGTTGACCGCGATATTTTGCTCGCCCAGAATGCGATACAGCAGGCTATCGCCGTCAATCTGTACGCAGTGTACCGCTCTGTTATACGGCGGCGCCATGCAATGCTTGATTTCACAGGACATCTCCCGCTCCAAATCTTGATACAGCGTGCCGCCCAGCGCCACATTAAACAGCTGGATACCGCGGCAAATGCCATAGGCCGGCTTTTGATGAATGCGGCACAGCTGCAGCAGCTCCTGTTCCATAATATCGCGCTTTTGGCAAATTTCCCCGCAGTAGTCTCTGCGGCTCTCTGCGTACAGCGCCGGATCAACATCCTGCCCGCCAGTGAACAAAACGCCGTCTACCATGTCAAACAGCTGGTGCAGCTGTTTCGGGCCACAGTCCAGCGGAAAAATTACCGGAATACCGCCCGCCTGCGTAATGCCATCCAAATACCCCGGAATCATCCAAATACTGTCGCGTTGTACGTCGTATAACGGCGTCACGCCAATCATCATCTGAGTCATTGTGCTCCCCTTTCTTGCATAAAAAAACAGAGCAGACGCTTTCGTCTGCTCCATTGCCTCTTGTTATTATTCCATTAAAATTTTACGTCATCCAGATCGTCTGCCTGTTTGACACCGACAACACCCAGCGCAATCAGTGCCGAGCCAATCGCTGCGATAACACCGCCCATCGAGAGAACGGCAATCCATAATCCTTTTTTCATATCCTTCACCTCGTACAGATGATTTATACATAGTATACCACAAGCGATTTTATTTTGCATCTCTTTTTTCGCATTTTTAATGATCTCGTAACATTTGCAGCAGTCTGTCCTTGTCGCGTTGGCGCAAGTGCGCGCACCCTACGATTGGTTCCATCTGCTCCATGGTCTCCGGACGCTGCTGCACCAGTCGTTCCAAAATCTTGTCTGAAAAGACAGCGGATGCCGGTTTTCCCTGCAAAACTGCCACCTCTTTGCGAAACTCCCGCAGTGCCCGCGACAGCTTTGGGTCATTGGATGTGCGGCTTTCGCGCACGATCCGCTGCTCCTGTGCCGATATATCCGCCCGCACCCGAATGGTCACGAACTTTTTCTCAAACAAAATCGGTTTTGCCGCCGCAGTCAAACTGAGGCGAGAGGGATTTTCCTGCCGCACCAAGCATCCAATGCTGACGAGCCGATGAATTTCCGTCAAAATTTCCTCGCGGCTGCTGGTCTTCATAATTCCAAACGTTGACACGCTGTCATATCCCGTATTCGATTCACCGCGCAAAATACAGCACAGCTGCTCGGCATCGCATTGTTCTTTGACGCGATACACACAGGATAGGATTTTCTGTGCGTCTATCGTGATGTCTTTTTCTACGCTTGTGCTCTCGCAATTGCTGCACAGGCCGCAAAAGTCCGGGGCTTCCTGCCCAAAATACGCCAAGATGTGCTGCCGCAAACACTGATCGGTAAACACATACCGTTTCATTTGATCCAGTCTCCGCAGATTCTGCTTTTTCAGCCACTCGACCTTTTCATCGGTCAGTGCCGGATTCTCCGGGTCCTGCCGAATCAAATACTCATGCAGTCCAATATCCGCTTCGTCAAACAGCATCAGACAGTGTGCAGGCTTGCCGTCGCGTCCTGCTCTGCCCGCCTCCTGATAATAGCTCTCCAAATTGCGCGGCATACCGAAATGCACGACAAATCGGACATCCACCTTATTGATACCCATGCCAAACGCATTGGTCGCCGTGATGACCGGAAGTTCTCCACACAAAAATTTCTGCTGTACGGAACGGCGCGTCGCCGTGTCCAGTCCTGCATGATATGCCGCCGCAGGCAACTGATTATCACACAAATATTGCGCCAATTCTTCGGTCTTTTTGCGTGTCAGGCAGTAAATAATGCCGCATTCGTTCTGATGCTCCTGCACAAAGCGGAGCAGCTGGATCTCTCTGTCGTGCGGTCTGCGCACCTCATAATACAAATTCGGGCGGTCAAAGCTCGTGACCAATCGTTCCGGCTGCTGTAAATGCAGCGACTGGATAATATCTTCGCGCACCTGCGCCGTTGCCGTCGCAGTAAACGCAGAAATCACCGGCCGCTCCGGTAAACTGTCCAAAAACTGCGGAATTTTTCGATAGCTCGGACGAAAATCATGTCCCCACTGGGAAATACAGTGCGCTTCATCCACTGCGACCATAGAAATCTTTAGTCGCTGCAGCATATCATGGAATTGCAGGATTTCCAATCGCTCCGGTGCGATATAAATGAGCTTACATCGTCCCGCAGACGCCGCCGCAAGGGCATGGCTGCGTTCCTCCGGAGACTGCGAGCTGTTGATAAAACAGGCGGAAATCCCTGCCCGCTGCAAAGACGCCACCTGATCCTGCATCAGGGAAATCAGCGGAGAAATGACCAGCGTCACGCCGCGCAGCAGCATCCCTGCCATCTGATAGCAAATGGATTTTCCCGCACCGGTCGGCATCACGCCGAGGACATCTCGTCCTGCGAGCATCGCATCAATGAGTTTGAGCTGTCCCGGACGAAATTCCGTATATCCAAATGTCTCCCACAGCAGACGATGCTTCAAATCCATGCCGATTCTTCCTTCTTTCTCCATCAATCACGTTTAGTATGCCATATTTTTGCTCTCTGCGCAAGCACATACAAACTTTAGAAATTATTTATGTTTTGTTTTATCCTCCGTTAGGTCAAATATGCTATACTAGTACCAGAAAACCGCAAAGAGAAGCATTTCTCTTTACTTTTCTTCGGGAATGCGGTATACTGCTAACGAATATTTCATGCGGAAAAAGGAGATACTATGATATTTGAACTCATCAAATCATTCATTTTAGGTATCGTGCAGGGCATCACAGAATGGCTGCCGGTATCTTCTACCGGCCATATGCTGCTGGTCGATGAATTTTTACAGCTGAATTTCCCCAAAGACTTCACGGATATGTTCTTTGTCGTCATTCAATTTGGTTCCATCCTCGCTGTGCTGGTTTTGTACTTTGATAAATTAAACCCATTCTCAAAAAACAAGAATGAAAAGCAAAAGCGGCAGACATGGTCTCTGTGGGAAAAGGTCATCATCGCGTGCATTCCTGCCGGTGTTGCCGGTGTTCTGTTTGACGATCTGATTCACGACCTGCTGTACGGCCCGATTGTTATCGCCATTGCCCTGATCGTCTACGGTATTTTGTTCATTGTTCTGGAAAACTCCCACCCAACGCCAACAACTACCTCTCTGGAAACCCTGTCATTCAAGAAAGCCTTTTGTGTCGGCGTGTTCCAGATGCTCTCGCTGATTCCTGGCACATCCCGTTCGGGTTCGACGATTCTCGGCGCGGTATTCCTCGGCTGTGACCGTTCGGTTGCCGCGGAATTTTCCTTCTTCCTTGCGATTCCGGTCATGCTGGGTGCCAGCGGACTCAAGATGATAAAGTATGGTCTCAACTACACCGGCACACAGATCGCCGTCATGCTGATTGGTACCATCACCGCGTTTATCGTGTCTGTTTTCGTCATCCGCTTCCTGATGAACTACATTCGCAAGCATGATTTCAAGGTATTCGGCTACTACCGTATCGTCCTCGGCGTGCTGGTTCTGCTGTACTTTGGTCTGATTGCCAAGTAAAAAATGCATAGATGCAAAAAGAGATCACCTCGCGGTGATCTCTTTTTATTTGCTCAAGACGCCTGTTCCCATTCAAACTGAATTTTGTAACCGTCTAAATTTCCAGAAGCTGTTAGCATATTTTCAATGACCATTTCTGTATTCTTTCTAGCACTTTTCCAAAATTCCTCGTTCTTTTTTAGCTTTTTCTTTTCCTTTTGTGATAATCCCTTTTATCATCCCATTTATATGTACAATATACCATACAGTATATCCTTTTGCAACTCATTCTGACACCTGTTCCCAATTCATGACAAAAAGAGACCACCTCGCGGTGATCTCTTTTTTATGTGAATAATATCTTACTTACTTCAGATGCACGGTGTTGATGTCAACCAGCTCGCAGGACTGGATGCGGGTATCGCCCTCCAGGCAGCGCAGCAGTGCCGATGCCGTATCAATAGCAGTCAGGCACGGGATGGCATGTTCTACCGTCGAGCGGCGGATCTTAACCGAGCCAAGCTCCGGATGACGGCCCTTGACAGAGGTTGCGATGACGTAATCAATTTCGCCGGACTCAATCAGGTCAATCATGTTCGGGGACGGCTCATCGACATTGCGTACCGAATTGGTTGCTACCATGTGGCGGTTGAGGACGTTTGCCGTACCGCTGGTTGCATACAGATCAAAGCCCAGCTCGGCAAAACGCTCGGCAATATTGATGATTTCCTGCTTGTCCGCATCACGGACAGAAATCAGAACCTTGCCCTTCTTCTTCATCTGGTAGCCTGCGCCCATCATACCCTTGAGCAGTGCCTCGCGGAACGAGGTGGATACGCCCAGGACCTCACCAGTGGACTTCATCTCCGGTCCAAGCTGGGTATCCAGATCACGCAGCTTCTGGAACGAGAATACCGGAACCTTTACTGCGTAATGGCCGCCTTCCGGATACAGACCGGTGCCCCAGCCCATGTCCTTCAGCTTTTCGCCGAACATGCAGCGGGTAGCCAAATCAACCATCGGCACGCCGGTGATCTTAGAAATATACGGAATGGTACGAGAAGAACGCGGATTTACCTCGATGACATATACTTCATCGTTGTACAAAACGAACTGAATGTTAACCAGACCGATAACTGCCAGTTCCTTTGCCAGCTTCTTGGTATAGTCAATGATGGTTTCCTTGTGCTTTTCTTCAATCGTGATGGACGGATAAACGGAAATCGAGTCACCGGAATGGATACCAGCGCGCTCCATATGCTCCATGATACCCGGAATCAGAATGTCCTCGCCGTCGCAGATCGCGTCAACTTCGATCTCTCGACCCATCAGATACTTATCGACCAGTACCGGATTTTCAATCTTGGTACGGGTGATGACGCGCATATACTCACGGATGTCTGCTTCCTTGTAAGCGATTTCCATGCCCTGACCGCCCAATACATAAGACGGACGAACCAGTACCGGATAGCCCAGACGATCCGCAACCTCGACAGCTTCTTCTTCTGTAAATACGGTGTCGCCCTTTGCGCGCGGAATACCGGTCTTATTCAGGATGACGTCAAACTTTTCTCTATCCTCGGCAGCGTCGATGCTCCATGCCGGTGTGCCCAGAATCGGCACGCCCAGAGATTCTACATGCTCTGCCAGATTGATGGCTGTCTGACCGCCGAACTGTACGATAGCAGCGTCCGGCTTTTCTGCATTGACAATGCCGGTAATATCTTCCGGTGTCAGCGGCTCGAAATACAGACGGTCTGCAGTGTCAAAGTCGGTGGATACGGTCTCCGGGTTGTTGTTTACGATGATGGTCTCGCAGCCCAGCTCCTGCAGTGCCCATACAGAATGTACCGAGCAGTAGTCGAACTCGATACCCTGACCGATACGAATCGGGCCGGAACCCAGAACCATGATCTTCTTCTTACCGGTAGCCGGTTTGACCTCAGTTTCCTCGTCATAGGTGGAGTAGTAGTACGGGGTCTCTGCCTCAAACTCTGCGGCACAGGTATCAACCGTCTTGTATACCGGCAGACGGGACAGCTCGCCAACCGGCTTGCCGTGCAGACGCTCAATGACCTTATCGGTAAAGCCAAACTTCTTTGCTGCCAGATACAGCTCCGGTGTCAGCTCTTCTGCATTTTCCAGCGCGTGCTCCATGTCGATAATGCGCATGAAGCCATTGAGGAACCACTCGTCAATCTTGGTGATCTCGTGAACCTCATCGATGGTCATGATGCCGCGGCGGAACGCCTCGCAGATGGAGAAAATGCGCTCGAAGTCACAGGTCTTTACCTTTTCGATGACTTCTTCGTCGCTCAGCTTGCCAATCAACGGCATATACAGCGAATCTACCTTCATTTCGATGGAGCGAACAGCCTTCATCATGCCGCCCTCGAAGCTGTTGGAGATTGCCATAACTTCGCCGGTTGCCTTCATCTGGGTGCCCAGCGTCTTATCTGCGTATACGAACTTATCAAACGGCCAGCGCGGGAACTTGACAACGCAGTAGTCCAGCGTCGGCTCGAAGCAAGCAGCGGTCTTGCCGGTAACGGCATTGGTCAGCTCGTCCAGACCATAGCCAACGGCAATCTTTGCTGCGATCTTTGCAATCGGATAACCGGTTGCCTTGGATGCCAGCGCAGAGGAACGCGATACACGCGGGTTTACCTCAATAACGGCATACTCAAAGGAATCCGGATGCAGAGCAAACTGTACGTTACAGCCGCCCTCAATGCCCAGCTCGGTGATGATCTTGAGGGCAGATGTACGCAGCATCTGGTACTCATGGTCACACAGCGTCTGGCTCGGTGCAACAACGACGGAGTCGCCGGTGTGTACGCCGACCGGGTCAATGTTTTCCATGTTACAAACCGTGATGACATTGCCCTTGCCGTCACGCATGACTTCGTACTCGACTTCCTTCCAGCCTGCAATGCACTTCTCGACCAGAATTTCGTCTACACGAGAGTACATGATACCGGAAGCTGCGATTTCACGCAGTTCGTCCCAAGTATAGGCAATACCGCCGCCGGTGCCGCCGAGCGTATATGCCGGACGAATGATAACCGGCAGACCGATCTCCTCGGTAAATGCAACGGCATCTTCTACGGTGTGTACAACCTTGGATGCGATAATCGGCTCATGGATCTTCTCCATGGTGTCCTTAAACATCTGGCGGTCTTCTGCCTTATCAATGGTAGTCGGGTTTGCGCCCAGCAGCTTCACGCCGTACTCATCGAGGAATCCGCTTGCTACCAGATCCATCGCGATGTTCAGGCCGGTCTGACCGCCCAGTGTCGGCAGAATCGAGTCCGGACGCTCTTTCTTGATGATTTCTTCCACACATGGAATGGTCATCGGCTCGATATATACCTTATCTGCCATGGCCTTATCGGTCATGATGGTAGCCGGATTGGAGTTTACCAGTACGACTTCCAGACCTTCCTCGCGCAGAGCACGGCAAGCCTGTGTGCCTGCGTAGTCGAACTCAGCAGCCTGACCGATGACAATCGGGCCGGAGCCCAGTACCATTACCTTATGAATATCCTTGCGCAGCGGCATTACTGAGCGCCTCCTTTCTTCTCATCCATGAGTGCAATAAACTGATCGAACAGATATGCCGTGTCCTCCGGACCCGGCTTGACCTCCGGATGATACTGAACAGTGAAGATCGGCGCATGCAGATGCTCGATGCCCTCACAGGTATTGTCGTTGATGTTAATGTGGCTGACACGAGCGATTTCCGGATTGACGGTCTCGCCCAAAACAGCATAGCCGTGGTTCTGGCTGGTGATATAGGTACGGTCGTGTGCCAGATCCTTGACCGGATGGTTGACGCCGCGATGACCAAAGACCATCTTCTTGGTCTTTGCGCCGATGGACAGAGCCAGCAACTGATGACCCAGACAGATGCCAAAGATCGGCATACCGGACTTGGTCAGTACCTTCAGATTTTCAATAATCTCGGTGTTCTCCTCTGGATCGCCAGGGCCGTTGGAGAGCATGATGCCGTCGTAGCCGCCGTTCAGAATGTCTTCCGGCTTGGTGTATGCCGGCAGAACGGTAACTTCACAGCCGCGGGCACACAGTTCCCGGCGAATGTTGCGCTTGACGCCGAAATCCAGCAGAGCCACGCGATGCTTCTGAGTCTCTGCGGTGGTCGGATAAACCTTCGGCTCGGAAATGGTAACCGTCTTTACCGCATTGGTTACCTTGTATGCCTTCATTTCTGCAATCTGCTCCTCTGTCGGCTCATAGCCTTCAGAATACAGAATGCCGTTCATAACGCCGCTGTTTCTCAGGATGCGGGTCAGGCGGCGGGTATCAATGCCAGCCAGACCAACGATGCCCTCGCTCTTGAGGTATTCATCCAGCGAGCGATCACAGCGCCAGTTAGACGGATATGCACATGCTTCACGCATAATAAAGCCGGAAACCCAGCACTTGCGCGACTCAAAATCCTCTGCATTGAGACCATAGTTGCCGATGAGCGGATAGGTCATGCAGACAGACTGTCCATAGTAGGACGGGTCGGTCAGGACTTCCTGGTAGCCTGCCATGCCGGTATTGAATACGATTTCCGCAATAGATGCGCCCTCTGCACCGACGCTGACGCCTTCAAACAGCGTGCCGTCAGCCAGCAGGAGATAGGCCTTCTTCAAGTTCCAAACACTCCTCTTCTATTCAAACGATATTGTTTCTACTATCTATATCAAAAAAATTTTGACTTACTTGATTGCACTTACGATGTCATCACGCATACGAATGGCTTCCTTGCGTGCTGCTTCCTGATAATCCAGATCGCACTTCTTCCAAGCACACATGATGCCGCGAGAAGAGTTGACAATTGCACCCAGGCCGTCGTCATTGAATGCATTGGCGATGTCCTTGGCGGTTGCGCCCTGTGCGCCGTAGCCCGGTACGAGGAAATAGCTGTGCGGGATAATCTGACGGATGATCTTCTGCTCTTCCGGATAGGTTGCGCCGACAACCGCGCCGACCTGCGAATAGCCGCATTCGGTCATCAGACCTTCACCCCACTCGGCAACCTTTTCTGCCATGCGAACGTACAGCGGCTGATCGCCCATCAGCTTGTTCTGGAACTCGCCGGAGGACTTGTTCGAGGTCTTAACCAGGACATAGATGCCGCGGTCGCGTGCTTCGCACTCATTGAGGAACGGCGTGATGCCGTCGGTGCCCAGATAGGCATTGACAGTGCACGAATCACAGTTGTATACCGGCAGGCTCTCGCCACATACTTCACTCTCGCCCAGATATGCCTGTGCATAGGCGGTTGCGGTTGCGCCGATGTCATTTCGCTTGATGTCCGCGATGACGTACATGCCCTTCTCATGTGCATATGCGATGGTATCGCGCAGAACAATCGCACCTTCCGGTCCCAGCAGCTCATAATATGCCGCCTGCGGCTTGATTGCCGGTACGATGTCGTGCAGGGCATCAATCAGGCCCTTGTTGAACTCCATCATGCTGGCAGCAGCAGCCTTGAGGGTCTTGCCATACTGTGCGGTGTACTTTTCGGTGATATACGCCGGAATATACTCCAGACGCGCATCCAGACCGGCAACGGTCGGATTATTCTTCTCACGGATCTTGCGAACCAGTGTATTTACGGACATGACTCTTTTCCTCCTGTGTTCGTGGTCTTACTCATTCAAACGGATTGTGCGCCGGTCAAAATAACCACGCTGTCTTTTCCGTCATATTCTTTTACATATACCCGCACCAATTCAGATCGGGAAGTCGGTAAATTTTTTCCGACAAAGTCCGGACGAATCGGCAGTTCTCGATGTCCGCGGTCTATGAGGGCTGCCAGCTGAATGCGCTGGGCGCGTCCCATATGCAGCACCGCTTCCATCGCCGCGCGAACCGTGCGTCCTGTGGACAGGACATCATCGACAATCAGCACTGTCTTTTTGGAAATGTCGTCGATTTCCGGCAGCTGACAGGCGATAGCATCCTCCGGGTGGTCATCCCGGAAGCCGGTGATGTCCAGGGAGATGACCTGCGGCCGCGTGCCTTCTACCTCTGCAATTTTATCTGCCACACGCTCCGCCAGATACACGCCGCGCGTGCGGATTCCAGCGAGCACCAAATCGACGGCACCATGATTGCGCTCAATGACTTCATACGAAATGCGGTTAATTGCCCGCCGCATCGCGCCCTCGTCCATAATCTCGGCTTTTTTCTGCTCCATCGCTGCCCTTCCTTCTGTCGAACAACAAAAAACGGCTTCTCGCACCTGTGGCGGGAAACCGAAAATCTACAGAGCGAGTATGGGTATAGCTACCGTGTGCTCTCAATCAACTTTATCCAAACGCCTTGCTGAACTCACAGGAACAGCTTAAAGGTGCATATTCTCTGCTATTTATTATATACCTTCTTTAAATTTTTGTAAACCGGATTCTTCGCCAAACTTCCCGTCGGAATGCACAGGATGGCACTTTTTTTCCAAAAAATTTTGTTCAAGTGTCAAATCTTATTCAACAGCAAGTTTTTCCAGCGATTTTCCGCATATTTTTGCGGATTTTCGGGCAAACTTTCGACAAAACGCGAGGAAAGGTGGTTGCATGTTATGAACTCTGGAATGTTTGCCGTCGGCGTTGTCACCGGACTTGCCGGAGCGGCCGCCGCTGTCATGGCGGTCAATTATCGTCTTGCCGGAACCGATCTTAGCCGTTCGGTCTCCCGTACCGCCCATCATACCGCCGGTATGGTCAGCCGTGCCGCACACGAGGCAGCAGACACGGTAGACCGCATGGTCTCCGACTGACACAGACACACAAAGAGGCGGCAAATATTGCCGCCTCTCCCATTTATCCCTTGAGAACGCACTGGAACATCTCGTCCAGCTCATCGACAAGAACATCCATCGCCATTTCATTGCTGTCCTCCAGCCAAAGATTGACACAGCCCATAACACCGCTCGACATAAAGCGGCTGTGGTAATGTCTGCTCTTTTCGCTCTCGTTGATTTCCAGTACATTGCGCGTATTGTCAATGACCTCCTCCACGACAGTCATGACTTTATTTTGCAGCCCGCTGTTTGAGCTGCTCCGAAAAAACGTGCGGAACAAAAATCTCTGACTCTGTACATAATCAAAGACCTTTTTCAGCATCGGGCGCAGCGAAAACTCCGCCTTGGTCGGCTGAAACTCTGCAATCGCTTCCTTCAGTTCCTCGACCAGCTCATCTTCGATCTGATTGCGCAGGTCATAGGTGTCGGTATAATGGAAATAGAACGTACCGCGGTTGAGATCTGCCCGATCCGTAATTTCCTTGACGGTAATGTCTTTGAATTCCTTCTCGTTCATAATCTCCGCCAGTGCCTGGCGCAGCAGCCGTTTGGTTCTTCGGATTCTGCGGTCTTCCTTCTGTGCTGCCATGTTCCCATCCTCCTGTACATGCACGGTTTCTTTGCAAATACTCTCTAAATGTATTATACTATACAGTATGTCCTAAATCAACACCCATTTTTCGCTTGCAATCGCCCCGCCCCTGTGCTATCATACATATGGTACGCAGGTATAGTTCACCGGTAGAACGGCAGCTTCCCAAGCTGCATAAGCGGGTTCGACTCCCGTTACCTGCTCCAATACATTTCTAAACATAAAAGCCCCTGAAAGTTATCATCCAAGAACTTTCAGGGGCTTTTTTATATTTTTTAGTGCATATAGAGCAATTCTAAATTTATGTGTTTCTATTCTTACCTGTGTCAATTTTCATCAAAAACAGTAAAAAAGTGGGAAGTAGAGAAGGAAGTAAACTGGCTTACTTATTTCCCGTACACTTGCTCCATTTCCTCCATGCTCGCCATCGCCGCGCCCATCTTTCCAATGGTCAAAGCGGCATAGTCCGCAGAGAAGTTCAAAAATTCTGTCAATTCCTGTTCGCTAATGGTATCCAAATCCGCAACGCCATAGCCAGCCCGTGCAAGCTGAAACAGGAAGGAACCGGCAAATGAATCGCCTGCGCCGGTCGTATCCACGACTTTTTCGACTTTTCGCGCCGGAGTGTGGGCAGAAGTCGTGCGCGTATATACGCTGGAGCCGTTCGCGCCCTTGGTCAGAATGACCATGCGGCACTTGCCCTGCAGCAGCTGATGCACTGCTTCCAATTCGCTGCGGCAGCCCGTGACAAACTCTACTTCATCATCAGACAGCTTGATAATATCCGCCAGCGGCAAAAATTCCCGAATGGTTTTCTGACATGCTTCGGCAGAATCCCACAGCGGAAGCCGTACGTTGGGGTCAAAGCTGACCAGTAAGTTTTTCTCCTGCGCCAGCTGAATGAGCTTTTCGTGCGCTTTCTTCACCGGCCAGTCCACTAGATCGACCGAACAAAAATGGACAATCGCGGTATCTTCCAGCATACCCTGCGTAATCTGCTCCGGAGAGAGAAACAGGTCTGCACTCGGATTGCGGAAAAAGGAAAATTCTCGGTTTCCGTCGGCATCCAGAGAGACAAAGGCCAGACCTGTATTCGCTTGTTTCGTGTGAAAAACATACGAGGTATCCACGCCGTTGCCGGTCAGCACATCACAAATATGCTCGCCAAAGGCATCTTCTCCGACCTGAGAAATCATGGCGCCGCGTCCGCCGAGACGGCTGACCGCTGTGACGACATTGGCAGGAGCACCGCCTGCTACACGCTCAAAATGGGTGACTTCTTTGAGTGCGCAGCCCTTTTGCTGCGGTACAAAATCAATGAGCAATTCGCCAATCGCTGTGACTTTTTTCATATCTGCTTCCTCCCGTTATGCCTGCGCCCAGTGAAATGTCATCGGCTGAAGCGCATCGCTTTGCACTTCTCCCTCGCCGTGCAGGGTAATCGTTCTGTTTTTCTGTTCCTCACCCTGCGGATACATGCGCGTCGTCATGGTCTGTTCGCCGCCATTGACAAACAGCTCCAACGAAGAAGTGTCCATCAAAAGATGCAGGGTGTCCAATTTCTGTGTCTGGATATATCGTTTGGTTCTGCCATATCCTGCCTGCTCGCTGAGCGTCAGAGACAGCAATCCCTGTGACCATTCTATCACAGCACTGCTTCCTATCGCAATGCGCAGGTGTTCGCCTGTATTGCGGATGCGCAGTTCTGCCATGTCACCAGTCTCTACTGTCGCAGTTCCCTGGAACTTTTGATGTTTGCCGTCTGTCCGCAGCTGCTGTAATTCTTCGATTGGCTGCGCTGTCAGTCGTTCGCCATTCCAATGCAGCTCACGCGGTACGCTCATGCCGTGCTGCCAGCCGCTCCAATCTGCCGTCGGATTGGTATAGTCGGCATCCGGCATACCCATCCAGCCGAGCAAAATCCGTCGGCCATCCGGTGCTTCAAAGGTCTGTGGCGCATAGAAGTCAAACCCGGCATCCAATTCCTGATAGTCGCCCAAGGTGTATGCGGAACGAAAATCGCCATACAGCGGGAAGTATCCGCAGGAGTACACATTTTGATACCGATACTTCTCGTGCGCAATGCCTTGCGGAGAGGTCATGACAATCCATTGTCCATCGACACAGAACAAATCCGGGCATTCCCACATGAATCCGAACGGCTGTGGAGTCTGAATCGTATTCAAATGCTTCCAGTGCAGTTTATCCTCGGAGGTGAACACGAGGATTTCACCGACATCCTGTCTGGTGCGTGCACCGAGCACCATGTAATACGCGCCGTCCTGTTTCCATACCTTTGGATCTCGTACATGACAGCTGAGATTTTGCGGGTAATCCTTATTTTCTAAAATACAACGATTGCTGTCCGCCGTGATGCCATCGCGTGTGATTGCCAAGCCGACATTGTGTCCGCGTCCCTCATAGATATAATCATAATTGCCGGGATGCTTGACATTGCCGGTGTAATACAGATACAAGCCGTCTTTTTCTGCCAGTCCGGAACCGGAATACACGCCGTTTTTATCCCAAGCATCGGTCGGATACAGAAAGACCGGATGCTGTGTCCACGAGAGCATATCCGGGCTGCTCCAATGTCCCCAGAAAATCTGTCCTCTGTGGGCATCCAACGGGCTGTACTGATAAAAGACATGATATTCGCCCTGATACCAGCACAGACCATTTGGGTCATTCATCCAGCCAGAAGGAGGCATCAAATGAAAACCGAAACGATAGGGATCCTTCGCTCTCTGTGCACCTGCTTCTGCCTCTGCCTTGAGAATTTTCTGCTTGAGTTCCTCTCGCTTTGTCTGCATATGATTGCCTCCTAAAGTATGGATTGAAATTATTTTTTCACTGTTAGCAGGGTTTCACCTGCTTTTGTCTGCTTGCCAATATGTGTCAAAACGTCTGCATAGTCATCGGCATTGGTCACGATAACCGGCGTAATGGTTTTAAAGCCTTCCGCCTGAATGGCCGCCATATCAAATTCCATCAGCAGATCGCCAGCCTTTACCTGCTGTCCCTCTGTGCAATGCGGGGTATAATGCTTGCCATCCAGCTGAACCGTATCAATACCAATATGAATGAGCATCTCCACGCCATTTTCGCCGGTCAAACCAACGGCATGACCCATCAGCGTTTCCACGGTTGCATCAAACGGTGCATATACCTTGCCTTCGCTCGGCTCAATCGCCGCGCCCTTGCCGAGAACCTCTGCGGCAAATGTGTCATCGCCAGTATCTGCCAAGCTCACTGCCTTGCCCTGCATCGGAGACAGAATATTCAGCTCGCCCTGTGCTTCCTTCGGCTCTGTGAATATCGGTGCTGTCTCCAG
The DNA here is from genome assembly GCA_963601915.1 of bacterium. Lineage (GTDB taxonomy): Bacteria > Bacillota > Clostridia > Oscillospirales > Butyricicoccaceae > Butyricicoccus_A. Next base: position 6,601 of record CAVCGL010000001.1, on the reverse strand, counting down.
TGTTTCTTTTGTTGTTTCCGGTGCACCGTTTGCCGTCTGCGGTGCGTTCTTATATCCAAACATCCAAGACAGCGCAAAAGCTACGCCTGCAGAGATCGCAAACATCAGAATGTACTTAACCGGCGCATTGAGGCACAGCAGGATACCAAAAATACCTGTCACGCCGGTGCCGGTGGCACCCAGAGAAGTAATGGATGCGAACATTGCGCCGCCGCCGCCGCCGATGCATGCGCATACGAACGGGCGGAAGAATCGCAGATTGACACCAAAGATTGCCGGTTCTGTAATGCCCATAAATGCAGACAGAGAGGACGGCAGTGCCATTGCCTTGAGCTTCTGATCGCGGGTTTTCAGTGCGACAGCCAGTGCAGCTGCGCCCTGTGCGATATTCGCAGAGGATGCCAGCGGCAGCCAGTAAGTACAACCAAATTCCTTAATCTGTCCGAGGTCAATAATGGTATACATGTGATGAATACCTGTGACAACCGTCGGGGCATACAGCGCACCCATAACCAGCGAACCAATGCCAAACGGCAGAGAAATCAACGTCTGAATGCCGTTAATAATGCTGCTCTCTACAATATTGAATGCCGGTCCGATCATGGTCATGGTCAGGAAACCGGTCACAAAGACGGATACCAGCGGGGTGACAAACAAGTCCAGCATTGCCGGCACACGCTTGTGCAGCCACTTTTCAATATTCGCCATGACAAATACAGCGATGATAACCGAAATAACATGTCCCTGATAGCCAACAAGCGGTACTTTCCATAGTCCAAATACGTCTAGGTATTCGTTTACGCCGCCCGTCATCGTCCATGCATTTTGCAGATTCGGATGCACCATAATCATACCGATGACGCCGCCAAGGAACGGATTGCCGCCAAATACCTTCGCACCGGAGAAGCCAATCAGCACCGGCAGAAACACATACGCTGTGTTCGAGAACATGCTGGCCAGCACAAACAGCGAGCTTTCGTTGGACATATGGATGTAACCATTGTTAATCAAGAAGTTCAGCGATTCCATGATGCCCATCAAGAAGCCGGAAGCTACAATGGCCGGAATAATCGGCACAAAAATGTCGCCCAGTGTCTTGATAAACCGCTGGAACGGATTGGCTTTGCTGGCTGCTGCCTGCTTGACCTCTTCCTTCGATGCCGCGGTGATGCCTGCTATCGCAATGAATTCATCGTATACTTTGTTTACGACGCCTGTGCCAAAGATAATCTGCAGCTGACCGGATGCCTCAAACACACCCTTCACGCCCTCTGCGTCCTCCAGCGCTTCTTTGTTTACCTTGGTATTGTCTGCGATGACCAGCCGCAAGCGCGTTGCGCAGTGTGCCGCGGACACAATGTTGTCTTTGCCGCCGATATACTGTATCGTCTCGGCTGCCGCTTTTTTGTAATCCATCAAGCGAACCTCCATTCATCCTATCTCTTTGTGAAACTATTATGAAACTTTATATGAAATGTTTCATCTTTCTGTTACACAGTATATCAGATTTTTCCAGTTTTTCAAGCGTTTGATTTCACAAAAATTTCACATTTTTTCGTGCATATTGCCCAAACAATCTCCAAACCGTGCGGTTTTATTCCTGTTTTGTCGAGGTGTTTTGCTTCTTTTGGTGTAATTTTGAGAAATCCTCCCATATGAAACTAAGTTTCACATAGGAGTAAAACAAAAGACACCCTCTCATATAGAGAGAATGTCTTCCCGTCTCAACAGGTTTCCTGTTCAATGACTTCAAAACCCATTTTTAATTTTTTCTTCATGTCAATGCCGCTCTCTATCATCTTGACCAGCATATCCGCGCCCTCCATGCCGGTAGACTTGTAAAACAGATGGGCGGTTGTGAGATTTGGCTCCACGATTTCCGTCATGCGCGAGTGTCCAATTCCGGTAATACCGATGTCTTCCGGTATGCGCTTGCCAATTCCCTTCAAATACTGCATGGCACCGATGGCAATGGTGTCTGTGGCACACACAATGCCGTCAATCTCCGGCGCTTGTTCCAGCAGCTTTTGCGCGGCATCATAGCCGGATTCCAGCGTAAATTCCGAATACGTCACACGACGTTCCAGCAGCTCCATTTGATTTCGCTGCAGCGTATCCAAATAGCCATGCATACGAGAATCTCCGGCAGCGCGATCCTCAGAAGTGACCATAATCGCACCGATGTTCCGATGTCCCGCCTGAATCAATCGTTCTGTCATCGCAGCGGAAGCACCGTAATCGTCATGGAACACACAGGAAAATCCCTCTACCTCCTGCGATACAATGACAATCGGCATCCGCATAGATTGCAGCAAGCGGATATGCTCGTCGGTCAAAATCGTGGCGCTAAAGATCACGCCAGTCAATTCATCCTGCTGAAACGATTTCAGATATTGCAGCTCTTTTTCCACACTATTTTCCGTATTGGCAAGCAGCATCCGATAGCCCGCTCGATTGAGCACCTGCGAAATGCCTGCGACCATACGCGAAATGCTCTCGGAACTGATTTTCGGAATGACAATGCCAACGGTCGGACTTTTGCCCGGTGTGGTCTGCTGAGAAGCACGGTTGGGCACATATCCGGTCTGTTCCACGACTTTGCGGATTTTTTCCTTTTTCTCCTCGCTGACATATCCATGATTGAAATACCGCGACACGCACGCCTTGGACACATTCGCGAGCTGCGCAATTTCTGTAATCGTCATACAAGTCCCTCCGTTCTATGCTAGTTTATTGTACCAAATTCCCGCGCCGCTGGGAAGAGCATCGCACTTTTTTAAGGGACAAATAAAGGACAAGAATCATATCATCCCATTTAAACTAGTCAAATAAATACAAAAAAACCGCCGAATCCTTGCGGAAACGGCGGTTTTGCTTTTGCAATTGTTGCAGAAATAATATTTGAAATTATCTCTTGGAGAACTGCGGAGCGCGACGTGCAGCCTTCAGGCCGTACTTCACGAAACCGAAGCTCGATTTTGCTTGATTTTACGCGGTTTTTCAAGCTTTTTGCTCTTCGTCCACCAGTTCTTAAACCCACGATTTTGTAGGCTTTTGTCGGATTTTAACCCTAATCTTTTTTTGATGTGTCGATTGCTCTGTTGATCACCCCATGTAATTGGGCAGGTTTATTATACTTGACTTTAGCGTAAATATCCATAGTCACCTTGCTGTTTTCGTGTCCGGCAAGATACTGTACGGTTTTAGGATCAACCGAAGCATAAATCAGGTTCGTGATATAAGTGTGACGCAATTGATGCGGTGTCACTTGAAAATCCATCGTATATATCAACTTCGGATTGTTCGGCTGATGCTCACCAAGCTTCGGCTTTACCACATGCTTAATCTTCTGCCCATTCACATAGGTGTAATAGCAGCGTTCTTCCGTAGAACGAACTGCTATGTACTTCCACACCCTCACGAACTGAGATTCAGCCAGAGCGTTACCATTCCTGTCCGAGATCACATATTCCGATTTTGACTTTTCTTTTGCCTCTTTCAAACATTCCACCAACTTGCCCGGAATGGGAATGTCCCTTTTGGCTGCTGGCGTTTTTAATTCTGTTGAAATTACCGGACGATTATTTACAGAACGCCATGCTCGCCGTACCGAAATATATGGGGTGGCACCATCCAGGAAAACACAATCCCATCGCAGTGCAAGAATTTCTTCCCGCCGCAACCCTGCATACAACCCAATCATTACAAAAACATACGGTGGTAATCCCCTGATTGTATCCAGAAGAATTTTCACCTGCTCATCCGTCAATGCCTTCTTTTCCTGCTTTGGGGTTCCGCCTTTTGCAGAAAGCGACGCAGCTGGATTATAACTGATGATTTTGCTTTCTTCTGCTGAATAGAAAACACATTTGATCAGCATATTCATTTTGCTGTACAGGGAAGCTGATTGCTTGGAGATTGGAACCAGCAGCAAGCGAAGGTCATCGGTCGTCACTTCATCCATATACATATCTCCAATAGCTCCAATAATGTATTTTCTTATCGTGCGCTCATATCCGCTCAATGTGTTTTCTCGCACACTCGCCGAGCGCATCTTCAACCATTTTTCGCAATACTCAGCTACTGTCGGATTATTCTTCCGGAATATTTCATCCTCAATACTGCGCTTCATCTCAATGGATTTATCGTACAGCTCTTCAGGAGTCTGTGCATATAGCGAAATCCATTTTCCATCCGCATCCTGCATTCGTGTTCTGTAATATTGAACGCCCCTCTTCATAATTGTTCCATATTCCGGCACTACTTTTTTTCTTGCCATTATTGCTTCCTCCAGTTTCTTGATATATCCAAATTGATCTTTGCTCCTTAATTATCCAGAATGCTGCTCCAGTTCTCAAGGATGTCGCTATATGTAAAAAGAGCAGGGATTATCCCTACTCTTTTTGATCTCATTCATGAAACAGTCTGGCCTATTCTGCATCCCACAGTGTAAAGGTATCCTCTAATATGCCCGCCAGTTCATCCGGTCGGTTATACTTTGCCTTTGCATAAATGTCCATCGTTATCTTGCTGTTCTCATGACCGGCAAGATACTGTACTGTTTTAGGATCAACCGATGCGTGAATTAGATTTGTAATATAAGTGTGCCGCAGCAAATGTGGTGTCACTTCAAAGTCTAAGCTATAAACCACATTTCCATTATGCGCAGCTCTTTCGCCCAGCACCGGTTTCACCGTATGCTTCACTCGTTTTCCATTCTCATAACGGTAGTAACTCCGTTCCTTTACGGTTCGGGTCACAATATACTGCCAGAGCCTCTTAAACTGCGTATATGAAAGCGGTTCGCCCTCGCTGTTCGCAACAACATAGTCTGATGTGGAATTCTCCTTTGCTTCTCTCAGGCATTTTGCCAGGCAATCAGGAAGCGGTACATCTCGATGAGCAGCCTTTGTTTTCAGTTCAGACATTATTACCGGTCGATTGTGCTCTGTATGCCAAGCTCTGCACACTGTCAAATACGGTGCTGCTTCATCCAGAAAAACTGAATCCCACTGCAATGCAAGAATTTCTTCTCGCCGAAGCCCCGCATACAAACCAATCATCACAAATACATACGGTGGTAATCCTCTTATCGCATCCAGCAATCTCTCCACCTGATCATCAGTCAAAGGGTTTTTCTCTTTTTGAGGAACGCCCCCGTTCTTTCCAGACAAATAAATTGTAGGATTGTCCTGAATCACTTTGCTTTCCTTTGCCGCCGCAAAAATGCTCTTATAAAGTATATTAACCGATTTGTACACAGACGCTGATTTTTTGGATACCGGAACCAGTGCCAGACGAATATCATCCGCTGTAACATCTGCTATATTCATATGACCCAGAGGCTTTATAATATGCCGGTTTACTTTCGATGTGTAATCCGTCAAAGTAGTGGCTCTTACCTGCGCGGATTGTAACAACAGCCACTTTTTGCAATACTCCTTTACTGTGGGGGATGATCTGCGAAATGTATTATCCTCAATCTGCTCTCTCGCTTCGAGCACCTTATCATATAATTCTTCACGGGTTCTGCCATACAACGCCACCCGCTTTCCATCAGCATCCTCAATTCGAGTCCGGTAATACTCCTTACCCGCCATAATGACGGTTCCGTACTGAGGAATCGCATATCTTTTTCTTGCCATCTTCGACACCTCCAAACTTTTAGCTGATATATTCATTATTGCGAATAACCTGCCAATACTCAACGATGTCGAATTTCGCTCCTGGCTGTTCTCTTCTTTCGGAAAGTCGGATTGTTATCCTTCGGCCTTGCACGATGTGTAGACCTTGCAATATACTCCTGAAGTCCAACTTCAGTAAAATAAACACAGCCATTCTCAACATACTGAACGTAAGTGATCAGCCCTTCCATTCTTGCATGATCCAAGGTGTCCAGGCTAATTCCCAACATCTCAGCGGCTTCTTTACGCTTAATCAATTTATCCACCATCATAATTCACTTCCTTTCGGCATTTGCCTTGTCTTTTTTTCTCTGCCTGTTCCGGAATATAATATCCAAGCTGCACTTTCACAGCTTCATCAATTCCGCGCATCTGTCCCTTACTTACCTTGCCGAGATACCGAATCACACAGGTCTTATCACATGTATCAAGCTGCTCCGCCAATACCATCGAAGATCTTGTCAGCCCTTTTGCCTTCCGAAGGAAATAATGTGTTGGCTGGCTTCTTTTCTTTTGAATCTTCGTTGTCAGCGGAGCAACCGTAATCGTCGGCGAATAAAAGTTGCCGACATCGTTCTGAAGAACCACTACCGGACGAACACCGCCCTGCTTTGATCCTATCGGAACACCAAGATTGGCAAGGTAAATATCTCCTCGCCGGTAAACCCAGTTTTCTTTCATCTGGTTGCCTCCAATCCCATAATCATCTATGGATAAAAGCTGGCAGAAAAGGATACAAATGCTTTATTCTGACAGCCTTTCTTAAAATATGGTTTCTCTGTACTTTTTCTTGGCACCCCAGAGATCGGGGATTTCTCACAAGCGGCAGTGTGCTTCACTGCTCCATTGGAATTTAACCATCCCGCCTTCTTTATGGCCGGACCGCGAATTACGGAAGTATCATTGTCCCTGACAGG